>NZ_BSOS01000137.1 GCF_030160635.1 Acidocella aquatica | reverse complement strand
GTGCAGCAGATGATTGTTGCGCAGGGCAGGAGGCAGAGCCGCTGAGACGACGGTTTGCAGACTCTGATGCGCGGGTTGGATACCGCATTTCCGTATGTTCGTCTGGGGCTGGCTCGATCTGTCAGCGGGCGTCGACAATGTCGGCCACAAAGTTGGTTCGAGAGTTCCCCCACCGGGGCCCTGCCTCCAGCGATACGCAACAATGATGTCGGACTTAGTTGTTCTCCTGTCTTGAAGTGAAATGAATCGTTGGCGATTGCAGCGGTTGATCAGGCTACTTGATGCGGCTCCACCTCTTGTCCGATTGCCCAGAGGAAGGCGGCCATTTCCCGGGCGATTGCCACCGTGACGACGGACTGGCGTTTGCCATGGGCCATGAGTTTTCGGTAGCGGCTGCAGAGCCTGACCTGTGCTTTCCAGGCGATGTCGCTCACAGCTTTCGTCAGTCCGGCCTGTCGTTCTTGCAACAGCCGGCTTATGCGAGCCGGGAACCGGTACGTCCAAGCGCCCTCGATGAGTACACGTCGAACCCTGCTATTGCCGGCTTTCGTAATGCTGCCACGTCGGACCCGTTGGCCGGTAGAGTTTTCGGAAGGGACCAAACCGAGATACGCCATCAGTTGGCGCGGAGTTTCGAAGCGGCGCACATCACCAATTTCGGCGACGAAAGTGACCGCGGTCAGGAAAGCGACGCCACGCAGCGCCTGAAAGGCGGCGATAACCGGCGCCATGGACCAGGAGGCCACCACTTCCGCTACTTGCCC
>NZ_BSOS01000136.1 GCF_030160635.1 Acidocella aquatica | reverse complement strand
GGTGCCGAGGCGGCGGCGAAGAAGGACAATGTGAAGCTTGTCTACGACTCGAGCCCGGTTGCATCGGGCGAAGCGCAGCTGATCACCAACATGGTTCAGCAGCATGTTGACGGTATTGCCTTGACGCTTGCCTTTCCTGATGCCGAGGATGGCACGCTGAAGCAGGCCCAGCAGGCTGGCATTCCCGTTGTCGGCTTCAATGCTGGCGGCGATGCCTGGAAACAAGCCGGTCTGCTGATGTATGTCGGCCAGGACGAGACGATCGCCGGCCAGGCGGTTGGCGACAAGCTGAACGCCGAAGGCGTCACCTCGGCTGTTTGCGTTGATCAGCAGCAGGGCGCCGTGCAGCTTGAAGCGCGTTGCGATGGCATCAAGGATACCTTCAAGGGCCATCTGGAGATCCTCTATGTCAACGGTTATGACATGTCGGGCGTGCAGGCGCGCATTGTTGCTGAACTTCAACAAAATCCGAATATCGGCTATGTGGTGACGCTGGGCGCGCCCTTTGCGCCGACCGCGGTGCAGGCTGTCGGCCTGGCCAACAGCAAGGCGAAAGTGGGCACGTTTGATATGAGCCCGCTGGCGGTGAAGCTGATCCAGCAGGGCAAGGTGCAGTGGGCTGTCGATCAGCAGCCCTATGTCGAGGGCTATGAGGCGATTGACCTGCTGTGGCTCTACAAGACGAACGGTGACGTTGTCGGCGGCGGGCTTCCGGTTCTCACCGGCCCGGCGTTCGTGACGTCGCAGAATATCGCCGAGGTCTCTAAATTCGTGCAGCAAGGCACGCGCTAAGAGCCAGCCGGCGATCAAACTCTGAGGACCGGCCATGATTTTCATGGCCGGCCACAGAAAGATAGCAGACATGGGAGTCATAGATAACATGGCAAATCAAACAGCAGCGAACAAGGTTGCGGCGGGGCCGTCTCATCCGCAACTTGTCAGGCAAGGTTTTTGGAGAAAGACGCTGAAGCGTCCCGAGGCCGGCGCGCTCGGCGGGGCCATTCTGGTCTTTATCCTGTTCTTCGTCGTTGCTCCGCCTTTCCGGCAACTACCGGCATTCACGACGGTTCTTTATCAGTCGGCGACAATCGGCATTCCGGCCGTGGCTGTCTCACTGCTGATGATCGGCGGTGAATTCGATCTGACGGCAGGCGTCGCGGTAACAACTTCCGCGCTCTCGGCCTCGATGTTCGCAACGCAGGTGGCGGGCAATTTGTGGGTTGGCATCGCCTTCGCGTTGCTGGTGTCGCTGGGGATCGGCTGGTTGAACGG
>NZ_BSOS01000135.1 GCF_030160635.1 Acidocella aquatica | reverse complement strand
GACCTTTTCCAGGGCCTTCCGTTTCGTTTCCAGATTGGCCCTGGCATAGTGGTTGGTCGTGTCGAGGCTGACATGACCGAGCCAGCTTCGGATGACTGTAACGTCGACGCCGGCCGAGATGAGGTGCACGGCGGTGGCGTGCCGGAAGGCGTGTGGCGCTACGTGCTTGAATTGCTGGTGGCCAATGACCGTGAGTTAATCGCAACAGGGCATGAATTCAGGAGCGAGGGACCTCGTGCCAACGCGCGCTGGGACGCCGACCACGCTCCTGTTCAAACATTCGATCGCGTGCCGCAGGTATTGCTCTACCTGCACGTCGATCACGTCCGCGATCAAGATGGCGCGCTGCCCCAGATAATCCAGAAACCCAGATGCGTAGGTGCAGTAGTTCATCGCCACGACTGGGCTGTATCGCTGACTGAGAAGCGAGGAATTGAATGCGGTAATTAGTTCGTGACGGCTAGCGGGCATCGGCTGGTCCTCCGTTGGTTGATTGACCCGCAGAGGTTCGGCACTGAATAATGCAAAGCAAGCCGA
>NZ_BSOS01000134.1 GCF_030160635.1 Acidocella aquatica | reverse complement strand
GCTACGGCTATGGGGATTTGATATTTTTGGGAAACATGGTGGTGCTGGATTGGCACCGGACGGCAGCTCCAGGGCTTGGATTTTGCCTTAATATTTCATGTTCTTTGTAGAAGCCCTGACAAGATGCCTGCGGATTTATGTTGCAATGAGTAAAGCTGGCGATCATGGACAAGGTCGACGGACGCAAGTGTGTGAGGAACTGTATAGCCCATGGCAGAGTTGCCAGGACGTTGGGTGGATGCAGCTCGTTCCGGGTCACGATACCCATCTCCCGGCTGATCCAGGAGTTGGTGGCGGCGCTCTGGGTTGAATGCTGCGTGCCAGGATTTCGATGATGACCATAGTCCCGCCGCAGCATGGACAACGGCACCAAGGCTCTGTGGTGGTCTCGCCGGTTGGTGTTTCCTGCACGACCGGCTGGGGCACGCCGAGCATCTGGCGGATGCGGGCGATATTGTCCTTGCGCGTGGTGTTGGCGAGCAGCCCGTAATGGCGGATACGGTGGAAGCCCCTGGGCAGCACATGCAGGAGGAAGCGACGGATAAATTCTGTTGGCGCCAGGGTCATCGTTTGATAGCGCTCGGCGCCGTCGCGGCGGTAATCTTTGTAGCGGAAGGTGACGCCGGCCTCATCCATGGCAATCAGACGGCGGTTCGAGATGGCAACCCTGTGCGTGTAGCGGGCGAGATATGCCAGCACCGCCGCCGGTCCGGCAAATGGCGGCTTGGCGTATACCACCCAGTTTTTGCGGCGCAGCGGCGCGACGTAACGCAAAAATGCGCGCTGATCCTCAAGGCCCTGCATCTGGCCGAAGAAGGTCAACTGCCTGGCAGCATGCAGCGCCATCAGCCCGGTCAGGAACAAGCGGCGGAACAGTTTTGAGAGCACCCGCACTGGCAGCAGAAAACTGGCGCGTGAAGCGACCCAGCGCTGACCATCGAGCGAGATACCGCCACCCGGCACGATCATATGGATATGCGGATGATGCGTCATGGCCGAACCCCATGTGTGGAGTACGGCGGTGATGCCGATCCTGGCACCCAAATGCTTAGCGTCAGTGGCGATGGTCATCATCGTCTCCGCCGCGGCCCGGAACAGCAGGTCATACACCAGCGCTTTGTTCTGCCATGCGATGGCGGCAATCTCAGCGGGTACTGAGAACACGACATGGAAATAGCCGACGGGCAGCAGATCGGCCTCGCGCTCGGCCAGCCAGGTGCGCGCCGCAACGCCCTGGCATTTGGGACAATGCCGGTTGCGGCAGCTATTATAGGCGATGCGCTGATGGCCGCAGTCCTCGCAGCCTTCGACATGGCCGCCAAGCGCTGCGGTACGACAGCGTTCAATTGCCGACATCACCTTGAGCTGAAGCAGGCTCAGATGCCCGGCCTGGGCGGCGCGGTATCCGGGACCTTCAGCGCGAAAAATGTCGGCGACCTCGAGTGAGGCGCCCATGGCCCGCTCAGGGGCCGGGCGCCGCTTTAGCCTCCATTAACGCCATCACCTTGTCGAGCGGACTGGTCACGCGGCGAACCATGCGGGTGGCAACCTTCGTGTACAACGCCGTCGTCTCGAGCTTGGTGTGGCCGAGTAAAACCTGGATCACACGAACATCGGTACCGTCTTCGAGTAGATGTGTTGCGAAGCTGTGGCGCAGCGTATGCGGGCCAACATGTTTGGTGATTCCTGCCACCCGCGCCGCCTCCACGACAACACGATGTAGCTGCCTGGTAGAAATCGGCTTCGTCACCTGTTGTCCTGGAAACAGCCATCCAGCCTTATGCATGACGCCCTGCTGATGGCCGGCCTTCCACCAGGCACGCAGCATGATCAAAAGATCATTGGACAGCATGGCGTTGCGATATCGCCCGCCTTTGCCGCGTTCGATCCGGAGCAGCATGCGTTCGCTGTCGATGTCACTAACTTTAAGCGCCGCAACTTCCGCCACCCGCAGGCCGGCGCCATAGGCAACAGAAAGGGCCGCACGATGTTTGAGGCTGGTCGTGGCATCGAGCAAGCGGGCGACCTCATTCTGGCTCAACACAATCGGCAAATTACGCGGATGCTTTGCCCGGACCAACCTGCGCGCCAGATCTGGCCGGTCGAGCGTGATAGTAAACAAAAATCGCAATGCCGAAACAATGCTGTTCATTGTCGGCACTGGCATCCCGGCATCATGCTGCGCAATCTGAAATTGGCGGATATCTTCTGCTGTCGCCGTGTCGGGCGACCGGCCCAGAAATCGGGCAAAGCGCCCGACATCGCGGAGGTAGTTACGCCGTGTCTCCCGCGAGAAACGGCGCATATCCATATCCTCAATCATCCGCTGGCGCAGATCGACGGACGAAGGCGTGGCAACAGGCTTGGTCATGGCTGGCTCCTTTGCTGTGAAAGAAGCCATCATCCTCAGAGCGGGCCACCCCAAAATTCAAACAA
>NZ_BSOS01000133.1 GCF_030160635.1 Acidocella aquatica | reverse complement strand
GGAGCAAGAACGACCGCAACGACGCGGAGGCGATCTGTGAGGCGGCATCACGTCCGGCCATGCGCCAGGTTCCGGTCAAATCGGTGGATGAGCAAGCCGCGACGATTGTTGTCAAGCATCGGGAGCTCTTGGTGAACCAACGCACCCAGGCGATCAACGCGTTGCGAGGGCATGCGGCGGAATTTGGCATCGTTGCCGCCAAGGGCTGCGCGACGTCACAGCATTGCTCGCCCTTCTCTCTGCGGAGGAGGCGATTCCGGCAATTGCAAAGGCGATGTTCGAGCAGATGGGCCGGCATATCACTGATCTCGATGCGAAGATCGAGGTGCTGGAGAAACAGCTGCTCGAACAGCACAAGGCTAACGCGGTGAGCAGGCTACTCGCCGCAATTCCAGGCGTTGGACCAATCACCGCGATCACCATGGCGCTGAGCGTGAACCTAGCGAACTTTGAGACCGGGCGACATTTTGCCGCTTGGCTTGGGCTGACCCCGCGAGAACATTCCACCGGCGGCAAGCATCGTATGGGAAAGATAAGTAAAGCAGGCAATGAGAGGTTGCGGCAGCTCCTCGTGGTCGGAGCGATGGCGGTGATCCGCTTCGCTAAACCCGGAGCCAAGTCAGCTACCGCCTGGCTGGTGCAATTGCTGGAGCGGCGGCCGCGCAAGGTCGCGGCGATCGCTCTGGCCAACAAGATGGCCCGGATCATCTGGGCCATGATGGCGCGTGGTGAAGCGTATCGGCGTCAGCCGGTAGCCGCCTAAACCACGTGCCGGTGCCGAGGGTTTAAGGGCAGAGCAAGAGATGATGATCGGTCGAACCGACGAGCAACAAAATCCGATTGAATCACCGGCATACTATACGCCGCAGTTGTGTTTGGATGTTGCTCGCGGAACCCATCTGGGCCGGCGGCCACGTTGCCGCACATACAGGCCGAACGCATGACC
>NZ_BSOS01000132.1 GCF_030160635.1 Acidocella aquatica | reverse complement strand
TGACCAAGCTATGACGTAGGTGGCCCGGATACGTTTTTGCGCGAGTCGGTTTGCTATCCGCCTGATTTCTTGGATCGACCAACGGATGAGATCAGATGATGTGTTGCAGGCTGGTGCATTGTTTTTTTGATGTTGGCTGATTTGCGCGATGCCGGATCGCCGCAATCATGGCAAAAGCCAGCATCACCAGAGATACGTGACGGTGCCACCCGTGCCAGGAACGGGTTTCATTATGGTCAAAGCCGAGTTCGTTCTTGGCGGCCTCGAAACTATCTTCGATCGACCAGCGATGGCCTTCTACTGCAACCAAGGTTTCGATCGTGGTTCCCACCTGGCACCAGGTTGAGAAGAAGGCGAGTTCACTGTCGGCGATATGACGGCGGATCAGCAGGCCGCGTGTCCATTGGTTATGATTCGCGTCGGCCTCGGTCTCAGCTTCAAGGTCGGCAAGTTCAAGGTAGCACCAATCTTGCAAACGCGGCCCCTTGGTGCCGGAACCAGCCGACAAGCGCTGCCAATCGGCCGGAACCCGCGTTGCGCAATCTCGGCTGCGGTGCCGGCGATCATCGGCGTCTTGCCCCATGAATGAAACCAATGGGTCGAACTCACCCCCAGCACATAACCCTTGCCGGCGCGACGCAGGTCCTGCTCGATCGCACCAACATCGTAAACGCTGTCGGCAGCGACCCAGGCGAACGGCACATTCGCGGCAATCGCGCCGGCAATCATCAGCGCGGCCAATTGCGGTTTGGTGGCAAAGCCTGTTTCTTCCGGCACATGCGCAGCGGCCAGACGGACGGGGTCGTCCGTCCAACTTTTTGGCAGATATAACTTCCGGTCGATGAACGCATGACCGTGACGCGACACATAGGTGGCAAACACGCCGATCTGGCAGTTCATGATCTTCCCCACCGAGCCGGTGTATTGCCGGCCAACGCCGCATGATGCCCT
>NZ_BSOS01000131.1 GCF_030160635.1 Acidocella aquatica | reverse complement strand
CCGGCCTCGATGCCAGCGCGGAAGTTACGCAGCTTGCGATACACCCATTTGCTCTTGGTCATGTCCTCGATTTCGAGACCGCATTTCTTGTGGAAGGCGACATCACTCACGCCGATCGCCTTGGCCTTTTTGAGATTATCGCGGCTGGCATAGCCACCGTCAGCCGCCGACTGGCGTGGCGCCTCCTCATAGAGCGCAACATGGCGTTCGAGCATGGGCAGGAAGCATGCTGAATCAGCCGGATTGCCGTCCTCGACGACGATATCGAGGATCATGCCGCTCTTGCCGGTGGCGAGGTTGAGCTTGTGCCCATATTGTACGTCGCGACGGCTCTTGACGATGATGTCGGCATGCGGCTCGAACAGGCTGACCAGTTTTTCGGTTGCGGGCACCGCCTTGCCGGCGAAGACGCGTCGCTGGGTCTGGTCGATGACCCGCTCGATCAACCCCAGATAATGCGCGACTTCGCAACACCAGGCTGCGCCCTCGATGCTGTTGTCGAGCTGCAGCTCAACCCGCCGAACCGATGCGATCGTGGCTTGGGTGGCGGCGATCAGATCCTTGTACAGCCGGGCTTTCTTGTCCTTGCCCCGGCTGTACCTGATCGCCAGCGCCCGTTTCTTGGCCAACCGCTGATGGTTGCGCCACATGACCGCGACACCGCCCGGGAGAGTGACAGATTCTTTCAGCAACCGCGTCAGAACCCGAACGGAATCCCACAGTAGCGAGCTGTCGCTGGGGGCGTGCATCAGCGCCTCGCACACCGTGCTGTCGACCCGCACGATAGTGCCGCGCTCGATCTTTTCGTGTTCGGCGTCGGTCAGCAACGCCCGATTGATCTGTTCCCAGGTCTCCGCCCGGATCCGGCTGATCGTCTTTTGCAGCACTGACTTCTTTGGGCACAATGACAGCGGCAATCGCGCAAATGCACGGAACGAAGAAGAGTCCTCGAGATGGAAGGCGAGTTCTTCATAACTCAGCTGCCGATATTGCTTGAGCACCGCACACCGCAAAACCGATTCCGCCGGTAGGCCCTGGCGTCCCGTTTCCCT
>NZ_BSOS01000130.1 GCF_030160635.1 Acidocella aquatica | reverse complement strand
GCTTGCCTCTCTTGAAGGGCAAGCACGGCGCCGATCTGAACTTGGCGGTTACGCTCGACGCCGTGCCCCACACTGTGCTGGGCACAAATGCAGGGCAAGTATTCCACCAATCCTGGCGTCCGTCCACGTCTGATCTGTGCCGGCGCGCAAGGCGCCCGCGGTTGCGATGATGGTGACGGTGACGATCTGCCTGCCCGGCTGTTTCTGTGCGCGGGCTGTCGGACCCAGGCGCTGATCTGCAGCTTTTGTGACCGCGGCCAGGTCTATTGCGCTGGCGATTGCGCTCAGCGGGCCCGGCGCCATACCCTGCGCGCCGCCGGACAACGCTACCAGAACAGCCATCAGGGGCGGCGCGCTCACGCCGCGCGGACTGCTCGCTGGCGGATGCGCCAAAAGAATGTGACGCATCACGGTTCACCCCAACCGCCCACCCATGATGTGGTGTCCCCTGGCTCGCCGAAGGATGCGAGCGACGCAGCTTCCGATGGGGATACGCCCCGGCGAGCGACCGTGCACTGCCATTGGTGCGGCCGTCTGCGCCCGGGCCTCGTCCGCCAGGGGTTTTTGCGTC
>NZ_BSOS01000129.1 GCF_030160635.1 Acidocella aquatica | reverse complement strand
GTTGGTCTTCGGCTATTCCTGCCGGAGAGTTGGACGGACGATCCCACACGCATGGCGCGGGCGCGTGTGCCGGCGGATCGGCAGGCCGCGCGAACAAAGCCGGAAATTGCCATTGAGGAGATCGACCGGGTCATCGCTTCCGGCACGCGTTTTGGCTGTGTGCTTGCCGATGCAGGGTACGGATCAAGCGGGCCTTTCCGCGAAGCTTTGAGCGCGCGTGGCCTACTATGGGCGGTGGGTCTGTCGCGGCGCCAGAACGTCTATCCGGCCGATATTGCTCTGTCCTTCCCCGTCGCGAAAACCGGCAACCGCCGAAAATACCACGTCCCCGACCGGCCCCCGATCTCCGCGGAGCTAATGCTGACCGGGAAAAAATGGAAAAAGATCACCTGGCGTCAGGGTACGAAAGGTGGCCTGACATGCCGCTTTGCCGCTTGCCGTGTTCGGGTGGCCGACGGCCATAAGCATCGGATGCTCGATAATCGTGTACAGTGCATGCCGGG
>NZ_BSOS01000128.1 GCF_030160635.1 Acidocella aquatica | reverse complement strand
CTGGCGATTACGGCGACGAAGCGGATGGAGACGTCGCGGGATCTGTCACTGGCGTATTCTCCTGGGGTTGCGGCGGCGTGCGATGCCATTGTGGCTGACCCTGACACCTCGTTTGACCTCACCTCGCGGGCCAACCTTGTTGGCGTGATCACCAACGGCACGGCGGTGCTGGGGCTGGGCAATATCGGCGCGCTGGCCGGCAAGCCGGTGATGGAGGGCAAGGCGGTTCTCTTCAAGAAATTCGCCGGGATCGATTCGTTCGACATTGAGGTGAACGAGCAGGACCCTGACAAGTTCATCGACATCGTCGCGTCGCTGGAGCCGACCTTTGGCGGCATCAATCTGGAGGACATCAAGGCGCCGGAATGCTTCCGCATTGAGCAGACCTTGCGCGCGCGCATGAATATTCCGGTGTTTCATGATGACCAGCACGGCACCGCGATCATCGTGGGCGCGGCGGTGCTGAACGCGATCAAGGTGCAGGGCAAAAAAATTGAGGAGGTGAAAATCGTTACCTCCGGCGCGGGGGCGGCGGCGCTTTCCTGCGTGAATATTTTGCTTTCGCTCGGCGCGAAGCCTGAAAACGTCACCATGACCGACAAGGAGGGCGTGATCTATATCGGGCGGCCCAATCTCGACCCGACGCTGGAACATGTGGCGCGGCAGACCGATGCGCGGGTGTTGCATGAGGTGCTGGCCGGGGCTGATATTTTCCTCGGGCTTTCGGCGCCGCGTGTGCTCAGGCAGGAGTGGCTGGCGCTGCTGGCGCCCAACCCGTTGATCCTGGCGCTGGCCAATCCGGAACCGGAGATTTTGCCGGAACTGGTGATGGCGGCGCGCCCGGATGCGATCATGGCAACGGGGCGCTCGGATTTTCCGAACCAGGTGAACAACGTTCTGTGCTTTCCATTCATCTTCCGCGGCGCGCTCGATGTGCGGGCGACGGCGATTACCGAGAGCATGAAGCTGGCGGCGGTGGAGGCCATTGCGGAGCTGGCGCGGGTGGAAGCCTCGGAGACGGTGGCGGCGGCCTATGGCGGCGTCGCGCCGACCTTCGGGCCGGAATACATCATCCCCAAACCTTTCGATCCACGCTTGATCCTTCACATCGCCCCGGCCGTGGCCCGCGCCGCGATGGAAGCTGGTGTGGCGCGCAAGCCGATTGAGGATTTTGACGCTTATCAGCATGAGCTTGAGCGTTTTGTGTTTCGCTCCGGGCAGTTGTTGCGACCTGTTATCGAAGTTGCGCGCAAGGCGCATCCGCGCATCGTGTATGCCGAGGGCGAGGACGAACGCACTCTGCGCGCGGTGCAGAGCGTGTTGGACGACCGGCTGGCGCAGCCCGTGCTGGTGGGCCGCGGCATGGTGATTGCCGCCAAAATCGCCAGCCTGGGCCTGCGGATGCGGCCAGGGCAGGATGTGCGCATTGTTGATTTCGACCAGGACAAGGCGCTGTTCGCGCAGGTGCTGGGTGACTACCAGAAGCGCGTCGGCCGGCGCGGCGTGCCGCCGGAATGGGCGGCGCGGCATTTGCGCAAGCGCCCGACGGTTGCCGCCGGCATGCTGCTGGCGCTGGGCGAGGCGGACGCCGCCATTTGCGGCGGCACCGGCGACTGGTGGCGGCAGTTTCAGTATGCGTTGCCGATCATCCCGCGCTGCGCCGGGGCGACGCGCGTTTATGCGATGACGGCGCTGATCGTGCAGGCGGGTGTTTTGTTTTTCTGCGACACGCATGTGAACATGGACCCGACGGCGGAAGAGCTGGCGGAGATGACGCATCTGGCGGCGCGGGCGGTGCATCATTTCGGTATCAAGCCGAAAGTGGCGCTGCTCTCGCATTCCAACTTCGGCGGCTCCAACTCGCCCTCCGCCCGCAAGATGCGCGCCGCCCTGGCGTTGATCCGCGCGCAGGACCCGGAGTTGGAAATCGACGGCGAAATGCACGGCGACGCGGCGCTGGTGGAGCAGATCCGCGCGCAGGCGCTGCCCGATTCGACGCTGACCGGCGCTGCCAATCTGGTGATTTTCCCCAATATCGACGCGGCGAACATCGCCTTCAACCTGGTGAAGGCCATCGCCGAGGGCGTCACCGTGGGGCCGATGTTGCTGGGCCTGAACAAGCCGCTGCACATCGCGGTGCCAAGCG
>NZ_BSOS01000127.1 GCF_030160635.1 Acidocella aquatica | reverse complement strand
CGCAGGGACATGGCTCGTTGCGTCCAACCTTTGCGGTTGGTGGCGCATAGAAGACCGGCGGCATGTTGGTAAGCTCGTCATTCTTGAGGCGCCACGCGTTGAGGGTGACGATCCATCGAGTGATGTCGTCCGGTGCGGTGACGCATAAGGTGGAATATTGTTCTTCGGATAATTGCCGATCGTGCTGAACGGCGTTGATGAGGTGCCGTAGCCCGGACATGGCCTGCGCGGTTTGCGGGTCCGCGAGGCATTTCTGCCATGCTGCCGGGCGCAGCTTGTATGCGGTCTCAAAGCCTTCGATCCATAGCTCCCAAAGTATGTCGTCGTTGCGCGGGTCGATGGCGAACAGCGGGCCGTAATGGTCGGGCCGTTCGGCTAAGAGCCTGGCGGTGCCATTGTAATGCTGCATGACCAGGCCGATGAGTTTGTTGAGATGAGCGAGACTGTCGAAGGCCGGCTCGCCGCCCTCCTCGCTATCCCAGACCCAGCGCAGCCATTCGCTGGGCATGATCAGTTCCGGGCAGACGAGCAGACCTGCGATGAACCCGTCCAGCACCTCCAGCAGCATCGCCCCCTCGTCGAGTGCCAGTAATTCTTGTTCAAGCTGTTTCAGGTGACGGGGCAGGTCCGGCATGGTGCTTCCAGTTCCAAGGCAGTAGTTCGGTGAGCCTGTTGGCTGGGTGCCCTTTTGCCATGCGGTCGATGATGTTGGCGAGATAGGCTTCGGGGTCGAGCCCGTTGAGCTTTGCGGTTTCCAGCACGGTATAGATGATGGCGGCGCGCTCGCCGCCAGCTTCGGAGCCGAGGAACAGATAGTTTTTACGGGTGATGGCGATGCCACGCAGGGCCCGTTCGGCAGGGTTGTTGTCGATGCCGATACGGCCGTCGGTGGTGTAGAGGCACAAACCTTCCCAGCGGCCGAGGGCGTAGTTGATGGCCTTGGCGAGATTGGTCTTGGCAGAGAGGCGCCGGCGCTGTTCCTGGAGGTAGCGCTTGAGCTCGGCCAGCAGTGGGCGGGCTTGTTCCTGGCGGGCCAAAGCCCGGCGTTCGGCGTTCTCACCATTGATCTGGGCCTCGATGGCATAGAGTTCGCCAATCCGGAGCAGTGCTTCTTGGGCGATGGGGGATTTGGTGCGCTCGAATTCGTCGAAGAGTTTGCGGCGTGCGTGGGCCCAGCATGCGGCGTGCTGGATACGCGGTGCGTTACGCCCTGGCGCCGAGCTCTCACGGGTCAGTGCCGTGTAACCTGTGTAGGCATCGGCCTGGATGGTTCCTTCGAATCCCGCCAGATGATCGCGTGGACGCTCGCCTTTACGGTCGGGGCTGAACCGGTACCAAGCGGCAGAGGCGCGCGGCCCCTGCCAACTTCGTTCGTCCGTCAGATACACCCAGAGCCGCCCGGTTCTGGTGCGGCCAAGGCCAGGACTGAGCAGCGGCACAGGCGTATCATCAGTGTGGATCACCGGGGCAGCCCTCACATGGGCGCCGATCATGGCGGCGAGCGGGGCCAGCCACCAGGCAGTGTGTCCCACCCAATCAGCCAGTGTGGCGCGCTCGATCTCCACACCTTCGCGCGCCAGTATGGCGGATTGGCGGTAGAGCGGCAGACCGTCGAGATATTTGCTCACCACCACATGGGCGAGCAGGCCGGGACCGGGGCGGCCCTTCTCAATCGGCAGGTCGGGGGACGGCGCCTGGGTGATTGTCTCGCAAGCCCGGCAGGAGAATTTGGGCCGTATATGGCGGATCACCTTCAGCCGGGCCGGGATTTTCTCCAGCACCTCAGTGATATCCTCGCCGAGCTTGACCAGATGCGTACCGCCGCAAGCGGGGCAGACCTCGGCGGCGGGGTACAACACCTCTTCACGCGGCAGATGTGCCGGCAATGGCTTGCGCACCGCGGGTGACCGTGCCGGGCGCGGGCGCGGTATTGCCGCCACCCGCGCGGCCTCGGCTTCCTCAAGGTCTTCGAGCCGTAGTTCCAACTGCTCGACCTGCGCATCCAGCACCTCGGACGAGCGCCCGAACTGCATGCGCCGCAGCTTGTGTAATTGCGCCCTGTACTGCTCGATGAGCAGGTTCGCCGCCAAGAGTTCCGCCTCGCGTTCAGCGAGTTGGGCACGCAGATGAATGATCTCGGCGGTCGTATCCATCAGCGTGAAGTATAGCGATATTTGAAACAAATATCACGAGTTTTTGTGAATCAGCACGCCGCTTCCGGCGTAAAACTGCGCACTGGCGCGCGCCAGTCGATCCCCTCCAGCAGCATGGATAATTGCGCCGTGGTCAGCAGCACGGAGCCATCCCGCGCCTGTGGCCAGAGGAATTTGCCGCGCTCCAGTCGTTTGTACCTCAGTCAGAAATGCAGGTATTTCGCCGGCCTCTCCGCACCTTGTTACCGTGACCCACCC
>NZ_BSOS01000126.1 GCF_030160635.1 Acidocella aquatica | reverse complement strand
TCGGCTCGCCAGAAACAATGCGGACTGGCATCGACTGCTGGAAATCTGCGCCTTGGCCGACACCCTCATCCTCGACGAAGATGGCGTGTACGATCCCGCCAACTTCAATGATCGCCTGCTGCTCGGGCTCAAGGGCACCATGAGCGAAGCCGAGTTGCATGTCATCAAAGCCCGATTACGCGGGGGTATCCTCAACAAGGTGCGACGCGGCGAATATCGTTGTCCTCTGCCGACTGGCTTCATCTATGATGAACTTGGCGATGTGGTCCTCGATCCTGACGCCCAAGTCAGGGAGATGATCAACCATTTTTTCGAGACGTTCTCCCGGGTCGGGTCAGCTACGCAGACTGTCAAGGCGTTCGCCAGGGAAGGTCTGCTCTTCCCCTCCCGACTCCGCAACGGGAAACAGGTGGTCTTCCAACCGCTGACCGCATCGAGCGCAATGCGCACGCTGCATAATCCGCGCTATGCTGGAGTCTATGCTTTTGGCCAGCGCCTTTATCGCCGGACCGTCGATGGCAAGAAACAGCTCCGCAAGCGCGACCCGAAGGACTGGCATGCATGTATCCCGGACGCCCATCCCGGCTATATCAGCTGGGACAAGTTCCAGCATAACCTCAAGGTTCTTGAGGACAATGGCGCTGGCTATCAGGCCGTGCGCGCCTCGCCGCCGCGCGAGGGGGCGGCCCTATTGCAAGGGCGCGCTGTATGCGGACGTTGCGGCAGTCATATGAGTGCTCGCTATGCCGCCCGACGCGGTCAGGTGGATACATGGTATATCTGTAGCCGCGCTTACGCCTCTCGCGGTGAACCTCAATGTCAAACGATAGCTGGGTGGCCGGTCGACGAGGCAATCGGCGAATTGATCGCTGCGGAAATGACGCCCACCGCGGTGGAGTTGGCATTGGAGGTCAGGAAAGAAATTGAAGCCCGCCATGATGACGCGGATCAACTCCGGCGCCGCGCTGTCCAACGCGCACAGATCGATGCCGATCTTGCGCAGCGGCGATTCATGCTGGTCGATCCGAGCAACCGCCTGGTCGCCGACACTCTTGAACGTGAATGGAACGACAAACTGCGCGTGCTGGCTGATATGCATGAAG
>NZ_BSOS01000125.1 GCF_030160635.1 Acidocella aquatica | reverse complement strand
CATACGGTCACCCCAGCACGATTGGGGAACCCTGCATGGACTGGAAAGTCAAAGTGGAATTATTCGAACAGCTCCGTCGGGAGCATGAGTTTGGGGTCGGTACGGTTGCCGGTGTGGCGGCAAAGTTTGGGGTTCATCGGCGGACGGTTCGTCAGGCGCTGGCTGCGGCGCTGCCTGCGATGCACCGTTATCCGCCGCGGCTGAAGCCGAAGCTGGACGCTGTGGTTGGGTTTATCGATGGTATCCTGGAGGCGGATCAGCGGGCACCGCGCAAGCAGCGGCACACGGCGCGGCGGATTTACCATCGGATCCTGACGGAGTTTCCCGGCGCATCGGTCGCGGAATCGACGGTGCGCAACCACGTGCGCGACCGTAAACACCAGCTGGGGCTGCTGCGGCGTGAGACGTTCGTGCCGCAAAGCTATGCGCTGGGCCAGGAGGCGCAGGTCGACTGGTATGAAGCCTGGGTCGATTTTGATGGCGAGCGCTGCAAGGTACAGGTGTTCGCGATGCGCTCGATGGCGAGCGGGGCGGCGTTTCACCGTGCGTATCTGCACGCAACCCAGCAGGCGTTTCTTGAGGCGCATGAGTTGGCGTTCGATTATTTCGGCGGGGTGTTTCGCCTGCTGCGCTATGATAATCTGGCGAGTGCGGTCCGCAAGATCCTGCGCGGCCACCGGCGCGAGGAGACAATTCGGTTCCTGGCGTTCCGCTCGCATTGGCGGTTTACCGCGGAGTTCTGCACGCCTGCCGAGGGTCATGAGAAGGGTGGCATTGAGGGAGAGGCCGGTTATTTTCGGCGCAATCACCTGGTGCCGGTGCCGTGCATCGCAGATATCGATGCACTGAACGGCAGGCTCATTGCGCATTGCCGGGGTGATGAGGCGCGGGTTCTGGCCGGGCGGATCGAGACGGTCGGCACCACAATGGCGGTGGAACGCGAACATCTGCTGCCCGGCGCGGCAGAGGGGTTCGATATTGCTGATATCGCCTTCCCGCTGGTCGACAAGCAAGGCTGCGTAACGGTGAAGACGAATTTCTACTCGGTGCCGGTGAAGGCGGGCAGCCGGGTAGAAGCGCGGATCCGGCCGTTGCATGTCGAGATCTGGCATGGCGGCAAACAGATCGCGCGGCATGAACGCTGCCATCAGCGGCGCCAGCATGTGCTCGACCTTGAGCATTATCTCGATGTGCTGAGCCACAAGCCGGGGGCGTTCGCGGGCTCCAAGCCGCTGGCGCAATGGCGTGCAGCTGGCCGGTGGCCTGATTGCTACGACGAGCTGTGGCGCCGGCTGCGTGCGCGGCACGGCAAGGACAAAGGCACCCAGGCGATGATCACCGTGCTGCTGCTCGGCCAGGAATTCGGCCAGGATCGGCTGCGCACGGCGATCACCACCACCGTCTCGCTCGGCGCCTGTGACGTGGCGGCGGTGCGTTACCTGCTTAACGAGGCAGGGTTGAACAAGGCCCGGGCGGAGCCGGTCGATGTGGGCGAACTGGCCCGCTATGACCGGCCGATGCCCAGCCTCGCCGATTACGATACGCTGCTGACGGCACCCTGCCAGGGGCGCGCGTGATGAGCGACATGCAGGAGCAGGCCATCCGCCAGCAATGCAAGACGCTGCGGATGTCGACGATGGGCGGGCAGTTCGCACGACTGGCGGAGGCGGCGATCCGCGAGGGACAATCCCATATCGGGTATCTGGAAGCTTTGCTCGGCGCCGAGATGGAGGAACGCGAGACCCGGGCGAT
Organism: Acidocella aquatica; assembly: GCF_030160635.1. Lineage (GTDB taxonomy): Bacteria > Pseudomonadota > Alphaproteobacteria > Acetobacterales > Acetobacteraceae > Acidocella > Acidocella aquatica. The sequence continues at coordinate 644 of NZ_BSOS01000125.1, read as the reverse complement.
TGCGCGGCTGCTGCACGAAGCCCGACTGCCGCGGATGAAAACGCTGGAGGGGTTCGAGTTCGACCGATCCGGCGTCTCGGCCGCGCAACTGCGCGACCTGGCCGCGGGCGATTACGTGGCCAAGGCGGAGCCGATCCTGTTGGTTGGCGAAGCGGGCACCGGCAAGACCCACCTGGCGACTGGATTATGCGTGGCCGCCTGCCGTCAGCGCCGGCGGGTGCGCTTCACCACGGCAACCGCGATGATCAACGAACTGGCCGAGGCGGCGCACGCCAACCAGCTCAGCCGCGCGCTTAGCCGGTGGGAACGGCTCGACCTGATCTGCATCGACGAATTGGGCTATGTGCCACTGGCCGAGACGGCGTGCGAGCTGATGTTCCAGGTGATCGCCGACCGCGCCGAGAAAGCCGCGGTGATCGTCACCACCAACCTGCCTTTCTCCGAGTGGTCCCAGGTCATCCCCAATCCGCGCCTGTGCAAAGCGCTGATCGACCGCCTTACCGACCGTGCGCACATCATCACAACCGGCACAGACTCCTACCGCTTCCGCCGCACCACGGCGGCACGCAAGAACGAAAAAGCATGAACAGGAAGGAGAAAAAGAACCGCTGAGGGGTAGTGCCGCCCCGCGGGGCGGCACTACC
>NZ_BSOS01000124.1 GCF_030160635.1 Acidocella aquatica | reverse complement strand
TGATCGCTTTCTCGGCATAGCCTCTCTCCTTCCAATTTTGGAAGGAGAGAAAGAATGGAACCGAATTTCGACAGACCGTGGACCTTGGCGCAAGAGCCCGAGGGACCGTTGGCGGGTCATATTGATACGTTTGCGAGGGGACTTCGCGAACAAGGCTTCGAGCGTCGCGTAATCGGGCAGCAGCTTCGGACTGCCGCCAAATTCAGTCGCTGGCTTCAGGTTATGCAAATCACCGCAGAGGCCCTGACCGACGAGCATGCTTTGCGTTATCTGGAGGAGCTTGAACACCGAGAGATCCGACAGGGCGCTGCTGCCACGCTCCGACGGCTAATTGACGTGCTTCGCCGATTGGGTTTCTGCTGCGCGCCGACTATTGCGATCAGCGAGCCGACGCCGATCGAACAGATAGTTGCCGCATATGCCAGCCACCTACGCAAGGATCAGGGGCTATCAGTAAAAACGCTAGTCCAATATTGTCCGTTTGCCAAAAGCTTTCTGTCTGAGCGGTTTGGAACCGGGCCGGTCGATCTTGCGAGCCTGCGTGGTCTGGACGTTATTCACTTTGTGCAAAGACAGGCAGCACGCCTCAGTCCAGCCAGGGCCAAGGCAGCGACGATCGCTTTGCGTTCCTTTCTTCGCTATGTACGCTATTGCGGAGGAACGCTGGTTGATTTAGCTGGCGCAGTTCCGACCGTTGCCAATTGGTCAATGACTGCCATTCCGAGGGCGATCGCGCCTGATCACCTCCTCGCGGTTCTTGGCAGCACCGACCGCGACGCGCCTATGGGGCGTCGAGACTACGCGATCCTGTTGCTGTTGGCTCGTCTGGGCCTGCGCTCCAGCGAGATCGTCTCTCTTAACTTGGACAGCATCGACTGGGAGGCCGGCTCAATTGCTGTGATTGGAAAAGCGGGCCATGCCGCAGTATTGCCGCTGCCGGTCGAGGTCGGCGAGGCGGTCGCCCAATACCTGCAATCGGGCCGCCCAACCTGCGCTTCCCGTGCATTGTTTTTGAGCGCAAATGCGCCGAC
>NZ_BSOS01000123.1 GCF_030160635.1 Acidocella aquatica | reverse complement strand
CGATCATCCGCTCAAACTATCTGTTGCCGGGCAATCTGCCGTTTTACGAACTTTCCATGAAGCTGTGGGAAGGATTGGAACAGGATATCAACTACAACGCGATGGTGAGCCAGCGCGGGGTGTTCAATATTTTTCATTCTGATGCGCAGCGTGATGCTTATGCGCGCCGTGGCAATGCGATGCGGCTGCACGGGGTGGATTCCGAACTGGTTGACCTGGCCACGCTGAAGCAAAAGATCCCTTATCTGGACTACAACAATGCCCGCTTCCCGGTTCAGGGCGCGCTGCTGCAAAAGCGTGGCGGCACGGTGCGCCATGATGCGGTGGCCTGGGGCTATGCGCGCGCTGCCTCGCGCCTGGGGGTGGATATCATCCAGAATTGCGAAGTTACGGGCATCCGCCAGGAGAATGGCCGGGCGATCGGCGTTGAGACCACGCGCGGCTATATCGGCGCCAAAAAACTGGGTGTCGCGGTGGCGGGCGCGTCCTCGCTGGTGGCGGCGATGGCGGGGCTGCGCCTGCCCATCGAGAGCCATGCCTTGCAGGCCTTTGTCACCGAGGGGCTGAAGCCGTTGATTGACAACGTGATCACCTTCGGCGCCGGGCATTTTTATATTTCGCAGTCTGACAAAGGGGGTTTGGTGTTTGGCGGCGATATCGACGGTTATAATTCCTACGCCGCGCGGGGTAATCTGCCAACCATCGAGGATGTGTGCGAGGGCGGCATGGCGCTGATGCCGATGATCGGGCGCACCCGCCTGCTGCGCCATTGGGGCGGGATCATGGATATGACGATGGATGGTTCGCCGATCATCGACAAGACGCCTGTTGAAAATCTCTACCTCAATGCCGGCTGGTGCTATGGCGGCTTCAAGGCGACCCCGGCCTCGGGCTTCTGCTTCGCGCATCTGCTGGCGAAGGGCGAGCCGCACGCGGTTGCGGGCGCCTACCGGCTGGACCGTTTTGCCGAGGGCAAACTCATTGATGAGAAAGGGGTCGGCGCCCAGCCGAATCTACACTGATGCGCATCGCCTGTCCGCATTGTGGCCCGCGTGGCCTTGAAGAATTTCTCTACCATGGCGACGCCACGGTGCGCCGCCCGCGCGATGGCGGCGCGGCCCCCACCAAGGAGTGGACCGACTACGTCTACTTCCGCGACAACGCCAACGGCCCGCATGATGAGCTGTGGTATCACAGCGCCGGGTGCCACGCCTGGCTGGTGGTCAGGCGCGATTTGGCGACGCATGAAATTCTTCATGTAAAATCAGCAAGAGACGCCGCATGAGCGCGCATCGCCTCGCCTCCGGCGGTCTGATCGAGCGCGGCCGCAAGCTGAGCTTCAGCTTCGACGGGCAATCCTATCAGGGTTATGCCGGTGATACATTGGCCTCCGCGCTGCTGGCCAACGGTGTGAAGCTTGTTGGCCGGAGCTTCAAATATCACCGCCCGCGCGGCATTCTCTCCGCTGGCTCCGAGGAGCCGAACGCCTTGGTGGAGCTGCGCACCGGCGCGCACCGCGAGCCCAACACGCGCGCCACCGTCGCTGAACTATTCGATGGGCTGGTGGCCACCAGCCAGAACCGCTTCCCCAGCCTGAAGCATGATCTGCTCAGCATCAACGCGCATCTGGCGCCGTTTTTGGCAGCGGGGTTTTATTATAAAACCTTTATGTGGCCGGCCTCCTTCTGGGAGAAACTCTACGAGCCGCTGATCCGCCGCGCCGCCGGTCTGGGCCGCGCCGCCACCCAGCCGGACCCGGATGTTTACGAGAAATCCACTGAATTTTGCGATGTGCTGATCATCGGCGGCGGCGAGGCCGGGCTGGCGGCGGCGCGCGAGGCGGCGCGGACGGGCGGGCGCGTGATCCTCTGCGACGAAGCGGCCATGCTGGGCGGCCAGGCGCTCTCCGATGGCAAGCCGGTTGACCTCTCGGGCCTCGAGACGGTCAAAATCCTTACCCGCACCACGGTTTTTGGCGTTTATGACGGCAGCACCTATGGCGCGCTGCAACGCCTCACCGACCATCTGCCCGCCAGCGCCGCACCGCGCCAGCGCCTCATGAAAATCATCGCCGGGCGCAGCGTGCTTGCCTCCGGCGCGACCGAGCGGCCGCTGGTGTTTGGCAATAACGATCTGCCGGGCGTGATGCTCGCGGGCGCCGTGCGCGCCTATATCCATCGCTACGCCGTCGCCCCCGGCCGTGCCGCCGTGCTGGCGCTCAACCATGATGAAGCGGCGCTCACCATTCCAGCACTCAAGCTGGCAGGCATCAGCATCGCCGCGATTATCGACAACCGCGCGAACAGCTCGCCGCATGTGCGCGCGCTGGCGGCGCAGGCGAACGCGCCGCTGTTCTGCGGCGCGCAGCTCAACCGCGCGATCGGCAAGCTTGAAGTCACAGCCGCGGAAGTTCTTACCGTCAGCGGTACGCTGTTGCGCATTCCCTGCGACCTTATCGCCATGTCAGGCGGCTGGAATCCGGCGCTGCATCTCACCTCGCATCTCAACGATAAACCATCATGGGATGAGACCGCCGCGACCTTCATCCCCGCTGAGCTGCCGCCGGGCATGAGCGTCGCCGGGGCGGCGAGCGGGCGCGGGCTCAACCCCAACATCCTGCCGCTCTGGCGCTCGGGCACCGCGAAGGCAAAAGCCTTTGTAGATTACCAGAACGATGTTGCGGATACTGACATAACGTTAGCAAAGCAGGAAGGCTTTGTCTCCGTCGAGCATCTCAAGCGCTACACCACGCTGGGCATGGCAACCGACCAGGGCAAGACCGCCAATGTGAACGCGCTGGCGTTGATGGCGGCGGCGACCGGCAAGAGCATCCCGGCCACCGGCACCACGCGTTTCCGCCCGCCCTACACGCCGGTCGCCCTTGGCGCGCTCGCGGGGCCGCATCGCGGCAAACATTTCAAGCCCGCGCGGCTCACCCCGACGCATGACTGGGCAACCTCCCAGGGCGCCACCTTCATCGAAACCGGCCTGTGGCTGCGCGCGCAATATTTCGCCCGCGCCGGGGAGGACTGGCTGGCCGCCGTCAGCCGCGAGGTGAACGCGGTGCGCACCGGCGTTGGCATCTGCGATGTCACCACGCTCGGCAAGATCGACATCCAAGGCCCCGATGCGGCGAAGTTCCTCGAATGCGTCTACACAAATGCATGGAGCACCCTGGCCATCGGCCGCGCGCGCTATGGGCTGATGTTGCGCGAGGACGGCATGGTGATGGACGACGGCACCTGCGCGCGCCTGGGTGAACACCATTACGTCATGACCACCACGACCGCGAACGCGGCGAAGGTGATGCAGCATCTTGAATTCTGCCACCAGATTCTCTGGCCGGAACTCGATGTTGCCTTCATCTCCGTCACCGACCAGTGGGCGCAGGTTGCGGTGGCCGGGCCGAAGTCGCGTGCTGTTCTGGAGAAAATTGTCGACGCCCCCTTCGATATCTCCAATGCCGCGTTCCCTTATATGGCGGCAGGGGAACTCAGCATCTGCGGCGGCACCCCGGCGCGGCTGTTCCGTCTCTCATTTTCTGGAGAGCTGGCCTATGAAGTCGCGGTCCCCGCGCGTTACGGCAATGCCCTGGCGCATGCGCTGATGGCAGCCGGCGCGCAGTGGGACATCACCCCCTACGGCACCGAGGCGCTGGGTGTGATGCGCATCGAAAAAGGCCACCCGGCCGGCCCGGAACTGAACGGCCAGACCACCGCGCAGGACCTCGGCATGGGCAAGCTGCTGTCCAAAAAGAAGGATTTTATCGGCCGCGCCCTGGCCGCCCGCCCGGCGCTGACCGACCCCTCCCGCCCCACGCTGGTCGGGCTTAAACCCATTGACCGCGCAACACCTTTTCGCGCGGGCAGCCATCTGCTGCCGCCGGGCGCGCAGGCCAGCGCGAGCAACGACCAGGGTTGGATCACCTCTGCCGCCCTCTCGCCCACGCTCGGCCACCCGATCGCGCTGGCGATGCTGGCCAACGGCCCGGCGCGGCACGGCGAGACCATCCGGGTGTACGATCCGGTGCGCAACGGCGACACGCTGGCCGAGGTCGTGGCGCCGGTGTTTCTTGATCCGCAAGGGAGCCGCCTGCATGCTTGAGGCCGCGAAAAATCCTTATCCCAGCACGGCTTTTGTGCAGGCGCTGGAGCCGCGCCACATCGTCAGCCTCGCCGCGTTCAAAGGCCAGGCCGCCGCGCTGAACCAGGCGCTGGGCATCACCCTGCCGCTCACGCCGCGCCGCATCACCGTGGATAATCTCACCTATTTGTGGTCCGGCCCCGGTGTCTGGCTCGCCATCGGCCCCGCCGCGCCAAACCTTGCCGCCAAAACCAGCAACATCGCCGCTTTCACAGACCAGAGCGACGGCCAGGCCCTCTTCAAAATCTCCGGCCCCTTCGCGCGCGCGATTCTCGCCAAGCTTGTCCCCATTGACCTGCACGAGAGCATTTTTCCAGCGCACGCCGTGGCTCTTACCATCGCCGCGCATATCGGCATCCGGCTATGGCGCGAGGAGGATTGTTTTATCCTCTCCTGCTTCCGCGGTTTTGCCGGCGCGCTGCACCATGCGCTGGGCGAGGCGGCGGCGGAATTCGAGCCCCGGGGTTGAAGCGCCACTTCGCAATTGCCAACATTTGAGGAAACAAGAGATAACATGTCAAAACCGCAATATGTGCTCACCCTCTCCTGCGTCAACCGCCCTGGCATTGTTGCTGCCGTCACCACCTATTTGTTCGAGCAGGGGGCTGACATCCGCGAGGCGCAGCAGTTTGATGACGATGAGACAGGTAAGTTTTTCGCCCGCATCGGCTTCGACCTTGTGACCGGCGCCGGCATTGCCGCCCTGCGGGAAAACTTCAGCGCCATCGCCGAACCATTCAAAATCAATTATGCCATTAACGACCACGCCACGCCGCGCCGCGTGCTGCTGCTGGTCTCCAAATTCGACCATTGCCTGGTTGACCTGCTCTACCGCTGGCGCATCGGCGAACTCGCGATGACGCCCACCGCGATCATCTCCAACCATGGGCCGGAGCATTTTGCCGGTATCGATCTCGCGGGCATCCCCTTTCATTATCTGCCCATCACCAAGGATACCAAGATGGAGCAGGAGAGCCAGATCTGGGCGCTGGTGAAGGAGACCAAGTCGGAACTCGTGGTGCTGGCCCGCTACATGCAAGTGCTCTCCGATGCCCTGGCCTCAAAACTCTCAGGAAAATGCATCAACATTCACCACTCCTTCCTGCCGGGCTTCAAGGGCGCCAAACCCTACCACCAGGCACACACCCGCGGCGTGAAACTCATCGGCGCCACCGGCCACTACGTCACCACCGACCTCGATGAAGGCCCGATCATCGAACAGGACGTCGAACGAATCTCCCACGCCGACACACCAGACGACCTCGTCCGCAAAGGCCGCGACATCGAACGCCGCGTCCTCGCACGCGCCG
>NZ_BSOS01000122.1 GCF_030160635.1 Acidocella aquatica | reverse complement strand
TCCGGCACGGCGCAACCTTGACTGAGATTGGAAGTATTCTTCGGCATCAGCATCCCAAGACAACGGGCATTTACGCCAAGGTCGACTTTGATGCGCTCCGCCCACTTGCCCTGCGTTGGCCGGGAGGTGTGGCATGAGCGCCATGCGGGATGCGCTGCGCGATTACCTGGCCATGCGCCGCGCCTTGGGATTCAAACTGGTCAGTGACGGCACCGCGCTGCTGTCGTTCGTTGCCTTTCTGGAGGAGGCGCGAGCCGATTACATCTCGACCGAAATTGCGCTTGCTTGGGCGCAAATCCCGACTTCTGTGCAGCCCGCCCAATGGGCGAGACGGTTAGGTTTTGTTCGCGGCTTCGCACGTTACTGCTCAGCGATCGACCCGCGCAACGAGATACCGCCCGTTGGCCTCCTGCCATTTGAATATCAACGGCAAGCACCGTATTTCTTCTCAGACAAGGACATTGAAGCCCTGCTGCTTGCCGCCTTGGCTCGCCCAGCCAAGGACGGCTTGGCGAACCATACTTATCACTGCTTGCTCGGCCTGCTCAGTGTCACTGGGCTGCGTATTTCCGAGGCACTCAATCTTATGCTGGACGATGTCGATTTGGTCGACGGCATTCTGACCATACGTTCCTCTAAGTTCGGGAAGTCCAGAATGGTTCCGCTACACTTTTCCACTGTGACGGCCCTGGTCGATTACCGGGAGAGACGGGGCCGCTTCCTGGCAGGCCGGCAGATTCCACACTGGTTCGTCAACAGGCGTGGGACGAAGGTGCTTTGTGATGCCGTCGAAGGAATGTTCCGGCGATTGGCGGATAGGCTTGGTTTGGTCGGCAAGAAAGGCAAAAGGCGTCCCCGCATTCATGATCTGAGACACCGATTTGCCATGCAGACCCTTATGCGGTGGTACGACAACGGTCAGGACATCGAGCGGCTGCTGCCAGTCCTCTCTGCCTATCTCGGCCACGTCGAGGTTCGCGATACCTACTGGTATCTCTCCGGCTTTCCTCAGCTTTTGGCTGCGGCCAAGGATAGGCTGGAGCGCCGTTGGGAGGTAACGCTATGACACCCAACGCCAACTTCGCCGCCTTGCTGACGCGCTATTTTACTCAACGTCTGATTCAGCAGCGGTCTGCCAGCCCCCACACCATCAGATCCTACCGAGACACATTCCACCTCCTCTTGTTGTTTGCCAAAACCAGCCTTGGCAAGGAGCCATCGCAACTCACAATCGAACAAATCGACGCGCCTTTGGTCAGCTCCTTCTTGGACGATCTCCAGAGCCGGCGGGGCATCAGCGCCCGCAGCCGGAATCTTCGATTGACAGCCATTCGTTCATTCTTTCGCTTCGCAGCATTCGAATTGCCGGCTCACTCGGAGCCAATCCAACGGATCTTGGCTATTCCCTGCAAACGCTGCGACCACCGCCAAATTAACTATCTGACGCGGCCGGAGGTCGATGCCCTGCTTGCAGCACCTGATCAAACCACGTGGTCTGGTCGCCGCGATCATGCCTGGTTGCTGCTTGCGGTTCAGACAGGGCTGCGCGTGTCCGAACTTACGGGCTTAACCCAGCGGGACGTTCAATGCGGCGCCGGCGCTCACGTCTGTGTACTCGGTAAAGGGCGAAAGGAACGCTGCACGCCGTTAACGAAGCAGACGGCGGCTGTTTTGCAAGCGTGGTTGAAAGAGCAAGGGCGTGGCGACGAACAAATCGTGTTCCCCAATCGCCAGGGGAAGAGAATGAGTAATGATGGCGTCCAATATCTTCTCGCGCAGCATACCAAGGTGGCACGCAAGCACTGCCCGTCGTTGATGAACAAGAAAGTAACGCCTCATGTTTTGAGGCACTCCGCAGCTATGGAGCTTCTACAAGCCGGCGTCGACACAGCGGTGATCGCCCTGTGGCTGGGTCACGAATCCGTGGAGACCACACAAGTCTATTTGGAAGCAGATCTCGCCATGAAAGAGAAAATGCTAGCCAAGACCACGGCCCACGCAGGCAGCCCAGGCGTGTACAAGCCACCGGACGCGCTGCTCGCCTTCCTCAAGACACTTTGAGAGGGACGCGGACTATGCCGAGGGCATTGCAACGAATCCCAAAGA
>NZ_BSOS01000121.1 GCF_030160635.1 Acidocella aquatica | reverse complement strand
CCGGGCTATGCTTCGGCGCGCGCGGTGTTTGCCTCCTCGATCGAGATCGGCAATGTGAATATCAGCGTGGCGATCGCCTACTGGATTGTGTTTCTGCTGGTTGCCACCTGGGTTTTGCTGCGCACGAAATTTGGCAACTGGATCTTCGCGGTCGGCGGCGCGAGCGACAGCGCGCGGGCCGTGGGTGTTCCGGTCGACAAGATGAAGATCGCCTTGTTCATGCTGGTCGGCTTTGGCGCGTGGTTCCTCGGCATGCACATGCTCTTCGAATACGACACGGTTCAGTCCGCATCGGGTGTCGGCAATGAAATGCTCTACATCGCGGCGGCGGTCGTGGGTGGTTGCCTGATGACGGGCGGCTACGGTTCGGCCATTGGCTCCGCCTTTGGCGCGTTCATCTTCGGCATGACAACCGAAGGCGTGATCTATGCGGACTGGAATCCTGACTGGTTTATGTTTTTCGTCGGTGCGACGCTGCTGATTGCAACGGTCGTCAACACCTGGATCCGCACGCGGGCCGGCGGGGGGAAGTGAAATGGAAAATCAATCGAATCCAATCATCCAACTGGCGGATGTCGGCAAAAGCTATGGCAACATCAATGCGCTTCGCGGCATCACCCTCTCGGTGCACCGTGGCGAGGTCACCTGCGTTCTGGGCGATAATGGTGCCGGCAAATCGAGCCTGATCAGCATCATCTCCGGCCTGCGCCAGCATGATGCCGGGGTCTACGCGGTGGATGGCGCGCCGGTGAAGTTCAATTCCCCGCGCGAGGCGCTCGATCTGGGCATTTCGGCGGTGTATCAGACACTGGCGCTGGTGCCGCTGCTGCCGATCTGGCGCAATTTTTTCCTGGGGTCGGAAATCACCACGGGCAAGGGGATCTTCAAACATCTCGATGTGAAGGCGATGTATGAAATCGCCGACCGCGAATTGCGCCGCATGGGCATCAAGGTCGCGGATCTCGACCAACCGGTGGGAACACTCTCCGGCGGCCAGCGGCAGGTGGTGGCCATCGCGCGCGCCGTCTACTTCGGGGCGCGCGTGCTGATCCTCGACGAGCCAACCGCGGCCCTTGGCGTATCGCAATCAGGCCTCGTGCTGCGCTACATCGCCCAGGCCGCGCGCGAACAAGGCACGGGCGTCATCTTCATCACCCACAACCCGCACCATGCCTACATGGTCGGCGACCACTTCATCGTCCTCTCCCGCGGAGAAGTCGAACTCGACGCACCACGCGCCAAACTCAGCCT
>NZ_BSOS01000120.1 GCF_030160635.1 Acidocella aquatica | reverse complement strand
GCGAGGTTTAGGTTTTTGCTAGGTTTAGGCTTGGTGAAGATTGGTGATTTCTGATTTGGTTATGGGTTGGATTTGATCTGGCTTGTATATCTGATTGTTATGATCGGGAGCGTATCGATGTTATCTCTTTTGATATTGATACGCTTCGAGAGAGCGTGATTGGGTCTACCTGGATTTATCTGGGTGGTTTTTGATTGCGTGAACTATATGTGAGCTGGGTTTTCGTTTTGTTTTAAAGCGAGGAATAGCTTGTATTTATATATGCTAGACGGAGCTTGAGAACGGGATGAACTTGAGAGTTTGATCCTGGCTCAGAGCGAACGCTGGCGGCATGCTTAACACATGCAAGTCGCACGGTCAGCAATGGCAGTGGCGGACGGGTGAGTAACACGTAGGAATCTATCTCTGGGTGGGGGACAACCATGGGAAACTATGGCTAATACCGCATGATACCTGAGGGTCAAAGGCGCGAGTCGCCTGGAGAGGAGCCTGCGTCTGATTAGCTTGTTGGTGGGGTAAAGGCCTACCAAGGCGACGATCAGTAGCTGGTCTGAGAGGATGATCAGCCACATTGGGACTGAGACACGGCCCAAACTCCTACGGGAGGCAGCAGTGGGGAATATTGGACAATGGGGGCAACCCTGATCCAGCAATGCCGCGTGTGTGAAGAAGGTCTTCGGATTGTAAAGCACTTTTGGCAGGGACGATGATGACGGTACCTGCAGAATAAGCCCCGGCTAACTTCGTGCCAGCAGCCGCGGTAATACGAAGGGGGCTAGCGTTGCTCGGAATGACTGGGCGTAAAGGGCGCGTAGGCGGCACACACAGTCAGATGTGAAATTCCTGGGCTCAACCTGGGGACTGCATTTGATACGTGTGAGCTAGAGTGGAGAAGAGGGTTGTGGAATTTCCAGTGTAGAGGTGAAATTCGTAGATATTGGAAAGAACACCGGTGGCGAAGGCGGCAACCTGGTCTTTAACTGACGCTGAGGCGCGAAAGCGTGGGGAGCAAACAGGATTAGATACCCTGGTAGTCCACGCTGTAAACGATGTGTGCTGGATGTTGGGGAACTTAGTTTCTCAGTGTCGTAGCTAACGCGATAAGCACACCGCCTGGGGAGTACGGCCGCAAGGTTGAAACTCAAAGGAATTGACGGGGGCCCGCACAAGCGGTGGAGCATGTGGTTTAATTCGAAGCAACGCGCAGAACCTTACCAGGACTTGACATGGGTAGGACCGGTGGAGAGATTCACTTTTCCCGCAAGGGACCTACTGCACAGGTGCTGCATGGCTGTCGTCAGCTCGTGTCGTGAGATGTTGGGTTAAGTCCCGCAACGAGCGCAACCCTCGCCTTTAGTTGCCATCAGGTTATGCTGGGCACTCTAAAGGAACTGCCGGTGACAAGCCGGAGGAAGGTGGGGATGACGTCAAGTCCTCATGGCCCTTATGTCCTGGGCTACACACGTGCTACAATGGTGGTGACAGTGGGAAGCTATGTGGTGACACAATGCTGATCTCTAAAAGCCATCTCAGTTCAGATTGTACTCTGCAACTCGAGTACATGAAGGTGGAATCGCTAGTAATCGCGGATCAGCATGCCGCGGTGAATACGTTCCCGGGCCTTGTACACACCGCCCGTCACACCATGGGATTTGGTTTGACCTTAAGCAGGTGCGCTAACCCGGCAACGGGAGGCAGCCTACCACGGTCGGGTCAGAGACTGGGGTGAAGTCGTAACAAGGTAGCCGTAGGGGAACCTGCGGCTGGATCACCTCCTTTCAAGGATTTTTCGCTGAGTATTTGACTGGGATTTATTCTGGCAAATTTGGCGAATCCAAGAAAATAAAAAGTCCTGTGGCGGATGCTGCAGGCATTATGTCTGGTTCATGATTGGACTGGTTATTGCCGGCGCCATCAACGCATCCCTTCCCCATAACAGTCGCTGAGAATGCTTAGGTGCATTTTTAGTTTTTGGACTTGGATACCCGCTTTTGATTTGGGCTAGTAGCTCAGTTGGTTAGAGCACACGCTTGATAAGCGTGGGGTCGGAGGTTCAAGTCCTCCCTGGCCCACCATTGGTTGGTGTGGTTCGAATTTAGCTTTGCGGGCAACTGCTGAAGCTTTCGGGCACAGACCATGGGCGGGTTGACGATGATCGCTCACAAGAGATTGGGGATGTAGCTCAATTGGTAGAGCACCTGCTTTGCAAGCAGGGGGTCGTCGGTTCGATTCCGTCCATCTCCACCATTTAAATGTGTGGCGCGGGTTAGATTGTTTTGGGGAAAATCGAGTTTCGGTTTTCTGCTTTGTTTGTTCCTGCGAAGGTCAAGCGAAAAAGAAACCGGATATTGCTCTCCCAGCTTCAATGTTGAGGAGCAATTTGTTCTTTGTCAGGGTGAATAGGTTTTGGTGCGTCTGGATACGTGCATCAGTTTTAGGTTTCCGCGTGAGTGGGGGCTAAAGAATTGGTCTGTGTTCTTTTGCGATGGGTTGTCTGACCTGGGGATCGAGTCAAATCGTGAACCAATGATCGTGAAGGAAGATAAGTGTTCAGAAGCATGATGGTGCAGAGCGCGCGGTTGTGATGACCGGAGCGGCTGCATGGAATAACTTACCGGTACAGAGTGTTTATCTTGGAAGTTTTGTTCCGCGTTTAGTTTTTGAAAACTCGTTCCTAGCGGGTTGGAGAGAGCAAAAGGCGGGCGATGCGTATGTGCTTCTGATGAATGGTTCCTGTGCATGGTGGGTAAGTGGTTTGAGTTTGTTCAATCATCTCAAGCCATGGTGAGAAATGGAAAATTGAACGACGAAAGGGCATTCGGTGGATGCCTTGGCACCAGGAGGCGACGAAGGACGTGGCACGCTGCGAAAAGTTATGGGGAGCTGCGAGCAAGCTTTGATCCATAAATGTCCGAATGGGGCAACCCCCTCGCAAGAGGATCGTATACTGAATACATAGGTATACGAGGCAAACCCGGGGAACTGAAACATCTCAGTACCTGGAGGAAAAGACATCAACAGAGATTCCGCTAGTAGTGGCGAGCGAACGCGGAGTAGGCCAGTGCCTTATTTCAAATTAGCAGAACGGTCTGGAAAGTCCGGCAAGAGTGGGTGATAGCCCCGTATGCGTAGGTTTGATTTAAGGACTTGAGTAAGGCGGGACACGTGAAATCCTGTCTGAACATAGGGGGACCACCCTCTAAGCCTAAATACTCCCTGGTGACCGATAGTGAACAAGTACCGTGAGGGAAAGGTGAAAAGCACCCCGACAAGGGGAGTGAAAGAGACCTGAAACCGGATGCCTACAAGCAGTCGGAGCACCTTTTGGTGTGACGGCGTACCTTTTGTATAATGGGTCAGCGAGTTTCTGTTCGCGGCAAGCTTAAGCCGATAGGCGTAGGCGCAGCGAAAGCGAGTCTGAATAGGGCATTCAGTCGCGGGCAGAAGACCCGAAACCAAGTGATCTAGCCATGGCCAGGCTGAAGGTGGGGTAACACCCACTGGAGGGCCGAACCCACGCCTGTTGAAAAAGTCGGGGATGAGCTGTGGCTAGGGGTGAAAGGCCAATCAAACTTGGAGATAGCTGGTTCTCCGCGAAATCTATTTAGGTAGATCGTCGTACGAATACCCTCGGGGGTAGAGCACTGGATGGGCTAGGGGGTCCCAAAGACTTACCAAACCTAACCAAACTCCGAATACCGAGGAGTACTATACGGCAGACAGACGGTGGGTGCTAAGGTCCATCGTCGAGAGGGAAACAGCCCAGACCACCAGCTAAGGTCCCCAAATTATGGCTAAGTGGGAAAGGATGTGGGAATTCCAAAACAACCAGGAGGTTGGCTTAGAAGCAGCCATCCTTTAAAGAAAGCGTAATAGCTCACTGGTCTAATTAAGAAATCCTGCGCCGAAAATGTAACGGGGCTCAAGCCATATACCGAAGCTGTGGGCGTGATTTATCACGCGGTAGCGGAGCGTTCCGTAAGCCTGTGAAGCGGTACTCGTGAGAGGCCGTGGAGGTATCGGAAGTGCGAATGCTGACATGAGTAGCGACAAACACTGTGAGAAACAGTGTCGCCGTAAGTCCAAGGGTTCCTGCGCAAGGTTAATCCGCGCAGGGTGAGCCGGCTCCTAAGGCGAGGGCGAAAGCCGTAGTCGATGGGAAGGGGGTGAATATTCCTCCGCCTGCTAGAAGTGACGAATGCAATATGTTGTCTGATCTTATTGGATTGATCAGGCTTTTGGCGCATTCCAGGAAATAGCTCTAGCGTATAGACCGTACCCTAAACCGACACAGGTGGACTGGTAGAGCATACCAAGGCGCTTGAGAGAACTATGTTGAAGGAACTAGGCAAATTACTTGCGTAACTTCGGGATAAGCAAGACCCAATAGTGGGCAACCATTATTGGGTGGCACAAAAGAGGGGGTAGCGACTGTTTAGTAAAAACACAGGGCTGTGCGAAGTCGAGAGACGACGTATACGGTCTGACGCCTGCCCGGTGCCGGAAGGTTAAGAGGAGGTGTGCAAGCACTGAATTGAAGCCCCGGTAAACGGCGGCCGTAACTATAACGGTCCTAAGGTAGCGAAATTCCTTGTCGGGTAAGTTCCGACCTGCACGAATGGCGTAACGACTTCCCCACTGTCTCCAGCATAGGCTCAGCGAAATTGAATTCCCCGTGAAGATGCGGGGTACCCGCGGTCAGACGGAAAGACCCTATGAACCTTTACTGCAACTTTGCAGTGGTATTAGGAGAGTGCTGTGTAGGATAGGCGGGAGGCATTGAAGCATGGGCGCTAGCTTGTGTGGAGCCAACCTTGAAATACCGCCCTGAACTCTTCTGATATCTAACCGCGTCCCGTTTATCCGGGACCGGGACCCTGCATGGTGGGCAGTTTGACTGGGGCGGTCGCCTCCCAAAAAGTAACGGAGGCGCGCGATGGTGGGCTCAGGCCGGTCGGACATCGGCTGCTGAGTGCAATGGCATAAGCCCGCCTGACTGCGAGAGCGACAGTTCGAGCAGAGACGAAAGTCGGCCATAGTGATCCGGTGGTTCCACGTGGAAGGGCCATCGCTCAACGGATAAAAGGTACTCTAGGGATAACAGGCTGATCTCCCCCAAGAGTCCACATCGACGGGGAGGTTTGGCACCTCGATGTCGGCTCATCACATCCTGGGGCTGGAGCAGGTCCCAAGGGTTCGGCTGTTCGCCGATTAAAGTGGTACGTGAGCTGGGTTTAGAACGTCGTGAGACAGTTCGGTCCCTATCTGCCGTGGGTGTTGGAGGCTTGAGAGGATCTGTCCCTAGTACGAGAGGACCGGGATGGACGTACCTCTGGTGTACCGGTTGTCGCGCCAGCGGCATAGCCGGGTAGCTATGTACGGAAAAGATAACCGCTGAAAGCATCTAAGCGGGAAACTTACCTCAAAACTAGGCCTCCCAGAGGGTCGTGGTAGACCACCACGTTGATAGGCCAGGTGTATAAGCGCGGTAACGTGCTCAGCTAACTGGTACTAATCACCCGATAGAGTTCAATAAGTCCAATTCTCACCAACCCCCATACACAGCAATCATTTATCGGAGCCCCCGATAAAACGAGAGCCCATCATCCGCACCAAAACTGACCCCACCCACCAAACAGCTTTGATAGGCTGGACGACCTGGTGGCTTTGGCGGGGAGCCTACACCCGATCCCATCCCGAACTCGGCCGTGAAAATCCCCAGCGCCCATGGTACTGTGTCTTAAGGCACGGGAGAGTAGGTCGCCGCCAGGTCCTCCAACCTATCAAACACATAACAAAACCGCCCCATAACGCTAAAGAAGCGCAAAAGGGCGGTTTTGTGGCCTTCAATACAGGCCGATCACATCGGCAAATCAGTTTAACGCGGGGTGGA
>NZ_BSOS01000119.1 GCF_030160635.1 Acidocella aquatica | reverse complement strand
CCTGCAGGCGAAGGTCATAAAGAGCCCAGATTTTTTCGCGTAGTTGGTCGAGAAGTTCGTAGACGGCAAGAGCCTGCTCGGGCGTCCAGCTTGTGGGGATTTCGATTGTCGCTGGGCGCAGGTGCGCCGGGGCGGATGATTGCGGCTGGTTTGGTTGGCTCATGGCTTGGCTGAGCCGCGTCGCCGGGCGCGCTGTTCGGTGCGTTCCTGGGCTTCCTTAAGCCGGTAGGACTCTGCGTCGATGGCGATGATCTCGGCATGGTGGATGAGGCGGTCGACCATCGATACGACGCAGGCGGCGTTTGGGAACACCTCGCGCCACTCGGCGAACGCGCGGTTGGTGGTCACCAGCGTGCTTTTGTTCTGATACCGTCGCGATATCAGCTCGAACATCAGGTCGGCGTGACGGTTGGAGTAGGATAGGTAGCCGACCTCGTCGATCACCAGCAATTGCGGGCTGGCGTAATGACGCAGCCGACGTCGCAGGGCAGAGTCGCTGTCCAATGCCGCTAGATCGCCGAAGAGCTGGCCTGCGCTGGTGAACAGAACATTGTGTCCGGCGATGAGCGCCTGGTGGGCGATATTCTGTGCGATGGTCGACTTGCCGCCCCCGTTTGGTCCGACGATGACGACGTTGCTGGCATCGCGCAGGAAGTCCAGCGCCATCAAAGCCTCGATCGCCTCGCGGTCGCAGCGTTTTGGCCAAGACCAATCAAAGTCGCAGAGCGGCTTGAATTTGCCGATATGCGCGGTGCCGAGCCGCCGCTCGAGGCTGCGCCGGGCGCGTTCCTGTTCTTCCCAGTCAAGCAACGGGGCGATCCAGCTTTGGTTGGCGACCTCGCCCCAATGCGCGAGCAGGCCATGCAGATTGAGTGCGGCCGTGCGCGCGCGCATGGTGTCGGGATCAGTCATCTTTGGGCTTGGCATCTTCGTGTACTCCTGCGAGTTGGTCATAGGTTTCGAGCGGATGTGGCTGCACGAGCGTGTCGCGGGCTTGCACATGGGCGGGCATCACCACAGCGACCGGGGGATCGTCGCCGCGCTGGGCGCGTCGGCGCTCGAGGGCGAGGCGGACGGCGTTGGCATGTGGCACATCGCGCGCGAGCGCTTCAAGAATGGCGGCCTCCAGATCGGCGGCGGTGTTGCGTTCGAGCAACCGGAGCAGGGCGGCGGTGATGGCGCCCAGATTGGCGCCGTGTTCGGCCGCGCGCGCGAGCAGGATCTGGCTGGCTGGTGCGGCGTGAGCGAGGCGGTCGATGGCACGATGCTGATGCGCGGCACGTTTGTCGTCGATCAGGGCTTGCAGATGCGCGGCGTCCTCGATCTGCGCACCCTTGTCGTAACTGCGCGGATGGCGGGCCAGCACTTCGGTGCCATCGAGGATGCGCAGCTGGTGCGGGTCGGCGAGAACGGTCAGGATGCGCTGTACCTGGCCGTGCGGCACCGAATAATCATTGAGATCGAAGCGGACATAGGGTGTCTTGCCGACCGAGACCTCAACCCGTTCGAGTAGCGGCGCCGGGTTGTCGGGCAATGGCAGCAGGCGGGGGATTTCCTGGGCGAACACCGCGCGCACCGTCTGCTGCGGATCCTCGGGACATGGCCGATCGGCGGCAGCACCGTTGCACCAGGCTTCGGCCTGAGCGTTGAGGTCATCGATATCTTTGAACTTGCGGGCGGCAAAGAATGCGTCACGAATGTAGCGGATCGCGCGTTCCACGCGGCCTTTCTCGTTGCCTCGCGCAACCGCCACGGGTCTTGGTTCGTAACGATAATGTCCTGCAAAATGCAGCAATGTTGGGTGGAAGCGGATCGCGTCACCGCGTCGTTCCAACACGGCGCTTTTAAGATTGTCATAGAGCAGGACGCGCGGAACGCCGCCCCATGCGGTGAAGGCCCCGGCATGGCCGCGCAGAAAATTCTCCATCCGGGCGTCGAGGCAGAAGCGCAGGAAGATCTGGCGCGAATGAGAGAGCACCATGACGAACGCCATCAGCGGCCGC
>NZ_BSOS01000118.1 GCF_030160635.1 Acidocella aquatica | reverse complement strand
CTTCCATCCGTATTCCGGGCAGGGCGGGGTATGCATTGCAAAGCGCGGCAACCGAGCTGGCAAGCGTTGGCTGCTTCGCTTTGCCGATGGGCGGATTTGCTCCGTTCCGCCGCAATGGACCGATGCGGCAACCCCTGGCCCTGAGGTGTCTGCTGGAGGCCGCCGCGCACTTTGCAGCCTTGGCGATCTGTTGGAGCTCGGTGAGCTTGTGGCGCACCTCATGCAGCAAAGGCGGGTTGATGGACCAAAAATATGTAAGGATAAATATACCGCTTATGTAAGGCAAAAGACGCCGCAGAGCCCCTGGGGACTCCGGTGAATGGTAATTATTAACTGGCATGATTGGCGACTGAGTGGCGATAACCATCTTGACCCTACAACTAAATGCGGTATATTACAGATTACACTTGCTGAGAAAACAGCTGAGGTTCCGGGTGTCGAGCAGCGCCAACCACACGCGATCAAAGGCCAGCGCTTTAGCGGAGGATGGCACACTCAATCCCGCCCCGGAGAAAGTCGGCGACCCGAAGTTCCAGGAAGGCGGTTTCTTCGATCCACGCGACATCGTGCAAGTGAAGTACGAGATGCTGCGGCGCGTATCCGTCGACAGGGTTTCCGTGACGGAGGCATCCGACGAATATGGCGTGTCCCGGCCGACCTTTTATCAGGCCAAGGCGGACTTCGAAGGCGCCGGCCTGGCCGGTCTGGTACCGAGGAAGCGCGGGCCGCGCGGACCGCACAAGCTCCACGGCGAAGTGCTGGCGTTCCTCATCGCACAGGTGGACCCAGGCGAGCCCATCCGGGCGCGCGAACTGACGGACCGTCTCCGGACAAAGTTCGGCCTCGATGTCCACCCCAGAACGATCGAGCGCGCGCTCGGTCAAAAAAAAACGGCGTGACCAGCATTGGCGCGCAACGGCATTCCGAGATGCAGTTGCGCGCCACAGATCGATACGAAATATTGCGGGCTGCCGCTCTCGGCACCGCGCTGCCGCCAGAGGCACGCAGCGGTCTTACCATTCTTCTTCATCGCGGAATGTGGGCCTGGGTTCGTGCGATCGTGCGGACGCCCGGCCAGTGTCCGGCTGCTTCTGTGCCGCCGGTACTTGACCTGCCGATCGCAGAAAAAACGTCCGAACAACACACAATCATCTGCCTACTCGCCGCCATGGTGATGGCGGTCCCTGAACGGAGGATAGCATGAACGAAAAGCTCAAGGTTCAATCACATCACCTCGAACGGGGTGCCTATCTGTACATCCGGCAATCATCCATGCGGCAGGTTATGGAGAATGTCGAAAGCACCAAGCGTCAATACGACCTTCGCGGCCGCGCGATCGGGCTTGGGTGGCATG
>NZ_BSOS01000117.1 GCF_030160635.1 Acidocella aquatica | reverse complement strand
CAAGCGCTTCAAGGAGTTCAAGCACGCGTGGGAGCCGCAGGCCCTGGAAGCCTCGCGCGATCTCGTGTTCAAGAACACTTATGCTGACATTGAGCATTCGCTCTCGGTGCTCTCCCCCATGGGCGTGCGCTTCGAGTTTGAATGTTATGATACCAGCCATCTCTACAACCTGGCCTATTTCCTTGACCGCGGCCTGGTGCAGGCGCCGCTGTTCATCCAGACCGTGTTTGGCATCCTGGGCGGCATCGGCGCGCATCCTGATGATGTGATGCATATGAAGCGCACCGCCGACCGCCTGTTTGGCAAGCAATACAAATGGTCGGTGCTGGGTGCGGGCGCCAACCAGATGAAGGTGGCCGCCATGGCCGCCGCCATGGGCGGCAATGTGCGTGTCGGGCTGGAGGATTCGCTCTGGGCCGGCCGGGGGCGCATGGCCAAATCCAATGCCGAGCAGGTGCGCATCGTCCGCCAGATCATCGAGGGCCTCGGCCTTGAGGTTGCCACCCCGGCGGAGGCGCGTGAGATGCTCGCATTAAAAGGCGGCGGCCGCACGGCAATCTAGGCGTACGAGGAGAACGGCATGAACAATCCGGACGCGCTTGATCTGACAATCCGCAACACGGGAACGGCGGCGGAGATCACCGCCATGCTCACCCGTGCTCCCCTGTCCGAACTGCTGCGCCAGAGCGAGGCGATGACCCTGGCTGGTCATGGCCTGCTCGTCACCTATTCGCGCAAGGTCTTCATCCCGCTCACCAAGCTGTGCCGCGATGTCTGCCACTACTGCACCTTCGCCCAGACCCCCAAAGCCGCCGCCAGCGCCTATCTCTCGCCGGAGGAAGTCCTCGCCATCGCCCGCGCCGGGGTCGCCGCCGGTTGCCGCGAGGCGTTGTTCACGCTCGGCGACCAGCCCGAGGCCCGCTACGCCGCCGCCCGCGAGGCTCTGGCCAAAATGGGTTACCCCACCACGCTGGCCTATTTGCGCGCCATGGCCGAACTGGTCCTCAACGAGACCGGCCTGCTGCCTCACCTCAACCCCGGCCTGATGACCGCCGCCGACTACGCCGCCCTGCGCCCGGTCTCCGCCTCCATGGGCATCATGCTGGAGACCATCTCCGCGCGCCTCTCCGAGCCCGGCGGCCCGCATTACGGCTCGCCGGATAAACTGCCCGCCGCCCGCCTCAAAACCATCGAGGCTGCCGGCGCGGCCCGCGTGCCCTTCACCACCGGCCTGCTCATCGGCATCGGCGAAACCCGCGCCGAGCGCATTGAGGCGCTGCTCGCCATCCGTGACCTCCACCGGCGCCACGGCCACATCCAGGAAGTCATCATCCAGAATTTCCGCGCCAAGCCGGACACCAAAATGGCCAGCCACCCGGAGCCCTCGCTGGAGGAGCATTGCTGGACCATCGCCGCCGCCCGGTTGATCCTCGGGCCAGACATGAGCATCCAGGCGCCGCCCAACCTGCAGCCCGGGCATCTGGCGGCATTGCTCGCAGCCGGCGTCAACGACTGGGGCGGCGTCTCCCCGGTCACGCCGGACCATGTGAACCCAGAAGCCCCCTGGCCCCATCTCACCGCTCTGGCGCAGGCCACATCCGCCACCGGCCGCGTGCTGGCCGAGCGCTTGGCCATCGGCCCCGCCTACGCGCAAGCTCCCACAACCTGGCTCGACAAATCCCTGGTCCCGCGCGTCCGCCGCCAGGTTGACGCGCGCGGCCTCCCGGTCACTGACTCCTGGCACGCGGGCACCGGCGCGCCAATTCCCGCCCCCGCCGTGCATGGCGGGGGCGTCTCCCCCGCCATCGCGGCCATCATCGCCCGCGCGCGCTCCGGCAACCGTCTTGAAGAGCGGGAGATCGTGCAGCTTTTCAACGCCGGCGGCGCGGATGCCGCCCGCATCGCCGCCGCCGCCAACGCCCTGCGCGCCGAGGCCGTGGGCGAGACCATCACCTACGTCATCAACCGCAACATCAACTACACCAACATCTGCCTCCACAAATGCGGCTTCTGCGCCTTCTCCAAGGGCAGCACCAAGGCCGAGCGCGGCCCCGCCTATAATATCGATCTCTCCGAGATCAGCGCCCGCGCCGTGGAAGCCTGGGCGCGCGGCGCCACCGAGGTTTGCCTGCAAGGCGGCATCCACCCGGATTACGACGGCAACACCTATCTCAACATCGCCCGCTCCGTGCGCCAGGCCACGCCCGGCATGCACATCCACGCCTTCTCGCCGCTGGAAGTCTGGCACGGCGCCACCACGCTCGGCCTGGACCTGGAAACCTATCTCGCCCAATTGCGCGATGCCGGGCTCTCCACGCTGCCCGGCACGGCGGCGGAGATCCTTGACGATGAAATCCGCGCCATCATCTGCCCGGACAAGCTCAACACCCGGCAATGGCTGGATGTGATGCGCGCCGCCCACCGCGTCGGCCTCAAATCCACCGCCACCATTATGTTCGGCCATGTCGAGCGCTATGAGCATTGGGCCCGCCACCTGCTGCGCATCCGCGACCTGCAAGCCGAGACCGGCGGCTTCACTGAATTCGTGCCCTTGCCCTTCGTCCACATGGAAGCCCCGCTCTGGCGCAAGGGCCTGGCCCGCTCCGGCCCGAGCTGGCGCGAGGCGCTGCTGATGCACGCGATCGCCCGCCTCGTGCTGCACCCGCTCATCCCCAACATCCAGGCAAGCTGGGTCAAACTCGGCGAGGCCGGGGTGCTCGCCGCCCTCAATGCCGGGGTGAATGATCTTGGTGGCGTGCTGATGGACGAATCCATCACCCGCGCCGCAGGTGGCCAGAACGGCCAGGCCTGTACGCCTGAGCGCATGCGCCACCTCGCATCCCAAGTTGGCCGCCCCGCCGTGCAGCGCACCACCCTCTACCAGCCGGTGCCCCTGCTGGCTGAAACCGGCGACTAAGTTTAACCTCACAACGGATGGATTTGATGACAACCCAGAAGACAATCGCCGTCATTGGCGGCACCGGCCACCTTGGCTCCGCTCTGGCCCGCCGCTGGGCGAAAGCGGGGCGCCGCGTCATCATCGGCTCGCGCGCTGCTGAAGCCGCGCACAAAGCCGCCGCCGACCTCGGCTTTGGCCTCACCGGCATGGCCAACGCCGCTGCCGCCCAGGCGGCGGACCTCATCGTCGTCACCGTCCCCTTCGCCGCTCAGGCTGCCACCCTGGCGGACATCGCCCCCTACGTCACCGGCAAAATCGTCGTCGACACCACGGTGCCGCTGATGCCGCCGAAAGTCATGCAGGTGCAGCTTCCGGCCGAGGGCAGCGCCGCCTTGCGCGCGCAATCCCTGCTGGGCGAGGGCGTCACGCTGGTCTCCGCCTTCCACAACGTCGCCGCCCACCGCCTCATCACCGATGACGAGATCGCCTGCGACATTTTGGTGTTCGGCAACGACAAGGCCGCCCGCGGCGAGGTTGTCGCCCTGGCCAAAGCCGCCGGCCTGCGCGGCCTGCACGGTGGCGCGCTGGCCAACGCCGCCGCCGCCGAGGCGCTGACCTCGGTGCTCATCTTCCTCAACCGCACCTACAAGGTTGACGGCGCCGGCATCCAGATCACCGGCACGCTGATCGAGCCTGAAGTGTGAGCATCAGCCTCCATCCGCTCACCGGCATCGGGGAAATCCACCCCGGAGATGATCTGGCCTTCATCATCGCCCAGGCGCTCACCGCCGCGGGCCTGCCGCCCCAACCGGGTGACGTGCTGGTGGTGACGCAGAAAATCGTCTCCAAGGCGGAGGGCCGCTTCGTTGACCTCGCCGCCGTCACCCCCGGCGCGGAGGCGCTGCGCCTCGCGGAACTCACCCGCAAAGACCCGCGTCTGGTCGAGCTCGTGCTGGCCGAATCCGCCGCCGTGGTGCGCGCGGTGCCAAACGTGCTCATCACCCGCCACCGCAGCGGCCATGTCATGGCCAACGCGGGGATCGACCGCTCCAACACCGGCACCGGCGCTGGCGAACTTGCCCTGCTGCTGCCCCAGGATGCCGACGCCGCCGCCGCGGCTTTGCACGCGGCCCTCGCGGCGCATCTCACCCCGGTCCCCGCCATTGTCATCTCTGATAGTTTTGGCCGCCCCTGGCGCTACGGCGTCACCAACGTCGCCATCGGCGCCGCCGGCTTCCCCTCGCTGGTTGACCGCCGGGGCGACACTGACCGCGACGGCCGCATTCTCGAAGTTACCCAGATCGCTTTGGCTGACATGGTCGCCTCCGCCGCCGGGCTCGCCATGGGCGAAGCCGCCGAAGGTGTGCCCGCCGCCCTCGTGCGCGGCCTGGCCCTCCCCGGCACGCCCTTGCCCGCCGCCGCCCTGGTCCGCCCCCTCAGCGAGGACCTCTTCCAGTGACCCTGCTTCCCGCAACGCCGCGCACCGCCGTCCTCACCGGCGGCGTCGGCGGCGCCAAGCTGGTGCTCGGCCTGGCGCAAATTCTCCCGCCCGAGAACCTCACCGCCATCGTCAACACCGGCGATGATTTCACCCACCTCGGCCTCGCCATCTCCCCGGATATCGACACGCTGCTCTACACCCTCTCCGGCAAGGCCAACGCTGCCCAGGGCTGGGGGCGGGAAGGGGAGAGCTGGTCGTTTCTCGCCGCCCTGCGTACCCTCGGCGGCCCAGACTGGTTCCAGCTCGGCGACGGCGACCTCGCTTTGCATGTGCTGCGCACCGCCGCGCTGGCATCCGGCCAGCCCCTCTCCCAAATCATCGCCAACTTCGCGCAAGCCTGGAACATCGGCCCCGCCGTGCTGCCGATGACCGACGGCCGCGTCGCCACCATGCTCACCACCGATGAGGGCGAGCTGGACTTCCAGCATTATTTTGTCGCCCGCCGCTGCGCGCCCAAAGTCAGCGCCATCCGCTTCGCGGGCGCCGCCCAGGCCGCCCCAGCGCCCGGCGTGCTCGCCGCCATCGCCCAGGCCGAGGCCATTCTCATCGCCCCCTCCAACCCGTATCTGAGCATCGGCCCCATCCTCGCCATCCCCGGCATCGCCGCCGCGCTCAAAGCCGCAAAAGCCCCCATCATCGCCATCTCGCCCATCGTCGGCGGCCAGGCTGTCAAAGGCCCCACCGCCAAGCTCATGGCCGAACTCGGCATCGCCATCACCAACACCGCCATCGCCGCCCACTACGCCGGCATAATCGACGGCCTGCTGCTCGACCAGCGCGACCCGCCCAAAGGCCCCGGCATCCCCCACGCCGCCGCCGACACGCTGATGCACACGCTGGAAGACCGCATCCGCGTCGCCCGCGCCGCCCTGGCCCTGGCCGGAACCATCAGCA
>NZ_BSOS01000116.1 GCF_030160635.1 Acidocella aquatica | reverse complement strand
CGCAAGCGACTTCTTGCCTATCTTGTTGATGACGTCACCCTGCTCAAATTCCCTGCTGAAGGAGAGACCCGGATCCACATCCGCTTCAGAGGCGGGAGGACCGAGACATTGACCACCCAGAACCCTAAATCCTCCGCGCAGCAGGTGAAGACCCGGCCCGAGGTGGTAGAACTGGTCGACAAGCTTCTCGACGATCATATCTGCGCCGAAATCGCAGATATCCTGAATGCCAAAGGAATCCGCCCCGGCGGATCAGCGCGGCGTGATCAGGCCGGCGCCCAGTTCACCGACATGCGCGTCATTTATCTTGTCAAACAATATGGCCTACGCCCACGCTACGACCGGCTGCGTGAGCGGGGAATGCTGACAAAAGCGGAGGCTTGCGCAAAGCTAGGCATCACCGAGTGCACCTTGGTTAGGTGGGCAAAACACGGCATTGTGAAACGGCATGCCTCCAACGGCTATATCGGACTCTATGAGCCGCCTGGGCCGCACGTCCCAGCCAAGAAGTGCAGCCGATGGAATCAACTTAGCCACCGGGCTGAGACCATC
>NZ_BSOS01000115.1 GCF_030160635.1 Acidocella aquatica | reverse complement strand
ATTTCTTTCCCCACGTGAGAGCCGCAGCTTCTCTTCTGCGACGGGCCTCAAGCGGGTTGAGCGAGCAGCTTGAGGGTACGTTTCAGATTGTAGGCGATGGCGGTGAGACGGACTTGGACGGCAGCTTTGGCAAGGCCGCACCATCGCATTCGGTGTAAGCCGTAGCTTCGCTTCCAGGTCCCGAAGATTTTTTCGATCCGGCCACGGACGCGATAAATGGACCGGTTATGGGCATCAAGGTAGGCGAGCGCTGCCTTCGCGTCCTGGGCACTGGACCACACGTGGGTGATGATAACGCGAGGGGTCCCACCTTTGGCCCGGACCGCGTTATTGAAGTGGTCCCCGCGATAGGCGCTGTCGGCGAACACGTCGCCGGGATCGTCAGGTAGAGCCGCGGGGCCCGCCTTGCCATCATTGACGTTGGCGGGGGTGATGAAAACTTGTTCAACCAAAGCCGTATCTGCATCCGCTCCCACATGGGCCTTGAAGCCGTGCACGGCTTTGCGACCCTTATGCTTAACCCAGCGCGCTTCATCATCGCCCCTGCGTGCCGAAGCGATGATTGTCGCATCGACCAGCGTACCGGTTTTCACGCGGATGGCTTTGGCCTTCAGCTGGCGCGTCACTTCATCGAACAGGGCTTTATCCAAACCGCGTTCAGCCAGCACCTTGCGCAGCCGCACGAAAGCTGTCCGTTCCGGGGTCGCCTCCTGTGCGGAGAAGCCGCAAAACCGCCGGAACGAGGCGCGGTCATCCAAGGCTTCCGATAGCTTCACATCCGAGAGATCGTACCAGACCGCGAGCAGCATCGCCTTGAACAAGACCAGAGGCGGCCAGGCCGGTTCGCCCTTCGCAGCCATATAGATATCACCCAAAACGACTTCAATCGGCGTCCAATCGATCAAACCAGAAAGCCGGTCCAACGATGACGCGACGCTACCCACATCCGAAAACCGCAATGATTGCTGCCCAATCCGACGACGTGACATCTTAACCTCCA
>NZ_BSOS01000114.1 GCF_030160635.1 Acidocella aquatica | reverse complement strand
CGTCTGCTCAACGCCTCTAAATGCAACGATGTCAATGAAAGGGCTGTAGTATGAAACGAGTTAGTTGCAGAATAGGCACAGCCCCTGGCCATCCCACCACAATATCTTTACCAGATCGCCGCGCTTACCGCGGAACGCATAGAGCGCACCGTTATGCGGATCGAGGCTCAGCATGGTCTGCACCTGCGCTGCCAGCGTATCGAACCCTTTGCGCATGTCCGTCGTCCCGCACGCCAGGTAGATGCGGACACTCCCAGGAAGCCCAATCAACGCAGCGCCGAGAGGATACGCCGCAGCGCCACTGTCTCGACCTCGCCGCTGATCCGAAGCCGCACACCGCTCGGTAGCTCAACCTCAACAAGGCCAGGTGCCGGCGGCGGCGCGGGAGCTGTGGGAGCTGGCTCGTCCTGCGCGGGACTAGGTGCCGACAGCGATGCTGGCTCCGCCACCACCGACACCGGCATGAACCCCGTCAGCTCGCCACTGCGGAAATGCTTGCGCCAAGTGTAAAACTGCCCGCTGCTGACCCCGTGTGCCCGGCAAGCCAACTTAACCGATGATCCCGGCGCCGACGCCTGTGCCAATATCCGGAGCTTCTCCTCCGTGCTCCAGCTCCGACGCTTCGAAACACCAGGGAGAACCTCGTAACCCAACTCCGGAGCCCTCCGGAGTATAGTCTCAACTTCAACACCATCCGCCAACGCCAACCCTCCGC
>NZ_BSOS01000113.1 GCF_030160635.1 Acidocella aquatica | reverse complement strand
CGGCCACCATTCCGATTTAATTCCGGCCACTTGGGCCGGGCATTCGAGCGTTTTCGGCTGGGTCAGTAACTCGGGCATCTGCCCTCTCGTGATCAACCACGAGGAGGGGCGGATGCCGGCAAAGCGAGAGCTGACGATGAGGCAGATACGATACACATTACGGCTGGCCAGCGAGGGGATCAGCGCACGGCAGATCGGGCGGATGCTGGGCGTGGCGCGCAGCACGATCCAGGACAATCTGAAGCGGGCGCAGGTGGCAGGATTGACCTGGCCGCTGCCGGCCGATCTCACCGATGCGGTTTTGGAAGAGCGGTTGTTTGCCCGCAACGGTGCCCCTCGTGGGGTGCGCCGCCATGCCGAGCCGGTTTGGCGCGAGCTGGTTTGCGAGCTCAAACGCCCTGGGGTCAACCTGATGGTGCTTTGGGAGGAATATCGCGCCGGGCATCCGGAGGGGTACAGCTACAGCCGGTTTTGCGATCTGTTCCGCGAGTTCGAGGCCCGGTTGTCGCCGGTCATGCGCCAGGAGCACCGGGCGGGCGACAAGGTGTTTGTCGATTATTCCGGCAAGAAGCTTGGTATTACAGACCCCGCGACGGGCGAAGTACGGTTTGCGGAGATTTTCGTCGCGGTCCTGGGGGCGTCGAGTTTCACCTATTGCGAGGCGAGTTGGAGCCAGACGCTGCCTGATTGGATCGGCGCCCATGTGCGCATGTTCCGCGCGCTTGGCGGCGTGCCGCGGCTGGTGGTGCCGGATAATCTGAAGTCGGGCGTCAACAAGGCATCGTTCTACGACCCCGAGATCAATCTCAGCTATGGCCGGATGGCCGCGCATTACGGCATCGGCATTCTGCCGGCGCGGCCGCGGCGGCCGAAGGATAAGGCCAAGGTGGAAGCCGGGGTGCGCTTCGCCCAGAGCTACATACTGGGCCGGTTGCGGGCGCAAAAATTCTTCTCTTTGGCGGAGGCCAACCAGGCCATTGCCGGCATGGTGGCGCGGATCAACGACCACATCATGCGCCGGCTTGGGGTCAGCCGGCGGCATCTGTTCGAGACGATCGAGCGCCCGGCTTTGGCCGTGTTGCCCGATACAGACTACGAATTCGCCGAATGGGGTTTTGCCCGTGTCTCGCTGGATTATCACGTCGAGGTCTGCGGGTATTTCTACTCGGTGCCGCATAATTTGATCCGGGCCCAGGTCGATACCCGCGCCACGGCGCGGATGATTGAGGTGTTTTTCCAAGGGAATCGAGTTGCCGCGCATGAGCGCCGCTATGGCGGGGCCAGGCACGGCACCGACCCCGCGCACATGCCGAGCGCGCACCGGCGCTACGCCGAATGGACGCCGGAGCGGTTCCGCCGCTGGGGCGCCTCGGTTGGCCCCAATACCGAGGGCCTGGTCACGGCCATTCTGGCCAGCCGCCCGCATCCGGAACAGGGCTTCAGGACCTGTCTTGGTGTGCTGCGGCTGTTCCGGGAGTTGGACAAAACCCGTGCCGAGGCGGTGTCGGCCCGCGCCGTCGCTTACGGCGCGTTCACCTACAAAAGCATCGCCTCGATCATCGCCAACAAGCTCGACCGCGCCGCCATCACCACCAGTGAGCCGCAGGCGGTGATGACCCACGGCAATCTGCGCGGCTCCAAATATTTTCACTGAAAGGACCAAAACCATGCTTACCCACCCAACACTCGACCTGCTCCAGAAGCTCGGCCTGCACGGCATGGCCAAGGGGTTTAGGGAGCTTGAACGCCAGCCTGAGATTGCCGCCCTGGAACACGGCGAATGGCTGGCCCTGCTGTTGGAACACGAGGCCACGTTGCGGCGGCAAAAACGCTTCGAGACCCGCGCCCGCGCCGCCAAACTGCGGCAATCCGCCAGTATTGAGGATGTCGACTACCGGGCGGCGCGCGGCCTCGACCGTGCATTATTCCTGAAGCTCGCAGGCTGCGACTGGGTTCGTGCCCGGCACAATTTGCTGATCACCGGCCCCTGCGGCGTGGGTAAAAGCTGGCTCGCCTGCGCCCTGGGCCAGAAAGCCTGCCGCGAGGACCTGTCCACCGCCTATCACCGTGTGCCGCGGCTGTTCTCCACCTTGGCCATGGCGCGGGCCGATGGCCGCTATGCCAGGACATTGCGCCAGATCGCCAAGGTTGACCTGCTGATCCTGGACGATTGGGGGCCCGAAACTCTGACCGCCGACCAGCGCCGCGATTTGCTGGAGATCATCGATGACCGCCATGAGATGCGCTCGGTCATCATCACCAGCCAGGTGCCCATCGAGCAATGGTACGAGATCATCGGCGACCCAACCATCGCCGACGCCATCCTCGACCGCCTCATCCACAACGCCTACCGCATCGAACTGACCGGCGAGAGCCTCCGCAAAAAGCAAAACCCGGCCACCGCAGACGCCTGAACTTGACCCCGAACAGGGACAAGATAATCATTCAACCAGACCCAACCGATGACGCTCAGGTGGCCGACATCAAATCGGAATACCTGGCCG
>NZ_BSOS01000112.1 GCF_030160635.1 Acidocella aquatica | reverse complement strand
AGTCAGACGCTTGAGCCGGATCTCGGCGTTCTCGATCGCCTGGCGATACTCCGCCAGCACGAGATACTGAGCAGGGTGGGGGAAGGTCTGTTCGCACAACCATCGGGTATGCGCCTTGGTCCATGCATCACGACCGGTGAAGATCCGGCCATGACGGAGCAGAAAAGATTGCAGGTGCTGCCGGGCGCGCCGCAGGTCCTCCATCGCGGCTTCCCTGGCGCGCACAAGTTCCCGTACTGCCTCGTGACCCGGATCCGGCACCCAGACGGCAGTCAACTCTCCAGCGCGGTGCAGTTTGGCGAGGGTCAACGCATCGCGACGATTGGTCTTGACCCGCTCGCCCGGCCGCTTCGGGATCAGCGACGGTGCGACCACGATGCACTCGTGGCCAAGCCGGATGATCTGACGATGCAGGCCGTAGCCGGTTGGTCCAGCCTCGTAGCAGAAGGCGAGCTGTTGATGCTTTTTAGCAAGCTTCGCTACGAGACGCTCAACGCTGTCAGGCTCACTGTCGATGTCCCCGATAAAGCGCACCTCACCGTCACGTCCCTCCTCAGCCACCGCTACCGAGATCTTCAGCTTCGAGGTATCCAGTCCTACGTAGATCTTGCTATCCTGCTGCACGGCTCGTCCCCTATGCGAGAGGC
>NZ_BSOS01000111.1 GCF_030160635.1 Acidocella aquatica | reverse complement strand
GACGATATTTCGATTTTGCTGCGGGATTCTGCTGGTGTGTTTAAGAAGGCTCGTACGAGCACTCATACGAGTGCTCCGATTGAACGTGTCGAGGTTATCACTCGCGGCGCGCGTCGTCGTTGGCGTGTTGCTCAGAAGCGTTCGATTGTTTTGGAGAGTTGGACCCCGGACGTGGTGGTTTCGGCGCTATGCCGCCAGCACGGCATTGGCAGCGGGCAATTGAGCACATGGCGCCGGGAGATGCGTGAGGGTAAATTGGGTGAGCCCTATCCGCCGGCTCTGCATTTTGCCCAGGCGGTGGTGGCGGAGCCGACGACGATCGGTCGTTTTCCACAGCTGCCGCCGGATAGCGCGCCGGATCAGCCACGCGGCGAAGCCGCCGCAGCCTCGAAGCGGCAACGTCGCCGTCCGGCTGACGGCGATGCCATCGAGATCGGCCTGCCGAATGGCATGGTGGTGCGGGTCGGCGGCGCTGTTGACCAGGCGGCGCTGAGGCGGGTGCTGGCGGCGGTGAAAGAGTCATGATCGCGCCTGGGGCTGGGGTTCGTGTCTATCTCGCTTGCGGGCGGACGGATTTGAGGCGCGGGCTCGACGGTTTGGCGATGCTTGTGCAACAGTCATTTTCGGAGAATCCATTCTCTGGCGCGGTCTTTGCCTTCCGCGGGCGCAGAGCCGGACAGATAAAATTGCTTTGGCATGACGGCATCGCGTTGTGCATGCTGAGCCGCCGGCTGGAGCGCGGCACGTTTTTTTGGCCGCAAAGCGGCACGACCCTGGTGTCACTTTCCGCTGGACAGTTAGCGACACTTCTGGAGGGCTGCGAGTGGCGAGCACCTGTGCGTAGCTATCGTCCGGAACTAGCCGGGTGAGTCGTCGTCGATTATGATTTGATCAACACAAACGTGATTTTCCAAAGTAATTTTGAAATGATTTATTGACGCGATTCGGGCGGTTTTGCGATGTTGAACGCATGGAGATCGACCCTGCCAGCTTGCCGGACGACTTGGTTATTTTACGCGAAACTCTCATCAATGTGACACTTGAGGCTGCTGGTCTGCGCGCGGAAATCGACAAGCTACATCAGATTATCAAAGCATTCGCGCGGCACCGGTATGGTCAGCGTTCCGAACAGCTCAATGCCGATGAGCGGCAGCTGGTCATTGAGGACCTGGAACAGACGATGGGTGAAGGTGCTGCCGCCAGCGACGCGCTCGGCGATATTTTGCCCGCCGAGCCGAAGCAGCCGAACGAGAAGCGCACGCGCAAGCTGCGGGAGCGCAATATCGGCCAGCTTCCCGATTCGCTGCCAAGGTACACAGTGACGCTCGACCTGGAAGACAAGACCTGCCCCTGCTGCCGGGGTGAATTGCACCGGGTTGGCGAGACAAAAACCGAAATGCTGGACAAAGTGCCCGCTACGCTCCGGGTGAAAGTGACTCTCCGGCCCCGCTACACCTGCCAGGCTTGCGATACGCCACCCGTCCAGGCGCCGGCGCCGGAGCGGCCGATCGACGGTGGCATGGCAACCGAGGCGCTGATTGCGCATGTGCTGATCTCGAAGTTTTGCGATTACCTGCCGCTGTACCGGCAGTCGCAGATGTTCCAGCGGCAGGGGATCATGATCGATCGGTCGACCCTGGGAGATTGGATCGGCCGGGCCTGCTGGTGGCTCCGCCCGCTTTACGATCGCATTGTCAGCCATGTGATGACGGCGGACAAAATCTTTGCCGATGACACCGGCGTGCCGGTTCTTGACCCTGGACGTGGCAAAACCAAGACCGGCAGATTCTGGTGCTACGCGATTGATGACCGCCCCTGGCGCGGCCCATTGCCGCCGGCCGCCGCTTATTTTTATGCCGTGGATCGCAAGGGCATTCGCTCCGCCGGCCACGTGGAAGACTTCCGCGGCACAATGCAGGTTGATGGGTATGCCGGCTTTGGCCAGGTGGCAAAAGAACGCGCAGATGCATCGGTCAAGCTCGTGTTTTGCTGGGCCCACGCCAGGCGGGGGCTATTTGAAGTCCATAAATCGACGCAATCCCCCATCGCAGCGGAGGCGCTGGCGCGGATCGCCGCATTGTACGCGATCGAGAAAGATATTCGTGGCAGAACAGCGGCGCAACGCCAGGCTGAACGGCACACTCGATCGCGCCCGCTCGTGGACGCAATGCACGTCTGGTTACAACAGCAACACAACCGCATTTCAAAATCATCAATGCTGGCCAAAGCCATTCGATACGTCTTCAACCATTGGGAGGGCCTGACATACTTCCTTGAGGACGGCCGACTGGAACTCGATACCAACACGGTCGAGCGCGAAATAAGACCTATAGTTCTTTGCAGAAAAAATGCACTATTTGCCGGCAACGATTCCGGTGCGGAACATTGGGCAATCGCCGCTACACTTATTGCATCGGCAAAGCTGAACGACGTCAATCCGGAAGCCTATCTCACCGATGTGCTGGAGCGGATCGTCGCGGGCAAAACCAGGAGCACCGAACTCGAAAGCCTGCTCCCTTGGAACTGGTGCCCGAGCGGCGAAGCCAAACTGGCAGTCGCGGCGTAATCGACAATACGAAACAGGATGTGCGGCCGGCCCCAGCCTGCAGGCCCAACTGCCGCTGACCAGCGCAATGATGGCGGAACCCACAACAACTCTCGCCAATCAAAGCAAACCTG
>NZ_BSOS01000110.1 GCF_030160635.1 Acidocella aquatica | reverse complement strand
AGGGCGGTTTGCACGGCGGCCTCGCTTTCAGTGTCGAGCGCGCTGGTGGCTTCGTCGAGCAGCAGGATGCGCGGGTTGCGCAGGATGGCGCGCGCGATGGCGACGCGCTGGCGCTGGCCGCCGGAGAGACGCTGGCCGTTGAAGCCGACACGGGTTTTGAAGCCTTCAGGCATTTCATGCACAAAGCCGCAGGCGGCGGCGGCGGCGGCGGCGTATACCTCATCGGGCGTGGCGTCTGGCCGGCCAAGCTGGATATTGGTGTAGATCGTATCGTCGAAGAGCAGCGTGTCCTGGCCGACATAGGCGATGGCATCGCGCAGGGATTGCAGCGTGACGCCGGTGATATCCGCGCCGTCGACGCGGATATGCCCGCCGGTTGGGGTGTAGAGGCGGGGGATGAGGGCCAGGGCGGTTGATTTGCCAGCGCCCGAGGAGCCGACCAGAGCCAGCATCTTGCCGGATGCGGCGCTGAAGGAGAGGTCTTTCAGGCCGGGGCGGCCGTCAGGGTAGTTGAAGGCGACATGCTCGAACACGAGTTCTCCCGCGCCGGGGGGGAGCGGCACGGCGCCGGGGGCATCGGCGATGGCGGCGGGTTCGTCGATGATGGCGAACACGCGGATCATCCCGGCGAGGCCCTCCTGGATGGAGGAGTTCATGGT
>NZ_BSOS01000109.1 GCF_030160635.1 Acidocella aquatica | reverse complement strand
GCGCAGAAAGGTCAGAGCATTTTTGTTCAAACACTCCCAATCCTTGGCCAGGCGGCGGCATCGATTGAGCCAGCCGATGGTTCGCTCCACCACCCAACGCTTGGGAAGCACGGCAAAACCCTTTACCGCATCTGAGCGCTTTACGATCTCGACTTTTATTTTCCGTAGCACGCGCCGCAAGGCTTGGTGAAACTTTGGTCCCTGATAACCGCCATCGGCATACAGTTTCCGCAAGAGCGGATGCTTTTTGAGGAGCGCTGTCATCAACAGAATGCCGCCGTCGCGGTCTTGGATATTGGCCGCGTGAATAATAGCCAAAAGCAATAATCCCTCGGTATCTACAAGAAGATGCCGCTTCTTACCCTTGATCTTCTTACCCGCATCATAGCCCGCCGGGTCAATCGAAGCCCCCCTTTTTCAGCGCTCTTTACACTCTGGCTGTCGATGATGGCGGCGGTCGGGCTGGCCTCTCGTGCGGCCAACTCCCGGCACCGAAGGTAGAGTGCCTGA
>NZ_BSOS01000108.1 GCF_030160635.1 Acidocella aquatica | reverse complement strand
GTTGGTGTCAGGTGCGTACGGAGGCAAGAAAAACAGCTGCAGTTTGCCGTCCAAAGTTTCGACAAAATCCTGGGTCTTCTTTGCCCGATGTGCAGGACCTCGATCAACAATCAGAAAGATCGGTCGTTGCTGGCCAACCACAAGCCGCTTGAGAAACTCAATAAACACCGCGGCGTTCACGCCGCCTTTCTCTTTGATCATAAACCGCATATGACCTTTCGAGGTGATCGCCGAGATCAGACTGATACCATAACGTGCGCCAGTTGCCTCAACAATTGGTGTTTCACCTCGTTTACCCCAGGTCCGTCCGGCATGATGGTCAGAACGTATATGTGCCGCATCGCCAAAGTAAATGTCCGCGCCTTGTGCTTTCGCCATTTTTTTAATTCTTGGGTACTCGCTCTTCAACCATTTTTGTACCAACGCCTCATCGCGCTCGATCGCCTGGTGCAGTGGCTTCTGCGAGGTAATGCCCCGTTGAGCCAACAAGCGGCCAATCGATACGACGCTGAGTTTAACCCCGAACTTAGTCTTGATCGCCGATGCCACCATCTCTCGCGTCCACAGCGCATATGCAAACTTAAGCTGCAGAGGGTTCTTCTGGGTTACCGTATCGTACACCCACTTCATTTGTTTGCCGCTTAACTTCGGCTGGCGTCCAGGAACCGGCTTCGACTTCAACGCTCCCCAGCCTCCGC
>NZ_BSOS01000107.1 GCF_030160635.1 Acidocella aquatica | reverse complement strand
AGCATTTCCAGGACAACCGAAGCCGAGCCACACAAATGATCGCAGCGGTTTAATGAATCGCCCTGACCTCGCCATAACTTGACATAAGGGCGAACATATTCCGGCGACATCAACCTGACTTCGTGACCTTGCGCCGCCACAACACGGGCAAGATGATGGGCCCCGCAGCACGCTTCCATCGCGATCACACAGCGTGGCAATCCTGCCGTGAACGAGGGCACATTCTCCGGTCGCATGCGGCGTCGCTTGATCACCGCACCAGTCGCATCCAAGCCCGCAAGGCTGCAGCTGTTCTTGCCCAGATCGATCCCAAGGACCGCAATCTCATTTGCCATGGTACATTCCTTTCCTTCCGGTGGCCCGAGCAGCATACACCACACGGGAAAAAGGGGCGGGCCATTCCATAAACTTCGCCAGCCTGAGTCTGGAAGTTTTACCGGCATGGGTGACCGAAAAACCGATTGAAGTCTGGTTCCAGATGCTATGAGGGCGGACAGCGCCTCGACTGAGTGTCAGACTGGCAGGCATCCGCAACCTGATAGGGGAGTCTGTATCATGCCGTCCGAATATACTGTCCACGTCGCGATTGAGCTTAGCCTCTCGTCATGGCTTGTGGCTTTCCGCTCGCCCGGAGTTGAGAAGTCGCGGCTGCATCACATTGAAGGTGGCGATACGACGGCGCTGCTGGCGCTGATCACCGCGGAGCGTTTGCGGGTTTCGACGAAGCTGGGCGCCGAGACCATAGATGTAGCATGCTGCTTTGAAGCCGACAGGGACGGCTTCTGGCTGCACCGACTGCTGACGGCGAACGGCTTTAATTCCTACGTGCTTGAGCCAACCAGCGTCCTGGTGAACCGGCGGGCGCGACGAGCCAAGACCGACCGACTTGACGCCGAGGGTATGCTGCGCGTGCTTGCGGCATGGCTGGGCGGCGATCGGCAAATTTGCAGTATGGTGCGCGTGCCGTCACCCGAGGAGGACGCCAAACGCCCTCACCGCGAGCGGGAGCTCCTCGTTCAAGAAAGGCAGCGCATCGAAAACCGTATTGAGGCCCTGCTGTTCACTCAGGGCATCCGGAAAAGGCCGTCGTTGCGCTCGTGGGCCCGTGACATGGACGAGTTGCGCACCGGTGACGGCCGTGCAATCCCGCCCCTGATGCGAGCCGAACTCGACCGCTTCCGACGCCGCCTTGTGATAATCTTGGAGCTAATCCGAGAGGTGGAAGCTGAGCAGGCTTCAGCGTTGGCTGCAGCCGCCGACAATGAGACGGCCCAGAAGATCATCGCACTTCAGCGCATCCGCGGCATTGGCGAAAATTTCTCGGCGGTGCTGGTGCGCGAGGTCCTCTACCGCTCGTTTGCCAACCGCCGTCAGCTCGCGAGCTACGTCGGTATTGCGCCCATGCCCTATCAGAGCGGGGGCATGGACCGTGATCGCAGCATCAGCCGGGCTGGCAACCCACGCGCCCGGACGACGCTCATCCAACTTGCCTGGCTTTGGCTTCGCTACCAGCCCGGTAGCACGCTCGCGACATGGTTCCGTGAGCGTGTCGGTACACTGAAGGGGCGCACGCGGCGGATCGCCATCGTGGCAATGGCGAGGAAGCTGCTGATCGCTCTCTGGCGTTATGTCGAGACCGGGCTATTGCCGGAGGGCGTCGAGATCAGCCAGGAAGCAAATGCCATGGCGTAGACTTGCAATAGACTGACGAAATTGCTGCCGGCAGCAATCGCCGCCGACGGCAATACGGGGAGCGCGACCGTCTTCCTCTTTGGTGGGTATATTGCCGCCGCGTTTCAGGTGGGTCGCGTCTAACCGGGGTAACGCCTCGTGCATGAGGCATTATGGTACGGGTTCATTACAAGACCCGACCGCATGTAAGGTGACGCAGCCGTAGCTGCGATGCAAACCGCCCTGGACCCAAGAATTACGTTACTCTCCTTAACCAGAGCACGGAGAATTGCATGCAAAAAACCGTTGACAGACGAACTCTCATGTAAGGATGAAGCCCGGGTGGGCCAAAAAGGCTCGATTGAATATGTTTGGGCACCGATCGGCTCACGCCCGCCGATGGTGCGCGATAATCGGCATGATTCGGTTCACATCTTCGGCGCGATTTGCCCGGCGCGTGGCGTCGGCGCGGCGATCATCATGCCGGGCGTCAACACCGAGGCGATGAATGAGCACCTGGCCGAAATCAGCACACAGGTTGCCGCCGGCGCGCATTGCCTGCTGGTCTGCGACGGCGCTGGATGGCACCAGAAAGGCGAGTGGCTGATTATCCCCGACAACATCACGCTTCTGCAGCTACCGACCTACGCGCCCGAACTGAACCCGATGGAAAACGTCTGGGATTATCTGCGAGGCAACAAATTAAGCAGCCTCATCTGGGATAGCTACGACGCCATGCTCGAAGCTTGCAAACAGGCTTGGTTGTTCCTCGTCAACGATCCAGCCCGCATCGCTTCAATCGGAACAAGAACCTGGGCGTGTGTCAAAGGCTAAGTCAGATGGTATAAAATCAGAAAATGATCCCGAACTGATTCTAACATTACAGTTGCATTTTTGATTTAAAGTGTGCCTTTTGCGCGATTGCTTGATGAGTTCGTCGCCAAAG
>NZ_BSOS01000106.1 GCF_030160635.1 Acidocella aquatica | reverse complement strand
ACCGACAGCCACACCCTGACGCAAAAGTCAAAGCTAAATCACAGGGCCGCGGGGCATCGCTTACGATACGCTGAACCATTTCTATTCCTACTCGTTCCGCATGGAGCCGAATTGGAACCATTATTTTACCCGGGGCGAGGACATCCAGTCCTACATCAAGACGTGCTACGCCGAGATGGGTATTGCCGATCACATCCGCTTTGAGGAGGAAGTGATTTCGACGGTCTGGGATAAGACGGCCGGTGGGTCATCAGCATCCGGCGCAAGGATGGCTCGAAGTATGAGGTGCGGGCGAATGTGGTGATCAGTGCCGCTGGCCTGCTCAACATTCCGGCCTATCCCGATATTCCGGGGATAAGGGATTTCAATGGCCTGATGTTCCAAGGCGCGCGCTGGGATCACAGCGTCGATGTCACCGGTAAGACTGTCGCCGTGATCGGCATGGGTGCCAGTGGCATGCAGATCGCTCCCGCTTGCGGACAAGGTGGGCCACCTCACCGTGTTCCAGTGCTCGCCGCACTGGGTCCGCCCGAATCCGCTGATTTCCAAGACCGTACCGGATGATGTGAAGTGGGGCCTTGCCAACATTCCGTTCTACAACAAATGGTATCGCTTCCTGCTCCTCTGGACGACGTCGGACGGCCTGCTACCACAAATGCGTAAGGATCCAAACTTGCACGAGAAGGGCTCGCTCGATGGCGAGAACCAGCGCATCCGCGAATGGCTCATCGGCAATATGCGTGAACAACTCGAAGGCAATGAAGAGCTGCTGGCAAAAGTTACCCTGGCATTTCCGCCTTATGGCAACCGCATGCTGCGTGACATGGTATGCATTTCTGCATCGGTGCGCATCTGGCGCGTATGGAAGTGACCGAGGCTGTACGCACGTTCTTGGCGCGTATGCCGAAGTTCAGCTTTGACATGGATAAGGCGGTGCGCCCGGCGTCAAGCTTCCAATGGAGCTGGAATGTGCTTCCGTGGTGATTGGCTAATTGCCCAAATCTTGTTAACGCTGGTGAGAGAACGATAGGCGACCGCTATATCGCCTGCGCGATGGATTTCGGTGTGCGCGCGTTCATCTAGTGTTCTCAAAGCCCCCCGTCATATAGGCGGCAATCTCTTATGTGCTTGACGATGTGCCAAACGCTGCCGCGATTCATCGCGCCGACGGATGATTGGGCGTTTGGCTTGATCTTAGGCGAGGCTTGCATGACCATTGGGTTGCCATAAATTGCGCGCGCGAGCGCTCTAAACTCTTGAGGATTACATTGACCGACTCTTTGCTCCAACCGTTTTCGACCGCACGGCTGACTTTCAAGAACCGGATGGTGCACGCACCGACGACGATGAATATGTCCGACGAGCGGGGCTATATTACGCGGCAGGCGGTGGGCGCCTATGAGGCGCTGGCGGCCGGCGGTTATGGCGCAGTGTGTGTGGGTGCGACCTGTGTGCGCTGGGACGGGCTCATCAACGAGCGGATGTTCGGTATCTACGATGACACATATATCATCAGCCATCGCGAGTTGGTAGAGGTTATCCATAATAATGGTTCGCTGGCGGGGATTCAGCTCTTCTACGGCGGCCTGATCCCCGGCGTCGGCGCGACCTTCCCGATCGAGCCGGGCAAAGGTTGGATCCCGGGCACCGTCTCCTGGGGGCCGTCCGGCAAGTACCCGATCGGCAATTCGCAGCCAGGCATTGTGCCGACGGAGGTCTATGAGGAACTGGTTGAGGAATTTGCACAGGCGGGCCGGCGCGCGAAAGAAGCAGGCTACGATTATATTTCCTATCATTTCTGCCACGGATCGCTGCCTCACGTAACGCTGTCGCTGCTCGAGAATAGAGGTCGCAACGATGCGTATTCAGATCGGCTCCTGTTCTGCGAGCAGATATTGCAACGTACTCAGGAATTATGCGGCAAGGATTTCCCACTTATCCCGCGCATGTGCTGCGACGAGAATTACGAGGATGGCTATGATGTCGATTATTTCGTCGAACATTATGCACCGCGCCTCCACGCGCTTGGCATCGACGCGATAGACTGCACCTTCGGCTCCATGCTGCCGGCCAAGAGCCGGGATCCTGAGTTGTCGTCGGGCGAAGTGATCGGCGGCGGGTTCTATGTCCCCAATATGGTAGCTCTGCCGTTTATCAAACGGCTGCGCGCCGGGCTCAAGGCAAAGGGTATCGATATGCCGTTGATGGGGTCGTGTAACGTCAACACGCCGGCGCAGATGCGCCAGATGATCCAGGAGGGTGCTGCGGATTTTCTCGCCTCTTGCCGCCAGTCGCTCGACGACCCCGATTTCCCGCGGAAGATTGCCGAGGGCCGCGAACATGAGATTCGCAAGTCCACGCGCACAGGCGCCTCGCTGATGACCGGAAACATTTTTGCCAAGGGCATCGCCGGCTCAGCGCAGAACGCTGCTTTCGGCCGTAACCGCGACTATGCGCTGCAAAAGACCCTGGCGCCTCAAAAGGTTGCAGTCATTGGCGGCGGTTCTGGTGGCATGGAGTTTGCCATCACCGCGCATGAGATCGGCCATGACGTGACAATCTACGAAGCCGGCGACCAACTGGGCGGTGTGATGGCCTGGGCGGGCAACTACAAGAATTTGCCGAATATGGAGCAGATTGCCTACCAGCCTGACTGGCACAAATTGATGGTCGCGAAATACGGCATTACCGTCCGGCTGGGTCAGGTCGTGACCGCCGAGCAGCTAATATTCGAGAAGCCCGATCTCGTCGTGGTGGCAACCGGCGCCAGGCCCGCGCTGCCGAGCATCGAGGGTCTGGACGCGGCGATGCAGCATGGCTTCGCGATGACCATCGATGATGTGCTGGGGAGGGGGAAGACACTGGCCGCCGGTCAGCTCATTGTGATCTACGGTTCTGGCGAAGGCATCGAACTTGCGCTGGACCTGGTCCGCTCGGGCTATCAGGTGCGGTTGCTCGATGCCAACCCTGCCTTCATGCCTGCCGGATATATCGGCTCGCGCGCGAAGACGGTGCTGCGCTGGGCAGACCAGGCGGGCCTGGTGCTGGAACAGGGCATCAAGCTTATCAGCGTCGCCGATGGTTCGGTGGAGGCTCGCCATACTGACGGTCGCAAGGAAAATATTGCATGCGGTGCCCTTGTGCTTGCGCCCGGCCGGGTTGCCTATGATCCGCTTTCGCGTGCGTTGCTGGGCAGCAGGCTCAGGGTGCAGGTGGTGGGCGATGCGCGCACGCCACGATCCTACGGCAATGCGATTCACGAGGCCGCATATCTGGCGCGCCATATTTAAAGGCGACTAGGTCTGAGGCGTCGATAATAGAAGAGGGGATAACATGGATTGGTTGACGGACGAGCAACGCGCGTTGCGTGACATGGCGGCGATTTTTGCACAGAAAGAAATCGAGCCGATTGCCAACCAGATCGACCTCGACGAACATACACCGGACTCGCTGGTTGCCAAGGCTGCCGAGCTCGGGCTGTATGGTCTCTATACGTCGCCGGAATATGGCGGTTCGGGCGCGGATCTTGTTTCGGTCTGTCTTGTGAGCGAGGAGTTGGCGAAGGCGAGCCCCTCCTTTGCCGGTATGCTGACCGTGCAGATGGTTCTTTGCCCAAAGGCGGTCGAGATCCTCGGCACGGAGGAGCAGAAACAGCGTATTCTTCCGAAGAATTCCTCCGGCGAGCGGTTGATGGCTTATTCGCAGAGTGAGCCCGGCGGGGCTGCCAATATCGCCACTCATTTGACCAAGATCCTGCCTGACGGCAATGGCTACCGCATTGACGGTTCCAAACTGTATTGTACCCAGGGGACTGCCGGAACCTATCTGGTCATGGGTAAGTCGCGCGATCGCAACGGTAATGAGGGCTATGGCTGCGCCATCGTCGAGCGCGAGGACGAGGGTTTCCGGGTTGAGCCTTATGAGACGAAGCTTGGATGGCGTGGTACCAATACCGGGCCAATTTCGTTCAATAGTGTCTTCCTCATAGAGGACGACATATTGGGCAATCTGCTGACCGGCGGCTTCTCGCACCGGGCGGCGAACCATGCAAATCTGTTCGCTCATGTCGCCACCTCGGTCGGTTGCGCGCAGGGGCTGTTCGACAAGACCATTGACTACGTGAAGCAGCGCAGGCTGTACAACAAGGACATGGCGGAACTGCAGCCGATCGGCTACTGGCTGGCCGAGGCCCACGCCAAGATCACCGCGTGCCGGGATTTACTCTACACCGCTGTCCGCGAATTTGAAGCCGGCACCATGGCGCCCGAGAAACCAAATATCTGTAAGGCGTTCATCGGCGAGACGGCGTTTGATGTCTGCGTGAAGCTGCTGCAGATGTGGGGTGGCAGCGGCATCATGAACTCGACCGGGGTGAACCGTTACATGCGCGATGCTCGGGCCAAATGCGTGGCCGAGGGTGCGACGGAAATGCATTATGCGATCATCGCGAACCAGTTGCTACATGGTCAGCCGACGCTGGTGCCCAAGAATATCGTCAAGTCGGCGACGTGAGCATGATCGACGAAATTGTTCGCCAGCCTGTCACGACGATGGACATGATCGCGCAGGCGCTGTCCATCGACACTGGCCGGCTGGTTGTGACCGGCGCAGCTGGCGAAAAACTGACCGCCGGCGGGTTCGCTGCAGAGATCACCCGCTATCAGCAATATTTTGAAGGCCTTGAGCCGAAGCCCCGGCGGGCGGCGATTCTCGCGCGCAACCGGATCGAAGTGCTGTACGTGGCGAACGGCCTGAACTTCGCCGGGATCGTCAATACCGCGCTGCATCCGATGGGTGCTGTCGATGATTACCTTTATGTCCTGGAAGATGCAGGCATCGACACGCTGGTCTTTGATGCAGACTACTACGAGGACATGGCGGCCGCGCTGAAGGAGCGTGCACCTGGTCTCCGGCATCTGCTCGCGCTTGGGGAGAGTAAACTGGGCCGGCCCATGGCCGACGAGGTCGCCGGCATCGCCCCGCGCCCGCTGGTTGCGCCGTATTGTGATCCCGAATCGCTGTTTCGAATTGCTTATTCCGGTGGGACCACCGGTAAGCCCAAAGGCATCATGACGATGCACCGGACGGCAACGACATCGGCGATCATCCAGCTGGTGAGTTGGGAGTGGCCAAAAGAGGTGCGCCACCTGATCTGCGCGCCGCTTAGCCATTCAGGAGCGGCCGTGCTCACTTCGGTACTGGTCAAGGGCGGTTCTATGATTGTGCTGCCGGGTTTCGATCCGGTTGGCGTGATGCAGGCGATTGAGCAGCATCGTATCACCTCGGTGCTGATGGTGCCCACAATGGTGATCGCGCTGATCGACCATTCCCGATTTGGCGAGTTCGACCTCTCCAGCCTGGAAGTCATTTTTTACGGCGCATCGGCGTTTTCTCCCACCCGGCTGAAGCAGGCGATCGAGAAACTGGGGCCGATCTTCTTCCAGTTTTACGGTCAGTCCGAGGCGCCGATGTCGGTAACTGTCATGCGCCGTGACGAGCATGATGTGAACGATCCGCTGCGGCTCGCGAGCTGCGGCCGGCCGACGCAGCTCATGCGGGTCGCGCTGCTCGATGATGCGATGAATGAGGTCGCGGACGGCGATCCAGGCGAGATCTGTGTGCGTGGTCCGCTGTTGATGGGCGGCTACCTGAATATGCCGGAGGAAACGGCCAAGGTGGTTGAGGGCGGCTGGCTGCACACGGGCGATGTCGCCGTGCGCAGCCCCGACGGCTTCCTGCGCATTGTCGATCGCAAGAAGGATATGATCGTCACGGGCGGCTTTAACGTGTTCGCGCGTGAAGTTGAGGATGTGCTGGCCGAGCATCCGCTGGTACGCCAGTCTGCCGTGATCGGCGTGCCTGACCCGAAATGGGGCGAGGCTGTTAAGGCAGTGGT
Organism: Acidocella aquatica; assembly: GCF_030160635.1. GTDB lineage: Bacteria > Pseudomonadota > Alphaproteobacteria > Acetobacterales > Acetobacteraceae > Acidocella > Acidocella aquatica. The sequence continues at coordinate 13,848 of NZ_BSOS01000106.1, read as the reverse complement.
GGTGTTGCAGCCGGGGGCAATACTTGATCCCGAAATCCTGATTGCCATGGTGCGAGAGCGGAAAGGCTCGGTTCAGGCGCCGAAATCGGTTGAATTCGTTGATTCCATTCCGTTATCGACGGTGGGCAAGCCGGATAAGAAAGCTTTGCGCCTGCGGTATGCGCCGAAGAATTAAACCGAAAAAATAGCGCTGCAGGCAAGTGATGTTGAGCGGGACGAGATGCACGGACAAGCGAGAGGGAAGAAAAAATGCGAAGTGCGCGGCCATTGCCAACCCCTGAGACACAGAATTTCTGGGATGGCTGCCGGGCGGGCGAGCTTCGTCTACAGCGCTGCCGCGCGTGTCATCAGGTCTATTTTCCGCCTCGGCCGTTTTGCCCGCATTGCACTAGCCGGGACCTGGACGCTTTTACCGCGAGCGGCCGTGCAACGCTTTACTCGTATATCATCAATCATCGCCCGCGGCCGGATATGGGCACCGAGCCACATTCGATAGCCGTGGTTACCCTGGAAGAAGGACCGCGCATGATGACCAACATCATTGGCTGTCCGCAGACGCCTGAGGCGCTGCAGTTGGACATGGAATTGCAGGTGGTATTCGAGGTACAAAATGAAACCATAACGCTGCCGTTCTTTAAGCCGCTCTCTCATGAAGCGGAGGTCTGAGCGGTGAAATCGAAGTCAATTGCTGTTGTCGGCGCCGCCGAAACGACGCGCATGGGGGTGGTCCCCGAACTCTCCAATCTCGGCCTTAACCTCGATGCGGCTCTGAATGCGATGGCCGATGCGGGGTTGATACCGAAGGACATCGATGGCGTTGCGACCGCGGGTGAGCATCCGTGGTCAGTGGCGGCTTCGCTTGGCATTACCCCGAAATGGGTGGACGGCACCAATGTCGGTGGATGTTCCTACATGTTGCATGTGCGGCATGCGGCAGCGGCAATCGCAGCTGGTTATTGTACCACTGTGCTTATCACACATGGCGAGTCCGGCCGTTCGCAGGTGGCGCCGGCGCGCTATGCGGAAAACCCGGCGAGCCTGTTCGGCCAGTTTGAAGCGCCTTACGGCCTGGGCGTGCCAGTGACTCAGGTGACGCTGCCGGCGATGCGCTACCTGAAGGAAACAGGGACGACGGAAGAAGATTTGGCTCTTCTTGCGGTGATCCAGCGCGAATGGGCGTTGAAGAATCCCCGCGCCCAAACGAAGGTTCCCATCACCGTGGATGAGGTCCTCGGCTCGCCGATGATCTGCTATCCGTTTCGTAGGCTGCTTTGCTGCCTGGTGACCGATGGCGGCGGCGCATTGATCCTTACCAGTGCCGAGCGAGCCAAGGATTTTCCAACCAAGCCGGTTTACATCATGGGCACCGGTGAAGGTGTGGAGCATCCGATCGTCAGCATGATGCACGATTTCACCACCTCGCGCGCCTTCCGGTTATCGGGTGAAGCAGCTTTTGGATCGGCTGGCATAACTCATACGGATGTGGATCATCTCATGCTTTATGATCCGTTCGCGCATGTGCCGTTCTACGCCTTGGAGGATCTTGGCTTCTGCAAACGCGGCGAGGCCAAGTATTTTTACCGCGAACGCCGTGCCGCGATCGGAGGCGCATTGCCGGTCAACACCAATGGGGGCGGCCTTTCCTATCAGCATTCCGGAATGTATGGGATGTTTGCCTTGCAGGAGAGCGTACGGCAGATGCGCGGCGCCGCTGCGGCCCAGATCGAGGGGGCAAAGATTTCAGTTTGCCATGGAATCGGCAGCATGTTCAGCGCGGCGGGTACAATTATTTTTACTAACGAAGCATGATTGCTGCAGGTATTTGCAAATCTTTGAAATTGCGCACCGGATGGTGTGATTTAGGGGGCGACTTGGCCGGGAGTGAGCTTTTTAAAACCATAGCGCGAAGCGACGTGCGAAAATTTGCTGCGGCGTGGCGCGGACCGGGAGCGTTGCAATGACGGATCTTACGCAGGTCTTTGAGACGCTGCGCCGCACCCTGCCCGGCGGTGAACAGATCACGGCGGTTTCCCCAATCACAACAGGTTTCTCCAACGAAACATATATTATACAGGGCCTCGATCTTATCCTCCGCCTCCCACCTTCCGGCGGAGCCATGCTCGAAGGCCATGATGTAACTACCCAGGCCCGTATTTATGAGGAGTTGGGGGGCCGTGCAGGTGCGCCTCCGGTTCCGCGCATTGTGATGAACTGCGCCGACCCCTCAGTCCTGGGCGTTCCGTTTTTTGTCATGGAGCGCGTCGAGGGCGCATCAATTGATGACCTGAAGATGCCGCCTTGGTTTGTCGACGGCACCGATGGTTTGCGTCATCAGGTTTGCCGTAATTGGGTTTCGGCCTTTGCCGCGCTCTCAAAGTTGGCACCGTTAGACATTCTGGGGCTGGTCGTGACCCCTGAAGATGATGCACGCATGTGGCGTGAATTTGCCAAAACGGCTGGCTGTCCCGCGCTTGTCACCCTGTTTGACCGCCTGCTTACCGTTGCCGCCCCGCGCAGCGGTCCGCCCGCGATCATCCATGGCGATACCAAGCTGTCGAATCTGATGTGGAAGGACGGCCACGTCACGGCAGTGCTCGACTGGGAGCTGGCGCTCAACGGCGAGCCGCTCGCGAATCTCGGTTACTTGCTCTACGCGTTCGAAAGCGAATACCATGCCGCTACCCGTGGGCCAAAGCTGTCTGGCATGTTGTCGCGCGATGAGGTCATTGCGTTGTGGTCGGACGTCTCGGGCCGCTCGGCGGAGGGGATTTTCTGGCACGAAACAGCGCAAATTGGTAAGCTCGCGGCCATCATCGCCGAAGCCGCGAACATGTACGAAACCGGACGCAGCGTCGATCCGAAGCTTATCATCTTCAAGCAAAGCCTCACCTATTATCTCGGGGTCATGGAGGCCATGCTCAGCAGCGGCCAGTTCCCGGACTCGAAAGGACGGATATGATCCCGACAATCGCACCACTTACTGCGTCAGACGAACAGTTTAATCATCAGATCGTCAACACCCATGCGGCTGTCGGCACAGCGGACCGTGCCTGGACCGAGAAGGCCTGGTTCACGCTGATGCGCAAGGATGGCCAGATGCAGGCCAATTTTGGACTTGGTAAATATACCAATCGCAACATCATCGACGGTTTTGCCGGCATCCAACGCGGTAGGCAGCAACGCACCGTTCGCGCCAGCCGGGTGCTCACGTCACGCATTGAGGACATGTCCGTCGGCCCGCTCGGCTATGAGGTGCTGGAGCCGTTCAAGGCGATCCGCCTGACCCTCGCAGAAAACGCCGCACAGCCGATCCATTTTGAGTTGACGTTTCACGCCACCATGCCCGCCTTCTTTGAAAAGCGCGATACTGTCATCCACGGCGGTCGCACGGCGTCCGATGTTATCCGGTACCATCAGGCGGGCACAGTTTCCGGCTGGATCGAGATCGACGGCGAACGGATCACCGTGAATCCGGACGAGTGGTACGCCTTCCGCGACCGCAGCTGGGGCATCCGTGAACATGTCGGCCTCGATCCAGCTGACCTTGTCCCCAGCAGCGTTGGCGCCACCAGCAGCAATAAGGCAGGCTCGGCCTTCCACTTCAACTGGCTGGTATCGAAGATCGACCGGCCGGATGGCACCAGCTACGACCTTGCCTATTACTTCCGCGATTTCGGCGGTGGTGGTGAGTTGGAATTCTTTAGCGGCTATATCAATGAAAGCGATGGGCGGCAGATCCCGATCCTCCATCTTTATCCCGAGATGGATTACCGCCAGTCGGACAGGGGCGCGATGCGCGGACGGATCACCGCTCTGCTGGCGGGCAAGGGCGCATCGATGGTGAAGCGAGTATTCGAGGTGGAAGCCATTAATCCCGAGATGGGCTTCCGGCTGCTGCCGGGAATGTATGGCGCCTGGAAGGGGCAGATCCACGGTAGTTACAAGAGTGAAAATTTTCTCGACGGTGAGTGCGTCGATGACGTTAATAACCCTGAGAAACTGGCGGAGAGTTATCGCTGGCAGATCCGAGATCGTCCGGTTCGCATCCGCGAGGGTGAAAACACGGGGTATGGCGACATGGAAAGCATCATCCTGGGCGATTATCCGGGCGTGCGGATCGTCTAATCATGCAGGTGTATTTTGCCCCGCCCGCGAACAGCCCATGGTCCCGATAGGAAAAACGAGTGGAAATTTCGAAGGTTTCGGCGGAGCTCCAGAGCGCTGTCCGCAAATTGCCGCCAATGCCGTTGGCCAGCTGGTGGGGCAGGAGGTTAATCCAGGCGCTTCTCGGCATGGTGCCGGCGGCGCATGTTGAGGGCGTGAAGCTACGGCGCGTTGATGACGCGGGCGCGGGGCTACGAATTCATGTGCCGGATGTTCGCCGCTCAGCCGGCGCCCTGCTCTGGATACATGGCGGCGGATTTCTGATCGGCCGGCCCAAGCAGGATGACCTTTTCTGTGCGATGACGGCCAAGCTGGTTGACATTCCGGTGATCGCCGCGGGATACCGGCTCGCGCCGCGGTTTCCGTTTCCTGCCGCCCTGGATGATTGTTACACCGCTTGGCTATGGTTGCAGGAGAACGCGGCAAGCCTGGGGGTTGATCCGCATTCGGTTATCATCGGCGACCAAAGTGCTGGCGGTGCGCTGGCGGCTAGTCTCGTACAGCGCGTATGTGATGCAGGTGGTATCGGCGCAAAGGCGCAATGGCTGTTTTGCCCAGCATTGGATGATCGTACTGCCGCACGGCGGGAGCTTGATGGTCTCGAGCATTTTGTTTGGGCTAATCGCAATAACGCGTTTGGCTGGCGTTCGTATGTGTCCACAGAGCCCGGTACGCCCATTATCCCACCCTATGCTGCGGCGGCGCGGCGGGAGGATATGCACGGCCTGCCAGCGGCCTGGATCGGTGTTGGCGAGATCGACCTGTTCCACGACGAAGATCTCGACTATGCGCGACGGTTGCGGGAGGCTGACGTTGCCGTAACGATGGTTACCGTTCCCGGCGCGCCACATGGATTTGAGGCCTGGGCGCCGAAAACGGAGATCGCGTGCAATTTCATAAGCGGCGCGCGGCAATGGCTTATGGAAACGGTGCAAGGTTAGAGCCGCAGCGCCGAAGGCAGCAGCCGTTTAAGGGCAGTCATCCGCCGCTGCTGCCTGTAGCTCATTCAAGATAAGCTCGAACTCGCCGGCCTTGGGGAAACCTTGGAACACCGCGATTTGCAGAACGAATTAGCGCAGTTCAGCCATGGTTATGTCTCCACTATCCACCGCCGCTTTGGCATAAACCCGCATGGGTGTGGCAGCCCCTGCAGCAGCCACGCAGGCGAGGGTGATCCAGCGCCGTGAGCGCCGGTCTAGTCCCGGGCGGCTCCAGGTTTCGGCAAAGACGAAGTTCTGCGCCGCCTCCGCAAATGGCGTCGCAGGCATTGCCGGTGCTTCAAAGCCCAGGATGGCGTTGAAAGTTTCACGCCCCAGCGCCGCTCGGTTGCTATCGCTCATTTTTGTGGATCAGTCTTTTTTGCCGATGCTGCCGACATGCTGCTTCATACCACTGAGATAGTCGGGTGCCAGCATCAGCGCGCTATTGGCCATGCGCTCCACATGCCGGCCCATTTCCGGTCCGAGATCATATGCCATTTCGATGGCGATCTTGGCGGTTCCCATCTGCTCGCCGCTATTGCCGGCCAAATGGCGGCAGAACGCCAAGGCGCGTTCCTGAAACCCCTCATCGGGCCAGACTTCATGGACCAGGCCCATAATGAGCGCCTTATTAGCATCGGCGATGAAATTGCCCATGATCAGATAGCGTGCCCAATGTGTGCCGACGATGCGGGTAAGGCGGCTGACGCCATTGGAGGCAGGCAAAACGCCGAACTTGCCTTCGGGAAAACTATAGCGCGCACTCTCGGCTGCAAGCCGAAAATCGCAGGAGAGTGACATTTCCAGTCCGCCTCCGACACAGGTACCCTGATGGGCGACAACAATTGGTTTTTCGATATGCTCCATCTCGTCGTAGATGCGGTGCATGCCATGAAGCGTGAGCCTGTGCATTTCCCGTATGCCAGAGCCCGTGGCGGGAGGGGCGCCTGGCGCGTTCTCGCGCAGGTCGGCGCCGGCGGAAAAATAACGGCCGGAAGCGCGTATCAGCATCACTTTTAGCGCGCGGGTATCACGGAAGCGATGCAATGCCGCGTCGAACGTCGCAAGCGTTTCGCTGCTAAGCGCGTTCAGCTTTTCCGGACGGTTGAGACTGGCGATGAGGATGGCGCCATCCTCTTCAATGAGCATGTGTGGCGCTTCGTTCATGATACTCTCTTTCGGGGCATGGGGTACGAGGAGGATTAATTTCGCGATTGGCGTCTACGTTGCGGCGCACATCGCTGGCTGTGCCCTGCGTGCGGCGGTAGGACGTGCCGATATAAGCTGCCGTGGCGGCATTGGTAAAGAGCAGCGTTGGTGCCACAAGCTTGTCAAGCCCGGTGCATCCTGGGCATGACGAACCGCCTGGACAGCCAGCACGACGAAACAAAGCCAGAACCGGACCATCCGATCAACCAGCCAACGAGGAAATCGTCCTGGCGATAGCATTCAGAAAATGCGCGATAAGGTTTCTGCTTCATGCCGAGCTGGCGGCTTTATCGCGATCAGGGCAGGTGCGCCCAGCAGAGCGATGGAGTCTGTCGATTGCCGCTTGATCTGCTTTTACGCGAAGGCATCATGCCGAGTAAGGCTGTGTTGAACGTAACTTTGGCCAGTCTTGAAGAGCTTTCGCATTCCTGGCTCATGCGCAGTTAAGCCTATGAAAAGAATGGATTGTATGGGGAGATTGCCGGTCGCTGCGTTGCGTTTCGCGGCTGGGACTCGCAGGCGAGACTTTGAAAGCAGGCAACAGGGAAGCGTCCAATCGGCGGCTGAGAGAAATCGTTCGCAGCGGCGGTGCTATTGATCAGAATGCCTTTTTGACGGGAGTTGAAGCTGGCGGCCACGCACATGATTGTGCCTGAAAAAGTTCACGTAGCACGGACAAAATACCTACTTAAAATCGATATCGCAATGTAAATGAATAGTACGGCGGCTCTGATATATTGTCAGCGCTCCGATAATGGGGCATCTAGGAGCCGATGCGGCGGCTGGCCGAACACGACTGCGAGGAACGTCACGTCGGATGCACGCCGAAAGATCAGTTCGAACGGAAACCCAGAATATAATGCTCCATCGCCGCGAAATGCTATTGTCGATACTCGGTGGCTCTCTAGCCGCGGCGTTTGCGGGACCTCCGGCTCAGGCCTTCCCAGCCTATCCACAGATATCTCTTCCGGCCATCCCGATTCGTAACCTCACCGGGTTCGATGCTGTGGCCGGGGCGAGCGCTGCGTCACGTTTGCTTGTGGGCGGCGAGCACGGCGTCATCGTGTATTCTGATGATGCCGCGAAGACCTGGCATCAGGCTGATGTGCCAGCGAGCGTGACGATTACGAACATTGCGTTCGTCACGCCAGAAGTTGGTTGGGCCACCGGCAGTCTGGGCGTCGTTCTGCGCACACAGGATGGCGGGAAGACCTGGGTCAAGCAGCTTGATGGGCTCGAAGAGATCGACCTCATGAACACGGCGACGCAGGTCTACGTCGCCTCCCAGCCTGCCGGCTCGGATCAGGCTGTGCGTGCCACGCGCCGCGCCCAGATCCTGACGCAGAGTGGGCCGGACAAGCCGATGCTCGCCGTGTTGCCGATCAGCACGAGCAAAGTCCTGATTTTCGGTTCCTACAGGTTTGCAGATTACAGCACCGATGGCGGCAAAAGCTGGACTGATTGGAGTTTGCATATTGGCGATCCAATGAGCCATAATATTTATGATGCCGCCGCAATCGGAGGCGCCTATTATGTTGTTGGGGAGGAGGGGCTGATCTTCCGTTCAACTGATGGGGGACAGAGTTTTCCACAGCTCGCTCAAGTTGGAATGGCCACCTTGTTCGGGATCACTGATGTCGGAGGTGGCGCCATTCTGGTTTACGGTGTTTCGGGGAGTGCCTACCTCAGCGCGGATGCGGGTAAAACCTGGAATCCGTGCAAGTTCGCTGGAACGGATAACATTAATGCCGTGGTGCGTCTCGCTTCAGGGCCGCTTGTGGCGGGGGATTCCGGCGGAGGCCTTTGGGTGAGTAAGGATAACGGCCAGAGTTTCAGCCTTGTGATGCGTAATCCACTGATGTCGGTCAACGCTTTGCAACCCATCGATGGCCCGCGTTTCCTCCTGCTTTCCATGGCCGGGATCATTCCTCTCGATCTTTCTTCATTCCCAGCCTAATTTGTGCCGACCGTGTTTTCGATGCTTCTTCAGTGTCACTTTATGTTGAGTTTCTAAGTAGAAACAATCCGATCCGGTGTGATCCGGACGAATCAGAGGATGTAGCCCAAGTTGAATAAGATGAATGTCGCGCCCGTCATCGCTGACCTGAACGATTTTGACAAAAATTCAGGCTCTATTCTCGAGCGCATCCTGTTCAATAATCGTTCGGCGATCATGCTGTTTTGCGCTGTGCTCACGATCTTCTTCGGCACTGAGGCATTCAAAGTCCATCTTTCAGCTAATTATTCGCAGATGATCCCGGTGCATCAGCCCTATATCGTCAACTACCTCAAACACTATGACGACCTGGCGAACTCTTCGGATGCGATCCAGATTGCGGTGGTGGCGAATCAGGGGACCATCCTGAATGCGCATTACCTGAAAGTTCTACAAGAAATTAATGATCAGGTGTACCTGTTGCCGGGCGTTAATCGCCCTTACATGCAATCGCTCTGGAGTCCGCAGACCTCCTGGCAACAAATAACGCCCGATGGCCTCGCGGGCGGTTCGGTCATCGACATGACGTATGACGGTTCACCGGCGGCTCTTCAGACTGTAGCGACCCATATTCAGAACTCCGGTACGATTGGCCAGCTGGTTGGCCTCGACTTCAAGTCAAGTATGGTTTATGTGCCGTTGCTGCTGAAAATTGGCCAGAAACAGCCGGTTAATTATGGGATATTGGCCCGCCAATTCGATCAAATCCGGGACAAATATGCCACTCAGGGTGTGACTTTGCACATCATCGGGTTCGCCATGGTGGTTGGCGACATGATCGACAGCATTGATAAGATTCTAGCCTTTTTTCTGGTTTCGATCGTCATAACGGCCTGTGCGCTTTTCTGGTACACCCACTGCATCCGCTCGACCGCTCTGGTTGTCATCGCATCGCTTACTGCCGTTGTCTGGCAGATGGGACTGCTCACGCTTCTCGGGCTCGATCTTACCCCCTACTCTGTGCTGGTGCCGTTCCTCGTCTTCGCGATTGGTATGAGCCATGGCGCACAAAAGATGAATGGCGTGATGCAGGATATCGGCCGTGGGACGCATCGCCTGGTCGCCGCGCGCTACACATTCCGCCGTTTATTCCTAGCTGGTTTCGCGGCGCTCATGTGCGATGCCACGAGCTTTGCTGTGCTCATGGTGATCCGCATTGGCGCAATTCAGCAATTGGCGACAATAGCGACCATCGGTGTAGCACTGCTGGTAATTACCAATTTGATCCTTATTCCGATCACGCTTAGCTATATTGGCGTTAATCCAAAGGCGGCCTTGCGTAGCTTACGCACCGGGGCAGGTGTTTCAAATAAGCGAAGTCCCGTTTGGGCATTTCTTGATTTGTTCACGCGCCGTCGCGTTGCTGGGTTCGCTATATTTGGAGCGTTTTTGATCGCTGTTTTTGGTTACAGTGTCGGACGGCATGTCCAAATTGGCGACTTGCAACCGGGCGCTCCTGAGTTGCGGCAGGATTCGCAATACAACAAGGACAATGCGTTCATTATCAAACACTATGCGGTTGGCAGTGATGTGTTGGTTGTCATGGACGACACGGCGTCGAATCACTGCCTCGACTATCCGACACTCTCGGTCATGGACCGCCTGGAATGGCAATTGCGGCAAATGCCACAGGTGACATCCACCAGTTCGATCGCAGACTTCGAAGCCTACGTGGCGGCGGGACTGACGGAAGGGGCCCCGAAATGGGTCGGGTTGGAGCCTGATAATGACCTGCTCTATCAGACGGTGGAATTCCTGCCACGCCGGCTGGCGAATTTCGGCTGTTCGTTTGATCCGATTTATATTTCACTTACCGACCATAAGGCGGAAACGCTTACAGCCGTTGTTGACGCGGCACATAAATTCATCGTTGATCCCGCCAATCAATCGCCGAACTTCAAACTATCGCTGCTTGGCGGTAATGCCGGCATTGCAGCAGCAACCAACATCGTCGTTGCCCAGGCCAACAACATCATGCTGGTGCTGATCTATGCTGTGGTTATGATATTCTGTTTTATAACCTTCAAGTCGTGGCGCGTCGTGCTTTGCGCGGTCATTCCGCTTGTTATCACCTCGATCCTTGCGCAGGCCCTGATGGTGTGGCTCAATATAGGCATCAAAGTCGCGACGCTTCCGGTCTCGGCACTTGGCGTTGGTATTGGCGTTGATTACGCACTATATGTGCTCAGCATCTTGTTGAGTTTCCTGCGCCGCGGACTGCCACTCTCGGAAGCTTATTACTTGACGCTGATGTCTACAGGCAAAGTTGTGCTCTTGACGGGCTTTACTCTGGCCGTTGGCGTGAGCACCTGGATTTTTGCACCAATCAAGTTTCAGTCTGATATGGGCTTGCTCCTTGCATTCATGTTTCTCTGGAACATGATTGGGGCAATGGTTCTTTTGCCGGCCCTCGCGAGCTTCCTGTTGCCCCCCCGTTTGTTCCGGCCCCAGCCGCTGCGCTGAGAGGGTGCCGCTAGGGCAGTTGTAGATTGCCCTAGGAGCCTGTCCTGGTAACGGCTGATTTTGCTCGACAAAGGGTTAGCGGCATGATTCTGTTTGCGTATGAGCAAAGTGTTTCGTCCGTGGAAGACCGATGAGGTCTGGTTGCTTCCTCCCTCGGTGGTGGACTTTGTTCCAGCCGGTCATCCGGCTCACCTGGTCCGCGATTTGGTTAGTGAAGAGCTTGATCTTTCTGCGATCATGGGGGCCTACACCGGGGTGAAGGGCTATCCGTGTTAGCGCCGGTCACGATCCGTAGATATTTGCCGGTGTTGGGTTCGGACGGACGTGATTTAAACGGCGGCTGAACCGGCGTTTTTTCTGGCTTGATTGTAGTTTGTTAGAACGGCAGGTCGTCGTCGTTGATTTGGAACGGTTCCGCGGTATGGCTTTGTTGCTGTTGGCGGATCAAGTCCTGCAGTTCGTTGTGGTAGATTGACCAGATCCGGTCGTGCAACGCGTCGACCATTTCGAAGACGGCGAGCGCCTCTTCGGGGGTCCAGTAGGTGGGGATCTCAATGGCGAGGATGAGCGGTCGGCCCTGGCTATGAGATCGTGTGGTTGGTCGGGTCGACTGGGTTGCAGCGGTCTGGGGATTATGCCGCCGCCGCCTTTTCCTTTTGTCTTTGGCCATTATTTTCCTCCGCGGCGTTGTTTTTCCCGCTGTTCGGCGCGCTCCATGGCCTCTTTGACGCGATAGGATTCGCCGTCGATGGCGACGATTTCGGCATTGTGCATGAGCCGGTCGACCATGGAGACGACGCAGGCGGCATTCGGGAAGACGTCGCGCCATTCGGCGAAGGGCCGGTTGGTGGTGACCACGGTGCTTCTTTGTTCGTAACGCCGGCTGATCAGTTCGAAGAGTAGATCGGCGTGCCGATTTGAGTAGGACAGGTAGCCGACCTCATCGATCAGCAGCAACGCGGGTGCGGCGTAGTGCCGCAAGCGGCGGCGCAGGGCGGAATCACTGTCCAGTGCCGCGAGTTCGCCGAGCAACTGTCCGGCGCTGGTGAACAGCACGGTGTGGCCGTGAACGAGTGCATGATGGGCAAGATTGCGGGCCAACGTCGATTTGCCTACGCCGTTCGGACCGACCAACAGCGCATTGGTGGCGTCCTTGAGAAAGTCGAGCGTCATCAAAGCTTCGAAGGTTGTGCGATCGCAACGCTTCGGCCAGTTCCAGTCAAAGTCGCAGACTGGTTTAAAGCGGCCAATCCTGGCGTCCCTGACGCGGCGCTCCAGGCGATCCCCAGGGCCGATCAGCCCAGCCACATAGGCAGGGCACATCCGCCGGCGCGTGCTATATCCAAGCGCATCCAAAAACGGTTCAAGCCAGCGCTCAATCTCGTCGGTCCAATCCAATCGCGGGCGCGCCATGGTCAGCCTCATCAATGCCGACCACCCATGAATCAGTCAAAAGCCGATTCGGGAAGCCTAAAAATAACCGAAGTCAATAAAATATACCAAAGTAGTGCTAGTCCTCGATAATCACTATGATTCGCTCGGGGCAAGCTTTTGCGCCTCTGCGGGCGGCTTCTTCCCCTCCGGGAGGTACGATAAACCCTTCGATGGCAATGTAGCCCTCGTCATCGAGCGGATATAGATGCTCCGACACGGCATGGCACCGGGCGTTACCGACACACTGGGCCTTCTCGATACGGACTTTCATAGTCACAAAACCTCAATTTAAGGGCAGATGATTTTCTGCCCGGATGATCTCGGCTGCATTAGAGCCCGGTGACGGGCACCAATCAATCGGACGTCCAGGAAATCGCCCTGGCGATCTAGGCCCAAAAGGCCAACGCCATCCAGCTCACATTAAAAAGAGAGATAGTATCATTTTTTTATTGACGCCGTGCCGCTCTCGGGTACATGAATTAGTCCAGACTAAAAAAGGGGAGAAACGGCATGGCCACAGCGCTTGAACCGAATAAGACGAAAATTGCAAAACGCGTGATCGAAGTTTTTGAATTTTTCAATGAAACCAGCCGAAAAGCAACGGTTATGGATATTGTTCGACGGTATGGACGGCCACAATCCAGCACGTCTGAATTGCTGTCGAGCCTCGTCGAAATGGGGTTGCTCTATAAGGACTCGCGGTCCCGCTATTATTCACCGACCCCCCGCCTAGCGGCGTTAGGGACATCTGCTCAGCCGGGAATTATCCGCGACGGGCGTTTGTTCGCCTTAATGGATCGCTTGGCGCGTACCACGCGCAACAGCGTTGCTCTGTTCGGCATGGTTGGGACCTACGTGCAGGTCTTCCATTTTTCTTCTGGAGCCGACCCTATGGTGGGCAACATTGACTATGGCGCGTCGGAGCAGCTGTCGGCGAGTACTGCGGGACAACTCTTGCTCTCAACTCTACCTCCGGACCAGGCTGGCCGAATGCTCTGGCGATTAAACGCCGAGGCGCCGGCAGAATCGAAATTCAAGCAAGCTGAGATCCGTGCAAATGTCTCGCTGTTTCGTCGGCAGGGACATGCCGTGGGGCCTGCTGGCTTCGCTCCGGGGCTCAACGTGGTAACGACGTTGCTTCCGCGCTTTGGAGCCGAACGGGCGCTGGCCCTCGGCGTCTTGTATCAGGCGACGTCACCTCTCGAAACCGTTCCGCTGATTGAGGCGATGCGCGAAGGTATTGCCCAGTGCACGACTAACGCTGGCATGGATTATCGGGGGCCTGTTCAGGCCCAGTTCATGATGGCGGGTTAGGACGGACAAATAGTTGCCGCGCACGGCATGTTGCCAATAAAAGCGGAGCGCCTTTCTCCCTAAAGCAAAGGCTTGGCTTACATACAGAAAACGCTGATCGCCATCGTGGGAAGACGGGCACGTCGGTGCCATCTGTTGATCTATAGCCGAAGGAAAAGTCTGTTGTGTCTACGATGATTGTCACTAAGCGCGACGGGGAAACCCTGGCACTTACCGCTAGCGTTACAGTTGCATTTTTGATTTAAAGTGTGCCTTTTGCGCGATTGCTTGATGAGTTCGTCGCCAAAG
>NZ_BSOS01000105.1 GCF_030160635.1 Acidocella aquatica | reverse complement strand
CGTCTGCGGCGGTGGTTATTCGAAGATCAGCGCCACGCTGTTTGGCTGCGCCGCGGCGCGCAACAAAGGCACTTGCGCCAACCGGCAGAACATCCGCGTGGAGACCCTCGACGGCATCGTGCTGGCGGGGCTGAAGCACCGGCTGATGGATCCGGATATATTTAAGGAATTCGCCACCGCCTTCATCGCGGAACGCAACACCATCCTCGCGCAGCAGAACGCACATTACGAGACGGCCAAAACCGAACTCGGCCGGGTCAAATCACGGCAAAAAGTTTTGGTGCAGGCTTTGATGGACGGCATGCCGGCGCGCACGGTTAAGGACGAGATGATTGCCCTGGAAGCCCGCGAAGATGAGCTGAACGCCCTGCTCGCCAACCAGCCCGCCCGTGAGCCGGCGCTGCATCCCAACCTTGCGGAAGTTTACCGCGAGAAGGTTGCGGCGCTGCACACCGCGCTGGCCGACCCGGCAACCAAGGACGAAGCCTTCAGCATCATCCGCACGTTGATCGACGAGGTTCGTCTGATCCCTGAGAACGGCGCGCTTCGCGTTGAGATCCGCGGCGCGCTGGCGGGAATCCTGGCCTTATCGGCCGCAAACGACAAAACCGCCCGTGTTTCCACGGACGGTTCTGTTTCTGTTCTGGTTGAGCAAATCAAGATGGTTGCGGGGGCACGCAGCCGGCGACGGCATATCACGACCTTGCCCCTAAATTGACCATTTTGGTCTTCGACGTCGCTTCATCGCCAGGAGTCAGATTAGAGTTTTCCCCGCCGTCTGGGGTTACTCTTGCAGCCTGTAGCCCACGCCAGGTTCGGTACTCAGCCGCGCGGAGAAACTCGCACCGAGCTTCTTGCGCAGTTGGCCAATATAAACGCGCAAATAAGCGACATCCTCCGTATGTGCCGGCCCCCACAGCGCGGTCAGAATTTGCCGGTGGGTCAACACACGCCCCCGGTTGCGCGCCAGCAGAAGCAGCAACTCATATTCGCGCCGGGTAAGTGTCAGTGCCTCGCCATGCAGCGCCGCTTTCGCACTGGCTGGGTCAATGACCAATCCGTCGAATTCAAGCGGCTGGCTGCTAACCTCCGGCTGCCCTTTATGGCGCAGCGCGGTACGGATGCGCGCCAGTAGTTCACCCAGGCCGAAGGGTTTTTCCACATAGTCATCCGCGCCCGCGTCCAATGCTGCAATCTTCTCCGCCTCACGGTCACGCGCGGATAGAATGATAACCGGCACGCTGGAAAATTCGCGCAGTTTTTGCAGCACGGCATGGCCGTCCATGTCCGGCAGGCCAAGATCCAGCAGCACGAGATCCGGCGCGTTCGCCGCCACGGCGCGCAGCGCCGCCTCGCCGCGCTCCGCCCGCAATGGCTCAAACCCCGCCGCCTGCAGCGCCGGTGCGAGAAAGCGGTGGATCTGCGGCTCGTCGTCCACCACCAGAATACGGCCTGATGCAATACTCATGCGGCGGGCAACTCCACGGTGATGATAGTGCCGGGAAGCCCGTCAGCGGGGAGATCAAGCCGCGGGCTTTGCGCCATGATACTCCCGCCCATCGCCTCGGTGAACGCCTTGGCAATGGCGAGGCCGAGCCCCGTGCCGGGGGCCACGCGGTCCCCCCTGGTAGCACGGAAGAAACTGTCAAACACCGCCTCCAATTCCCCCGGCGGAATACCTACCCCCTCATCAGACACCGCAAGCCGCACCTTCTCTCCCCGCCGTGCCGCCTGGATGGCGACGCGGCTCCCGGCCGGCGCGTATTTCATCGCATTGTCGAGGATATTCACCACTACCTGTTCCAGCAGCACCGGGTCCGCCAACACATGGCTGGCATCAGGCGCAATGTTAACGCCAGTGTATTGCGCCCCGGGAATGCGGGCAATCGCCGCCTCCACCAATTCGGCCAGGCGCAACCTCTCCCGCCGGACCGTAAGGCCACCTGCCTCCACCCGCGCCATATCCATGATATTGGAGAGAAATTTCGTCATGCGCGCGGTGTCCTCGATGATGCTGGTAAGGAGATCAGCTTGGATCGCCGGAGCCAGTGCCGTGCCGGACTGGGCCAGGGTTTCCGCGGCGCCACGAATAGCAGTGAGTGGCGTGCGCAGATCGTGGCTGAGCGAGGAAAGCAGGGCGTTGCGCAGTTTCTGGCTATCCTCCTGGGCCTGGGCGCGGGCGGTCTGCATCGCAAGACGCGCGCGTTCCAGCGCCATCGCGGCTTGCCCCGCCAGTGTCACCAGGGTTTGTGCAAGCGGCGGAGGGGGCACGGTTTTTGGCCGCCCGCCAAGCACACCCGTAACCGTGCCATTGGTATGCAGGGGCAGGAATCTCCAAGGCACGGATGGCAACGTGGTGGTTCCGATCCCGGTTTCCATGTCGTGGCTATAACACCACTCAGCCGCCGCTTGCGCCGCTTCATCCAGCACCGCTTCCGCCGGTACGCAGACTTCCATCTCCAACCCGTTCACGCCCTGCAACAGCACAATCCCCGCGCCAGTCATTGAGGCGGCTTCCTCCGCCGCGCCGCGCAATACATCGGAAAAGGTGGCGGCGCGCGAGAAGCGCTGACCAAACAGCGAGATGCGCCGCAGCGCTTCCACACGCGCTGCGGAAGAGACGGCCTCGAGCCGTACCCTTCCGGCGAGCGTGCCGGTAAGCAGCCCTACCAGGAGAAACACCAGCAGGGCCACAAGGTCCTGCGGGTCCGAAACGGAGAAGGTGTAGAGCGGCGGCAGGAAGAAGAAATTCCACAGGAAAAAGCCGATGATGGCCGTAAACAGTCCGGCATTGCGGCCAGAGCGGCTCGCCATGGCGGCGATCAGCCCGGTAAAGATCAGCCCCATGGCCTCCTGCGGTAGATAAGACTGTGCGGCGATGCCACCGAGCGTGACCGCGCCCAGCAGCACGCCGGCAAGCACATAGGGCTCCCAGTTCCGCGGGGGGCGCGGCGCCGCGGTGAGCGGTGGCGGGGCGGCCGGCAGCGGCACGAGATGCAGGGTGAAGGCCGTGGCCCGGCGTGTCAGCGACTCGGTCAGCCGCCGCCGGGGCCGCCAGCGGGCCGCGTCACGGCCCAAGACGATATGCGTGATGTTATTAGCGGCGGCATAATCCAAAACGGCTTGGGCCAGATCGCGCGCATTTACGGTGACCGCCATGCCGCCAAGCTGCACGGCAAGATCGAGCGCGGCTTGCACCCTGGTGTTGTCATCGCCCCCTTCGGCATGGAACGCCACCAGCGGCGCCCGCAGCGCATCGGCCAGCCGCGCCGCATGCCGCACCACGTTCTGTGCTGACAGATCGGGCCCAACCAGCGCCAGCACCTTCTCGGCGACCGGCCAGGGGCCAGGAATGGCGGAGAGGCGCATATAGCTGGCCACGTCCCTGTCGATACGCTGGGCGGCGCGGCGTAGCGCGATTTCGCGCAGCGCGCCCAGATTGCCCTCGCGGAAAAAGCCATCCAGCGCGCGCAGGGCCACATCCGGCCTATAGATATGCCCCTCCTCCAACCGGGTTCGCAATTCGGCTGGTGGCAGGTCGATCAGCTCGATCTCGTCGGCCAGATCCAAAACCGTGTCCGGAAGGGTCTCGCCAACACGCACGCCGGTGATGCGTGCTACCTGATCGTTCAAACTCTCCAGGTGCTGGACGTTGAGCGTGCTCCAGACATTGATGCCCGCTTCCAGCAATTCCTGCACATCCTGCCAGCGCTTGGCGTGGCGCAGGCCGGGCGCGTTGGTGTGTGCCAACTCATCCACCAGCAGCAACTGCGGGTGGCGGTGGAGCGCGGCGTCAAGGTCGAACTCCTCCAGGCTCTGGCCGCGATACGGCACCGGCTGGCGCGGCAGCGCTTCCAGTTCACCAAGCTTTTCTGCGGTGCCAGCACGGCCATGGGTTTCGATGAGCCCCGCCACCACGTCCACGCCCTTTTGCTGCTGGGTATGCGCAGCATCGAGCATCGCCCAGGTTTTACCCACACCCGGCGCCGCGCCGAGAAAAATTTTCAGATGCCCGCGCCCGGCCTGGCGCAGGCTGGCGATCAGCGCGTCGGGGTCGGGGCGTGGTTTTTCCATAGGGTTTTATGATGCCGTGAGCCGGTCCAGCGCAAGGTTCAGTTGCAGGACATTCACATGCGTCGTGCCGACAATGCCCAGTGTGGCGTGGTGGGTCATCCGTTTGACAAGGCCGATCACCTCATCGGCCGGTAATTGCCGCGCAGCAGCCACGGCCGGGGCCTGACGCAGGGCATTGGCGGCGGAAATATCCGGATCCAGCCCGGAGCCGGAAGCGGTAACGGCATCGGCGGGCACCTGGCCGGGACCAAATGCCTGCCGGTACGCCGCGACGCGGGCCTGCACGGTTTTCAGCAACGCCGCACTGGTGGGCGCTAAATTCGAGGCGCCAGAGGTGCCGGCATCATAAGCTGTGGCCAGCGCCGAGGGACGCGGCTGGAAGTATTTTGGTGAGGTGAAGTTTTGTCCGATCAGAGCCGAGCCGATAATCTCGCCGTTCTGGCGGATCAGGCTGCCATTGGCCTGATAAGGCAGCGCAAGCTGCATGGCGCCGGTAAAAATCTCGGGCAATATGAAGCCGGTTAGCACGGTGAAGAAGATAACCAGCGAGAGCGCCGGGCGGAGTTCACGGAAGAACATGGCGAGATCCATTATGAAAAAATATTGAACATTCCCAGAAGCATGTCGATTATCTTGATGCCGATGAATGGTGCTGCGATGCCGCCGAGCCCATAGATGAGCAGATTGCGCTTGAGCAGAGCCGCCGCCCCGATGGCACGGAATTTTACCCCGCGCAGCGCCAGCGGCACCAACGCCACGATGATCAGCGCGTTAAAGATGACCGCTGAGAGAATCGCGCTCTCCGGCGTGCGCAGCTGCATGATGTTGAGTGCGCCGAGTTGCGGATAGGTGCCCACGAAAATCGCCGGGAGAATGGCGAAGTATTTGGAAATATCGTTGGCTATCGAAAACGTGGTGAGCGCGCCGCGGGTGATGAGCAGTTGCTTGCCGATTTCCACGATCTCGATCAGTTTGGTCGGGTCGCTGTCGAGATCGACCATGTTGCCCGCCTCGCGCGCGGCCTGCGTGCCGGTCTGCATCGCCACGCCGACATCGGCTTGCGCCAGCGCCGGAGCATCGTTGGTGCCATCACCGCACATGGCAACCAAACGTCCTTGCGCCTGAATTTTCCTGATATAATCAAGTTTGTCCTGCGGCGTGGCTTGGGCGATGTAGTCATCAACCCCCGCCTCGGCGGCGATTGCAGCGGCGGTAACACGGTTATCGCCCGTGACCATGACCGTGCGGATACCCATGGCCCGCAACGCGGCGAAACGCTCCTTGATCCCGGGTTTGACAACGTCCTTCAACTCGATGACCCCGAGCAGGCGGCCGTTCGCCGAAACCGCCAGCGGCGTTGACCCGGCGCGGCCGATGCGGGCCACGGCCTCGTTAAAACCGGTGTCACCAGTGACGTTAAGCGCCTTGAGCAAGGAATCCACAGCTCCCTTGCGGTAGGTTCCGCCGTTGAAATCCACGCCCGACAAGCGGGTATTGGCGGAGAACGGAATGACCGTTGTTCCATCCGGGGTTTCCGGCGCGATCTGGTAGCGCTCGCGCGCCAGGCTCAGGATCGAACGGCCCTCCGGCGTGTCATCGCCCAGGCTGGCCAGGGCGCAGGCTTGCGCCAGTTCGCGCTCGGCGACCCCAGCGGCGGGGTAGAAGCCTGAAGCCATGCGGTTGCCGAAAGTGATGGTGCCGGTTTTGTCCAGCAATAGCGCGTCCACATCGCCCGCCGCCTCCACCGCGCGGCCGGAGGTGGCGACGACGTTGAAGCGCACCAGCCTGTCCATACCCGCGATGCCGATGGCGGAGAGCAAACCACCGATGGTGGTGGGGATGAGGCAGACAAGCAAGGCCGCCAATACGGGGATGGTGAATTTGGTGCCCGAGTAACTGCCAAAGCCAACGAGCGTGACGACTGCAATGAGAAAAATAAGCGTGAGACCCGCGAGAAGAATATTCAACGCAATCTCATTAGGCGTCTTGCGCCGCGCCGCGCCTTCAACCAGCGCGATCATACGGTCAAGGAACGTGGCGCCCGCATCGGCGGTGATGCGCACCACCAGCCAGTCAGAGACAACCAGCGTGCCGCCGGTCACAGCCGAGCGGTCACCGCCGGCCTCGCGCACCACCGGGGCGGACTCACCCGTCACAGCACTCTCATTCACGCTGGCCACCCCTTCGATGACCTCGCCGTCAGAGGGGATCAAATCTCCAGCCTCGACCAGCACCACATCCCCGCGATACAGATCAGGCGCATGCGTGGGCTTGTAGAGGGCGCGGTCGTGCGAATCGAACAGGAGCTTCGCCATCGTGTCGGAGCGGGCATGTTTGAGGCTTTCAGCGCGAGCGCGGCCTCGCCCCTCCGCCACCGCCTCCGCGAAGGTCGCGAAGATTACGGTCAGCCAAAGCCAGATGGCGATGACGAGCGCAAACCCAAACGGGTGACGCGTGACGATTGCCTCGACCGCGGTCACGCTGACCAGCGCTGCCACGATTTCGGTGACAAATATCACCGGATTACGGGCCAGGGAGGCTGGATTGAGCTTCAGCAGGGAATCCAGCGCGGCGCGGTGGATAATTCCCGCATCGAACAAGGAGATCGTTTCAGCTTTTGCCATTTTAGAAGGTCTTTCCAGCATGGAGAAGAAAATGCGCAGCGAGTGGTCCCAGCGTGTCCGCCGGCATGAATTGTAACCCGCCCAGGATGACGATGACGCCGATGAGCAGCCCAACGAACAACGGCCCTGTGGTGGGGAACGTGCCGGCACTCTCGGGAAGTTTCGGCTTGGCAGCAAGCGAACCGGCGATGGCCAGGACCGGCACCATGAAAGCAAAGCGCCCAAACAGCATGGCGGCACCCAGTCCGTAATCGAGCAGAGGCGTGTCAGCGGAAAGCCCGGCGAAAGCACTGCCGTTATTCTCCGTGCCCGAGGTCCAGGCATAAAGCATTTCCGTCAGCCCATGCGGCCCGGCATTGCCGAGCGAGGCGACACCCGAAGCCGTGACCAATGAAAAACCAGCACCCGCCAGAATGAACAAGGTGAGGATCAGCACGCCGAGCATCGCAAGTTTGACCTCTTTGGCCTGCACCTTTTTGCCGAGATATTCCGGCGTTCGCCCGACCATAAGCCCCGCGACGAAAACCGAGAACAACGCAAAAACGATAATAGTATAAAAGCCCGAGCCAGCGCCACCAGGCGTAACCTCGCCCAGTTGCATGAGAAACAGAGGCACGGCACCGCCGAGCGGCGTATAGCTGTCGGTAAAACTATCAACTGCACCGGTCGAGGTACCGGTGGCAGAAACATTGAAGGTGGTGGAAGCAGGAATTCCGAAACGGATTTCCTTGCCTTCCCAGTTTCCTCCCTGCGCGGCCACGCCAGCGGCAATGTGCAGCGGGTTGCCCGCCGCCTCGGCTGCGTAGGCGCCAACGCACCCCAAAGCGAGGGCGATCGCCATAGCCGCCATCAACGCACGGCCTTGCGCTTTGTCTTTCACCATATGGCCAAAGGCAATCGGCATGGCAAAACCGATGACCAGGAGCAGGAAGTTTTCGAACAGGTTGGTCCAGGCATTCGGGTTCTCAAATGGATGGGCCGAATTGGCATTGAAAAACCCGCCGCCGTTGGTACCGAATTCCTTGATCGCCTCCTGGAATGCCACGGGGCCGACGGCAATGGTTTGCGAGCCGCCATCCAGCGTGTGGGCGGTGATGAACGGCCCAAAGGTCTGCGGCGAACCAGCCAGCACCAGCAGGGTTGCCGCAATAATGGTGACGGGCAACAGCGCATACAGCGTGATACGCGTAAGGTCAGTGTAGAAATTGCCTATGGATTTCAGCCCGCTACCGGTAAAGGCGCGCATCACCGCGGCGGCGACAGCGATTCCAGCAGCGGCGGAGAGGAACATATGTACGGCCAGCCCGAACATTTGCGCGCCGTTGGATATTTGCGCTTCAGGCACATAGGCTTGCCAGTTGGTGTTGGTGGCAAAACTAGCTGCGGTGTTGAACGCCAGGCGCGGCGCCATGCCGGTGATATGTTGCGGATTCATTGGCAGATAATATTGCAGCCGCAAAATTGCGTAGAGCAAAAAGAAGTGGATCACACTGAGCAGCAGCAGTGCGATGGCGTAATCCTGCCAGCGCATGGCGCGCGTTTCATCGACCCCTGCGAGCCGGTAAATACCAACCTCAACCGGGCGCAGCCAAGTCACACGACCCTCGAATATCGCCGCCAGATAGCAGCCTAGTGGAAACGCCGCTCCCAGCACAAGCGCGAAAACCAACGCGATGTAGAGTAAACCCTGAATTGTCATGGCAGCGGAGCCTTCAAAAATCTTCTGGACGCAGCAGCGCCCAGACAAGATAAATCAGCAGCCCGGCCGAGACCGCGCCACCCAGTACCAGATCCAACATCAGACGTGCCCGCAAGCTGGAACATAGCACAGCAACAGCAAAAATATGGTGAAACCAAAAAAAATAGCAATAAAATCGTTCATTGAAAGTCCCCCTTCATCCAGCAAGGATGCTCCACTATGCATAAAGATCCTATGTGGAAAAAAATGCCGGGCATAAAGAAGACATAAAGTTTAGAAACCACACGGCCCCAACATCCCACAGCTAAGCTGCTCTTGCCGAATGTATACTGCCTGTGACGATGCACTCTTGAGTCTGACTTTAAGAGCGCCGCAAGCGGGCGGGCATGGCGATACAACGCTGACCAATGTCCAACGCAAGATCGCTCGCATCAATGGCGCGCGCTTACTGGGGATTTTGGCCTATGCTCCTTCTTCCCCCACGAACCACAAATGGCGGCAGGCTGAACTGGCCCTATGCCGCTCGGACCTCCTTGCTCAGCAGCAGATCAACCCAAACTAGCCGCTATTATTCACGAAGCTGTTTTGGTTTGATTTCTTTGGCCATCCCTGCACAACCGCACAT
>NZ_BSOS01000104.1 GCF_030160635.1 Acidocella aquatica | reverse complement strand
TGGTCACTTCCTCCCGCCAAACCACCCATTTATAGCCAACATCAACAAGAGACGCTATAAGAGCCAAATGTGTTGTTCCGTGGCAAAGCGTCGACGAAACGCCAGAGCGTGGGGATATGGGTGGCGTAGACGTGCTGGCGCAGATGATGCTCCACATCGGCAATGGAAGGCGGCTCCATCCCAGTCCTGAGCTGCACAGCTGCTGCCGGCACCTGGCCCAGCCGCTTGTCGGCAATCCCAACCACTGCCGCCGCGGCGACGGCCGGGTGCAGACATAGAGCGCCCTCAATCGCCTCAGGCAGCAGCTTGAAGCCACCGCGCATAATGGCGCCGTCGGCCCGGCCGCGCAGGAAAACGAAACCATCCTCATCGACCACTCCGATGTCGGCCGCGCGTATCCAATGCTCGCCAATGCGCGGCGCGCTCACCTCCAGCAAACCTTCCTGACCGGGAGACAGCTCTGCGAAGCTCTCGGGGTCGATAGCGCGTAGCTTTGCGCCGGCAAAGGGGCGGCCCACTGTGCCGAACTTGGCGGGGCCGTATTGTGCGTAGAGATCTGGCGTCATTGCGGTTACAGGGCCACCGAATTCGGTGGCGCCATATGAGAGCAAAATGGGTATGCCGTAGCGTGCCTCGAAGGCTTGCTGAACGGAAGGGTCAAGCGGCGTAGCGCCGGTCATGATCATCTTGACGCAGGCGAGTTCCTCGGGCGATATCCCCGCATCAAGCACCATGCCCACGGCGCCAGGTGGCAGGCCCGGCATTGCCGGCTGGAAACGGCGGACAAAATCACGCCAGCCATCCAGTGTGAAACGGTCCAGCAACACGGCGCGGCGGCGCTGCAGCATGGTGGGCAAGACCGAATAGATGCCCGAGATATTGCCCCCAATGGGAAGGTCAGCAGGACCGGCGTGGCGGCGGTCTAATCGCCAGCCAGGGCAGAGACGTTCTCGCCGACAATGTATTTCGCCACAATCTCGCAGCTGAAACCGACATGTTTGGGCGCGCCGGTGGTGCCGCTGGTATGCACCTGAAGCTCTGGCTCAGGCGGCACTTGGGGATCGAGCCCCGCGGTGCAGCGTTCCCCCCCCTTCTACTGCCATGGCGCCCATCTCACGCAAGGCGACCGCGCGCATACCCTGCTCGCGCAGCACAGCCAACAGTTCAGGTGTAAAATCTTCCTCCGCAGCGACCACGGCCGATAGGTGCAAGCGGCCGGCATCTCGTGCGATCCCAGCCGAGGACTGGAAGGCATAGATCATGCGGATCGTCCTCGCGGCCGCGATCATGCCGATTTCTGCTGCAATCGCAGAGGGGCGGTTGCGCGGCACGAAGCCAATGGGCGCGCGCGGGTCAATCCCCGATGCGTCCAGCAGGTGGGCCACCCGGCCAGCAACGATGCGAATTTCATTCCATGAATGCCACCGGCCTAGGTATTCCACCGCCTCCGCCTCAGGCGCGCCATCAAGCGCCGACCTCGCCAGCTCTGCCAGCTTATACATGTGTGCTCTCCTCTTCTACCGGCTGACAACGTCCCGTTTGAGCAGATTTCGCCAAGCCCCTTCCGAAAAACTCTTGGCCGCACAGCAGTTCCATAGAGGGACAGAAACACTTCAAGCATACGGTCTCCCAGCAATCAGGCAGAGCATAGGTCTTCGCCGGTTGGCAGAGCAGGGAAGACGCGATCCATCGTCCAGACAGTTTTTTCGTGGCGCCGGTATATTTTGAATTCATGGAAGTCTAGACTTTAACAGCTATATTTGGCGGTCAAAGTTGGAGAAAAAATGAGCTACGCTACATTGATGGTGCATCTGCAGATCGGTCGGCCCAATGATAATGTACTGGCCATCACCCGGTTGTTGGCGGTAACCCACCAAGCGGCAGTAATCGGTATCGCAGCCTCCGAGACGTCTGATAATTTCACCAATGAGGATTACTACCTTGTTGCCCAGTCATTGGACGAGGGTATTGCGTCATGGCAGGCTCATTTAGCTGCCGCCGAGGCAGAATTTCGTGACGCGCTGCAAGGCTGTGCCGAGATTAGCTGGCGGACGATCAACGCACGTCAGTCGATAACCGAAACTCTGGCGCAGGAAGCCAGAGGAACGGATTTGCTGATCGTGTGCGCCGATCAACCGCTTGATCCTCCCTATCAGATACAGCCATTCAATCTGGGCGAACTTGTGGTACATGCGGGGCGCCCCGTGCTGGGCGTGCCAAAATCGGGTATCGCATCCCCCGCCTTTGATCGCGGAATTATTTATTGGAAGGACACGCTGGAGACCCGGCGGGCGGTTGTGGATGCGTTGCCCCTGCTCAAAAAAGCTTCGTCAGTCTTACTGGTTCAGGTTGCTGAGAAAGAAAAAATGACAGCGGAAGGTGCGCGTATGGAGGCGGTGACGTTCTGGCTTGAACGCCATGGCATAAAAGTCGACCTTATGGTTGTCGAGGCAACAAGCAGTGATGCCGAAGCTCTCCGGGCAATAACGAGCGAGCATAAGCCGGATTTCGGCGTTGCGGGTCTATATAGCCATAATCGCCTGCGGGAACGCGTGTTCGGAGGCGTCAGCCGGGATCTCCTTAGGCTAGTTAATCGGTGCGTTCTGTTGTCTCATTAGCGGCAGGCGCCAGTTCCGGCGATACGCTGGATCAGCCGCGAACATCGCTATTTAGCGACTGGAAGTCCAGCTTCGCCAAGCTCAGGATTTCAGTGCGATCCGCGGGCAGAATAAAGCCAGCTTCGATCGAGCGATCAATCGAATTGTTCAAACGAAGCCAGATACTGCGACCGGCCGGCTGGGTAGCACTCGGCGATTTTTTTTGCACTAAAAGGCACCGAACCGCCGAACAGGGATGCCGGAGGCTGCACTCGCGGAGACCTTGTTGCTATACGGCATATCAAGTCCGCATTTATCATCGTTGTCGAGGAAGCTCCTTGGCAGCTTACGCCACATGTGTTGTTTGAAATCTGACGTGTGTTTCGGCTTTTGTTCATCATCGAGAAGCGTTACCGGCGCGGTGCTTCAAATGGCAAGCTGTCGCTTTCCTTGGGTAGTCGCACAGGCGTTGCCAAGATTTTTCGTCTAGTATGCCAAAGGGAGGACGTTGCGTGCGCTGGTTTCCCGCGCCCGCATTGCAAACCAGTTCACACTATCGCGTACTGTCTCTGTGAGCGGGCGCGGCTTCCATTCCAGGTCTGTCCGGGCTTTGGCATTATCCATCTCGCGAAATACATTCGAGAGAAATATGGCATTCGTACTGACAGCGTAATCATTGCGGCCTGCGAGCTTCATCAACCGTTCCGTGACCCACGCGAGACTGTAAGATACTTTATACGGAATGAATTTCGGCGGGGCCTGCGCGCCGCGGGCGGCGGCCATCGCGAAGAGAGCGCGATTGCTGACGAATTCGTTGGCAATGATGTAGCGCTCGCCGAGCCGGCCGCGCGTTTCCGCCGAAAGCGCTGCCTCCGCGACGTCCCGGATATCGACGGTTGGTTGGCTAACTTCGATGGCGACCGGCATCTTGCCGCGAGCCGCATCCCAAAGCCCGCCATTATGCGGGGTCGGCTGATAATCCGCGGGGCCGTAAGTGTTGGCAACACAAAGCGCCACGCCTGGCAGGCCCTTCTCGCGGCAATAGCTAAGAAACCTTGTCTCCGCTTCCAGCCGGGCGCGAATATAGGGCGGCGCTCGGTCCATCCAGTTGAAGGGGATATCCTCCGTAACGGGGCCACTTTCGTTAAGCCCCAAAGTGCCCATGGTACTGGTGAAGATGAAGCGCTCAATTCCAGCTTCTAATGTAAGCGCTGTTAATCTGCCCCTTTGAAAGCCACTTCTGAGCTTTGAGGTTTTGTGCTCTACTCT
>NZ_BSOS01000103.1 GCF_030160635.1 Acidocella aquatica | reverse complement strand
CAGAATCACACGGGATTCGAGCCGCGCAATAGCCAGTTTTCACCAAAAGTTATGGGTAAAAGAAAGCTCCGCGCATTGGTTACACATAACCCATCGATCCGCCGTTTCGCCTTACTTGCGTTCAAGGCTCAGGCCGCTGGCCGTCTGCACGCCTTCTTGATGTTCCGCCACCAGCCCTTTACGCTCAAGTTTGCCGACAACTGTTTTGGGCAGAGTGTCTCGAAACTCTATTGTCTTTGGCCGTTCCACGGGAGAAAGATAATCGGCCAGGAAAGTCTGCAAGGCTTCTTCTGTCGTGGTGGCGCCCTCGCGCAGCTTCACATAGGCTTTAGGCACTTGCCCGCGCCGTGCATCCGCAATGCCGATGACCACCGCCTCGGACACGGCGGGGTGTTTATAGAGCGCTTCCTCCACCATGCGCGGATAGACATTGTAGCCGCCGGAGATGATCATGTCCTTAATACGGTCAACCAGAAAAATATAACCATCCTGGTCCTTGTAGCCGACATCTCCGGTCCGCAACGCGCCATCAATGAATACTTTTTCCGTCTCATCCGGGCGGTTCAAGTACCCCAACATCACCTGCGGCCCCCGCACGCACACTTCACCGTGTTCGCCCGGCGTCGCGATGCGATGCGGATTGTCCAGCGCGCGTATCTCGACAATGGTGTCCTCCACCGCAAGACCGATGGAGCCGGCCCGCACGGCACCAAAAGGGTTGCAGGCCACCACCGGCGAGGCTTCCGAAAGCCCGTACCCCTCCACCAGATGGCAGTTGGAAATTGCCTCAAACTGCCTGCGGATCGCCTCCGGCAGCGGCGCCGCGCCAGAAACACAATAACGAATGGAGGAGAGTTCCCATGTTTCCTTGGCAGCGGCTTCGTTGATACTGGCGTAAATCGTCGGCACACCGGGGAAAAATAGCGGCCGCGTGCGTTTGAGGGTCTTGCGCAGCAGTTCTTTGTCGTAACGTGGCAGCAGGATGATTTTAAGGCCTAGCAGCACGGAGAGATTGAGCGCCACAGTCATCGCGAACACATGAAACAAGGGTACAAGCGTGAGCATGCCGCTACCCGGTGCAATCTCCGGCAGGCGCCGGCGCAGTTGCTCACTATTGGCCGAGACATTGGCATGGCTTAGCATCGCCGCCTTGGGGATACCGGTTGTCCCGCCTGTATACTGTAGGACCGCCAGATCGCGCGCCACATCGCACGGCACGGCACGGGGAGCATCGCCTGACCTCACCAGCGTGTTGAATGCAACATGCCTACTATCAGCGGGAATTGTCGCGAGGGTCTTGCGGCGGGTCAACCAGAATCCGCAACGCTTCAGCGGGGGTAGTATGCCGAGCATAGACCCGACAACCAGATGGTCCAGAGAACCATCCGCCACAATCGGCGCGAATTTTCCGTAGAGCTCGGCGAGGTCGAGCGTCACGGCAATGCGCGCGCTGCTATCTTTCAAAAAATGTCGCAGCTCGCGCTCCACATAAAGCGGGCTGAGGTTCACCACCACACCGCCCGCGCGCAAAATTGCATAATAGCTTATCACATAATAAGGCGTATTGGGCAGGCACAAGGCCACGCGGGTGCCTTTCTGCACCCCCATGCGCTGGAACCCTGCGGCCGCGCGCTCCACCAGCCGGCCCAACTCGGCATAGCTTGTGCACTTGCCCATAAAATCCAGCGCCGAGACACCTGGATAGCGTGCCACCGCATTGGCCAGAAGCTCATGCACCGGTGAACAAGGGATGGTCCCGCCAAATTGTTGCGTATTCATTGTTAACCTCCCGCGCAGGGGGTTAACTGCGCACCGGGGCGTGTCCATACCTCGGAGCGGCCAAACAGCGGAATGCCGACATAGCCGCGCACCCGTAAAGTGCCGTCGAGGGCAAGGTGCATAACGGATTTATAGGTTTTGCCGCTCTCGGGATCATAGATCCACCCTTCCTTCCAACCGCCCGCTGTGGCCGGGCTGAAATTGCCCAAAATCTGCAATCCACAAACCGGCCTGCTCTGCAAAGAGACGCTGTGATTATGCACATCGGTCTTGGGCTTGCCCAATGAATCCAGGGGCGCTTTCAGCCACTCGATCCTGCCGCATAAATCCCCCCCGCAAGCTGCAATCAAAATCCCTGCCTTGCCGCTCTGATCCATCCACCACCCCTGCGGGCCGGGCTGCGCCATTGCCGCCCCGGCGGCCAAAACAAACCCCATGGCGGCGACCATAATTTTTATACGACGATTGAAAACGACTTCTTGCATTTCCGTCCCTTTTTAGTATTGTACCTACACATTACGTCATGTAACAACTCTATTCAACAGAAAAGCTCAGTCCGGGTAACCCGGCCGCGACACATAAAATCAAAAGGAGGCCAGGACCATGAAAAACACCACTTGCCGCAAAGCAACCTTATTGGCGGCGACCGCTTGCGCGACCTTGGGGGCGCTCGCTTTCGTCCAAAACGCCCACGCCTCCGGCTTTGGGCTGCGCGAAGGCTCGGCCGACTGGCTTGGCAACGCTTTCGTCGGCAGCGAGGCCAAGGCTTACGATGCCAGCACAGCCTGGACCAACCCCGCCGGCATGGCGCTGCTCGATCGCAATGAGGTTGAGAGTGATATCAGCTTCATCTCCCCCTCAGCCTCCTTCTCTGGATACAACACCAATCCGCTCACGGGCGGTACTGTGGGCGGTGTCCAGGGCGGCAACGCCGTTGCGCCGGCAGCCTCAGGGTCGCTCTTTGGCGTGTTCAGCCTGGCGCCAGACTGGCGTCTGGGCGTTAGCCTCACAAATCCTTATGGCGAGCGCACTTCATATCCGGGCGATTTCGTCGGCCGCTATCAAAGCCTTGTCTCCAACATCACCGCCGTTGATCTGGGCGCCTCCCTTTCATATAAGGTGAACGACCATATTTCCGTCGGCGGTGGGCCTGTCTTCGAATATTTTGATGCCCGCCTAACCCAGGCGCTCAACATACCAACGCTCAGCGCGCTGACCGGGCAAGACCCTGTTGCCGATGTCCATGGCAATGATATAGGCATTGGCTACAATATTGGCGTGCTCTACAGCTTTGATAACCAGACGCGCATCGGCGTAGA
This sequence comes from Acidocella aquatica, assembly GCF_030160635.1. Lineage (GTDB taxonomy): Bacteria > Pseudomonadota > Alphaproteobacteria > Acetobacterales > Acetobacteraceae > Acidocella > Acidocella aquatica. The sequence continues at coordinate 8,445 of NZ_BSOS01000103.1, read as the reverse complement.
TTATCATTCGCGTATTCGCAATAACATCTCCGGCACGCAGAGCATTGCCGTTCCGGCAATCTACAGCGTCTACAGCCCCAACACCGTCGCAGCGCTGGCCGCAGGCAACAGCGGCGCCACCACATCGGTCACTCTGCCTGATTCACTAGGTGTTAGTGTTTATCATCAGATTTCTCCAGCCTGGGCCCTAATGGCGAGCCTGCAATGGACGCATTGGGCCTTGTTCAACAGCCTGAACATCACCCCCAAAAATGGCAGCCCTGGCAGCGTCATCAACGAGAACTGGCACGACACCTGGTTTGCGGGCGTTGCCACCAATTATCAGCTTACAGACCGAATCATGCTGCAGGCAGGTTTTGCCTATGACCAATCGCCCGTTACGAATTCCAACCGGACTTCACGTGTGCCAGATGCCAACCATTACGATCTGGGCGCCGGCGTGCAATATAGGGTTACCCCGGCGGCAACTATCCAGCTCGCCTATGGGCACGTATTCACCCCAGGCGGCAGTGTTAATTCCAGAGCCTCCGCAACGAGCGGCGCGCTCGTTGGCAATTACAACGCGTCGGATAATTCCTTCACCGCAGGTGTAAGCATGAAGTTCTGATCCACAGCATTCATCAATAATCAGGCCGTTTTTCGACATGCAAAGGTTAATGATATGATTTAATAGCTACTCAGAGTAACCGATCATGCAGGAGTTTTCATGTCGCAACGCGATCCGCTTTATACCGTCACGCAACTGAGCGCCGAGTTAGGGATCACTGTGCGCACCCTACATTTCTACGAGGCGCAGGGGCTGCTTTCTCCCCGCCGCGCGGGCAATACGCGCGTCTATTCCCAGCGGGACCGGGCGCGCATGATCATCATCCTGCGCGGCAAGCGGCTCGGCTTTTCCATCAAGGAGATCAAGGAATATCTTGAGCTTTACGATATCGACCCCGCCCATGGGCAGCAAACCAGCGCGCTGTTGAAGGCTGTGCAAAACCGTATTCGCAAGTTGGAGGAGCAACGCAACGCCCTGGAACAGACCATGACCGAACTCCGCAACCTCGAATTGCAATGCGAAGACTCGCTGAAAGCAACGGGGGCTCCATCCGCCCCGGCACCGAACACCAAATCCAATACCGGCCGAACGAAAAACGCCGCCGCCAAACCGATCGGGAGATCACCATGACTCATGCCGTTATCGCGGGCTATGCCCGTTCCCCCTTCACCCTCGCCACCAAGGGGGCTCTGGCCCGCACCCGCCCAGACGATATCGCCGCCGAACTCATCGCCGCCCTGGTTGCCCGCAGCGGCATCACCCCGTCCGATCTTGAAGCCGTCATTCTTGGCTGCGCCTTCCCTGAGGGCGAACAAGGGCTGAACCTCGCGCGCCTCGTGGCGCTTCATGCCGGCCTGCCGCAATCGGTTGGCGGTTACACGGTCAATCATTTCTGCGGCTCCTCCATGCAGGCCATCCATATCGCCGCCGGGCACATCGCCACAGGTGCTGGCGAGGCGTTCATCGCCGCGGGTGTTGAAAGCATGAGCCGCGTGCCGATGATGGGCTACAACCCACTGCCCAACCCAGCACTTTATGCCAAAATGCCCGCCGCTTACATTGGCATGGGCGACACCGCCGAGAATGTGGCGGCGCAATGGAACATCGCGCGCATCGCGCAGGAAGCTTTCGCACTAGAAAGCCAGCGCCGCACCGCCGCCGCGATTCGGTACGGAAAATTCACGGACGAGATTGTCCCCATCACCACTAAATCGGGAAAGGTGACGCAGGATGGCTGCCCCCGCCCGGAAACATCGGCTGAAACCCTGGCCGGGCTCAAGCCCGCCTTCAACGCCAACGGCTCCGTGACAGCGGGCACCGCCTCGCCGCTCACCGATGGCGCGGCCGCGGTGCTGGTCTGTTCTGAAGATTATGCCTCCCGCCATGGCCTTACGCCGCTGGCGCGCATCCGCGCCACCGCCACGGCGGGCTGTGCGCCTGAAATCATGGGCATCGGCCCTGTCGCCGCCACCCTAAAAGCCCTGGCGCGCGCCGGGCTATCCATTTCTGATATTGATATAGTGGAGTTGAACGAGGCGTTTGCCTCCCAATCGCTGGCCTGCATCCACGATCTGGGGTTGGACCCAGCCAAGGTGAATATTGATGGCGGGGCCATCGCGCTTGGCCATCCGCTGGGCGCCACCGGGGCTCGCATTACCGGCAAGGCCGCTTCATTGCTGGTGCGCACAGGCGGGCGCTACGCGCTGGCCACGCAATGCATCGGCGGCGGCCAGGGCATCGCTACCATTCTGGAGCGCGTGTAATGCAGAGCATCCACAAGGCCGCTGTCATCGGCGCTGGAACCATGGGGGCGGCCATCGCCGCGCAATTTGCCAATGCGGGCGTGCCGGTGCTGCTGCTTGATATTGTGCCCAATGGTGCCGCCAGCCGTAACGCCCTGGCCGAAGGCGCCATCGCCAAAATGCTCAAAACTGACCCAGCGCCATTCATGTCCAAACATGCCGCCAGGCTCGTCACGCCTGGTAACATCGAGGATGACCTGCCCCAGCTCGCTACCTGCGATTGGGTGGTGGAGGCGATTATCGAACGGCTGGAACTTAAGCAGGCCCTCTACCGCAAGATTGACGCAGTGCGCCGCCCCGGTACGGCGGTGTCCTCCAACACCTCCACCATCCCGCTCGCCAAACTCATTGAGGGCATGCCCGAGAGCTTCCAGCGCGATTTTATGGTCACGCATTTCTTCAACCCGCCGCGTTATATGCGGCTTCTGGAGCTGGTCACGTCCACAACAACTGATGCCGATCTGGCCAGCAAGATTGCCGATTTCTCTGATCTCAGGCTTGGCAAAAGCGTGGTGAAGGCCAAGGATTCCCCCGGTTTCATCGCCAACCGCCTGGGCGTGTTCTGGCTGCAAACCGGCGTGGTCGAGGCTCTGGATGCAGCTCTGAGCGTGGAAGAATCCGATGCCCTCATGGGCCGGCCCTTCGGCATTCCCAAAACCGGCATCTTCGGGCTGATTGATCTGGTCGGGCTTGACCTGATGCCCCATATCAACGCCAGCCTCGCAGGCGCGCTCCCCCCCGGCGATGCCTTCCACGCCTCCAACCGTGACCTTGCGCTGATCACCAAAATGATCGCCGAGGGCTACACCGGGCGCAAGGGAAAAGGCGGCTTCTACCGCAAGGGCGCCAAAGGCCGCGAAGCCATCAACCTCGTCACCGGCGACTATCATCCCGTGCAAAAATCCGCCGCGCCCAATGAACGCGATTTACGCAAGCTGCTGACGCAGTCTCGTTACGCTTGGCGCGTTATTGGCCAAACCCTCGCTTACGCCGCCTCTCTGGTGCCCGCCGCTGCTGATGATGTGCACGCCATCGATGAAGCCATGCGACTTGGCTATAACTGGAAATTCGGCCCCTTCGAGCTGATCGACAAGCTCGGCGCTGATTGGCTGGCTGAAAAACTCGCGGCGGATGGCTTTGCCGTCCCCGCGCTGCTCGCCGCGGCTGCGGGCAAAAGCTTCTACCGGCTGGAGGGAGCCACACGCACATATCTTGGCACAGATGCTACCTATCACCCGCTCCCCCGCCCGCCGGGCGTGCTGATGCTGGAGGATATTAAGCTCGCCACCAAGCCGCTGCTTAAAAACGCATCCGCCGCCGTGTGGGATATTGGCGATGGCGTACTCTGCTTCGAGCTTACCTCAAAGAGCAACAGCTGGGACCAGCAAAATCTTGAACTCCTCGCCCAAACTATCGAGTTGGTGCCGCAAAACCATAAAGCACTGGTTATCTATAACGAGGGACAGCATTTCTCGGTCGGCGCCAATCTCGGCCTTGCCCTCTTCGCCGCCAACATCGCGGCCTGGAGCGAAATCGAAAAACTCATAGCCTCGGGCCAGACGATTTTCAAAAAATTGAAATACGCATCTTTCCCCAGCGTTGCGGCCCCTTTTGGCATGGCGCTGGGAGGCGGCTGCGAGATTTTGCTGCACAGCACCGCCATCCAGGCACATGCCGAGGCTTATATCGGCCTCGTGGAATGCGGCGTGGGGCTGGTCCCTGCCTGGGGCGGCTGCTCTGAGCTGCTCGCGCGCTACGCCGCGGCCAAGGCCATGCCGCGCGGCCCCATGCCAGCGGCGGCCAAGGTGTTTGAGCTGCTCAGCACCGCAACGGTTAGCAAATCCGCAGCCAACGCCAAAGAACTTCTTTTTCTGCGCGAAACCGATGGCATTACGATGAACCGTTACCGCCTGCTGGCCGATGCCAAGGCAAAAGTTCTGGCCCTGGTGGAGGCTCACGCCCCGCCCGAGCCGCCCACCTACCAGCTTCCCGGTGAGGAAGGCCGTGTGGGCTTTGCCATGGCGGTGAGGGACTTCCGCAAGAAAGGCGTCGCCACGGCTTATGACGAAGTCGTGGCCGGCGAACTCGCCACGGTTCTCTCCGGTGGCGAGGCCGACATCATCGACCGGCCGAGCGAAGCCGACATACTCAGCCTCGAACGTGCCGCCTTCGCACGACTTATCCGCAAGGACGGTACGCTGGCACGCATCGAAACGATGCTCACCACCGGCAAGCCACTTCGCAATTAAGGAGACCAAGCCATGCAAACCTACCAAGCCCCGCTGCGGGACATGCGCTTTGTGCTGCACGAGCTTCACCCCGCCAAGCCCTTGCCCGGCACAGAGGAATTCACGCCCGAACTGCTGGACACGGTCCTGGAAGAAGCGGGAAAATTCTGCGCCGAGATACTCCTGCCCCTTAACGCCCCCGGCGATGAGGAAGGCTGTCATTTTGAAAACGGCGTCGTGCGCACCCCGAGCGGTTTCAAGGCGGCTTTCAAGGCCTTTAATGAGGCCGGCTGGGGCGCGCTCAACGCCCACCCGCAATACGGCGGCCAGGGCCTGCCTGAAACCGTGGCAAAGCTGGTGGAGGAGATGATCTGCGCCTGCAACATCTCTTTTGGCCTCTACCCCGGGCTTTCCCACGGCGCCTATCTGGCTCTCAAAAGCCATGGCGCGGAGGCGCTGAAGGATTTTTATCTGCCCAAGCTCGTCTCGGGTGAATGGTCTGGCACCATGTGCCTCACCGAGCCGCATTGCGGCACCGATCTGGGCCTGCTGCGCACCAAGGCGGTGCCGCAGGATGATGGCAGCTACAAGCTCACCGGCTCAAAAATTTTCATCTCCGCCGGTGAGCACGACATGGCGCAGAACATCATCCACCTGGTGCTGGCCCGCCTGCCTGATGCCCCCGCGGGGGTGAAAGGCATCTCCCTCTTCCTGGTGCCAAAACTTCTACCTGATGAAACAGGCACCCCCGGTGGGCGCAACGGCGTCTCCTGTGCCGCCATCGAGCATAAAATGGGCATCAAAGCCTCCGCCACCTGTCAGATGAACTTCGACGATTCAACCGGCTGGCTCGTAGGCGCCCCGCACAAGGGCATGCAGGCGATGTTTGTCATGATGAACTCTGAACGCCTCTCAGTCGGCACCCAGGGCCTGGGCATCGGCGAGGCCGCCTATCAAGGGGCTGTCGCCTATGCCAAAGACCGCCTGCAAGGCCGCTCCCTGGCGGGGGCCAAATATCCAGACAAACCCGCCGACCCCATCATCGTCCATCCAGACATCCGCCGTAATTTAATGACCATGCGCGCCTATAACGAGGGCTGCCGTGCTCTGGGCGGCTGGGTCGCGGGGGTTATGGATGTAGCTGAGCGCAGCCAAAAACCGCAGGAAAAAGAAGAGGCGGAAGAATTCATCTCGGTTCTCACCCCGGTGGTCAAAGCCCTGTTCACAGATATGGGTTTTGAGAGCGCCAATCTGGCTGTGCAAACTTATGGCGGTCACGGCTATATCCGCGACCATGGCATGGAACAGCTCGTGCGCGACGCCCGCATCGCCATGATCTATGAAGGCACCAACGGCATCCAGGCGCTTGATCTGGTGGGCCGCAAGCTGCCCGCCAACATGGGGCGCAACCTGCGCCGCTTCTTCCACCCGGTGGCTGCTTTCATTGAGACCAACCAGAACGATCCCGCAATTGGCAAGCTGGTCCAGGGCTTTGCCCGCGCCTTCGGCGCTCTCCAACTCGCCACCGGCTTCATCGCTGAAAAAGCCGCGAAGGATGCCGAAGAAGCCGGCGCCGCCGCTACTGATTATCTGCGCCTGTTCGGACTGGTGGCGCTGGGTTTCATGTGGGTACGCAGCGCCAAAATCGCATCTGAAAACCTGCTACAGCCCGGCCCTGATGATGATTTCTACAAAGCCAAGCTTGCCATCGCGCGCTTTTTTATTGAACGTATTCTGCCCCAGGCCGGGGCTCTGTTTCTTACCATAAAATCCGGTAAGGCCTCGTTGATGGCGCTGGAGGAGGAGGCTTTCTGATGCCCCTCTCCCATACGGGCGCAACCAGTCGGCCACCTTTGCTTTTTTCAGCCTGGATTTGTCATGTCGCGCATTGAAACGGTTGCTGATGGCGCCATTCTTCGCGTCACCCTGAACAGGCCGGAAAAAAAGAACGCGCTGGATCAAGCCATGTATCATGCGCTCGCGGATGCCTTCGAGCACGCGGCGCATGATCCTGAAATTTCCCTGGTTCTGCTGCGCGGAGGTGATGGCTGCTTCACCGCCGGCAATGATTTAGCTGATTTCCTGGCCAGCCCCTCATTGTGCGCTAACGATCCCGCGCCCCGCTTTCTGAGCGCGCTCTCCCAATGCCCCAAAATCGTCATCGCAGCGGTTGATGGCCTCGCCATTGGCATCGGCACCACATTATTGCTGCATTGCGATCTGGTGCTGGCAACCCCCGCCTCACGCCTGCAACTGCCCTTCATCCACCTGGGGCTGGTGCCTGAAGCCGCCAGCTCCCTGCTGCTTCCCCGGGCGATCGGCCATTTGCGCGCCAGTGAACTGCTGCTGCTGGGCGAGCCCTTCTCTGCGCAGCGTGGCTATGAACTTGGGCTTATCAACCGTGTGATCGAGCCCAGCATATTCGCTGCAAGCGTCAATGAAATCTGCAAAACCATCGCCGGTAAATCACAATCCGCACTGCTCGCCACCAAGCGCCTGCTGAAATTAGGGCAAGGTTGCGATACAGGCGCGCGGATGCAATCTGAATTCACCGCTTTTGCCGCCCAGCTTGAAACAAGCGAAGCCAAGGCTGCCATTTTGTCTTTCTTCGAGCCGCAAGGAGCCTGAACATTGTCTGATCTGTGGAACCGCCTGCGCCTGCCGGTCATCGGCGCGCCGATGTTCATTGTCTCCACCCCCGAGCTGGTCATCGCGCAATGCAAAGCGGGCATTATCGGCTCTTTTCCCTCGCTCAACGCGCGCCCGGCCGATCAGCTTGAAGTCTGGCTTGAGCGCATCACGCGCGAACTTGCCGCCTATGATGCCGAGCACCCCCAGGCGCCCAGCGCGCCCTTTGCGGTTAATCTGATCGTCCACCGCAGCAACGCGCGCCTGGAGTCTGATCTAGCCGTCCTTGCGCGCTACCGGGTGCCGCTGGTCATCACCTCACTGGGCGCGCAACTCGCCGTCAACCAAACAATCCATGGCTGGGGCGGCCTGGTCATGCACGACATCATCACGCTGGAGCACGCCAAAAAAGCCATCGATAAAGGGGCTGACGGCTTAATCGCAGTTGCCGCCGGTGCCGGCGGACACGCCGGACGTCTCTCCCCCTTCGCGCTGGTTGAAGAAATCCGCAGCTGGTTTCAAGGCCCGCTGGCCTTGTCTGGGGCCATCGCAACAGGGCGGGGCATCGCCGCAGCGCGCGTGCTGGGGGCTGATTTTGCCTATATCGGCTCGGCCTTTATCGCCACTGAAGAAGCCAACGCATCGCACGCCTATAAAAATGCCATCGTGCAGGCTGGCGCCGAGGATATCATCTACACCAATTATTTCACCGGAATACACGGCAACTACCTACGCGCTTCGCTCATTGCCGCGGGTCTAGACCCCGCCAGCATCCCCGAATCAGACCCGCGCAAGCTTGATTTTTCTGAGCCGTCTCCCGCATCCCAAGCCGGCAATGCAAAAGCCTGGCGTGATATCTGGGGAGCTGGCCAGGGCATCGGCGCAATTCATAATGTGCAACCGGCACAAACCCTTATCGCCCGCCTGCAGGAGGAATATCGCGCTGCAAGGTCATGGCTTGCTCAGCCCCCCCACACATCATAATTCTCGCAGCTGCATCATATAGTAATTCCAATTAGGAATTCGACATTATTAGGTGTTTAGTCCCGGCATTTTCTGGAGCGGGTTTAGGATGAATCGTTCTGGCTCGTTTGTCCAGGTTTTGACGATGAATTCATAGGGCGTGAGACCTTTGAGGGTCTTGAGCCTCCGGCCGGTGCCTTCACGTAGGCGGCTAGCCGCTATTATTCACGAAGCTGTTTTGGTTTGATTTCTTTGGCCATCCCTGCACAACCGCACA
>NZ_BSOS01000102.1 GCF_030160635.1 Acidocella aquatica | reverse complement strand
GCGCATGATCAAACTTGCCGTCCGGGTCGAGAGCTTAAAGAAATCCGTTCGCCTGCATCTACCGCGATCAATGCCAGATCAAACCGTATTCGCCTACGCACTCGCAAGGATGTCCCGGTTGATCGTTTAATGCCAGGGGCATGTGCCCCACAAGCTCCCCACCATCACCAATCCTCCAACGCCGAAACACCGCTAAGCCCACAAAACCGACGCAGTCAGGCTGGCGATCAAGCACGTGCGTACAATGTGCGGTTGTGCAGGAATGACCAAAGAAATCAAACCAAAACAGCTTCGTGAATAATAGCGGCTAGAGATCTGATATTAATCTTGATCGTATTAGCCGCGTGTTTTTGCTTGTTCCAGGGGGGCGTCGTTTGGCGCACGGTATTTTCCGTTTCAAAGAATTTCTCGAAGAACCGAGTCCAAACCGTTCCCTAATAATTTTAGTCTCCTTTGCATTTACTCAGGGCGATTCATTAAACCGCTGCGATCATTTGTGTGGCTCGGCTTCGGTTGTCCTGGAAATGCT
>NZ_BSOS01000101.1 GCF_030160635.1 Acidocella aquatica | reverse complement strand
GACGGTAAATCGCTAGCCACTCGTAGATCGTGGTGCGGTTCAGGCCCAGTGCTTTGCCAACAACCTCGGGGCTCTCACCCTTCTGAACCAAACCAACCCCGCGAATGCGAAGCGCTTCCAGCGTCGCGTGGTCCAGCTTGCGGGCGTCATCGTCTCTTATAACGATAAAAGAATCCAACCCGACCCGTGGTGTCAAGTAAAATATGTCGGGATATCTACGTACTGATTAATGGTTGCCTATAATGATGACTATATATTTTTAATGTGCGCCACGTTGGTCGCTCTACCGCTATTGTTCTTTATAAAAAGGCCAGCGCTGCCAAGCGCGGACTCCAGCGCACTCGCGGAATGACTTCCCTGTGCTATTGCACGCATACTGGGCGCAAACCGCCCGCGCAACAAAACTGTGAGACAAGTTCTTTCTAGAAATGCTAAACCTGTTCGGGTCCGACCGTTTGCTTAGGATGTGAATTATTATGCAAATCAGCGCCTTTCCGGAGGCCAGCTTTGTGGCGGTAGGACAAGGGCGGGATCGCGTTGCGGCGGTGGAAGGCACGCCGAAATCCGTAGGTATCACTGTATCCAAGCATGGTTGCAATAGCCTCTATTGTGTAGTCCGTTTCACGCAGCCACGCCTTCGCGATGTCGTCGAAAACATCGTCCTTTATGCTTCTGAAGGTCGTGCCTTCACTCCGAAGACGGCGCCGGATTGTTGCGACACTTTGGTGAAGACGGGTCGCTAAGCTGGGTAAATCTGCAGATGCGTCCGGGTTAGAAATTTTTCCGGATCGGAGAAGTGCCTCGATCATTGGGCGCATCTTGATTGGCGCCTGAACGCCGGTAACTGTTATGAGCATAAATTTTTCAAAGAAGGCTGGAATGTCACGCGCCCGCGCCACTACTGGCCGTTGCAATAGATGTTTCGGAATGACTAGTGCAGCTTCGTCAGCATTATATGCAAGCAATCCACGGAAAAGCAGGGCGACCGTGCTGCGGGGAACGCATGCAGGGGTTGGTACGCGGCCGGAAACCCCTTTTAACGGTCCGCCGGCGAGAAATTCCAGTTGACTAAGCGTCGCAATCAGCGGCCACATCGCACGGATCAATCCATCTCGGCCTTGTTCGAGGGGCTCGCGGAAAATAACAGCCGTATGGTCGCCCTCGTGGCGTAATTCGGTCTCAATATATTTGCCCCAGAATAGTGTGGCAAATCGTATATTGAGATCCAACGCCTCTTCAAGGGTGCCGGCGCCAACCATGCAATGGACAAGGATTTTGCTTTGCTCGGCCCATATCTCAAGCGATTCCGACATTCCACGATGCAATATAATCCATTGACTATAAAGCTGTAGAAATCTGGCAAGTCTGGCCTGGGCGGCAGGATCGTCGAAACCTGCGGCAGGATCATCGGCCAAGCTCGATGCCGCCTCGAGCAACTGTGCCGTTGCGGGCGCACTACGCGGCGGTTGGTGCCGCGGGTCGATTTCAGCCTCATGCATCGTCTTACCAAACATCAACTCTCGGTGTCCCGCAGCGTACGGTGGTCTCCCGGCCATACGCGATAACTGAAATCGCAGTGTGGTCCCGGTCGAAGCCTCGCGCGGCGAACTTCAGGACTAAGGAGGCTCTTATAGCGTCTCTTGTTGATGTTGGCTATAAATGGGTGGTTTGGCGGGAGGAAGTGACCAT
>NZ_BSOS01000100.1 GCF_030160635.1 Acidocella aquatica | reverse complement strand
ACCAATTCTTACATCAAATCAACGGTTTACGCTATGCTCGCCAGCAGTCCTGCATAATCCGGGCTAGGCAACTCAAGAGCAACGGATCGTCCGGGGGCATCTCCTTTTTCCCGCGGCGAACATCACCAAAACACTCGAAAAATTCAGGCTTTGTCTGGCCACCGCCTCGGCGCCGCCCATGGCGCCATTCCCTTTTTTCGGCAAGCGCCGTGAATCGCGGGCAGCAAGCCTGCCGAAACCCGCCGGCCATCGACCATCGACTCCCGTATCCAGCACACACTCGACCGAGAGGCCAACCAAAATAGTTAGTTTAACAATCTTAAAATTAGTTTGAAATCCCGGTTCCATCAAGGATGGCCACTCCCGTTTTTTTTAAATTTCATGTATTTCGTGAGAAATTGACGGTGCAGAGTTTTTTGAAACGCGAGATTTTATTTCTTGGTGGCGGCACCGCCATGGCGCCGCCATCTGCGAGGACTAAACAGCGGCCATGTAGTGCTTAACGAAGCGTGGTGTATGAACAGTCCATAGTACCGGCGTTCCCTTCTCGATCATCCAGCCATCGCCGGCCTTGTAGGTCACAGTCACCCCGGTCGTTTCATTTTTCAATGTTACCTCCCCCTCCAGGACGACCGCGTGTTCGGTGAACGGATAAACCATGCGGAACATGCTCCGCGTGACCGCAAAATATCCGGCGCTCAGGGGTGCATCCGGCGCACCATGGGTAAATTGGCCAAAGGCCTTGGCATCACCTTCAAGGATCGTGGAGCCAAGATCGGTTACTGTGCCCCAGCTATCAAGCTCGGGGATCGAAGAAGACTTAAGTGCAAGCATTTGAGTACCTTTCAGTGATAAAAATTTTAGCGCCGCCCGGTCCAATAACCGGAGGCTTGGTTCCAGGTCTTGCCCAGGGTCATCCATACATTGCGTAACTTGTCCTTGGCGATGATGTCCATATGGTGAATACTGCTCATCAGATCGTAGCGGGCCGAGCCTTCGCTCATGCCCTCCGCCAGCACCTTGCAGACAATATGGCTCGGCGTGACGCCGAAGCCGGAATAACCCTGTACGTAGAACACGTTCTTGTGCTCGGGCAACGAGCCTATTTGCGGAAACAGATTAGCGCTGCACGCCATTGGCCCACCCCAGGCAAGGTCAATCTTCACCTTGTCTAGATACGGAAATATCTGAAGCAGCAGCTTACGGTTCCACTCCGCGAGATCCGATGGCGTATATTCGATGAATCGGGTGGCGCTACCGAACAGTAGTCGATTCTCCCGCGTCACGCGGTAGTAATTAATGATCGGGCTAATATCGCTGAAGGCGCCACGGATTGGACTGATCTGCTCGATCAGTGAGTCCGGCAGCGATTCAGTCATAAGCTGGAAGGCGTAAGTGTTGATCGTTTTTTTGTAGATATAAGGCTCAAGGTCAGCAAGAAAGCTGTCACACGCCCAGAGCATTTTGGCGGCACGCACCGTACCCCCCGGCGTGCGCACAGTCACACGGTCGCCGTAGGTTACCTCCACTACGGGACTGTGCTCGAAGATCCGCGCGCCGTAGGAGGTTAGCGCCTTCGCTTCACCCAGCAGCAGGTTGAGCGAATGCACATGCCCACCACCCATATGCTTGAGTGCAGCGGTATAGACCCGCGAGCCAACTACCTTCTGCACATCCTTGCCCGTGAGCAGCTCAATATCCTGATCGGGATCAACCGCCTTGAACTCCTTCTCCCATACACGTAGCGTCTTCGTCTGACGCTCGTTATAGGCGAGGTAGCCGTACCCACGGGAGAGATCGGCATCGATATCATACCGCTTTACCCGATCGGCGATGATGCTGGCGCCGAGATTGCTGATCTTGAAGATAGTCTCGAGACCTTTCTCGCCAACATGTTTTTTTACCTTGTTGAGGTCATGGCCGATACCGGCCATGACCTGTCCGCCATTACGGCCTGTGCCGCCATAGCCGAGATATTTTGCCTCTAGTACCACGATATTGGTTATGCCCTGCTCAGCCAATTCCAACGCCGTATTAATGCCCGAGAAGCCGCCACCAATAACCACGACATCAGCATCAATATCTTCGGCCAAACGAGGAAATGACAGATCATATTTCCGTGTCGCAAAATAGTACGTTGGTGATTCTACCGTTTTCATAATTAGTGGCCTTTAGTGTTTTTGGTAGCCGATAGTCTGGTAGCGGCCGTAGTCTGCGGCGCGCAGGCGCAGGGCAAGGCCAACGCCGATAATTGCGGCCAACAGAATCAGTCCCGTCAGACTATACGCTAAGGTTACAGAGGCTCCGGTCAACAGATCGAAGTGCATCACGATCAGGATAAGCACCGCGACCAGCAACACACCTGCGATGACAGGGGCGATATAAGAGGAGAATACGCCGTCGGAGGTACCCGGATTACGGCGGAAGAAGGCTGGAACCGCGAAAGAGGCTATTGCCATCAGCGTGATAACCCCCAGCGTGCCGACATTCGTCAGCCAGGAAAACAATGCCAGCACTGGGTCCAGCTTTGCTACAGCGAAGATGCCGATAACAGTAGCGGCAATGATCGTCTGCGCCAGTGAACCAATGTGTGGGCTTTGGTGTTCGTCATGAGTTTTGCCAAAATGATCTGGAAGCAGGCCCTCGCGGCCCATGGCGTAGAAATACCGCGCGACGGAGTTATGGAAGGCAAGCAGACCGGCATAGACGCTGGTGACGAATAGCACGCTCATCACCAAGGAAAGCCAATGACCGACATAACGATCCGCCAGAAGGAACAGAAAACGCGTGGGATCAGGTAAGCCACCGAGGAAGCTGACAAGTTTCAATACGCCCTCGCCATTCACCATGCACCAGCTTGACAGCATATAGAAGCCGCCAACCAGTAGGATGGAAAAATAGGTGGCCAGTGGAATCGTGCGCTTCGGGTCTTTGGCTTCCTCGCCATAGATGGTTGTCGCCTCGAACCCAACGAAGCAGGCGAAGCAGAACACAAGGCCGATGGAAGGTGACATGCCGAATACGTTGGAGGGCGCGAAGGGCGCGGCTGTGAGCCCGGCATCACCACCTTTGTGCATAATCGCGACATCCAGGATCAGCACGCATACATATTCGCACGCGACGAGGACCGAGAGCACTTTCGCCGACAGATCGACCTGCCGGTAGCCGAAAACTGCAATGCTGGCCATGGCAACATAACAGTAAATCCACCACGGCAGGTTGATGCCCACCTGCTGGAATAGCGCCTGCGCGGCAGAACCGAACAGGCCGTAAAGACCGATTTGCATGGTGTTGTAACCGACCAGCGCGATCATTGAAGTGGCACCGCCGGCAACGCCGCCAAGGCCGCGCGCGGCAAAGGCGTAGAATGCACCAGCATTTGTGACATGCCGCGCCAACGCGCAATACCCGATCGCGAAGAGTAACAGGATTAGCAAGGTGATCAGATAGGCGCCGGGCATGCCTGGGCCATTCCCCAAGAGCATGCCTATGGGTGCGCCACCCGCGATGGCCACGAGTGGCCCAGCGGCCGAGATAACGAAGAAGGTGACAGCGCCGACACCCAGCGCACCCTTGCGTAGTTGATTGGCGGCGGGCGCAAACGGCGGCGCCGCGGCGCCGGTATATTCATTGGACATTACAAAACACCCCTAAATGGCTTAAAGATACTGGAAAAGCCGTGACCGGTTCTTTTTTTGCGTTACAGCACATTTTGTTTAGCGATTTCGCCTGTCATATTGATATTGCATTATACGCCTATACTCCGATAAAATGCGCCATTAAGAAATATTCGCAACTGCTTGCCGCTTGGAAAATTTCATGCCTCGCCTTCGAATGTCTTCTCCGGTCGTGCCGATGATCCGCTCATCCGTGGTCAATCAAGTGATCGCTGCGATCCTCACCTGCCCAGGGGGATCTGCATTTCTTCGCCGCCATTATGGTATGAGAAACGCCAAAGCGGATTTGTATGAGCGCATCGCGCTCTCGCGCTATTTGCAGTTGTTCGAAGACGCGGCCGCACTGGCCGGCGATCCGCTCTTTGGCGCGCGGCTTGGCATCTCGCTGCCACCCGGTGAGTTGCTGGGTCCAATCGGTTTTCTGGTGCTGACCAGCCCGCGTCTGCGCATTGGGCTGGAGAATCTCGCACATTATATCGGCGTTTGGCAGGACGCCACCGAAATTACCGTGCACAACCAGGCGGATACCGCAATCTGGTCATATCGCATCAAAGATCCCACCCTCTGGCCCCGCCGGCAAGATTCGGAATTTACCCTCGCCGCAACCTGCGCAATGATCCGCAGCTGTTTTGGCGGCGGCTGGGCGCCTTTGGAAGTGTATTTCGAGCATCCGCGCCCAAAGGAATGGCAGGCGCTGCAAGCTATGTTCCGCGCGCCGTTGCGTTTCGGACATTCAGCCAACGCACTGGTCTTGGATGCGGCGGATCTGGATAAGCCGGTGCAGGGTGCCAGCGCCGGCTTCGCGCCGTTTTTGCGGCGGCATATTGAAGACATGATGCCGAACGAAATGGAGGAGGTGAAGCTGGTGCAACAGGTGCGCCAACTGGTGGCGCGCGACCTGGGCCGCTCTCCGGTGAGCCTGACTTTGCTGGCGGCGGAGTTGGGCCTGCCGCCGCGCACATTACAACGCTATCTGGCGGATGAAGGCAGCTCAGTGCGAGAAATCGTGCGGGATATCAAAATTCTGGAAGCCAAGGCACTGCTCAAAACCAGCCGGCGCCATATCAGCGCTGTTTCCCAGGCTGTGGGTTATGGCGATCCGACCGCCTTCTGGCGAGCCTTTAAAGCCTGGGAAGGTGTCTCGCCCGCCGAATTTCAGAGGGCGAGAGTCAAGAAGCGTTAAGCATTACCCCTGCAGCGCAGCCCACATCTCGCGGTCGCGCTCCGCCGTCCAAATGCGCGGCGTGTCGATGCCCAGCGCTTCATCATAGGCGCGCGCGACGTTGAACGGCAGGCAATGCTCATAGATCGCGAAAGACGAAAATTTCGCATCGCAGGCGGCCCGGCATGCGGCCATGGCCTCCTTCAGCGAACCGCCGCGCGCCGCCACTTTCGACACCGGGCGGTAGGTGCTGGTTACAAAATCCTTAGTCGCGGCCAGCGCCGCCGCAACCATGGTCTCGCCCACCAGCGCATCGCCACGCCCGGGCGCCAGCGCCTTGGGCGAATAAGCAGCGATCGCCTCCAGCGTATGCGTCCAATCGTTAAAATGGCCGTCGCCGCAATAGCAAGCGGAGTGATATTCCACGATATCGCCGGTGAACATTACCCCCGCATCCGGCACCCATGCGACGATATCCCCCGCGGTATGAGCGCGGCCAAGCTGCAGCAACTCAACACGGCGTTTGCCAAGATACACCGTCATCTTGCCGTTGAAGGTCACGGTTGGCCATGTGAGACCCGGCACGCTTTCGGCCGCCTGGAACAAGCGGGGAAAGCGGCCGAGCTCGCTTGCCCAATCCTCGGCCCCACGCTCCTGAATCATGCCGCGGCATTTCTCCGAGGCGACAATTTCCGAGGCACCGTAAGCCGAGGCGCCGAGCACGCGCACCGCATGGTAATGCGAGAGTACGACGTATTTAATCGGCTTGTCTGTCACGCTGCGGATTTTCTCAATCACGCGCTGAGCCATTATCGGTGTCGCTTGCGCATCGACAATCATCACGCTGTCATCGCCAATGATAACGCCGGTATTCGGGTCGCCCTCGGCGGTGTAGGCCCAGAGGCCGGGGCCAACCTCGGTGAAAGAAACTTTTTTCTCTGCGAGGTCGCCGGTGGAGGCGAAAGCGGGGGTGGACATGGTGGATTATCCTTCTTCGAAGTCTGGTTGGTTTTCGGGGGCGGCATTTATAAAGGCTGGCAGCGCACGCGCCGCGGCATCCACGGCGGTGAGCTGAGGGTAAGGGCTGAGGTCGAGGCCAAAGCGCCGCGCGTTATAGAGTTGCGGCACGATGCAGATATCGGCGAGCCCGGGCATATCGCCGATCGCGAAGCGCCCTGCGGTTCGGGTAAGCCGCGCCTCGATGGCCGCGAACCCGGCCGCCATCCAGTGACGATTCCAGGCGGCGCGGCCCTCGGTGGTGGCGCCGTAATCGGTTGAGAGCTTGTCGAGCACGCGCAGGTTGCCCAGGGGGTGGATATCGCAGGCGATGGTGGCCGCGATCTCGCGGGCATAGGCGCGGTCGACCAGCCTGGCCGGGAGCAGCGCCGGCGTGGGACAGGATTCCTCCAGATACTCCATGATCGCCAGAGATTGCCCGAACGGCGCGCCCTCGGCAGCGGCAAACAACGGCACCAAGCCAGCCGGGTTTAACGCCCGGAACGCTTCCCCGCGCTGTTCGCCCTTGCGCAGATGCACGGGAATTTGCGTAACATTCAGCCCCTTGAGGTTAAGCGCGATGCGCACGCGATAAGCGGCGCTGGAACGGTAATAGGTGTAGAGTACCGGGTCAGTCATCGAGCCATTCCGGGCGCAATGCGGGCGCGGGCACGATCTTGCCCTCGCATGTGCCAAAGCCGATCCTGTAGCCGTCGCCCTGCGCCCAGCCGGCGAGGGTGAGGGTGTCGCCATCCTCGATGAAGCAACGCTTGACCCCACCTTCAAGCGTCAGCGGCTCCTTGCCACCCCAGGAAAGTTCCAGCAACGAGCCTCGATTTTCCTTTTCCGGCCCTGAGATCGTGCCCGAGCCGAGCAGATCGCCCACCTGCATACGGCAACCGCCGATGGCGTGATGCGCCACCTGCTGCGCCGCGGAATAGTACATCTCGCGGTAATTGGTCCGTGAGATCACCGTATCACGCCGCTGCCCTTCGGCGCGCATGCGCACCTCCAGCTCAATGTTGTAGAGCATCGGCCCCGGCTCACGCAGATAGGGCAACAGCGGGCGGGTGCGTTCGGGCGTGGAAACGCGGAAGCGCGCCAGCGCCGCCTTCGTGACCACCCAGGGGCTGATGGAGGTGGCGAACACTTTGGCCTGGAAGGGGCCAAGCGGCTGGTATTCCCATGCCTGAATGTCGCGCGCCGACCAGTCATTGAGCAGCACATAGCCAAAAATCAGATCATCGGCCTCGGCCACGGTCAGCGGCGTGCCCATCGCGCTCCCCTGCCCCAGCACGGCGCCCATCTCCAGCTCAATATCAAGCCTGCGCGTGGGCGAAAAAACCGGCAGCTCGATCCCGGGTGGTTTAATTTGCCCAAGCGGGCGGCGAATGGGCGTGCCGCTGATCACCACCGTGGACGCACGGCCATTATAGCCGATGGGGATGCTGAGCCAGTTCGGCGGCAACGCATTTTCCGGCCCGCGAAACATGGTGCCTACATTTTCGGCATGGTGCCGCCCGGCATAAAAATCGGTATAGCCCGCCACCGCGAAAGGCAGATGCATCACCACCTCCGCCTGCGGCACCAGCACCGCTGCACTCAAGGCGGCGTCATCGCGCAGCGCGGGGTCGCCCTCGGCCGCAAACAGCGCGGTCAGGCGCTCACGGTTACACTCCCACACAGCCTTGCCCAGCGCCATGAACCCGTTGAGCGCCGGTGCATCGAACACGGCGGTCTCCAACAGCCCCGCGTGCTCCAATGCGGCCAGATCAGCCACATAATCGCCAATCGCCACACCACAGCGCGGCGCCCCGCCCGCACGGCTGAACACACCGTAGGGCAGGTTGATCAAAGGAAAATCAGTTTCCGCCGTGTTGGCGCTCTCAATCCAAGATTTACGCATCATTTCAGCCCCGGTGTACCGTCGAATTTTTTTTCAATCCCCGCCCAGCAGGCTGCGTAATCCGTCTGCAGCGCCGGCAGCTCCGCCGCAAAGCCGGTAAGAAGCTGCGGCAATCTCGTCTCAAACATAAAGGCGAGCGTATGGCTGAGCTTCTGCGGCGCAAGCGCTGCGGTGCTTGCCTTCTCGAACGCGGCGGCATCGGGTCCATGCGGAAGCATGCAATTATGCAGACTCATGCCGCCAGGCTCGAAACCGGCCTCCTTCGCATCATACTGACCATAGATAAGCCCCATGAATTCAGACATGATATTCATATGGTACCAGGGCGGGCGGAAAGAGTTTTCGGCTACCAGCCAGCGCTCAGGGAAGATCACGAAATCCACATTCGCGGTACCAACCTCGCCCATGGGCGCTGTAAGCACGGTAAAAATCGACGGATCTGGATGATCGAAGGAAATGGCGCCGACGGGCGAGAAAGTACGCAAATCGTATTTATACGGCGCGTAATTGCCGTGCCAGGCGACAACATCGAGCGGTGAATGGCCGATATCGGTGGCATGAAAGCCACCGCACCATTTCACCACCACGCGGCTGGGTGTCTCTTTATCCTCGAAGGCGGCCATCGGGGTCTTGAAATCGCGTGGATTGGCAAGGCAGTTGGCACCGATCGGCCCGCGCTCCGGCAGCGTGAATTTGGCGCCGTAATTCTCACACACATAGCCACGCGCGGCCCCATCCAGCGGTGCCACAGTAAATTTCATCCCGCGCGGCAGCACGGCAATCTCCCCGGGACCGATCTCCATCCGCCCGAGCTCGGTGGCAATCGCCAACCGCCCGGTATCGGGCACCAGCATCATCTCGCCGTCAGCATTATAGAAGTATTCATCTATCATCGGCGCGGTGATGAGATAGACATGCGCCGCCATGCCTGTCTGGCTATAAACATCGCCCGCCGTGGTGATCGTGCGCATCCCCGTCAGGAAGGTTAGTTTTTCATCCCCGATGGGCAATGGGTCCCAGCGCAGCTGGCCAAGCGGCAGGCGGTGTTCCACCACATGCGGCGCGCTCTTCCATAACGCAAGTTCGATCGGCCGGAACGCCCCAACATGCTTCACCGACGGACGAATGCGATACAGCCAGGATCGCTCATTGGTGCTGCGCGGCGCGGTGAAGGGCGAGCCGGAGAGTTGCTCGGCGTAGAGTCCGTAATTGCAGCGCTGGGGTGAATTACACCCCTGCGGCAGCGCGCCGGGTAGCGCCTCGGTCTCAAAGTCATTGCCGAAGCCCGGCATATAGATCAACGACATTTCTTTACACTCCCCGCCAGCGCACCTGCGGCGCGCTCGGTTCAAATGGCTCCACCCGCATGGCGCAACGCTTCATCAATAACCGCCCGGTCGCCTATGTGGTTCGCCAACAGCAATACCAGCTTGCAGTTCATCATCGCCGCCTGGCGCTCATCCATATTCCGCTGGCTGTCGATCAACTGCTTGTAGAAATCATCAGGGTCGGTGATGTTCGGCTTCAGGTTGAGGTCCATATGTCACTCCTTTCAGGAGGCCAGGGCGCGCGCCAGCGCCTGTTTGATTTTCGCCGTATCGAACTGCCGCCAACGCGCGGCGACATGCTGGTCTGGACGGATCAGATAAACCGTGCCGGGCCTGGCATCGTAGCGCTGGGTGAGCACACCGCGCGTATCCTCAATATCCCGGCCCACGCTTAACACCTGCGCCTTCACCGCACCGTACGTCACCGCCTCTGCGGGCACCTCGCCGAAAGCCAGAACAGTAAAGCCGCTGCCTAAAGCGTTGAGGAACCATCTGGATTTTCCGTCGACCGTCACCGACGCATCGGCGCAGTTGACCCCCGGCGCCATCTTGCCCGCAAACATATCCTCGTCCGGCGTGTTGAGCGAGGACGACACGTACGGCGTGGGCATGGACAAACGGCCGCTATTCACCAGCGGGCGTGAAAATTCACAATCCTCCGCCAGTTCCAGCACGGCATCGCGATACAGGCGGCTGGACGCGCTTTTCGGCGAAATAAAGTCAGTTGCCCGCGTGGAGTTGAGCAGGTTGTCATCCGCCGCAAAGGCACGCTCCTCGTTATAGGTGTCGATCAGCCCCTCCGGCGCATGGCCGTCAAGCACAAGCTTGAGCTTCCAGATCAGATTATCGACATCCTGCACACCGGTATTGGCGCCACGCGCGCCAAAGGGCGAAACCTGATGCGCCGAATCCCCCGCGAATATCACGCTGCCATAACGGAATTTATCGATACGCCGGCAAGCGAACTGATAGACCGAGGCCCATTCCAGCTCAAATGGGCGATCGTCGCCCAGCATTGCGCGTACGCGCGGAATGATGCGTTCGGGCTTCTTCTCTTCCGCGGCATCCGCATCCCAACCAAGCTGAAAGTCGATACGCCAAACGTTGTCCGGCTGGCGATGCAACAGGGTTGACTGGTTGGGATGAAACGGAGGATCGAACCAGAACCAGCGCTCCGTCGGATACGCTGCATCCATGATGACATCGGCAATGAGAAATCGGTCTTGAAAAAACTGGCCGGTGAACTTCGCACCCACCATGTCGCGCAGGCCGCTGTTGGCGCCGTCGCAGGCGAGCACCCAATCCGCCTCCATGGCGAATACGCCCTCGGGCGTTTCCACGGTAAGCGCCGCATAGCCATCCTGTTGCTGCAGACTGACGACTTTGTGCTTCCAGCGCATCTCCACCAGATGTTGTTTGGCCAATTCAGCAACCATGTATTCCTCCAGATAATATTGCTGAAGGTTGATCATCGCCGGCATCTTGTTATTTTCTTCTGGAAGCAGATCAAATTGGTAGGATAGCCGGTCCTGAAAGAACACTTTGCCGAGGTTCCAGCTTACACCCTTGGCCACCATGCGTTCACCAACGCCGAGACGGTCCCATATCTCCAAAGGACGCTTAGCGTAGCACACGGCGCGGGAACCAACCGATACTGTGTCATTGTCGTCCAGAACAACCGCCTCGATGCCGCGCGCCGCGCAATCCAGCGCCGCGGTGAGACCGATCGGACCGGCGCCTACAATCACGACCTTGTGGCGCTTCACCGTACCATCGCGCTGCTCAGGCGATTGTACGTAGGGAAAGCGCGGGTAGTTGTATGTCTTGAACATTTTGTCTCTTCTCCGAACCAGCGTTCAGCGCGCCGTGAATTCCTTATCGTGCAGCCAGGCCATATGGCGCGGCGGCTTGCGATCTCTTGCCCAATCTTCCAGCATTTTATGCGCTACCTCGTGCATGCGCTTCACCTGACCTGGCGTGCCGGAGGGTGCCGCTAATTCGAGACGATGCCCGTTGGGGTCACGAAAATAGATGGATTGAAACAGCGTATGGTCTGTTGGCCCCAGCACCTCCACACCCGCCGCCTGGAGCCGCGCTCTGGCCTCTTCCAGAGCCTCCATGTTCGCAACTTCGAGCGCAATATGCTGGACCCAATCCGGCGTATTCGGATCACGCTCCATCGGCGGAGAATTCGGCAGTTCGAAAAAGGCAAGAATATTTCCCGCACCGGCATCAAGGAAGATGTGCATATATGGATCTGGCTCCTTGGTGGATGGCACGCGATCTTCCGCGATCGCGCCGATCAGATCCATGTCCAGCAGGGATTTGTAAAAATCAACCGTCTGCTTGGCATCATGACAGCGATAGGCGACGTGATGAATCTTTACTATTTTCATAATTTCCTCCTGACTTGGAGATCAGTAACAGATGTTACTAATATCCGCAAGCTTATGTTCATTGCCTAAGTCCGGCAACTCCTCTAAAAATGCATAGCTCATGAGCCATTTAGTCAACCTATGTCCGTAGAAGTGAACCAAGTATCCATGCCCAAGCATCCCGCTGCAAAAGCGCCCCCTGAACAACAGACTTCATTGCACCTGCAAAGTTTTTTGCCCTACCGCTTGGTGGTACTGGCAGATCAGGTTTCGCACTGCATCGCGCATATTTACAGCGACCGCTTTAATCTAACACGGCCGGAATGGCGGGCCCTGGTGGCGCTCGTGGAACTTGGCCCAGTTTCCGCGACCGAGATCGCCGCCCACTCCACGCTCGACAAAATGTCCACAAGCCGCGCGATAAAGGGGCTTGAAGAAAAAGGCTACCTCCGCCGCGCTGATGCAGCCGAAGACCGGCGCAATAAAATCATCAATCTTACGGCCGCGGGGCGCGGATTATACAACAAGATCGCTCCCCTGGTGCTTGCGCAGGAGACGTATCTCCTCGAGATTTTTTCCGCGGATGAGCGCTCGATGCTCGACCGGTTGCTGCGGGGACTAGAACAACGCGCGCAGGATTTGCAGAAACAAAATTGAACATCGCCCAAATTTTTTTCATGGCTACACCGAGTCCCTCCAGTTTCAAAATTTCGTCATCGTGGCGATGGTCACGGTATAAATCGCCGCGGCACCGTCAGCGATCGTGCATTCATACGATTACCTGGATCAGGCCAATACGGTCTGGATGGTCGTGAATTCTTTTAAGCCCTCGACACCGAACTCGATGCCAATGCCGGATTGTTTGACACCGCCGAACGGCGCATTTGGCTGGAGGGCACCATGCTTGTTGATCCACACCGAGCCACATTCCAACTGACGTGCATAGCGCTTGGCCTTCTCTATGTCGCTCGACCAAACCGAACCGCCAAGCCCGAACTGGCTGGCATTGGCACGCGCGATTACCTCATCGACATCACTGTAGCGGATGATTGGCAACACCGGACCGAACTGCTCTTCATCCACAATGCGGGTACCGTTATCAACGTCCGCGATCAACGTAATCGGGTAGAAGTAACCGGATCGTTCTTGCGGGGCGCCACCAAGCAACACACGTCCACCATGAGCACGGGCATCGTCCACCAGCTCGCGCACCAAGTCAAACTGCTTCTCGTTCTGTAACGGACCAAGAACGCTGCTTTCCAACCGCCCGTCGCCCATGGGAACCTTCTCGGCATAAGCCACCAATGCGTCGCACACCGCGTCATAAATGCTATCATGCACATAAAGCCGCTTCAAAGCCGCGCAGGTCTGGCCGTTATTGATAAAGGCGCCCCAGAACAGCCCCTCGGCGATCTGCACCGGGTCGGCATCGGGCAACACAATACCCGCATCGTTACCCCCTAGCTCCAACGTCAGACGCTTGAGCGTGCCGGCGGCAGCCGTCATTACCTTTTTCCCCACCGGCGTGGAACCGGTGAACACCACCTTGCCCACGCCCGGATGCGCGGAAAGTACTCCGCCAACCCGGCCCTCGCCGGTCACCACGTTAACCACACCGGGCGGCAGCACCTCGTTCATCAGCTCAACCATACGAATGGTGGAAAGTGGCGTCAGGCTAGAGGGCTTGATAACAACGGTATTCCCGGCACGAATGGCTGGAATCATGTGCCAGCAGGCGATCATCACTGGCCAGTTCCACGGCGTGATCGAGGCGACAACGCCAATTGGCTTTCGGTGCAGTTCCACGCGGCCTTCCGGCGTGTCCTGCAGTACCTCCACCGGCAGTGAGAGTGCGGCGGTTGCCCTGGTCCAAGCCACAGCCCCGCCCAGCTCAAAACGCGAACCCAGGCCGCCCAGCGGCTTGCCCTGCTCAAGGGTCAGCAACAGCGCCAACTCTTCGCTATTCGCCTCAATAATGTCGGCAACCTTATTGCAAAGCGCCTGGCGCTCGGCGTCGGCCGTATGCGCCCAACCGGCGAAAGCGGCTGCAGCCGCGGCCACGCCCGCGTCGATATCTTCAGAGCTCGCCACCGGCATCAGACCAACGACGCTGCCATCCGCAGGATTTTTAACTTCAACATGAGATGCCGTAGAGATACGGCGCCCCCCTATCAGCAAGGTGCTCGGATTCATTATCGCTTCTCCCAAAACTTAGGTAGAGCCTATAATGTACGTTCTCTCTGTGCGTCTTGGCGCAGAACGCGGCTCGCCTTGGACAAAAGCGCACCCGCAGTGGAAACCCGCAGCGCTAGGCTGGGCGGAGCTTCAGCATATCCCCTGGCGCGCATGCGAACATTTCCTTAAAGCTGCGGTTAAAATAAGAAATATCGTTAAACCCGCAGTCATAGGCGATCTCGGAGATGGTCTGGGCGGAGCGGTCTGTGTGTATCTGCTCGATTTTTTCACGAGCTAATCGCAATCTTCGGTTGCGGATTACGGTGGTGCAGGTCGTGCCCCGTCCTTGAAAATCCTCCTGCAATGTGCGCGGGGAGACCCCGAGCTGGCCGGCCAACCATTTGCCACCCAAATAGGGCTCTGTCAGATGCCGGTCGATTAGCAGTTCCGCCACCTGCAACCGCTTTTTCGACGTGTCGAGGTAGGGCAATGATGTTGCATCGTCCTCGGCGAAAAACGCCTGGCGGGTAGCCGATAAAATCAGCTCACGCAGATGCTGGGCGCCGGGCGAGGCTGCCGGTGTTTCGATCGTCTTCTCGATCAATGCACGCAGCATCGCCACCATCGGGTCGGCAAAGCTGAGTTTACGCCCTACATCAAAGGCCGCTCCGCGGCCGGAATACATATGCTGCCGCGGCAGATGCAGGGAGAGGTGGTTGGAGAAATGTCCGAAGAAATGAAGGGCAAGAGGTTGCGTGGAGTCGAGGAGAATACAGTCCCCTGTTTCCAGAAAAACCTCACGGTCCCCCTGCGCCACCCCGCACCGCCCCTCCATCTGCACAATAAGAAAGAGATTCTCGTGATGATCGAGCCGAATTCCGTCCAGGGTCCTCACCACACGGTCGAGGTCATTGGCAACCTGAGCAAACGTCATGCCGCAAGCGTCAATTCGGCGAGCGGTCCCTCTCACCCGGCCACCGTTGCCCACAGGATCAAAATGTCCGCAAATGGATCGCAGGTCAGAAACCCAATCATCCAATTTCCGGTCACCCCAACCTCGCTGGATCAACGAATGGTTGCTAATAAGCTCCGCCATTTCCACACCGCATTATTTTTAGCGCCCAGTTAGCCCGGACGCCTGTTTAGCATCAAGTCAAATCGTCTAGACCCCATGTCCTCTGAGTGAACGGCGGTCCGCCCATGGCATGTATAATGTCGAGGGTTGTGTCGGATGGCCGGCACAGAGCCTCATACATGGAGGGCGGCTCAGTTTTTGTTACGAAGCAGGTCCCTGTGGTTATGGTCTGCAACGACTGCTGCGGGGTGCCGGGCATGAGTGCGTGGTGGTTGCGCCATCGTTGATCCCGATGAAGGCGAGCGACCGGGTAAAGACGGATCGCCGCGATGCGATGATGCTGGCGAAGCTGCATCGTGCCGGCGAACTGACTGCCGTCTGGGTTCCCGATCAGGCGCACGAGGCAATGCGCGACCTGGTGCGGGCACGCATGACCGCGGTCCGCGTGCTGGGCAAGGCGCGGCAGCATCTTCAAGGATTTTTGCTGCGCCATGAGCGGGTTTATCCTGGGCCTCGCGCCTGGCCCCTGGCCTACCGGCGCTGGCTGACGACGGTGCGTTTCGAGCATCCGGCGCAGCAGATCGTTCTGCAGGATTATATCCACGCCGTGCAGCACGCGGAGACCCGGCGCGACCGGCTGACAGGCCAGATCGAGGAGTTGCTGCCGAACTGGTCGATGGCCCCGGTCGTGGCGGCGCTGCAAGCGATGCGCGGGGTTGCCCTCGTGGGGGCGGTGACCGTTGTGGCAGAAGTCGGTGATTTCCACCGCTTCATCAATCCGCGCCAACTGATGGCCTATCTCGGCCTGGTGCCGAGCGAGCACTCGTCGGGCGGTAGCGTCCGTCGCGGCGGCATTACCAAAGCCGGCAATGCGCTGGCCCGGCGTGTGTTGATAGAGGGTGCCTGACATACAGGATGCCGGCGCGCGTAAGCCGAAATATCCACGACCGTCTTGAGCCGCTGCCCACTGAGATCCGAGATATCGCTTGGAAAGCACAGGTTCGGCTTTGCGCAAGATATCGCCGTCTGGTCGACGCCGGCAAGCCAAAGGTCGTGGTCACTACCGCCATTGCTCGGGAAATGGTCGGCTTCATCTGGGCGATCGCGCGCATTGCTCAACCCAATTTCACTTAAGAGAACTGAAGGACACAGAGAACGAGATCCAGCAAAAAACTCTGGTGCGCAAGGCTGGAGACAGGGCCACGGTGGGGAATCCTCCTGACCTGTTATGAGCCGGTCCCCGGACCGACGCTCGCTTCTAGAATGAGGCAGCCCCAAGACGGAACCACGGTCATGCGGTAGCCAACCCGCGCATGAGAGCTTGTTCAACCGGCGTCTTCGGGTCCTGTCTCCTGCCTTACGCATCTTCAACACGACACTTGGTCACCCGCTGGCGCGGGGAGATAAAGTGCGGCCGCACCCTTGAATGCGGACATGAGAGAACAGGCTGCGGAAATTCACCACCGTTTAGCGGTGAATGAACTTTCGTCTCCGTTGTCGAAGCGGATTTCGCCGTTGAGTGTGCCGAGTCCTTCGATTTCGGCATTGCCGTCGCCGGAGACCTCGGTCATCTCGTCTGATCCGTGGAATCTGAACCAGATGCTTGTTTTGCCATACTCGCATTGCAGGCCGATCTGGACGGCCCCGAATACCATCTCGCCACCGGCATCCTCGATTTGTATGTAGGCTCGGCCTAGCATTTCGACGTACTCGGTATCCCAGGTCTGCATGCTGGTGATCCGCCACTTCCCAAGCAGGGATTTGCGGTCGGACTTTGTCATGTCGCGACCGCGAGCAGTTTGGGCAATCGCACCAGATTGCAAGCAGCGACTGTGAGCGTCATCATCCAACCGACCCGCTTGAGGCCCCGATGGCGGGTTTTGCGCAAGCCAGCCGCGGCTTTGATCCAGCCAAACGGCTCCTCGATGCGTTTGCGCAGGCGTTGGCTGATGGCATAGCCCGGATGACGCGTGGTGCGACCGTCGATGGCGGAGCGTCGGCCGGCGGTATTTTGCGCGACGTGCGGGGTGACGCCGAGGGCGCGTAGCCGGGCTACATGCTCGGCCGTATCATAGGCTTTGTCGGCGCCCAGGCTACATCGTCGGGTGTGCGGCCGGGCAGCGATCATTTCTTCAGCTGCCTCGCGTTCCGCCCGGCCCGTCGCGTGCGTGGTGCGGGTATCGACGATCAGGCCATGGCGATTTTCAATGAGCAGATGCCCCATATAGCAAAGCCGCGCCGGCTGGCCTTTGGATTTACGATACAGCCGGGCATCCGGATCGGTGGTCGAGGCGTGGGTGTCGTTGCTGCGTGTCTCACCATGGAAATTGCGCTCCGCGTTGCGCCCAGGTCCCGCCGGGGGCTCATCCGCGCCGTCCTTGCGGCGAAAACTCTTTATCGAGGCCCAGGCATCGATCAGCGTGCCATCCACCGAAAAATGCTCAGTGGAAAGCAGTCCCGAAACCGCCGGATCGCCCATCACCGCCAACAGAAAGCCAACCGCCACATCGCCTTCCAGCAGGCGTTCACGGTTCTTGGTAAATACCGTCACATCCCATACCGGTGCGTCCATCGACAGCCCGATAAACCAGCGGAACAACATGTTGTAGCTACATACACTCCAACCGCGAATGGCAGATTATGCGCGCCATGTCGCGCATGAGCTTATGGTAATGCGGCTATAATGATTGGCGCCATTAATGGAATCAGGTTTACTTTCGACAAGCGCCTCGGCTGGTCAAATGACTGTTTATGGTCAGGAGAACCGTATGGAGCCGGAGCTCTCAAAATTGACCATCTATTTTGATGGGTCATGTGCCCTTTGCCGGGCGGAGATCGGCTATTATTGCCGGAAAGATCAAGCCGGCGCACTCCAGTTTGTCGACGCCTCGGCGCCCGGCGCCGTCATCTCGGAGACCATAACCCAACAGCGGGCGATGGAACGATTCCATGTTCGTGCAAGCGATGGACATATTGTCTCTGGCGCGGCGGCATTCGTCGAGGTTTGGACTCGCCTGCCAAGTTGGCGCTGGGCGGCGCGTGGTGCGGCGCTGCCGGGCGTGTTGGCGGCCCTGGAGCTCGGCTACCGGATGTTTCTTCCGCTCCGGCCGTTCATCTCCCGCATTTTTGGCACTGTCCTGCGGGGCCGGTCGGCAGCCAAGGGTAGCGCGCGTACATGAGCGAGGAATTTGAGCCCGCGGCAGCAATGGCTGCCCGGGGCGGGCTTGGCTCGTTTTCACCCGCCGGCGTGGCAGTTGTGTTCGGTGCCAGCGGCGGTATTGGCGCGGCGTTGGTCCAGGCCATCCGCGCCACGGAAAGGTTCGAGCATGTGGTTGGGTTCAGCCGCAGCACGTCGCCCGCGGTTAATCTGCTGGAAGAGACCGGCCTCGAACGCGCCGTGAAATTCGCCGCGGAAAAGGGCGAACTACGGCTCTTCATCGATGCGACGGGGTTTCTCCACGACGAACGCCATAGGCCGGAGAAGAGCTGGGGCCAGCTTGATGCCGGCAATCTAGCGCAGTCTTTTGCGCTGAACGCCATTGGCCCCGCGCTGATCATGAAGCATGTGCTGCCGCTGGGAATTGGCGCGCCGGGCTCCGGAGGCCATTTGTGCCGCCTTGCACCCCGGCACTGTGGCAACCGGGCTTTCGGCACCCTTTCAAGCTGCTGGGTTGGAGGTTCATGCGCCTGCCGATGCCGCCCGTCATATTCTGGCCGTTCTCGACCAGCTTACGGCCGAAGCCAATGGCGGCTTCTTCGACTGGCGCGACCAGACCATACCGTGGTAGCGGCATGGCGAAGATGCGCTCAAAATCCGCCCTCCCCTCCAAGTTCTGCGCGCATTGCGGCCGGCCGTTCACTTGGCGAAAAAAATGGGCGCGGGATTGGGAGGCCGTGAAGTACTGTTCAAAACGCTGCAGGGGCGCGAAGGTTTGCCCTGACGCCCGGCAGCGGCAGAGCTGGCCATGAGTGTCCTCAGGATCGTGCTGGGAGATCAGCTCTCGATGGACATTTCCGCGCTCAAAGGTCTCGATCGCGCGGCCGACATTGTGCTGATGATGGAGGTGATGGAGGAGACCACCTACGTCCCGCATCATAAGCAAAAGATTGTGCTGGTGCTGTCGGCGATGCGTCACTTCGCCGAGGAACTGCGACAGATTGGTGTGTTGGTGGACTATGTGGCGCTTGACACCCCGGATAATAGCGGCAGCCTGAGCAACGAAATCCAGCGCGCCATCGCCCGGCACGCGCCAGACCGGCTGGTTGTCACCGAACCTGGCGAGTGGCGCGTGCAGACGATGGCAGAGGGCTGGGAAGCCTTGACTGGTCTGCCTGTCGAAATCCGCGAGGATGACCGGTTTTTCGCCAGCCGCGCGCGCTTCGCGGCCTGGGCGCGGGGGCGCAAGCTCTGGCGTATGGAGCATTTCTACCACGAGATGCGGCGTGAGCATGAAATTCTGATGGAGCAAGGTGGGCCTGCTGGCGGCGAATGGAATTTCGACGCGGAAAACCGCAAGAAGCTGCCGGCTTCTACCCTTGTGCCCGCCCGGCTCCGTTTCGCGCCCAATGCGGTCACGCGGACGGTGATGGCGCTGGTCGAGCAACGTTTTGGCGAAAGTTTTGGCGAGGTTGAGGATTTCGGTTGGCCGGTGACCCGCCAGGATGCGCTGCGCGCCTTGCACGATTTCATCGCTGCCGGCCTACCGCGTTTTGGCGATTATCAGGACGCCATGAAGGCCGGCGCGCCATTCCTGTTCCACGCGCTCCTGGCCCCGGCGCTGAACCTTGGGCTGCTTTCCCCCCGCGAGGTCTGCAAGGAGGCTGTGGCCGCCTGGCGTGCAGGGGCTGCGCCGTTGAATGCGGTTGAGGGCTTCGTGCGCCAGATATTGGGATGGCGCGAATATGTGCGCGGCGTCTACTGGCGCCTGATGCCCGCATACGAGAACAGCAACGCGCTCCAGGCCACGCGCAAGCTGCCCGCTTTTTATTGGACCGGCGAAACACCCATGCGCTGTCTGCGCGAGGCGGTCGGCAGCACGTCGCGTTATGCCTATTCGCATCACATCCAGCGCCTTATGGTGACAGGCAATTTCGCCCTGCTGGCAGGTATCGCGCCGCGCGAAATCGAGCGCTGGTATCTCGCCGTTTATGCCGATGCGTTCGAATGGGTGGAGATGCCGAACACGTTGGGAATGGCGGTGTTTGCCGATGGCGGCAAGATGGCATCCAAGCCCTACGCGGCCTCGGGAGCGTATATCGACCGCATGTCTGATTTTTGCTCCGGCTGCCATTACGACGTGAAGCAGAAGACGGGCCCGGATGCATGTCCCTTCAACTATAGTGATTCACATTAACAACATTACGTGCTAATATTTGCCACCTTGTGAGGGGCGAATGATGAG
>NZ_BSOS01000099.1 GCF_030160635.1 Acidocella aquatica | reverse complement strand
GAAAGCGTGAATCGCCTTCAGAAAAACGGCTAGAGCCTGATCGCACTTAAAGCAATCAGGCTCTAGCCGCCCACCGAACTATGCCAAACAGGCTCGCTTTCCTTAATTATGGCTGTGACTGGGCTTGATTGGCTGAGCATATTCCCTCCTATGCCTCCGCTTTAGCCCGCGGAGAATAAGATGAGGAAATGGATCGTGCCTTACAACGGGGTATAGGAGCGCTATCTTGAGCAGGGTTGGCTGTATACGCCCGTGAGGCTGGCATACTGTCCAAGATTGCGCAAAGCTGCAGCCGCCGGCAAAACACACTCCCGCAGCCGGGGGGCGCGCCCCAATGGGCTACAAAGAGCAGGTGATCACCCGTTATCTTGCTAAGCCTGCCAGCGATGCCGGCGTGTCGAAATCCCGCAGCACTGAATCAGTCGCCACGGGAACTTCGGCAACGAATTCCATATGCCGCTGCAAAATTTGCCGGGCGCCGGTATCGCCGTCAAGTTTTAACAGTTCGGGAAAGAATCGATTTCCCCAAAGCATCGGGTTGCCGCGCTGGCCCGCAAAACAGGGCAATACGATCTCCCGTCCATCCATGGGATTATAGGCCGCGATGATGCGTTTGAGCACCGGGGGTTCAACAAGGGGCATATCGCCAAGGCAGATCAACACGGCGCCGGTGCCGGGGGGGAGCGAGGCGATGCCGGTACGGAGGCTGGCCGCCATGCCGTCAGCATAATTTACGGCATGGACGAAGGTAACCGGTTTATCCGCGAGCGCCTTACGGATATCGGCATCATCATGGCCGGTGACGACAATGACCGGGCTGGCAGTTGAGGCCAGAACATTGTCGACCGTTTGCGCGATCATCGTCCGGCCATCGGGCATGGGTGTCAGCAATTTGTTGTGCGGTCCCATCCGTGATGAACTTCCCGCGGCCAGAACCAAGGCGGCGGGCGTTGGCAATGCCAGAGCGCCGTTGCGGCGCGCGGCGACAATTTCCGCAATGATTGAAACGGCGATTTCCGGGGCGCTAACCGCGCCGATATTTAAGCCAGCTGGGCCGCGAATGCGGCTGAGAGCGGCCTCGGTGTGGCCAAGTGCGGCCAAGCGGCCAAGCCGGGTGGCATGGGTTTTCCGTGATCCGAGCGCGCCGATATAAAAAGCCTCACTGCGCAGCGCGCGGCTCAGCGCGGGGTCGTCGAGCCTGGGGTCGTGGCCAAGGGTGACGATAGCGGTTCTCGCATCGAGGCGCAGGGCTTCCAATGCGGTGTCCGGCCACTCATTGAGCAGTTCCACGCCGGGGAAGCGGTCCGCGGTGCCGAAGGCACGGCGCGGGTCCACCACGGTAACCGCAAAACCTGCGATGCGAGCCATCGTGACCAGGGATTGCGCGATGTGGACGGCGCCAATGATGACCAATCGTGGCAGCGGGTTGCGCGCCTCGATAAACCAGGTTTCCGCGCCGATGCCTTGCGTGCCGGTTTTATCCGCTTGCAGGGCCTCGCGGCCGGCGGCGTTAACGGTTGGCGGGGCGCCGGGGTGAGGGAGCAGAAATTCCGCGCCATCGGGCAGGCGTTTGGCAAAGGCGACAGGTTTTCTGTCCGCCGCGGCCTGGAGCAGGGCCTGGAGGGTGGCGGGGGTCACGCCAGCCTCTCGACAAACACCTGAAGCTTGCCGCCGCAGGCCAGGCCAACCTCCCAGGCCTTTTCATTTGTCACGCCAAAATCCAGCAATACCGGGCGGCCATTCACGATTGTTTGCATCGCGGCATCAGCCACCGCAGCTTCGACACAGCCGCCGCTGACCGAACCCGCTATTTGTCCGCTGGCGGTGACCACCATGTGGCTGCCAGCCGGGCAGGGTGAACTGCCCCAGGTCGCGGTTACCGTGGCAATGGCCACGCTCTCGCCATCCGCATGCCAGGCGGCGGCGGTGGCGAGGATGTCTTCGGCATCATGCATGCAAGTCTGCGGCGGCCCGCAGGATCGCACGGCGGATAAGGGTCTCGAAAAGCGGTAGCTTGTAGCCGTTTTTGTGCAGTGGCGTCGCGTCCGCCAGCGCGGCATGCGCGGCATCCTTGGCGGCCTCTTCATCGATGATCCTGCCCAGCAAAATCGCCTCCGCGGCTTTTGCCCGGTGGGGCACGGGTGCGGCTGCCCCCAGGATGACCGCCGCCCGTTTGCAACGCCGCTCCGCATCGAGATCGAACACGATGGCGACATCAGCGAGCGGCCAATCGAAGGAGTCCGTTTCGCCCTGTTTTAGATGCACCATTCGTGTGCCAGGGTTAAGTGCCGGCAATTCGATGGCCGTTAAAATCTCCTGCGCGCGCAAGCTGTTTTCCCGGTGCACGTCCTCATCCGGGGGTACGAGAAAATCTTCCAGGCGCACGCGGCGCGCGGCACCCATTGCATCGGCACATTCCACAATTGCCCCCAATGCGACCAGCACCGTGGCTGCCGTGGAGGGGTGGACGATCGCGCAAAGCTGATTGTCAAAAATCGCGTGGTATTGGTTTTCGCCGTGAATTGCGAAGCAATGGCCGCCGCCTTTTCGCAAGCAGCGATATTCCGCCGCCCGGAAATACCAGCAGCGTGGGCGTTGCAGGAGGTTGCCTCCCAGGGTTGCAACATTGCGAATTTGCGGGCTGGCGGCATGCGCCGTGGCATTGGCAAGCGCCGGATAGTGCCGCAAGACCAAGGGTGAGCGGGCCAGATTAGCAAGCGTAACGGCAGCGCCGATGCGCAGGCCGCCATCTTCGGTCCGGGTTATCACATCGAGGCCCGGAAGCTCCTTCAGACTTGTAATTCTGTCCGCTGTGAGGAGTTTCTCCTTGAGCAGATCAAGAAGATCGATGCCGCCGGCCTTCACGATTGACGCCCCAGCCTGGCCGTTTGTGTTCGGAGGAGACAGCATCGCATCGGCAACCGTGACTGAAGCCGCTGCCGCCGCATCCATGACCGTTTGCGCTTGTCCCCAGGTAAAATTCCTCATGGAAGCTCTCCTCGGCGGGGGATTTTCCCCAGTGCCGCCAATACCGCCGCTGGGGTCATCGGCAATGCGCACAGGCGCACGCCGATTGCATTATACACGGCATTGGCAATCGCCGGAGCGGTGGCGATGTTGGCCGGTTCAGCGATGCCATAAGCATCGGTGGCGCTCTGCCCGCGGTATTCTTCGAGCACCACGACTTCGATATCCGGTACCTCGCGCGGTCTGGCCAGCTTGTATTGTTCGAGATCGGGATTAACCATCCGCCCGGTATGCTGGTCGAGCAGGCGCTCCTCGAACAAGGCGTAGGAAAGGCCCATCAACACGCCACCATGAACCTGGCTCTCGATCTGCTTCGGGTTCAGCGGCCGGCCGCAATCCTGCACCGCGACGACACGCTCCACCCGGATAATGCCGGTCTCGGTATCCACGGCCACGGCGGCAAATTGCACCCCGCCCAGGTCCTGCAGTGCCAGCGCGGCATCGGGCATGCGGCGGCGGAAGCCCCCGTAATCATCGCTGCGCGTGGCCGCCGCGCTGATCTTCCCGGTATGCAAGCGGGCCGTGGCATCGCCAAAGAGCATGAAGCGGCCGGGATTATTTGCAACCAGAATGCGTCCGCCGTGTGCGATCAGCGCCTCTGGCGCCACGCCGAGAAAGGGGGCCGCCTCCTGGAACAGCGTTTGCAAAACGCGCCATGCCGCGACGCGCGCCGGCGGCGTGATCGAGGCGGTGGCCCGGCTGCCGTAAGAGGGTGGTCCGGGTGGAAAATCGGTATCCCCGATGCGCACGGTGATATCTTGCGCCCGCAGACCAAGGACTTCGGCCACGGTTTGTGCCATAACGGTGCCGGTGCCGGTCCCGATATCCTGCACGCTGGAGAGCACTTCGACCGAACCGTTGCGCATGATCCGCACTTCGCAGGCGGCGGTGGTCTGCACATTGGCTGGCCATAGCGACTGCGCGACGCCGAGACCTCGCTTTACCGGGCCGGATTCAGCGCCCGGCGCATGCCGCCTCTGCCAGCCAATGCGCGCGGCGCCAATGCGCCTTTCCTCGCGCCGCACCGGGCTTGGATCAATGCGGTCGCGCAACGCGAGCGGGTCAAGCGCGAGCCGCCCGGCCAACTCATCGATGGCTTGTTCCAGACCAAACGCGCCCGGCGTATTCCCCGGCCCGCGCATCGCGCAGCCGGGCGCCGCGTTGATGAACACGTCGTATTGAGCTGATTCGAAATTTGGGCAGGTATAAAGCGCCGCCGCAATACCGCCGACACCAGCACCCAGCGTTACGCCCGCCGTGCCGTAGCTCAGCAATGAGATGGCGCTAAGCGTGCCATCTTTCCGGGCGCCGAGGCGCAGGCTCTGCCAGGTTGCGGGCCGGTTTCCGGCGTCCATCTGCTCTTCCTGGCGCTCCAGCACGATACGCACCGGAGCCTTGGCCGCGCGCGACAAGCCAACGGCGATCCGGCCGTAATTGCCGAGGGATGATTTCGAGCCAAAGCCGCCACCGATGGCGCCGGCGATCACACGCACGCGGGCCAGCGGCAGGCCGAATGCCTCGGCCAGCTCGTGGCGGACACCGGCGGTGAACTGGGTGGACATGAAGACAGTCAACCCATCCTCCCGCCAATCGGCGACAATCGCGTGCGGTTCCAGGCAGCAATGTGTCTGCACCTTGGTGCTGTACGCGCCCTCGACGATGACCTCGGCTTCGGCGAACCCGCGCGCAACATCGCCGCGTTGCATCAGCGCGGGGCCGCGGACATTGCCATTGAGCGGCAGGCCCGCTGGCGCCGGGAAACCGGAGCTGTTGCCGGGCGGGGCGGAGGTGCTGTCATGGACCGGCGGCGCATCCGGCTCGCGCGCTTTGTCGAGGTCAACAACAAATGGCAGCGCCTCAAAGCCGGCATGGATCAGCGCCAGCGCCTCTTCCGCCGCTTGCGCCGACACGGCGGCGACACCTGCCACCGGCACGCCGAAATAGCGCAGCGAATCGCCCGGCTGGGCAACCGGCAGGACGGCGCGCACGCCGGGATGACGGGCCGCGGCCGCGAGATCGAGGGCGCGCAGGCGGGCATGCGGCAGTGGAGACCGCAGAATCCGGCCATGCAGCATACCGGGAAGATTGATATCCACCGTGAACAGTGCCGCACCGGTAACCTTGGCGAAGGCATCCTGCCGTGGCACCGATTTTCCGATCACGGCAAGCTCTGCGTTCGGCGGCAATGGCGGCGGCTCATCGCGGGGGATCTGGCGTTCCACCTCATCAAGCCCGGTGCTGGCAAGGCCAACGGCGAAAGTCGCGGTGCGTGAAGCCTCTGACTCAGCCATTGTCATCCCCCCGCATTTTGGCCGCCGCCGCCAGCGTTGCCGTCATGACATGCGGATAGGTGCCGCAGCGGCAGAAGTGACCACTGATCGCATCCAGTATGGCTTCCTGGTCCGGGTTGGCGTTGTGTTCGAGCAGTGCCGCGCAACTCATCACCAAGCCCGGCGTGCAAAACCCGCATTGCAGTGCATCGTGCTCAATGAAGGCGGTCTGAACCGGATGCAGTGCGGTTGGGGCCGCCAGCCCTTCAATTGTCGTAATGCTGTGCCCATTGGCCTCGATGGCGAGCATCATGCACGAGCAAACAGGCAAACCATCGCGTAAGACCGTGCAGGCGCAACAGCTGCCACGGTCGCAGGCGATTTTGGTGCCGGTCAGGCCCAGCGTCCCGCGCAAGGCTTCGGCGAGCGTCGTCCGGGGTTCGGCATCAAATATCCGGTCCACGCCATTTACCGTGACCATGAGCTGGACCGTCTCCGCCGTGCCGGCACCGGCAAACGGCACGTTTTGCTCAGACACAGCCGTATTGGCTTCAGCCATGACAATCCCCTCTACTCTGGTGACCGTGCAGCGCGGGCGGATGGATGGTAAAAATACAACCCCCCTCCATTTCCCCAGAGGATAATTCAACCACGAAACGCCCAGGCTGGCGTTGATTCAGGTCAACCATGGATGCGATTTTACCTGCGGCGGCGCAGCAGGTTACGCGGCTCGTTCAGTGGCCGGATGTTCAACACGCCGTCCGGTTACAGCCACCTGAATTTGGGGAGCAGGCAAACAAAAATTCAATGTACGGGGCATTATTGCAACGTCTGGCGGCGGTGGATAACACAAATTCAATGCTTTCCGGCCGCGCGGCGGCTGGCATGCTCTTTGCTGATCCACGCGCAGACCCAGGGCGTCAGCCCGGTCTCCAGAACAAGGGGGAAGCCAGAATTGACCGAAATCACCGTCATCGACCATCAGGGCAGGGAACATCGCTTCGCTGCCCATGCAGGCTTCTCTCTGATGGAGGCCATAAGGGATAACGGCATTTACGACATCAAGGCATTGTGCGGCGGCAGTTGCTCCTGCGCCACCTGCCATGTGTATCTGGAGAGTGACGCCGCGCTGCCCGGCATGAGCGAAGATGAGAACGATCTGCTGGATGGCGCCAGTGAGCGGCGGGAGAATTCCCGCCTCGCGTGCCAGATCAAGCTGAACGGCCTGACAGGCGCGCTGCGCGTTACCATCGCACCCGAGGATTGAAACCACGCCTGATGCCGTCATGCCGGCCACGAATTTTGTGCAACATCAGGCGCTGGTGACGCAGGCCGGACATCTCCGCCACTTTCCCGCGGAACGCCATGGCGCCACTGAAGGCTCTGGCGAGCCATGTTTTGAATCTGCCGGTCATTTCAAAAACGTTTGGGAGCCGTCTCGTGGCTGCTTTTGGTGGTCTGTTCAGCGCCATTGCATTTCTGCAGATATGCCATTTCATTTTTGCGGGCAGACTTCGCCCCTCCGATAAAAATCAGCTTATTTCAAGGGCTTAAATTTGGCATGGCGATTGCTTTTGTCTTGTGTCCCCAGTTGCCGGTAACGCCCGCAACCAGGGACAGGGAAACTTCGCCGGGACCAGCGGCAAAAGCTGGCGCGGCGAATCAGGTCAGGCACATGGCAAAGGCCGGGTGTTTTTACTGTTTAATGTTCAAGGGGGTTTGTATGGAGCCGCATAAGCACAAGCACATAGATGCACTGCATGTTGCGTCTGACGATGCACAGCTGGCAGCGTTGGGGTATACTTCGAATTTTGATCGGACCATGACGGTATGGCAGAATTTCGCTCTGGGGTTCACCTATCTGTCTCCAGTCGTTGGCGTTTATTCCGTGTTCGCGTTCGGTTTGCAGGCCGGTGGGCCGCCGATGATCTGGTCGTATCTCATCGCCGGCTTAGGCCAGTTCCTGGTCGCGCTGGTGTTTGGTGAAGTTGTCTCGCAATTTCCAATTTCGGGCGGGCTCTACCCGTGGGCGCGCCGCTTGGTCGGCCGCCGCTGGGCCTGGTTGGCTGGTTGGATCTATGCCTGGGCATTGTTCACGACCATTGCCGCCGTCGTGCTCGGCGCGGGGCCGTTCCTGGCGACGCTCTTCGGTGTCAGCAATACGCCCGAATTTACCACGATTGCCTCGCTGGTGCTGATCGCAATTTCGACCGCCGTAAATATGCGCGGTACCAAACTGCTGGCGCGGGTGGCCATGTTTGGCTTTATCTGTGAGCTGGTCGGCGCCATTGTCGTGGGTATCGACCTTCTCACCATGCACCGGGTGCAGCCGCTCAGCACGGTGTTTAACACCTTTGGCGTTCAGGGCAGCGGTTCCTATGTGCCGGCCTTTTTGGCGGCGGCGCTGGTCGGGTTGTTCTGCTGCTACGGCTTTGAGGCCTGCGGCGATGTGGCCGAGGAAACGCCGAATCCCAGCGTGGAAATTCCCAAGGCGATGCGCATGACGATTTATGTTGGTGTTGGCGCGTCGGCGTTTGTCTGTTTCGCGTTGATGCTGGCTGTGCCGAACATGGCGAATGTCATCTCGGGCAAGGAGGTCGATCCAATTGGTGACATTCTGCTGAATGCGTTTGGTCCGCTCGGCGCGAAGGCGGTGATCGTCGTCGTCATGGTCTCGTTTATTTCCTGCGTGCTCAGCCTGCAGGCCGCCGTCAGCCGCCTGTTGTTCTCCTATGCGCGTGACGAGATGATCGTGGGCAGCCGCTTCCTCTCGCGCCTGGCCGAGAACGCGCATGTGCCCGAGGGGGCGCTGCTGATCTCCGGCCTGATGCCGGCGGCGATCGTGGTGATCGGTTACTTCCTGCAGAATGCGCTGGCGACGGTGCTCAACTTCGCGGTCATCGGCATATATCTGGCCTTTCAAATGATTGTCGCCGCCGCGTTATACGCTCGCTCACGCGGATGGCAGCCAACCGGACAGTTTCGCCTGGGCGCCTGGGCCTGGCCCGTTAACCTGCTTGCGCTGGGCTATGGTGTTGCCGCCATCGTCAACATGGCCTGGCCCCGCACACCCTCCGAACCGTGGTTCCTGAACTATTCGATGATTCTTACCGTGGCGATCATCGGCGGCCTCGGCATTCTCTACATGGTGCTGGGCCGGCCCTACCTGAAGGGCCACGCGCCCTATGGCGACGCGGCGGTGCTGCACAAGCGTGTGGGTTAAACCCTGTGCAATAGCCTGGAACAATCATCACGAACCACTAGAATTGGATCAGCTTATGACGACAGAGATCATGGCGGTGGAAACCGCCTTGGATCCGCGCGCGGCGCATATATTCCACGTCGTGCTTCCGGATATTGATGGTGGCCTGCGTGAGCGCCGTGTCTCGCGCGAATCATTCGAGACCAGCGTGAGCCAGGGCGGCAGCTTCTGTAACGTGCTGCATAAATGGGACACGGCGGATAATGTATTCGCCAGCCCGCCATTTCAGAGCGAGGAAGTCGCGGTCGACGAATCATCCTACCGGCCTTATCCATTCGAGGCTGACGCGGCTTGGGTTGTTTCCGATTTCACGGGCCCATCAGCGGCGACCAGCGCGCGCAATGTGTTAATCCGGCAGATTGAAAAAGCGAAGCTTGCAGGGTTCTCAATGCAGGCGGCCTTCGAGTTCGAATGGCTGGTGTTTCAGGAAAATGCCGCGAGTTTGCGGCAGAAGGGGTATGAGGGGCTGACCTCGTTCGCGGTTGACAACCGCTGCTGGGACACGCTCTCCGGTGCCGCCAACGCCCCGCTGATCGCGGAGTTGGAAGCCGTCATCCATGCCGCCGGCATAGAAACCGCCGGGCTTGGCATGGAGTTGGGCAAGGGTTGTCTCGAAGCCACATTGCGCCACGCAAATCCGCTGCGCGCGGCGGATGACGCGGTGTTCTTCAAGGCTGTGACCAAGGCGTTCTTCCGTCAGCGGCAGATGTCGGCCTGTTTCATGGCACAGTCAGATGCCTCGGCGCCGGGTCTTTCGGGACATATCCAGTTCTCGATGCTGGATGCTTCAGGCAAGAATATTTTCGCCGCTGGGCCGGGTCAGCTCACCGAGGCAGGGCGCCATTTCATCGGCGGCGTGCTGAAGCTGCTGCCGGAGTGCCTGGCTCTGCCCGCGCACACTGTGAACGCCTATCGCCGCATGACTCCGGGCAACTGGGCACCACGCACCGCCACCTGGAGTCTGGGGGGCTACACCACGGCTATCCGTGCGGTGACGGAACCGCTGGCCGCGCCACGGCTTGAGTTCCGTATTCCAGCCGCGGATGTAAATCCTTGGCTTGGCCTTGCATTTTTTATCGGCGCGGGTCTCTGGGGCATGGAGAACCAGATAGCGGCGCCAGAGCCGGTGATCCCAACTGGCAAGGAGTCCGCTCAGTCTGGCCTTACACCGTTGCCGCGCGATCTCTACGCCGCAACGCGGTCGCTTGCCGGTAGTGAAACCGCAAAAACACTGTTTGGGGCGGAGTTCATCGAACGCTTTGTTGAATCGCGTCTGCATGAAGTCGAGAGCCTCCGCAAAGCCGTTAGCGTGGCCGAGAAGGCCCGTTATTTCGAAACCGTTTAAGAAGGATTTTTTATATGGATATCGCAACCTTTCCAACTTCCCGCCCACGTAATGAAGACATTGAAGCCTTCGTTGCCAACCCGCTGCGCAAGGAGCGCGTTCAGCAAGTATCCGCGAAGATCAAGGCCCTCGGCGTCGAGCATATTTATTACCAGTTCATCTCCGCCACCGGGCGCGTCATGGGCAAATCCGCCCCGGTGGCGCATTGGGAGGCTCTCGCGGCAAAGGGGGTGCAGCTTTGGTACGGCGCAGTGGCCGATGTTTGTGCCGACCGGCGGGGTAATTATATCGGCTACCCTTCAAACGCCGCCGAGCTGGTCGCATTGCCGGACCCGGAAACCTTTGTCCAGCTGCCATGGAACAAACGCGTTGCGCGCGTATTCTGCACGCTGTTCCGTCATCGTGAGGAGGATGAGGACGCGGGGGCATTCCTCACGTCTGATTGCCGGGGCAATCTCCGGCGCATTCATGAGGCGTTCAAAGCCAAGCACGGCATGGAGCTGCGCGTCGGCTGCGAGCCTGAGATGATGTGGCTGAAGCGCGGTGCGGACGGCAAGGCAGATGGCGGTGTGACGAAACCCTACGCCTACCATATCGACCAGTTTGAGCAGCTCTCCCCCGTGATAATGCGTGTGCATGACTACGCCCGCGCCATGGGCATGGACATGATCCAGGGCGACCATGAAGACGCACCCGGCCAGCTTGAGCTGAATATCATGTATGACGATGTGTTACGTAATGCCGACCGGCTGATTACCTATCGGCAGATCTGCTCCCAGGTGGCGCGTGAGTTCAATATGATCGCGACGTTCATGACCAAGCCGTTCATGGGCGTCTCCGCCAATGGTTGTCATCATAACGTCTCGTTGTGGTCGGGCGGCGAGAACAGGCTGAACAAGCTTGATTTCGATGGTGAACTACCGGGCATGGAAGAGATGTTCAGTTATCGCAAGGGCGGCAGCAATGAGTTTTTGCGCCCCACCGGCGAGTGGATGCCAACCGAAACCGGCCTGCACTGCATCGGCGGCATGATCGAGCATCTGCCCGCACTCACGGCACTTGGTTCCTCAACCGTGAATTCCTATCGCCGCATGAGCGATCTTGGTTACTGGGCGCCGGTCTATGCTGACTGGGGCATGCAAAACCGTACAGTGGGCATCCGCGTTTCCGCGCCGGGCCGTGTGGAATACCGCGCCGTGGACAGTCTGGTTAATCCTTATCTCATGGGCGGGGCGCTGCTGCGGACCTTCGATGATGGCATGGATAACCAGCGTGACCCCGGCAAACCGGAACAGCGCAACATCTACGAGGCCATGGAAGCCGGCAAGAAGGTCAAACGGCTGCCAACGGATCTCGGCGCGGCGCTAAAGGCGTTGGAAGAGGATGAGGTCGTGATGAGCGCTTTGCCAGGGGACATGTCTCGCGTATTCTTTGAGCTTAAGCGCGATGAATGGGAGCGTTTCATTTCCACGGTCACCGAGTGGGACTTCACCCGTTACCTGGAGATGCTCCCTTAAGCCACTGCCAACGGCAAGCGGAGCGGCCAGCAGGCCGCTCCCCCAACGTGAAAAAAGGACGGATAAATGAGTGCTTTGCTGGAACCCCAGGCTGATTTCCTCAACATTGCCGACCCGGCATTTTCCATCAGATCGCAAGCGGTGCGCGATGCCCGGGAGAAGAACTGGTACGCCCGCACGCCATACGGCCTGGCTGTGCTTCGCTATGCTGAGGTAGGGGCTCTGGTCAGGGACGCCCGCCTGCGCCAGGGCAGCTATGCCTGGCCCGCGCATAATGGCGTCACCAGCGGCGCCTTTAAGGAATGGTGGGACAATATCCTGCTCAATAAGGAGGGGGCCGACCACTCCCGCTTGCGCAAGCTCATCAGCGCCGCCTTCACGCCCAAGTTGCTCAAGGCGCTCACGCCGCGTTTCGAAGCCTTGGCCAATGAGTTGCTCGACGGCTTCATCGATGCGGGGCGCTGCGAGTTCATGGGTGATTTTTCCGAGCCCTATGCCACCCGCGTGATCTGCATGCTGCTGGGCACGCGCGAGAGCGATTGGCGGATGATAGCAGAC
This sequence comes from Acidocella aquatica, assembly GCF_030160635.1. Lineage (GTDB taxonomy): Bacteria > Pseudomonadota > Alphaproteobacteria > Acetobacterales > Acetobacteraceae > Acidocella > Acidocella aquatica. The sequence continues at coordinate 112,645 of NZ_BSOS01000099.1, read as the reverse complement.
TGGGCAACGCAGATGGGTATGGCGTTGGGCGTTAACTACAAGCGCGATCAGGCGATTGTGGACACAGCCACCGCGAGGCTGTTCGACTACTCACGCGAGATTATCCGTGAGCGCCGCACCAATCCGGGTGATGATTTCCTCACCAAGCTGGTGCAGGCCTCGGACAATGACGGCGCTTTGAGCGATGCGGAGCTGCTCGACATCATCGTGCTGGCCATCTTCGGCGGCATCGACACCACGCGCAACCAGCTTGGCCTGGGCATACAGATGTTCATCGAGCATCCCGATCAGTGGGAGTTGCTGGCGGCCAGGCCAGAACTCTCCGCCCCGGCCGTGGAGGAGATCATGCGCGTGCGCCCGACCGTGACCTGGGTCACGCGCGAGGCGATGGAGGATATCGACTTCCAGGGCGTGCATATCAAGGCCGGCACCACTGTGCATCTGTTCTCCGAATCCGCAGGTACCGACCCGCGGGTAATCGTGCAGGAGGGCTTTGATATCACGGCCCGCCGGCCGCTGCATTATGGTTTCGGCATGGGCGGGCATCATTGCCTCGGGCATTTTGTCGCGCGCAGCGATATGGCGGTGGTGCTGCGCGTGTGGCCCGCGCGCGTGACCGCGCTCGCGAATGGCGGCGATGCGGTGTGGCTGCCCGATAGCGGCAATACCGGCCCGCTCTCGCTGCCCATTACATTCAAGCACCGCGCGAGGGCGGCATGAACCCCAAGCCCCGCCTCGCCTATATCGCCCAGTTCGCGCATCCGGGCTCATACCAGAAAGCCAACTGGGTGCGGGTGCTGGGCGGCGACGATGAAACCATCGCCTTCAGGGCCTTGCTGGAAGCCAGCGGGCTGGCTGACCGGTTCGAATATATCGGCGTGAGGGCGCACGAGGGTGAGGAGATTTCCCTCGATTACGACATGGCCGTGCTGGGCGGCAGCTTTGCTTCGGTGCATGACGGCCACGAATGGCAGCGCGAGATACAGAAATGGCTCACCGCCTGGAGAGTCACGGAAAAACCGCTGCTGGGCATTTGCGGCGGGCATCAGCAAATGGCCGTGGTGCTTGGCGGCCGGGTTTCGCGGCGGCCGGAAGGCCCGGTCGTTGGCAGCCTGCCGGTTACCCGCACCGAGGCGGGGCAGCGCCATTTTCTGTTCGAGGGCTTCACTGACGAATCGCCGTTCTTTTTCGGCAATTTTGACCATGTGGACACCCCTCCGCGCGGCGCCGCCACCCTCGCCACCCGCCCTGGCCTGCCGCACGCGGCACTGGACCATGGCGGCAACTGGGTCTCGGTGCAATTTCATCCGGAGACCACCTGCGACCGCATGGCCACCTGCTGGCTAGAGATCGACCAGGAGCAATCCCGCCGCTATAGCTTCATCCCGCAATGCCAGGGCATGGTCGAAAATTTCCTCCGCCATGGCCTGAGGGTCCTGGCGGCCGCGTGAAGTGCTGCCTATACTGCCCCCCCATGCCGCGAGGTGATGTGTGACGAAGCGCCACGACGAAAAGATGCTGGGCCTGCCGGATACGGAGCCGGGCTGGGACGATTTTTCGAGCGATTTGATGGTCGATATCGTCGATTCCGAGGGGCGGCTCTCCTGGATGAACGCGACTGAAGCCGAGGTGCTGGGCCTGCCGGCAGCGGCTATTGCCGGGCTCCCGGTGGAGACTTGCTACGCCGCGGCCTCGGCCGAGGCACTGCGCGAGATGCTCGGCCGGGGTCTGCCGGAAGGCTTCGTCACCACGCTGCCGCTGGTGCTGCTCGGGCGCGGCGGGCGGGAGGTGCGCACCATCGCCCGCTGCCGCAAGATCAGCTACGCGGGCAGCCCGCAATTCCGCCTGATCAAGCTCAATCTTGCCCATGTCGGCCAGGCCTATGACGATCTGGAGACCGAGAACCAGTTGCTCAGCCGCGTTATCGCCGACGCCAGCGAGGCGCATTGGTGCATAGAGTTTCTGGAACCGGTTGATATCAACCGTGGCCGGGAGGAGGTCGTAGACCAGATTTTCGAGAACCGTTCGATCTGGCGCATTGCCAACCCCGCCATGCAGGCCCTCTACCACCTGCCGGGCAGCGGAGAGTTCAGATCCTTCGACGTACGGCTCTACTGGCCGCGCACGCCGGAAAACGAGGCTTTTGTGGGCCAGATCATTGATTCCGGATACCGGATCGACGCTGCAATTTCCTCCGACCGGCGATCCGACGGCACGGTTGTTGATCTGGAGAACGATGTGCGTGCCGAGATCCGCGAACCTTATCTCTATCGCATCTGGGGCAACTGCAGGCATGTGAGCGAGCCGCCGTTGCCGCACGGGGCGGTGCGCTGGGCGCGGCGTTAGTGGCAAAACAAGCGGAAATCAGTCCGTTCCGCCTGGGAATACGTGGGCAGCAGGCCGCCTCGGAGGAGGAAATCACCGCGCTGCTGGAGTCGCCGGCCTTTCGCGCCGTTGCCATGCTGCTGCCTGATCCGCTGATCGTGGTGGACGGCGATGAGAACGTCGCTTTTCTGAATGCCGCGATGGAGCGTTTGGCCAGTCTGTCCGCCGTTGAGGCCGAGCGCCTGCCGTTTGCCAAATTCCTGCGCCGTAACGACTGGGAATTGGAGGAGAATTTCACCGCCGGCGGGCGCAGCGACGGCCAGGCGCGGCTCACCATCCAGGCCGATGGGCGGGTCTTGCCCGTACTTCGCCGCATCCTCGCCGCCAATGACAGCAGCACCGGCCATATCGTATACATCATCCGTGCGGCCGGCGCGCTGGAGCCCGCGGCCCGCACTCAGGCGGGGCGGACCACGGCGGCTACGGGCGACGCGGCGGCGCTGATGTTTCCCGCCATGCTGGAAGAGCAGGTGCAGCGCGCTGTCCGCGCCTATCACCGCCGGGTGCGCATTCTGCTGCTGGGTGAATCCGGCGTCGGCAAAACCGCCATCGCCCGGCATATCCACAACCTCACCGCAGGGAGGGACGTGCCCTTCGTGCATGTGAATTGCGGCAGCATTCCAGAAACATTGTTTGAATCCGAGATGTTTGGCTACGAGCGCGGTGCTTTCACCGGGGCGTTGCAGGCTGGCAAGCGCGGATATATCGAGAGCGCGAAAGGAGGCACGCTGTTTCTCGATGAGGTAGGCGAGATTCCGCTTTCTTCTCAGGCCAAGCTGCTGAAATTTCTGGAGGACAGCACCATCCAGCCGGTAGGCTCGGCGGTTAGCAAACGCATTGAGACGACCGTGATCACCGCCACCAACCGCGATTTGCGGACGATGATTGCGCAAGGAAGCTTCCGCGGCGATTTATTCTACCGCATAGCCACCTTCCCGGTGCCGATCCCCTCGCTGCGCGAGCGCCCGGACAAGGAGGCATTGCTGGACGCGATCCTGGCGCGGATAAATGCCGGGCGAAATCCGAAACTGCATCTATCCCCGCCCTGCCGCGCGCGGCTGCTGGCCGCCAATCTGCCTGGAAATGTAAGGGAACTCTCCGGCATCATTGATTATCTCGACATTGTCGCCGATGAGGTGGCAACGCCCGCGCATCTCGCCGGCGCCTTGATCGGGCAGGAACCGCCGCCGCCCATTGCCGCGCCGGTGCCCGTGGTGGAGGGCAAGCTGAAGGACATGACGGCAATGTTCGAGGACCAGATGATCCGCGCGGCAATCGCTCGTTACGGCTCCAAACGCGAGGCGGCGCAGCATCTTGGCGTCGATGGCGCAACGCTGATCCGAAAGCTGCGCCGCAGCCCCGTTTAGAGCAACATGCGAACGGTGATTTGCTTTCGCCTTAATCGCAGGGGGCGGGAAACAACTAAAATAACGAAGTTTTACAAAATATCGAAATTATTGTTGACTCTCGGGTAATATTCGGGAATAAAATCTCACAAAAGCTGCGCAGAGGCTTGTCGCCTGCGTGCGCGCTTCCCGGTAATGCGTACGTCTCTGTTGAAACCCGATAAAATCCGAGGATGGATCATGAGTATTTCCCGTAAGATTTCCACCATCACCTCTGCCGCGGCGTTACGTGCCGTACAGGTGGCGGTGGACCATGCGGCAACACGCGGCGCGGCGGTGGTGGTGGCGGTGGTGGATGCCGGCGGAGTGCTCATGGCCAGTCTGCGCGCTGATGGCGCGTTTGCGGCCTCGGTGGATATTGCGCGCGACAAAGCCTGGACCGCGGCGATTTTTGGTGCCTCCACCGATGATTTATGCGCGGCCCTCTCGAAGCGTGAGGTGGTGCGCGAGGGTCTCGCATTGCGCCCGGGGGTCGTGTTGTTCGGCGGCGGTCTACCGATCCGGCTGGATGGCAACATCATAGGCGGTATCGGCGTTTCCGGCGGTTCGGAGGATGACGACCGAGCCAGTGCCGCCGCCGGGTTGCACGCGCTTGGCCTTGAGACCGCCAGCGCCGCGGTTATTTGACGGGCGGAGATTCTCCCGCGCGCCAGCGATGGCAATGATGGCCTGAATGTCCTGTGGCAAATATGCCACAGCCGGCGCGAGATAACTACAATACAAAAAATCTCGAAAATAACCTTGACCATCGAAATTAAACTGCATAAGAACAAGATGCAGGAAGGAACGCCGCAGTATGGCATTCCACCGAGGATAGGGAATGTTCGTTGATGCGCATTATTTTTTGCCGATGCGGTGCGGTTTAATCCCGGCGTTTGTGGTGGCGGGGAAGTACTGCCGTTGCGTTTTTATTTTGCGGCATAAAAACCAGAATCTGTAACGAAATTTTGTGGCGGGAGACGGCGCGCCATGCACCTTCCGCCGCATGGCCGGCGCGAATTCAGCCGTGAGCCGTGCGTATTTTACGGCCAATTTAAAGGCAAGTTTCATAATGCATAAAGGGAGATCAGATATGTCAAAAGCAAGTTTCAAGATGACGGCAACGCTGAGCGCGGTCGCGCTCTCCATGGCCGCTACCGTGGTGTTGGCAGGCCCGGCGAAGGCGGAGGAATTGTGGGATCCGTATCTGCGCGGCGTGTTCGAAGGCCAGGCGGCTGGCGCGCTGCCGCCGCCGGGCGTTTATGGTGAGCTTGATAATTATTGGACATCCTACGGCAATTATTTGAACAACAACGGCACCAAGGAGCCGGGTCATCTCAGCGCGCTGGTTGAGGTGCCAATTGTGCTCTGGGTTCCCGGCATCAAGATTTTGGGCGCCGATTACGCCGCCGCGATCGGGCAGCCGATCGACTTCACCAGGACCAAACTGTTTGGCCACACCGGCGGCGGCAATTGGGGTACGTATAATACGATCCTGGTGCCTGGCATGTTGTCCTGGGCTTTGCCAGATCATGTTTTTGTGAGGACTGGCCTTACTGTTTTGCTTGATGACGCCAGCTCGACCATGGGCGATGTCTACAAAGGCAAGCTTACGAACGGTGGCGCGCCCTCGGGCAATGCATACACCACTATTCAACCGGATTTCGGCGTGAGCTGGCTGTATGACGGTTGGAATCTGAGTGTCGGCACGCATTATGCCATTCCGGTTTCGGGCAACAAATCCAACGGCATCAACTATCGCTCGGCCGCTCAGTTCTCGGCTGACTACACGGTTACCAAGACGATCGGCGCCTGGACGGCCGGTATTGGCGGGGAGCAGGAGAATCAGTTCAGCCGCGACACCGTAACGGTGAACGGTGTATCCGTGCCGGGCAGGCAGACGAGCAATTATGGTGTTGGGCCGATCCTTGGCTACCAGTTCGCCAACGGCGTTGGCGTTATGGGTTACTGGAACCATTCTTTCGCCACCAAGAGCGATGTTGCTGGTGATTTCTTCAATCTTCGGCTGACGGCGGCGTTCTGACAAGCCTGCCGGCAAGGCCTATATAAACGCGCTTCAGTGATGCAGGTTAAAGCATCATTGAGGCGCGTTGCGTGTTTTTCGAGAGAGGGTGACATGAACCAATCCAGCGGCGCCAGCCACTCCTTGCGGCGGGACTGGTCCATCTCCGCCATCACGGCCGGTTTCCTCGCTGTGCTGATCTCATACTCCGGCCCGCTGGTGATTTTTTTCCAGGCCGCCAAGGTGGCCAACATGCCCAATGAGATGATCGCCTCCTGGGTCTGGGCGATATCGGTGGGGGCAGGGGTTTCGGGAATTCTGTTGAGCTGGAAGCTGAAAGTTCCGGTTGTCACCGCGTGGTCGGCGCCCGGAACGGTGCTGCTGGTTACGCTCTTTCCCGCGCTCTCGTTGAATGCGGCCGTGGGTGCTTACCTCACCGCGGCGGCGATTTTGTTTTTTATCGGCATTTCCGGCAGTTTTGATGCCATCACGCGCCATATCCCGCGCGGCATCGCATGCGGGATGCTGGCGGGCATTCTGTTCCAGTTCGGCGCCAATGCGTTCCGTTCCATAAGCTCCATGCCCAGCCTCGCATTATCGATGGTGGCGGCCTACATTGTTTTTAAGCAGCTGGTGCCGCGCTACGCCATTGTGCTGGTGCTGCTGTTCGGCGCGGCGCTTGCGGTGCTGCTGGGCCAGACGCATCTCGGCGAGGTGAGCCTGCGCTTCGCCCGCCCGGTGTTCATCCGCCCGGAATGGACGCTGGGCTCCACGCTCAGCCTTGCCATACCTCTGGTGATGGTCAGCCTCACCGGCCAGCACCTCCCGGGGATGACGGTTCTGCGCGTCTCGGGCTATCACACCCCGGCGCGGCCGATCATCGCGCTCACCAGCCTGGCCTCGCTCGCGGTGGCCTGTTTTGGCGGCATCACCATCGTCACCGCGGCCATCACCGCGGCCCTGTGTACGGGCAAGGACGCGCATGAAGACCCAGCCCGCCGCTATGTGGCCGGCATCGCCAACGGTGTGTTTTATCTGGCGGGCGGCTTGTTCGCCGGCTCCATTGTGCTTTTGTTCAATGCCCTGCCTCGTGAATTCATCGCCGTGCTGGCCGGGCTGGCGCTCATCGGCGCGATCAGCTCCAACGTGCTGGGCACGGTGCTGGAGGAGGAACACCGCGAAGCCTCGATGATCACCTTTCTTGCCACCGCCTCGGGCATGAGCTTCCTCGGCCTCGGCTCGGCATTCTGGGGCGTGGTCATCGGCTCGCTGGCCTATCTGGTGCTCAACAAGCCCTACCGGGCGGCGCTGGCGAAGTAGGCGCGCCTGGCGGCAAACGGCTCCATACCTTTTAGGTATGATCTTACATGATATTGGTCTTGGACAAAAAAATTTCGAGATTTTAAATCCGCTGTCAAGATGCACTCGCCAGCACGGCGATCCGATTTCGAAGAAAAATAGCAAGAGGAGATGCCCCATGTTAGACGGCCTTCAGCATACACTCGACAACGCCTTGCAGGACGATCCCAGCACCGGGCATTTCCGCTCCAGGCGCGATGTGTTCACCGATAAGGACATTTTCGAACTCGAGATGCGCCATATCTTCGAGGGCAACTGGATTTATCTGGCGCATGAGAGCCAGCTTCCCAACAACAACGATTATTTCACGGCTTACATCGGCCGCCAGCCTGTTGTCATCGCGCGCAACCGCACCGGCGAGCTGAACGCCTTCATCAACGCCTGCAGCCATCGCGGCGCCCAGCTGTGCCGCCACAAGCGCGGCAACCAGGGCACCTATACCTGCCCGTTCCATGGCTGGACCTTCAATAATTCCGGCAAGCTGCTCAAGGTGAAAGATCCCGAGGGTGCGAATTATCCCGATCAGTTCAACAAGGACGGCTCGCACAACCTCACCAAAATCGCGCGGTTTGAGAATTATCGCGGCTTTTTGTTTGGCAGCGTGAACGCCGATGTGAAGCCGCTTACCGAACATCTCGGCGAGGCCGCGAAGATTATCGACATGATCGTCGATCAATCGCCCGAGGGGCTGGAGGTGCTCACCGGCGCATCCACCTATGTTTATGACGGTAACTGGAAACTGCAGGCGGAAAACGGCGCCGATGGTTATCATGTCACCGCCACGCATTGGAACTACGCGGCCACAACCGGGCGGCGCAAGGAGACGGAGCAGGGCGATACCATCCGCGCCATGTCAGCCGGGGGCTGGGCAAAAACCGGCGGCGGGTCTTATTCGTTCGAGCATGGCCATTTGCTGTTGTGGACCAATTGGGCCAACCCGGAGGACCGGCCGAACTGGCACCGCCGCGATGAGCTGGCCGCCAAGCATGGCCAGGCCATGGCCGATTGGATGGTCCGCCGCTCGCGCAACCTGTGCCTGTATCCGAATGTTTATCTGATGGACCAGTTCAGCTCGCAAATCCGCGTGCTGCGCCCGCTCGCGGTGGATAAGACGGAGGTGACGATCTACTGCATCGCGCCGAAGGGCGAGGATGCGGCGGCGCGCGCCCATCGTATCCGCCAGTATGAGGATTTCTTCAATGCCAGCGGCATGGCGACGCCGGATGATCTGGAGGAATTCCGCTCCTGCCAGCAGGGCTACCAGGGCCATGCCGCGCCGTGGAACGATATTTCCCGTGGCGCCAAGCACTGGATTCACGGGCCGGACGAAGCCGCCAACGAGATCGGGCTGAAGCCGCTGATGAGCGGCGTGCGCACCGAGGATGAAGGGCTCTACGTCACCCAGCATCACTACTGGGTGGAGACCATGCAGCGCAGCCTCGCGCATGAGCGCGCGCAGCCGGCCAATTCCACCGCGGGGGAGTAAGTGAAAATGATTAACATCGAGCAGGCACAATCGTTTTTGTACAAAGAGGCACGCTACCTTGACGATAAGGACTGGGACAACTGGCTCGCCCTCTACGCCGCGGATGCGCAATTCTGGATGCCGGCCTGGAGCGAGGATGACCAGATCACCACCGATCCGCAGACGCAGATATCGCTGATCTACTATGCCAACCGGGGCGGGCTGGAGGACCGGATTTTCCGTATCCGCACCGAGCGCTCCAGCGCCACGATGCCCGAGCCGCGCACTTCGCATAACATCAGCAATGTGGAAATCATCGCGCAGGGCGAGGGCGAAGTGAAACTGCGTTTCAACTGGTTCACGCTGAGCCACCGCTACAAGACGACGGATACCTACTTCGGCACCTCGTTCTATACGCTGGATACATCGGGCGCCGCGCCGGTTATCAAGGCGAAAAAAATTGTGCTGAAGAACGACTATATCCGCCACGTCATCGATATTTATCACATATAGCCAGGCGATTCTGTCATGTCATTCAAGGTTGCGCTTAACTTCGAGGATGGTGTCACCCGTTTCATCACCTGCCCGGCCACTGATACGGTGGCCGATGCCTCCTACCGCGCGGGCATCAACATTCCGCTGGATTGCCGCGACGGCGCCTGCGGCACCTGCAAATCGTTCTGTGAATCCGGCACTTATGAAGGCGGGTCCTACATCGAGGACGCGCTGAGCGATGAGGAGGCCGCGCAGGGCTTTGTGTTGACCTGCCAGATGAAGCCGCGCTCCGATCTCGTGCTGCGCATCCTCGCCCCCGCCTCGGCCTGCAAGACCGGGGTGAGCAAGCAGGAGGCGGAAATTGAATCCGTGACCAAACTCTCTCCCACAACGGTAAGCTTCTCGTTGCGGCTGGCAGCGCCTGTTAATTTTCTCAGCGGACAGTATGTGAACATCGAGGTGCCGGGCAGCGGGCAGACCCGCGCCTACTCCTTCAGCTCTGCGCCCGGCGCGCCAAGAGCTGAATTTCTGATCCGCAACATCCCGAGCGGGTTGATGAGCAGCTTCATCACGCAGCAGGCGGCGCCGGGAACCAAGGTGAACTTCACCGGCCCGGTGGGGAGTTTCTTTCTGCGCGAGGTGAAGCGCCCGGTGCTGCTGCTGGCCGGCGGCACGGGGCTGGCGCCGCTGCTCTCCATGCTGGGCGCGATGCTGGCCGAGCCGCCCGCCCATCCGGTGCATCTGGTCTACGGCGTGACGAATGATGAGGATTTGGTCGAGGTCGAACGGATCGAGGATTTTGCAGCCAAATTGCCGAATTTTACATGGTCGGCCTGCGTCGCCAGCGAGTCCGCCGCCTATCCGCACAAGGGCTACGTTACCCGCTACATTCAACCCGCGCATCTCAACGGCGGCGATGTCGATGTGTATCTGTGCGGGCCGCCGCCGATGGTGGAGGCCGTGCGCAGATATTTCACCGAAAGCGGCATCGCCCCGGCGAGCTTCCATTACGAGAAATTCGCCCCCAGCACCGCGCACGGCGCGGCGGCATGAGCGCGCTTCCCGCCTGGCCCGGCCGGTTTGCTGGAAAGGTCGCGGTGGTGACAGGAGCGGCTCAGGGCATCGGCCGTGAGGCGGCGCTGCGGCTGGCGCGCGAGGGGGCCAGCCTGGTGCTGGCTGACCGCTCCGAGCTGGTGGATGAAGTATGCGCCCAAGCCGTGGCCGGTGGTGCGCAAGCGGTGGCCGTGCGGGCCGATCTGGAGGGCTATGAGGGCGCTGAAGCGGTGATGCAGCGCGCGCGCGAGGCTTTTGGCGGCATCGGCATCCTCATCAACAACATCGGCGGCACCATCTGGACCCGGCCCTACGCCGAATACCAGCCGGCGCAGATCGAGGCGGAAATCCGCCGCTCATTGTTCCCCACGCTCTGGGGCTGCCGCGCGGCCCTGCCGCTGCTGCTGGAGGGTGGGGGCGGCTGCATCGTTAACGTCTCCTCGGTGGCCACGCGCGGGCTCAACCGCGTGCCCTACGCCGCCGCCAAGGGCGGGGTGAACGCCATGACCGCCTGCCTGGCCTGGGAATACGCTGAACAGGGCATAAGGGTGAACGCCGTCGCCCCCGGCGGCACCGATGCGCCGCCACGCCGTATCCCGCGCAGCGCCGGTGCGCCGCCAGCACCACCCTCGGCGCAGGAGCAGGCCTGGTATCAGACAATCATGGACCAGACCGTGCAGTCCAGCCTGATGAAGCGTTACGGCACGCTGGACGAGCAGGTCGCTGCCATCCTGTTTCTCGCCTCGGACGAAGCCTCCTACATCACCGGCGTCACGCTGCCGGTGGCAGGCGGGGATTTGGGCTAACCTAACCCTTTTGGCGCGGGCAGGCCCCAGGCCGCATATGCCTCGATGATCACCCGGCTCATGAGGGCGAGCTGGGGGGAGTGGTCGCCGATCCGGCGGCTCATGATAATCGGCGAGGAGATGCCCGGCTCGGCCAGTTCGCGGTATACGATATCGTCGCGCCGCAGGCGTTGCACCGAGGCCGGCACAATGGCGACGCCAACCTCGGCGGCCACCAGCCCGACCGCCGATTGCAGCTCGCGCGCCTCATGCACCACATTGGGCTCCAACCCGCGGTCGCGAAACAGCGAGATCACCTGATCCGCATAGCTCGGCCGCGGCTCGCGCGGATAAATAATCAGCGGCTCGCCGGCGAGGCTGGTGATGCTGAGTTTGCCCTCCTGCGCCAATAGGTGGTGCGCGCGCGGCAGGGCCACCACCAGCGGCTCCTCGCGCAGCACATCGCGCCGCAGCGCCGGATCGTCGAAGCGTATTCTCCCAAACCCGACATCGATCCGGTTTTCCTTCAACGCGGCGATCTGCTCCAGGCTGACCATCTCCACCAGGCTTAACTCCACTTCGGGCGCCGCCGCGCGGAAGCGGCGGATGAGATCAGGCAATGCCGCATAGATGGTCGACGCGGCGAAGCCGATGACAAATCGCGGCCGCCCGGATTGTTTGAGCCGCCGCATCATCACCTTCATGCCCTCAATGCGCTCGAGCACCTGCACCGCCTGTTCCAGAAACAACCTGCCGGCATCGGTGGTGCGCAGCGGGCGGCTGTCGCGGTCGAGCAGAACGAGGCCGAGTTCTTCCTCCAATTGTTGAATCTGCCTGCTGAGCGGCGGCTGCGCCACATGCAGCCGCTCCGCCGCGCGGGTGAAGCTTCCCTCCTGCGCAACGGCGGCAAAGTAACGGAGATGGCGTAGCTCCATTGTGGCTTCCTTCGATATTGTTGATGTGAATGTGGAATTTTTCAAGCCGGAAGGCAATTCCCAGCCAATCACGCCGCCAATTCTTAACCTCGAATAGCCCGGCTCCATAGCGTTTTTTATACATTCCCGCCTGAACTCAACGGGCCGCCCGCACATGATTTATCGACCAAGGACCGCATTAAACAGCAAAGGCACGGATTTTTCCACGACTTCGGAATTGGGAAGCGCTGTTGACGGATGATGCGGAATATCTTGTCCCTCCTATCGGAGTACCGGGTGGCGCTACACTCTCACCAGCCGATACGATGTTTGTGATCTGTGATGACCGGGCGCAGCTGACGGCATGCCTGGACCGGTTGAAAAGTAGCAAGGGGTTTTGTGAGGTTCCCCGCTCCAACTTGCGGCATCTCATCGGCAATGTTCGTATCCTGGCTGATGACGATAAGGCAATCACGGTCTCGGCTAATTTTTGGGTCTACCGGATTCGCCGGGCGGAAATCATTGAATTCATCGGCCGATACCGTTACTTGCTCGTAAAGCATGGCAACTCGTACAAAATAAAAAGCAAGCGCGTGATTCTTGATATTGATGTGCTGCGCGGGCAAGGGAGTATCAGCGTTATTTTATAAATGCGGCGCAAGGATTAACGCCGGTATCACGCCGGCGTATTCGTCTCCGCCTATCGTCGTATCTATATCTGGCCGGTCGCATATGATGATGGAAAAATCACGCTGTTCTCGGAGATTGTGATTGGCGGCGGCCATGTCGGATTGAAGGTGCCGGTACCAGGCGGGGCGATTAGCAACGGATCACCTCGCTGCTGAGCACGCTGCATTACCCGCCGCCGGAGGCTGGGCTGATCACGGCGATCGCCCCGCTGGTTCCCCACCTGGGTGTGCTTACGGCATTTCTGCTCATCGGCAGTTTTCTGCTGGTGGCGGCAATCATCGCGCAGTTTGGCGTCAACACCCGCGCGAAGCTCCTGGATGATATTTCTCCGTAGGCGATCGCGATATCCGCCATCCTTGAGCACGATCGTTTTAGAGCTGGATGACATGAGATGGGATCGCCGCGCGATTACATCTCATGTCTGAATCCTTCTCTGAATTATAAAGACAGAGGGTGATGATGCTGGAGCATTTCCGTGTGAACGGAAAATGCTCCACGAAGCCTTTGAACAAGTTGGCATTGATATAGCGATTCACAATCAGGCGTGCCGCGCATTGATATGACGCAACGCGCGGCTGGCGGTCTGCTATATATAGCGAACCTCCGTCATCATGCCTGCTGCCATGTGGTAGAGATTATGGCAGTGGAACAACCAGCGCCCTGGATTCACGGCATCAAACGCGATGCGCACATTGCCCATGGGCGGCACCAGAACCGTATCACGCATCGCCCCCGGTAAAGCCGTGCCGTTTATGGCAACAACCTGGAAGTGATGGCCATGCAGATGCATCGGGTGCGCCATTTTGCTGTGGTTAACGATGTCGAACGCAACACGCTCGCCTTGTTTCACCAACAGGGGGTCGTGATTCTTCCATTGCTTCCCGTTGATGGTCCAATCATACCCCGCCATGTTGCCGGCGAGAATGACCTGATGCACCCGGTCGATCGGCCGGTTGGTGAGCGGCGTCTGGGCGCGCAAATTGGCCTCGAGTGTGATGCCGCATGCCCCTGCCGATGTGTTGGCTTGTTTTGAGAGTTTTATGATTTTGGCCGAGGGTGTGGCGAGGATAAGGCCCGTGCGGGCGGTGTCCCCTTCGCGCTGGGCCAGGATCGGATATGCCCCCTCGCGCGGCGGGAGGGTAAGCAGCAGATCGAGCCGCTGGCCTTCCGCCACGGGCAGGGGGGCGGAAACATCAAGCGGCTGCACCGCATCGCCATCCACGGCGATCAGCTGTGCCGGAACGCCGCCGGTGCCGATCCAGAAGGCGGTGGCGGTGGCACCATTGATCAGCCGCAGGCGCACGCGGCCGCCACGCTCCACGCGCACGATCTGCGGATCATCCAGCGTGCGGCCGTTGGCGAGATAGGCGTCGAAGTTGATATCATTGAGGTCTGGTCCGTTGCCCATGGCCATGCCACCCATCATGCCCATGCCGCCTTGGCTGTTTTGGGCGGTGAGGCTGGGCAGAATCTCAGCCGGGTCACGGAACGTGAAGTCATGCAGCAGCACCACCACTTCTTGTGTGCTGGCGCGAACATCCTCCGCCGTATGCACAATCAACGGCGCGGCCATCAGCCTTTGCTCCTGCAGGCCGAGATGCGAATGCATCCAATGCGTGCCGGGGCGGGGTACAAAGTCGTAGGCGGCTGAGGCGCCGTTGGCGATGGGTGACTCATAGCCGGTAGCCGTCACGCCATCCTGCGCCACAGGCGGTGTCTGGCCATGCCAGTGGATGATGGTTGGCTCGCCGCAAGCGTTTTCAAGCGTGACGGCGAAACGCTCACCTGGGGCGAGCCTGACGCCGTCGAGGCCGTCAGCGCCTTCAAGCGCGAACATGGAGGCGGATTTGCCGTTAACTTCGATGATGCGCTTGGCCGCGCGCAAACGGCGTATTGGCATCGCAAGCGCCGGGGTGGAGGGCAGCCACGCAAGCGCGCCCGCGCTGGCGCCCGCCAGCAAAACATGGCGCCGGGAAAAATGTCTGAGCATCGTTGATAACCTTTGGAATGATCTGAATTTAAAAAGGCAAGTCTCTGAGAGGCGCGGCGAGATGATCCCGCCAGGGGCTACACGGCAATGCGCGGCGGCGGCGAAACGGGCCGTACAGTCAGGCCGTGCGGGAAGGTTCCGGCCGGCCGGGGGTAAAGGCTGATGATCGGCGATACAATCGCCGGCCCGGCTGAGAAAGGAAGCAGAACGCCCGCCAACCCTGCTGAGAACGTGCAGGATGTTTCTTGATCAGGGCAGCAGGGGCAGGGAAGCGATGGTTGAACCTGCGATGGCATGGCCATGGCATGGGGCAAGGGGCCAACTGCGCAAGGCGAGGCCGCGTTGCCGGGCGATACGCCAAGCAGGAACATCAGCGCAAAGGCCAGTTGGAACAAGCTGCGCGGCAACCGCCCACTCCTATTTTGTGCCCGGGCGATGCGCATCACCTTGTCATCCGCCCCAGGGTTTGCACCAGCTCCTCGACCTTATGGCGTTGATCGGTGATATCGCCGGAGGCGAAGGCGTTGGCGACACAATGGTTGACATGATCGCGCAAAATTTCCTCTTCCACCTTATGCAAGGCGGCGCGAATGGCGCTGATCTGCGTCAGCATGTCGATGCAGTAGCGGTTATCCTCAACCATGCGCAGCACACCGCCAACCTGACCTTCAACCCGCTTCAGCCGTTGCGTCACTTTTTGCCGTGTCGCGTCATGCATCGGGCCGCGCCTTTGATACCATACCCATGCGGGGTATATACCGCATGGCGGGTTCACGGGCAAGCAACGGGTGAGCGGCGCAAGCAGATCGCGGTCATTGAAATTTGGCGCGGCGCGGGCGGGTTAATGTCGCGCCATGGCGTCAATGGTGCCGATGACCGCGCGCAGTTTTTCCCCTACAGTTTGGGCAATCCCGGCAAGGGCCGGATTATCGATGGCTTGCATCGAGGCCACTGGATCAACCGCAGAGATCTCAATCATGCCCCCTGCCTGCTCCTGCACGATCACGTTACAGGGCAGCATTGTGCCGATCTTGTCTTCGGCCTGCAGCGCTTGATACGCCATTTGTGGATTACAGGCGCCAAGAATCCGGTAAGGCCGGAAATCGGCGCCGAGTTTCTCTTTCATCGTCGCTTGCACGTCAATTTCGCTTAACACTCCAAAGCCGTGCTGTTTCAGCGCGGCCTTCGTGGTTTCCACGGCTTTCTCAAACGGTAGTCTTACGGTTGCCGAAAAATGATAGGTCATGGATGAATATCCCCGGCAGTGTCTGGGATTGCTTTGAAATGGCTTGACCCAGAACATCTGGTTTTGCGCAGGATGCAGAGGGCGGCCATTAAGATCAAGGGAATAATAAATTGCGCGTCCGGCTCAAGACATCGAACGGGCGGCGCGCATCCGGTGCAAACGGGTGGATCAAAACCTGCTCAGGGGCCATAAGGGCAAAGCACGGCAGGTTTGCTTACAGTCCTTGTTACAATAACCTCTGCAGAACGGGTACATGAAAGAAACGTCACCATCAAATACAGTCGAACCGGCGAGCCAACCCGCCCTTAAGCCGCGGCCGGGCGGGTTTTCCGTGTTGCGGCGTTGGGCGCGGTTGGTCTCCGGGCCGGTCTGGCGGCTGGTTTATGGCCTTTATGAGCGTCAGCTTGCGCGGCAGGTACGAGCGCTGCCGATGCCCGGCCATGTCGGCATTATTCTCGACGGCAACCGCCGCCATGCGCGTGAGAGCGGCATGCAGGATCCCGGCGCGATCTACCGGCTCGGCGCCGCCAAGCTCGACGATATTCTGGCCTGGAGCGTCGAACTCGGCGTACGCATGGTCACGCTCTGGGTGTTTTCGCCCGATAATCTGCGCCGGCCGGAGACGGAGATCGGCGGGATTTTCGGCGCGGTCGAGGCCAAGATGCGCGCCCTCGCGGCGGATCCGCATATCCACCGCCGGGGCGTGCACGTCGCCGCCATGGGCCGGCGCGACCTGCTGCCCCCCGGGCTGCTGGAGGCAATAGACGCCGCCGAAGCCGCCACACGGGGCAATGATCAAATAACCGTCACACTGGCCATTGGCTATGGCGGGCGGGAGGAGATCGCCGACGCGGTGCGGGCCTTCCTGGCTGATTGCGCCTCGCATGGGCTTTCAACGGCTGAAGCAGCCGCTCAAGTCAGCCCGGCGGCGATCCGGCGGCATCTCTACCTGGCTGACATGCCAGACCCGGACCTGATCATCCGCACCAGCGGCGAGGTCCGCCTTTCAGGGTTCATGCTCTGGCAGAGCGTGCATAGCGAGCTGTATTTCTGCGACGTGAACTGGCCTGTGATGCGGCGGATCGATTACTTGCGCGCCATCCGCTCCTATCAGCGGCGCGAGCGGCGGTTTGGTGTCTGAGCGCCCGCGGTATAGCCTGGCGGCCTGATGCAAGCCTTTGTCTTCGCCGTTATCGCGTTTGCCACCGCGCATAGCCTGCTGGCCTATGGGTTGGCGTTTTTGCTTGCCGGCGCGGAAGCGTTTCCGGTGATCGGGGCGCTGGTGCCGGGTACGGCGGTCATCGTCGGGCTTGGCGCGCTGGTGCCGGGCGGGGCGCTGGCCATGTGGCCGTTGATTGGCGCCACCGCAGCCGGAGCCATTACCGGAGATGGCCTCTCATATCTGTTCGGGCGCCACTACAAGCAGCATGCCATGGCGATGTGGCCGCTGCGCAAACGGCCGGGGCTGCTGGCTTCGGGCGAGGCGTTTTTCACCCGTCATGGCAGCAAGGCGGTGTTGATCTCGCGGTTCCTGCCGGGGGTACGCGCGGCCATACCCATGGTGGCGGGCATGTCAGGCATGGCGGCGGCGCGGTTCTATGCGGTTGATGCCTGCGCCGCCGGGTTGTTCGCGCCGGCGCATATCCTCTTTGGCATGGCGATCGGCGCCTCGCTCACGGTTCTGCACGCCATTGCCGGACGGCTTGTGGTGCTGGTGCTGAGCCTAGCTTTGGCCGTGTGGCTTGTGGTGTGGCTCACACCCTGGGTCATACGCCGTACACTTGGGCTGCTGGCGCGGCTGCGCGGGCCGGTGCGGCACTGGGCGGAAGCCGGGGATGGCTGGGCGCGCCGCCTCGTTCGCTCATTGCTCGACCCCGAACGGCCGGAGACGCTGGGGCTGCTGGTGCTGGGCTTCGCCTTAATCGGCGGCCTGGGGCTGTTTTTTGGTGTTTTGCAAGATGTTCTCGCCGGTGACCCGCTGGTGCGGGCGGATTTGGCGGTGTTTCACCTGCTGCAATCGCTGCGCGTGCCTATTGTCGACCAGGTAATGGTGGCGATAACGGAATTGGGCGATGCCCGCGTCGTTGTGCCTGTTCTGCTGGCGGTATTGGTGTGGCTTTCCTGGCAGCGGGCTTGGCGGGCGGCAGTCTATGGGGTTGCCGCCGTGGCCGGAGCCAGCCTGTTCGCGTTCCTGCTCAAGATCACCTTGCAACAGCCCAGGCCGGGGGGGCTCTATCATGGTTGGAATGCCTATTCCTTCCCAAGTGGTCATGCCACCGCCAGCGTGGCGCTCTACGGGTTTCTGGTGGTGCTGATCTGCCGCGAGGTTGGCGCGCGCGCCCGCTTCGCGGTGACGCTCGCGGCGGTTCTGTTCGTGGGCGCCATCGCTTTTTCCCGGCTGTATCTGGGCGCGCACTGGCTTTCCGACATAATGGCGGGTCTGGCCTTTGGCGTGGCCTGGGTGGCGCTGCTCGGCATTGTGTATCTGCAGCATGCCCGCCGGGATGTGCGGGCGGGCGGTTTGGCCGGGGCTGGACTGGCCGCGCTGCTTGTGGCCGGGGGGCTGCATATCGCCACGGCGCATTCGGCGGATATGCGGCGATATGCTCTTGCGCTGCCAACGCGGCAGATGGCGGCGGCAGCCTGGCTGGATGGCGGCTGGGCGGCGCTGCCGGTGCGGCGGGTGGATCTGCTGGGCGATTACGAAGAACCGTTTACCCTGCAATGGGCCGGGCCGCTGGCGCCGCTGCGGGCCGCATTGCTGGCACAAGGCTGGCAACCGCCTGTGCCGTGGGATTTATCCTCATCGGTGGAATTTTTGTTGCCCAATGCACAGCCGGACGCTCTGCCGGTGTTGCCGCACCTCGATAACGGCCGCGCCGAGGCGCTGGTGCTGATTAAAACCGGCGGCGATGTTCCCGCCAACCAGCGGCTGGTTTTGCGCCTCTGGCCTTCCGGCACTGTGCTGTCCGGCGGCGCAAAGGCGCAGCCGCTCTGGATTGGCACCGCGGTTGCCGAGAGGATTGAGCATCTGAAACCGCTGGCCAGCCTTTTCGATGAACGCAATGATGTAAACGGCGCCTTGCGAATTCTGAAATCTGCCCTGCCGGGCGCGCTCACGCAAAGCCGCGCCCCAACGGTTTCAGGGCCGGCGTGGAATGGAGAGGTGCTGCTCGGGCCGCCTTGAAACAATTCAGCTCGTCCGCCGCGCCGCTGGGTGCAGCCCCTGACGCTGGGGCAAACGGTTTCTCCAACAGGCCGTCAACGGTGGCACCAGGCAGAGCAGCCTTTTTTGGCTGCCCCTGCGAGAAGCCTTTGTCGGTGGCCTCGCCATAAATGTTTCTCTCGCCTCCACCGCGGCAATCGTTGCCGCTTTCAGGCGGATGCTCCAGCGCTCCGGGCGTTAAAATTTAGCCCGCCACCTGTATGGCATTACGCGGTGTAATTCTTGTATGGTTGGCCGTGTGGATAATTTTGGTTTTGTGCTTCTGCTCGGTATGGTGGCGTAAAGGTGGGGCTTAAATGGCAGATATCGATGATCCGGCAGCGATAGCGACAGGGGAAGCCAGCGCTGGCGTGGCGTTTGATGAGGAAACTTACCTGCGCCTGAACCCGGATGTTCGCTTGGCTGTGGCCAGTGGGGGCTTCCATTCAGGGCGGGACCATTACGAAAGATACGGCCGCGCCGAGGGAAGGCCCTTCATGATGCCGCAAGGTGGTGTACGCGGGCGCATCGTGATGACTGCCGCGCCTGATACCCGCCGCGAAAAAGTGAGACTTCCGGCCGCGGCGGTTGATGCGGTCCGGCTTTCTCGTTCCGGCGGGATTTTTGTCGTCGGATGGATTAACGATGTCAGCGACAGGCTGGACAGTCTGGACCTGTATTTTTCCAACTGGTCGGTTTCCCTCGACGCAAACAGCCTGGCACGTGAGCGCAGGGAGGACGCAGAGGAAGCGTTGGCCAATGGGGGCCGGCATCCTTACGGATGGTGGGGCTTCATGTTTGCAGCCAGACGGCTGCCGGCCGGGGTGTGCAGCGTGGTGCTGCGGCTTAAATCCGGCACAGAACTCAGCTTCATGGTCACGGCCGAAATGCTGGAGGACCAGGAGATGCGCAAAGCCACGCTGACGCATCTTGTGCAAGCCAAGTATTTTGGCAACCCGTATTTTGATGCCGTGGCGGCGATTGATGCCACCATCGGCGAACAGATGGCTGACTTTAACAAGATGCTAAGCCGCCGCGCGGTAAATGCGCCGTATGCCGAGCGCTTTGGCGAGACAGGGCGGAGCTATAAAGGCTCGATTATCGTCTGTCTCTACGGCAAGGCGGAATATATGTTCCTGCAACAAGCGCTGTTCTCAAGGCTTGCGGGCATTCATGATTATGAATTCATCTATGTGCTCAACAGCCCCTGGATTGCCGAGCAAACGCTGCGTGAGGCAAAACGCTGCGCGTTGATCTATGGATTGGATATGAGTGTCGTGATCCTTAACAGCAACGCTGGATTTGGTGCCGCCAATAATGCCGCCGCACAATTTGCAAGCTCTGACCGGCTGTTGATCATGAACCCGGATGTGTTCCCCTACGACAGTAACTGGGCGGAAAAACACACCATGCTGATTGAGACCCTGCCGCATGAACAGACCGCGCTGTTTGGCGCGCCGCTTTATTATGATGATGGGTCGCTGATGCATGCGGGCATGTATTTTTGCGAAGATACCATGCCTGGTTTTGCCGGGGGCCGTAAGCGCGAGACCAGTATCTTGCGCGTGGAACATTACGGCAAGGGCGCACCGCCGGAGACTGCGGCGTTTTTAAAACCCCGGCCGGTTCCTGCGGTCACGGGCGCGTTTATGTCTGTGCAGCGGGCCTGGTTTGAGCAGCTTGGCGGCTTCACCCAGGATTATGTGTTTGGCCATTATGAGGATGCGGATTTGTGCCTGAAAAGCATTGAGGCCGGGTGCCTGCCGTGGCTGCATGATATCCGCCTCTGGCATTTGGAGGGCAAGGGCTCGGCGCGCCGCCCGCAGCATGAAGGTGGATCAGTCGTTAATCGCTGGCTGTTCAGCCGTAGCTGGGGCGAAATGGTCCGTAATAGCCTGCTGGGGCCACAGCCTGGTTATGCCGGTCTGGGTGGAGAGGCTGCGTCATGAAGGTTTTGCTGGTTAGTCTTTATCACCCCGAGCTGGTGCGTGGCGGTGCGCAGACGGTGGCTTATGAATTGTTCCAGGGTTTGCGCGAAAGGCCGGATGTGGAGCCGGTGTTGCTGGCGTCCATCGATCATTCCTCGCCAGCGCTTTACAAAAGTGGCGCGCGCATAACAGGATTTGATGGCAGGCCGGATGAGTATCTCTTGCTCACCCAGGAATATGATTATGTTTGGGAGAAGAGCGGCAGTGTCATGCTGGCGGAATCCTATGCGGAGTTTTTGCTGCTGATTAAGCCCGATGTGGTGCATTTTCATCATTTTCTGACCATCGGCATTGATTTTTTGACCCTGACGCGCCGGGTGTTGCCAGAGGTGAAAATTGTATTCACCGCGCATGAGTTCCTGACCATCTGCCCCGCCAACGGGCATATGGTGCGGCGTACCGACGCCTCGCTTTGTTCGCGCGCATCTGCCGTGCGCTGCCACCAATGTTTGCCGGACCGAGCGCCGGAGCATTATTTCATGCGCGAAATGTGGATGAAGCGGCATCTGGAAGCGGTGGATATTTTTACCACGCCCAGCCGGTTCATGATCGGCCAGTTTGAGAACTGGGGCCTGGAACGCTCGAAGTTTGTGCATGTTACCAACGGGCTGTTACCACATGGCATACAGCCCCCGGCGGCCTCAGCCGGGGAACGGCGCAACCGCTTTGGTTTTTTTGCGCAGCTGGTAGACTCCAAGGGGCTGCATGTTTTGCTGCAAGCGGTGACATTGCTTCGCGCCAGCGGGTTTAACGATTTTATCGTTGAGATTAATGGCGATAACATCCAGTTTGCAACGCCGGCACGGCGCCAGGAGATTGAGGATTTTCTTGCCGCCGAAGAGGCGTTGCCGCTGGCGGAGCGTAACGTAATTTTTAACGGCTCCTACCACCATGACCAATTGCGCGGGCGCATGGCGCGGGTGGACTGGGTCGTGGTGCCCTCAGTATGGTGGGAAATTTTCTGCCTGGTGATCTCGGAAGCCTGGAGCTTTGGGCGGCCGGTGATCGCCTCTAACGTCGGCGGCCCGGCGGAGCGCATTACCGATGGTGTGGACGGCTTGTTGTTCGAGATGGGCGATGCCCGCGCTTTAGCTGAAACCATCCGCCGCGCCTGCACTGAGAAGGGCTTGTGGGACAGCCTGGCAGCCGGGATTACGCCGCCCGCCAGCCGTGCGGAGATGGTGGCGGGGTTTTTGGAGGTTTATGAGGGCGTGAACGTAAGCGCGGCGGCGGCGTAACAGGATGTTATCGAGTCAGCGCTGGCGGGAAATGGGTCTACTTGTAAAAAAAGTTGCAGTAATCACGGACGCAATCTCGCCGGAGTTTTTTTTCCCCCGCTGGCAGCGTTATTATGGTGGTTTGTTTGGTCAGGAAAATCTGCATGTTATCACATATGCAGGTATGAAGCCGTTGTTTCGCGATGTTCAAGTGGGCAATATCTGGGAGGTAAACAGGCCATACGATGATAAATTGCGGGTTGATTTGATCGCTGATTTCATAGCTGTATTGCTAAATAGCTACGATGTAG
The DNA here is from genome assembly GCF_030160635.1 of Acidocella aquatica. Taxonomy (GTDB): domain Bacteria; phylum Pseudomonadota; class Alphaproteobacteria; order Acetobacterales; family Acetobacteraceae; genus Acidocella; species Acidocella aquatica. Next base: position 90,134 of record NZ_BSOS01000099.1, on the reverse strand, counting down.
TGCTGCGCTGCGATGTTGATGAATTTTTATTCCCTGATCCGGCCAGATTCTTGAATCTCGCTGATTTTGTGGAAAAAAATATGCAACCCTATGTTACAGCGCGCGGAGTGGATGTGATTGAGTTGGAAGATGATCCGCCGCTTGATTCGAATGCTCCTGTTTTGGGAAATCAGCGGCACTATGGCCTACGTTCGGCAGCCTTGAACAAGACGTGTCTGACGACGGTGCCTTTGCGTTGGGCTCCTGGGTTTCATGGTGCGAATGCATCCCCACATTTTTCATATCTATATAATTTCCACCTTAAATGGGCGGATATTAAAGCCCGAATAATCTGGAACGAAAAAATGCTCACGGGTCTCACGCCGGGGACGTCTGAGCATACATATTTTGCGGTTGGTGCGGAGCATTTACTCAGTGTCGCAAAATTTTTCTCGAATAAACCGAAGCTGGGAGAAGAGACAGAAGGTGAATTTGACCGGCGTTTTCTTGGTTCAGTAAATGTTCACCAGGAGAGCCAGATATATCAGGGAGAATTTATAACTCAGGATTTTTTGTTTTCCCTTGAGAAACAGTTTAATACCCCTGCAGCTGATTTCTAACGAAAGCAGGCTTATCATATCGTCTAACGACTAGGCAGCAATATGCCTTTCCCACCCCAGATGACGGGCATAGCCGCCTTCATCTAAAATTACCGCACGATAGCCCAATGCTGCATAACGATTGCCAACCATGGGTTCGTCCAGATCGTCCGTATGATTAAATATGCGCGAAAAAGGACCAACAGCATCATAATCAGATTTTCGGCGTAGCCCTGGGTTCCATGAAAATCCATGCCACATATCGAGGTAACCACAAGCCAAAACGCCGAATGTTTTGCAGCGTGCGCGAAAGCTCAAAGGATGGCCGTTGGTGTCGTTCCAAGCTCTTAACCAGACGCAGACACATGATAAATCAGATTTCAATATTTCCATGCTTTTCTCGATAAAGCCTGGCCGGTAAAACTCCCAATCATCTTCACAATGGAAAATATATGGGGTTGTCACATAAGAATAGGCAACATCGATCGCATGGAGTTGACCCCGTCTCGTGTTGATGCGGATTAATCTGGCACCATATCGGGCGCAAATATGTTCCGGGTTTGCATCGCCATCCTCCACGACGATTATCTCCTTGATGGCGTTATAGGTGTTGTATTGCTCGAACGAACGAAGCGTTTGTTCAAGGAGATCATGCCGATTGCAGGATGTAATCACGACGGTGACGTCACCATTCGGATTTATTTTATCTGCCGGGGAAATTTCTGAAATTGGAAACCCCACCGCCTCGGCCGGCTCACTTGTGTAAACTTCGACCTGATCGAGGTGAAGATAGCCGGTTCCGAGCAGCGTTACGCGCACAAACCTGCCCCATGCAGGCCACGGTTCGCGCCAAATATAGGGGTTGCAGCCCCCCTCTACCGGGATATCATCGTCTTTTCGTGTAATTTCTGCCCAAACCTCACCGTCAATTGATACGGAGATGCTGAAATTTTTAAGTCGGGACGAGGTGGCATCGCATGTGTTGTGAATGCGGACCTCGGATATTTTGTAATTTTTGACGAGATCAACCTGCCACCAGGGGTTTTGTTCCAATGCGGTATGAAATTTCCGGGCACCGTCGATCTTGCCGTTGAGCGCACCGGCTGCGTCTTCCTGAGCAGTAGGGGCCTGTGACCATTCAGAGACCGAACTCTGGGTCGCTGGCTTGCCCCGGCTAATAAGCCGATCGATAGATGGTTGCAGCATCGCCTCTTCCTTTTGTCAAAACGATGCTATCATGTTTACAAAGCGAGCTATAGCCCGGTCACCGGGCCGGGTACTCAGATTAAGCGGCTCCCAACAGCCAAACGCTTGCTCCCCCATCGGAAAATAGCGTAGACTTGGCGGAGACAGATTAGGCCAACGCGTCCGGCAATTCATTCCGTAAGCTGTCCACAATTGCCTGGCGACGTACGAAACTGAAAATTCATCAGGAGAACGCCGATGCAAATGACCAGAACCGTTCACCGGACTGCTGCCGCCTTTATGTGCGTCACTCTGCTCGCGGGGTGCAGCCAGCAATATGCTCAAAACAACCCCGGCGCCGCCAGTGCCGCCACGGGGGCGGGAATTGGCGCCGTCGGTGGTGCGTTGATCGGCGCACTGGCCAGTGGCGGCCAAGCGCGCGGCGCTGTCATCGGCGCGCTGGGCGGTGCGGCGGCAGGCGGCCTTGGCGGGTATCTCTGGAACCAGCATCTGGAGGCGCAGAAGCAGCAATTGCAGCAATCCGCGCAGGGTACGGGCGTGCAGGTCACCCAGACAGCGGATAACCGCCTGAAGGTCAACATTCCGGCCGATGCCGGCTTCGACACCGGCAGCGCGACGCTTAACCCGCGCATCAATCCCATCCTCGATCAGCTGGCTTCAGGCGTGCAGCAAAACCCGACCGAGACAGTGCAAATTGTTGGCTATACAGACAGCACCGGCTCCAGCGAGATCAACTATCCGCTGTCTGACCACCGGGCCGGGAGTGTGCAGTCGTATCTCGTCTCACGCGGGGTTAACGGCCAACGCATTACCACTCAGGGCATGGGGCCGCAGAACCCGGTGGCCAGCAATACCACCGCAGCCGGACGCGCGGCCAACCGCCGCGTGGAAATCTACGTGGCCTTCCCGGCGCAACCGGCCGGTTAGAGCCTGATCGCTTTAAGTGCGATCAGGCTCTAACCGTTTTTCTGAGGACGATTCACGCTTTCGGCCCGCCCGGTTGAGCGAACCTCAAACGATCGCGCTTTAACAAATCAGCTGACCCGGTAACACGCTATGAACCCCGCGACGCGAATAAGGCCTTAACGATCCGCGCCGCCACCGGTGCGGATGCCGCCTTCCGATCGGCCCGGAAGCGGACTATTCGGCTGCCCTGCGTGGACGGATAGGGTGTCTGTATTTTGTCTTCTCTCAAAGCTACGAGAGGCCGTTGGGCCACAGACACGTGTTGTTCGAGCGGTGCTTTTTACAGTCTTTCGGCCGTCAGCTCGCCCGTTTTCTGCATTTCGGTGTTGAGAAATATGCCGTGCGGCGAGCGGCCGACGGTGATGGTATCAAAATTGCCGGTATCGGGGTCCAGAATGGCGACGGCTTCGTTGAAGCGGAGCGCGATCCAGATTTTACCGTCGGGCGCAATCCCGATGTCGTCCGGGCCGCCGGGGATGGGGTAGTCGCGTTTAACTTCCAGGCTCACCGGGTCGAGCGCCGAGAGTGTGCTGCCGACGCGGTTGGAGACGTAGAGGGTTGAACGGTCAGTCGAGAGAAAAATGTTGTGCGCGCCTTCGCCCGTCGCCTGGCGGCGGGTGATTTCGCCGGTCAGCGGGTCAGCCTCGACGATGCCGTTCTCGCCCATGATACAGATCAGGAGCTTGCCGTTGTGCCAGAGCACGCCGGCGGGGGTTTTGCCGATGGGCACGCTCCAGCGCTCGGTCATGGTGGCGAGGTCGATGGAGACCAGCGTGTTCGACTTTTGCATGCTGTGGAAGCTGAAGCGGCTGTCGGGGGAGAAATCCATATGGCTGGGGAATTTGCCGGATTTGAAGCGTTTGACGAGCTGCATGTTGGTGGCGTCGTAGATGTCGACATAGTCGAGGCGCAGGGCGTTCACCACAAGGTATTTCTGGTCCGGCGTGTAGGCGAGCTGATAGGGGTCGGCGATGCGGATATGGCCCATGGGCGCGGCGGTCAGGGGATCGAAGATAAACAGCGCGTTGCCGCTGGCATCGGAGACATAGAGTTTTTTGCGGTCCGGGGTCAGCGCCCAATGGCTCGGCTCACGCAGCATGGGCAGGGTGTTGATGACCTGCTTCGTTGTCATGTCGATGACGGAGATGGTCGCCTCGCCGGAGTTCATCACCATGGCCAGTTGCTGTGGCGCGGCGGCGCCGGGGGGCATGGGCGTGTCAGCCAGGGCTTGTGCGGGGAAGAGAGCCAGAGGCAGGAGCGAGACAGCAGTGCGGCGCGTAATCATGCCGCCAGACTAGCCCTTTCCGGCTGCGTTGCGAAGACCGTGCTGGTCCAAAGGAAAAAGATGCTCGCGGTGGTGGCGATGAGGGTGTTGTCCGTCACGGACTGTAGTGCGAACCCGAGGAACACCAGACGCATGAGCCAGCGCTGGGCGGCAGGCAGGGCGGCGGTGCCGCGTTTTGCCCAGAGAAACAAAAGGCCGATGAGGAGCGCGAGGCCGATGATGCCGCCCTCGGCGCCGATTCGCAGATATTCATTATGCGCGGCGTTGGTGCCGGTGAGAGTGAAGATGGCAGCGGTGAGGGGGACGATGACTTTACCCGCCCCGGCGCCCCAGCCGAACCAGGGCGAGCTGCCAAACGCCTGTTCGAAATAGGGCCAGATGAGGTTGCGATTGGAGAGGTTGGCGGCCTCGCCGCGCTGCGCCAGGGTTACCACGCGCAGGAAGCTGAGCGCATTGAAAAAGATGAGGCCGAGGCTGGCAAAAGCGCCCGCCGCGGCGAGCAGCATCAGGCGGCGCTGGGCGAGGAGCAGCCCCGCGCCCATCACCGCGGCCAGAGCCAGCGGCGCGCGCGCGCCTGTGAGCAGGATGAGGGTGAAGTTGGCTATAATCGGCAGTGCGGCGGCGCGGGTTGGCGTGCGCAAAAAGCTCATCAGCCCCGCGTAAAAACCAGTAAGGGCGAAACCGGCGAGAAAGGCGGGTTCGCCCGCGCCGCCGAGGCGGATGGCGCCTTGCTCCGTGACATAAAAATGCCCCTGGCCGCTCAGGGCGAGGAGCATGCCAAACCCCACCGTGGCCAGCGGCGCCCAGATGATGGTGCGCTGCACGGTGCGGCAGAAATCCTCCGGGAGGCGGACCAGGCTGAACAGAAAGGGCGCGGCCGAGCCGATTGTTGAGCGCAGGCTGGCGGCGATGCCAAGCCCGGGGTAGAGGCCGTGCATCAGGCCGGTTGCGAACATGAAGGCGAACGCCAGGGCGGGGTTGAACGGGTCGCGCCGCCAGCCGTGGCGCAAACCCAGCGCCAGCACAATGCTGAGTCCGCAGGCCTTGAGCAGGCCGGTGGCGGGCTCCTGACCTCCAAACAACCCCCCCGCCCAAACATCGGGCGAGGATTCCACCAGGAGAATCCATAACACACAGGCGGCGCGGGGAAAGCGCAGGGTTAACCCCAGGGCGCAGACTGCGGAGAATACAACCAGGGCTTGCATCATGCTGCGTTCATAGCTGGTTTTCCGGCGGGCGCTTGAGATTATTTTCCGATGCGGCGAAGGTGGCGGGGATGATTCTCAATACATTGATCTCGGGCGAAGGCCCGCCGCTGGTGCTGCTGCATGGTTTGTTCGGCGCGGCGAAAAACCTGGGTGCGCTCTCGCGCGGGCTCAGCCCGCAGGCGCGGGTGATCGCCATGGACCTGCGCAACCATGGCGACAGCCCGCACGGCGCGGCGATGGATTTCGCCACCATGGCGGGGGATGTGGCCGATACCTGCGCGGCGCTGGGCGTGGCCCGCGCGCGGGTGGCCGGGCATTCGCTGGGCGGCAAAACGGCGATGATGCTGGCGCTGCTGCGGCCGGAGCTGGTCGAGCGCCTCGCGGTGCTGGATATCGCGCCGATGCGCTATGACCATGATTATGATGATTATGTGAAGGCGATGCAGGCGATTGAGCTGCACCCAGGCTTGAGCCGCGGCGAGGCCGACGCCGCATTGGCCCATGTGGTGAAGGCGGCGCCGATGCGCGCGTTTCTGCTTAACAATCTGAGCCTGGGCGCTGTGCCGCACTGGCGCGCGGGGCTGGATGAAATCGGCGCGGCGATGCCTGATCTGCTGTCCTGGAACGAGCCGCAGGGAGCCTTGCCTTACCAAGGCCCGGCGCTGTTTTTGCGCGGCGGCGAGTCGGACTATGTGCCCGATGCGGCCGGGCCGGGGATAAAGCGGTTGTTTCCGCGTGCGGTGGTGGAGACGGTGGCGGGCGCCGGGCATTGGCTGCACGCCGAAAAACCTGCGCAGGTGCTGGCAAGTTTGCAGGGGTTCTTTTTTCCATGAGCCAGGGCTTCGACATGATCGTGATCGGCGCGGGCATTGCCGGCGCCACCGTGGCGGCGGGGTTGGGGGCTACGCACAAGGTCGCGCTGGTCGAGGCGGAGGAGCAGGCGGGTTATCACACCACCGGGCGCTCAGCGGCGATCTGGGTGCGCAACTACGGACCCGCCGATGTGCGCGTGCTCACCGGGCTCTCGCGTGAGTTCTTCCTGAACCCGCCTGCGGATATCGGCACGGACCGGCTGGCGGTGGGGCGCGCGATCGTCTATCTGGCGCCGCCGGCGCAGACCGGCGCGCTGGACGGGTTGATCAGCCAGGGGCTGGGGATCGAGGAGATTTCCCTGGCTCAGGTGAAGGCGATGGTGCCAGCACTGATCGAGGGTTACGCCGTGCGGGCGGGAATCGAGACTGATGGTTTCGACATGGATGTCGCGGCGCTGCACCAGTTCTACCTCCGCCGGGCGCGCGCGGCGGGCGGGCAGTTGATGCTGCGCAACCGGGCCGGGCGCATCGCGCGCAAAAACAGCGCCTGGGAGGTGGAAACCTCGACCGGCGCGATCCTGTGCGCGCCCATTGTGGTGAACGCCGCCGGGGCCTGGGCGGATGAGGTCGCGCAGATCGCCGGGCTGGCGCCGATCGGCCTGGTGCCGTGCCGGCGCACCGCCGCCATCATCGACCCCGCGCCCTATCAGGTGGAACACTGGCCGATGGTGCAATCCGCCGCGCATGATTGGTACATCCGCACCGAGGCCCGCACCCGGCTGATGGTAACCCCCTGCGATGAAACGCCGATGTATCCGCATGACGTGCAGCCCGATGAGCTGGATGTCGCCACCGGCATCGACCGGATGCAAAAAGCCCTGAATATTCCAGTGCGGCGGGTGGAGCGCGCCTGGGCCGGGCTGCGCACCTTCTCGCCCGACCGCAGCCTCGCCTTTGGCTGGGATAACGCCGCCCCCGGATTCTTCTGGTGCGCGGGGCAGGGCGGCTACGGCATCCAAACCGCGCCGGCCGCGGGCGCGCTGGTCGCGGCCATGGTGAAGGGGGAAGACCCTGGGCCGGCCACGGGGATTATTGCCGCGATCGATCCGATGCGGTTCCGCGGGAGAGTTTAGACAAGCGCGAGCGTTTGAGGTTCGCTCAACCGAGCGAGCCGAAAGCGTGAATCGTCCTCAGAAAAATGGTCAGAGCCTGATCGCGCTTAAAGCGGTCAGGCGCTAACGCTGCCCGAAAATATCCCCGAGGATACCGCCCGCAATGGCCGCGCCGCCAATTTGCGGGGCGGTGGCCACGGCCTGCTCGCCGCCGAGATAAGGTGAGAGCGCGTGCGCGAGATTGGGCACGGTCATGCTTTGCAGCCAGACCTTGCCGGGGCCGGTTAGGCGCGCGATGAACAGCCCATCAGCGCCGAACAAGGCGTTCTTGATGCCGCGCATGAACACAATGTCAAAATTCACGCTATCCTGGAACATGCCGATATGGCCAGGGTGAACCTGAATGGATTCGCCAGGGCGCAGATCATAGACCACGGCCTCGCCGCCAAGTTCGACAAATGCGGTGCATGGGCCTGCGAGTTTTTGCATCACAAAGCCATTGCCGCCGAAAATTCCGGCGCCGAGCTGGCGCTGGAAGCCGATGGAGAGATTGACCCCCTGGGTGGCGCAGAGAAACCCATGCTTATGGATCATGTAGGAATGGCCAGCCGGAACATCGACCTGCTGGATAGTGCCCGGCACTTTCGCGGCGAAGGCGATCAGCCCCGGTCCACCCTGGGGCGAATATTCGGTCATAAACAGCCCGCCGCCCGAGAGGGCACGGCCGATGGCTCCAAAAAACCCGCGCGCCCCGCCGGTTTGCGTCGTGGTGTTGAGCTGCATGTTATCGCTCATCCAGGAAAATTCGCCTGGTTCAGCGATGATGACCTCGCCAGGGTCGAGCCCGATCTGCAACACAGGCATGGTGGTCCCGGCGATCGTGTGTTTCATGGCTGGCTCCCGATTGTTGCCGCCAATTCAAGCACTTTTTGCAACAACGGCCAAGAAAAAAACACCGCCTTCCCAGGCGCGGGCCAATTTGAAGCCTAAAGCGCTGCTTCCAGGTCCAGCGCGTAGCCGGCGGCGCGGATGGTGCGCACGATGTCAATTTCGCCGGGGCCGTTGATGGCTTTGCGCAGGCGGCGGATGTGAACATCCACGGTGCGGGGTTCGACATGGATGTCGCGGCCCCACACGGCGTTAAGCACGTCTTCGCGCGAGAACACGCGCTTGGGGTGGCGCAGGAAGAATTCCAGCAGGCGGAATTCGGTTGGCCCCAGATGCAATATGCGGCCGTTGCGCTGCACCCGGTGCGAGGCGGGGTCCAGCGAAATGTCGTGAAAATTCAGCTTCACCTTGGTCGGCACCGAGCCGGCGCGGCGCAGCAGGGCGCGAATGCGCGCGATCAGCGCCTCGGTGGAAAACGGTTTGGTGATGTAGTCATCGGCCCCGGTGTCCAGCCCGCGCACCGCGTCCTGTTCCTCGGCCCGCGCGGTGAGCATGATAACCGGCAGCGTGCGCGTGGCGGGGCGGCGGCGGATCTGGCGGCAGACCTCGATGCCCGACATGGTGGGCAGCATCCAGTCCAGCAGCACCAGGTCGGGCGGGGTCTCGGCGATGCGGGTCAGCGCCTCGCCGCCATCGCCCGCGTCTTCCACGCGAAAACCCTGTTTTTCAAGATTATAGCGCAGCAGCGTAACCAGCGCGGCTTCGTCCTCGACGATGAGGATATAGGGTTTGTTCTGGTCGGTCATTTATTGCCCAGCTGGGTTGGCGTGGATATAGGCCGACGTCTGGTCGCCCTTGGGGCGGAACTCGGGCAGGGATTCGCCGGTGACGGCGTAATAGGTCAGCTCGGCGATATTGGTGGTGTGGTCGCCGATGCGCTCAAGGTTTTTGGCGATGAAGAGCAGATGCGTGCAAGCGGTGATGCTGCGCGCGTCCTCCATCATGTAGGTGATCAGCTCGCGGAAGATGGTGTTGTAGAGATCATCCACCGCCTGGTCGGCGCGCCATACGGAGATGGCTTTCTGCGGGTCGGCCTCGCCCACCGCGTCGATGCTGGATTTGAGGTTTTGCTGCACCAGGGCCGCCATCTGGCCAAGGCCCGAGAGCGCGAAGCGGCTGGCGGCCTGGTTGATGACGATGCTGCGCTTGGCGATGTTGGCGGCATAGTCGCCCACGCGCTCCAGATCGGTGACGACCTTGAGCGCCTGGATGACCTGGCGCAGGTCATCAGCCACCGGCTGGCGCAAGGCCAGCAGGCGCACGGCGAATTGCTCGATGGCGCGCTCCTCGGCATCGATCTTCGGGTCGTGTTCAATCACATTGGCGGCAAGCGCGGCATCATGTTCCAGCAGCGCCGTAGCGGCGTCAGCCACCGCGCGTTCCACCAGCCCGCCCATCACGGCGATCATGTCGCGGAGTTTCTTCAGCTCCGCTTCAAAGCTGGCGACGATATGTTTGGGTTCATCGGGCATGGCGCTGCTCCTTTAGCCGAACCGGCCGGTGATATATTCCTGCGTCTTGCGCTCACGCGGGGCGGTGAAAATCTGTGTCGCGGGGCCGGCTTCCACCAGCTCGCCGAGGTAGAAAAAAGCAACCTGGTCGGCGCAGCGCCCGGCCTGTTGCATGTTGTGGGTAACGATGACGATGGTGAAGTCGCGCTTCAGCTCATCGATCAGCTCCTCGATCTTGAGCGTGCTGATGGGGTCGAGCGCGCTGGTGGGCTCATCGAGCAGCAAAACCTCGGGCCGCACCGCGATGGAACGCGCGATGCACAGGCGCTGCTGCTGGCCGCCCGAGAGGCCGAGTGCGGAAGTATGGAGCCGGTCCTTTACCTCACCCCAGAGGGCAGCGCGGGTGAGCGCCCATTCCACGCGTTCATCCAGCTCGGATTTGGAGAGCTTCTCGTGCAGGCGCACGCCGAAAATCACGTTCTCGTAGATTGATTTCGGGAAGGGCGTGGGTTTTTGGAACACCATGCCGACACGCCGGCGCAGGTGGTGCAGATTTTGCCCAGGCGCGATGATGTTCTCGCCGCTGATCAGCACCTCGCCTTCGGCGCGCTGGCCTGGGTAGAGGTCATACATGCGGTTGAGCACGCGCAGCAGGGTGGATTTGCCGCAGCCCGAGGGGCCGATCATCGCCGTGGTCTGGCGGTCCGGAAAATCGATGCTGATGTTGCGCAGCGCCTGGTTGGCGCCATAGAAAAAATCGAGATTACGGATTGAAACCCGTGCGTCGGTCATCTGTGCCTTGGGGGTAAGGGCTTCGGGTGGCGCCGCTTCAGGCATAATTGGACTCGCTATTTCCATCTGCGCCTCCATAGGCGCGTTTCATGACAGTAAAATGACAGTACCGTGAAGCTTCCGTGACAGGAAGGGGGCCTGATTGCGCCTTCGAAGACGAAATAAGGCCAGATGCCCCGGGAAAGACGGTAAACGCCATTTTATCTCCTCCAGGGCCGCGGAATATAAAATTTAACAGGCGAAACGCCCCGGCGCGCTCAACACGCGCCGGGCGCGCGGGGTCAGGTTTTGATCACTTTGGGCGGCAGCGCCAAAGCGATGGAGAGTTCCTTCAGCCGTGGCGCGGCAATGGGCGCGGGGGCACCCATCATCAAATCCTCGCCCTGCTGGTTGAGCGGGAAGGCGATGACCTCGCGGATGTTGGGCTCGTCGGCGAGCAACATGACAATGCGGTCGATCCCAGGTGCCGAGCCGCCATGCGGCGGGGCGCCGAAGCGGAAGGCATTCAGCATACCGCCGAAGCGCGCTTCGACTTCTTCTGGCCCGTAGCCCGCGATCTCGAAGGCGCGCAGCATGATATCCGGGCGGTGGTTTCTGATTGCGCCGGAGGAAAGCTCGATGCCGTTGCAGACGATATCATACTGGAAGGCTTTGATGGTCAGCGGGTCCTGGTTCTGGAGCGCCTCCATCCCGCCCTGGGGCATGGAGAAGGGGTTGTGGGAGAACACCACCTGCTTCAGCTCTTCGTCGTATTCGTACATCGGGAAATCAACGATCCAGCAGAACTTGAACGCGCCCGCCTTGATGAGGCCGAGATCGTGGCCCAATTTGGTGCGCACGGTGCCCGCGAATTTGGCGGCGTCCAGCGCCGAACCCGCTGCGAAGAACACGGCGTCACCAGCTTTCAAGCCACAGGCGGCGCGAATTTGCTCGGCGCGCTCCGGCGAGAGATTTTTGGCAATCGGCCCCTGCGGCCCGGCGTCGGAGAAGGTGATATAGCCCAAACCGCCCGCCCCCTCGGCGCGCGCCCATTCGTTCAGCTTGTCAAAAAAGCTGCGCGGGTTGGCACCGGCACCGGGCGCCGGAATGGCGCGCACGATCCCCCCGCCTTCGATGATTTTGGCGAACAGGCCGAAGGAGGAGCCGCGAAAAGCCTCGGTGACGTCGGAAATCTCGATCGGGTTGCGCAAATCGGGCTTGTCGGAGCCGTATTTGAGCATCGAGACGTCGTAGGGGATGCGTGGGACGGCAAGGTCAACCTCGCGGCCATTGGCAAATTCCTGGAATACACCAAGCAGGATCGGCTCAATGGTGTTGAACACGTCCTCCTGGGTGACGAAACTCATCTCAAAGTCGAGCTGATAAAACTCGCCCGGCGAGCGGTCGGCGCGCGAAGCCTCATCGCGAAAACACGGCGCGATCTGGAAATAACGGTCAAACCCGGCGACCATGAGCAGCTGCTTGAACTGCTGCGGCGCCTGGGGCAGCGCGTAGAACTTGCCCGGATGGTTGCGCGAGGGCACCAGGAAGTCGCGCGCGCCCTCAGGGCTGGAGGCGGTGAGGATCGGGGTTTGGAACTCGGTGAAATTGGCCTCGATCATGCGGCGGCGGAAGCTGGCGATAACGCCGGCGCGCAGCATGATGTTTTTGTGCACCTGCTCGCGCCGCAGATCGAGAAAGCGGTATTTGAGGCGCAGCTCGTCTGGGTAGCTCTCATGCCCCGCAACCTGGATGGGCAGGACATCGGCGGTGGATTGCACGAGCAGGTCTTCCACCCGCAGCTCGATCTCCCCGGTGGGGAGTTTCGGGTTGGTGGTGCCCGGCGCGCGTTCCACCACAGTGCCGGTGAGGGTGATGACGGACTCAACGCGCAGCGACTCCGCCGCCGCAAAGGGCGCCGAGCCGGCCGCGAACACGCATTGGGTGAGGCCGAAATGGTCGCGAAGGTCAATGAACAGCAGCCCGCCATGGTCGCGCTTGGCGTGGACCCAGCCGGAAAGCCGGGCGGTTTGGCCGATATTCGCTGACCGCAGGGCGGCGCAGTTGTGGGTGCGGTAGGGATGAGAGTGTTGCATGAGAGGCGAATGAAACCGCAGCCTCTTCCCTGTCAAGCCGGGGGGTGATTAAGGAGAGGTTATGAGTGACATCCAAACCGCCTTTATTACCACAACCGACGAGCTGGCAGCCCTGTGCGCAAGGCTGAGCACCGAGGAGTTCGTGACCGTGGACACCGAGTTCATGCGCGAGCGAACGTATTACCCCGAGCTTTGCCTCGTGCAGCTGGCGGGAACCCACGATGTGGCGGTGGTGGACGCACAGGCGAAGGGCATCGACCTTGCCCCGCTGGGCGTGCTGCTCGCCAAGCCCGATGTGGTGAAGGTGTTCCACGCCTGCCGCCAGGATGTGGAAATATTTCTGCTGATGTTCGATGCGGTGCCGCTGAACCTCTTTGATACCCAGGTGGCGGCGATGGTGGCGGGCTTTGGCGACCAGGTGGGCTATGATGCCCTGGTGCAGGCGCTCACCGGCGGACATATCGATAAAGCCCACCGCTTCTCTGACTGGTCGGCCCGCCCGCTGACCAAGGCGCAGGTGGATTACGCCGCCGCCGATGTGACCCATTTGCGCACTGTATATGAGCGGCTGATGGCGCGGCTGCGGGTGGATGGGCGGATGGATTGGGTAGGCCAGGAGATGGCGGCGCTCGCCGACCCTGACACTTACCGCGTGAACCCCGAGCGCGCCTGGGAGCGGCTGAAGCTGCGCACCGGCAATAAGCGCCAGTTGGCGATGATCCAGGCGATCGCGGCCTGGCGCGAGCGCGAGGCGCAGCGGGTGAATATCCCGCGTCAGCGGCTGGTGAAGGATGAGCAGATTCCAGAGATTGCGGCGCTGGCACCCGAGACCGCCGATGCGCTGGCCAAGGCGCGCGGGATCACCAGCGGCTTCGCGCAGGGCAAATCCGGGCAATCGCTGCTGGCGGTCATCGCGGCGGCCAAGGCCCTGCCCGAGGGCGATCTGCCGCGCACCGAAAAACCGCGCGATCTGCCCCGCGCCTCGCCGGCGCTGGTGGCATTGTTGAAGGTGCTGCTGAACGCGGTGGCCGAGCAAAACAATGTGGCGCCGCGGCTGGTGGCAAGCTCGGAGGATATCGAGACGCTGGCTCTGGGCGAAGCCGAAGGCAACGCCGCGCTGGAAGGCTGGCGCGGCGAGATGTTCGGGCGCGATGCGCTACGGCTGATCCGCGGCGAGATCGCGCTCTCCGCCCAGGGCAAGCGGGTGAAAATCGTCGAAGTGGCCGGGCGGGGTGAGGCTTAGCAGCTTCGACGCTTTTTGCCGCAAGCTGCCCGCCAGCACCTTTGTGGTGCAGTGGGGCGGCTCCCATGTGCATAAAATCGGCGGCAAGGTGTTTGCCATCGGGCAGTTTACCGGGAAGCCGGCCTATGTGTTCAAGACCACGCCGCTGCGCTTTGATCTGCTGATCGAGCAGGGGATGGCAATGCGCGCGCCTTATTTGCGGCGTGGAACCTGGGTGCAGGTGAGCGATGGGGTGCCCGATGCCGAGCTGCGGCGGTTGCTGCGCCAGTCCTACGATGTGGTGGTGGCGGGGCTGACCAAGGCCGCCAGGGCCGATCTCGGCGTTTAATTCGGAAAATTCCTTACTGAATCCTGGAAAATCCTTACATCAAGGAAGTTCCTTGCGGTGGAAGTTTTTTCCTTACTTGGTAAGGATTTTCCTTACCCGGAAAGGAATTCCCTTCTTGCCCCGGATTTTCCGTGAATACTGGAATATTCCGGCGTTTTCGCCAGAAAAAGTAAGGAATTTTACCGAACGTAAATGAAATCTCCGCACAAATGCCGCGACTCGGGCATTTTATGGAGGACCGGAACATGATCACCAGCAAGCTGACCTCGAAGGCGCAGACCACCATTCCGCAAGCGGTGCGGCATCATCTGGGGCTGAAGGAGGGGGATATGCTCGGCTTTGTGCTTGAGGGCGAGCGGGTGGTGCTCTGCAAGCCGCTCGCCCCGCAGCCTGGCGCCGTGGCGGAGATGGCCGTGTTCAACGAATGGGAGAGCGAGGCGGATAAGAGGTCGTTCTATGGGCTTTAAACGCTGGGATATTGTCCGAATCCCCTATCCAGCAGGCGGCAAACCGGCGCGCGAACACCGGCCGGCGCTGGTGATCGTCGCCGGGGACATTTTTAAGAACCACGGGCTGCTCTGGGTGCTGATGATCACCAGCGTGAAAAACCGCGGCTGGCCTGGCGATATCGAGGTGGGGGATATGATGGCGGCAGGGCTTGGCGTGCCCTCCGTGGTGCGCACCGCGAAAATCATGACCGTGGAGGGGCGCGAAGCCGAGATAATCGGCGCGTTGCTGGGCGGCGCGCGGCGGCAGGTCAGCGAGCAGGTGTTCGCGAATATGGGGCTGACCGGGGTGGTGTGACCACGATCATCACGCCATGACCATGTTACCAGATGGTGCGGATATGGGAGTAGGCGCGTAGCTTGGCGCTGCCGGTGATGAGCGGGCAGCCATATTGGCGGGCGGTGGCGGTGAGAATACGCGCAATCAGGCCACCGGGCGCCAGGGCGGGCAGGGTTGCCGCCCGCACGGCGATTTCGTTGTTCACGGGAACATACCGTATCTCCGCCAATGCGCCGATCTGTGCCAGCCAGGCGCTGGGCTCCATGCGCAACCCGAGCCGCCCGGCCTGCGCCAATTCCGCGACTTCCAAGGCCGTGATTGCGGAAATCAAAATTTCGCCGCCCGGCCGTTCAGCCTCGATGG
Source organism: Acidocella aquatica (assembly GCF_030160635.1). Classification (GTDB taxonomy): domain Bacteria; phylum Pseudomonadota; class Alphaproteobacteria; order Acetobacterales; family Acetobacteraceae; genus Acidocella; species Acidocella aquatica. The sequence continues at coordinate 74,981 of NZ_BSOS01000099.1, read as the reverse complement.
CGGCCAGCGCCGCGACGGACAACTCCGCATGGCGGTTGACCCACCAGATCAGGCTGTTGGTGTCGAGCAGGATCACTCCATCTCTTCCGGCGGCGTGAAGAACAGCACCGAGCCGCGCAACGCCTCCAGCGGGTTGGCGCGTGGCGCCGCGTAGGGGCGGATTTCCAGCGTAGGGGTACCGTTGTCAGTGATGATGAGCGGGCGGCCGGTGGCCTCCACCTCACGGAATAATTCCAAAGCGCGCGGCTTGAACTGGGATTTGGAGATTTTATGCATGGTGACCAGGGGTTTATGCCCATGGTCATTAAGGAAATATTGATTTTAGACGCAGCCGGGGCGGAAATTTTCCGCAACCAAACGCAGAGCCGCAATTGAGGGCAGGTGGCGCGATAGGCGTCCGCGCTACCCGGCCGTGGCGGCCGCAATTGCCTTTATCATCGCCCGCACGCCCTCAGCGGGGCCGCCAGGGTGATTCCAAACCGCGCCGACGACGGCGAGAAATTCGGCGCCCGTCTGCACCAGCGGGGCGCAGTTTCCGGCGGTGATGCCGCCGATGGCGACACAGGGGATTTCCATGATCTCCGCCCAGGATTTGAGCGTGGAAATTTCCGCCATTTCGGGCGGCTCCTTGGTCGCGGTGGGGAAGAAGGCGCCGAAGGCGACATAGTCGGCCCCGGCCTCGCCGGCTTCCATGGCCAGGTGCAGCGAGTTGTGGCAGGTCACCCCCAGGGTGAGGTCACCAAGAATTTTGCGGGCCTGCGCGACTTTCATGTCGCTCTGGCCGACATGGGCGCCGTCGCAGCCGTGTTTCACGGCAAGGTCTGGCCGGTCGTTGAGCAAAAAGGCGGCATCGCGCGATTGCACGACGGGGCGCAGCCGCTCGATGGTTTTCTGCACCTCCAAGTCCGGTGCGTCCTTCAATCGCAGCTGCACCGCGGCGACATCCCCGGCATCGAGCGCGGCGGCGAGCAGATCGGCGAAGTTGCCGGGCAGCACCGGCGGGGTGATGAGGTAGAGGCGGCAGTCAGGGGTGGCTGTCATGCGTAGGTTCCAAATAATGTGCCGGCGATGGCGGTGGTGGCCATGGCGGCCGCACCCCAGAAGCTGACCCGCAGCGCGCTGCGCAGCACGGGCGCGCCGCCGCTATGCGCGGCCACGGCGCCGAGCAGCGCCAAAAACAACAGCGAGGCAACGGCGACGCTGGGGATGAGATCTGGCAGCGGGGTCAGGACGCTCGCCAGCAGCGGCAACAGCGCGCCGCCGGAAAACGAGATGGCGGAGGCAATGGCGGCCTGCCCGGGGCGGGCCTTGAGTTCGTCGGTGATGCCAAGCTCGTCGCGGGCGTGGGCGCCCAGGGCATCATGCGCCATCAGCTGCCCGGCGACCTCGGCGGCGAGCGCCGGGGTCAGCCCGCGCCCGATGTAGATTTCCGCCAGCTCCTCCAGCTCGGCTTCATGGTCCTCGAGATGCACGCGCTCCAGCGCAAGGTCGGCGGCTTCGGTGTCAGCCTGGGAGTGGACGGAGACAAACTCGCCCGAGGCCATGGCCATGGCGCCTGCCAGCAGGCCCGAGACCCCCGCGACCAGCACGGATTGGTGTGTGCCGTGGGCGGCGGCGACGCCGAGCACAAGGCTGGCGGTGGAGAGAATCCCGTCATTTGCCCCCAGGACGGCGGCGCGCAACCAGCCGGAGCGGCCGGTGCGGTGGGCCTGCCTGGGGGCGGTCATGCGTTAGACTCAGGCTTTGCCCTGATAGATTTCGATGATCTTGGCGAGCATGGCCAGGGCTTCCTCGCGCGGGCGCTGGAAGGTGTTGCGCCCGATGATGGAGCCGTTGGCGCCACCGTCACGCAGGCCGCGGACTTCGTCGTAGAGGCCGTCCAACCCCTTGGACTCGCCGCCCGAGAACACGACGATGCGCTTGCCGCCGAAGCAGGACTGCACAATGTGTTCAACGCGCTTGGCCATCGTCGAGCCGTCGATATTGGCGTAGGATTTCTTCGCGGCTTCCAGCGAGACCACGGCGGTCGGCGGCTTCACCTTGATGATGTGCGCACCCAGCAGGGCGGCCATATGGGCGGCGTAGGCGCAGATGTCGAAGGCGGTTTCGGCGGCCTTGTCCAGCTCCGGCCCGCGCGGGTACGACCACACGACGACCGCGAGGCCGACGGCCTTGGCTTCCTCGGCGAGTTCGCGGATCTCTTCCATCAGGTCGAACGCGAATTCGCTGCCCGGATAGATGGTGAAGCCGATGGCCGAGCAGCCCAGGCGCAGCGCGTCGTTCACCGAGCCGGTGACGGCCTGGTTTTTGTCGGTGGCGAGCGAGTTGGAGGAGTTCACCTTCAGAATGGTCGGGATCGCGCCCGCGAAGGTGTCAGCGCCAGCCTCGATCATGCCCAGCGGCGCGGCGTAGGCGGAGAGCCCTGCGTCAATGGCGAGCTTGAAGTGGTAATGCGGGTCGTAGGCGGCCGGGTTGGGCGCGAAGGAGCGGGCGGGGCCGTGCTCGAAGCCCTGGTCAACCGGCAGGATGACCAGCTTGCCGGTGCCGCCGAGTTTGCCGTGCATCAGGATGCGGGCGAGGTTTGTCTTGGTCCCGGGATTGTCGCTTTCGTAATGCGACAGAATCTTTTTAACCCGCTGCGAAATATGCATGTTTGCTCCACCGTGTTGAAAACCTGGCCGGATGTAACGCATGGGCGCGCGAATGTCATCCGGCCAGCCAGCCATCCAGCCGCCTTGTGGCGCCATTTAGGCATAAATCAAGCGCGGGCGGGGCAAGCGGGAGCGCCAGCGCGCCCTGCGCGGCGGCAAGCTCCGCGACGATGGCAAAAGCCGGCGCCGGTGCGCGCAGCACCACGCCGCCCAGGCCCAGATGCAGCGCCTCCAGCGCGCGCCCGGGGGCGGCGGCGCAGTCGAGCAGCGCCGGGCCGGCGAAGCCCGCGGCCGCCAGAAGCTCGCGCCACCACAGGCAGCCGGCGAATTGCGCGGCGCCGGGGGCTGAGAGCAGGGTGAGCGGGCGGCCATGGGCCAGCGCCGCCTTGGCATCGGCGAGGCTATGCACGATCACCGCCGGGGGTAGGTCGATCATTTATTTGACTTTTCACGTCCGTGTCGGGTTGAATGGCTACCATGCCCGAGTCTGAGTCTGAAGACGAAATTCTTGAACGTATCGAAATCGCGCTGCGCAAGATCGCGGCGCTTGCCCAACCGGCCAAGCCGCCCGCGGGCCAGGAGCTCGACCGCGACGCTCTGGCCCACTCGCTTGATACGGTGATCGAGCATTTGCGTGCCGGGCTGGATACGCCCGGATCAACCGGCCAGACGGAGTAAACCCCATGGCGCAAGTGACCATCCGGATTAACGGCTATGTCTATACCGTGGGTTGCGAGGACGGTCAGGAGTCGCACCTGGAACGCATGGCCGCCGAGATCGAGCAGCGGATCAACAGCATCAAGGCCATCGGCGGCCAGTCCGGCGAGGCGCGGCTGCTGATGCTGGCCTCGTTGCTGCTGGCCGACGAACTGCATGACCTGCGCAACAACGCACCCGCGCCGGTGGAAAAGCCCAACCCGGAACGCCGCGCCCGCCTGCGCCGCGTCGCCGCCCGCGCGGAAGAAATTGCCGCCGACCTGTTGGATGCCTAAAGCGCGATCGTTTGAGGTTCGCTCAACCGAGCGAGCCGAAAGCGTGAATCGCCTTCAGAAAAATGGCCAGAGCCTGATCGCACTTAAAGCGATCGGGCTCTAAGCAGAGCGATTGAACTTTCTACAATCCGGCCCTAAGTAAGGGGTGGAGCTGCCCGGTTCGTCAGGCAAATCATCCCCAGGGCCGTAAGCATCTCCCTCGGGAGCTGGCTCTGTCCGGGCCTTGGTCCGGGTATCTGGCGCCCACCTGCACAAGCAGGCCTTGGGAGGATGTATAAAACCAACGGCCAGGGCGGCTCCACAGTGACTTTTGTAACAGTCACTTATAGCCCGGCGAGGGCGCGAAACTCATCCTCGCTCAAAATGTGCAGCCCCAGCTCGGCGGCCTTTTTGGCTTTTGATCCAGCGTCAGCCCCCACCACCACGTAATCGGTTTTTTTCGAGACCGATTCGGTGACTTTCGCGCCGAGCGATTCCGCGCGGGCTTTCGCCTCCGGCCGCGCCATCGAGAGTGTGCCGGTAAACACGATGGTCTTGCCGGCCAAAGGTGAATCAGCTCCCCCGGCGCTGGGTGCGCCGGTGATGGTGAGATAATCCTCCAGCGCATCGAGCGTGGCGAGGTTGTGCGGCTCGGCGAAGAACGCGGCGAGGTCGGTGGCGATCGCCGGGCCGATGCCGGAGATGGAGCCAAGCTCCAGCCGCGCGTCCGAGCCTATCTCGGTGGCGGCCTGCATGTTTTGCCGCCAGTTGGCGTAGGAGCCGTAGTGGCGGGCGAGTAATTTCGCGTTGTTCTCGCCGACGCGGCGGATACCCAGCGCGAAGATGAAGCGGGGCAGGGCGATGGTGCGCCGTGCCTCGATGGCGGCGGTGAGGTTGGCGGCGGAGAGCTTGCCCCAGCCTTCACGGGCGGCGATTTCCGCCTCGTGTTCCGGCAGGCGGAAAATATCGGCGGCGGATTTTATCAGCCCGGCGTTGTAGAATTCCACAACGGTCTTCTCGCCCATGCCTTCGATGTCAAACGCGCCGCGCGCGCAGAAATGGATGAGCCGCTCGGTGACCTGCGCCGGGCAGCTCAGCCCGCCGGTGCAGCGGCGCACGGCCTCGCCGGCATCGCGCACGGCAAGGCTGCCGCACACCGGGCAATGCGTGGGGAAGACGAACGGCCTGGTGTGTTCGCCGCGTTTGAGCACGCCAAGGATCTGCGGAATCACATCGCCGGCGCGCTGCAACTCCACAATATCGCCGATGCGCACATCCTTGCGGGCGATTTCGTCCTCGTTGTGCAGCGTCGCGTATTGCACCAGCACCCCGCCGACATTCACCGGCGTCAAGCGCGCGCGCGGCGTGAGCGCGCCGGTGCGCCCGACCTGGATTTCGATATCTTCCAGCAAGGTGCTGGCACGTTCGGCGGGAAACTTCCAGGCGATGGCCCAGCGCGGCGCGCGCCCGGCGAAACCCAGGCGGTTCTGCAAGGCGAGATCGTTCAGCTTGTAGACCACACCGTCAATATCATAGGGCAGTTTTGCGCGCGCGATGCCGATGCTGTTCTGGAAATCTTCTGCCTCGGGTTCGGAAATCTGTTTCGATAACGGGTTGACCGAAAATCCCCAGTCTTGCAGCCTTTGCAGATATTCCCAGTGTGTTTGCGCAACCGGCGCAGAAGATTCACCCTGCGCGTAGGCAAACAGCGAGAGCTTGCGTTGGGCGGTGATGCTGGCGTCCAACTGGCGCAGGCTGCCCGCGGCGGCGTTGCGCGGGTTGGCGAACTGCTTCTCCTGCGCCTCGTTGAGCGCCAGAAAATCCGCCTTGGTCATATACACCTCGCCCCGGATTTCGATGCGCGCGGGGGCTTCTCTGGGTAGAGTGAGCGGCAGCGATTTCAGCGTGAGCAGGTTGGCGGTGACATCCTCACCCTCGGTGCCGTCGCCGCGCGTGGCGGCTGAGAGAAATTTATGGTGCTCGTAGGTGAGCGAGATGGAAAGCCCGTCGATCTTCGGCTCGGCGACAAACGCCAGCGGCGCCTCATCCAGCCCGAGAAATCGGCGGATGCGGGCGCAGAATTCCGGGAAATCCTCGGGGGCGAAAATATTGTCCAGCGAGAGCATCGGCGTGGCGTGGATGATCTTTTTGAATTTGGGCGCCGGTTTGGCGCCGATTTCGGCCAGGGCCTCGGCGCTGCCGAGTTCAGGGTGCGCGGCCAGCAGGGCCTCGGCCTCCCGGCGCAGCGCGTCGTAGGCGGCATCGCTCATCACCGGCGCATCCTGCGTGTGATAGGCGGCGTTGGCTTCGGCGATCCTGGCCGTCAGCTCGTCAAAGCGGGTTTTTGCGGTGGTCATTGCGCCAGCAAACTTCCCGCCGCCTCACGCGCGGCATCGGTGATGATTTCGCCCGCCAGCATACGGGCAATTTCCTCGCGGCGGGTGGCGCCGTCGAGTACATCCACCACGGTGACGGCGCGTTCCCCCTCAATGCGCTTGGCGACCCGCAGTTGCGCAGCCCCCCGCGCCGCGACCTGCGGCGAATGCGTGACGACCAGAACCTGCAGATTCCGCGCGACGCGGGCAAGGCGCTCGCCCACGGCGGCGGCGGTGGCGCCGCCGATGCCGGAGTCGACCTCGTCAAAAATAAGCGTTTCCACGGCGCTGCCGCCGCTCAGCACCACTTTCAGCCCCAGCATGAGCCGGGAGAGTTCGCCGCCGGAGGCGATTTTATCAAGCGCGCCGGGGGGCTCGCCGGGGTTGGTGCTGATGAGGAATTTAACCGAATCCGCCCCGCGCGCGCCCCAGTTGGCTTCAGGCAACATGCTCCGCTCCACCACGAAGCGGGCGCGCTCCAGCTTTAAGGGCGGCAGTTCGCCAGCCAGCGCGCGCATCAAATCCCCTCCCGCCTGTTCGCGCAGGAGCGAGAGCTTGGCCGCGGCTTCCACATAGGCGGCGCGCCGGGTGGCGGTCTCGCGGGTCAGCAGAGCGATGTCGGCGACGCCGGTTTCCAGCGCGGCCAGTTTGGCGCGCAGTTCGGCGAGGAATTCAGGCAGCGAAACCACGGGAACGCCATGTTTACGGGCGGCGGCGCGCAGAGAGAACAGGCGCTCCTCGGCGGCTTCCAGGGCGCGCGGGTCTGCCTCGGCCTCCAGCGCCAGGCGGTTGAGCAGGTTTTCGGCCTCGGCCAGCGCATCCTCGGCCCGTTCAATGGCGGCCATGGCCTCGGCGGCGGGGTGCTCGGCTCCGGCGGGTGCGGTGATTTTGCCCAGCGCCCGCGCGGCGGCGCGCAGATGGGCGGCGGGGCCGGAGGCGCGGCGGTCGCGCGGGGTGAGTTCGGCCAGCGCGGCGGCGATGGCCTCGGCGCGGCGCTCGCCCGACTGCAGGCGCAGCCGTTCGGCGGCCAAGGCGTCCTCCTCGCCGGCCTGCGGGTTGAGGCGGGAGAGTTCATCCACCGCGTGGCGCAGAAAATCCTCCTCGCGCGCGGCCTCGGCGATTTTCTCCTCAGCCTGCCGCAGGCGCGCGGCGGCGTCCCGCCAGGATTTATGCGCCACGGCCACGCTCTGGCGCGTCTCCGGGGGGACTCCGAAAGCATCGAGCAGGAGCAGATGATTGGCCGGGTCGGCGAGGCCCACCTGCTCGTGCTGGCCCTGCACCTCGATCAACAGCGCGCTGAGGGTTTTCAGAAAATTCAGGCTGACCTGCTGGTCGTTGACCAGCGCGCGGGAGCGGCCGTCGCGCGTGACGATCCGGCGCAGCAGGATGTCCGGGCCGGTGTCGAGCCCCTGTTCGTTCAGCAGTTCGAGAGCCGGGTGGCCGGGGGTGACCGAAAACGCCGCCGCGACCACCGCCTGGGCCGCGCCGGAGCGGATCAGCCCGGTGTCGGCGCGCGCGCCCAAAGCCAGGCCGAGACTGTCGAGCAATATGGATTTACCCGCCCCGGTCTCGCCGGTGAGCGTGGTCAGCCCGGCGGCGAAATGCAGGTCCAGCCGCTCGATCAGCACGACGTCGCGGATCGACAGACTGTTCAGCATTGTTTACCGCCTGCTTGGCATAGGGGTCAGAACGGCCAGTACCAATGGTGTTTCTTCACGGCCGGGGCGCTCTGCGTGGTGTCCGCCGGGGGTGTGGTGGCGCTGGTGCCGGCGGCCGCGCCGCTTTGGTCAGGCGCCGCCGCGCCGCTCTGGTCCGTGCTGCTTTGGCCGGTGCCGGCAACGGGGGCGGCGGCCAGCAGGTCATGCGCCTTCAGGGAATGATAGGCGCTCTGGTACCAGATGCTGCCGGGGTAGTTATAGCCCAGCACGGAGGCGGTGCGCTGCGCCGAATCGGTCAGCCCGAGGTTGAGATAGCATTCCACCAGCCGCTCCAGCGCCTCGGCGGTGTAGGTCGTGGTCTGGAAGCTGGTCACGATATCCTGATACCGGCCGATGGCGGCGCCGTAGAGATGCTGCTTCTCGTAGAAGCGGCCGATCACCATGTCATGCCCGGCCAGGCGGTTGTTCGCCAGCCGCAGTTTGATCCGCGCATCGCGCGCGTAGCTGCTGTTGGGGAAGCGGGTGATCACATCGGTAAGGGTCTGGATCGCCTCATACGTCGTGGTCTGGTCGCGCTGCACATCGTCGATCTGCTCATAATAGCAGAGCGACTTCAGGTAATAGGCATAGGCCGCGTCCGCGTCCTCGGGGTGCAGGCTGATGTAGCGGTTGAGCGAGCTGATCGCGTCGTCGTAATTCTGGTCTTTGTACTGGGAGTATCCCGCCAGCAGCTCGGCATGGGTGGCCCAGGTGGAGTATGGATAATTCTCATCCACATTGTTGAACGCCTTCACGGCGCGCTCATAATCGCCGCGCTGTATCTGCGCGATGCCCTGGGCGTAGAGCACATCCGCCGGGGGCAGGGTGACGCTGCTGGCGTAGTCGCCACCATCGCGCGGCTCGCTGTTTTCCAGGGCGGAGCAGCCGCCGAGGCAAAGCAGAAGGGCCAGGGCAGGCAGGGAGGTGCGGAGGGAGCCGGGGTGAAAATTTGTCATTGCGACCGGCTTATAGCAGCTAAAACGCGAACGCGAAGCCGCCCCGGGCAACCAGTTGCGGGAAAACTTGACTCCACCGGGTTTAGGGGTATGAGACCGCCATTCACTTAACCGGAGCTGGACAGGGGTTGCCCCGCCAGGCTCTAGCCGTTGCCCCAGCCGGGCCGCGCAAACCACCGGGCCACAACGCCCGCAGTCAAGGACATACCCAGCCTCATGGCTTCCATTTCACCTGCTCTCCGCCATTCCGACGCCCCCGCCTATTCGGGCGCCGATGATTTTGCTGCCCTCCTGGATTCCTCGCTCGGCGCCAATGCCGGGTTCGAAGGTTCCGTCGTTTCCGGCACCGTGCTCCGCATTGATGATGATTTCGTGATCGTCGATGTCGGCCTGAAGAGCGAAGGCCGCGTGCCGCTGCGCGAGTTCGCCCCCGTCGGCGCCAAGCCCGAAGTTAACAAGGGCGACGTGTTCGATCTGTATATCGAGCGCTATGAAGACAAAGACGGCTCCATGGTCCTCAGCCGCGAAAAAGCGCGCCGCGAGGAATCCTGGACCCAGCTTGAGAAGGCTTTCGAGGCGCAGACCCGCGTCAACGGCGTGATCCACGGCCGCGTCAAGGGCGGCTTCACCGTTGACCTCGGCGGCGCCACCGCGTTCCTGCCCGGCTCCCAGGTGGACATCCGCCCGGTGCGCGATGTCGGCCCGCTCATGGGCGTCGCCCAGCCGTTCCAGATCCTGAAGATGGACCGTCAGCGCGGCAACATCGTGGTCTCGCGCCGCGCCGTGCTGGAGGAAACCCGCGCCGAGCAGCGCTCCGAGCTGATCCTCGGCCTCAAAGAGGGCCAGATCCTCGACGGCGTGGTCAAGAACATCACCGATTACGGTGCGTTCGTGGACCTCGGCGGCGTCGACGGCCTGCTGCATGTCACCGACATCGCCTGGAAGCGCATCAACCACCCGGCCGAGGCCCTGGTCATCGGCCAGCCGGTCAAGGTGCAGGTCATCCGCTTCAATGCCGATACGCAGCGCATCTCGCTGGGCATGAAGCAGCTTGAGGCTGATCCGTGGGAAGGCGTTGACGCCAAATACCCGCCCGGAATCAAGGCTTCCGGCCGCGTCACCAACATCACCGACTACGGCGCCTTCGTGGAGCTGGAGCCCGGCGTTGAAGGCCTGGTGCATGTGTCTGAAATGTCCTGGACCAAGAAGAACGCGCATCCCGGCAAGATCGTCTCCACCTCGCAGGAAGTGGATGTGGTGGTGCTCGATGTCGACGCCTCCAAGCGCCGCATTTCGCTCGGCCTCAAGCAGGTCACGCGCAACCCCTGGGAAGAGTTCCAGGATGCGCATCCGATCGGCTCCATCATCGAGGGCGAGATCCGCAACATCACCGAGTTCGGCCTGTTCGTGGCTGTCGGCGCCGAGATCGACGGCATGATCCACATGTCCGACCTCTCATGGGACGATGCCGGGGAGACCGCGATCACCAAATACAACAAGGGCGACGTGGTGAAGGCGAAAGTGCTCGATATCGACGTCGAGAAAGAGCGCATCAGCCTTGGCATCAAGCAGCTTGAGGTCGACCCGGCCGCCGGCGTGCTGGACAAGATCCACAAGGGCCAGATCGTGACTTGTATCGTTACCGCGGTGCAGGCCAATGGCATTGAAGTGAAGGTTGACGATGTGTTGACCGGCTTCATCCGCCGTGCCGAGCTGGCGCGCGACAAGGCCGAGCAGCGCACCGAGCGTTTCTCGGTTGGCGATGCCGTCGATGCGAAGATCACCGCGGTGGACCGTGCGGCCCGCAAGCTGCAGCTGACCATCAAGGGCAAGGAAATCGACGAGGACAAGACGGCCGTGGCCGAGTTTGGCTCGTCTGACTCCGGCGCCTCGCTGGGTGACATCCTGGGTGCGGCCATCCGCCGCCGTAACCAGGCGACCGAAGACTAGAGCCTGATCGCTTTAAGTGCGATCAGTCTCTCGCCATTTTGCTGAGGGCGATTCACGCTTTCGGCTCGCTCGGTTGAGCGAACCTCAAACGATCGCGCTCTAATACCGCCGCAACCGGTGGTAGAATGAGAGAGGCCCGGCGACACAATCGCCGGGCCTTTTTTCTGGAATAAAAAATCAGGCATTCACAATAAGTTATTGACCAGATCGTGCGCCCCTGGCATCGTTGCACAGGGTGGGAGGGGTATATGACACGTTCTGAGCTGATCGCTGGGTTGGCGGAAGACAACCCGCATCTGACCATCGCTGATGTTGAACGGATTGTTGCAACATTATTCGATGAAATGACCATCGCGCTGGCGCGTGGCGAGCGTGTGGAGCTGCGGGGTTTTGGCGCTTTTACCGTGAAGCGGCGCAACGCCCGGGCCGGGCGCAACCCGCGTACCGGGGAAACCGTGGAGGTGGCGCAGAAATCGGTGCCCTTCTTCAAGGCGGGCAAGGAGCTGCGCGAGCGCATCAACAAGCCGGTTGCCGCACCGAACGGTAAAAAGAATGGCGGAGCAAAAGCCTGAATATCCTAAAAAGCATTGTCGGCTTTCTGATTCTCCTGGTTCTGGTGGTTTTTCTGCTCTCCAACCGGGGGGTGGTCGATATTGTCTTCTGGCCGTTTGGCCAGATCGCGGCCTGGCCGCTGGGCGCGGTGGTGCTGGCCGTGCTGGTGCTGGGCTTTTTGCTCGGGCTGGCGTTTCATCTGCCGCACCGTTTTGCCCTTAACCGCCGTGCCAAGCGGGCCGAGAAGCGCGCGGCGGAGCTGGAGGCGCGCCCCGCCCCGCCGCCGCCGGTCTCCTTCTGATGCGCCGCCTCATTGCCGCGATTGATACGCCCGATGTTTTGCAGGCGGCGGCGCTGGTTCACGAAATTGCGCCGCATTGCGGGCTGGTGAAGCTGGGGCTGGAGTTTTTTCTCCGCCATGGCGCGCCGGGCTACCGCGAGGTGGCGCAGGGGCGGCCGGTGTTTCTGGATTTGAAGCTGCACGACATTCCCAACACGGTGGCGGGTGCCGTGCGCTCATTGCTGCCGCTGGCGCCGGATATGCTGACCATCCATGCCGCTGGCGGCGGTGCGATGGTGGCCGCCGCCGTTGAGGCGGCAGCGGCGGCGCCGGTGCCGCCAAAAATTCTGGCGGTGACGGTGCTGACCAGCCTGGATGCGCGCGCGCTGCATGACATTGGCGTGGCGGGCGGCACGACGCAGCAGGTTCTGCGGCTGGCGCGGCTGGCGCTGGAAAACGGCGCGGACGGGTTGATCTGCTCGCCGCATGAAATTGCGCAGCTGCGCGACGCCTTTGGCGAAAAACCGCTCCTCGTCGTGCCGGGCATCCGCCCGCTGGGCGCTGCCATGGGCGACCAGGCGCGCGTGATGACGCCTGAGGAGGCGGTGAGCGCCGGGGCTGATTATATCGTGGTCGGCCGGCCGATTACCGGGGCGCCGCAGCCGGGCGCGGCGGCGGCGGAGATTGCCGCCGCCATATCCGGGTTGCGGGGCTGAGCGCCCCGCCCGTTCAGCCTATGGTGTGAGGGTGATGGACGGCGGGGTGATGTAGATCCCCGGTGGCGGCATCGCGTAGACCGGCGGCGGGGCATAATACATCGGCGGCGGCGGGGGGGCGTAATAGCCGTAGCCGGGGCCAAAACCGGCAAACCAGTGCCAGCCGCCATTGCCGTCGAACCAGCCATGGCGCTCATCGTCGTCACGGCGCCAGCCGCCATCATAACGGCGCCAGCCATTATCGGCATGGCCCTCCTGGCCTTGCCAGCCACCGTGTTCGCCGCCCTCCGGGCCGCCATGGCCGTGCCAGTCTCCGCCGTTTCCGCCGTGCCAGTCACCGCCGTCACCGCCGCCGCCGTGCCAGTCAGCCATTGCGCCATGGGCGCCGATAAATGCGGTGCCGCCGAGTAGAGCGGCGCAAAACGCCAGATATTTCAATTTCATATAAAAGAGCCTCCAAGCTCCTGAAGCATATATGGGGGGCGCCATGGCGAATTCAGGATAAAAGCAAGGTAAAATGATGGCTTGTTCGAGATTTATCATTTTTGCCCCCCGCGGCAAGCGTTTCTCGTTTGTGCCGGGGGAAATTTGTTAAAATCAGCGAGGTAGCAGCGAAAGCGCTTGCGAAACCGGGCCGCATGGGACAGACTCGGCGCGCTGGCTGTTCCATTTCCGTCGAGGGATTATTTTGCTTCGCGCCATTAAATATCGTCTTCGCAGTTATTTGCCGCCGGCCATCTTCCTGGCCATTTCCGGCTATTTCGGCTGGAACGCCCTGCACGGCAAAAGCGGGCTGGAGGCGCAGAACGTGCAAATCGCCGAGCTTGCGCAGGCGCAGCAGGCCTTCAGCGCGGCCGATGCGCAGCGCCAGCAGTGGGAGACGCGGATCGCCGACCTTTCGGGCAGCTCAATCTCGCAGGATATGCTTGACGGTCAGGCGCGCAAGGTGCTGAATTTGGCCAACCCGAATGATCTCGTCATCGATCTGCCGCAGAATAAAAGTGCTGAATAATCGGTTTTTTTTCGGCGTGATTTGAGTTTTTGTTGATAGGATGTCGCGGCTGCACGAAATTTTGTTTCGTGCGGATGGCCGGGCTTTAGCTGCCATAAGTGACTTAACCATTTTGTGGTTAAGTCTGTTTTTTGCTGGTTATGCGAGGGGGTTTCGTAAACGTCACACTTGCGCGGCACGGCTGCTTGAGGATAGTGGCGGGCAATACCCTGGAAACCAAACGAGGAGCCCCAAAATGGCCGTGACCCCGGAAAAAACGAAACGAGGCAAGAAGCCTGCCGTCTCGATGGATAAGGACGAGTTGTTCGCCGCCTATGCCAGCATGCTGCTGATCCGCCGCTTCGAGGAAAAAGCCGGTCAGCTCTATGGCATGGGGCTGATCGCGGGGTTCTGCCATCTCTACATCGGTCAGGAAGCGGTTGTGGTCGGCATGCAGCACTGCATCGGCCAGGGCGATGAGGTTATCACCTCGTATCGCGACCATGGCCATATGCTGGCCTGCGGCATGGACCCCAACGGCGTGATGGCGGAGCTGACCGGGCGTTCGGGCGGGTATTCCCACGGCAAGGGCGGCTCCATGCACATGTTCAGCAAGGAGAAGGGGTTTTTCGGCGGTCACGGCATTGTCGGCGCGCAGGTTTCGCTGGGTGCGGGGCTGGGCTTCTCCAACTGGTACCGTGAGAACGACCGTGTGTCGCTGACCTATTTCGGCGAGGGCGCCTCCAACCAGGGGCAGGTTTATGAGAGCTTCAACCTCGCCAACCTGATGAAGCTGCCGGTTGTCTTCATCATCGAGAACAACCGCTACGCCATGGGCACCAGCGTTGAGCGCGCCTCCGCCTCGCGCGACCTTTCGCTCAACGGCGTGCCCTGGGGCATGCCCAGCCTGGCGGTGGACGGCATGGACGTGCTGGCCGTGAAGGCGGCGGGCGAGCAGGCCGTGGCGCATTGCCGCGCGGGCAAGGGGCCGTTTCTGCTGGAGATGAAGACCTACCGCTACCGTGGGCATTCGATGTCCGACCCCGCGAAATACCGCACCCGCGAGGAGGTGCAGCGCATGCGCGCCGAGCATGACCCGCTGGATTCCGCCAAGAAGCACCTGGAGGAACTTGGCGTCACCGAGGCGGAGCTGAAAAAACTGGACGACGATATCAAGCTGCGCGTGCAGGAGGCGGCTGATTTCGCCCAGGCCTCGCCCGAGCCTGATCCCTCTGAACTATGGACCGATATTCTGGTGGGAGTTTAAACCATGGCGACCGATATTCTGATGCCCGCCCTCTCGCCCACCATGACCTCGGGCAAATTGAGCAAATGGCTCAAGCAGCCGGGCGATAATGTGAAATCCGGCGATGTGCTGGCCGAGATCGAGACCGACAAGGCCACCATGGAGGTGGAGGCGGTTGATGAGGGCGTGCTCTCGAAGATTGTGGTGCCCGAGGGCACCGAAGGTGTTGCGGTGAATGCCGTTATCGCCGTGCTGAACGCCGATGAGGCGAGCGCCGCCCCGGCGCCCAAAGCCGCGCCCGCCGCTCCCGCGCCAGCCGCCCCCGCGGTGGCAAAGCCGGTGGCCGCGCCGCAAAATCTCAGCGAGCCGGCGTGGGGCGAGACCAAGCCCACCACCGTGCGCGAGGCGTTGCGCGAGGGCATGGTGCTGGAGATGCGCGCCGATGCCGATGTGTTCCTGATGGGCGAGGAAGTCGCGCAGTATCAGGGCGCGTATAAAATCAGCCAGGGCATGCTGGACGAATTCGGCCCGCGCCGGGTCATCGACACGCCGATCACCGAACATGGGTTCACCGGCATGGCCGTGGGCGCGGCGATGAACGGGCTGAAGCCGATCGTTGAGTTCATGACCTTCAACTTCGCCATGCAGGCGATCGACCAGATCATCAACTCCGCCGCCAAAACCTTGTATATGTCGGGCGGGCAGATGGGCTGCCCCATCGTCTTCCGCGGCCCCAACGGGGCGGCGGCGCGCGTGGGGGCGCAACACTCGCAGTGCTATGCCTCGTGGTACGCGCATTGCCCGGGGCTGAAGGTGGTGGCGCCGTGGTCGGCGGCCGATGCCAAGGGGCTGATGCGCGCGGCCATCCGCGATCCCAACCCGGTCATCTTCCTGGAGAACGAGATCCTCTACGGCCAGACCTTTGATTGCCCGGTTTCGGAGGATTTCATCCTGCCCATCGGCAAGGCGAAGATCGAGCGCGCCGGGTCGGATGTGACCATCATCGCCTTCTCGATCATGGTCGATGTCGCGCTGAAGGCGGCCGAGGCGCTGGCCGAACAGGGGATTTCCGCCGAGGTCATCAACCTGCGCACCATCCGCCCGCTGGATATCGAGACCATCATCGCCAGCGTGAAGAAAACCAGCCGCGTGGTGAGCGTGGAAGAGGGCTGGCCGTTCGCCGGCATCGGCTCGGAAATCTGCATGACCGTGGTGGAGCATTGCTTCGACTGGCTGGACGCCCCGCCGGTGCGCGTGGCTGGGCTGGATGTGCCGATGCCCTATGCCGCAAATCTGGAAAAACTCGCGCTGCCGCAACCCAACTGGGTGGTGGACGCGGTCAAGAAACTTTTTTGAGGAGGGCGAAACATGTCCACCAATATTCTGATGCCGGCTCTCTCGCCCACCATGACCACGGGCAAGCTCGCGAAATGGCTGAAAAAAGAGGGCGATGAGGTTAAATCCGGCGATATTCTGGCCGAGATCGAGACCGACAAGGCGACCATGGAAGTGGAAGCCGTGGATGAAGGCTTTATCGCCAAAATCCTGGTGCCCGACGGCACGGACGGCGTGGCGGTGAACGAGGTTATCGCCATTCTCACCGCGACCAAGGGCGAGGCGATATCGGCACCCAAGGCGGCTGCGCCTGCCCCCGTGGCGGCGGCGCCCGTGGCTGCTGCCGTGGCCGCGCCTGTGGTGGCGGCCGCGGCCCCGGCTGCGGCGAACGATGAGAGGGTTTTTGCCTCTCCGCTGGCCCGGCGCATGGCCAAGCAGGCTGGGGTGGATCTGGCCGGCATCAAAGGCTCCGGCCCGAACGGGCGGATCGTAAAGGCTGATCTGGACAAGGCCCCGGCGGCGGCCCCCGCTCCGGCGGTGGCGGCGGCACCCGCCCCCATGGCAGCGGCGCCCGCGCCCAAGCCCGCGGCCCCGGCGCCGGTTATCACCGGCGCCTATAAGGCGGTGCCCAATTCCACCATGCGCAAGGTCATCGCCCGGCGCCTCACGGAATCCAAGCAGAGCGTGCCGCATTTTTATCTCAACAGCCATATCGAGATCGACGAGCTGCTAAAACTGCGCGCCGAGCTGAACGCGCGCTCCCCCAAGGAGGGCCCGGGCAGCTTCAAGCTTTCGGTCAATGACCTTATCATCAAGGGCTGCGCCCTGGCGCTGCGCCGCCACCCGAATGTGAACGCCAGCTACACCGAAGACGCCATTTTGCTCTATGACGATGTGGACATCTCGATCGCCGTCGCCATTCCTGACGGGCTGATCACCCCGATCATCCGCAAGGCCGATGAGCGGGGCCTGCCCTCCATCAGCAATGCGATGAAGGATCTGGGCGCGCGGGCGAAGGCCGGCAAGCTCAAGCCCGAGGAGTTCCAGGGCGGCGGCTTCTCCATCTCCAACCTGGGCATGTTCGGCATCCCTGACTTCACCGCGATCATCAATCCGCCGCAGGGCGCGATTTTGGCCGTGGGCGCGGGCGAGAAGCGCGCGGTTGTGAAGGATGACCAGATCGTCATCGCCACGATGATGACCGTGACCCTCTCGGTCGACCACCGCGTGGTGGACGGTGCGCTGGGCGCGCAATTCCTTGCCACGCTCAAGGGTCTGCTGGAAGACCCGATGGGCCTGCTACTTTAGCTAACTGGGAATGATTTTCGATCTGGGGCAAGCTCCCTGGTTACGGCATATAATGATAGGAGCCAGCCATGGCGGATGAATTTGATCTGATAGTTGTCGGCGGTGGGCCGGGTGGTTATGTCGCGGCGATCCGCGCCGCCCAGCTCAAGCTGAAGGTGGCGGTGGTGGAGGCCAAGCATCTGGGCGGCATCTGCCTCAACTGGGGTTGCATCCCCACCAAGGCGCTGCTGCGCTCCTCGGAGGTGAACCACCTGTTGCATAACCTGGGCGAGTTCGGGTTTTCGGCCGATAACATCCAGTTTGACCTGGACAAGATCGTGAAACGCTCGCGCGGCGTGTCCAAGCAGCTCTCCTCGGGCATCGCGCATCTGCTCAAGAAGAACAAGGTGACCGTGGTGGACGGCTTCGGCCGGCTCACCGGCGGCGGGCACCTGGCGGTGAGCGGAGCGGACGGCAAGCCGAAGGCCATGCTGCACGCGCCGCACATCATCCTCGCCACCGGGGCGCGGCCGCGCCAGATCCCCGGCATCGAGGCCGATGGCAAGCTCATCTGGTCCTATTTCGAGGCCATGGTGCCAGCCGCCATGCCGAAGTCGCTGCTGGTCATCGGCTCGGGCGCCATCGGCATCGAGTTCGCCAGCTTCTACCGCAACATGGGCGCCGAGGTGACCGTGGTGGAGATGCTGGACCGCGTGCTGCCGGTGGAGGATGCTGAAATCTCCGCTTTGGCCCGCAAATCCTTCGAGAAGCAGGGCATGAAGATCATCACCTCCGCCAATGTGAAGGGCGTGGTGAAAGGCGCTGACAATGTGACCGTGACCGTGGAAGCGGGCGGCAAGGAGCAGCAGATCACCGTGGACCGTGTGATTTCGGCGGCCGGCATCGTCGGCAATGTCGAGAACCTCGGCCTTGAGGGCACCAAGGTGAAGGTGGAGCGCACGCATATCGTGGTGGATGGCTTTGGGCGCACCGGCGAGCCGGGGGTTTATGCCATCGGCGATGTCGCCGGGCCGCCCTGGCTCGCGCATAAGGCCAGCCATGAGGGGGTGGTCTGCGTCGAGTACATCGCGGGCAAGAATCCGCACCCCTTCGAGACCGGTAACATCCCCGGCTGCACCTATTGCCGCCCGCAGGTGGCCAGCGTGGGGCTGACCGAGGCGAAGGCGAAAGAGGCGGGCTATGAGCTGAAGATTGGCCGTTTTCCCTTCATCGGCAACGGCAAGGCAATCGCCATGGGCGAGCCGGAAGGGCTGATAAAGACCATCTTCGATGCCAAAACCGGGGCAATGCTGGGCGCGCATATGATCGGCGCGGAGGTGACGGAGATGATCCAGGGTTATGTCATCGCCCGGCAGCTCGAGACCACCGAGGCGGAGCTGATGCACACCGTCTTCCCCCACCCGACCATCAGTGAAGCCATGCATGAGTCGGTGCTTGACGCCTACGGTCAGGTTATACACTTCTAGTGCCCACGCCCCCCAGGCGCCCGGCGCTTGGGGGTTTTACCGGGCACTGATAGAAAGCACGCCATGAGCACCCGTATCGAGATCGACCACCGCGTCCGCCACCCGGAGAAACAGGGCCGCCCGGATAATCCGATCAGCCGCAAACCGGCCTGGATTCGGGTGAAGGCGCCTACCAGCGCCGTGTATCATGAGACGCGGGAGCTGATGCGCGAGAAGAAGCTCTCCACCGTGTGCGAGGAAGCCGCCTGCCCCAACATCGGCGAATGCTGGTCGCAGCGCCACGCCACCATGATGATTATGGGCGAGATCTGCACCCGCGCCTGTGCCTTCTGCAATGTGAGCACTGGCGTTCCCGCCGCGCTGGATGCCGATGAACCCCGCCGCGTGGCCGAGGCCGTCGCCACGCTGGGCCTGCGCCATGTGGTTATCACCTCGGTGGACCGTGATGACGTGGCCGACGGCGGGGCCGCGCATTTTGCCGCGGTGATTGCCGCGGTGCGCGCGGCGGCGCCCGGCACCACCATCGAAATTCTCACGCCTGATTTTTTACGCAAGCCCGGCGCGCTGGAAATTGTCGTCGCGGCCCGGCCGGACGTGTTCAACCACAATCTGGAAACCGTGCCCCGGCTCTACCCCTCCATCCGCCCCGGCGCGCGTTACTATCAATCCTTGCGCCTGCTTGACCGGGTGAAGCAGCTTGACCCCAATATCTTCACCAAATCCGGCCTCATGGTCGGGCTGGGCGAGGCCAAGCCGGAAATCGGCCAGGTGATGGACGATCTGCGCATCGCCGATGTCGATTTCCTCACCATCGGCCAATATTTGCAACCCACGGTGAAGCACGCGGCGGTGGACCGCTTCGTGACGCCGGAGGAGTTCGAGGAATACGCGCTGATGGCGCGCGTCAAGGGCTTCCTGCAGGTCTCGGCGACGCCGCTCACCCGCAGCTCCTACCACGCGGACTCAGACTTCGCCGCCCTGCGTGAGGCGCGCGCCCGTAAGCTGGTTGCGTGATGCCTACCTATACCGAGAAAAAAATCGTCCCCTACACGCCGGCGCAGCTCTCGGCGCTGGTGGCCGATGTTGGTAAATACCCGCAGTTTTTGCCGTGGTGCGCCGGTGCGCGTATTCGCAGCCATGTTGATAATGTGCTGATCGCTGATTTGAGCATCGGCTTCGGCCCGTTCCGCGAGAGCTTCACCTCCCGCGTGACGATTCTCCCGCAGGACGCCGAAGGTGTTTGCGAGATCAAGGTGCAATACCAGAACGGCCCGTTCAAATATCTGAATAACCGCTGGCACTTCGCGCCGCACGCGCAAGGCTGCCTGGTGGATTTTTACGTGGATTTCGAATTCCGCAACATCATCCTGCAAAAAGCCATCGGCGCGGTGTTCACCGAGGCGGTGCATCGCATGGTCGCGGCATTCCTGAAGCGCGCGGGCACGGTGTATGGCGCACCGGCGGCGGAAATTTCCGCCGTGGAGGTTGCGGCCGCCACCAAGTAGGCCGGTTTTTTCCGGCTTCCCGCCTCCATCCCAGCGCAAATGGGAAGTTTCTTGCAACGGGCTTGATTTAAGGTCAGGCCCCCTGCCTTGTCCGGCTGCCTGATCCATGGAAACCTTCCGCCCGAGTGTCGCAGCAAACTAAAAAATGCCGCCGGAGCGCCAGGAAACATGACCACCACGCATGATGACTACCCGCACCCGATCCCGCCCATCGCGTATCTGCGCTGGAAGGAGAATTACTTTTTCATTCTCATGGACCCAGGCAGCGGCGTTTTCGGCATTTTGCATTTCAACAACGAACCCGGCTTCAACCGTTCGCGTTTCACCTGCAACCTCACCATTCGCGGCAAAGCCTATGAGTACCACGGCGAGACCCCGCTGCCCGCTGATTTTGAGATGGCGCGCCAACTCTCCGATGGCAAACTAACCCTGCGTTTCCTCAAGCCGCACCAGCATTTTCAGGTGCGGCTGCGCACCGATGCGCTTGAGGCCGAGCTTGATTTCCACGCGCATTTCCCCACCTTCGATTTTTCCGCATGCGCAACGGCGGCGCCGGAGCTGGTCTCCTTCCGCGAAGTGAGCACATTGGGCTACAATCTGCCCTATAACCACCAGCAGCAGGCGCTGCGCGCCTCCGGGTTTGTTAAACTCGCTGGCGAGACCATCAACATTAACGGCTCCGGCTACCGGGACCACAGCTGGGTGATGCGCAGCGATGCCGGTGTGGCCAAGCATGTATGGTGCGGTTTCGTCTTTCCCGAGCGCGCGTTCGGCATCAAGGTGCTGTCCTCGCAGGCGCGCCCCGGCATAACCGCGAAAGAGGGCTACGTAACCGACGCTGACGGCCCGCGGGCGCTGCGCCGCATCGAGGTGCGCTTTGAAGGCGCGGGGCCGGATGGTATGCCCGCCGCCGTGGTGCATGATGTGACGGATGTTTACGGCCAGCGATTCGTGTTGCGCTCCAGCGTGGCCGGCCGCCACGGCGCGGTGCCGCTGGTCTCGGAGGCCGCACCCGGCCGCCCGGCCTATCGCATTGTCGAGAATTTCTGCCCTGTCACCCTGGAGGATTCGCCTGACCTCGGCATCGCTCTGGTGGAGATCGGCGCCAGCGCGGCGCTGCCGGCATGAGCGCGCTGGAAAACAATCTGCGCCTCCTGCGCGACACCTGCCGCGATGTGCGCGAAAAACTTGGCGCGCATGAACAGGCGGCGGCCCTCGGCCCTGTTGTGAGCCTGCTGGACGATATGCTGGTGCAACAGGGCGTGCTCCCCGCGCTGGCGCAAGCGCGCGATGCGGCGCTCAACACATCAGGCGCGGCGGGCGCTGATTTAAGCTATTGGCAGGGCTACCAGAGCGCCGTGGCGGCGCAGTCCGTGGCCCTGGAGAGCGGCGCCCCGGCTGAGAGAATTGACACTGCCGCGCTGCAAACCTACCTCGCCACCCTGCCGGGCGAAGCAGGGGTCAGAGTGGTTGCCGCGCGCGTCGTCTCGCGCGGGTTTTCCAAAAAGACCGTGCTGGTCAGCCTGCAAGGCAACCGCACGCTCCCGGCGGAAATCGCGCTGCGCATCGACCAGCCTTTCAACTATCTTGGCACCACGGTGAGCGATGAATTCCCCTGGCTCCGCCAGCTTGCGGCGCATGGCGCGCGCATTGCGCAGCCCTTTGCGCTGGAAGGCAGCGGGCGCGTGCTCGGGCAAAAATTTCTGGTCTCGGCAAAAGTGAACGGCGGCGCGGTGGGCGGCAATTACGTCTCCCCGCCGCGCAACCCGGCGCTGGTGGCTGATATTGCGCACGCCCTGGCGGGCATCCATCGGGTGAGGCTGGAGGGGTTGCGCGGCCTGCAACCCGCTGGTCCGCATATCATGCGCGAGGTGGATGCTTATTACCGTGACTGGCAGGCGCTCGGTGCCGTCAGCCCGGCGCTGGAGGCGGGCTTTGCCTGGGTGCGGCGCAATCTGGCCGCCGCGCACGGGCCTGAGGCGATTATCCATAACGACTATAATTTTAATAACATGATGATCGAGGGCGATCGCCTGCTGGCCGTGGTGGACTGGGAGTTCGCGCATATCGGCACCCCGGCCGCCGATCTCGGCTATTTCTATTATTCGGCTGAAAACACCGCGAGCTTCGACTATTTTCTCGACCAGTATCGTCAGGCCGGCGGCACCGTGCCCGCGCAGGCAACGTTGGATTTCTACATCTTCTGGGGCCAGTTGCGGCTCGCCGTCATGGGCTTTCAGGCCGTGGCGGGCCTGAACGGCGGCAATTTCAAGGATATCCGTTTCGCCGCCTCGCTCGGACACCTGCGCAGCGGCATGATGCGGGTGTGCGGCAAGCTCATGGAGTTACCCGGATAAGACAGATGTACTGACAGAGTTTGTTGGTTTTTTCAGGGGAAAATAAAATACCGGCTTCTCAGCCGCGGGAATTGAAGCTAGGCTCGCAGCCAAAGCATGAATTGCCAGGAGGACGGCGGTGAAGGTTACACAACGGCTACGAAACAATCTGAAAGACGTGATCCCCGACTTCAACCGGAAAGTAGCACTTGGTTACAAAGGATTTTTCGGTTTCGAGAACAAATCGAACCCCTTCTTCGCGCCGCTGATGTGCGCGACGCAGAACCGCGGCATCGCACTTTCCACCTCCATCGCGGTGGCCTTCTCCAAAACGCCGATGGTCATGGCGATGGAGTCCTACTCCCTCAACCAATATTGCCAGGGCAATTTCACGCTTGGCATGGCCTCGCAGATCAGGCCGCATATCGTGCGCCGTTTCGGCATGCCGTGGACGGATAAGCCAGTGTCGCAGATGCGTGAATATATCGCCGCGCTGCATGCCATCTGGGATGCATTCGAGAGCGGCGGGCCTTTGAACTTTGAAGGGGAAACCTACAAACATACGCTCATCTCGCCTGAGTTCATCCCTTATATCGAAGGCTTCGGCCGGCCAAAAATTCACCTCGGCGCGGTTGGCCCCGGCATGAACAGGCTCGCCGCCGAGGTGGCGAGCGGTGTCATCACGCATTCTTTTGTCTCCGAAAAATCGCTGCGGGAAATCAACCTCGCGCCGATCGAACAGATTTTAAGAGAACAGAACAAGCCGCGTTCCAGCTTTGAATTCGTGTACCCCATTTTCATCGCCACCGGCTCGAATGAGGAGGAATATAAAAAGAACATTGCCTGGCATCGCCACCGCATCGGCTTCTACGCTTCCACGCCCGCCTATCAGGTGCAATTGGAATTGCACGGCTGGGGCGCGCTCCATCAGGAGGTGAAAAAAATGACGAAGGAAGGCCGCTGGAGCGAACTCGGCGCGCCGATTACCGATGAGATGCTCGATACCTTCACCGTCATGGGCGAACCGAAAGACATCGCGCCGAAAATCAAACAGCGTTTTGGTGATTTCGTTGATACCATTCAGTGCAACCTCGAACTCCAGGACGAAGAGGTGCAATACGAAATCATCAAATCCATAGAATCCATCTGATGCGCGCGCATGGTCTATGCCGTTGCTTTCCGGCGCGGCCTGGCAGGTTTTTCCGTTAGCAGCGGCGCCAGAAAGCGCCCGGTGTGGCTCGCCTTGTTGGCGGCGATATCCTCCGGTGTTCCAGTAGCGACGATGCGCCCGCCGCCATCGCCGCCTTCCGGCCCCAGGTCGATGACATGATCGGCGGTTTTGATCACTTCCAGATTATGTTCGATGACGATGATGGTGTTGCCCGTATCCACCAGCGCATGCAAAACTTCCAGCAACTTGCGGATATCCTCGAAATGCAGCCCGGTGGTGGGTTCGTCGAGAATATAGAGCGTGCGCCCGGTGGGGCGCTTGGCCAGCTCCTTCGCCAGCTTTATGCGCTGCGCCTCGCCGCCTGAGAGTGTGGTCGCCTGTTGGCCAAGCTTGATGTAGCCAAGCCCGACTTTGCTAAGCAGCGAGAGCCGGTCATGGATTTTTGGCACGGCCTTGAAAAACCCCTGCGCTTCGTCCACCGTCATATCCAGCACATCGGCGATGGATTTTTCGCGGAACTTCACCTCCAGCGTCTCGCGGTTATAGCGCTTGCCCTTGCAGGTATCGCAGGTGACGAACACATCGGGCAGGAAGTGCATCTCGATCTTCAACACCCCGTCGCCCTGGCAGGCCTCGCAGCGCCCGCCTTTCACATTGAACGAAAACCGCCCTGGCTTGTATCCGCGTGTGCGCGCCTCTGGCATTTCGGCAAACCAGTCGCGGATCGGCGCGAATAAATCGGTATAAGTGGCGGGGTTGGAGCGCGGCGTGCGCCCGATCGGCGATTGGTCGATGTCGATGATCTTGTCGAGCTGTTCCAGCCCCTCCAGCCGCTCAAACGGGCTGGGCACCTCGCCGGAGCCCATCAAGCGGCGCGAGACGGCTTTGTAGAGCGTATCCACCACCAGGGTCGATTTGCCCCCGCCCGAGACGCCGGTGATGCAGGTGAACACGCCGAGGGGGAATTCTGCCGACACGTTTTTCAGGTTGTTGCCGGTAGCACCTATAACCTTCAAAATGCGGCTGCTCTTCACCTCCCGCCTCGGGTGAGGCACGGGAATCGCGCGCCGGCCTGAGAGATAATCCCCGGTTATGGATTTCGGGTTCGCCGCAACCTCCGCCGGCGTGCCCTGCGCTACCACATACCCGCCGCCCATGCCCGCCAGCGGCCCCATGTCGATCAGATGATCCGCCGCGCGGATCGCATCCTCGTCATGCTCCACCACCAGCACGGTGTTTCCCAGGCGTTTCAAACGCTGCAGCGTACCCAACAATCTCTCGTTATCGCGCTGGTGCAGGCCGATGCTTGGTTCGTCCAGCACATACAACACGCCGGTCAGCCCCGAGCCGATCTGGCTGGCCAGGCGGATCCGCTGGCTCTCGCCGCCCGAAAGTGTCGCCGAGCCGCGCGCCAGGGTTAGATAATTCAACCCCACATCCAGCAGAAATTGCAAACGCTCGTTGATCTCGCGCAATATCCGCCGGGCAATTTCAAGCCGCTGCGGCGTCAGCGTGGCGGCCACGCCCTCAAACCATTCCCGCGCGCCGGAGATGGAAAGCTCCGCCACCTCGGCCAGGTTTTTCCCCGCGACCCGCACGGCCAGCGCCTCTGGCTTCAGCCGCGCGCCGTGGCAAGTGCCGCAGGGGCGCTCGGCATGGTAGCGGGAGAGTTCCTCGCGCGTCCACGCGGAATCAGTTTCGCGCAGGCGGCGTTCAAGATTCTTGATGACGCCTTCAAACGCTTTCGTCACCGTGTAGGCGCGCGTGCTGTCCTTGTAGGAAAACGCCACCTCGGTTTTGCCGGTGCCGTATAAAATCGCATCGCGCACCGCCTCGGGCAGTTTCTCCCAAGGGGTGGTCATCTTTATTTTGAAATGCTTGGCCAGGCTGGCCAGGGTTTGCGTGTAATAGGGCGAGAGCGAATTCACCCAGGGCATCACCGCGCCATCCTCCAGCGAGCGCTGCTCGTCAGGCACCACCAGATGCGGGTCAAAAAACACCTCATGCCCCAAGCCGTCACACACCGGGCAGGCGCCGTGCGGCGAGTTGAAGCTGAACAGCCGCGGCTCGATCTCCTCGATGGTGAAGCCGCTCACCGGGCAGGCGAAGCGCGAGGAGAACACTGTGCGCACGCCGTCATCAGCCCCCTCGGCATACACGATGCCGTCGGAAAGTCCCAAGGCGGTCTCAAACGAATCCGCCAGCCGCTTCTCCAGCCCGGGCTTCACCACAATGCGGTCAACCACCGCCTCGATCTCATGTTTCAGCTTTTTGTTGAGCGCGGAAACCTGGTCGATCTCATAGAGTTTTCCATCAACCTTCGCGCGCGTGAAACCCTTGCGCTGCAGCTCGGCCAGTTCTTTTTTATACTCGCCCTTGCGGTCGCGGATCACCGGCGCCAGCAGCAGCAGCTTGGCACCTTCCTTCATCGCCATCACGCGGTCCACCATTTGCGCCACGCTCTGCGCCTCAATCGGCAGGCCGGTGGCGGGTGAATACGGCACCCCCGCGCGCGCCCATAAAAGCCGCATATAATCGTGAATTTCCGTCACCGTGCCGACCGTGGAGCGTGGATTCTTCGAGGTGGTTTTCTGCTCGATGGAAATCGCGGGCGATAAGCCCTCGATTGAGTCCACATCCGGCTTGCCCATCAGCTCTAAAAACTGCCGCGCGTAGGATGACAGACTCTCGACATACCGGCGCTGCCCTTCGGCATAAATCGTATCGAACGCCAGCGAGGATTTGCCCGAACCGGAAAGCCCGGTAATGACGGTGAGCTGCTCACGCGGAATCGCAATGTCGATGTTCTTCAGGTTATGTTCGCGCGCACCGCGGACCGTGATAAAGCCCGCGTTTTTTTGTTCAGCCATTCTCGCACCAAATGTTCGTGTATTGTTCTTGTAAGATATGGTGTCGCCCGCTAGAATGCAAACTCTTCGTCTGGCCGGAATGCAAATAATGCGTTACTCTAGATGACAATCTAAAGTAGAGGAGGGCCATGTGGCCGGTAGTGTCAATAAAGTGATTCTGGTGGGCAATCTCGGGAAAGACCCGGAAGTGCGCAACGCGCAATCGGGGCTGAAGATCGTCAACCTCGCCGTCGCCACCTCCGATACGTGGAACGACAAGGCCAGCGGCGAGCGCAAGGAGCAGACCGAGTGGCACCGCGTGGTCATCATGAACGACCGGCTGGGCGAGGTCGCGGAGAAATATCTGCGCAAAGGCTCGAAGGTTTACATCGAGGGCAAATTGCAGACCCGCAAGTGGACCGGGCAGGATGGCCAGGAGAAATACACCACCGAGGTGATGATCGGCCGCTTCGGCGGCGAGCTGGTGCTGCTGGACAAGAACCCCAACGCCGGCGGCGACTATGAACCGCGCGAACCCCGCGCCGCCGCTCCTGCGCGTTCCGCCCCCGCCCCGCGCGCCACCGGCGGCTGGGATACGCGGCCGGGCAATGACATGGATGATGAAATCCCGTTCTGAACCGCTGAACAGGGCAGGGGCCTGAGCCCCTGTCCACGGCACTTGCAACCCTCGCGGCGCAGGCCCGCGCCTGCACGCTCTGCGCCGCCCACCTGCCCCTTGGCCCGCGCCCGGTGTTCCGGGTCTCCGTCACGGCGAAACTGCTCATCATCGGCCAGGCGCCCGGCACCAAGGTGCACGCCAGCGGTATCCCATGGAACGACGCCTCCGGCGAGCGCCTGCGCGGCTGGATGGGCATCGGCCCCGACATCTTCTACGACGAGTCCCGCATCGCCATCATGCCGATGGGCTTCTGCTACCCTGGCACGCTGCCCAGCGGGGGCGATGCGCCGCCACGGCCCGAGTGCGCGCCGGCATGGCATGGGAAGTTTCTGGCCCTGATGCCGCAGCTCCAGCTCACCCTGCTGGTGGGTTCATACGCGCAAAAACGCTATCTCGGCCCCGCCAGCATGACCGAAAACGTCCGCGATCAGGCGGCGCATCCCCGCTTCCTGGCGCTGCCGCATCCCTCCTGGCGCACCGCCTTCTGGGAGGCGAAAAACCCCTGGTTCGGCGCTGAAATTCTGCCCCGGCTGCGGGCGCGGGTGGCGCAGCTCACGTGAGGCATAAAAAACCCCCGGCAGTTTCCCGCCGGGGTTCGATGGATTCAAAAAAACGTAGTTAGTTGAGGATGATTTCCACACGGCGGTTTTGCGGCTCGCGCACGCCCGGGCCGGTTGGCACCAGCAGTTTGGTGTCGCCAAAGCCCTGGGCGGTGATCTCGGAGGCGGGAACGCCGTCAGTCACCAGCTGTGCGGCGACTGCCTTGGCGCGGCGCACCGAGAGACCCTGGTTGTAGGCCGGGGTGCCCGAGGTGTCGGTGTAGCCGTTTACGTCAATCGTCGTGGTGGCCTGGGTTTTGCTGTCGGAGGCTGCCTGGGCGATGATCTGCGTCGCGCGCGGGGTTAGAGTCGCTTTATCCCAGTCAAAAAACACCAGATAGGTGCGCGCCGGTGCAGGCGCGGGGGCGGCCATCGGCGCGGCCGCCGGGGCAACGGCCGGGGCGGCCGCGGGGGCGTTGAACAGCTGGTAGCGCAGGCCAACCAGAAAGCTGTGGCTGGACTGCTGGCCGATCTTCACGGGGCCACCGGAGGCGCCGCCGAGCGGCAGAGATGATGATGCGTAATTACGGCTCGCGGTCAGCTGCATGAAGCGATACTCCGCCGTGAGGGAAAGCCCAGGCACCATCGGCAACGGATACGCCAGACCGGCGATCAAATCATAGGCAAAGCTGCCACGTGTGCCTTCAACCGTGTGGTTGAAGCTGGCGACATCGCTGATATGGCTGTTAAACCGCGCCCACTGGTAACCAGCGCCAGCACCGGCATAGGGGAAGATCGGCAGGCCGAGGTTCATGTCATAGAGCACATTCAGCATGGGGCCGTAGGTGTTCATACCACCTGTCGCCGGATAAGTAACCAGGCCGCTGCTCAGATCGTCCTTATTGATGGTGTTGCGGAGAAAATCACCGTCCAGCTGCACGCGCAAGCCGTTGCCAAAACCGTAGCCGATGGCAATATCGCCGGCATAGGAAGGCCGGGTGACGAATTTACCGGTAGGCGCTTGCCCGCCAGGCCGCAGCCCCAGATTCGGGATGCTTGGCAGACGGAGAGCGGGTAGTTGAGAGTAAGCGTAGTTAAACGAATTGCCCAGGTTTGCGCCGCCCTCGGCGCTGACATAAGGGCCGGTGACGGGCTGCGCCTGCGCAGCGATAGGCAAGGCGAGACAGGTGGCGGCGGCAAGGGTTAAACGCAGTTTCACGGCTAAACTCCTGGGTGATAAATACTGAAACATCATTTCGGATACAAAGCCGTGGCTGGACAGGGTAAAAGGAATCACAAATTTGTGAGTTTACCGCGGATACTTTTTGGTTGCGCTGTTTTGTCTTTTCGCAACGAGGCCTGGTGGCCACAAAAAACCCCGGCAATTGCCTGCCGGGGTTCGATGGACTCAAACAAACCGTGGTTAGTTGAGGATGATTTCCACACGGCGGTTTTGCGGTTCGCGCACGCCCGGGCCGGTTGGCACGAGCAGCTTGGTGTCGCCAAAGCCCTGCACGGTGATCTCGGAGGCGGGAACGCCGTCAGTCACCAGCTGTGCGGCGACTGCCTTGGCACGGCGCACGGAGAGACCCTGGTTGTAGGCCGGGGTGCCGGAGGTGTCGGTATAGCCGTTCACGTCAATCGTCGTGGTGGCCTGGGTTTTGCTGTCGGAAGCCGCCTGGGCGATGATCTGCGTCGCGCGCGGGGTTAGAGTTGCTTTATCCCAGTCAAAAAACACCAGATAGGTGCGGGCCGGGGCTGGGGCTGGGGCGGCCATCGGCGCGGCCGCCGGGGCAACGGCCGGGGCGGGCGCGGGGGCGTTGAACAGCTGGTAGCGCACACCGAGCATGAAGGTGTGGCTCGACTCCTGACCGACCTTGCCCTTGACCGTGTCGGTATAGCCATTGAAGGTCTGAGATGCGCGGTAATACGTGCGGGTCTGGGTCAGCATCATGAAGCGGTATTCCGCGGTGAGCGACAGGCCTGGCACCATCGGCAGCGGATAAGACAGACCGGCGATGGCATCAAAGGCAAAGCTGCCCTGGGTCAGATCGCTTTTTCGGGAAACCTGATTGAGCAGCGAGTTGTGCAGAGTTGCCCATTGATAGCCCACACCCGCGCCAACATAGGGGAACACCGGCAGGCCGATATTCATGTCATAAAGCGCGTTGACCATCGGGCCATAGGTCGTCTCGATACCAGGGGCTTTGCCTGAAATAGCGGGAGCGGCGGTAGCGCCTGTGTTGGTGAAGCTGTATTGGGCGTTGATTTTCGCGATGGTGTTGCGCAGAAAATCACCGTCGAGCTGAACGCGCCAGCCATTGCCGAATCCGTAGCCGACGGCGGCATCCCCGGCGAGGGCGGGGCGCGTGTAACGCTTGCCGGCGAGGTCAGCCGAACTTGATGTATACAGTGAAGTTTGCGTGACGCGGAAGTCGATATCCGCCGGGTTTCCGATGCTCGTGCCTGCTTCCAGGCTAACATAAGGGCCGGTGACCGGCTGCGCATGCGCCGCGATCGGCAATGCAAGGCAGGTGGCGGCGGCAAAGGTTAAGCGCAGTTTCATTGAAGCCTCCCAGAGATTAATAATTATCAATTTATGGTTAGCGCTTTTGGCGTTAGCGTAACAACAAAAAAAGCGACGAAGCCGCAACATTTGGCTTTTGTTGTATTCGAGTAACTTATTACGGCAAATCATCCATTCACGATGCCATAAAAAACCCCGGCAGTTGCCTGCCGGGGCCGTTAGCCACAAATAAATCGTGGTTAGTTGAGGATGATTTCCACGCGCCGGTTTTGCGGCTCACGCACGCCCGGGCCGGTCGGCACGAGCAGGTTGGTGTCGCCAAAGCCTTTGGTGGTGATCTCGGAGGCGGGAACGCCGTCAGTCACCAGCTGTGCGGCGACTGCCTTGGCACGGCGCACGGAGAGACCCTGGTTGTAGACCGGGGTGCCGGAGGTGTCGGTGTAGCCGTTCACGTCAATCGTCGTGGTGGCCTGGGTTTTGCTGTCGGATGCCGCCTGGGCGATGATCTGCGTGGCGCGCGGGGTCAGGCTTGCCTTATCCCAGTCAAAGAACACCAGATAGGTGCGGGCTGGAGCCGGAGCCGGAGCCGCGGCGACCGGGGCAACCGCCGGGGCCGGGGCGGGGGCGGGGGCCGGGTTGAACAACTGATAACGCAGGCCGATCAGGAAGGTATGGCTGGACTGCTGGCCGAATTTCACCGGGCCATCATACGGGCCACCCGGCACGGGGTAGGTCGTCACGTAGTTGCGGCTCGCGGTGAGCTGCATAAAACGATACTCCGCCGTAACGGAAAGGCCCTGAACCATGGGCAGCGGGTAGGATACGCCGGCGATGATCTGATAGGCGAAGCTGCCCCTGGTGCCTTCATAGTTGTCAACGAATGTCGAGTCGTAAATATGATTTTGCAGCTTGGCCCATTGATAGCCGACGCCAACGCCAACATAGGGGAAGATCGGCAGGCCGAGATTCATGTCATACAGCACATTGAGCATCGGGCCATAGGTGTACTGACCGCCGGTCGCACCGCCGGAAATAGACCCAGGTGATACGGCCGCAACACCAAGGGGCAGCGCCGTTGTGTTTTCATTCACCTTTACGGCGGTATTGCGATAAAGGTTGCCGCCGAGTTCAACGCGCAAGCCGTTGCCAAAACCATAACCTACGGATACCGCCCCTGCGTAGGAAGGCCGGAAAATAATCTTACCCGTCGGCCCCTGGACGGCAGGCAACTGGCCGAAATCCTGCTGTGCCCAGTTGTCGTAATTCGTTGAGTTGAGAAAGCTCGTGCCACCTTCGAGGCTAACATAAGGGCCGGTGACCGGTTGCGCATGTGCCGCGATCGGCAATGCAAGGCAGGTGGCGGCGGCAAGGATTAAGCGCAGCTTCATGACTAAACTCCCGAAAATGAACAAACAATGAGACATTGTTAGCGAAAACAGCGATTCATTAACAGATTAAACGTCAACTCAATTTTAACAGTTAATAACTGTTGCGTTTTAGCCACGCATATGTCCGCATCGCTTGTTCACGTTTCCGTGATTCTACGGCGAGACCATAAAAAAAGCCCCGGCAGTTGCCTGCCGGGGCCGTTATTCAGAAATAAACCGTGGTTAGTTGAGGATGATTTCCACACGGCGGTTTTGCGGCTCGCGCACGCCCGGGCCGGTTGGCACGAGCAGGTTGGTGTCGCCAAAGCCTTTGGCGGTGATCTCGGAGGCGGGAACGCCGTCAGTCACCAGCTGGGCCGCCACCGCCTTCGCGCGGCGTACCGAGAGGCCCTGGTTGTAGACCGGGGTGCCGGAGGTATCGGTGTAGCCGTTCACGTCAATCGTCGTGGTGGCCTGGGTTTTGCTGTCGGATGCCGCCTGGGCGATGATCTGCGTGGCGCGTGGCGTCAGAGTCGCTTTATCCCAGTCAAAGAACACCAGATAGGTGCGGGCTGGCGCCGGGGCCGGGGCCGCGGCCACCGGCGCCGCGGCCGGCGCAACCGCCGGGGCCGGGGCCGGAGGGGTAAACAGCTGGTAACGCAGGCCAACCAGGATGGAGTTGGTCGACTGGTGGCCATATTTCACCGTACCGGGGATCGGCGAGCCAGCCGGGAAGCCGCCGGTGATGCTCTCGCCCTCCTTGGTGTCAGCGATCATCTGCGTGAAGCGGTATTCAGCGGTCAGCGACAGCCCAGGAACAGGCGCTATCGGGTAGGAGAGCCCGGCGATCAGGTTATAAGCGAAGCCCCCCTTGGTCCCGGAGGCAAAAAACGGCCCGTTGTTCTCATTCTGGACCCATTGATATCCGGCGCCTGCCCCAACATAGGGGAAAATCGGCAGGCCGACGTTCATGTCATACAGCACATCGAGCATTGGCCCCCATGTGGTGTGCACGCCGCTTGCCCGGATATGCCCATAGGCAGAATCATCGATCTCATGCAGGGTGGTGTGCAGGTCATCCATGCTGATTTGCGCGCGCCAGCCATCGCCCAGCCCATACCCAAGCGACGCCACGCCGGCATATCCGGGGCGGTATTGCATTTTGCCGCCAGTGTTGTGCAGGGATTCATGGAAGGTGACCGGCATGAGGAAATCAACGCCGCCCTCCAGGCTCACATAAGGCCCGGTGACGGGTTGCGCATGGGCCGCGCCAGGCAAAGCCGCAGCAGGCAGGGCGAGACAAGTCGCCGCAGTAAGAATGAAGCGTAATTTCATGACGGCCTCCATACGGATAAAGTTAAGACAATTGAAATATGCTACAATTCGGGTGGATTTCGGCAATGATTCAGGTCATTTTGATGAAAGGCCGGGAAAAAACGCGGCAGTGTTGCCGCCGGGCCACAAAACAGCCGGTTTTAGATCGATATTGGTTTAGCTTGAATCGCCAGATTCAAACTAAACCAATGAAATTGATCGCAAAGTAAAGGTGGAGCGTGATTGACGCAAGGCAATCACGCTCTAGCCGCGCAGCGCGGCCAGGCCCTGCTTCGCGGTGCCGTCGGGCGCGAAATTCTCCGCCGCCAGCCAGGCCAGCATCGCGTCGCGCCGGCTCGGCCATTCGGGCGCGGTGATGCTGAACATCGCGGTGTCGCGCTGGCGCCCCTTCACCACTTTATGCGCACGCAGCAGGCCCTCGGGCATAAACCCCAGCCGGTGCGCGGCGCTTATCGAGGCCGCGTTATGCGCATTGCATTTCCACACCAGCCGCCGGTAGCCCAGCTCGTCGGCGGCGCGCCGCAGCAGCAGAAACATCGCCTCGGTGGCCGCGCGGGTGCGGGCGAGGCGCGGCGAGAACCAGATGTTGCCCAGCTCGATGGCGGCATGCGCTGGTTCGATGTCCATCAGCGCGAGCCAGCCCGAGGCCATGCCCGTCGCCACCGGGCGCACCGCCCAGAACATCGGGTCATGCTGGGCCGCGCTGGCGGCGATCCATTTGCCAAGTTCGTCCTGCGAGGCGAACGGGCCGTAGCTCATATAGGTGAAGCTCGCCTCCGCGCCGCGCATCGCCTCGAACAGCTCGCCCGCATGGCGGCGGTGCAGCGGCTCCAGCGCCACATAGGCCCCGGATATTGGCGTGCGGGCGGGCAGGGGGCGCGGCCAGGGGTCCACCTGTGGCCCGAGCGGCAAATCCCTATCCACGCAGCCGCGCCAGCGTTGCTGTGGTGGAGTGCCCCGGCAGCAGCTCGGCCAGCGCCACCGCGCCGCCCCAGCTCTCCACCAGCTCAGCGCCCACCACCGTCTCGCGCGTGTAGTCAGAGCCTTTAATCAGCAGGTCGGGCTTAATCAGCTTGATCACCTCGATCGGCGTATCCTCCTCGAAGAGACAGACCAGATCGACGCTCGCCAGCGATGCCAGCACGGCCGCGCGCGCCGCCTCGCCCTGCGCCGGGCGGGTGGGGCCTTTCAGCCGCTTCACCGAGGCATCGGAGTTGATGCCGACAATCAGGCGGTCGCACATCGCGCGGCACTGTTCCAGCAGATGCACATGGCCCGGGTGCAGCAGGTCAAAACAGCCGTTGGTGAAGCCCACCTTGTAGCCGCGTGTGCGCCAGCGCTCGGCCGCCTCGGCGGCGGCGGCGGCGGTCACCACCTTGGTCAGCGCGCCGGTGGCGGGCGTGATGGCGGCCAGAATATCCGCCGGATGCGTCAC
This sequence comes from Acidocella aquatica, assembly GCF_030160635.1. Lineage (GTDB taxonomy): Bacteria > Pseudomonadota > Alphaproteobacteria > Acetobacterales > Acetobacteraceae > Acidocella > Acidocella aquatica. Next base: position 40,744 of record NZ_BSOS01000099.1, on the reverse strand, counting down.
CGCGGTTCCAACCTTGCCGACGACGATGCCCCCCGCGATATTGGCCAGCCGCGCCGCCTCGGGCAGTGGCACGCTGGCCGCCAGGGCGGCGGCGAGCGTCGCCACCACGGTGTCGCCCGCGCCTGATACGTCGAACACTTCCTTCGCCTCGCCGGGGAAGTGGTGTACCTCACCTGGCATGATCAGGCTCATGCCGTCCTCGGAGCGGGTGACGAGCACGGCGCCGAAATCATGCGCGTCCAGCAGCATCCGCGCGGCGGCGACAATCGCGGCATCGCTATCAACCGGCATGCCGGTTGCTTCCGCCAGTTCGCGCCGGTTGGGGGTGATTACGTCAGCGCCCCGATACAATGCGTAGTCGCGGCCTTTCGGGTCGACGATGACCTTGCGGCCGAGTTTTTTGGCCCCCGCGATCAACTGCCCCGCCACCTCCGGGCTCAACACGCCTTTGCGATAGTCGGAGAGGATGGTGACGGTGGTTGCCGCCATGGCGTCGAGCGCGATGCGCACCAGCCGCTCGGCCAGCCGCGCTGGCAGTGCCATGGTCTCCTCGCGGTCGGCGCGGATGAGATGCTGCCCCTGCGCGATATAGCGGGTCTTTAATGTCGTCGTGCGCCCGCCCTGCACCAGCAGCCATGGCTCCACACGCTCCTGCCCGCCGATCAGCCCGGTCAGGTCAGACCCTGCCGTGTCGTCGCCCACCACCGAGACAAACGCCGCCGAGGCATCGAGCGCGATGAGGTTGCGCACCACATTGCCAGCCCCGCCCGGCATCGCCACCTCGCGCGTGACGGTGAGAATCGGCACCGGCGCCTCGGGGCTGACGCGCGTGACCTCGCCATAAACGTAACGGTCCAGCATGGCATCACCCACAACCAGCACGCTGGCGCGCGAGAAGCGTTTCACATAGGCACCCAGATCGCCGGCCGGCTCAGTCTTGCTCATAAGAAACCGCTAACCCGGACGAAGGTGTATGGCAACGCCGATAAAACGTAGTTATCCTCCATCTGATGACAGATCTTCCGGCTTTTCTAGATTCCACCCGCCCGGACGTACCGGACCTGGCCGTGCCGCGTGGTGTTACACCCTTTTATCTTCCCGGTCAGCCGGTGCGCGGGCGGCTGGTGCGCCTCGGGCCACTGGCCAACACGCTGCTCACCCGCCACGATCACCCCGGCCCGGTGCGCAAGCTCATGGGCGAGGCGCTGGCCCTGGCCGCCGCGCTGGCCAGCGCGCTCAAATTCACCGGCTCGTTCAGCGTGCAGGCGCGCGGCGATGGCCCCGTCTCCCTGCTGATCGCCGATTGCACCGAGGCGGGCGCCCTGCGCGGCTACGCCCGGCTGGACAAAGCCGCGGTGCTGCCGCCCGAGGCCACGGCCGGGCAATTGCTGGGTTCGGGCTACCTCGCCTTCACCGTGGACCAGGGGCTGGACCGCGACCCGCAACAAGGCATCGTCTCGCTGGAGGGCGACTCGCTGGCGCGCATGGCGGGGCATTATTTCGAGATGTCCGAGCAATTCCCCTGCAACGTCTACCTTGCCGCCGGGGACACAGCTTCCGGCTGGCGCGCCTCCGCGCTGGTGGTGGAGCGCGTCGCCGTGGGCGGCACCATCGCTCCCGGCGACTCCGCCGAGGCGCAGGCGGAAGCCTGGCGCACCGCCGTCATCCTGGCCGACACCATTACGCCCGAGGAGCTGCTGGACGACGCGCTCCCCCCCGAGCGCCTGCTCTACCGGCTGTTTCACGGCGAGGGCGTGGCAGCCGAGCGCCCCCGGCCGCTGCGCTTTGGCTGCCGCTGCTCGCGCGCCAAACTGGGCGGCATCCTAGAAGGCTTCCCCGCCGATGACCTCGACCATATGGCGGTTGACGGCGACATCGTCATGACCTGCGAATTCTGCAATTACGATTTTCATTTTCCGCGCGAGAGCGTCACCGGAAAACCAGGAGCCCCCGCATGAAACACTGGCAGTTCTCCCCCCTCGCGGTTCTTGCCCTGGCGGCTTGCAGCTCGCCGCCGCCGCTGCAGACCTTCGCGCCGCTGGATTATTCATACCTGCCGCCGCTGGTCCTCAAGGTCGCCAATTTAAGCGTGGTGAATAATTATGTGCCCACGCCCAGCCAGGCGACGCTGATCGGCGAGGACCCCGCCTCACCCATCACCACGCTGCAAAACATGCTCAACCGGCGCATCGTCGCCTCCGGCGCGCCGGGCACGGCCACAATTGCCATCCAGACCGCCTCCATCGACCAAGTGAACGGCAACCTCACCGGCACGATGACGGTGGATGTCAGCGTTGCCAGCCCGGACGGCCGCTCCACCGGCTATGCCGAGGCCACGGTCTCCGCCAGCCAGACCGCGCCGGATTCCGATGCCTCGCAGAACGATACGCAGGCGGCGCTCTATGGCCTCACGAAAAAGCTCATGGATGATATGAACGTGCAGCTGCAATATCAGCTTCAGCATAACCTCAGCAGCTGGATCTCCTGGTCTGGCACCCCGGGCACCGCGCCGCTGGCGGCGGGGGGGGCGGGCGCGCCCGGCGCTATCCAGGCGACGCCGCTCACACCGCTCACCCCAACGGCCCCCGGCACTGCCCCGGCCCCGCAGACTCCGGCGCCCGCCAACCCGGTCAACACCAACCCCGCGGTGCCCAACTACCTGCCCGGCGCGGGCCCGGCGGCGCTCGGCCAGGCGGCCCCGCAATGAGCCATCTTATCAAGCTGCCCCAAGCGGGGGAGGCGGTGTGGGAGCCCATAGCGGCCGAGAAGCTCCTCTCCGGCCTGCCGCAAACCCGCACCTGGGTGCATTATGATAACCCCGCCGCAAAACTCAGCGCCGGGGAGTGGGAGGCCACCGTTGGCAAATGGCGCATCGCCTATGGCGAATGGGAATATGTTCTGGTCATCTCCGGCCGTTGCGTCATCACCGGCGACGACGGCACCCGCATCGCCGCTGGTCCCGGCGAGTCCTTCGTCATCGAGCCTGGCTTCACCGGCACCTGGGAGGTTAGCGAGCCCATGCGCAAGCATTGGGTGATACGCGAATAGGCGCCCCGCGCTTGCTTACTTGACGCAGGGCCCGCCCCGGTCTAGACCGCGCCCTTCGTTAAACACACCTTTTTCCTTCGGACATCATGGCCAATATCGCATCCGCCCAAAAACGCATTCGCCAAACCGCTACCCGCACCGCGCGCAACAAGGCGCGCAAGTCGCGCGTGCATGGCGCCATCCGCAAGGTTGAAGAAGCCGTCGCCTCCGGCAACAAGGAGGTGGCTCTGGCCGCCTTCCGCGCAGCCCAGCCCGAGCTGCAGCGCGCTGTTGGCAAAGGCGTGTTGAAGGCCAACACCGTCTCGCGCAAAATCTCCCGCCTCTCGGCGCAGGTCAAGGCGGTTTCCGCAGCCTGATTAAACGGTAGGATGGTGGAAATCACCGTCCTATTTTTAAGATATTCCGGTGCCGGTGTAATCTCATTGTAAAATGAGCTTGACGCCGGCATTATTTTTGTGCTTGGCGTTTTTGTTTTGATATCAAAACGTAAATGTCATTTTAAGAATCTTGGAAATTTAAATCTCCTTGTTTTTGCAGCTAAACTTTGCCGTTTCAGAGGTTTGGGCGGTGCGGCGGACGAATCGAACGCTTGCGTACCCGCCCTCTTTTGACCTAAGTTCCAGCGCTTACAAACGCACTAGCGACTGTCTCAATTCTGGGAATGTGAGGTCGGAGTCAGGTTTTTTTGCAACCTGGGGCTGACCGTGAGGCGGCGTTAACAGGGTGGAGCGGGAATTGGGAATGAGCCTGGAGGTCGGTTCCATGCGTGATGGCGACGTCGTGCTGAAATCTTCGTCGCCGCGTCAGGGCGAAACCGGCCTCACCGAGCAGTGGGGCCGCGTGCGTGCCCGCCTGCAGGCTGAGGTTGGCGAGGTGGAGTACCGCACCTGGCTCAAGCAGGTGGCGCTGGCCGGGGTTGATGGCGATGAGGTCACCCTGGTGCTGCCCACGCGCTTTCTGCGCGACTGGGTGAAAAAGGAATATGGTGAACTGGTCGCCAGCCTCTGGCAGGCTGAAAATCCGGCCATCCGCAGCGTGGACATCCGCTCCCAGCCCGGCCGTGGCACCGCCCCGAATCTGGCTGAGCCCGTGCCGGTGGAAGCCGCTCCGGCGGCGGTTGCCCCCGTGGTGCCGCGCGCCGATGTTGCCGCCCCGCTCGACCAGCGCTTCACCTTCGATACGTTTGTCGTCGGCAAGCCCAATGAGTTCGCCTATGCCTGCGCGCGCCGCGTCGCGGAATCCCCCGCCACCGCCGGGTTCAATCCGTTGTTCCTCTATGGCGGGGTCGGGCTGGGTAAAACGCATCTGATGCACGCCATCGCCTGGGAGCTTTCCACCCAGCATAAGGGCGGCGGTCAGGTCTCCGTCGCCTATATGTCGGCGGAAAAATTCATGTACCGCTTCATCAACGCGCTGCGCTCGCAATCCACGCTCGAATTCAAGAATGAGCTGCGCGGCGTCGATGTTTTGATGATCGATGACCTGCAATTCCTCATCGGCAAGGACAACACGCAGGAAGAGTTCTTCCACACCTTCAACGCCCTGGTGGATGCCGGCAAGCAAATCGTCGTCTCCGCCGATAAATCCCCCTCCGATCTCTCCGGTCTCGATGACCGCCTGCGCACCCGCCTCGGCTGCGGCATGGTGGCTGATCTTCATGCCACCACCTTCGAGCTTCGCATCTCCATCCTGGAGACCAAGGCCGAGCGCGCTGGCGTCGATGTCCCCGGCAAGGTGCTGGAGTTCCTCGCGCGCAAAATCACCTCCAACGTGCGTGAGCTGGAAGGCGCGCTCAACCGGCTGGTCGCCCACGCCAATTTGTTCAACCGCCAGATCACGCTGGAAGCCGCGCATGAAGTGCTGCATGACGTGTTGAAGGCGCATGACCGCAAGGTTTCGATTCAGGAAATCCAGAAAAAGGTCGCGGATCATTACAATATCCGCATCGCCGAGATGTCCTCCGCGCGGCGTGCGCGCAACATCGCCCGCCCGCGCCAGGTGGCGATGTATCTGGCCAAGCAGCTCACCAGCAAATCCCTGCCTGACATTGGCCGCCATTTTGGCGACCGTGACCATACCACGGTGATGCACGCCGTCTCGCGCGTCACCGAGCTGATCGGCCAGGACGCGGCCTTTGGCGAGGATGTGGAATTGCTCCGCCGGATGCTCGAGAACTAGAGCCGGGCGCCCACGCCAAAAGCGCGCCGCGCCGCCAAAATCCGGTGCCTTCCCTATCCCCACAACCCTTGCTACGGTAAAACACGAATCGGTCTCGATAACGGGGCATAAGAATCCGGTTCTCCGTCTGGAAGGGTATCATGAAGTTCAAGGCCGACCGCGCAACGCTCATCAAGTCGCTGGCCCATGTGCAGAACGTGGTCGAAAAGCGGAACACGATTCCCATTCTCGCCAACGTGCTGCTGGCTGTGCGGGACGGCAAGCTGAGCATCGCCGCGACCGACCTGGAGATCTCCCTGGTTGAGGAGGTCACCGCCCAGACCACCCGCAACGGCGCCATCACCGTGCCCGCGGCCACACTGTATGAAATCGTGCGCCGCCAGCCGGACAATGCCGAGATCGAGCTGGACCACCCGGGCGGCGATGCCCAGCTCGCCCTGCGCGCAGGGCGCTACGCCACCTCGCTCGTGGCGCTCAGCGTTGATGAATTCCCCAAGCTCGATGCCGGCAAGCTCAGCCACCATTTCGTGCTCTCCGCACAGGAGCTGCGCGGGCTGATAGACCGCACCAAATTCGCCATCTCCACCGAGGAAACCCGCTATTACCTCAACGGCATCTTTCTGCACGCCGCCGAGGGTGACACCGGCCCCGTGCTGCGCACCGTGGCGACTGACGGTCACCGCCTCGCCCGTGTCGAGGAGCCGCTGCCGCAAGGTGCGGCGGGCATGCCTGGCGTCATCATTCCGCGCAAAACCGTCACCGAACTGCGCAAGCTGCTCGACGAAGCCTCCGGCGAAGTCGAGGTTGCCCTCTCCGAGACGCGCATCCAGTTCACCATCGGCAACATGCGCCTCACCAGCAAACTCATTGACGGCACCTTCCCTGATTATGACCGTGTGATCCCGCGCGGGAACGACAAGGTGCTGCGCATCGATAAAAAAGATTTCAACGACGCCGTTGGCCGCGTCTCCGCCATCAGCTCCGAGAAACACCGCCCGGTGAAGCTCTCGCTCGCGAAAGACCTGCTGGTCATCTCCGCCGCCAGCGCCGAGCAGGGCAGCGCCTCGGAGGAGCTGGGCCCCGAGCTGGTGGATTACCAGTCCGGCCCGCTGGAGATCGGCTTCCAGGCCCGCTACCTCTCCGATGTGACCGAGCAGATCAAAGGCAAGGTCGAATTCATCTTCGCTGACGGCGCGGCCCCCACTTTGGTGCGCGACCAGGACGACGCCTCGGCGGTCTACGTCCTCATGCCGATGCGGGTCTGACACGACGCATCTAACCCGTCTCACGCTTACTGATTTCCGCTCCTACCCCGCGCTGCGCTTCACCCCCGCGGCGCGGATTTGCGTTTTCGCGGGGCCGAACGGCGCCGGCAAAACCAACCTGCTGGAGGCTGCCTCGCTGCTGGTTCCCGGCCGCGGGCTGCGTGGCGCCAAATTCTCCGAACTCGCGCGGCGCGGGCCAGACGCCTCCGCAACCTGGGCCGTCGCCGCGCAACTCTCCGGCCCTGGCGGCCTGTTCGAAATCGGCACCGGCGCGGTGGAGGGGGCGCCCGAGCGCCGCGTCTTCATGCTGGACGGCGCCAAACCCCGCTCGCAATCAGAAATCGCCGAGCGCCTCGCCGCCGTCTGGCTCACCCCGCAGATGGACCGGCTGTTCACCGACACCGCCTCGGGGCGCCGCAAATTCCTCGACCGCCTGGTCATCGCGCTGGAACCCCACCACGCCCGCGAAATCGCCGCCTTCGAATCCGCCGCCGCCCAGCGCAACCGCCTGCTGGCTGAAAACCCTGATCCGCTCTGGCTCGACGGGCTGGAAGACTCCTGCGCCCGCCACGCCGTCGCCGCCACCGCCACCCGCGCAGCACTCATCGCCCAACTCAACGCCACCCTGGCCAGCGGCGCCGCTGCCCCGTTTCCGCTGGTCAGGCTCGGCCTCAACTGCGCCATCGCCGAAAAACTGCGCGCCGCCCCGGCGGTTGAGGTCGAGGACGCCCTGCGCGCGGCCTATAAATCCGCCCGCGCGCAGGATACCGCCCAGCGCGGCGCCTCCCTCGGCCCGCAAAAAGCCGATCTGCTCATCACTGACGCCGCGACGGCCCGCCCCGCCGCGCTCTCCTCCACCGGCCAGCAAAAATCCATGCTCATCGGTATCGTGCTTGGCCATGCCGCGCTCATCGCCGCCACGCGCGGCGCCGCGCCGCTGCTGCTGCTCGATGAACCCCTGGTCCACCTCGATGCCGCCCACCGCGCCGCCTTGTTCGCGGCGCTCACCACGCTCAACCTGGCCGCCTGGATCACGGGGACTGACATTGAACCCTTCGCCGGCCTGCAAGCCGCCTGTTATCGCATCCATGAAGGCGTTATAGCCCCCCTATGAAACTCCTTTTCCTTGGCGACCTCCTCGGCCGCGCCGGGCGTGACGCCGCCATCAAAGCCATTCCCGAACTGCGCGAAAAACTGAAACTCGACTTCGTGGCGGTGAACGCCGAGAACGCCAGCCATGGCTTTGGCCTCGGGCCGGACATGGCCGACGCCCTTTTCAAGGCCGGGGCCGATGTCATCACACTGGGCAACCACGCTTGGGACCGCCGCGAGATCATCCCCTACATCGCCCAGGAAAAACGCCTGATCCGCCCGCTCAACTACCCGCCCGGCACGCCCGGCCAGGGCTCCGCCCTCGTCACCCTGGCCGATGGCCGCAAGGTGCTGGTTGCCCAGGCCATGGGGCGTTTGTTCATGGACCCTCTCAACTGCCCGTTCATGACCATGGACGAGCTGCTCACCCGCCACCGCCTCGGCAACAGCCTGCACGCCATCATCCTGGACATTCACGCCGAAGCCTCCTCCGAGAAAATGGCCTTTGGCCATGCGTTCGATGGCCGGGTCTCGGCCGTGGTCGGCACCCACACCCATATCCCCACCGCCGACCACCAGATTTTTCCGCGCGGCACCGCGTATTGCACTGATTTAGGCATGTGCGGCGACTATGATTCGGTCATCGGCATGAGCAAAGATGCCGCCGTCGCCCGTTTTATCCGCAAAATGCCGGGAGAGCGCTTGACCCCGGCTGAAGGTCAAGCCACCGTATGCGGTGCCTTCATCGAAACCGGTGAAGACGGCCTTGCAACCCGTATCGAGCCGGTGCGCCTGGGCGGCCGGCTCCGAGCAACCCTGCCGGAGGTTTAATGCGTCGCGGTTTTCCCCTGTTTTGTCTGTTGCTCAGCCTCAGCGCCTGCGGCTCCCCGAGCGAGCGCCAGAGCAGCCTCGCGGCGCAAGGAAAAACCGACCCGCAGGCCCCGCGCCAAACCACCCAGCAGATCAGCATCAAAGCCCCGGCGGCAAAAATCTGGGCGCTGCTGGCCAATCCCCAGGCCTGGCCGGGCTGGAACCCCAGCATTCCGCAAACCAGCGCCCCCTACGTTCTGCAAAACGGCAGCCTGTTCTCCTACAACGCCGATGGCATGAGCATCCACGCCGCCGTCCGCCAATTCATCCCGGCGCAGGCCCTGGCCTGGACCGGCGATGTCCTCAACTTCCACGCCATCCAGACCTGGACCCTCAACCCCCAGGCCGACGGTACCACCCTGGTCACCACCAGCGAGTCGGTCAGCGGCTTCCTGATCGGCGCTTTCTTCTCGCAGGCCCAGTTGGAGCGGGACGATCATATCTGGCTGGCAAACCTTAAAGCCGCGGCCGAGCTGCCCTAACCGCCATCCAGCCGGTTCACCGCGCCCGCCTGCCACCACCCAAAACCCCTGAATTCAGCGCCTTGCCCAGGCTTGCGGAACAAGATACGCCGTGGAAGCGGGGTTTAGAAACCCGTCCGCCGCCAAAGGAGTTTTGCACACCACCGTGACGGACCAGCCCCCCCCACCCCGGCTCGGCGCGCTGGAGCTTGGCCGCTTCATCGCCGCCTCACTCGTCGTGGTCACGCATCTGCCAGCCTTGGCTCCCGCGCTGCATGCGCTGGCGCTCGGCCCGCTCGCGGTGCAATATTTCTTCGTGCTCAGCGGCTTTGTCATGGTCGCCGCCCATCATGGCGACCCTAAAACCTGGGCCCGCCCGTTAAACTTCTGGTGGCGCCGCGCCTGCCGCATCTACCCGCTGTATTGGCTCATATTGCTGCCGGTGTTGCTGGCGGGCTGGCACGAAATCCCCCGCGGCGCGCTCTGGCATCTGGTCTCCCTCGACCCCGCCGCCTACCCTGAGATCATCCCCGCCGCCTGGACCCTGCGTTACGAACTGGCCTTCTACCTCATGTTCGGCCTCTGCCTCACCCCCATCATCGGCCGCTATGTGCTGGGCTTCTGGGTATTCTCAGTCCTCTGGCTCTACCTGCCCCCGGCCATCCGCTGGTGCACCTGGCTGCGCGGCTGGCACTGGATGAAAGGCGGGCTGGTGGTTAAATCCCTTGCCACCGTCAACGTTTATCTGCTGCAAAGCTCGAATCATTTCATCAGCGCCTGGGAGGTGTTGTTCTTCGCGGGCCTTGCCGCCGGCTGGCTGTTCGTCACCCTGCGGCCATCGCTCCTGGCAGGCGCCGCGGCGCTGGCGCTTGGCGCCGCGCTCTGCCTGCACAGCCTGGCCCTCTCCAAATGGGGCACTGACTATCCCAGCGAGCTGCAAATACCCCTGGCCGCCCTTGGCTACGCGCTGCTGCTCTACGGCCTCGTGGTGCTGGAAGCCTGCCAGCTTTTCCGCTGCGGCCAATGGGCGCAGCGGCTGGGGGCGATGTCCTACCCGCTCTACATCGCGCACATGCCGCTGATCGTCCTGCTGGGCTGGATGCTGCCAGCCCACACTGCCGCCCCGGCCATCCTCGCCGCCATCTACCTCGTTGGCATTATCCTCACATTTTACGTAGACCGCCCGCTGCAGCGCGCTCTACGGGGCATTCCCCGCCGCCTCGGGCCGCAATAACATCCCGAGGCTGCGCAGCAACCGCTCGCGCGCCGCCAGCGCGGCCCTGGGCTTGGGCGCGAAGGCGCGGAACCATATATCCAGCGAGGGCACATTGCCGCCGAACCCATCCAGATTGAACTGCACGGTTTTCAGCAAAAACGTCACATCCCATACCTGCGTGCCCACGCCCCGGCGCAGCCCGGCGGTGATATGCTCCGCCAGCCTTATGTATGCCGCCGCATCCGCCTGCGCGTAGCGCGCCATCATCAGTTGCAGATATCCGCCCGCCACCTCGCACCGTTCCGCGGGCGCCATCGCCTCCCGGTATGCGCCCAGATCACATGCTACGCTGAACACCGCAGCGTCTGGCGCGGCCAGCGCGGTCAGCAGCGCGCGCATTTCCGTTGAGCCGATCCCCTCGGCGATGGCGGCCGCCAGTTCCGGGCGCCCCCGCGTGTCGGTGAAGCCGTGGTTACAGCGCCGTTCATCGCGCTCCGGCCCGTAGGGGATGGTGATCCCCACCGGCGCATTCTGCACCCGCACGGCTAGCGGCATGTTGTTTCATCCCTGGATGTCTGGCTTCGTTGCGCTCAGAAACACCATCCGGCTCGCGGTGGTCAACCGCCCTGCCTCCACCTCGGGCCGCAGCGCCGCCTCCAGCGTGGCACGCTCCTGCGGGGTGAATCGCGTTGCCAGTATCTCGCCCAGCCCCGGCGCCCAGGGGTGAGGTGCCGTGGCGCAGAACACCGCCCAATCGGTCGTCTCGTTTGGCCGCACATCCATGTGCAGCTCAAGGTGCAGCCGGGAAAACCCCGCCTGTTGGGCGAATCGCAACAGGTCGCGCTCGCCGTAGCTGGCCAGCGGGCTGGCCGCCATCGCCGCTTCGGTATCGGGGAATTGCGCCGCCTTCCATTTGTGCAGCAGCGGCAGCAGCCTATCCGTCACCCCGTCGCGTTCCAGCAACGCGCGCATGGCGCAGGCCGCCAGCGCCTCATCGCGAAACACCGGCTCCGCCAGCGAGACCCGCCCCCCCGGTTTGAGCACCCGCAACATTTCCGCCAGCGCCGCCGGTTTATCAGCCACATAGGCCAGCGCCGAGCGGCTGGTCACCGCGTCCAGGCTGGCGCTTTCCAGCCCCTCCAGCCGTTCCGCCCCGCATTCGACAAACCGGCACTGCGCCGCCACGCCCAGCACCTGCGCCTGCCCACGCGCATAACGCAGCAGCGGCGCGGAAATATCAGTCAGAATCACCCGCAATCCCGGCCCGCAGCGCTCAATCGCCCGCCACGCCACAACACCTTCGCCGCTGCCGATATCCGCCATCACCATGCCTGCTGCCAAGGCGGCGCCATCCAGCACGCGCTCCACATAGCCATCCACAGCGGCTCGCACCCGCGCCGCCTGCGTTGCATCGCCGCCATGGCGGCGGTTCAGCAGCCAGCCGGTCCATTCATCGCCGGCAAGCCCGGGTTCGGCAAGCTTCGGTTCGGCAAGCTCGGGTTCGGCAAGCATCGCGCATCACTTTCTCTGGCTTAAAAACACCGAGAGCATAATGAGCCCGCCACCTGAAAATTCCGTTAACGTCACCGGCTCGCCCAGCACAATCGTGCCCCCCGCCGCGCTCACCACCGGCAGCAGGTATAAAAACCATGCCGACTGCTCCGCCCCCAGCCCGGCGCTTCCCGCGTTCCAGGCCACAATGGCGATCACCGAGGTTCCCACGCTCAGCCCGGCCAGGACTTCCCATTGCCTCAGGCTCATGTGCAGCATCATCTCCGGCATGCCCGGCAGCCCCACGGCCAGCAGCGGCAGTGTCCCCGCGATCACGGTGATCGCGGTCATCGCCAGCACGCCGCGGCGTTGCAACAGCGGTGCGGCGATAACGCAATAGGCCGCCCAGCAGAGGGCGCCCAGCAGCAACAGGGCAATCCCCCGCGCATCTCCCACCGCCGGCCCCGCGCTCAAGGCCAGCATCCCGATGCCGCATATCCCCACCGCGCCGGCCAGCATCGTCCACCGCGAGGGCAGCTTGCGCCGCTGCAGCGCCAGCAGCAGCACGATCAGCAGCGGCTCCGCGCCGTTCAGCAATCCCGCCATCCCGGCTGAAACCGTGCGGCTGCCGATCACGTTCGGCAGATTATACCCCATCACGCCGACCAGCCCGCAGAATGCGCCCAAAACCAGTTCTGAACGCGGCCAGCGCCGCAGCTCCCCCCACAGCACGGGGACGAAGAAGATCGAGGCGATCAGATAGCGCAGCGCGATGAAGGGCAGGGGCGGCAGGCCCGCATGCGTGCTGCCCACCAGATAGCGCGTGCCGACCGGCGCGCAGCCCCACAGCAGGGCCGCGAACAGCGTCAGCCCGGCGGCCTTCAGTTTTGGGCTCGCACCAAGGGTCATAAGGGATGCCTCTTGGCATGAGTATGGTTTTTGGCGCGCGGTACCAAAAAAAGCCCAGGGGATTTCCCCCTGGGCCTCATAGCGTCAACCGGATTCAAGCATTCACCCGAGGTTGGAGAGGTCTTTGCTCAGCGCTTCCACGCCGGGCAGAATCTTGCCCTCCATCCATTCCAGGAACGCCCCGCCGGCGCTGGAGAGATAGCTCAGCCGGTCTTCGACCCCGGCCAGCTTCAGCGCCGATACAGTATCGCCGCCGCCGCCGACCGAGACGATCTTGCCCTCCTGCGTCGCCTTGGCGATGGCATCGGCCAGCGCGTTGGTCGAGGCGTCGAACGGCTTGGTCTCGAATGCGCCCAGCGGCCCGTTCCAGATGATGGTTTTGATCTGCGGCAGCCGCTTGATGAACGCGGCGACCGTGGCCGGGCCAACGTCCAGCGCCATCATGTGGGGCGGCACCGCGTCCACGCCCACCACCTGGGTTGGCGCGTTCTCGGCAAACGTCTCCGCCACCACCAAATCGTGCGGCAGCACGATCTCGCAGCCCTTGCGGTGCGCCTCTTCCAAAATCGCCAGCGCCGTCTTGTGCAGGTCTTTCTCCTGCAGAGACTTGCCGACATCATGCCCCTGCGCGGCCAGGAAGGTATTCGCCATGGCGCCGCCGATCACCAGAATATCCACCTTGCCGACCAGATTGTTCAGCAGTTCGAGCTTGGTGGAGACCTTGGAGCCAGCGACAATCGCCGCCACCGGCCGCGCCGGATGCCCCAGCGCCGTTTCCAGCGCGTGCAGCTCCGCCTGCATCAGCCGCCCCGCGAACGAGGGCAGGTGGCGCGTGATGCCCTCGGTGCTGGCATGCGCGCGGTGCGCGGCGGAGAAAGCGTCGTTGACATAAAGGTCAGCCAGCTTGGCGAGTTCGGCCGCGAACTGCGGGTTGTTCTCCTCCTCGCCGGCGTGGAAGCGGGTGTTCTCCAGCACCAGCACATCGCCGTCATGCAGCGCGTCCACCGCCGCCAGCGCCACCGGGCCGATGCAGTCGGCGGCAAACGCCACCGGCCGCCCCAGCACCTTGGCCAGGGCCGCGGCGATCGGGCGCAGCGACATGGCTTCAACGACCTTGCCCTTCGGCCGGTCAAAATGGCTGAGCACGATCACCTTCGCCCCCTTGGAGGAGAGTTCGCTGATCGTCGGCGCCAGCCGCTCCAGGCGCGTCAGGTCGGAGATCACCCCGCCCTGCATGGGCACATTAAGGTCGGCGCGGAGCAGCACGCGCTGCCCCGCGACCTTCACATGATCCAGGTTCCGGCTCACAGCGCGCCGAAATAGGCTGCGGTGTCGGACATGCGGTTCGAGAAGCCCCACTCATTGTCATACCAGGAGAGCACACGCGCCAGCGCGCCATCCACCACCGTGGTCTGCGGCGCATCGAAGGTGCTGGAGGCCGGGATATGGTTGAAGTCCTGGCTCACCAGCTTGGCGGTGGAGTAGCCCAGAATCCCCTTCAGCTCGCCCTCGGACGCGGCCTTCATCGCGGCGTTGATCTGCTCGACGGTGGCATGCGTCTTCAAATTCACATCCAGCGAAATCAGCGACACGTTGGGCGTCGGCACGCGGATGGCGGTGCCGTCCAATTTGCCCTTCAGCTCCGGCAGCACCAGGCCGACAGCCTTGGCGGCGCCGGTGGAGGTCGGGATCATCGAGAGGGCGGCGGCGCGGGCGCGGTGCAGGTCCTTGTGCAGCGTGTCGACGGTTTTCTGGTCGCCGGTGTAGGAATGGATGGTCACCATATATCCGCGCTCGATGCCGAAATTCTCATGCAGCACCTTGGCCACCGGGGCGAGGCAGTTGGTGGTGCAGGAGGCGTTGGAGATCACCTCCATCTCCTTGGTCAGAGTCTTGTGGTTCACGCCGAACACGATGGTCGCATCCACGCCATCCGCCGGGGCGGAGACCACAACCTTGCGCGCACCGGCGGTGAGCAGCGCCGCGGCGGCCTCGCGCTTGGTGAACAGCCCGGTGCATTCCATTGCCACATCCACGCCCTGCAACGGCACTTTCGCCGGGTCGCGCTCGGCCGAAACCTTGATCGGCGCATAGGTGCGGCCGTTATGCGTGATGACCAGGCTGTCGCCCTGCACCTCAACTGTGCCGGGGAAGCGGCCATGCACGGAGTCATAGCGGAACATATGCGCGTTGTCCTCGACCGAGCCGAGATCGTTGATCAGCACGGGCACCACATCGGTGCGCCCGCTCTCGATCATCGCGCGCAGCACCAGACGGCCAATCCGGCCAAACCCATTAATCGCGATTTTCACAGCGCCATCTTTTACAGCCACGTCTCAGTTTCCTTCTTTTTTAACGGCAGCCACAATCGCCGCCTCGGTGATTCCAAAATGCTCATACAAAACTTCCGCCGGGGCGGAGGCGCCAAAGCCGGTCATGCCGATGAACACGCCATCGGACCCCAGCCAGCGCTCCCAGCCAAAGCCGCAGGCCGCCTCCACGCCGATGCGCCGGGCGCTGCCCAGAACCTCGGCCTGATATCCGGCATCCTGCCGCGCAAACAGCTCAAAGCTGGGCGCGGAGACCACTGCGACCTGGATCCCCTCCGCCGCCAGTTTTGCCCGCGCGCCCATGGCCAGAGCCACTTCCGTGCCGGTCGCGATGATCGTCGCCGCCCGCTTGCCCTCGGCTTCGGCCAGGACATAGGCGCCCCGGGCCGATTTGCAGCCATTGGCCACCAGGCGCAGCGCCGGGATCGCCTGGCGCGAGAGCACCAGCAGGCTCGGCCCGGTGGTGTTGCGAATTGCGATCTCCCAGGCCTCCGCCGTCTCCACGGCATCCGCCGGGCGCAGCACCAGCACATTGGGCATGGCGCGGAAACTGGCCAGATGCTCAATCGGCTGATGCGTCGGCCCATCTTCGCCCAGGCCGATGCTGTCATGCGTCAGCACATGAATGACGCGGATGTGCATCAAGGCCGCCAGCCGGATCGCCGGGCGCATATAATCGGAGAACACAAAGAACGTCCCGCCATACGGGATCAACCCGCCATGCAGCGCCAGGCCGTTCATCGCCGCCGCCATGCCGAACTCGCGCACGCCGTAATAAATGTAGCGCGCGGCGAAATTATCCGCGCTGGCCCCCGCCATGCCCTTCACCAGGGTCAGGTTGGAGCCGGTGAGGTCAGCCGAGCCGCCAACCAGCTCCGGCACCGCCGGCACCAGCACCTCAAGCGCCTTCTGGCTGGACTGCCGTGTCGCCAGCTTCGGCTTGGTCTCCGCGAGCGATGCCTTGTAGGCTGACATTGTCTCCACCCAGCCCTCGGGCAGCTTGCCGGCCATCACGCGCTCAAACTCGGCGCGCTGCGGATGCTTGGCCAGCCGCTTCAGCCAGGCGCGGCGCGTGCCGGCACCCCGGCTGCCGGCCTCATGCCAGTCCTTGTAAACCTCCTCGGGTACATGGAAGGGCAGGTGCGGCCAGCCCAGCGCCAGCTTCGCCGCCTGCGCCTCGGCCCCGCCCAGCGCCGCGCCATGGCTCCCCGCCGTTCCCGCCTTGGTCGGCGCGCCAAACCCGATAATCGTCTTGCACGCGATCATCACCGGCTTGGTGGATTTCTGCGCCCAGGCGAGTGCGGCCTGCAGCGCCGCGAAATCATGCCCGTCAACCCGCTTGGTCGCCCAGCCGTAATTGGCGAAGCGCTTCAGCGGGTCCTCGGAGACACTCAGCTCCGTGCCGCCGTCGATGGAGATGCTGTTGTCATCCCACAGCACCACCAGCTTGTTGAGCTTCAGATGCCCGGCCAGCGCGCCCGCCTCATGGCTGACACCTTCCATCAGGCAGCCATCGCCCGCGATCACATAGGTGCGGTGGTCCACCAGGCTCTTGCCAAACTTGGCCGCCAGCAGCCGCTCCGCCATCGCCATGCCCACGGCGGTCGCCAGCCCCTGGCCCAGCGGCCCGGTGGTCATCTCAATCGCCGGATGCTCATGATATTCGGGATGCCCCGCCGCCACCGAATGCAGCTGCCGGAAGGTCTTGAGCTGCTCTATCCCCATGCCCTCATAGCCGGAGAGATGCAGCAGCGCATACAACAGCATGGAGCCATGCCCGGCCGAGAGAACGAAGCGGTCACGGTCCCACCAGCTCGCATCGGCGGCGTCGTATTTCAAAAATTTCTTCCACAACACGGTGGATGCGTCCGCCATGCCCATCGGCATGCCCGGGTGCCCGCATTTGGCGGCCTCCACACCATCGATGGCCAGTGCGCGGATCGCATTCGCCATCACCCGCTCCCCGGTCAACGGCTGGCTGAGAATCTCCGCCTGCCGCGCCAGCGCCGCTTCGTTGCCTGAAATGTCCCCAATACTCGCCATGTGCCGTGATTCCGTCCTGATTGCGCCGTGCATAATCCGCACAGCCCCAAGCGGCAACCCGGAACGTTCACATCCCAGCGTTCTTTTGCAGGCTTACCCGCGCCGGGAGGCGGGTCACCCCCGCACCATCCCGGCCGCGAGCCTTGTCAGTATCTGGTCCATCTGTTCGGCGAAGCCCGGCTCCACCTTGGCCACCACCAGGGCCGCGCGCAGCGCATCGCTCCACTGTTTCGCGGTTTTTCCGGTAATGGGCATTTTGGAGTGGCGCGTCATCACGCAAAACCCGCCCTGCGCGGTGAACCATTCGCGTGAGCCGCCCATCCAGCCGGTGAAAAACCCGGTCAGCGCCTCGCGCATCGGGGTCATATCGGGCGCGTGCATGGCGCGCAGCTCGGCATATTGCGGGTCGCTCTCCAGCAGGTCGTAAAACGCATCCACCACCCGGCGGATCGGCTCCACGCCGCCGATCATCTCAAAGGGCGTGGTCTTCTGGGTCTCGGCGGGCGCTTGCGCGGTGCTGGTTGCGGTCATGGTCTTCCTTGCATGAATGTTTAATTCTCTCTCAAAGCAAACTTCGCGCTGTCATGCCTTGATCTATCTCATTGCCCGTTCCCATATCCGGGGTGGAATTAAACACCACCAAAAGGCGCGGCCGCAAGGCATATCCCGGAGGAGCCCACGATGAGCCTGATTCACTACAAAATTGTCCAGCACGATGGCGGATGGGCCTACAAGCTGGGGGATGTTTTCTCCGAGCCCTACCGCTCCCATGCCGCCGCGATGGCAGCCGCCCGCAGGGTCGCCGCCGAGCAGCGCGTGCCGGGCGAGACCCGCTACATCCAATACCAGAGCGAGGATGGTGTGTGGCACACCGAGCTCGCGGCCAGCACCGACCGCCCCCAGGCGGATGTTCTGGAATAGAGCGCGATCGTTTGAGGTTCGCTCAACCGTGCGAGCCGAAAGCGTGAATCGCCCTCAGAAAAACGGCTAGAGCCTGATCGCACTTAAAGCGATCAGGTTCTAGCGCGTCAGCCGCCTCAGGTGGAGTCGCCCACTTCGGGGATCGCCTCCGCCGCCGCCCGCCGGGTCTCCGCCTGCGCCGCCAGATTGCGGTAGCTGCGCACGCTAAAGGGCAGCATCACGATATAGGCCAGCCCGAGCAGCGCGCCCGCGGCATAAGGGTCGGCGAATAATATCGCCGCGAACACCACGACGCCGAGCAGCAGCGGCAATACATTGGCGGTCGGTATCTTGAAGTTCTTGAAGCTCCACACCGGCAGGGTGGACACGCAGAGCAGCGCGACGCTCACCAGTACGGCGCCGGTGAACAGCGGATAGGCCACCGCCGTGTGCAGCCAGTCCATGTGCATCTGGTCAGCCTCCAGCCCCAGAAACAGCGGAAACAGCGCCAGCCCGGCACCCGCTGGCGCCGGCACGCCGGTGAAGAAATTATACGCGAACGCCGCTTTCGGGGTGCTGTCCAGCGCCGCGTTGAACCGCGCCAGCCGCAGGGCCATCGCCGAGGTATACATCAGCGGCGGCAAAAACCCCATCGCCCCCCAGGCCTGCAGCGACCACAGATACATCACTAGCCCCGGCGCGATGCCAAAACACAAAAAATCCGCCAGGCTGTCAAACTCCGCGCCAAAGCGCGAGGTTGCCTTCAGCAGCCGCGCCAGCCGCCCATCCAGCCCGTCGATCACGCCAGAGACCGCAATGGCGATCACCGCGCTGCCAAATTTCCCATCCATCGCCAGCCGGATCGAGGAGAGCCCGATACACAGCCCCAGCAGCGTCATCAGGTTTGGCAGCATGCGGTTAAAGCTGAGGCCGGCGAAGCGGTTCCGGCGCGGCAGGCGTCGCTTGATCATTCCCGGCCAAGCTCCGCGATCACGCTCTCGCCGCCCACCATGCGCTGCCCCACCGCAACCAGCGGCTCGCAGCCCTCGGGCAGATAAAGATCGGTGCGGCTGCCAAAGCGGATAATGCCAAACCGCTCGCCCGCCGCCAGGCTCTGCCCCTCTTTCACATCACATAAAATCCGCCGCGCGATCAGCCCGGCAATCTGCACGACCACAACCTCCTGCCCGCCCGGCAGGTCGAGGATCAGCGAGTTGCGCTCGTTTTCATCGGACGCCTTCTCATCCGCCGCGCCAAAAAACTTGCCCGGATGATACGCGATCTTGCGCACCACCCCGCCGATCGGCGCGCGGTTCACATGCACATCCAGCACCGAGAGGAAAATCGCCACCCGCGTGCGCGGCTCGTGGCTTAAGCCCAGTTCAGCCGGCGGCGCGGCCCGCTCGATGCTCACCACCAGCCCATCGGCCGGCGCCACGAACGCATTGGCGCGCGGCGGCAGCACCCGCTCCGGGTCGCGGAAAAAATAGAGGCAGAACACGGTGAACAGCAAACCCGCCCAGGTCAGCGGGTGCCAGAGCAGCAGCCCGAGCACCGCGACCGCGATGCCCCCCAATATGAACGGGTAGCCAGCCTTGTGCGGCGGCGCCAGCACCGATTTGATGCTCTCGACAATATCCATCACGGGACCTTTTGCGGTTGCGGCAGGGTGAATTTCTGCCCAGGGTAAATAAGGTTCGGGTTCTCAATCTGGTTGGCGTTGGCCGTATATATCACCGTGTACATGATACCGTGGCCATACACATGTTGCGAGATCGTCCACAGATTATCGCCGGGCACGATCACCACATTCCCGGCGGCGACGGCTTCAGGCAAGGTCTGCAACGTAAAGGGCACATCCACCGGCGGCATCACCTTCCCATCCGCGCCGGTCGCCAACAGGGTGATCGTGCCGCTGGCCGCGGGCGTCGGCGAGATAAAATGCCACCGCCCATCCGCCCCCGCCACCGCCTGGCCGATCTGCTTGCCGCCCAGGCTCACGTTCACCTTCGCCCCCGGCGGCGCGGTGCCGCCAAACAGCGCATGGCCATCGGTGTCATAATCCACGGTGCCCATGCCCAGGGTTCCGGCGGCCGGCCCCTGGCCGGACATCACAACACTGCCATTCGGCCCCGACACCACAGCCAGCGCATGCCCCTGGCCGTCGACCGGCACATTGATGGCGGCGACTTCCTGCCCCGCCAATTTGGTCCCATCCGGCAGAGTCTCGCTCAGCGTGATCTCCTGCGCGCCCGGCGGCAGCGGCGCGCTGGGCACCAGCACAAACGCGCCCTGCGCATCCGCGGTCGCGGTGCCGATGATCTTATCGCCGCTCCTGATTGTCACGACAGCGCCCGGCACCGCGCGCCCGGCCAGCACCGCGTTGCCGTGCGCGTCAACGCGCACCACGTCGAAAGTAGGCGCCACCACGGTCACGGCGGGCGGCGGCGGCGGCGCGGGCGGGGTGGGCTGCAGCTGCGGCTTGGCGCTCAGATACAACAAGCCGCCGATCGCAAGACCCGCCAGCAGCGCGAGCGCGGCGATCCCACCATATTTCCGCGTCATCTCAGCCATAGTCAAACCCCTGTTCCTCGCGCGCCGCATGCTTGCTAACTGGCAAATAGCCTGCCACGAACCGGTCTATACAGGAAGCGAGGCAAAACCGACACCATGAGCAGTTTCTCCGTCACCGTCTTCTGCGGCTCCTCTCCCGGCGCTGATCCCGCTTATGTCGAGGCCGCGACCGCGCTGGGCCAGGGGCTGGCCGGCCACGGCATGAAGCTGGTGTTTGGCGGCGGCAACGTCGGCCTCATGGGCACCACGGCGCGCGCCGCACTCGGGGCCGGCGGCCATGTTACCGGCATCATCCCTGACTTTTTGCGTAGCCGCGAGGAAGAACTCCACGGCCTCTCCGAGCTCTTCGTCACCGACTCCATGCACACCCGCAAGCGCCGCATGTTCGCGCTGGCCAACGCGTTTGTTGTAATGCCCGGCGGTTTGGGAACTTTTGATGAAACCATCGAAATTTTAACCTGGAAGCAACTCGGCCAGCACAACAAGCCGATCATCCTGGTTGATCTTTTGGGCTGGGCGCAACCCTTCGTGGCCATGGTCAACGGCGCGATCGAGCGCGGCTTCGCCCGCGAGGCGGTGAGCGGGCTTTATGAAGTTCAGCCAACCGTCGAGGCCACTCTGGCCCGGCTGATGCAACTGCGCGGCTAGAGCGTGATTGCCTCACGTCAATCACGCTCTAGCTTATGTTTTACGATCAATTTCATTTGGAACGATATCGGTTCGGATCCTCCGGCTCACGCGATTTTGCCTGTTTTTTGCGCTCGCAGCGTAATTGCTTGACGCTGCACTGAAATATTGCGAGATTTTTAATACCGCCGCGGTCCGATGGTTCGGCTTGCGTGGGGCTGCTTGATGAATTTTTTAGCGGCCTTGCGCCGTGCTGGAGCGAAGAATGACGGCTGAAGCGACATCCGAACTGTTTGGCATCATCGAGGAAAAGGGGATCGCCGAAGTATCTCTGACAGAGACGCACGGCAACCCGAAAGCCGTGTTCGGCCTCTGGATGGCGGCGAATATTGAATTCGCGACTCTCACGACCGGGGCTTTGGCCACCGGCTGGCTCGGGCTCTCCTTCAGCGCCGCGCTGGCAGCCATCCTGATCGCCAACGTGCTCGGCGGGCTGACGCTGGCGTTTTTCAGCACATTCGGCGTGGATTACGGCCTGCCGCAGATGATCCAGGGGGCCAACTGGTTCGGCAAGCTCGGCAATAAACTACCCTCGCTGTTCAACTTCCTGGGCGGCTTCTCCTGGTTCGCGGTCAACACGATCGTCGGCGCCTATGCGCTGCAGTATTTCTTCGGCGGGAGCCTGATCGTCAGCATCATTGTGCTCTCGGCCATCCAGGTCGCCATTGCCTTTGTCGGGCACGATCTGATCCAGGCGACGGAGAAATATCTGGTGTATGTGCTGACGCTGGTGTTTTTGGCGCTCAGCTTTGTCGCGGTGAGGCACCTTGGCCTCTCGGTGCCGGAAAACGTGAAATCCGAGGCCGCCGTGGGCGGTTTCTCCGGCGCGTTCATGCTCGCAACCTCGATCATGGTTGGCTACGTCGTCGGCTGGATCCCCTATTCCTCCGATTATACGCGCTACCTGCGCACCAACCAGAACCCCGCGGCGGTGAAAAAAACCGTGCGGACCTATGCGTTCTGGGGGTCGCTGATCTCCACCGTATGGATCGAGGCGCTGGGCGCGCTGATCGGCGCTTCCGTGTCGTTTGCGAAACCCTCCGATCTGTTCACCAGCTGGATGCCCGAATGGCTGAAGACGCCGTTGCTGATCGCGGTGGTGCTGGGCACCATCAGCGCCAATATCCTGAACATCTATTCCGCGACGCTCTCGGCCCTGGCGATCGGCGTGAAGATTAAACAGCATTGGGCGGCGCTGCTGACAGGCACCATCGGCACCATCATCTCCGTGCTGGCGGCTGAAAACTTTATTACCAATTACGAGAATTTTCTCTTCGTGCTCGGTTATTGGACCGTGCCGTGGATTTCCATCACGCTGTTCTGCCATCTGACCAGCCGTACCTCCCGCCTGGGCGGTGTCAGCGCTGCTTTCGTTGCCTGGGTGGTGACGGTCGTGGCCTCTGAACCGTTTTGGAACCAGACCCTGCACACCGGCTCGTTCGCGGCCGCCTATCCGCAGTTTGGCGATAGCACCTTCATCGTCTCCTTCGTCCTGGGCGCGGTGCTGTATTTCCTCCTCACCTCGCCCGGCCCGGTAGTAGCCGCCGCGGGCGAATAAGGCGGCGATGGGGCGTGGCCGCTCTGTGGCCCGCTTTTTATTTAGCCAAGCGCGATCGTTTGAGGTTCGCTCAACCGAGCGAGCCGAAAGCGTGAATCGCCCTCCGAAAAATGGCCAGGGTCTGATCGCACTTAAAGCGATCAGACCCTGGCCGGAGATTCAGAGCTGAGATGCAATCGCAACGCGATTCCATCTCATATTATCAGGCTCTCGCCAGCAGTTTGAGGCCGACGAGGGCGAGGATGATACCGAGGCAGGGTTTTATCACGGCATCAGGGGTGTAGCGGGCGGCGTAGCTGCCGATGATGATGCCGGGGATGGAGCCGAGGAGCAGCGAGCCGAGCAGGTGGAAATTCACCGTGCCGAGATACCAGTGGCCGAGTCCGGCGAGCAGGGTCAGGGGCACGGCGTGGGCGATATCGGAGCCAACGATGCGCACGAGCGGCAGGCGGGGGTAGAGGTAGATGAGGGCGATGGTGCCCAGCGCGCCGGCGCCGACGGAGGAGAGCGAGACCAGGATACCGACGATGAAACCGACGAGGATTGTTCTCCAGGCGGAGCTTTCCTGCCCTGTTCCAGGCCAGCGCTTGCTGGCGTAGGCGATGATCCAGCCCTTGAAGAGCAGGGAGGTGGCGCTGAGCAGCAGGGCGGCGCCGAGCGTGAGGGAGATAAGCTGCGTGATGGTTTTGCTGGCGACGCCGAAATAAGCGAGGGCCAGCAGGGTGAGGATGGTTGCCGGGACGGAGCCGGTGGCCAGGCGGGCGACGATTTTCCAGTCTATGGTTTTACCGGCGCTGTGGATGCTGGTGCCGACGGTTTTGGTGATGGAGGCGAAGAGCAGGTCGGTGCCGACGGCGGTGGAGGGGTGCAGACCGAATGCCAGGACAAGCAAAGGGGTCATGAGAGAACCGCCGCCAACGCCGGTCATGCCGATGAGCAGCCCGACGAGCAATCCGGAGAGCGTGTAGCCGGGTTGAATGGCTATATTCTCTATAACTATCATAGGGTAATTCTACTAGGCTTTAGTCAGCCATGCAAGCTACATAAATGAGACGGGATCGATATCTACATCAACCCGACTGGATTTGTGGATATCAGTTTGCGCCAGCCAGTCGCGCAACAGGCCTTGTATCTGAATATGTTTCGCGGTTTTCAGCAGCAGGCGGCGGCGGAAGCGGCCGCGCAGCAGGGCGTAGGGCGCCGGGGCGGGGCCGAGTACCTCAATCCCTGGGCCGCGCGGCGCGGTGCGGCTTAGGGCGCGGGCGGTCTGGTCGGCCAGTTTTTCGTCTGTGGCGCTGATGATGAGGGCGGCGAGACGGCCATAAGGCGGCCAGTGGCCGGGGCGGCGGGCGGCGGCCTCCTGGGCGTAGAAATCCGGCAGGTCGCCGGAGATGAGCGCCATGATGACCGGGTGTTCGGGCGAGAAGCTTTGCAGCAGCACGGTGCCGGGGGCCTGGGCGCGGCCGGCGCGGCCGGCGACCTGGTGGAGCATCTGCACGGTGCGCTCGCCCGCGCGCAGGTCGCCGCCGGCGAGGCCGAGGTCGGCATCAACCACCCCGACCAGCGTGAGGTGCGGGAAGTGCCAGCCCTTGGCGACCATCTGCGTGCCGATGATGATGTCAGCATCGCGCTCGGTAATGCGCGCGGCGGCTTCGGCGGCCTGCTTGGGGCCGGAGATGTGGTCAGAGGCCATGACCAAAGTGCGGGCTTCGGGGAAGAGTCCGGCGACTTCCTCGGCGATGCGCTCCACGCCGGGGCCAATGGGTACGAAACTGCCCTCGGCCTCGCAGGCCGGGCATTTTTCCGGGATGGCGGCGCTGTGCCCGCAATGATGGCAGATAAGGCGCGCGTGGCTACGGTGTTCCACCAGCCAGGCGGTGCAGTTGGGGCAGGAGAGGCGGTGGCCGCAGCGGCGGCAGAGGGTGAGCGGGGCATAGCCACGCCGGTTGAGGAAAAGCATGACCTGCTCGCCGCGCGCCAGGGTCTCGCGGGCGGCTTCCACCAATACGGGGGAGAGGAATTTGCCGCGTTCGGGCGGGTGGGCGCGAAGGTCCACTGATTTTACCAGCGGCAGCACGGCGCCGCCGTGGCGGGCGGGCAGGTCGAGGCGGGCGTAGCGGCCCGATGCCGCGTTTTCCACGCTCTCCAGGCTCGGCGTGGCGCTCACCAGCACGCAGGGCGCGGCCGAAAGGCGTGCGCGCACCACCGCCATGTCGCGGGCGTTATACATCACGCCGTCTTCCTGCTTGAAGGCGCTTTCGTGCTCTTCATCCACCACGATCAGCCCGAGGGCGGGGAAGGGCAGGAACAGCGCCGAGCGGGCGCCCACCACCACATTGGCGCGGCCCTGTGCCACGGCCCTGAAAGTTTCGCGCCGGAGGGCTGGGGTGAGTTCGGAGTGCCAGACCGCCGGGGCGGCGCCAAAACGGCGTTCAAAGCGCTGCAAAAACTGCACCGAGAGCGCGATTTCGGGCAACAGCACCAGAGCCTGCCGGTTGTTGCGCAGGGCTTGCGCCACGGCTTCCAGGTAGACCTCGGTTTTGCCCGAACCGGTCACGCCATCCAGCAGGGTCACCCCGAATGTCTGGCCCGCCACCGAGTCGCGCAGGGCGGCTGCGGCGGCGGCCTGCGCCGTCGAGAGTTCAGGACCGGGATGCGCCGGGTCGGCGCCGCCGAAAGCATAGGCCTTGCCGCGCTTGGGGGGGGCTGCGAGCAGGCTCTCCTTCAGCGCCAGGGCGAGCACGTCGCCACGTTTGCTCAGCGTGTAGGCGGCGACCCAATCAATGAAATCCATCAACGGCCTGGGCAGCGGCGGGAAGGCGAGAACCTCGGCGATGGGTTTGGTTTTTACCCCCT
The DNA here is from genome assembly GCF_030160635.1 of Acidocella aquatica. Taxonomy (GTDB): domain Bacteria; phylum Pseudomonadota; class Alphaproteobacteria; order Acetobacterales; family Acetobacteraceae; genus Acidocella; species Acidocella aquatica. The sequence continues at coordinate 15,266 of NZ_BSOS01000099.1, read as the reverse complement.
GGTCTGGCGCGTCACCCCATACGGCGCCCACCACCATGCGCGTGCTCAGCGGCACACGCACCAGCGTGCCGGGCGGCAGTGCTTCCTCCGCCGCATAGGTAAACGGCGCGTCGAACTTGTATGGGAGCAACACGCTGACGCGGGTGCTTCGACTTGGGGGCTCCATGCTGTATGCTTTGCACCAGACTTCTCACACCGGAAAGTAACCCATGAAATTCTTCGTCGACACTGCTGAAATTTCCGAAATCCGCGAACTGGCCGCCACTGGCCTGCTTGACGGCGTGACGACGAATCCGTCGCTCATCGCCAAATCGGGCCGCAACATCCTGGAGGTGATCGCCGAGATCTGCGATGTCGTCCCCGGCCCGGTGAGCGCCGAGGTGGCGGCCACCGAATATGGCCAGATGCTCAAGGAAGCCGCTGTGTTGCGCAAGATCGCCAGCAACGTGACCATCAAGGTGCCGTTGACGCAGGACGGGCTGCGGGCCTGTTACGCGCTCAGCCAGGAAGGCGTGATGGTCAACGTGACACTCTGTTTCTCCGCGGCCCAGGCGCTGCTCGCCGCCAAGGCCGGCGCCACGTTCATTTCCCCCTTCGTGGGCCGGCTGGATGACATCGGCCAGAACGGCATGGATCTGATTGCTGACATCGTTCAGATTTACGCCAACTACCCGAATATCAAGACCGAGGTGCTGGTCGCCTCGATCCGCAACCCGATCCATCTGATCGAGGCGGCGAAAATGGGCGCTGACGTGGCGACGATCCCGCCCAGCGTGATCAAGCAGCTCTATTCCCACCCGCTGACCGACAAGGGCCTGGCGGCGTTCATGGCTGATTGGGCGAAGACCGGGCAGAGCATTGCCTGAAGGCCTGACCCAGGAGTTTTTGGTGTGGCTCGGCGGAGAACGCCGGGCCGCCGCCAAAACCCTGGAGACTTATGGGCGGGATGTGCTCGCCTTTTTGCAGTTTTGCTCCACCCATGTGGGCGGGGTGCCGGATTTAGGCATGTTGCGGGGGCTGCGCGCGGCGGATTTCAGGGCCTGGATTGCGGCGGAGGCAAAAGCTGGCGTCGGCAATGCGACTCGGGCGCGCAAACTCTCCGCGATCAAGACATTTTTCCGGTTTTTAAAGAAGCGGCACGAGGTTGATGGCACCGCGCTGGCGCTGATCTCTCGCCCGCGCCCCAAACGGCCGCTGCCCAAGGCGCTGAGCCCGCAGGATGCCACCGCGGTGGCGCATGATATCGGCGAGGCCAGCGATACCGCGATGGTGCAGGCGCGCGACACGGCGCTGATGATGCTGCTCTACGGCGCGGGGCTGCGCATCAATGAGGCGCTGTCGCTCAACGTGGGCGATCTGCCCCCGGCGGATGATGCGCTGCGGGTGACCGGCAAGGGCAACAAGCAGCGGATTGTGCCGGTATTGCCCGCCGTGCGCGAGGTGATTGCGGTTTATTTGAAGCTGCATCCGAATCCGGGGCGGGGTGAGCCGTTGTTTGTGGGTGTGCGCGGCGGGCGGCTGAATGCCGGTGTGGTGCAGAAGACGCTGCGCGATTTCAGGCGGCTGAACGGATTGCCCGAACATGCGACGCCGCATGCGCTGCGGCACTCCTTTGCCACCCACCTGCTGGCGGGCGGGGCGGATTTGCGCTCGATCCAGGAGCTGCTGGGGCATGCGAGTTTGTCGACGACGCAAAGGTATACGGATGTGGATACGGGGCAGTTGATGGAGGTTTGGCGGAAGGCGCATCCGCGGGCGTGAGGGGGGCGGTGAGGGGTGCTTCACGTGAAGCACTTGTGAGGTTTCACGCGTAACATACTGTTAGTATAACTTAATTTTTTGCTTGCACCCCAATTTGTGCGGGTTTGGTACGAAAATAGAATGAAATGACATCGAAAGGCGGAGGAGTTCGTGATTTTGTTCTACGCTGATTGTGGACAGATTACGTATGGATCGATTGCCCGGACACAAGCGTAACCGGATATCCGTTCTTATTGGTTTGCTGACGGCGTTTTGAAGTCGGGAAATTGTTTATAGCAATAGTCGATCTCGCTCCAGTCTTGGAATTGGGGATTCCCTGACGTCCACTGATTTATGCATTGCTGACCTTCCTCCTCATTGAATCCAGGAGACGAAGCTAACCAACGAAAATCTTTAAAATCGGATATTTGTTCACCGAAAACATATGCTATTTCCTGGTCGTCACGGTCTCCGTTTTTTATCCATTCGGTAATAGTTGAGTCGAGTAGAGGCTGTGCATTAGGCATATTGGAATAATTAGAAGCTAGAGCAACAAGGTTGTTATAACCTTGTTGCTCCTGGTTCACACAGTAAGCATCTTCCTCTTGATCAAGAACGCCTGCTTTTGTCCACTCACTCCGGCAAAGGTCATCGTAATTTCCGGTTTGTTCTGTTGGAATACTGAGAGTTCCGGTTTCAGAAGACGCATTTATAAAGCTTTGCACTGAAATTGACGGGGATGTGGAGGGTGAGCTTTCGGAATCTTGCGTTGCGGTTTGAGTTGAGTTGGGGAGCGTTCCTGAATTTGATCCTATAACACCTATTAAAACAATGATTCCGATAACCGTTAAACATCCAATTGCGGGCATATTGCCTTTCTTTTTGGCTGTCTCAGTGGCGGCAGGCTGTTGGGTTTTCTGAATTCTAATACCGCAACTTGGGCACACATCAGCTTGGTCACTAATTTGTTTGCCGCATTCTCTGCACGCTATAAGGGCCATAGCATCCTCGCATCATTACGAATGTGAGTTTGCCCTAATTCGTGGAAGAGTCTAGTCGGTCTATTTTGTAGTCCCAGCCGTTTCTCAGGAATGGAGGTTGGAGTTGTGGCTTGGCGCAAGATGGATCGCCCCGCTGCGCTCGCGCCGACGTGACGGTGAGGCGCGGGGGTAAGGAAGGCGTGGATGCCCGCGTTCGCCGGCATGACGGTGGGGGCGGCACCGGGCTTAATTCTCCGGGTCTGGGGCCGGGGGCCCCAGTGGGGTCCAGGGGCAAAGCCCCTGGCGGGGTTTTAAGGGGCGGCGCCCCTTGGCCTTAAACCTTATCGCTCCGCTGTGGCGAAATGCTGTCCACCATCGCCTGGGCCGAGATCAGCCGGTCAGTGGCGAGGCGGTAGGCTTCCTCGTTGTTCATATCCGTGGCGTCATAGGCGGCCTGGGCGGCGGTGACGGCTTCGGCGGCCTTGGCGGGGTCGAGGTCTGACTGGCGGATGATACCGTCGGCCAGCACGGCGCAATAGCTTTCCGTGACTTCGGCGAAGCCGCCGGGGACGAAAAAACGGTCGGTGATGGTGTTGTTCTCGTAGATATCCACCAGCCCGCCGCGCAAGCCCGTGATGAGCTTGGAGTGGCCCGGCAGCACGCCGATGTCACCCTCGGTGCCGGGGATGACGACCATGTCGACATCCCGCGACAGCAGGAGCTTCTCCGGGCTGATGATTTCCAGGACGAGTGGCATTTTCAAGCCTTCGCGGCCATGGCTTCGGCCTTGGCGACCGCGTCCTCGATGGTGCCGACCATGTAGAAGGCGGCCTCGGGGAGGTGGTCGTATTCGCCGGCGACGATGGCCTTGAAGCTGCGGATGGTGTCTTCGACCTTCACGAACACGCCAGGGGAGCCGGTGAAGACCTCCGCGACATGGAAGGGCTGCGAGAGGAAGCGCTCGATTTTACGCGCCCGGGCCACGACGAGTTTATCGTCTTCCGACAACTCATCCATGCCGAGAATGGCGATGATGTCCTGCAACGATTTGTAGGTTTGCAGGATGCGCTGCACGTCGCGGGCGACCTGGTAGTGCTCCTCGCCCACGATGCGGGGGTCGAGCGAGCGCGAGGTGGAGTCCAGCGGGTCAACCGCCGGGTAGATGCCTTTTTCGGAGATCGCGCGGTTGAGCACCGTGGTGGCGTCGAGATGGGCGAAGGAGGTGGCGGGCGCCGGGTCGGTCAGATCGTCGGCGGGGACGTAGATGGCCTGCACCGAGGTGATGGAGCCCTTCTTGGTGGAGGTGATGCGTTCCTGCAGGGCGCCCATGTCGGTCGCCAGGGTGGGCTGGTAGCCCACGGCGGAGGGGATGCGGCCCAGCAGCGCCGACATTTCGGCGCCGGCCTGGGTGAAGCGGAAGATGTTGTCCACGAAGAACAGCACGTCCTGGCCTTCAACGTCGCGGAAGTATTCGGCCATGGTCACGCCCGAGAGCGCGACGCGGGCGCGCGCACCCGGCGGCTCGTTCATCTGGCCGTACACCAGGGCCACTTTGGAGCCTTCGGTGTCGTTCTCGCCGAGCTTGATGACGCCAGCGTCGATCATTTCATGGTAAAGGTCGTTGCCTTCACGGGTGCGCTCACCCACGCCCGCGAACACGGACACGCCGCCATGGCCTTTGGCGATGTTATTGATGAGCTCCTGGATGAGCACGGTTTTGCCCACACCTGCGCCGCCGAACAGGCCGGTTTTGCCGCCCTTCTGGTAGGGGGCCAGGAGGTCCACCACCTTGATGCCGGTGACCAGAATTTCAGCGGAAGCCGATTGTTCCTCGAACGCCGGGGCGTCGCGGTGGATCGGCATGCGGGCGGTTGCCACGATCGGGCCGCGCTCGTCGATCGGCTCACCGATGACGTTGAGGATGCGGCCCAGCGTGCCGGGGCCGACGGGGACGGAGATGGCCGCACCCGTGTCGGAGACTTCAGCGCCGCGGACCATGCCGTCGGTCGTGTCCATGGCGATGCAGCGCACGGTGCGCTCGCCGATTTCCTGCGCGACTTCCAGCACCAAAGTGCGATCGCCGATTTTGGTTGTCAGCGCGTTCTGGATGAAGGGCAGTTCGCCATCGAACTGCACGTCGACGACGGCGCCGAGGATTTGCGTGACGCGACCAGTGTTATTGCTTGCCATTTTCTCTCTACCTTAAACGGCTTCAGCGCCGGAGATGATCTCGATGAGTTCTTTGGTGATGTTCGCCTGCCGGGCGCGGTTGTAGGTCAGGGACAGTTTTTTGATCATGTCGCCCGCGTTGCGGGTGGCGCTGTCCATGGCCGTCATCTGGCTGGCGTAGAAACCGGCGCTGTTTTCGAGCAGCGCGGCGTAGATCTGCACCGCGAGATTGCGCGGCAGCAGGCGGTCCAGCAGCGTGCCGTCGTCGGGCTCGACCTCGTAGTTCTGGTCCCCCGCGGCGTTGTCGTTGGCGGTGGGGGTGGCGGCGGGGATCAGCGGGGTTTCGGTCACGGTCTGGGTCATCACCGAATGGAAACGGTTGAACACCAGTGTGCAGACATCGAAGGCTTCATCGCGGAACAGGCCGATGATGGTCTGCGCGATGGCTTCGGCGTCAGAGAATTCCAGTGTCTTTTTGCCGACGAAGTTTTTCGTGCCGATGATCTTGCTGTCCAGGTCGCGGCGCAGCGAGTCATTGCCCTTGCGGCCGAGCGTGAAAATTTTCACGGTCTTGCCCTGGGCTTCCAGCGCCTGAACCTGGAGGCGGACATGTTTTGAGATGTTGCCGTTGAAGGCGCCGGCCAGGCCGCGGTCAGCGGTGATGGCCAGCAGCAGGTGGGTTTTATCCCGCCCGTTGCCAACCAATAGGGCGGGGGCGTTGGGGTTGGCGGCCTCGGCGGCGGCCAGGGCGCCCATCATGTCGCCCATGCGCTTGGCATAGGGACGCGAAGCCTCCGCCTGCGCCTGCGCGCGGCGCAGTTTCGCCGCGGCGACCATCTTCATGGCGCTGGTGATCTTTTGCGTCGATTTCACACTGTTAATGCGATTGCGCAGGGTTTTTAAACTGGGCATCGGAAATTATCCAAATGTACGGAGTAAATTCTCGATGAAGGCGATCAGCTTCGTCTCGGTATCGGGCTTGATCTGCTGGTCGTTGCGGATCGCCTCGATGATGCCCGGTTCGCGGGCCTTCAGCTCGGAGAGCAGATGAGACTCGAACTTGCCGATCGAGGATACTGGCAGATCGTCCATGTAGCCACGCGTACCGGCGAACACTGAGACCACCTGGTCCTCGACCGGAAGCGGATGGTACTGCGGCTGCTTCAACAGCTCGGTCAGGCGAGCGCCTCGGGCGAGCAGCTTCTGGGTCGAGGGGTCGAGATCGGACGAGAACTGCGCGAAGGCCGCCATTTCGCGGTATTGCGCGAGGTCCAGCTTAATTTTGCCGGCAACCTGCTTCATCGCCTTGATCTGCGCGGCGGAGCCAACGCGAGACACCGACAAACCGACGTTAACAGCCGGGCGGATGCCCTTGAAGAACAGCTCGGTCTCAAGGAAGATCTGGCCGTCGGTGATGGAGATCACGTTGGTCGGGATGTAGGCGGAAACGTCGCCGGCCTGGGTCTCGATGACGGGCAGGGCGGTGAGCGAACCGGCGCCCTTGTCGTCGGACATTTTGGCCGCGCGTTCCAGCAGGCGCGAATGCAGGTAGAACACGTCGCCCGGGTAGGCTTCGCGGCCCGGCGGGCGGCGCAGCAGCAGCGACATCTGGCGATAGGCGACGGCCTGCTTGGAGAGGTCGTCATAGGCGATCAGCGCGTGCATCGCGTTGTCGCGGAAGTATTCGCCCATGGTGCAGCCGGTATAGGGGGCGAGATACTGCATCGGCGCCGGGTCGGACGCGGTGGCGGCGACGACGATGGAGTATTCCATCACGCCCTGCTCTTCCAGCGTGCGCACCAGCTGCGCCACGGTCGAGCGCTTCTGCCCGATGGCGACATAGATGCAGTAGAGCTTCTTGCTCTCATCAGTGCCGGCGTTGATGGTTTTCTGGTTGATGATGGTGTCGATGATGACGGCGGTCTTGCCGGTCTGGCGGTCGCCGATGATCAGCTCGCGCTGGCCGCGGCCGATGGGGATCAGCACGTCGATCGACTTGATGCCGGTCTGCATCGGCTCATGCACCGATTTACGCGGAATGATGCCGGGCGCCTTGGTCTCGACCAGGCGGCGCTCGGTGGCCGTGATCGGGCCTTTGCCGTCAATCGGGTTGCCCAGCGCATCGACGACGCGGCCGAGCAGGCCCTTGCCGACGGGAACGTCGACGATCTGGCCGGTACGGGTGACGGTGTCGCCCTCGCGGATCTGGCGGTCATCGCCGAAGATAACGGCGCCGACGTTGTCCTGCTCCAGGTTCAACGCCATGCCTTTGATACCGGCGGAAGGGAACTCCACCAGCTCGCCGGCCATCACATTGGTCAGGCCGAAGATACGGGCAATGCCGTCACCCACGGAGAGGACCTGGCCGGTCTCGGCCACGTTCGATTCGGTGTCGAAATCCGCGATCTGGCGTTTCAGAATCTCGGAGATTTCGGCTGGGCGGATCTCCATGTCAGGCAGCTCCCTTTAGAGAATAATTGAGCCGGTTAAGGCGTGATTTCAGACTGGTATCGAAAAGTTTTGCGCCAATTTGGAGCACCATGCCGCCGAGCAGGCTGGCGTCGGTGTGCTCGATCAGCTTGACGCTGCCGTATCCGGCCTCGGTGAGGCGGGCGGTCAACTGGCTGCGCTGCAGGCCGCTCAGCGGCTGGGCGGAGGTGACGCTCGCCACCACCTCGCCGCGCTTGGCGGCGACGTAGGCGGCAAAACCGGTGATAAGCGCGGGAAGCTCGGCCAGGCGCCGGTTGGCGATGACCACGTTCACGAAATTGCGGATAATGGGCAGAAAGCCCTGCTCGGAAAGCGCCTGGGTCAGCGCCGGGGCGATTCGCCCCGCGTCCGTCAGCGGGTTGCCGACCAGGCGCTTCAGCTCCGGGCTTTGTGCGATCAGGCTGCCAAGGGCGGCCATCTGGCCGATGACCTCGGTGAGGATGTTCTGATCAAAAGCCAGGGCATAAAGCGCGGCGGCGTAGCGCGCGGATAGTCCTGTCTCGCCAGTGCCGGTAATGTCGACCAAATTACAATGCTCGCCTTGAGGTTTTTGTGGCATCCAAACCCGTGTTACAGGGTCCGGCGGGGCAGTAACATAGGGTAGCGCGGCCAGCAAGGCCGCAAGCCTTGGGAATTGGCAAAGATTGCATGTGCGCGTTCATATGCTGGCCTTTGCCGCCGCCCGCCGCGCCAGGGGGCCGGTTTCGTCATAGGCGAAGCAGGTGTTCAGCAGCGCCACCTGAATGCCAGAGGTGGTGCGGGGGGCCTTACTCGCGTTATGGAGCGCCCGGTGTTCACGGATGCTGTGCATGGTCTGGAAGGCCACCGTGGCGATGGGCTGCAGCAGCTCGCGCAGATGCGTGCAGCTGGCGACGCCGCCCAGTTGCTCCATGGCCGCCTTGATGAAGCCCTTGCCGAGCTTCATCCCGTTGAGGCGCCCGAAGCTGGCGGCGGCGCCGCCGCATACATTATAAGGCGTGGCGTCCATCGAGGCTTCGCAGGCCTGGATGACCATGTGGTGGTCGATGGTTACGCGCACCCACATGTCATGCAGCGCCTCGCCGGCCTGGATGCCTGAGCGGTCCTGGTTGCCCCAGCTGTAGGTTTTGGTGTCAAGGATGCGCGCCTCGATATCCACCAGCCCGTCCGCGCGCTCGTAGCCGCGGAGCTGAATATCGCGCTGGTGCAGCAGTTTGCGGGGTGTGGCGCGGCTGAGGGGCATGGGTCACCTTTCTGGAGCGGGCCTGTCTGGCAGGAAATGTTGGGGCGGCCTTTGTCTAGGGGATGGGGAAAGACAAAAGCCAGCCGCCCGCGTTTACGGATTGGCGAGAGGGGCCGCAACCTTGAATTTGCAATGCCGCCGGGTGGCTGGGTTACATGAGGGAGGCTGTGGTTTGATCTTCCCGCATGAAAAAACCCCCGCCGGTGACCGGCGGGGGTTTTTAAGGCATGACGCCGCCGTGTTTTTAAGCGGCGGTGGCGATCCGTGCGCCGGACAGGGCCGTTGCGCGTTCGGCCAGATGAGCGCGGGTCTTCGCCGGAACCTGACGTACGGCTTTGGCGCGCGGCAGGTCCATTTCGGTGATGGCGCTGGCATCGGCCAGGGCCTCGTGCTCGGCCCAGTTGTCAAACGCCATGCGGTCGACGTTGTCGACAAAGGTTTCCGCCGGGGTGTTCTCGGCCAGGATCAGCGAATGGCCGGCCAGCTCCACATGATGATAGGTGAAGGTGACGGGGACATTGGCCTCACGGAAGATCGATACACCGTTAACCAGGGCGGCGGCCTGGATCAGCACGCCATCGACGAGCAGGGCGTGGTCCGGGGATACCAGCAGGTCACGCGCGGGGACGCCCTCGGCCAGCGCGCCGGCCTTGATGTGGATCGGCAACACGCGCAGCGGATCGGCAAAGCGGGTGGAAACCGTCTGGCGGCCCATCCAGCGCACCGGCGCGGATTTACCATCGGCGGTCAGCACCAGATCACCGGCTTGCAGCGTCTCCACGGCTTTTTCGCCGTCCGGCGTGGCGATCATCGTGCCGGGGTAGAAGCAGATTACGTCGTAGGTTAGGGCTGGGGAGGATGGGAGGATGCCCGGCGACGCGGCGCCGAGATGGTAGGTGATACCGCCTGACGAATTGTAGATGAGGATTTCGAGGTTTGAATTGGAGCCGGTAGGGGTGCCCGCCAGGCTCAGGTTGCCGGTCGCATCGCCCGCCGCAACAGTATAGACCCAGGCGGTTCCGTTATAAATCGCGTGGCCGCCGTTGCTCAGCAGGAAATAGTCACCTGAGACGGGGGTAAACCCGGTGCCATTCAGGGCGAGGGTAAGGGATACCGTATCGCCGGCGGATAATTCCTCAACGCCGCCAACAAATGTGCCGCCGGTTTCGGCCCAGGTAATCGTTTGTACATGAGTTGCCATAAGCGAACCTCCGTCACGTGGCATACGCGGCCACAGGAAAATAAAAAATCAAAGGCGGGAAGCGGGATAATCCGCACCGGTAGAATCAGCTATCTCAGATTTCGATATTGTGAGTCAACGAGATTGTTGCCGGTATGAATTTGTAATTAGTTGATAAATAACCGCAAACTTTAAAAATTTGCAGCTTCCTCACGACAATGTGATAGTTGTGTTTTCGCAACTTTAGCGGGATGATTTAGGGTGCGTTTCGCGTAAATGGTTTCCGGCCCAATCGTTATTTTTAGATAATGAACAAAACCCTTATAAATACAGGGAAAAATCAAATTGATGCAAAATCGTGATTGACAGTTTTGCTCAATCTTTGCGCGTGGATAGAATCCATATTCGCGTAATGATTGTAGCGATGATTTTACGGAGACGGAGAGAATCTCGGCGGAAACAGCAAAAAATAAAATTCTCACAAAAGCGTGAGGTCCGGCTTTTTGCAATCTTCGCGAGAGTTATGTTTTGATTTCGCCTGCAGGGTGTGGATGCGCGGGGGTGCGCGCAGATTTTTGAAAATACCCACAGCCGGAACGTTACGGTGAAGGCCGTGCGGCAATCCGCCGCGCCGCCGCTATAACCCCAGGTCGAGCTGCGCGGTTTTGGCGGCGGCCTTCACCGCGATGTCGCCGTCGGCGAATTTGATGGTCAGCGCCGCGCCGGGAGGCACCTGGGCGGCGCTGGAGATGGGCGTGCCCTTGGTGTTGGTGACCAGGGCGAAGCCGCGCGCCAATACGGCGGCGTAGGAGACGCTCTCCAGCCGGGCGGCGAGGTTTTCCAGCCGCAGGCGGGATTCGCGCAGACGCCCGGGCAGCGGGGCGCCGAGGCGTTGCGCCAGCAGGGCGGCGGTGGTCTGGCGGGTGCGCAGCTGGTTGGGCAGAGCGGCGGCGAGGCGTTGCGCCAGCAGGGCCACCGCGTTGCGCCCGCGCGCCAGCTGCTCGCGCGGGTGAACCAGCCGGGCGGCCAGGCGCTCCAGCCCGGCGCGGCGGAGGTTGAAGAAATTGGGCAGCGCCAGGGCGAGGCGCTCGCCACGGTCATCCAGCCGCTGGCGGGCGGCGCCGAGGATGCTCGGCAGGTCCGGCAGTTTGGCGCCGGCGCGGTCCAGCAGCAGGCGCGCCTGGGCGGTGGTGCGCGCCAGGGCGCCGGTGAGCCGGGCGGATTTTTGGGCGAGGTCTGCCAGGAGTTCGAGCCGGGCGGGAATCGCCATTTCAGCCGCCGCCGTGGGGGTGGGGGCGCGGCGGTCGGAGACGAAGTCGATCAGGGTTGTGTCGGTCTCGTGGCCAACGGCGGAGATGAGCGGGATGGTGCAGGCGGCGGCGGCGCGCACCACGAGTTCGTCGTTGAAGGCCATCAGGTCTTCGAGGCTGCCGCCGCCGCGCGCGACGATCAGCACGTCCGGCCGGGGGATCGGGCCATTTGCGGGGAGGTTGGAGAAGCCGTTGATGGCGGCGGCGATTTTCTCGGCCGCGCCCTCGCCCTGCACCGGCACGGGCCAGAGCAGGAGCGGGCGGGGGAAGCGCCGGGCGATGGTTGTTTTAATGTCCTGCAGCACCGCGCCCTGGGGCGAGGTGACGAGGCCGATGATGGCGGGGAGCATGGGTAGCGGGCGCTTGCGCTCAAACAGGCCCTCCGCCGCCAGCTTCACCTTCAGCGCCTCGATGCGCGCGAGCAGCGCCCCGGCCCCGGCATATTCCAGCCGCTCGACGATGAACTGGTATTCAGAGCGTTCCGGGTAGGAGGTGATGCGCCCGGTGGCGATGACCTCGACGCCGTTCTCGGCCTTGAGGCCAACGCGTGAGACGCTGCCCTTCCAGATGATGGCGCGGATTTTGGCGCTCTCGTCCTTCAGGGCGAAATATTGGTGGCCGGAGGCGTAGGCCTTGAATTCGGTGATCTCGCCGCGCACGCGCACCCGGCCGAACGCGCCTTCGAGCGTTTTTTTCACCGCTCCCGCGAGTTCGGAGACGGAGAATTCGGGGGTGTTGGGGAGGAGGTCGCTCATGGGCGGAGACTATGATAGAGCGCGCGGCGTTAACAGAGGGGGTTTGGCATGCGGGTATTGATCATCGGTTCCGGCGGGCGGGAACATGCGCTGGCCCGGGCGATTGCGGCGAGCCCGCTGCTGAGCAAGCTATATGTTGCCCCCGGCAACCCTGGCACTGCGGCGTGCGCGGAGAATGTGCCGCTGCGGGGGAGCGACATCGCCGGGCTGGTGGCTTTTGCTGTGGAACAGAAGATCGGCCTCGTGATCCCCGGGCCGGAGGCGCCGCTGGTGGCGGGTATTGCTGATGCGCTGGCGGCGGTGGGCATTGCCTGCTGCGGGCCGGGCGCGGCGGCGGCGCAGCTGGAGGGCAGCAAGGAATTCACCAAGGAAATCGCCGATGCGGCGGGCATCCCCACCGCCGCCTGGGCCAGCTTCACCCATGCCGGGGAGGCGCATGAATATATCGAGGCCGTGGGCGCGCCGATTGTCATCAAGGCGGATGGTCTGGCGGCAGGCAAGGGGGTGGTGGTGGCCGCCACGCCCGAGGAGGCGCATGAGGCGGTGACCGCGATCATGGAAGACATGGTCCACGGCGCGGCCGGGGCCAAGGTGGTGATCGAGCAATGCCTGGTGGGCGAGGAGATTTCAGTGTTCGCGCTCTGCGACGGGCTGGACGCGCTCTACCTGGGGGTTGCCGCCGACCATAAGCGCGTGGGCGAGGGCGACACCGGGCCGAACACTGGGGGGATGGGCGCGATCTCGCCACCGCCCTGGGCGCCGCCTGCGGTGATCGAGGAGACGATGGCGCGCGTGATCCGCCCGGCGCTGGCCGAGATGGTGAAGCGTGGCATGCCGTTCCGGGGGTTTTTGTTCGCGGGGCTGATGGTGGAGCATGACGGGCCGAAGTTGATCGAGTTCAACGTGCGCTTCGGCGACCCGGAGTGCGAGACGCTGCTGCCGTTGCTGGATTCGGATTTGCTGCCAGCACTGGCGGCGGCGGCGGGCGGCCGGCTGAAAAATGTGGCGTTGCGCTGGAAGGACGGCGCCTCGGCCACCGTGGTGATGTGCGCCAAGGGCTACCCCGGCGCTTATGCCACCGGCGGCGAAATTTATGGGTTGGAGGAAGCCGGGGCGCTGCCTGGGGTGAATGTGTTCCACGCCGGGACGATGGCCGACCAGGGCGGGATTTTGGCCAATGGCGGGCGCGTGCTGGCGGTGAACGCGGTGGGAGCGGACCTGGAGCAGGCCGTGGCGCGCGCCTATGCGGCGGTGGATACAATTGAGTGGGATGACGGTTTTTGCCGCCGCGACATCGGGCGGCGGGCGATTTTCGCGGCGGCGTTCGCCAAGGGCTGACCCCGGGTGATCGTCCCGCCGCCGCTGCGCGCGGTTGCCTCTTATCATCGCGCGGCGGTGGAGGCGGCGTTCGGCCCGTTGCGGCCGGACCCGGATGCGCGGATGCCGCCAGGAAAATTCCTCTTCCTCTGTTTCACCAACCGCTGCGGCTCCAACTATCTGGCGCATCTGCTCGCCACCACGGGCGCGTTCAACGAGGCGGGGGAGTTTTTCAACGCGGAGACCGTGCTGGAGCATTCCCGCCCGCGCGGGCTGCGCTCGCTGGGGGCGTATTTCGCCACGCTCTACCATCTTTTGCCGCATGAGCGGCATATTGCGGCTAAGGCAGGGGTGGACCAGCTGGCGATGCTGGCCGATGCCGGAATACTGGATGCGCTGGGGCCGCGCGCGCAATTCGTGCTGATGGAGCGCCAGGACCGGTTGGGTCAGGCGGTCTCGCGCGTGATCGCCATGCAGACAGGCCGGTTCACCACCGCGCAGGCGGCGAACGTGCCGGATGATGATTTGGTGTATTCGCGCGCCGCCATCGCTGGGGAGCTGGAGAAGATCGCATTGGCCAACGCGCTGTTTTATGCGTTTTTCGCAGCCAACGGCATCGCGCCGGTTCACACCACCTATGAGGATGTGCTGGGCGCCCCGGCCCCGGTGATGGCGCGCATTGCCGCCGCCATGGGCGATGATGCGCTGATGGCGCGGCCGGAGCAGGTGCAAATTTCCCGTCAGGCCAATGCGGTAAACCAGCAATGGCGGCTGCGGTATCTGGCCGGGGCATGAGGCGCGGGTGGAAAAACGCGCTGGTGCGCCTATGTTCAAGGCGTACATAAACATTAGGGATCAGAGATGAAATATAAACAGCTTGGCCGCACGGGTCTGTTCGTTTCGGAAATCTGCCTGGGGGCGATGACATTTGGCGGCAATGCCGATGCAGGCATGTGGAAGGCCATCGGCGCGCTCGGCCAGGCGGATGTGGATCGCATCATCAGCCGCGCGCTGGGGGCGGGGGTGAATTTCATTGATACCGCCGATGTTTATTCCTTCGGCCAGTCGGAAAAACTGGTCGGCCAGGCGCTGAAAAACCTGGGCGTGGCACGCAAGGATGTGGTGATCGCCACCAAGGTTTTTGGTGAGATGGGCCGCGGGCCGAATGATCGCGGCGCCTCGCGCGGGCATATCATGGACTCCGTCCATGCCAGCCTGGAGCGGCTGCAGATGGATCATATCGACCTCTACCAGATTCACGGCAATGATACTGTGACCCCGGTCGATGAAACCCTGCGCGCGCTGGATGATCTCACCCGCCAGGGGCTGGTGCGTTATGCCGGCGTCTCCAACTGGTCCGCCTGGAAAATCGCCAAGGCGCTGGGTGTGAGCGAGGCCAAGGGCTATGCTCGATTCGAGACGTTGCAGGCGTATTATTCAATTGCGGGAAGGGACCTGGAGCGCGAACTGGTGCCGATGCTGACAGAGGAACGGCTGGGGCTGATGGTGTGGTCGCCGCTGGCCGGTGGGCTGCTCTCCGGCAAATTCGGCCCCGGCGCGCCAACGCCCGAGGGTGCGCGCCGCGCCAGTTTTGACTTCCCGCCCGTGGATAAGGACCGGGCCTGGGCCTGTATCGCTGAAATGCGGACCATCGGCGAGGCGCATGGCGTCTCGGTGGCGCGGGTGGCGCTGGCCTGGCTGCTGGCGAAGCCGCATGTGATGAGTGTGATCATCGGCGCGAAGAGCCTGGCCCAGCTCGATGACAATCTCGCCGCGATTGATTTGAGCCTGTCGCCCGAGGAGATCGCCCGGCTGGATGCCGTGAGCAAGCTGCCGCCGGAATATCCGGGCTGGATGTTCGAGCGCCAGGGCGCCGCGCGCGTTCCGGCGCCGTTTATGCCGGAATAAGGGCGCGCACTGTTTTAGCTAAGCGCCTGCGCCCGCACCAGCCGGGCGAAGGCGCCCTTGGCGGCCAGGAGTTCGGCATGGGTGCCCTGTTCGACGGCCTGGCCGTCGGCCATCACCACGATAAGGTCGGCATCGCGCACGGTTGAGAGCCGGTGGGCAACCACGATGGTGGTGCGCCCGGCGCGCAAATGAGCC
>NZ_BSOS01000098.1 GCF_030160635.1 Acidocella aquatica | reverse complement strand
ATCCGTCAACTCAACGAATCAGAACCAACCGCGTCGATGCAAGCCTATCCGCGCACAGGTCTCATATAAGCCCCGCGCATCCCGGCTAAACAGAAACTCCTGAAACCCGACAAAAGCCGCGCGAATACCAGGCGCGGCGCCCAACTCCGCCGTGGCGTCCGCCAGCGTCCGGGTATCGCAGCTCCAGCAGCCGGGCGAGCTTGTCCTGGTGCAGTTCCTCCACGCCCTGGGCCACATACTGGCCCATCACGAAGTCCAGGAACGCCTGGAGCTTGGCGTCGTACGGGGGTAAAATTTCGCCCGCTGCTTCTCCGCACGCTCGGCGCGGGTGATGGGTGGCAGCGCGAAGGCGATGTAAGCCAGAATGTCGAACACATCGCTCTTCTGGGCGTCTATCACCTTGCCCATTTCGGCCAACTGCTCGCCGCCGAAGCCCCGCTCGGCCATACGATTACACTGCGACAGGACAAAGGCCGAGAGAAGGCTGCTGTAATGACGATCCCTGTGCATCCTGTCCTGAAAGCGGCTCTGGATGCCGCCCCGAAAAACGCAGTGACAATTTGCACGCGGACGGACGGTCATGCCTGGAAAAAAGATCACTTCGCTCACGTCTATTCAGAGACCCGGATCAAGCTGGGTTTGGCGAATGACGTTCACTTCCACGGACTCCGCCATAGCTCCGCTTCGCATATGGCAGAGGCTGGGGCCAGCGATGGCCAGATTCAGGCCATCACCGGCCACAAAACCCGGGCAATGGTCGAGCGTTATACGGCGGGAGCTAAACAGAAAATTTTGGCAAAAGGCGCGATCACCCACCTGCCGCGAAAACGCATCAGGAACAAAACTGCCTAACCGCTCTCGGAAAAGTGCCTAACTTTCTTGAGGGCGAGGCCAAAACCGCCTCTAACCCCTTGAAAGAATTGGTGAGCCCGGTGGGGGTCGAACCCACGGCCATTCGATTAAAAGTCGAATGCTCTACCACTGAGCTACAGGCTCTCCGTGCAGGGGGTGAACCAGATTTGCCCCCTGCAAGTCAATAGACGCCAGCGGGTTCCTGATCCGTTTTACCGGCAAAGCCAGAAAAAACCTGATCAGGCGCCCGGATTGGCCTTAAGCGGCCAAGGTCATCTTGATGATCGAATCGGGGTCGTTCACCTTGCCGCTCTGCGGGTCGCCCTTTTTGATCTGCTGCACAAAGTCCATGCCGGCGGTAACCTGGCCCACGATGGTGTAGTTGCCGTCAAGGAAGGTGGCTGGGGCGAAGCAGATGAAGAACTGGCTGTTGGCGGAATTGGGGTCCGAGGTGCGGGCCATGCCCACCGCGCCGGTGAGGAAGCTGGCGTCCTGCGTGAATTCAGCGGGCAGGTTGGGCAGGTCGGAGCCGCCCATGCCGGTGTTGGAGGCATCGCCGGTCTGCGCCATGAAGCCGGCGATGACGCGGAAGAATTTGCAGCCATTGTAGTAACCCTGGGTGGTCAGGGTGCGCAGGCGCTCGGCGGCCTTGGGCGCCAGGTCGGGGCGCAGCTCAATGGTCACTGTGCCGTATTTGAGCTCCATCAGCAGGGTGTTGGAGACGGTCTCGGCGGCGGCGGGTTCGGTCATGGCAAGTTCCGTTAAAAAAGGGGTTGCAGCGGCAGTGCTGATGAGGGTCCGGCGTTTTAACATGGTTATTTCCTCAGTTTGGCAAGGGTGCGTTCCAGCGTGAGTTTGGGGACGAAAGAGGAAATATCCCCACCCAGCAGGGCAATATCCTTCACGAAGCGCGAAGAGATGAACTGATGGCGCTCGCTGGCCATGAGAAATACCGTCTCAATGCCCGCATCCAGCCGATAGTTCATTCCCGCCATCTGGAATTCATAGTCGAAGTCCGACACCGCGCGCAGGCCGCGCACGATCATCTTCGCGCCGAGTTTCTGCGCAAAGGCGATCAACAACGTGTCGAAGGCGCGCACCTCGATAAGGGTGCCGGTTTTCTCGGCGATCGGCGCCACCTCATCCTCGATCAGCGCGATCCGCTCATCAAGATTGAAAATCGGGTCTTTGCCGGCATTGATGCCAAGCCCGATCACCAGCCGGTCCACCAGCGGCGCGGCGCGGCTGATGATGTCCAGATGCCCGTTTGTCACGGGGTCGAAGGTGCCGGGGTAAAGCGCGACGCGGGGTTCAGGCATCCACGGTCTCCTGTTCCAGTACGGGGAAAACGCTGGTGACGCGTTCATCGTCATCAAGGCGGAAGAGTGTCACGCCCATGACCGAACGGCCGGTAATGCGCACCTGGTCCACCGGCACGCGGATCAGCCGCCCGCCGTCGGTCACCAGCATCACGTCGTCGCCCTCGCGCACCTGGAAGCTGGCAGCCACCGCCTTGCCGTTGCGCTTGGCGCTGAGCGTGATGTTGGCAATGCCCTGGCCGCCGCGGCCGGTGACGCGGTATTCATAGGCCGAGGAGCGCTTGCCAAAGCCGGAATCGGTGACGGTGAGCAAAATCTCCTCCGCCGCCGCCAGTTCCTCGATTCGTGACTCGGAGAGAGCGATATCAGCCACCGCCTCGTCGCTCTCGCCTGCCTCGGCCTCCTCATCGCCCATACGGCGTTGCGCGGAGGCATATTTGAGATATGCGGCGCGTTCGTCCGGCGTGGCTTCGACATGGCGCAGCACCGAGAGGCTCATCACCTCATCGTCCTTGGCAAGTTTAATGCCGCGCACGCCAGCGGAATCACGCCCCGTGAACACGCGCAGGTTATCGTCGGTGATCTGGAAGCGGATACAGCGGCCAAGCTTGCTCGCGAGGAACACATCGTCGCCATCGCGGCAGGTGGCAACACCGATAAGGCGGTCGCCCTCGTCCAGCTTCATCGCAATCAGCCCGGATGCGCGCACGTTCTTGAAGTCGGCAAGCTTGTTGCGCCGCACGCCGCCGCTCGCGGTGGCGAAGACGAGGTGCAGATTTTCCCACAAGGTTTCATCCTGCGGCAGCGGCAGCACGGCGGTGATCTCATCCTTGCCCAGCTCGGGCAGCAGGTTGATGAGCGCGCGCCCCTTGGCGGTCGTGGTCGCTTCCGGCAGGCGCCAGACTTTCTCGCGGAAGGCCTTGCCGCCGGAGGAGAAGAACAGCACATATTGATGCGTATGCGCATTGAAACTGCGCGTCACCACATCATCACCTCGCGTGGAGGTCGCCGAGCGCCCGCGCCCGCCGCGATTTTGCGCGCGGAACACATCGAGCGGCGTGCGCTTGATGAAACCGTCGCGCGTGATGGTGACAACCATCTGCCCGGGTTCGATCAGGGCTTCGTCATCCTGGTCGGTCTCGAAATTCTCGATGCTGGAGCGGCGCGGATTGGCGATTTTCGCGCGCGCGGCCACAAGCTCCTCACGCATGACCTCCAGGCGGCGGATACGCGAGCCTATGATGTCCAGCAATTCAGTGATACGCGCCGCAACCTCGGTCAGCTCGGCCTGGATTTTGTCGCGCTCCAGCCCGGTGAGGCGGGCCAGGCGCAGCTCCAGAATGCCGCGCGCCTGTGCATCGGTCAGGCGCATGGTTTTTTCGGGCGTGATGGTGTTGCCCACATCATCGATCAACGCCAGCAACGGCGCCACATCTTCCGCCGGCCAGTGACGCTCCATGAGCGCCGCGCGGGCGGTGTTGGAATCCGGGCTGCCGCGGATGATCCTGATGACTTCATCGATGTTCGCAACGGCGGTGGCGAGGCCGATGAGCAGATGGGCGCGGTCGCGCGCCTTGTTCAGCTCGAAGCGGGCGCGCCGCAGGATCACCTCTTCCCGGAACTCGATGAACAGGCCAAGCAGTTCCTTGAGGCCCATCTGGCGGGGCTTGCCCCGGTCGAGCGCCAGCATGTTGATGCCGAAGCTGGTTTGCAGATTGGTGTAGCGGTAGAGATGGTTCAGCACCACCTCGGCGGTGGCGTCGCGCTTCAGCTCGATGACAATGCGCATGCCGTCGCGGTCGCTCTCGTCGCGCAGATCGGCGATGCCTTCAATATCCTTCGCGCGCACCAGCTCGGCGATGCGCTCCAGCAGCGCGGATTTGTTCACCTGATACGGGATCTCGGTGACCACGATGGCGTCGCGGTCCTTACGGATTTGCTCGATCCCGGCGCGCGCGCGGATGGTGATGGAGCCGCGCCCTGTCTCGAATGCGGAACGAATCCCCGAGCGGCCCAAAATAATACCAGCGGTCGGGAAATCCGGGCCGGGGACGATCTGCATCAATTCTTCGAGCGTGATCTCCGGGTTGGCGATCAGCGCCAGCGTGGCATCCATGATCTCGGCCGGGTTATGCGGCGGAATATTGGTCGCCATGCCGACGGCGATGCCGTTGGAGCCGTTGATGAGCAGGTTGGGGAAGGCGGCCGGCAGCACGCGCGGCTCGGTCTCGCTCTCGTCGTAGTTCGGCTGGAAATCGACCGTGTCCTTGTCGATATCGGCCAGCAGCAGCATCGCCGCCGGGTCCAGCCGCATCTCGGTGTAACGCATGGCGGCGGGCATATCGCCGTCGATGGAGCCGAAATTGCCCTGGCCGTCGATCAGCGGCAGGCGCATCGAAAAATCCTGCGCCATGCGCACGGCGGCCAGATAAATCGCGCTGTCGCCGTGCGGATGGTAGGTACCCATCACGTCACCGGTCATGCGCGCGGATTTGCGGTAGGGCTTGTCGGGCGTGTTGCCCGCCTCGTTCATGGCGTAAAGGATGCGCCGGTGTACCGGCTTCAGCCCGTCGCGCGCATCAGGCAGGGCGCGCGAGACGATGACGGACATGGCATAATCGAGATACGATTTGCGCATCTCCTGCTCAATGGCCACAGGCTCCGTACCGCGCAGCGGCAATGGTTCCGCGCCGGATTCGCCGGTCATATCGCTCATGTCAGATCAGGTTGCGGATGGCGGCGGCGAAAGACTCGCCGGACCGGTGGTAACAGACTGAGATCATTAAGAATTTTATCCTGAGTTCAGGCCGGTTCATAGCATAAACCTGTCATATTTACAAACCGGGCCGGGCCGCCTGCCGCCGCGTCTCCAACCGGCAGGCCCGCAAAATCGCGCGCAGATCCGCCAGCGCCACATCCAAATCGTGGTTCTCGACGATATAGTCGAACTCCCCGGCATGCGAGATTTCCGCCTCGGCATGTTTCATGCGCTCCTCCACCTGCTCCGGCGCGTCGCCGCGCTTGGTCAGCCGGTGGTGCAACACCTCCAGCGAGGGCGGCTTGATGAACACGCCCACCACATCGCCCGGCATGGCCGCGCGCAGCTGGTGAAAGCCTTGCCAGTCAATATCGAACATCACATCCTGCCCGGCGCTCAGCGCCGCCTCCACCGGGCCGCGCGGCGTGCCGTAGGAGCGGCCGAACACGCGGGCATATTCCAGCAGATCGCCCGCCGCCGCCATTTCATCAAACCGCTCCTGGCTGATGAAATAATAATGCTTGCCCTCTTTCTCGCCGGGGCGGCGCGCCCGCGTGGTCACGCTTACCGAGAGCGAGAGCGCATCATCTTGCTCCAGCAGCGCGCGCGAGAGCGTGGTTTTGCCCGCCCCCGAGGGCGCGGCCAGCACCAGGCAAAGCCCGCGCCGGTTACTCAATGTTCTGCACCTGCTCGCGCAGCTGCTCAATCGCGGCCTTTAGCGAAAGCCCGATGGAGGTGAGCGCCAGCGAAGTGGATTTGCTGCATAGCGTATTCGCCTCGCGGTTGAACTCCTGCATCAAAAAATCAAGCTTGCGCCCGATACCCGCCCCTTCGGCCAGCAGCGCGCGCGCGGCGCCGATATGCGCTTGCAGCCGGTCCAGCTCTTCGCGCACGTCCGATTTTGTCGTCAGCAGCGCGATTTCCTGAGCGATCCGCTCCTCCGGCAACGCCGGTGTGGCACCCAGAATCTCCGCCAGCTGCGCGGTCAGCCGGGCCTTGTGCAGGGCCGGCTGCGTCGCGGCCTCCACCGCGGCGGCGGCGTGCAGCGCCTCGATCTCGCCCAGCAGCGCCGCGGCAATACCAGCCAACCGCGCCCCCTCGCCTTCCCGCGCCTCCGCCAGCTGCGCCAGCGCCTCGGCAAACCCCGCCTGCACGGCGGCGGCCAGGGCGGCCTGTTCCTCCTCGGTATCATCCTGCGCGGAGACACTGCGCATCACGCCCGGCAGCCCCAGCAGCAGCTCGGCACGCGGCGGCAACGCGCCGGGGATATTATCCGCCAGATCAATCGCCAGCTCCTTGATCCGCTCCAGCACCGCGAGATCAGGCATCATGCCCGAGACCGCATCGCGCTTTAGGGTAAGCGTACCGGAAACATTCCCGCGCTTCAGCCGCTTGGCGGCCAGGTCACGCAGGGGGAACTCCAGCGCGTCCAACCCGCCGGGCAGGCGGAGCTTGATATCCAGCCCCTTGCCGTTGACGCTGCGCAGCTCCCATACCCAGGAGACGGGGCCGGCCTGCCCGTGGGTGCGCGAGAAGCCGGTCATCGAGGCGATTGAGGTTTTTGCGTTCATAGGCTGGCCTCTTAGCAGGAGGCTGCTACGCTGCCCATATGCAGTATCAGACCATCGCGATCACCGGGGCATCCAGCGGGCTGGGGCAGGCCCTTGCCCTGGGCTACGCCGCACCCGGCGTCACGCTGCACCTGGCCGGGCGCAATGTTGCGCGCCTCGCCCAAACCGCCGCCGCCGCGCAGGCCAAGGGCGCGCGGGTCACGCAAACCATCGCTGATGTCACCGACCGCGCCGCGATGGCTGACTGGGTGGCGGGGCTGGAAGAACTTGACCTGATGATCGCCAATGCCGGGGTCTCCGCCGGGCCGGGCCGGGCCCACCGTGAGCGGGACGAGCAGATCCGCCGCGTGTTCGCGACCGACCTGGATGGCGTGTTCAACACCATTTTGCCCGCGATGGCGCGCAAAACGCCACGCATCGCCATTATCGGCTCCATCGCCGGGCTGATCGCGCTGCCCACCTCCCCCGCCTATAGCGCCGCCAAGGCCGCGCTGGACTGCTGGGTGCGCGCCGCCGCCCCAGGTGCCGCGCGCGAGGGCATCGCCTTAACCCTGGTGCGCCCCGGCTTCATCCGCACACCGATGACCGCGCAAAATCCCTATCCCATGCCGGGCATGCTCGATGCCGGCGAAGCCGCACGGCGGATCATCAGGGGCATCGCGGCCGGGCGCGCCTTCATCACTTTTCCCTGGTGGTTCGCCGCCCTGGCCCGGGTGGCCAATCTGGCGCCGAAATCGCTGTTCGCCCGCGTACCGGGAAAGCCTTCGCAAACCTGAGCCCCACCCGTTTGAGGGCGCCGGAGGGCTTGGGTGCATTTCGTTAATTATCTGATTCTTAATGATTTTATCACAAAAATTCACTATACAACCCGGATGTGGCCGCCTAAATGAGCGCCGCAACCTTGGGGTATCCATGATGACAACAAAGACATCCTACGGGTTTATCCTGTGGGCCGTGCCGCGCTTCCACCGGCCTGCCCAAATAACGCCGAACCTGAACGCTGCCGCGCCACAAGTGAACCCGCTGTTCGCCGCCGCGCGGGCGATTGAAGTTGCCACCGCGCCGGCGCCCGGCAAAACAACCGCCAGCCTCACCGAGGCCAGCGACTGCCAATACGCGTATCACTAACCTCTTAGTTTAGGCCGCCAGCGCGGCATCCAGCGCGGCGCGCAGGCGCGGGTCATCAGCGCCCACATCCGGCGTGAACCGCGCGACAACTTCACCATTACGGCCAACCACGAATTTCTCGAAATTCCATAGCACCTCGGGCGCCGGGTTGGTGGCGATGCCAAAGCCTTCAAGCCGGGTGCGGAAGGCATCCCCGCCCTCAGCCTGCGGCTTGGCCGCGGTCAGCGCCTCATATAACGGATGCTTGCCCTCACCCACCACCGAGACTTTGCTGAACAGCGGGAATTCGACATTGTAGGTGGTGCTGCAGAAGCTCGCGATCTCCGCCTCGCTCCCCGGTTCCTGCTCCTTGAAATTATTCGCGGGGAAGCCCAGCACTTCCAGCCCGGCATCACGCTTCTCAGCATAGAGCTTCTGCAGGCCCTCATACTGCGGGGTCAGCCCGCATTTGGAGGCGACATTCACCACCAGCAGCACCTTGCCCTTATAATCGCCAAGGTTTGTGGCCTTGCCATCGATGCTTTTCAACGGAATGTCATAAATCGCGTCCGCCATACTGTTCCCCTTCATGATGTTATATTACGCGCGGCTGGTTCAAGCCGCCGCAGGCGATACATATTGCCTCGGGGCGGATTTTCAATGCTCGCACCCGCCGGGGCGGCCCTTGCCAGCGCCCGCCGCTATCTGCGAAATGATCGTATGCCCGAAAACCGGCCAAGTTCCGTAAGCGCTGAGCTGATTGCCGTTTTGGTGGCGGTCACCGCCGGCACGCCGCGCGTGCTGACCATCGCTGACGGCACCTCCCTGCCCTCAGGCCCGCTCTCGCCGGAGCATCGCTCGCTGCAGGCGGGCACGCGCTCATGGGTGGAGCGGCAGACGCACCACCCGCTGGGCTATGTCGAACAGCTCTACACATTCGCCGATAACGACCGCAACGCCGCCCTTGGCGGCTTCGGCCGGGCGATCTCCATCTCCTACCTGGCGCTGACCCGCGAACAGCCAAAAACCCTGGAGGGTGGCGCAAGCTGGCGCGACTGGTACGATTATTTTCCCTGGGAGGACCACCGCCAGGGCGCGGATCTGCCCCCCCCCTCCCCGCCGCGCTGCGCGCCTGGGCCCTGGCCGGCGCAAGCCCGGCGGAGCGCCGCGCGCGCAAACAACGCGCCGCGATCGCCTTTGGCCTGGAAGGCCGGCGCTGGAACGAGGAGCTGGTGCTGCAACGCTACGAGCTGCTCTATGAGGCCGGGCTGGTGGCCGAGGCCGCGCGCGACGGCATTGCCTGCCACACCACCCCAGCCCCCCGGCTGGGCCAAGCCATGCGCCAGGACCACCGGCGGATCCTGGCCACCGGCATCGCCCGGCTGCGCGCCAAAATCACCTATCGCCCGGTGGTGTTTGAGCTGATGCCGCCCAACTTCACCCTGCTGGACCTGCAACGCAGCGTCGAGGCCCTGGCCGGACAGCTCCTGCACAAGCAGAATTTCCGCCGCCTGGTCGAGCAACAGGAGCTGGTCGAGGAAACCGGCCAGATGGCCGAAGCCACCGGCGGGCGCCCCGCCAAGCTGTTCAGGTTCCGCGCCGATATCCTCCAGGAACGCGCCTACGCCGGCACCAAGCCCCCGCTCGCCCGCGCTTGACGAGTTATGCTCATGCTTAGTATAAGGGGATGCACAACCGGGCGGCTGCCCGTTTTTTTCTGACTCATTTATGCTCATTATGAGCATTACTGGATGTATCATGCCGTTGGACCTAACCCAGCTCTACCAGCGCGTCAGCCGCGTGATCCCCCCCGTCGAATGGGCGCTGTTCTCGCCTGATATCGAGGCGATCAACCGCCTCAAGCGCGAGCGCAACGCTGTGATTCTGGCGCATAACTACCAAACACCAGAAATTTTCCACGGCGTTGCGGATATCGTGGGCGACAGCCTGCTGCTGGCGCGCGAGGCGATGAACGTCGATGCCGACGTGATCGTGCTGGCCGGTGTGCATTTCATGGCGGAAACCGCGAAACTGCTGAACCCTACAAAGACCGTGCTGATCCCCGACACGCGCGCGGGCTGCTCGCTCGCCGATAGCATCACCGCTGACGACATCAAGCTCCTGCGCCAGCGCCACCCCGGCGTGCCGGTGGTCGCCTATGTGAACACCTCGGCGGCGGTGAAGGCAGAATCCGATATCTGCTGCACCTCGGGCAATGCGAAAAAAATCGTCGAGAGCCTGGGCGTGCCGGAAGTCATCATGCTGCCCGACGAATATCTGGCGCAGAACATCGCGGCGCAGACCAATGTGAAAATCATCACCTGGGCCGGGCATTGCGAAGTACACGAGCGCTTCAACCCGCAGGAGATCGCCGATCTGCGCGCTGCCCACCCCGGTATCACCGTGCTCGCGCACCCCGAATGCCCGCCGGAAGTGGTCGCGGTCTCCGATTTTGCAGGCTCCACCGCCGCCATGAGCGATTATGTCGCGCGCGAAAAACCCGCCCGCGTGGTGCTGATCACCGAATGTTCGATGAGTGACAACGTCGCTATCGGCCATCCGGGCACCGAGTTTATCCGCCCCTGCAACCTCTGCCCGCACATGAAGCGCATCACGCTGCCGAACATCCGCGCATGCCTGGAGACAATGCAGACACAGGTGGAAATTGAACCAGCCCTGATGGAACGCGCGCGTCAGTCTGTCGAGCGTATGCTCGCCGTTAAATGAGCGCGCCGCACGCCAGCCCGGTCATCATCGGCGCCGGCGCGGCGGGGTTGATGGCGGCGCTCTGCCTGGCGCCGCGCCCGGTTGTGCTGCTCTGCGGCGGCGCGCTGGGGGTTGAGACGGCGAGCGGCTGGGCGCAGGGCGGCATCGCCGCCGCCGTCGGGCCTGACGATGATTTTGCCCTGCACACGCAGGACACCTTAAGTGCTGGCGCCGGACTCTGTGACGCCGCGGTGGCCCGGCGGATCATCGAGGCCGGCCCTTGGGTGATTGAGTTTCTCACCCGCCACGGCGCGGATTTTGGCCGCAATGCCGACGGCACCCTGGCGCTGGGCCTGGAAGCAGCACACGCGCGCCGCCGTATCGTCCACGCCAAGGACGCGACCGGCGCCGAGGTCATGCGCGTGTTGATCAACGCCGCCCGCGCGGCGAAAAATATTACGATATCAGAACATACACAGGCAGCCGGGCTTGCCGTGCACGACAACCGCCTTTGCGCCGTGAATGCCGCAACCCCCGCCGGCCCGCTGACCATCCCCACCGATTGCGCGGTGATCGCCACCGGCGGCGTGGGCGGGTTGTTCGCGCATACCACCAACCCGCTGCACGCCACCGGCGCCGGGCTGGCGCTGGCGGCGCGCGCCGGGGCGAATTTGCGCGACATGGAATTCGTGCAGTTCCACCCCACGGCTCTGGCCTGCGGGTTGGACCCGATGCCCCTGGTGAGCGAGGCCGTGCGCGGCGAAGGCGCCGTGTTCATCGATAACGCGGGTGCGCGCTTCATGCAGGGGGGCGACCTCGCCGCGCGCGATATCGTCGCGCGCGCGGTGGCTGCAAAATACGCTGAGGATGACAGTGTTTTTCTCGATGCCCGCACTGTATCGCCGGAGAAATTCCCCGGCATTTTCAGCACCTGCCGCGCACAGGGGATCGACCCCGCCACCCAGCCGATTCCGGTGCGCCCCGCCGCGCATTATCACATGGGCGGCATTGCGGTGAACGCCGATTGCGAAAGCAGCGTGGCGGGCCTGTTCGCCTGTGGCGAAGCCGCCGCAACCGGGCTGCACGGCGCCAACCGCCTGGCCAGCAATTCTCTGCTGGAGGCAATGGTCACAGGGCGGATCGCGGCACAGGCGATCAGCGGGCGGACAATACACACCAGCAAAGCCACGCCAGCCTTACTGCAGATTCCCGAAGCCTCGCCCCTTGTTAGAGAAATTTGTAGTCAATATCTTGGTATTTACCGCAATGCGCGGGGGCTTCAATCCGCCATTGCGCAATTGCGGCCGCTCGCGGCGCATTCCGGCCCGGCCCTGGTCGCGCTGCTCATGGCGCTCTCGGCCCTGCGCCGGCGCGAGAGCCGCGGCGCGCATACCCGCACCGATTTCCCCGGCACCGATGCGGCGCAGGCAATTTCCTCCACCATCAATCTCTCCGACCTCACCGCAACAGGACTGGCCGCATGATCCCGTATCTTCTCGTTGAACAGGCCGTGCGCGCCGGATTGCTGGAAGACCTTGGCCGCGCCGGGGATATTACCACCGAGGCTGTCGTCCCATCCGAGCGTCGGGCGGTCTGCACCTTGGTCGCGCGCGATCCCGGTGTGGTCGCGGGGCTGGATTTTGCCCGCGCCGCTTTCGCCATGGTGGACCCTTCGGTCAACTTCAATGTCCGGCTGCCCGATGCCTCGCGCGTCGCCCCCGGCGAGGTGATTGCTGAAATCTCCGGCTCCGCGCGAGGAATTTTAACCGGCGAACGTGTCGCGCTGAATTTCCTTGGCCCGCTTTCGGGCATCGCCACCGCCACACGCGGCATTGCCGACGCCATAAAACACACCAAGGCGCGCATCACCTGCACACGCAAAACCACGCCGGGGCTGCGCTTCGCGCAGAAATATGCCGTGCGTTGCGGCGGCGGCGCCAATCACCGCTTCGGCCTTGATGATGCAATTCTCATCAAGGATAACCACATCGCCCTCGCCGGGGGCATTATCCCCGCCCTGCGTGCCGCCAAACGAATGGCCGGGCATCTGGTGAAAATTGAAATCGAGGTGGATACGCTGGAACAATTGCAGGAGGTCCTGCGTGAGGGCGCGGATGCCGTGCTGCTGGACAATATGGATACCACGCAGCTTCGCCAGGCCGTGGCGATGATCGATGGCAAAGCCATTGCCGAGGCTTCAGGAAGAATCACCCCAGCGAGCGCCGCCGGCATCGCCGAGACCGGGGTAGACCTGATCTCCGCCGGCTGGCTGACCCATAGCGCGAAGGTGCTGGATATCGGCCTCGATTTTGTGCGCGTGAGCTGACATACCCAGTGATTCGCGAACTCCCCTGGCGCGCGCCACAGGATTGCTTCGCGGCCCTGTCGCCGGAACCATACCTCGCGTTTTTGGACAGCGCCGCCACCGGCGATGCGCGCAGCCAGCTCAGCTATATCTGCCTCGACCCATTTAAAATCCTGCGCGATGCCTCGCTCAGCACGCTGGCGGCCGAACTGGCACGTCATCAACAAATCCCCGGCCCCCTGCCCTTCACCGGCGGCGCCGTTGGGTTTTTCGGCTATGATCTAGGTCTAGGGTTGGAGCCCGTGGCATCGCGCCACGCCAATCCGCTGAACCTGCCTGATATGGTCATCGGCCTTTACGACACGCTCATCGGCTTCGACCATACCGCGCAGCGTTGCTGGCTCATCATGCGAGACCGTCCCGGGCAGGACACCGCCGCCCGCGCCAATACCCTCCTCGCCCGCCTGACCAAAACGCCCACACCCGCGCCATTGCCCAAACTCCATTGGCAGCCGGACATGGACCGCGCCGAATACATTGCTTTGGTAGAACAAATCCTCTCCTACATCCGCGCGGGCGATATTTATCAGGCCAATTTCACCCTGCGGCACACCGCCCTGCGCCCCGCCGGTCTTGATCCTGCCTCTCTCTACCTCGCCCTACGCGCGGCAAGCCCCGCGCCCTTCGCCGCCTATCTGGACTGCGGCGAAGGCCTCGCACTTCTCAGTGCATCACCAGAACGTTTTATCAGCCTGTCATCCGCGGGAGAAATCGAAACCCGGCCGATCAAAGGCACCAGACCCCGCCACGCCGACGCGGGGCGGGATGCCGCCCTGGCCACCGAACTTGGCGAAAGTCCCAAAGACCGCGCCGAAAATCTGATGATCGTCGATCTGCTCCGCCACGATATCGGCCGCGTCACGCAAATCGGCAGCGTGCGCGTGCCTGAATTTCTCCAGGTGGAAAGCTTCGCCTCGGTGCATCATCTGGTTTCCGCCATCACCGGCAGACTGCGCCCGGGGCTTGGCGCGTTGGACCTTCTGCGCGCCACCCTGCCCGGCGGCTCAATCACCGGGGCGCCAAAAATCCGCGCCATGCAGATCATCGACGAGCTGGAGCCCTGCCGCCGCGGCCCCTATTGCGGCACCATCGCCTGGATCGGCTTTGACGGCGCGATGGACAGCTCCATCATCATCCGGACATTGATCGTAACCCCCGGCCATGTTCTGATGCAGGCCGGCGGCGGCATTGTGGCCGACAGCCAACCGGAAGCGGAATATGAGGAAATGCGCATAAAAGCCTCTCCAATGCTTGGAGTTTGCGGTGGCTGACCAGGTCATCTGGCTAAACAGCGCCCTGTGCCCGGCTACGCACGCCGGCATCGACCCTGCCGATCGCGGCTTCACATTGGGCGACGGCATATTCGAGACATTGCGCATAGCCGGCGGCGCCCCGCGGCATGTGGCGCTGCATCTGGCGCGGCTACGCCAGGGCGCCGCCGCGCTTGGCCTCACCGTGCCGCTCACCGACACGCAGTTTCAAACCGCCATCAGTACATTGCTCACCGCCAACGCCCTCTCTGACGCCACGCTGCGCATAACGCTGACACGCGGCACCGGGCCGCGCGGCCTCCTGCCGCCCGCCAATTCCAACCCGACTCTGCTCATCACCACAGCCCCCTTCATCGCCGCCGCACCAGAGATTTCCGCCGTCATCTGCCAGACCACCCGCCGCAACGAATTCTCGCCGCTCTCGCGAATCAAATCTCTCAACTATCTGGACAGCATCATCGCCCGGCGCGAGGCCGCCGCGCGCGGCGCCGAGGATGCGATTTTGCTCAACACCAAAGGCGATGCCGCCGAAGCTAGCGCTGCCAATCTGTTCGTGCTGCAAGGCGCAACATGGACCACGCCGCCCGTTGCGGACGGCGCGCTGCCGGGCATATTGCGCGCACGCCTGCTGGCCCGCAACCTGGCGCGCGAGATGCGTATAACACCCCAAAATCTGCTCACCGCCGCCTGTGTCTGCCTTGGCAATACCCTCTCGCTTCGAATGCTCACCATGCTGGACGGCAAACAAATCTCAACAGATCCAACCGCGGCACAGGCGCTGCGCACAGTCCTGGAATCGCCCGATACCTGAGGAAACTCCGCGTGGGGTGGGTTTGAGCGATTTTTTGTGGTTCGCCCGGTTGAGCAAACCGCGGGAGAATTACGTCTGAATCAACCGAACGCCAGCGCGCCGCTCGGCAACAACAGCCACACACCACAGCGCCAGCCCGGCCAGCGCCAAGCCACAGCCGACCCAGCCGCTAACCCCCCAGCCAAACCCGGCGCCGATGGCCATTCCGGCCAGCCACGGCCCCAGCGCGTTGGCAATGTTGAATGCGCTGTGGTTAAGCGCCGCAGCCAGGGTTTGCGCCCCTTCGGCCACTTGCATCAGCCGTGCCTGCAACGGGGTTGCCAGGCCGCCGCCGCAGCCGATGAGGAACACCGCCACCGCCATGCTCCATACCGCATGCGTCATGAACGGATAAAGCGCCAGCCCCGCCGCTGACCAGACCAGCACCACGGCCACAGTCGGCATCAACGCCTTATCAGCAAACCATGCACTCACCAGATTGCCAATCGTGAGGCCAAAGCCGAATATGCCAAGCATAACCGGAACCGTGACGGAGGAGGCTTTGGTAACCAGCAACAGCGTGGAGGCGAGATACGTGTAAACCGCGAACATGCCGCCAAAGCCAATCGCACCTATCCCCAGCGTCAGCCAAACCTGCGGGCGCTTCAATACCCTCAGCTCCGCCAGCGGGTTTGGCGCATCGTGCAGCGCCACGCGGGTTACCGGCACAAACCGCAGCACCATGAACGCAGTCGCCAGAGCCAGCATCGCAACGAGTGCGAAAGCCCAGCGCCACCCAACCATCTGGCCGATAAAATCAGCCAGCGGCACGCCAACGATGGTGGCGATTGTCAACCCAAGCAACACACGCGCAATGGCCTGCGCCCGCTGTTCCAGAGGCACCATCTCCGATGCCACGAGCGAGGCAACGCCAAAATAAGCGCCGTGCGGCAGCCCGGCGGCAAAGCGGAATGCCAGCATCCAGCGGTAATCAGGCGCGAAGCCGCTCAACCCATTGGCCAGGGCGAAGGCGACCATTAAGCCCACCAAAACATTGCGCCGCGGCAAATGTGCGACCGCCACAGCCAGAACCGGCGCCCCCACCACCACGCCCAAAGCGTAAGCGCTGATCGCGTTGCCCGCCTGCTGAGGGCTGATGGACAGACCCGACGAAAAATAGGGCACCAGCCCCATGGCGCCGAACTCAGTGGTGCCGATGGCAAAACCGCCCATGGCCAGCGCAAAGACGGCCATGCCCGCGTATTCACCGCGCCATATTTTTTTCAATGCCATCAAAAATCCCGTTGCGGGTGGCGTTGCCCGCGCGAGCGCCCCCGGCCTATTCAAGGATCCGCTCAATTCGCAGCACATTGGTGGTGCCGGCGATGCCGAATGGCTGCCCGGCGGTGAGAGCGATGATCTGGCCGGCGCTGCCCAGCCTCTCTTTAATAACGATCCGGCTCGCAAGCTGCACCACATCCGTCATCGCGTTCATGGCGCCCGCAACGCGTGGGCGCAGGCCCCATGCGAGACACAGGCGGCGCGCCACCTCGATGGAGGGCGCCAGACACAAAATCGGCGCGCGCGGACGCACCGCCGCGGCACGGAAGCCCGTGTTTCCGCTTGTCGTATACGCAACGATGGCCGCCGGGTGCAACGCCTTTGCCGCCTGGTGCAGCGCCGCGCAGATGACGTCTGATATGGTGCTGCGGCAGACATCGCGCCCGCTCTCCATCCCGCTCCAGAAATCATCGTCGGATTCAACATCACGGACAATATTCGCCATCATCTCCACCGCCTGCAAGGGGTACCGCCCCGAGGCGGTTTCCGCCGAGAGCATCACCGCATCCGCTCCCGCGTAAATGGCGGTGGCAACATCCGAGGCCTCGGCCCGCGTGGGGGTTGGCGCCGTAATCATCGATTCCAGCATTTGCGTGGCAACCACAACAGGTTTTCCAAGACGCCGGCAGGTGCGCAGAATGCGGCGCTGCATGCGCGGCACCACCTCGGGCGGCATCTCCACGCCGAGATCACCACGCGCGACCATGATGGCATCCGATTTTTCAACGATGCTCTCCAGGCAATCTAGCGCCGAGGGTTTCTCGATCTTCGCCATAATGCGCACGCTGGTTCCCACGAGTTCGCGCAGTTCATCAATATCCTCGGGCCGTTGCACAAAGGAGAGCGCGATCCAGTCCGCGCCGATGGCCAGGGCTATTTCAATATCGGCGCGGTCCTTCGGCGTGAGGGCTGAGAGCGGCAACGTCGCACCGATGACACTCACCCCCTTGCGCGGCAGGAGCCGTCCGCCGGTCACGGTTCTGGCGGTAATGCGCCCTGCATCCGCCGAGAGCACATCAAACCGCATTTTACCATCATCGACAAGCAGTGTGACACCCGCCCGCGCGGCGTTGAAGATTTCAGGATGCGGGAGAGGAATCGAGGAGACATCCATACCGCTGCCATCAAGCGCAAAGATAACCTCCGTATCTTCCTGCAAATCGAAATATCCGGGCGCCAACATGCCAATCCGCAACTTTGGCCCCTGCAGGTCAGCCAGCACCGCGAGAGGACGGCCCAGCTCCGCCTCCACGGCGCGGATGGCATCCATCCGCAGCCGGTGATCCGCATGCGATCCATGGCTGAAATTCAGCCGGAAGATATCGGCGCCAGCCGCGGCCAACGCGCGGATTGTATCCTTATCAGAGCTGGACGGGCCAAGGGTCGCGATGATTTTAGCGTAACGGTGTTCGAACATTCATTCCTCGCTTATTATTTCGTTACAGTTTGAGAGGCGGGCGCCACCGAGCGCCGCCGCCTGACGCGCGGCCTGTGTAATCCCCTCCCAATCGCCGGCGGCGATCGCGGCACGGCCAACCATCCACGACCCGCCAACACAGATGACATTCGGCAGTTTCAGATACTGCGGCGCGGACGCCAGCGTGATGCCGCCGGTTGGGCAGAATGTGAGTTGCGGCAACGGCGAGGCGATGGAAGATAAAAAAGCCGTGCCACCCGAGGCCTCGGCGGGGAACAGTTTGGCAAAACGGTAGCCACGCTCGATCAGCGCCATCGCCTCGGAGGCGGTGGCGATACCCGGCAGCGGCGCGATTCCACAATCGCCTGCCGCATCCAGCAGGCGCGGCGTAGCGCCAGGCGAGACCGCGAAACGCGCACCGGCCTTGGCCACCTGCGCGTATTGCGCTGGCGCGATCACCGTGCCGGCGCCAGGGATCGCGCCTTCGACCTCGGCGGCAATCGCGCGGATCGCCTCCAGCGCCGCTGGCGTGCGCAGGGTGATCTCGATCACGGGCAAACCACCCGCAACCAATGCCCGGGCCAGCGGCACCGCGGCGGCGGCATGCTCGATCACAACAACCGGAATCACCGGCGCCGCGCGCAGAATTTCCTCAAGCCGCTCTTGGATCATGAAAAATCGTCCTGTGTAAAAATCGAAGCCCCGGCATCGGCGCGGCTGACCGTCTTGCGCATCACGGCGAAGAGTTCACGCCCCACGCCCGCATGGTTGGCACTTAAATCGGCCTGCACACAGTCCCGCCCGGCAAGTTCCGCCTGCGCGATAAGTTCGCCGCTTACCGCGTCAACGCGCACAATATCGCCATCGCGCAACTGTGCGATCGGCCCGCCATCAATCGCCTCGGGTGTCACATGAATAGCCGCCGGAACTTTGCCGGAAGCGCCCGAGAGCCTGCCATCCGTCACCAGCGCCACGGCAAAACCTTTATCCTGCAGCACGCCGAGCGGCGGCATCAGCTTATGCAACTCCGGCATCCCGTTGGCTTTAGGCCCCTGGAAGCGCACCACCACGACCACATCGCGGTTCAACTCCCCGGCCCTGAACGCTGCCTGCACATCTTCCTGCGTATGAAAAACCCTCGCTGGCGCCTCGATGACATGGCGCTCCGGCCGCACCGCCGAGGTCTTCATCACAGCCCGCCCGATGTTGCCGGAGAGCAGCTTCAGCCCACCCGCAGGCTGAAAGGGATGAGCACAACCGCGCAACACTGACTCATCGGCGCTCACCACAGTTGCCGCGCGCCAGGCGAGCGCATCGTCAATCAGCACAGGTTCTTGCGTATAGGCGTTCAAATCCCCCATCACCGTGCGCGCACCCCCATGCAGCAAGCCAGCCTCCAGCAGCGCGCGGATCAAGAATCCCGTGCCTCCGGCAGCGGAAAAATGGTTCACGTCGGCCGTGCCGTTGGGGTAGATGCGCGTGAGCAACGGCACCACCTCCGCCAGATCGGAGAAATCATCCCAGGTGAGAATAATCCCCGCAGCCGCGGCCATCGCCACAAGATGCAGCGTATGGTTGGTTGAACCGCCCGTGGCGTGCAACCCGGCGATGGCGTTGACGAAGCTGCGTTCGTCGATCATTTCGCCCGCCGGGGTGTAGTTATTCCCCAAGGCGCTCAACGCCAAGGCGCGCTGGGTGGCGGCGCGGGTCAGAGCCTCGCGCAGCGGCGTGCCGGGGTTGATGAAGGCCGCTCCCGGCAGATGCAGGCCCATGATCTCCATGAGCATCTGGTTGGTGTTGGCCGTGCCATAAAACGTGCAGGTGCCGGGGCCATGATAAGCCGCGGCCTCCGCCGCCAGCAGCTCTTCGCGGCTGGCCTTTCCCTCGGCATAGAGCTGGCGGATTTTCGCCTTCTCATCATTGGGAAGACCTGAAGTCATCGGTCCGGCGGGAATGAACACCGCCGGCAGATGCCCGAAGCTGAGCGCGCCGATGACCAGCCCCGGCACGATCTTGTCGCAGACGCCCAAATATACGGCGGCGTCAAAAGTCTGATGCGAGAGCGCGATGGCGGTGGAAAGTGCGATAACATCGCGCGAGAACAGCGAGAGGTCCATGCCGGCCTCTCCCTGGGTGATGCCGTCACACATCGCGGGCACGCCGCCCGCCATCATCGCCACGCCGCCCGCCGCGCGCGCCGCGTCGCGGATAATTCCTGGGTAGGTCTCATAGGGCTGATGCGCCGAGAGCATATCATTATAGGCGCTGACAATGCCAAGGCTCGGCGCATCGCCGCTGCTGAGCGCGGTTTTATCGCCCGCGCCGCAGGCCGCGAAACCATGCGCCTGATTGGCGCAGCCCAGCCCCTTGCGCTTTGGCGTGGTGCTGGCGGCAGCGCGGATGCGGTGAAGATAGGCCGTTCGCGATGTCTGGCTGCGGGCGATGATCCGGGTGGTGACGTCCTCGATCCGGGGATGAACCATCTCTGGAGACTCCAAAAAATTTAGGGTGCTGGCTTACGGATATGGCGCGCGGGGCGATCAAGTGCCGCCATCGGCCCAGGTGCGGCCGTCGCGCTCAATCAGCGCAATGGCCGCCGCGGGCCCCCAGGTGCCGGCGGTATAAGGCTTGGGCGGCTCGGCGGCAGGATGGCTCCAGGCTTCCAGAATCGGGCCGATCCAGCGCCATGCGGCTTCCACCTCGTCGCGGCGCATGAACAGCGTCTGGTTGCCGCGCACCACGTCCAGCACCAGGCGCTCATAGGCATCTGGGTTTCGCAGGCCAAAGGCGGTGGCGAAACTCATATCCAGCGGCACCTGGCGCAGCCGCATACCACCAGGGCCAGGGTCTTTTATCATCAGCCAAAGTTGTACACCCTCATCGGGCTGCAAACGGATGACCAGCCGGTTGGCAATGATCGGCCCCGCCGAGGGCTTGAACACCGAATGCGCCACCGCGCGGAAGGTGATAACAATCTCCGACACCCGCGCCGCCAGGCGCTTGCCCGTGCGCAGATAAAACGGCACGCCCGCCCAGCGCCAGTTTTTTACACCAGCCTTGATGGCAACGAAGGTTTCAGCCGGGCTTTCCTCCAGCCCCAATTCCTCAAGATAGCCGGGCACAGGGCCGCTGGCCGAGGCACCCGCGCGATATTGCCCGCGCACCACATTATATGCCGCATTCGCCTCGGTGATGGGTTCCAGCGCGCAGAGCACTTTCAGTTTTTCATCGCGCACGGCATCGGCGTCCAGCCGCGCGGGCGGTTCCATCGCCACCAGGCACAGCAATTGCAGCAGATGGTTCTGCACCATGTCGCGCAAGGCACCGGCGGTGTCGTAATAACCGGCGCGGCCCTCCACACCCAAACTCTCCGCCACGGTGATCTGCACATGGTCGATATGCGCCGCATTCCACAGCGGCTCGAACAGCCCGTTGGCGAATCGGAACGCCATCAGGTTCTGCACCGTTTCCTTCCCGAGATAATGGTCGATGCGATAAGTCCGCTCTTCGGGAAACACGCTGCCGATCATCGTATTGACCGCCTGGGCCGAGGCAAGGTCGCGCCCCACCGGCTTTTCCACCACGACTCGGGTATTGCCTCCCGCGAGGCCAAAACGCGCCAGCCGCTCACAGATGGGGCCAAACAAAGCCGGGCCGGTCGCGAGATAGAACACGATAATGCGGTCCTGGACCGAAGCCAGCGCCACAGCAAGCTCGCGCCAGCCCTCCTCGCCCGTGGCTTCCACGGCCACATAGCGCAGCCGCGCCAGAAATCGCTCAACCGAGGCGGCGGCACGCTCAGGCGCCGGCACATGTTCCTCAATTGCCTGCCGGGCCAGGAGGAGAAACTCCCCCTCGGCCAACCTTGCGCGCGCCGCGCCGAATATATGGGCGTCATCGGGAAGTTGCCCCGCCACATCGCGCTGGAACATCGCCGGCAGCAGCTTCCGCCGCGCCAGATCTCCGGTGGCGCCGAACACAACCAATGCAAATGACGATACTGGTATCACGCGGCTTGTCATTGATGACATCCTCCCAGGCAGTTTATTTTACCCTTAAAATAATACTAGCGATTTCGGGTGGCGCCGTAAAGACGCGATCAGTCAGGCCCGAATCGCGCCGGGCTCTTCCAGGAAATGTTGCAGGGCAATCGCGATTCCCCCCATGGGAATGGCAAACTCCTGAAGTGCCGAGAGGGCGATGGTCATCGCGCAGCGTATTTCCGCCAGAGTGTTTGCCTCGAACTCCGGCCGGCAAGCGGGCAGCAGAAATTCCGCCAGCGCCGCCATGCCGCCTCCCAGAATGATGGAACTCGGCGCGAGCAAATTGGCGAGATTCGCCAACCCGAGGCCAAGATGCCGCCCCGCCTCCTCCAGCGTCCGCAGCACCACTTCATTGCCCTCCAGCGCGGCGGCGCGCACCGAGGGAATATCACGCGCAGATTCGCCAGCCTCGGCGAGACATTTAAGGATCGCATGCTCGGAGACATAGGCCTCGAAACAGCCATGCGCGCCGCAAGCGCAGGACCGGCCATGCGGCACCAGCTTCATATGCCCCACCTCCCCGGCGAGGCCGTGCGGGCCGCGGTAAATGGCGCCGCCCAGATACAACCCGCCGCCCACGCCAGACCGGCCGGAGACATATACAAAGTCCGCCGTGTGCTGGCAGCTGCCGAATATATGTTCGGCGATGGCGGCGGCCTTGATGTCGTTTTCCAGGTGGACGGCCACACCAAGCCCCGCGGTGAGCACACCGGCCAAATCCGCATCATGCCAGTCCAGCGCCGGCGCAAGCGCGATCCGGCCATCCAGCCCGACCAGACCTGGAACACCCACGCCGACGCCAGCCAGGCGCTTGCGCGGTATGCCAACCTGCCTCAGCAACGCCAAAATCCCGTTTTTGATAGCCGCCGCCGCCGCCTCCTGGCTCAGACTGCCGGGCACGCGCAGCGAACCCAGCCGCGCCCCGGAAAAACTTGAGAGAACAATGTGGATCTCCTCCACCTCGACGGCGACACCGGCAAGCACGCCGCTGGCTTCATTTATAAATAATGTCGAGTTCGGGCGGCCAGAGCGGCCGGTGGGCGCCTCGGTCCGCCGCAACACCACGCCATCCTGTTCCAGCGTCGTAAGGATGATCGAAATTGTGGCCAGATCTATCCCCGTGATTTTGGACAACCCCCGCGGCGAGATACCAGGCTGTTTGTGAATACCATGAAACACGCGCGCGGCATTGATGCGCCGGATGGTGTTGGAGTTAATTTTTTTTGTCAGCATCGCATCAGCTTTGTAGCTCAACACATGCGCCGCCGCAAATTTCAATTGACAAAGCATGGCCACAACCATATTTATTAGAGGCTAAAATAATTATGGATGCCATTAAGCCATCCTTCGCCGCGATCTATAGGGGGTAACAGTTTTCATCGCCATGGCGTTGGGGCCATGCCATTTCTTACAGATTTTACCGGCAATTATTGAAGCAAGAACAAAAGAACTCAACAGGAGGATATAAATGCATATTCAAACCATCCCTCGTGGAAGGAAGCGCTGGTTCGCATCGATCGCGGGCTGCTGCGGGTTGATTTTTAGCGGCGCCGCGCACGCCCAGACCACCGATGCACCGCCAGTGGTGCAACTGGGCCAAACGCTCGCAGCCAAAGGCATCTACTTAAATGCCAACTACTTTGGCGAGTTCGCCACCAATCCGTCAGGCGGCGTAAAGCAAGGCTCCGCCTATGCGGACCAGGCGGCCTTTGGCGCCGATGCCGATCTACAGAAGCTCGTTGGCTGGCAGGGCGGTACGCTACATCTCGAGCTGACCAACCGCGACGGCCGCGACCTCGCGAATGACACGATCAACAACTCCGTTGCCGCGCAGCAGATATATGGCGGCGGGCAAACCTACAACCTCACCACGCTGACCCTGGAGCAGAAACTCCTCAATGGCATGCTGGATATCACAGCAGGCCGCACCGAGCTTGACCAGCTCACCCTGAACGATCCGATCTACTGCCATTTCCAGTCCAATGCCTTCTGTGGGCAGCCTGACATCATGGGCAAGATCATCAACGCCTCGTTTTGGCCGGTCTCGGTCTGGGCCGGCAAGGTTGTCATCTCGCCGGTGCGCGACTGGTCGTTGGAGATCGGCGTTGCCGACCACGACCCGAAAGATTCCGCCTCGCCGCATCACGGCTTTGACTTCTCGACAACGAATTCCAACGGCGTGGAAATTCCCATCGAACTCGACTACAAAACGAGCTTTGCTGATGACAACTATCCCCGCCGCTATGATGTTGGCGCGGTGTTTGACCGCACGGCCTATAGCTACGCGCAATATGATGCCAAGACGAATACACTTGGCAGCGGCAATGGTTATGGGCGCACCATGGTCTATGTGCAGGCCAAGCAGATGGTGTATCGCCCTGACATGAATTCTGATCGCGGCCTCACTGTGTTTGGCGCCGCCGTGTTCGGACCTGATGCGCACCAATCAGCGGATTATAATCTGACCGCCGGCGCCGTGTATCAGGGACCTCTTGCCTCGCGCCCCGCCGACAGCCTCGGCATTGCCGTCGGCGACCTACACTATCGCAGCAACTTCATCGACCAGCTTTATGCTTATCGCACCAATACCCTTGGCGGCTCAGGCCGGCCGGCCTCCAACCTCATCATGGCCGAGATCGATTACGACGCCTATCTAACGCCGTATCTCGATGTCATGCCGAATCTGCAATACATTGTTCATCCTGATGGGCTAGGCGCGCAAGCCTACCCGGGCCATAACCTGAACGATGCTTTCGTCGTCGGCTTGCAGTTCAATCTGAATGTCGGCAAATTTATTGGGCTACCCAGCGAGGACTGATTTCGCGTAGACTGCCCAGAGTCAGGAGGCCGCTCCGGCGCAACCGGGACGGCCTCTTTCGTTTTCAGAGGATGTCATGACCGACGATTCCCACTTCCGTATTCTTGCCATTGATATTGGCGGCACCAATCTGAAGGCGGCGCTGCTCGACGCGGACGGCCGGATACGCGGCGACCCGCTACGCTGCGCTACGCCGCCAGAGGCAACGCCGGCGCTGATGCTGGAGGCGCTCAGCGCGCTGATCGCACCGCTCGGTGATTATGACCGTATATCCATCGGTTTTCCGGGAGCCATTCGCCGCGGCATCATCCTTACCGCGCCAAACATCGGCACCACGGTCTGGCACGGGACCGATTTCAGTGCCCTGGCCACCGCTTATTTCGGCCGCCCCACCCGCCTCGCCAATGATGCGATGATGCACGGGCTTGGCGTTATCACCGGCGAGGGCATCGAACTGGTGCTAACACTTGGTACCGGCATGGGCTTCTCCCTGTTCCGTGACGGCGTTCCCGCCCCGCAGATCGAGCTTGGCCGCCACCCCGCGGACAAAGCGCCGACATATGACGAGCTCGTCGGCGACGCCGCTTTGCGCCAACTAGGCATGGTGGCATGGAAAATCCGAGTGCAGGATACGATTTCACGCTGCGCGGCGCTGGTGAATTTTGATGTGCTCCATCTCGGAGGTGGCAATGCGCGGCATTTTGAGCCGGTGGAGCTTCCCGCAGGCGTCCGCTTGGCGGTAAACGCGGCGGGCCTCATGGGAGGGGTAAAACTTTGGCACCCCGCCATGGATGTTATCTTTACCTGATCCCCTCAGGCACCAGACAAATAAAAAACCATCCGGAAATTCCGGATGGTTTTTTTTGTAGACCGGCGCTGTAACGGGACGGTCAGACCCGCCCGGAGCGTAACCGGCGCTGGCGCAACAGCGTGTCGATTGTGATCGCAACCAGCAGGATCACCCCTTCCACGCCGAAGCGGATGGAAGAAGGAGCGCCGATCAAATCCATGCCGTTGGTGACGCTGGCGATAACCAGGGCGCCAAACAACGCGCCATAAACCGAGCCCCTTCCGCCAAACAGGCTGGTACCGCCGATCACCGCCGCCGCAACCGCATTCAGCATGATATCGCTATCACCGACCGTCGCGGAGGCCACCCCCAGACGCGCTGCATCCAGCAGCCCGCCAAGCCCCACCAGCGCTCCGGCAATCGTGAATGCCGCGAGCTGGATGAAGCGGACATTAATGCCCGCGCGGCGCGACGCCTCGGCATTGCCGCCAACGGCATAGAGATGCCGGCCGAACCGCGTCGATTTGGTGAGGAAAGCGCATATGAAGAGCGCCGCCATGAAAATTAACAGCAGCCACGGCACGCCACGATAGGCGCAGAGCGTGCCGACCGCGGCGATCAAGAGCACAAAAAGCGCGCCTAGCTTGGCAAAGAACACACTGTGCCCCTCCCCCGCGCCGCGCTTCATCCGCCCCAAATGCTGGGAGACCATGACCCCCGCGAACACGGCGAACAGGCCCAGCGATAGGATCCAGCTCCATGTGGGGGCGATGTTCAAAGTGCCGATCATGGTTGAGAGATTGTCCGAAAGCGGTATGGAGCCGCCATGCGGCGTCAGCATGGCGAGTGAGACACCCTCCGCGATCATCGCGCCGCCAAGCGAGACCACAAAGCTCGGCACGCCGACGCGTGAAACCAGCAATCCCTGCAGCATGCCAACAATCACGGAAGCGCCAATGCCCAGCCCGACACACGGCCATACCGGCCAGTTGAGAAACACGGTGGTCACCGAGAACACAGCCGCCGCCACGACGCTGCTCCAGCCAATCGAGAGGTCGATCATGCCGAGCAGAATGACGAAGGTTTCCGCCAGCGCCAATGTCCCCGTAACGACAATCTGCGCGGAAAGATTGCTTATGTTACGCGCGGTCAAAAAATGCGGGTTGAGAATTTCAAACACTGCCCAGATAACGACGAGCGCCGCGATCACCGGCGCCATGCCAAGATCTGACGATTGCACAAGCCTCTGTGTCCAGCGGCGCA
This sequence comes from Acidocella aquatica, assembly GCF_030160635.1. Classification (GTDB taxonomy): domain Bacteria; phylum Pseudomonadota; class Alphaproteobacteria; order Acetobacterales; family Acetobacteraceae; genus Acidocella; species Acidocella aquatica. The sequence continues at coordinate 7,097 of NZ_BSOS01000098.1, read as the reverse complement.
TGGGGGAATGAGTCTGCGTTTCTGATGTCATGTTATCTACACTCACGGTCATGCCGCGCCTCCAACAGTCGTGCGCGAGCCGGTGATGCAGCCCACGACGATTTCCGGTGTTAAGTCGCTCTTGCGCGCTTCCAGCACGGTCTCGCCCAGGCGCAGCACCACAACGCTGTCGGCGACTTCAAAAACATTGTGCATATTATGCGTAATCAGGATTACGCCAAAGCCCTGCGCGGCGAGGTCGCGCACCAGCCGCAACACTTCGGCGGTCTGGGCGACGCCAAGGGCGGCCGTTGGCTCGTCCATGATCACGAGCTTGGTCCCCCAGAGAACGGCGCGCGCAATGGCCACCGCCTGGCGCTGCCCGCCGGAGAGGGAGGAGACGTGCGTGTCAAGCGAGGGGAGATTAACGCGCAGCGTCTTCAGCACGCGCAGGGCCTCGGCCTCCATGTCCACATCACGCAAAATTCCAAACGGGCGCAGCACACGCTCGCGGCCGAGGAACAAATTGGCGCAGATGCCGAGATTGTCGCACAACGCCAAGTCTTGATAAACAGTCTGGATGCCGAGCGCGTTGGCATCAGCCGGGCGGCGCAGGCTCACCTCCTGGCCCTCGAGAATAATGCTCCCGCTATCCGCCGGAGCAGCGCCGGCAATCGCCTTGATGGTTGTTGATTTGCCAGCGCCGTTATCACCGAGCAGGGCCGTCACCTCGCCCTTGCGCACGGTAAAGCTCACATTGCGCAGCGCCGTCACCGCGCCGTATTTTTTATGCAGGTTTCGTACACTCAGAAGTTCTGCCGTGGACATTCCTGTACCTCCTTGAAAATATGGATGCCGCTCACAGGCCGTGTGAGCGGCATCCTGCAAACGCGGTTACTGACCCTTGCACCACGCGGTATCAGCGGCGGCGCCAACACATATCTCAGCCAGCGTGGTGTAGCCGGTCTTTATCACGGTGGAGTTGATATTATCCGCCGTCACCACCACAGGCGTAAGCAGCACGGAAGGTACCTTGATCTTGCCGTTGTTCACTTGCGCGTTTATCAGGCCGGCCGGCGGCGCGCCGGTGGCGCCAATGGAAACCGCGAGTTGCGCCGCCGCGGCGGCTTCCTCGGGTACATATTTGAACACCGTCATGGATTGCTGCCCCTCAAGGATATAGGTCAGCCCGCCATTGGTGGCATCCTGGCCGGTCACCGGCACTTTACCTGCCAGCCCTACCGCCTGTAACGCACGGATCGCACCGCTGGCGGTGCCATCATTTGCGGCGAGCACCGCATCCACGTTGTTGCTCAGCCGGGTCAGGGCCTGCTGAGTCTCCTGAAACGCATTCTCCGGGCTCCAGTCCGGCGTCATCACCGAATAGACGATCTTCAACTTACCCGCCTTGACCAGCGGATTGAGCACCGAGAGCGCACCGTCGCGGAAGTCGAACGCGTTAGGGTCTGTCGGCGCGCCACCGATCATAATAACATTGCCGCCGGGCTTGGTATGGTCGGCAATATACTGCCCCTGCAACTCGCCAACCTTCGTGTTATCGAAGGATACATAAGCGGCAGGCTCGGAATCCTGGATCAGCCGGTCATACGAGATAACCGGCACCTGGTTGCGCTTTGCGTAAGCGACAATAGCGGCCCCCGCCTTGCCATCCACCGGATCCACCACCAGCACATTGGCACCATTGGTGATGGCTGATTGCGCCTGGTTAAGCTGTGTATCAGGATCGCTGTTCGCGTTGGAGATGATCAAGTTCACGTTCGGATCAGCAAGTTTTGCCATCTTGGTGAATTCGGGCCGGTCCACCTGCTCATAGCGCGGCGAGGAGTTCTCCGGCATCAAAAAAGCAACCGTGATCGGTTTTGCGCTGATCTGTGTCACGTCGGGCATCGCAATGGTCTGCGCAACGGCAGGCAGCGCGGCCGCCAGCCAAAACGGCAACGCCGCGGCGATATAACGATTTTTTAAAGTCATTCGTGTTCTCTCCCAAAAATATCTTATACTCGTCAGGGAAACGACCGATTCCACGGGGTATATTTGCCTTGGACGGAAGGGTGTTTCCTTAATTAATTTAACCCTCGCACAAATTAGCGGTAATGGGTAGTGGAATGTCTGTCAAGAAGAATCAGTCCACCGATTCCCATGCGGCCAGATCCGCCAAGCAATCAGCCATGCCCTGCCCTTAAAAATCGCGGCCAATGACGATCCTCCCTAATAACAATATAACTGATTGATATTGAACGGAAACACGTCCCAACACAGAGGGCGCTTAGCGCATTATAAAGAAATTTCTCATACTGGAGCATATTTCCGCTAAAAATCAAAGAGATATTGCGCCCCTGTGGAATTCGCCGCGGCCGCGGTTCGGGCCCGTTGAGCCATCCATGTAACTCAAGTTAAAATGCCGGCCAGACGGGCCCCATGAACCAGGCGAATTATGAGTTACACTGATCGGGCGGCGGGGATGGCTGCGCGCGCTACGGTAGGCGCGCCTAAAGATCGAAATTGGTGGGTAGCATGACCACATCGCGGATCGTCATGCCGCGCGGCCGTGTCAGCATGAACGTGATCACGTTGGCTACCTCACTCGCTTCCAGCAGACTTCCCGACTCCCTGGCTTCCTTGAGTTTCTCAGGCGGCCAGTCAGCCAGAAGCGCGCTGATAACGGGGCCGGGTGAAATTGAGCCCACCCGGATACCGTGTTTGAACACTTGGCGGCGCACCGTCTGCACAAAGCAGTTGATCGCCCATTTGGACGACGCATACACCGGCTCCCATGGCGTCGGAAAATGGGCCGCCAATGAACTCGTGACAATAATATCGCCGGTCGCGCGCTCAATCATATGTGGCAGCACATCGTGTACGTTCTTCATCACGACGTTGATATTCAGGTTCAGCATCCGGTCGATAGCGCCGGTATCGGCGCCAACCAGGTCGCCGCCCACGTATATTCCCGCATTTGCATGAAAAATATCGATGTGGCCGGCTTTCTCCAGGGCTCTGGGCACCAGAGTCGCGCAATCCGCCGGGTCTAGCAGGTCGATCGCCAGCGGGATCACCGCATTACCGTGCTTATTGCAGAGCAAGCCGAGCGCCGCCTCGTCACGGTCGACCATCACGACACGCGCCCCCGCGGCCAGCATTGCCTCCATGCTGGCCAGCCCGATTCCAGATGCAGCCCCGGTCACGACAGCAACCTTGCCCTCCAATTCTCTCGCCACAGCTTCTCTCCCAGGCCGGCACGCCAGCAATCACGGTCACCCCGCGCGGCCGCTTAAAGCTCAATACTATATCGGGTTCATCCTGTCCCGGGGGTTTTCAAAATTTCTTCCAGAGCGCATCCTCAATTTATCCACAGGCCGAAGTCCAAGCCTGATACCCGGCGCCCATCTGGCGGTGCGCGGCATTGTTAGTGATGACAAAAAATTAGCAATGGCATAAACCGCGTGGAAAATTTGACGCGCGGCGCTGGACGGTTCTCTAATGATGAACCATAGGCTGGAAATTGAACAGGAGAACGAGGGCCATGGCGATATGCATTGATACCGGCTTGATGTTTCCAGCATCAGGAGAAACATGCAATGCCGCCTCCAGCCGGTTGCGACTGCCATGCAGCTAGCCGCAAATGCTGGAATTCGCTATGTTTTTGCCGTGCTCGCCATATTGGTGGCCGTGGTGCTGCAGCAGACTCTGGACGCGCATTTCTCTCCCCTGCCACCTTATATCATGTTTTACCCGGCGGTTATAATTGTCGCGGCCATTGCCAATAGCGGGCCTGGTTTGTTCACCACGTTACTGTCAAGTGTCTACGCTGGGTATTTTATCCTCCCACCGCACGGCAGCTTCAGGATTGAACACACCGGCGATATCATCGGCATGCTCATATTTGCCGTCACGGGGGTGATGGTGAGTGTCTTGGCTGGCGGGTTCCATCGCAAAAGAGCGCGTGAAAAAAAACTGAGTGAGCAGAGCTTGCGCCGCAGCGAAGACCATTTCCGGATTCTCGGCGAAGGGGTAAAGGGTTATGCGATTTACATGCTCGACCGGGATGGAACGGTGGTCAGTTGGACCGCCGTTGCCGAACAGCTAAAAGGCTGGCCAGAGCACGAGGTTCTCGGAAAAAACTTCTCACTGTTTTTTACCGCCGAAGCCGTGGATAGCGGCCGGCCGCGCCAGATACTGGAAATCGCCAGGGCCGAAGGCAGCTTCCACGAGGAAATAGAGCGTGTGCGTAAAGATGGCTCGCATTTTTGGGCGGCCATCACCCTCACGGCGCTGCGCGGCGAAGGCGCGCAACCGCAAGGCTACGCCGTGCTTGCCCGCGACATAAGTGAGCGCAAACAGGCCGAACGCGATATCGCCGCCAGCCGTTCGCAGCTGCTAAGCATTGTCAACTCCGCCCTGGATGCAATCGTCGCGGTTGATTCCGCCCAGCGCATCGTTCTGTTTAACCCGGCGGCGGAGACGATGTTTGGGTATTCGGCTTCGGATATAATCGGCCAGCCGATCGAGCGGCTCATCCCACATCGTTTCCATGGCGTACATGCCGGCCATCTACGAAACTTTGCCGCCGAAGGGGTGGCGAGCCGGAACATGGAAGACCTTGGCACACTAAGCGGACGCAGAAGCAACGGGGATGAATTCCCGCTCGAAGCCTCGATCTCCCAGGGTGAAACAGAAGGCGGCCAACTCTTCACCGCCATTCTGCGCGACATCACCCAGCGCCGCCGCGCGGAAGCACACCAGTCGTTGCTGCTCGGGGAATTGGCGCATCGCGTGAAGAACACTCTGGCGGTTGTGCAGTCAATCGCGGCGCAGACCCACCGGTTCTCCCGGCCCGAGGATTTTTATATAACATTCTGCGGAAGACTTGAGGCGTTAGGAAACGCTAACGACCTTCTGACCAGTTCTGAATGGGAGGGTGCCACGCTCGCTGATATTATCACATTCAGCTTTGCCCCCTATAGTGTTCAGGGCATGGTTGAACGATGGACAACCGAAGGGCCGCGCATATGGCTCGCTCCCAATGAGGCGGTAACATTGAGTCTCGTCTTCCATGAAATGATCACAAATGCCGTCAAATTTGGCGCACTTTCAGATGCCAACGGAAAAATCGGGATCAACTGGAAGCTAACCTCCGAAGACGCAATACCAGCCGTGACGATCCACTGGCGCGAATACAACGGGCCTGCCGTTAATCCTCCCACGCGCCGCGGCTTTGGATCAAAGCTTTTGGAACGCGCGATCACACATGAATTTAATGGTGACATGAAAAATGATTTTCATTCAGCCGGTTTTGAATGTATGGTGCGGCTACCGCTTTCCGCGAAGGTAAGAGTGCAAACATGATTGCCGAACCAACGGATCGTATGCTGACAATTCTGATCGTCGAAGATGAGAGCATGATCGGGATGCTGCTGGAAGATCTTCTGCAAGAGTGCGCGTGCAGGGTGGTTGGCCCTGCCAATTCGGTGGCGCAGTCAATTGCACTCATCGAGACCGGCGGAATGGCGCTGGATGGCGCCTTTCTTGACATCAACCTGCGCGGCGAATTTGTTTATCCGGTTGCTGACGCTCTTCTCGCGCGCAACGTCCCGTTTATGTTCATAACAGGCAACGCCACCTATGGAATTGATCCGCGTTACGGCGCGGTCCGAACGCTGAAAAAGCCCTTTATGGCTTCAGCCATTGAGCGAGCCGTGAAATATTTCGCTGAACAACGCGGGAGTTTTTAGAGCACCGCAACCAGGCTCCGGCCCCCTCACGTCATATACTGGCCGCCATTCATGGTGATCGTCGACCCCGTGGTGAAACCCGCATCATCGCTAACAAGAAAGCGCACGGCCCGGGCGATCTCCTCCGGCTTGCCCAGATGCCCAACTGGAATCTGGGCCGCGATTTGGCGCAGCGTATCCTGTGGAACCGATGCCACCATGTCGGTCATGATATATCCTGGCGCCAGGGCGTTAACCGTAATCCCCTTGGCCGCCGATTCGAGCGCGAGCGCCTTGGTGAAGCCGATAATCCCCGCTTTGGCTGCGGAATAGTTGGTCTGACCCATCTGCCCCTTCTGACCATTGATCGAGGAGACATTGACAATACGGCCAAACCCGCGCTCGCGCATTGAACCGATCACAACGCGGCACATGTTGAAGCACGAAGTCAGATCGCAATCGATAACCTGACTCCACTGTTGCGGCGACATTTTGTGGAACATAACATCACGCGTAATCCCGGCGTTGTTTACAAGCACATCGACATGACCACCGAGTTGCTCGCTAACGGCCAGAACGCCAGCTTCGCAGGCCGCATAATCCATGACATCCCACCGGAAAACCGGAATACCGGTATCGCTGTGAAAAGCAGCGGCGGCCGTCTCGTTTCCAGTGTATGTAACAGCCACGCGATACCCGTTTGCCGCCAGCTCCCGAGCAATCGCAGCGCCAATTCCCCTTGTTCCACCTGTGACAACTGCTAATCTAGCCATCTCCGAATGTTCCTCTGATGCTTAATTATTTTTTTAAATATATTACACTTCGAATATTCATTAGAACTGCGCTGCGTTCGCATCGCGGCAAAATATCGTCGTTGCATGGCCCGTCTTCAGCTCTTGGCCAGCTCCTCTATTTGGATATTTTCTGAAATCAACAAAAACATATTTATACCGTGCCGGGCGTTTACATGCGAATGATCTTGCGTTTCAGCCCGCGATGATTTTGCTTCAAAAATTGGTCGTTCAGACATGTTTTATCCGAGGAGCTGCAAGAAAACAAACCATGAGCGCTGAGCCTGGCCGAGATCAGATGTCCCAGAAATGCTATCCGGGCATGCCGGCCGCTCATATCCCCGGATTCTATCTAGGTACTTTTGCCGCAGAACACCCCACGGCGGTTCATTACCCTGGCCCTCAAGCCCTCGCCATGACGTTACGGAGCACCACGCTATTCGCCGCCGCCCGCTGTTGGCCCTGAAAGATGCCTGAATTCAGTCTGCCCCCTACCCCGCAAAACCTCCGGAGATCATTAGGTATAACTACCTAGCCGCTATTATTCACGAAGCTGTTTTGGTTTGATTTCTTTGGCCATCCCTGCACAACCGCA
>NZ_BSOS01000097.1 GCF_030160635.1 Acidocella aquatica | reverse complement strand
TGCCTCAAAACGGGGAATCATATTCCATATCTTCCGGGAAGAAGGGCCGTCGAGCACCGCTTACGGTCCGCCGGTGGAGATGAAGCCAAAACGGCGGCCGGCCTCGTCACGCTGACGGCCAGGCCGGAAACCCGTCGCGAATTCTTTATGTCACTCTTGTTTCCCGGAAATCAGCCTCGGCCGCAGTTTGAGCGTGACGGTGTGCAGGTCTGGTCCATTGATATGTAGGCGAAGCAGGCGCTATCTATGGTCCAGCGATCATGTTTCTCAGCATCTCCCGATGCGTCGGCGCCAATAACTCGGCCTCATTCAACCAGTCCCCGAAGAGAAGATTCTCGGACGCCACACCCTTTCCGCGCAATACGCTCGCGAGGTCTGACAGGCTGTCCCGTATAACCCTTTGGCCGTTATCCAGGACCGCCAGATAAAGGCCGTCAGCCATCGTGTAGATGCTCGCTTTCATAGAGCGTGAATAGCATTTTGCGGCGCGGCCGGCCATATCAATCCCATGAAATGATGGGGCTACGGCCGCATCGACAACCGGAACGTCTTCACTGAGAATGCCACGTCCAGCCAAGGCGTCTCTCGCTACTCGCACCAAGAACCGATTGGACCAGCGCAAGTGCGGGACTTCCGCTAGATCTTACCGCCTTCCTGGTTGTCGCCTGCACGGTAGGCGACGGCCATGCTCCCGGCCGCCCCTAATTGCGCACCACCAATGCCGGTTCGGTACTGCGTTTCACATGGCGGAACCAGCTCGCGGTGATGCTGACTTCCTCACCTTTGGCCAGTTTGCGCGCGATACCGGCGATATAGCTGGCCCGGCGCTGTTCAATCCGCGGTGCGGCGCAACGTGTGAACGTCGCGGCCGGCAATTCCGCCACCATCGCCACGGTCAGCGCCGCCCATTCGCGGCCCAGCCCACCACAGAGGGTTTTCCAAATCGCGTCGCTGAGATCGTATTGTGCGGCGAGCACATAGGCCGCGTCGATCAGGTCGTTCCATGCCGGATGAGGGTTTGAGAGATAGGCCGCAAGCGTCGGGCAAACATCGACCACCTGGTGGGTCTTTGGTATCCATTTTGGCCGGCCGAGTGGCCCATAATTTGGTGTCACCGCGCCGGACGGTTGCGGTTGTCCTTGAACAGACCCAGCTACGCGCTCCTTCAAGGAAAATACAGATTCTTTGTTATCTTCAGAATCGTTTGTATTAAGGGTGCCAGTTTTGTCATCCCCCCCCTGTCTTTTCTGAAAGCGTGGCGCATCGATGGCGCTCCGCGCGGACCTCCGAGCGGTAGAGCGCCCGGTCGGCGATGGCGGCTTCAAGCTCCGGCAGACGGTACACCAACGGTCCCAGGTCGATGGCGGGCCGGTCCAGGCCAATGCTGCCGGTGGTAAAATGCCGGTAGAGGAACCCGGCGCTTTGCAATTCGGCGAGATAGCGGGCGATGGTGCGCCTGCTCTTGCCCATTTCCTGGGCCAGGGTGGCATTACAGGCCGTGACCTGAAACCAGCCACGCTCGCATCTCATCCTGTCCAGAAGGGCAACCAGCCGGGCGAGCAACCGGGCAGCGCCATCCGAGAGCGGCGCGTCGTCGGCCATATGGGCAAGTTGGCCCGCCGCCACCAGGATGCTTAAGATGCGCCCCTTGGCCACCGGTCTGGCCGCGTGCGCCATCGCAAAAACCTGGGCATCATGCGGCGCGCGATGCGGCATTCCGGGCCGGTCACGATACAGGATTTCGCCAGCGGCACCGACGGCCTGGTGGAACCAGACATCGGCCGCCGTTGCCTCGCGGAGCGCCGTCGCGGATGGGGCAGGGAAGGGCACACGTCCGTCCTCGGGTTTTGGCCTAAAATCGGGTCTATAGGCGTCGTTCATCGTTTATGTCCTCGTTGGTTAAACCATCGAGGGCGGCCAGGAAGGATCGTGCGAACCGGATTTTGCGCGCAGCTTGCCACGGCAAGATTTGGCTTGCATTTTTTCGGGAGATGGGAGAAGTTGGAGATGTTGAGGTCTCCCTTTTCTCCCGGTCTTCCGGAAAATCGATCCCGCCAGGGTTGGCGCCCTCGGCGGGGTGATTTTTTTATGGGCTATCGTTGCTCTGGGTCAGTCATCTCCATCTGTTGCTGACGCCTGCATCGCAATTGCGACTTGCACGCCAAATTGAAGGCTCACATCATTCGCCGAGTCATGGCGAGTGTGTACTTTGGATGGCACAAAATCTCCGGCCATCAGACCAAAACGGACGCGCGAATGACGTGCCCCAATTCCAAACATTTTCGGAAATCTCTGCGCCGTTCGTAAGGCCCGCAGAATCCTATGAGTCAGCTGGGTCCGGCCGCTCGGCTCTGCGGTTCGATACGAAGCAACCTCAACCAGACTCACAGAAGAAGAATGCCGGCGATTAAACATCATCGCATCCCGACAGGTGTCGCAGGAATCAGGGTGCACGCGCGTTCAAGCGGGATTTTTTCGGCCCACATCCAGGGACCAGATGCGCCTGCCTGCAATATATAAATCGCGGCGGCCGGCATCACGGCATCGGCGGTTTGAAGCGCGTAAATCGCCTTGCACGCGTGCGCCAACGGCCGCCCGGTGCCGGCATCAAAAGCGATATAGATGAAGTCGCTCATCGCGGCCGCTGGCCCCGCTATCCCTGGAGGGCGCTCACGCGGATTCGGCTCTGTCGCGGTCAATAAAATTGATGCCGCCGTCATCGCCGACAATGATCTCGGCTTCTGACCGGTCCGTGGTTTCACCGTCCTTGCGCCAGGCACGGTAACTGAGCTCGCCGTTGACGATTACGCGGACGCCCTTTTTCCCCTTGTCGCGCAACACCCCGATGAGGCCAGGCTGGAAAGTGACGATCTTATGCCAGTGTAAATTCTTGCGCCACTCACCCTTGTCTTTGTCATACCAACCCGTATCGGTTGCAATGCTGAAGCTCGCTACGTCGCGGCCAGATTGCGTGGTGCGAATCTCCGCGTCACTGCCCAGCCGGCCCAACAGCTCGACCTGGTTTATATCGGCCATGTCACTTTTTCCTTCTCGCGGTTAAGTAGAAGATTACAACTAAACGCCTAGAACCGTCATCTTTTAGCGGTGATTTGGTGAGTAATGCACATTTATATTCCGTCATAATGTTAAAATTCCCGAATTTAGTAGGCGCGGGAGGGGAGGGCGCTGCCCTCACCCTCCCCGAAAAGCGCTGCCTACAGCACGGCGGGCCGCGCGATTAGGGGGCTGACGCCCGCCCTCTCTTGCAACCCAGCCGTGCCCGCCAGCATTTTATCCCCACCCCTCCCGCGCCCTTCGCGAGGCGCCCCGAAAAGCTGCGCTTTTCGGGCAGTTCATAGAGGAAGGAGATCAAAATCATGGAGATCGGTACATTCATAAAGTCAGGAGGGGAGTTCCGGGGGACGATCCGAACGTTGACGCTCTCTGCGGAACTAATATTTTCTCCAGTTCCGGTGTCTAATGGAAAATGCAAGGTATCACATCATATTTTCGCGAATGGTTGCCAGATAGGGGCGGTCTGGCCAAAGACGCCTGGGAGTATTTCTGAATTCAAAGTCCAGTTTGATGACCCGACATTTCCAGCGCCTGTTCAAGCCCGTCTGGTGGAACATAAAACGGGCGTATTCGTGTTGACATGGCAACGGCCGAGCTGGAGAATCTAACCGGCGAGTAATGACTCCGGCTGGGGCTGGAGTCATTACAAGTTTATCCAGCCAGAAAAAACAAAACCACAGATTGCACTCCGCTCAGGAAACTCTAGTGCTCCGGCTCTCTGGGGCGGTGGTTGTTCGTAAAAATCCAGATAATGAGATGTCTTTCGGACGCACCAGAGATTGTTCGGGAACTCAAGAGTTTATTTATATATGTTAATTATCTGGAAATTTGTTGATTTCCGATTTTTGGCCATGCCAGATTGCGGCTCGACCCATGACTTCAGACAGGCTCGGGGTGTGCGCAAACAAATGTGTTCCATGGTCAAATCTTGCATTTTAAAAAACTGGTATATGTTCGTCCTTGATCGACCAGGACGGGGGAACCATTGCCAAAACGCGGGCGGCCGAGGAAGCATAAGACGGGGCTTTATAAACCTGAGATTGAAGCGCACCTCCGCGAGGGCGAACGCATCATCCGGGCCTATGTCGTTGTTAAACCTGGCGGCCGGCGCTCAACAATCTGGACCCCGGCATTCGACTATCTGCTCTATGTCAACCTATCCGGGCTGCGGGGCTATCACCCCTGGCTTACCGATGACGGTAAGCCAAAAATCTTCAAGAGTTTTGACCGCATGCTCCGAAGCCTGCGCGAATTGGGTTATATCGGTCCGATCACGCTCTACGATGAGGGCGATCCTCGCCGCCCTCCCGAACCGACGGGAGCAACACGACGCCGGCCGGGCGATACGCGGGCTGAGAAAGAGGAAGCGGCCGAGTAGGCTTGGGCCGTTCCATCAACCGCTAAATTGCCTGCCCCGCGGGCTCGTCCTGAGCCATCTTTTCCCCGCCGTTATCGTGGCCGGGGTGGCGTGGGGGACGCCCGAGCCCGCGTGGGCAACGCCGCTCTCCGCGGCTGAGTTCGCGGCCACAGCGTCCCGCTGCGCACCCTCCGTGTCCGCCCAAACGCTGGCAGCGGTTGCCCGCACGGAGAGCGGTTTCGATCCTTGGGCTTTGCATGACAACACCACGGGCCTGAGTGAACGCCCGGACAATGCGCCAGCGGCTCTGGCGGACGCGTCAGCCTGGGTCGCGCACGGCGATTCCGTCGACATCGGCATGATGCAGATAAACTCGGCCAACCTCCCGGCCTTGAATATGACGGTGGCGAGCGCCCTTGATCCCTGCGTCTCGCTCGCCGGTGGTGCCGCGGTTCTGCGGGCGGCTTTCGGCGACGGGAATACCAGCGCCAATGCGCAGGTCGCCCTACTGCTGGCGCTTTCCCGGTACAATACGGGTTCGCCGCTCAGAGGCATCATGAACGGGTATGCCCGCAAAGTGATGGCGAACGGGAGCGTGTCCGCGCTTCCCGCCGCCGCCCCGGCGGTGAGCGCATTCCCGTCAACGGACCCGAACATGCCGCCGTCCTGGGACGTGTCGGCCACGGGCGCCTACGCACAGAGCCACGGGGCACCGTGGCTGGTGCCGTTGGCCCCTGACACAGACGACACCCCAAAGCAGCCGGTGGGCCTCCCGGCACCCGCGCAAGCACCAGACACGCTTGTCGCCAGTAGCCAGGCCAGCTCGTCACCCCAGGCAACAACGAGGTCTCCATGATGAATAAGTTAAAACCCCGGCTGATTATTTTTGGATCAGCACCAAATTCACTTAATTGGCAGCGCCTGGCGCTCGCCGCCGTGATGCTCGTGAGCCCGGTCATGGCTTACGCGCAAACGGTGACGGGTGGGGCGAGCCCGGCCACGATGGTCAATTCGATCTGCACTTTCATCCTTGGACCGTTCGGCCAGACCATCGCCGTGCTCGGCATTATCGGCATCGGCTTCCTCTTCATGTTCGGCCGCGCGTCGCTGGGGGTCATCGCCGGGGTCGTCGGCGGGATCGTCATCATGTTTGGCGCTTCCTATCTCGGCCAGACGCTGACCGGCGGCTGAGATGGAACCGCTGGAAACCGACACGCTCTATTTAGCGGCGACGCGCCCCGCCATGGTGATGGGCGTGCCGCTGACGGTGTTTGCCATCCTTCTGATGGTGGCCGGTTTCATCATCGTGCTGATGCGCAACCCGCTCTACTTGCTGGTCATGATCCCGCTGTTTTACGCCACCCGTGAAGTGGTGGCGCGGGATTACAACGCCATCGGCGTCGTTCTGCTTTACCTGAGAACCGCCGGACGCTCCGTTGATAGCAAAAAATGGGGCGGTGCATCGGTCGCACCCTTCCCTATCCGCATCCGCAACCGTGGCCGGGGGATGGTCGATGCTGGGTGATCATGGCCGTTCCGAGCGCGGCGCCGAAAAATACCTGAGCTATATCGGGCATATCGCCCCCGAAACCGTGTTGCTGGCCAATGGTGGTCTATTGGCGATGGCGCATGTCGAGGGCACGGCGTTTGAGCTGGAAGATCATGCCGCGCGCAATGCCCGGCTGCGATTACTCAATACGCTGTTTCGGAATATGGCCGACGATAACGTCGTTATTTACACCCATTTGATCCGGCATCCCGATCTCTCAGCCGAAGCGCCGCGGCATTTCCGGTCAAGGTTCGGCATAGACCTCGACGCCGCCTATCATCAAACGGTTCTGGAAAATCGGCTCTACCGGAATGATTATTATATCAGCCTGCTGGTCCTGCCGCGCAGCGCGTTGGGCACCGGGTTTGCCAAGCGCGTCAACAAATTCGGCAAGAAATTTCCGACGTCCTCGGAGACGCTGGCCCGCGAGCTGGAGGATCAATGGTTCGTGCTGGAAAATGGCCTGGCGGGCTTCAATGTCCGCCGCCTCGGTGTCTATGAACATGAGGGCATCGTGTTTTCCGAAATCGCGGAGGCCCTGCGCCTCATCATTACGGGCCGGCCCCTGCGGGTGCCGATTGTGTCGGGCCATTTGGGCGATTCCATATACACCGATCGGGTGATCTGTGGCCGTCGCGGGGTTGAGATTCGCGCGCCGGACAAGAGCATATTCGGGACGATTTTCTCTTTCCGGGAGTATCCGGCCAAAACCCGGCCTGGGATGTTGAACACGCTGCTATCGGCGCCGTTCCCGCTCGTGCTGTCGCAATCCTTCGCCTTTGTCACGCGGGCTCAGGCGCAGGATAAACTCTCCCTCAAATCAGCGCAGATGGTCGGCGCCCAGGACAAGGCATCCAGCCAGATCGCGGGCCTGGAAGAGGCCGCTGACGCGCTATCTTCAAATGAATTCGTCATGGGCGCGCATCACCTCACCCTCGCCGTCTATGGCAACACGCTGGCCGAGGTTGAGGACAGGGCAGGGCGGGCGCGCGGCCGGTTGGCTGACTCCGGGGCCGTGGTCGTCGAGGAACGGCTCGGCCTGGAAGCGGCGTTCTGGTCGCAACTGCCCGGTAATTTAGAATGGCGTACCAGGCCGGGCCATATCAACTCCAAGAATTTCGCCGGCCTGTCGAGCCTGGATAATTTCCCCACAGGGCAGAGTTATGGCCATTGGGGCCGGCCGATTGCCCGGTTCCGCACCGATGGGGGCACGGCCTATGATTATGTGCCCCATGTCGCCGACGTGGCCATGACCATCATTTTTGGCCCGATCGGCTCCGGCAAAACGGCTTTGCTGATGTTTCTGCTGGCCATGTTCGAGCAGTCCATGATCCTGGAAAACAAACAGTCGGGGGTGCGCGGCTCGGTCGTGTTCTTCGATAAGGACCGGGGCGGCGAGTTGCTGGTCCGTGCCAGCGGCGGCACCTATCTCGAATTGCGCCGTGGTGAGGCCTCCGGCATGGCGCCACTGCGCGGCCTGCAGAACACCAGGGCGGATGCCGACTTCCTGCGGGGCTGGATCATCGCGCTCATCCAAAGCGACGAGAAGGGCACGCTCAGCCCCGAGGAAGAGAAGCGGCTGGATCGGGCGATTTCGAGACAACTGAGCATGCCGGTGGAATTACGCTCCCTCGCCGGATTGCGCGAATATCTGGGGCATTCGGACCCGATGGGCTGCGGTCCCCGTTTGGAGAAATGGTGCCGGGGCAATTCACTCGGCTGGGCCTTTGACGGGGACCACGACGATGTGACGATCGACGAAGCGATTACCGGCTTCGACATGACCCAGCTTCTGGAACATGAGGAGGTTTGCGCGCCCGCGGGCGCCTATCTGCTCTACCGCGTGACCCAGATCCTCGATGGCCGCCGCGTGGTGCTGTCCATCGATGAGTTCCGGTTTTACTTGAAAAACCCGCAATTCGCCGCTGTGGTCGATAACCTTCTGCTTACGGTGCGCAAGAGCAACGGTGCGGTCTTCCTGGCGCTGCAAATGCCGGAACATATTCTTGAAAGCTCGCTCGGTCCGTCGATCGTGGCGCAATGCCAGACAAAAATTCTGTATGCGTCACCGACCGCGGACCATGCTGTGTATATCAACGGCCTCAAATGCACGGAGGGCGAGTACCGGGCCGTGCGCGAGGATATGCTGATCGGTAAACGCCGGTTTCTGCTGAAGCGCGAGCAGGGCAGCGTCATCTGCGAATTCGATCTCGGCGACATGCGCGAATATGTCGCTGTCCTTTCGGGCCGGGCGAATACCGTGCGCTTCGCCGAAAAACTCCGGCGCCAACACGGGGAAAATCCAGATAGGTGGCTGCCGGAATTTTTGCAGCGCTACCACGAAGCCACGGATTGAAGGGAGAGAGGCTATGCGGAAGTATCTATTCGTGTTTACCATTCTCAGCGGCAGCCTGACTCTGGCGCCGCAGGCGAAAGCACAGGTTGCGGTTATTGACTCCGCCAATCTGGCGCAAAATGTCCAGACCGCCGCGCAAGCCATTGTGGCCGTCGAACAGCTCAAGGCGCAGCTTACCCAGCTTGAGCAAACCTATCAGATGTTCACAAATCCGACGAATATATTGGGGATGGCAACGGGCATGGAAAACTCTGCCATTGAAAACCCGATGCCGCTGGCCAACTCCCTCGCCGGTCTTGTCGGGGGGCAAAGTGCTGGCTCTGCCGCAGCGACCACTTTCTACAATGAAAATCATATCTACTCGGCCCCTTCTGGAACTCCTGGGAGTGCTCAGCTCAATGCGAATGGACAGAGTATCGCCAATATTGAAGGCATTGCGTCCACCAATCTTTCAGCGATCGAGCAACGCTTGCAGGAATTGCCGGATCTGGAAGCAGATCTGAATGCGGCCACCTCCATCACTCAGGTTAGTGCGATCAATGGCCGCATCGCCGCTGAATCTCAATTTGTGCAGGCGCAGCAGGCGCAAGCCGCGAATCTTCAGGTATTGTCTTCCGAACAACAAGCGTCACAGCAACAACAAGATCAAGAGGAATTTCAAAAAGATGCCTCGAATAGCGAAAATGAAATGCAGCAAGCCGCCGCCGAAAACGGGAATCAGTAATGAACCAAGCAATAAATTTAACAATCGGTATTGCCATAATTGCAGTAGCCATCGGTGGCGGCGCAATTCTGATCATTGGTCATCAAGGACGACGGTCCGATGAGACAGCGATGGTCAGATCGTCTCCACCGGCACAAATAATTCATACTGCCGCATGGTACGTCGCGCATCCCGATATTCTCAAACAGGATGAAGCCAGATGTGCTGGTGATGCCGCCACGTTGCCGCAAGCAGCCTGCCAAAATGCGTATTCCGCCGACGGCACTATTTCTGAAACCGAGATGGAGAATGCCGCCATTAAAAATGGGTCGTCTCGCCCTGACGGAAACTCTAAAGGTCAGTGAGGTTATAAATGGCAAGCGCGGATGACTTCGGACCCTTCTTTGTATTCGATCAAACCGTGCAGGTGCCATTTACCAACGGGATGAACGGCACAGTCAATGCGGCGATGTCGGCTATTCAAGGCCCTTTGACTGCCCTTGTGGTATTATGGATCATCGTCACAGGAATTTTGGTAATGAGAGGTGATGTAAGCGTTCGTTCTGGCGTAACAAGAATAATTCGGATAAGCCTTGTCGTGGGCATCCTGATGTCAACGACTTTGTATAATGAATATGTAGTCACGTTTTTCACGACCGGACTACCGAATTGGCTATCGACCTCATTTCTCGGTATCACTGGCACTCAGCCGTCAGCTCACCAATTTGATGCGATTTGGGATCAAGCAAACATCCTGATTCTGGAAGCTCATAAAAATTTAAATTTCTATAACGTTCTGTACTCCGTGGAGTTGGCTATAGTTCAAGACTTCATCAGCGTACCGATTTTCATCACATTTTTAATCTATGAAACGGCAAAAATAATGATGGACATCATCGTGTGCATCGGTCCATTTGTTCTTTTGGGGTATTTATTTGACGCAACACGTGGCGTTGCTGATCGATGGATCGGAAAATTAATCGGATTGACGCTTCTCACTCTCCTCGTGGATATTGTTCTGAGTATCATCATTGACGGAGACAGAGCATACTTCAACGTGAGTATGACAAACCTAAATGGTGCCACCATTACTGATACGATAACGATCGTCATTCAGTTTCTTACGTTTTTGACTCTTGGCAGCCTTATTTCGGTATTTTTACCTGGAACCGCGAGCTTCCTTGGCGGCGGTGTGTCCATTAGTCCGATGGCAATGGCGCAAGCGGCGATGGGAGCCGGAAATCTCGTTCAATCTGTCCGGCCAAATAAAGCGCCGGTGGGAAGTAAATCATGACCAATGGTGAAGTGCTCGAGAATATTTCACATTTCCCGGTTCTATTGGTTCTGTTCTGGGCTATTTATCGAAAATTCTTTTCAAAAAAACCTGTCCCTTCCGTGATAACAGTTCCCGTTCGTGTAATTCGAATGGTTCTGATAGTCCTCACGTTTGGCCTGCTTGCCGGCTGTTCTAACAGCGATTCGTTGGCTGTCGCCAATGGCCCGGTGTTCGCCCTTAACGCGGGCCATTGGCAACCCACCCAGCAAGACCTGGCTGCGCCGCCGGCTGTGACGGACAAGTAGGAGCCCATCATGTCGAATCGAACAGGTTCCCTGCCTCTGACAGCGCCGATGCTTGAACAGCACTACAAAGAGGTATCGTCGTTTCAAGAGGCTCGGGCGCGTTCCGCGAACCGTCTCTCGA
The DNA here is from genome assembly GCF_030160635.1 of Acidocella aquatica. GTDB lineage: Bacteria > Pseudomonadota > Alphaproteobacteria > Acetobacterales > Acetobacteraceae > Acidocella > Acidocella aquatica. Next base: position 8,200 of record NZ_BSOS01000097.1, on the reverse strand, counting down.
AAGGTCTCGTCATTGGCATGTGCATTGCGTTGCTGGCGAATGCCGGTCAGGCCTGGACAATCGCCTCAATGCTTCCCCTGACCAAGCTGGTGCCGGTGTATTTCGTCATTCGCCCTGACGGCACGATTGACAGCTCCCCAACATTATCCACGCTTCCCCCCTCCACAAATCAGGCGGTCATTCGTGCGGCGCTCTGGGAATACGTGAACGAGCGGGAGGGATATTCCTACGACACGGCGAAATATCGTTGGGACATCGTCTCCGGAATGTCCGACGCGGCAACCCGCGCCGCCTATCAACAGTGGTTCCAATATACAAACCCGCAATCGCCGCAGGTTACTGTAGGCAAAAATGGCGTGGTAACAGTGCAGGCGATTTCCGTGGCCCTGATCGGACCAAATGTCGCGCAGGTCCGGTTCCAGCGCGTCTATGCAAACGCCACGGGAAACGCGGCGATCATCACGACATGGACAGCCACCGAGCAGTTTGAACAAGTCGACACGATGCCTGCCGCAGAACGCCTGAATGATCCGGGGGGTATCGTCATTACCAGCTATCAGATCGAGGAGGACACCGCGCCATGAGCCGCGTTCGGGCTTTCCTATTGTCGGGCGCCTTGCTGGCTGCCATTGCGCCAACTCTGGCACAGGCGGAGCAAACACCTCTCCACGGCAGCTATGACACCCGCATGAGGTATGTTGCCTATAACCCTGGCCAGGTCGTTCATCTGTCCACCATTGTCGGCGCCACGCTTGTCGTCACCTTCGCGCCGAATGAGACGGTTAACGCGGTGGCTGAGACGGACACGATCCATCTGGCCGCCGTGCCCAAAGGCAATTACCTGTTTTTGAAACCCAGCGCGCCATTGACCTTGCAACCGGTGATCGTGCTGACGCAGCGCCCGGATGGTACGCTGCGGCGCTATGTTTTTGAAATCGAGACGGTATCGGCACCAAGCACGTCGGACGGGTCGCATGGCGTATTCTTCTCCGTGCAGTTTACCTACCCGGCCGATGAAGCCGCGGCAGTGGCGGCAAGGGCGGCGGCCGAGGCGGCACAAACGGCAAAGTTAAATCAGACCGCGCTTTTGCGCGCGCAAGCCACCGCAGCCAATTCAATCCTCGACAATCAGCGGACAAACCCGTTTATCGGCCCCCGCAATTACCAGTATGTCGCACAAGGAAATTCGTCGCTCACGCCGGCAAATGTGTGGGACAACGGCTATTCGACGGTTCTGCAATTTCCGGGGAACGAGCGTATTCCGGGGATTTTCGTTATTGATCCCGATGGGAAGGAAGCGACGGCATCCTATTCGGTCAATGGCAGCACCGTGCAGATTGGCGAGACCGCACGGGAATTCCGGCTCCGCGATGGCAATACGGTGCTGAATATCTACAATCTTGCGTACAACACGGTCGGCCAGAACCCAGGCACCGGCACGACAAGCCCCGAGGTGACGCGGGTCATCAAGGATCCCAATTCCCAAAGTGAGACCACGGGAGATATGCCATGAGCGACCCAGCCCAATCGCCGATTGACGACGGTAGGTCGCCGGTCGCAGGCGCGCCTAGCCGTGAGCGGAGCATTGGCACCAAATTCGGCATCATGGTGCTGATTGGCGTCGTGGTGCTCGGGTTCATATGGTTTAACGCGTTGTACAGCCATCGGGCCGCCACGCAGCCCGTGGGGGCGGCAACGGCCTATGGCAATGGCGGTGAGCCGTATATCCAACCACCGGCGGCCGTACCGGCACCGGCAACGCCCAATTTGCCGCAACCTTCGCCGGCAAGTTCGTCATCGTCCTTCTTGGGTGGTTCTCAACATGAAAGCCCGGCCCAGGCCCCGATCATGGCATTTTCGGGGGCCGACGATATGGTCCCACCTGCGCCACCGGCATCGGCGCCCGCGCCCTCGGATGCGGCCCAGACGGATGGCCCTTCCACGCTGCCGGGTACGGATAAATCACCGCTCGCCGCCCGGCTGCAAGCCACAGTCATGGATGGAGAAAAGGCGAGCGTGCTGCGCAACCCGGCCATGGTCATCACCGAAGGCACGATGATCCCCTGCATTCTGCAAACCGCCATTGAAAGCGAGCTGCCAGGCCTGGTGACATGCGTGGTGCCGCTCGACATACGCGGCTCGACGGGGGACGTCGTGCTCCTCGATCGCGGCACCAAAATCGTCGGGCAGATTCAAACCGGCCTGTTGCAGGGCCAGGACAGGGTGTTTGTGGATTGGACCCGCGCCGAGACGCCGGATCATGTGATTGTCACGCTCGACTCCCCGGGGTCCGATGAGCTGGGCCGGGCTGGCCTGGCGGGTGCTGTAGACAATCATTTCTGGCAGCGCTTTGGGGGGGCGCTTATGTTGACCCTCGTACAAGGTGGCCTGCAAGCTGCGACCATCGAAGCCGCAGGGCAGGGAGGGTCTAATTCCACCACGCAGGCCGCCGCTTCTGGGTTTGTCTATGCCGGACAAAGCAACGGCCAGCAGATTGCCAATACGGCGTTGGAAAACAGCATCAACATCGCCCCGACATTGAGCAAAAATCAGGGTGACACTGTTTCTCTCATCGTTGCCCATGATCTTGATTTCTCCAGCGTCTATCAGCTTCAGGTGAAGAATACGGAGAATGGTTATGGCGGGTGAAGCGGCGCTACAGCTCAATTTCCTGATGAAACCGCTTGCACCCTGGCTGGATGACCCCGCCACGGAAGAAATCTGCATCAACCAGCCTGGCGAGCTGTTCGTGCGGCAGAAAGGCGTGTTCCGGGCTGAGGCGATCCCGCTGGATTATTTTGATCTGGAGGACATCGCCACCCTGGCCGGGGCGCTGCGCAAGCAGGATGTCGGCGCACGCAATCCGCTTTGCGCCACGGAATTGCCCGGTGGCGAGCGGTTGCAAATTTGCCTGCCGCCCTCGGTGCCGGCCGGGACGGTGAGTATGACCATCCGCAAGCCGGGCAGCACGGTATCGCCGCTCGCCGCGGTGACGGGACGCTACCAGTCCGGCCGCTGGAACCAATGGGACCAGCGCAAGCAAACGGCTTTGCGCGATTATAGCGAACTGCTCGGGCTTTATGATTCGGGCAATCTGCGAGCGTTCCTGGAGATGGCTGTCAGGGCGAAGCTGACGATTTTGCTCTGTGGCGCCACCGGCTCGGGCAAAACCACCATGAGCAAGACGCTTATTGGCGCCATCCCCGCGCATGAACGCCTGATCACGATCGAGGACACGCTGGAGCTGGTGATTCCCCAACCGAATCACGTCCGGCTGCTCTATTCGAAGGATAATATCGGGCAGTCCCGCGTGACGGCGGAAACCTTGCTGCAAGCCTGCCTGCGCATGAAGCCCGACCGCATTTTGCTGCAAGAGCTCCGTGATGACGCGGCTTGGACCTATATCAATGAGGTTGTCAGCGGCCACCCCGGCAGCATCACGACGATCCACGGCAGCAATGCGGAGCAAGCGTTTAAGCGGCTCTTCGCGCTGGTCAAAGGCAGTCCCCAAGGCGGGCAGTGGGACGATAAAACGCTCATCAGTTTTCTGGTCTCGGCGGTCGATCTGATTATCCCCTTTCATAATGAAGGCCCCCTCTATGAAATCCGCGAGGTCTGGTTCGCGCCGGATGCCGCTCGCCGGGGAGAAAATGCCGCCGACCTGATGCTGGCGGCTTAACCAAGGAGAATTTGCCATGAGCGTGACCATCTCGGATGCAACCGGGCAATTCATTATCAAAGCAGGCTTCGGCGTCATCCTGGCGGGGATCGCCTGGACCGTCGTCGCTTCGATGGTTTTCTTGTTCGGCACTGGCTTACTGCATTACTTTCCACATCCGTTTTATCAATGGTGGCTGTATTTCTTCAGTTTTGACGGCAATCCGCGCGTGGCAATCTGGCTCAAGATTGGCGCGGCGGCCGGGGCTCTGCCGCCCATTGTCATGTTGATTGCCATCGTCACACGCGGTCAACGCCTGACGGGCGCGAAGCTGCGTCGCCCTCTGTTCGGCGGCCTGGTGCGCTCACCGCTGGCGGTGACGGATAATCATGGACATGCCGACTGGATTACCATGGAACGCGCAAAGCAGCGGTTTTCGGGGCCGAACTCCGTATTCGGCGGGGTGGTGGTTGGCGAAGCGTACCGGGTCGATCAGGACAAGGTGGCGAAGGTGCCTTTCTCGCCCGAGAGCCCAAAAAGCTGGGGGCAGGGGGGTAAGGCTCCACTTTTGATAGACCCTTGCCAGGAAGGCTCGACGCATTCCCTCATGGTAATTGGCCCTGGCGGGTACAAAACAATGTCGGCGCTTTCCTCCCTGCTCTATTGGACAGGTTCGGCGGTGATCCTCGATCCTGCCGGAGAAATCGCGCCGATGGTGCGCGAGGCCCGCCGCAAGATGGGGCATACCGTATATGAGATTTCACCCGGCTCGGATGTGGGTCTCAATGTCCTCGAATGGATCGATATAAATTCACCGCTGGCGTCGACCAATATTGAATCAATCGTGACATGGGTGTGTGGCGATCCGCCCAAAGACCTGCCCGGCAATGGCGGGTTTTTCGACAAGATGGGTCGGAACGTCGTGCGTTGCCTGACGGCTCATATTCTTGCGGACCCGGCTACGCCGCCCGAGCTTAAAACCCTGACCTCGGTGCGCAATGCCATCGCCAAGCCGATGCCGGTTTTGCGCGCCGTCCTGAGCGGCATCTATGAATCCAGCCCGAACAGTTACGCCCGCCAGCACGCCGGTTCGCTCTGTGGGCTGGTAGATCAAACTTTTAGCGGGGTGATCGGCAATGCCGCCGAGTTGACCGGCTGGCTGGCGAACGAGGCGTATGCCAAGCTTGTCTCCAAGAGCACTTTCAAAACAAAGGATCTGCTCAACGGCAAGGTGACGGTTTTCCTGAAAATGCCGCTAAAGGTCTTGGAAACCACGCCCGGTATTTCTCGAACCATCATCGGCGCGCTGCTGAACGCGGCGTATGAGGCGGATGGCAATGTGGCGGGGCGGATACTTTATCTTCTCGATGAAGCTGCGCGCCTCGGCTATATGAAGATCTTGGAGACCGCGCGCGATGCTGGCCGGAAATACGGAATCACGATGCAATTGCTGTATCAATCCACCGGGCAGATTATCGATCAATGGGGCGAGCAAGGCAAGCGCGCGTGGTATGACGGCGTTTCTTATCGCTGCTATGCCGCGGTGCAGGATTTGGATACCGCAACGGAATTGGAAAATAGCTGCGGCACGTATGGCGTCATCGCCAGTTCGGAAGGGGTGAATAGCGGCACATCTGGGAAGGGCTTTGAGACCGGCAACCGCTCGCGTGGCTCGACAACCAACTCGCATGAGATTTCGCGCCCCCTTATTCGCAAAGCAGAGTTGATGCACGATTGCCGGGACGATGAGATGTTTGTTCTTATTCGTGGTGCTCCGCCAATGCGCTGCGGCCGGCCAATTTATTTTCGGCGGCCGGAGATGACAGACAGGGTCGAGGCCAATCGATTTTTTAAACCGAGTCAACCAAAGTAAAGGAAACCCTCAATGTCTGAAATCGAATCTAACCTCGACAAAGCCGCGTCGGCCTATTGGATGAGTGTCGCGGCCAAGGCTGGCCCGGATGACGCTCTTGCTGTGAGCAATGCCAGCAATCTTGAACGGGATTCACGGGCAGAAGCCCGCATTCCCGATAGCCCACGGCAACCGACGCTGAACACTATGGAAGCGCCGCCTCTCGATGTACTGAAGTCGCAACCTTTGGTGCCGTGATAACAGCAAAGGAACGCATTATGCCCGATACGAACCCGCAAAAACCTTCAACCGGATTACCCAAGCCAAAAGCCGGAGCGCCCTTCACGCCCGGCTCAAACGCCGTCAGGGGTAGGGAGGTTGATTTAACCGCCCTGGCCCCCAAGCAAGAGCCGGAACCCCTTATTGAGCAAGGTATCGATCTTAGTGGTCAGCCCAAAATCATCTTCGCGGCTGGTCGCGGCAAAACCGGCAAAACCACGCTACTTCGGTGGATCGCGGAAAAAACCGTCCAGAGCGGTGGTGAAACGATTCTAGCCGATATTGATCCGAGTAATGCCAGCTTCTCTCAATATTTTGAGGGTGTGGTGAGGCCCGAAACGGACAATCCGGCCGGCGTTACCCGTTGGCTGCAACAATTGATGGAGCATTGCGTTAAGAACCGGCAATCCGCCATTGTTGATCTTGGTGGCGGCGATACGACACTGCGCACCCTGGCGAGCGAAATGCCGGAGCTGGCGTCACAAATCGAAGCGTCCGGCCTGGCGCCCGTCATGCTCTACATGCTCGGCACCCAAGCGGAGGATTTGATACCCGCACTGACCTTAACCTCACGCGGCTTTTCCGCAAAAGCCCAAGCGTTGGTCTTGAATGAGGTCGCGATTGATGCGGGGGCGACGCGCAGAGAGGCGTTTGCGCGAATTACGACCCTGCCAGGCTTTGCGGAATTGGCGAGGTCGAGCGTTCAAGTCTGGATGCCGCGGTTATTCGCGGCGGAGGCTGTCGAAATCCGCCGCTGCCTTTTTCACGATGCGCGGGACGGCCTCGTTTCACCGCCTCTCGGCATTTTTGATGCCGCGCGGGTCCGTGCGTGGATGGATACGATGGATCGGCGGTTTGAAGGAATCGGATCATGGATTCGGTAACCGCCCCGCCGCGCCATGAAATCTTGCGCCAGAAGATCGCGCTGGCACAGCAAAATTTACAGCAAGCCGCCGCTGCTGCCGTCCTGAAAAATGATCCCTTGGCCGATTACCTCAAGGCGGTGGCGTTCTCCTTTGACACGCAAGTTGATATTTACGAGGCGTTTGAAACCGCGCACCGGGCGATTACCCATGTTCTGAACGATGCCTCGGCGATCGTGCAAGAAACGGTGTCGAACGAAGCCCTTCCGCAACTGCACGCTTCTTGCGCCGCGATTATCGACCAGCTCGGGCCGCAACTCGTCGCCATGGTTGAAACGACCATGCAACACCGCCAAAAAACGCTTAGGTTGCGGACCATACTTGGCGGGGCTGCGGCCTTGCTGGCGGTGGTGGTGGTTGGTGGGTGCCTGACGTATGGCACGGGCTACACGGCGGGCCGGACTCAAGGCGAGATTATCGGCAATACGACGAATGCCGCCATGAGGTTCGGGCCGAACGCCGCTGCGGATTGGGCGTTGCTCATGGCCTATAACGATCCAGTCTCAGCGCTCGCGGCCTGCAAAAAATCCACAGCCGCCGACGCAGAAGGCCAGCATTACTGTTTGATGCCGGTCTGGACCGAATCCCCGCAACCGGCCAACTCCGGGCAATAAGAGCGATGGCGATTACTGAAGGTAAGGGTTTCCGCGCCGAGTGCGCGATGCATCACAGAAGCCAATGTCCGGCATCCAACTCGTATCCACGCATTTCCCAGGTGCTGCCAAGATCGTGCTGGTGCAGGATAACCTCAGCACCTACACCACCGCGTCGCTCTACGCAGCCTTTCCATCCGCCGAAGCGCGTCGGTTCGTCGAGTGCTTCGAATGGCATTACACCCCCAAGCATGGCAGCTGGCTCGACCTGGCTGAAACAGAACTCGGCGTTCTCTCAACCCGATGTTTGAATCGCCGTGTTTCCGACAAGAAATCATTGATCAAGGAGATTGCCGCATGGGAGCAAAACAGAAACAAACATCAAACTAAAGCCGACGGACAATTCACAACAGCCGACGCCCGAATCAAGCTCAAGAGGCTCTAACATCAGTTCGAATGACGCGGGCCACTAGGTTTGTGAGGGACCTGCGCCGCTCATCAGGCGGTGCGGATCTCGTTTAACAGATCGGGATGTCGCTCCAGCACCTTGAGCAGCTTCACCAGCGCCAAGGGCGGCTTGGTTTTGCCGTTCTCATAACGGGAGAATGCATTGACCCCGCCTCCGAAGATTTCAGCAGCCTCGCGCTGATCAAGTGCCAGCTTCTTGCGCACAGCGGCGATGAAGTTCGGATCGACAATGGCCGCGTTGACCTCCCTAGAAAACGCCCGCATCTCGCGCATGACCCGATCCGATTCCGCAGCCCCCAGGATCGACTCAGCGCAGGCCGGGCAAAAATCTCCCGTCACCGCAGGAATGACGGTCGTCTCACCCTTGTAGGTGTAAGGCAGGTCGCGGGTGTCGTGGATCAGTTCGGCCGCGCCGCAGACAGGACAT
>NZ_BSOS01000096.1 GCF_030160635.1 Acidocella aquatica | reverse complement strand
TCAGATACCACCTCGAAGACCGAGTCATCCTCAACGGTAAAAAAGCCGTCGTCTTCACAGCGTAAGGAGGATTTTCGTTTGACAAATTGTGTTCCTTATAATTACCTTCCTTAATTCATAAGAAATTCTAGGACCTCGAATATTGGCTGATATTATCGACGGTAAGATTTTTGCTGAATCGCTGCGAGCCGGTATCGCGGCAGAGGTTGCCACACTCGCCTTTACCCCCGGCCTCGCCGTGGTGCTGGTGGGCGATGATCCGGCCTCAAAGGTTTATGTTGCCAACAAGGCCCGCCAAACGGTGGAAGTGGGCATGCGCTCGTTCGAGCACCGCCTGCCCGCGGAGACCACCCAGGCGGATTTGCTGGCGCTGGTGCAGGCCCTAAATGCCGATGCCGCCGTGCACGGTATCCTGGTGCAACTGCCGTTGCCCAAACATCTCAACACCGAAGCCATCATCGCCGCCATTTCGCCCGCCAAGGATGTTGACGGGCTGACGGTCACCAACGCCGGGCTGCTGGCAAACGGCTTGCCGGGGCTGGTGCCCTGCACACCGCTCGGCTGCATCCTGCTGTTGCAGGACCGGCTGGGCGACATGACCGGGCTGAACGCCGTCGTCGTCGGCCGCTCAAACCTCGTAGGCAAGCCCATTGCGCAGCTCTTGTTGCAACAAAACTGCACCGTTACCATCGCACATTCAAAAACCCGCAACCTGGACCAGATCTGCAAAACCGCAGACATTCTTATCGCAGCCGTCGGCCGGTCAGAGCTGATCAAAGGCAACTGGATCAAACCCGGCGCCACCGTCATCGATGTCGGCATCAACCGCGTACCCGCCGCCGAACCGGGCAAAACCAAACTCGTCGGCGATGTCGCTTTCAGCGAGGCCGTCCAGGTCGCAGGCATCATCACCCCCGTTCCCGGCGGGGTTGGGCCCATGACCATCGCTTGCCTGTTGAGAAATGCCCTGACCGCGGCAAAACGTATCGAAACCACACTGGAGAAAGAGCTTTCATGACCCGTTCCTGGCGTTACGCTGCCCTCGCTGACCGTCATCGCGCACTTGGTTCCAAGCTCGAAGATTGGAACGGCATGCCCACCGCCTGGACGTATGATAGCGATCTGCAGAGCCACCATGTCGCGATCCGCACCAAGGCGGGGCTCATGGATGTTTCAGGATTGAAGAAGGTTCATCTGCATGGGCCGCACGCCTCCGCGGTGCTTGATTATCTGACTACGCGCGATGTCAGCAAGATCACCCCCGGCCGCTCCGCCTATGCGTGTTTTTTGAATGAAGCTGGAAAATTCATCGATGATGGTATTCTCTACCGCACCGGCCCCAACTCCTGGTTTGTGGTGCATGGCAGCGGGGCAGGGCACGCGGCGCTGAGTTCCGCCATCGCGGGCCGCAACGTCGCCATGCTGTTCGATGATGATTTGCTCGATCTCTCGTTGCAGGGCCCGCTGGCGGTGGATTTCCTGGCAAAACATGTTCCCGGCATTCGCGATCTCAAATATTTTCATCACATGGGCGCCACTCTCTTCGGCAAGCCGGTGATGATCTCGCGCACCGGCTATACCGGTGAACGCGGCTACGAGATATTTTGCAAATCCGAGGACGCCGGCATCATCTGGGATCGCATCCTGACAGATGGCGCGGAAATGGGAATCATCCCCTGTGCCTTTACCGCGCTCGACCTGTTGCGGACCGAGAGCTATTTGCTCTTCTTCCCCTACGATAATTCCGAGATGTACCCCTTTGCTGATGAAGCCCCGGGCGACACGCTTTGGGAACTGGGTCTGGATTTCACCGTAAGCCCCGGCAAAACCGGCTTTCGCGGCGCGGAGGAACACTACCGCCTCAAGGGCAAAGAACGTTTCAAAATTTTCGGTGTGTTGCTGGAAGGTACGCAAGCCGCCAACCCCGGCGATAAACTTTATGCAGACAGCAAGGCCATTGGCGTTATCACCTGCCCCATGGTCTCCACCCTTACCGGAAAATCCATGGCCATCGCGCGGATGGACGTGCCCTACGCTGTGCACGGCACTAAAATGACCGTCGAACATGAGTCGGGTAGCATCGCAGCCATCGCGCACACTCTGCCGTTTGATGACCCGGAGAAGAAAAAACGCACGGTGGTAGGCTGATGAACAAAAGCCGGCCCCTCTACAAGCCTTTTGCGCTTGACCTGACTGGCCGTGAACATCTGGTCGTCACCGACCAGTCCGAACCACCTGTTACGCTGGATCTCACTCTTTCCAATATCAGCCTCTGGAATGTAAGGACCATCGCTCCCGGAATCCAGGCGCCGCCGGCCGGACGGCACCGCGCTTTCCGCGCCGTGCCGGAGATGCATGCTTTTCTCACGCACCATCTCGCGCGCGCGAGCGTCGGCCTGCGACTCTACGCGCTGGGTTCTGAGCCTTTCATCTGGGACACCTACAACATAGGCAGCGCCGCAGGGTTGACTTCGGCCGAGATGTTCCTGACGCAGTCGGGACCGCCACGAAGACGCGTGTATTGCTGCCATTGTAAAACGATGATCGGCGATGTGACGCAAACCATCGCGCTCTGCCCCGGCTGTGGCTCCTCGCTGCAGGTGCGCGATCATTTTTCCCGCCGCCTCGCCGCCTTCATGGGGGTAAAGGTCGATGCAGAAATCCCGGGCGATATCCCGCTGCCGGAGTTGCTTGCCTCATGAAGCTTAAAATCACTGACATTATTGCACTTTCCCCCTCAATTCGCCAATTCACGCTGGCGGATGCGGCGGGCGCGCTCTTGCCCACCGCCAGCGCCGGCGCGCATATTCTGCTCCGTATTCCCGGCCCTGAACGTGTGTGGAGAAATGCGTATTCCCTGGTCTCCTCGCCTGAGGATCGCCACGCGTATAAGATCATTGTCCGCCGTGTAGAGCACTCCCGTGGCGGCTCTGTCTGGCTGCATGACCATGCCGCCATCGGCGAGGTTGTGGAGGCCGAGACGCCGCAAAATCTCTTCCCGATTCCACGAACGGCGCAAAAACACCTGTTGCTTTCAGCAGGTATCGGTATCACCCCCATGCTGGCCTATCTGCAGGTGTTGCGCAAACCCTTTGAGCTGCACCATTGTGGCAAGCTGGAAGATGCAGAGGCCTTCGCCCGCCTGCTTCCCGCCACGCCCAATGTTGTTTTGCACACAAGCCGCAACACGCTCGATCTGGAACAGCTGCTCGCGCATCAGAGGCTTGGAACGCATCTTTCGGTTTGCGGGCCGGAATCTTTCATGGATGTGGTGCTGCAAACCGCGCAAAACCTCGGCTGGCCGGGCGCGAAGGTCCATAAGGAAAGTTTCGGCGGCGCGACCGGCGGTGCTCCTTTCGTCGCGCGTCTGCGCCGCTCCAACCTTACGATCAATGTCGGCTCTGACCAGAGTCTGCTGGAAGCCATCGAGGACGCCGGCCTCGCTCCGCCCAGCCTTTGCCGTGGCGGCGCCTGCGGTGTTTGTGAGACGGCGCTGTTGGAAGGCATTCCCGACCATCACGACCATTATCTGAGCGAGACCCAGCGGGCTTGCAACAACACGATCATGCCCTGCGTCTCGCGCGCTAAAACTCCTGAGCTGGTACTGGATATTTAAGCAATGAACCTCGTCCTGAAACCTGCCGAGACCTTTCGTGAGGATTACACGGCCCGTAATTCCGACGCTGCCATTCTGCGTTTTCCGTTTCCATTTCATGAAGATAAATACATGTACTCCGTCAACATGGAGCCGCATGTGCCCGGCGGCGCCTCCCCGGTATATGACGCGGTATTCGATCTGGACGAACATTATATCGGCGAATGTGTGGACCGTGCGATCACCCTGGCTGATGACCCAATGCGCTGCTTCGTTATGCCACACCTCATCGATGCCGAGTGGGATACGCTGGAGTTGCTGATGGAGAGTCTGGCGAAGGATTATCCAGAGCAATTCACACTGAGCAAAGACGGGGCGGCATGGCACTGGGTCAACCGCCCGCTGGCCATTGACCAGAAGTTCACCTTCGGCGATGCCTCCACCCTGCCTTATCCGCCGTTCGAATTCATCACCCGCCAGGTGCAGGGAGACTTTACCCTGCAGGATCAGCGCGACAATAATTTGTTTGTCGAGGGCGGCATGGTTACCACCCAGGCTGACTGGTCGTTGAACTTTGACGCTGGCATGTCCTTCATGGAATGGCACGGCCCGGTTCCGGTGGCGCATCAGGCCGGTGTGTTTGAACGTGCGCTCACCTACCTGTTGCGCCTGCAATATGGCAAGCCTGTGCGCCGGCTCAACTGGACCCTCACGGCCAACCCGCGCCTGGATACATCGCCGGAGAATTATCCCATCTGGGGGCCTGAAAAAACGGCAATCACGCCGGAGAATGTCGGCGCCCGGCTATGCCTGCGCGTTGAGGTACAAACCTTAACGCGCTTGCCGCGCTCGAATGCGATCCTATTTGGTATTCGGGGTTATCTTATCCGTCTCGAAGAGCTGACGCGCGTGCCAAAATGGGCCAGGCGCATGCACCGCGTGATCCGCGATCTGCACCCGGAAATTGCGGCCTATAAGGGTATGACTGGCTATCGCCAGATCATCGTCGACCATTTGGCTGCTTTTGACGACGGCGCGGCGACCTCCCCCGGGACGGCACCTGAACAGACTAGTCTTTGATTTATATGGTAAATTTTATGTTTGTAAGGGAGGTTGGGGCGTTCTTGCGTACGGACGTAGAAAAGCGAAGGTACGGTAAGTTCTCTTTAGGAAAACAATATTCTTCTTGGTTGACGTATTGACCCCCCCTGGTTAAGCTTCGCC
>NZ_BSOS01000095.1 GCF_030160635.1 Acidocella aquatica | reverse complement strand
ATGGTGACCCATTGATTCAGAGATTAAGCCGCTTCGCAACCAAAAAATCACAACTGTAATGCTAAGGGCCAGACCATCGTGAACCGGCCGTGTCTCCGGCGGCGGACAGAGATTTTCCGAGCTGTATTTACACAGGGCTCCGGGAGGTGCATACTCCTTTCCGTTATCGGCTTGTTCGGCCAAAATGGGGAGCGGACATGCCTTCTCTCAAGGCAACCGAGTGTGAGCAGAATCTGAAGGGTACGCTCGCTGGGGTGAGGCGGGCGAACCGTCGATATGATTGTTTCACTCAGACGGCCGCTATCGAGAAATTCAGCGATGTTGCCGCCGTGTTTCGTTCGATTGCCGCAGGTAATATCGGGTATGAGTTCGACCCTCTCGAATATCCCGCGGAAGCGGGCGATCCGGCGGCAGGCATCCCGATTGGATCGATCGCCGACAATCGTAAGGCCGTGATCGCGGCGAGACTCACAGAATATACTGATATGCACTTGGGTGTCGCCGGTGCGGCGCACCGGAAAGTCGCATGCCGGTCGCTTTCATAAGGTGCGCGACTCGTTTTGATCTAAATCGTTTCCAGATGAACAATTCGGAGAAACCGGACCACGATCGGAGGAAAAAATGGACGCAAACACAGACGAGAAACCGGGCAAGTGCCCGGTCGTGCACGGGACGACAAACGTCGGAATGAGATCGAACAGTGACTGGTGGCCAAACCAACTCAACCTCAGAATCCTTCATCAGAACTCGCCCCAGTCTGATCCGATGGAAAAGACGTTCAACTACGCCGAAGAGTTCAAGAAGCTTGATTACAAAGCGCTGAAGAAAGACCTCGCCGCGCTGATGACGGACAGCCAAGATTGGTGGCCGGCGGATTTTGGCCATTACGGGGGGCTCTTGATTCGCATGGCATGGCACGCCGCCGGCACGTACCGCGTCGGTGACGGCCGCGGCGGTGCGGGCTCCGGCCAGCAGCGCTTCGCGCCCCTCAACTCTTGGCCGGACAATGCGAACCTTGACAAGGCGCGCCGGCTGCTTTGGCCGATCAAGCAGAAATATGGCCGGAAAATCTCATGGGCCGACTTGATGGTCCTCGCCGGCAATGTCGCGCTCGAGTCGATGGGCTTCAAGACATTCGGCTTTGGCGGCGGGCGCCCCGATGTGTGGGAGCCTGATGAAACCGTCTACTGGGGCAATGAGAAAGCTTGGTTCCCTGATCCTCATAGCGACGAACGCTACAGCGGTGTCCGCGATCTCGCGAAGCCGCTGGCTGCCGTGAATATGGGCCTCATCTACGTGAATCCGAATGGGCCGAACTTCAAGCCGGATCCAGTTGCCGCCGCCATCGACATTCGCGAGACCTTCAAGCGCATGGCGATGAACGACGAGGAGACGGTTGCTCTTATCGCCGGCGGACACAGCTTCGGCAAAACTCACGGCGCCGGCGATGCCGCGCTGGTGGGTCCTGAGCCGGAAGCTGCGCCCATTGAAGAAATGGGCTTCGGCTGGAAGAGCAGCTATGGCACAGGAAAAGGAAAAGACGCGATCACTGGCGGCCCGGAGGTCACCTGGAGCACGACGCCCACGAAGTGGAGCAATAGCTTTTTCGAGAATCTGTTCAAATATGAATGGGAGCTGGAGACGAGCCCGGCTGGGGCCAATCAATTCAGGGCGAAGGGGGCAGTCGCCACGATTCCGGATGCCTTCGACCCGTCGAAACGTCATACGCCGACGATGCTGGTGACGGACCTCGCTTTGCGGATGGATCCGGCCTACGAGAAGATTTCCCGGCGTTTCTTCGAGCATCCGGATGAATTCGCGGATGCGTTCGCCCGCGCGTGGTTCAAACTCACCCATCGTGATATGGGCCCGCGCGCACGCTATCTCGGCCCGGAAGTTCCGGCGGAGGAGCTGATTTGGCAGGATCCCGTTCCCACCGTCAATCACAAGCTGATCGACACGAAGGACATTGTGGACCTCAAGGCAAAGATCCTGGCATCAGGACTTTCCATCTCGGAGCTTGTTTCGACCGCTTGGGCGTCGGCGGCTACCTTCCGCGGCTCCGACAAGCGTGGCGGCGCTAACGGCGCGCGCATCCGTCTCAGCCCCCAGAAGGATTGGGAGGTCAATCAACCTGCTCAGTTGGCAAAGGTACTAAATATTCTTGAAGGCATTCAGAAGGCATTCAACGGTACGGCAAACGGGGCTAAAGAACTGTCGCTCGCCGATCTCATTATCCTCGGTGGCTTGGCCGCCATAGAGCAAGCGGCCCACAAGGGTGGGCACGATGATGTGACAGTTCCCTTCACACCAGGCCGCACAGACGCCTCGCAAGAGCAAACCGACGTGGAGTCCGTTGCCCATCTCGAGCCAGTCGCGGACGGGTTCCGCAGCTACCTCAAGACCAAGTTTAACGTATCGGCAGAAGAGCTTCTCGTCGACAAGGCACAACTTTTGACACTAACGGCGCCCGAGATGGCAGTTCTCGTCGGCGGTATGCGCGTCTTAGGTGCGAACTACGGCAACTCCCAGCACGGTGTTTTCACGAAGCGTCCGGAGACCCTCACCAACGACTTCTTCGTGAACCTCTTGGACATGGGCATAGAGTGGAAAGCGACTTCGGACGAAAATGTGTTCGAGGGGCGCGACCGCAAGAGCGGCAAACCGAAATGGACCGGCACTCGTGTCGACCTCATCTTCGGTTCGAACTCTCAGCTCCGGGCCTTGGCTGAAGTCTATGGAAGTTCAGATGCCGAGAAAAAATTTGTTCATGACTTCGTCGCGGCCTGGGACAAGGTGATGAACCTTGATCGCTTCGATTGTACGTGAACTCAAAGGATATCGCTTGGGGCACCCGTCCCCATCTTATGGCGTGGAGGACGAGGGCCGCCAGGCGATGATAGCCGCACCCTGGCCGGACGCAATATCGTTGCATCCGGTCTGCCTCCCCCCTGAAATGGGGAGGGCTAGCCCCGGACCGGGCGCGGCGCTTCGCTGCCGGTCAGCCTAGAATCGGCTATGGAAACCTTGCCGAGGTACACACCGTATTTTTCCTCTTTAATGTGCCCAGCGAGCGCGCCTTTAAGAACGAGGAAGCCAGCGCTCGGTTGCATTTTGCGGCTATGCACAGCCACACAAAGATCGTTGCCGATCTGACAAACATCGCCTTGGGACACGCAGAGATCGTCACCAATCTGACGAACTTCATCCGGCAAGAGCGAAATGGGGAGATTATCCTCATGTTCTAGGGACCACTGATTCTTTTTTAAGCCCTGCAATATTACAATTTCGGCAACTTTGCCGATGTCCAGCGCCGGTGAGTCAGCGACTTCGCTATCATCTTTGTCATTGGCAAAGCTAATGAAGATGCCGCTAGAGTCACCATCGAGTAGCACGCAGCCGTGGGCATCTTTTCCTTGCGAATGCCACACGCTTCGCATGCCGACCCAAACGGGTTCTGGCGGTTTATTTGAAGATCGTTCCAATTGAGCAGATACAATCTGGAGCAGCGTGCCGACAGGCGCATCTGAGGCTTTAGCGTAAAGGGTGACGTGCTGAATTGGGATATTGTCGATGGATGGCATGACGTCCTCTGGGGTTTGTGTGACAACTCATTGATACCAAATTATATTTTTATAATTTATTGATTCTGTTTGATTCTTAATATTGTCCAAAACGTTGCCGGCTTAGGCGGGCAGGACCGTGACTTTTCCTCAATTTTATGGTTTTATCGTGATAACGGCATGCGACATTATCTGGCAATTGGTATGGGGCAATACCAGAACATGACGCCGGAAGCGTACAAAATCTAAACAGTATGTATATAGCGTGTTCTGTAACCGATACGAGTACCTTTCTTTTACCCATATCCTTCTACGATTTTTGCGCCAATTTCAATGTCACGAAGCCGGGATAAGC
>NZ_BSOS01000094.1 GCF_030160635.1 Acidocella aquatica | reverse complement strand
CCAATTCTTACATCAAATCAACGGTTTACGCTATGCTCGCCAGCAGTCCTGCATAATCCGGGCTAGCAGCATGGTCAGCATGAGGTTAAAAATCCGCCGGGCCTCGCCATGGCGATTGCCGCCAAGTGGGATGTAGAGATATTCGCGCAGGAAGCCGCTCAGCGTGATGTTCCAGCGCCGCCAGAAGTCGCTGATATTGCGTGCCTGATAAGGGCTGTTGAAATTGATCGGAAAATTTATGCCGAACATACGCGCGAGGCCGATGGCCATGTCGCAATAGCCGGAAAAGTCGAAATAAATTTGTAACGCATATGCCAGCAGGGCCACCCAGGCTTCAATCAGCGTAAGGGGAGCGTGCAGCGCGGCGGCGGCAAACCCCGGGTCGGCAAAGCGGGCCAAACCATCCGCCAGAACCAGCTTTTTGGCCAAACCCAGAATAAAAATTTCAATCCCCTGGGTCAGACGCTCCCGCCATGCGGCAAACGGCTGGATGCTTGCGAACTGAGGCAGGATATGCCGTGGCTGTACAATCGGCCCCGCGATCAGATGCGGAAAAAAGGCAATAAAGCAGGCGTAATCAAGAAACGTCGGCGCCGGAATGTCACCGCGCTGCGCATCAACCAGATACATGATTTGTTGAAACGTAAAAAAACTTATCCCGAGCGGGAGTAAAATTCCGCCGAAGGGGCACGCCGCGCCCAGTAACGAAGCAAAAAAACCTGTGTATTTGAAGAACCCAAGCAGCCCCAAATTGAACACAAGCCCTGCCACCAGCCACGCACGGCGGTGCGGAAACATTCCGATCATCCGGCCGAAGAAAAAGTTGAACAAAATTGAAGCGGCCAGCAAAAACAGCAGAACAGGCTTCCACCACGCGTAAAAAACCAGGCTACAGGCCAGAAGCCAAACCAATGCCGGGCGGCGCCCCAGCCGGCCAAGCCCCAGATAACCGCCAACCGCCAAAGGCAGGAACACGAGAATGAACAGCTTTGTGTTGAAAAGCACCGCTTAACACTCTTTAAGGTTGTGTTAATGTTGTGTAGTTCAACCTGGCAAAGCCTGCAATTGGACCTGCGGCGTAGCAATGCTATAGCGCCGCGCCACAGTCATTGGTTCCCATGAACGAAACATCGCTTACCCACCCTGCTCTGCTCCCCGTCGGCCTGCGCGATGTTCTGCCTCCCGAGGCGGAGCTGGAAGCACGTTCCGTCGAAACAATCATGGATTGCTTTGCCGCGCACGGCTATCAGCGGGTTAAACCGCCGCTACTGGAATTTGAGGACAGCCTGTTCGCAGGCTCAGGTGCCGCCACGGCCGAACAGACATTCAGGCTGATGGACCCAGAAAGCCAACGCATGATGGGCCTGCGGGCAGACACCACGCCACAGATCGCCCGGCTGGCGACAACACGGCTCGCCAGTGCTCCACGCCCATTGCGGCTGGCTTATGCCGGGCAGTGCCTGCGCGTCCGTGGCTCGCAGCTGCAACCAGAGCGCCAGATTGCGCAGGCCGGTATTGAGCTGATCGGCCACGACACCGCCGAGGCTGACGCTGAGATCATTTTAACCGCGGTCGAAGCCCTGGCGGCCGTTGGCCTGACCAGCATCAGCATCGACCTTACGGTGCCCCGGCTGGTTCTGCATTTGCTGGAAGACCTTCCCGCCGCAAACCGCCCTGCCCTTGCCCGCGCGCTGGATCGCAAGGACGCCGCCGAAGTCGCCGAGCTTGACGGCCCGATTGCAGGCTTGCTGCTCCAACTCCTTGAGGCCACCGGCACCGCCGAACGCGCCATACCTGCTTTGCTGGCCATCGATTTGCCGGAAAGTGCGCGTATTCAGGCGGTCCGCATGGCTGAAACCGTCGCCGCCATCCGGCGCCAGCGGCCAGACCTGCCCTTGACCGCTGATCCCGTGGAGTTCCGTGGCTATCAATACCACACCGGCATTTGCATGACCCTCTTCGCCCCCGGGCGGCAGGCGGAGCTTGGCAGGGGTGGGCGCTATCTTTGTGGCGACACTGAACCCGCCACCGGGATCACGTTGTATCCTGACACCATCGTCCGCGTGGCACCTGACCAGAAATTGCGGCCGCGCATCTATCTGCCTTTTGGCACCACGCCTGAACAGGCGGCGGCGTGCCGCGCACAGAATTTCGCCACCGTTGCCGAGCTGGATGCGCATTCGCCGCCACTCGAAGAAGCCGCAAGGCTGGGATGCAGCTATATTTATAAAAACGGGGCCATTGCTCCGCTTGCCAAGGATCTGAAATGACCAACGTAACAATTATCGGCGCGCAATGGGGCGATGAAGGCAAAGGCAAGGTCGTGGACTGGCTCGCCAGCCGCGCGGATGTCGTGGTGCGCTTCCAGGGCGGGCATAACGCCGGGCACACGCTGGTCGTCGGTGACCAGACCTATAAGCTCTCACTGCTGCCCTCCGGCCTGGTGCGCGGCAAGCTCGGCATTATCGGCAACGGCGTGGTTATCGACCCGTTTGCCCTGCTGGCAGAAATCGCCCGTCTCTCCGCCCAGGGCCTGCCGGTAACGCCCAAAACCCTGCGCATCGCCGACAACGCACCGCTGATCCTCCCCCTGCACGCGGCACTGGACAGCGCCCGCGAGGCCGCGCGCGGCGACCGCAAAATCGGCACCACGGGGCGCGGCATCGGCCCGGCCTATGAAGATAAAGTCGCCCGCCGGGCTATTCGGGTCTGCGATCTGGCCGAACCGGAAACCCTCTCGGCGAAACTCGACGAGCTGTTGTTGCACCACAACACATTGCTGGCCGGACTCGGCGCGCCGATTTTCGACAAAGCCAGCCTGCTCGCCAGCCTGCTCGAACTGGCGCCAAAAATCCTGCCTTTCGCCGAGCCTGTGTGGGAGCGTCTGGCGGCCGCACGCCGCGATGGCCAGCGTATCCTCTTTGAAGGCGCGCAGGCGGTAATGCTGGATGTCGATCATGGCACCTACCCCTTTGTCACCTCATCCAACACGGTGGCCGGCACGGCAGCATCGGGAAGCGGCATGGGACCGGACGCCATTGGCCGGGTGCTGGGCATCGCCAAGGCCTATTGCACCCGCGTCGGCGCCGGCCCATTCCCCACCGAACTACACGACGATACCGGAAGGATGCTCGGTGAACGCGGCCATGAATTCGGCACCGTGACAGGCCGCAAGCGCCGTTGCGGCTGGTTTGACGCAGCACTCGTCCGCCAGGCCGTGAAAGTCGGCGGCATCAACGGGCTGGCACTCACCAAGCTGGACGTGCTCGACGGCTTCAGTGAACTGAAAATCGGCGTTGGCTATCGTATCAACGGGCAGAGCTTCAAGCATCTGCCCGCCGGCATGGCAGCACAGGCCGCCGCCGAGCCGATTTATGAAACGCTCGAAGGCTGGAGTGGCTCGACCCGCGGCGCCCGCTCCTGGGCCGAGCTTCCGGCCGCCGCGATCAAATACGTCAAGCGAATCGAGGAACTGGTCGAAGCGCCCGTAACCTTACTTTCAACCAGCCCGGAACGTGACGACACAATCCTCGTGCAAGATCCATTTGCGAGCTGACTTGGCACCGCCAGACTATCAGCCGCGCGGCTCCCTGATTTCACCCCGCTCTGCAAGGCTGGATGAATAATGGCGAAAATGGTCGCCAAACGGCTTCTGAGCGGCCTGGATGCCATCGTGGCGTTGCTGTCTCGCAGCGGCTTCAGTGAAAAATTCATCCGCTTTGCCGCTGTCGGCACGCTGGGCTTTTGCTGGGATACTGGCGTTGTTTATGGGCTGAAGGCACATACCGGCCTATATATCGCAAAAACATTCGGTTTTCTGATCGCCGCCACGGCGAATTGGGCCACGAATCGCATTTGGACCTTCCGCCATCACCTCCATGCTGCTCCTCATGTGCAATGGGCAAAGTTTCTCGCCACAAATTTGATCGGTTTTGCCGTTAATGGCGGAACATTTTTTATTTTAATCTCAATAAACACTACATGCTATAACCAACCAATATATCCCAACATCGCCGCATCGCTGGCCGGGCTGAGTTTTAATTATTTTCTTTCCAAAAGGTTTGTGTTTAGTTAATACAACCTCAAGTAAGACGATGACGCCAAACACAACTATTAGGCGATTTTACAATGGCAGAATTTCACGCGTCCGCGGGGATGAGTCACGGCCAATCATGCCAAAATCAACCCGCGATTGCAAAGCACCCTGAAATATCTGCCTCTATAGTCTTTCTCTTTTTTGATTTTTTTGTTTTTTTGATCATCCCCCTGACGGGCAGCCTCCTTCGGCAAAGCACCGAGAACCTGGAGAGAAACCTCTGCTTCTGGATATTACTCGCCTTTATCTCCGTTATGTTGATCGCCTCCCATGGCGGGTATCGGGCCAGCCAGCCATCAGCCTTACGAAAACAAACCGGCCTGGCGATAAACTGTTTCTACGCCACCAGCATCACCATGCTTTCACTCGCCGTTCTCATGGGATATCCGCACATTCTGGCCCGGCCTTGGACGGCTGCGGATCTGATCGTGACACCTTTCATTCTGAGCGGCTTCAGAACGGTTCTGGCGGAGCGGCTGACCGCCAGCAGCCATGAGGAGAGAGCGAGCAGCTCTGTCATCGTTTGTTATGACCATTGCCCGCAGGGCTTGGCGCAGGCGTTGAACGAGCTGCAAATCTCCTCCCGGATTGCGGGCGTTCTCTACCTATCTCCCAGACATGTCCTTGATAGCCTCCCGAACTGGGCGGAAGTGCCCGATATCCAGGCTCTGCTGAAAATGATCCGGGCAAAAAACGTCCAGGACATCATCTTCGTTCATCACCCGGCGCTGGATACGATTGCGGCCACACTTCACCAAGAGCTTTTTTCCGATCTCCTCGCCTACCCGGCTCGCATCTGGATGGCTTTTGACATCGCATCGAATTTGCCAGAACTGCTTAAAAGCCAATCCGGGTCCTGTAAAATCGTGCCGATCGTCACGAACAGCATGGTCAGTTCATTGAACGTAACCAAACGGGCCTTCGATCTGATACTGGCTCTGGGTTTGCTGGTGCTCGTTTCACCCGTGCTGCTGATCTCTGCTTGCCTGATCAAAATGAGCAGCCCTGGCCCTTTCATATTCCGGCAAACCCGCACAGGTGCCCAAGGTCAGCAGTTCACCGTGCTTAAATTTCGTACAATGACATATGACCCTGACCGGCCCTTCGCGCAGGCCCAGCGTCAGGATCCCCGGGTTACAGTGATCGGGCATTTTCTTCGCCGCACATCGCTGGACGAATTGTTGCAGTTGATTAACGTCATCAAGGGCGACATGTCCTTGGTCGGGCCGCGCCCTCATGCGCCGGAAACCAAGGTTGAGGGCATCACCTTTGAAAACGCGCTGCGCCTCTACCGGCTGCGCCATCGCGTAAAGCCCGGCATTACGGGGCTGGCGCAAATTCGAGGTCAACGGGGGGAAACCCGGGCCCTCAGCGTGCTTGAACAACGCCTGGCCAGCGACATCGAATATATTCAGTCCTGGTCAGTCTGGCTTGATATATTCATCATCATCCAAACCTTGCCTACGCTGCTGATGCAGACAAATGCCTGGTGAGACGGCTCTGCGCCTTCTGGCCGGCCAGCGCCCCGTCATCGATGCTTATGATGCGGACATCATAATTCTGTCTCTCAACCGGCCAGCTGAAACTATCGAGGCGATCCAATCTGCCCGCGCTCAACGTGGCGGAACATTTCATGTCACGGTTCTGGACCAGGGCTCAGCGCCGGAAACCGTGCGGAATCTTGCCCGCATGTTTTCAGGAGCCCCGCATTTCACGTTTTACAGCTCCGTGGAGAATCTGGGGGTTGCTGGAGGGCGTAATCTTTTAGCCTCCCTCGGGCACGGCCAGATTATCGTGGCGCTTGATAACGACGCCGTTTTCGCCGAAAAATGGGTGGTGGCCCGAGCAGTCAGGGCTTTCGGCCAACGGCCTGAACTGGGGGCGCTCGGGTTCAACATCCTTTGCGCCGGCGGCCTACGTCCAGATAAATCCAGTTGGGGCTATCCCCTACGCCTCATATCCCGGTTCAAGGACCGGTTTGATACCACAACCTTTGTCGGTGCGGGCCATGCCATCCGGCGCGTAACCTGGAACGCCGCCGGCGGCTATGACCCCTCGTTCTTCTTCACCTGGGAGGAATACGACTTCTGCCTCTCCGCCATCGCATTGGGGTGGAAAATCGGCTACGATGGGGCGCTGGCTGTCATCCATAACGTCTCGCCAGAAGCGCGCATCGGCTGGAACACCGCCCGCACAACATATTTCGTACGCAACCGGCTGCTCATCGGCCGTAAATGGGGAGCTTCATGGCTGGCGCTAACCCCGCGCATGCTTGGCTATCTCATAAAGGGTCAGCGCAATGGCTGCCTCAACGCCACTGTGAGCGGCATCCGGGCCGCTTATGCCGCCGATTCACCCGTACGCCGCAAAATGCCAAAGGAAATGCGCCGCTATATTGCCGCCAACGAAACCCGGCATCGAGGCTCATGGCTGGAACGGCTCCGCGTTGAAGTTCTGGGGCGGATCAACACCACCCCTGAGCATGTTCAGCGCGCGAGAGGATGATGCGCCTGCACCAGGCGCTGTAACCGCTCGGCCAGCACATGGGTATAAATCTGCGTTGTCGCGATATCCGCATGGCCCAACAGCTTTTGCAGGCTGCGCAAATCGGCCCCGTGCGCCAGCAGATGCGAGGCAAATGAGTGCCGAAGCACATGCGGCGATAACCGGCCAGGGTCTATGTTCGCCTTCAGCGCCACCTGTTTGAGCAAAAGAGCAAAGCCCTGGCGGGTCATCGCCAGAGCCGGGTTGCGGCCGCTGAACAGGTAGCGCGGGGGCGGCTTTAACTTGGCCGTCGCTTCCCGCAGCCGCGCCGCCGCCAGTTTTGCCATGTCGGAAAGCGGCACAATCCGCTCCCGCCCGCCTTTGCCCTTCAGCATCAAGACCGCCGCATCGCTCGCCAGGGCGCGGGCCGGTAACGCCAGCAACTCCGAAATGCGTAAGCCGGTGGCGTATAAAATCTCCAGCCCGGCATAGGCCTTCAGCCCAGGCACACCCGGAAACTCCCGCGCAGCCTGCAAAAGCTGCTCAACCTCCGACTCGCTCAAATATTTCGGCAGGCTTTGCGGCAGGCGCGGGCTTGCCAGTTCGGCGGCCGGATTCTCATCGCGTATCCCCTCGCGCAGCAAAAACAGGAAAAACTGCCGCAGGGCGGATAGCCGCCGCGCCTGGGTCCGCGCGGCCAGGCCTGACTGATGCAGCGCTTCGATATACGCGCCCACATGACCGGCACCGGCCTCGCCCGGCGTTATGCCCCGCGGATGCACAAATGCCGCGAAATCCTCAAGGTCAGCCTGATAGGCCGCGAGTGTGTTACGGGCGGCGCCGCGTTCGGCCGCCAACATTTCAAGAAACGCTTCGCTATGCCCATCTATCGTCATGCTGATGATGTGATAAGCCACTCCCACGATGCGACTCAACACCCAAAACCTCCCCCCCTCCGAACGGAGTATCGTACTCGTCGGCCTCATGGGCGCTGGCAAGACCGCTATCGGCAAGCGCCTGGCGGCGCAGCTTGGCTTGCCTTTTTTTGACGCAGACCAGGAAATCGAGCGCGCGGCAGGTGCCACCATCGCGGAGATTTTCGCCAAACACGGCGAGGCGCATTTTCGCGCCGGTGAAAAACGGGTCATCCAGCGGCTGCTCGCCAACGGGCGGATCGTGCTTGCCACCGGCGGTGGCGCCTTCATGGACCCGGAGACCAGGGCAGCCGTGCGGGAGCGCGCCATTTCCGTCTGGCTGCACTGCCCGCTGCCGATCCTTGTGCAACGCGTTCACGGGCGAACCCACCGGCCGCTGCTCAACGCGGGCGACCCCGCGCAAATTCTGCAACGCCTTTCCCAGGAGCGCAGCCCGTTCTATGCCCAGGCGGATATTATCGTCGTCGGCTCAGAGGACCCCCCGCACGTGACCACCAGCAATGTTATCACCGCCCTGAATGACTACATCGCCCCGCGCCGGGTGAGCGTGCAGCTATCCCAGAGCCGCTACGAGGTCGTGATCGGCAGCCAGCTGCTCACGCGCGCCGGGGCGTTGATCGCGCCGGTATTACCGCAACCGCGCTGCGTGATCGTGACCGACGAGACCGTGGCATCCCTGCATCTGGCAACATTGCAAAACAGCCTTACCGAGGTCGGCGTCAGCCACGACGCCATCGTGGTGCCACCCGGCGAAGCCTCCAAAAGCCTGCGGACATGGGCTGATCTCGTCGACAAACTACTGGCGCAAAAAGTTGATCGCCATACAACGGTTATCGCCCTGGGTGGCGGCGTGGTGGGCGATCTGGCCGGTTTCGCCGCCGCCTCCACCCTGCGCGGTCTGCCCTTTATCCAAATACCGACCACCCTTTTGGCCCAGGTGGACTCCAGCGTTGGCGGCAAAACCGGCATCAACTCGCCGCACGGCAAAAACCTGATCGGCGCCTTTCACCAGCCTATCATGGTCCTGGCGGACACCAGCGTTCTCGCGACCCTGCCGCCGCGCGAGCGCCGCTCGGGCTATGCGGAAATCGTGAAGGCCGGGCTGATTGCCGATGCCGCGTTCTATGAATGGTGCGAGGCCCACGCTCCGGCGATGCTGGACGAGGATTCCCACGCCCTGGCGGAAGCCGTGGAACGGGCGGTCCGCTTCAAGGCGCAGGTTGTGGGTGACGACGAGCGGGAAACCAAAACCAACAACGGCCGCGCCTTGCTGAACCTCGGCCATACCTTCGCGCATGCGCTCGAAGCCGAAACCGGCTACGGCCAGGGATTGTTGCACGGCGAGGCCGTGGCGGTCGGTCTCGTCCTCGCCACACATCTATCGGCCGCGCTCGGCCATTGCCCGCAGGAGGATACCAGCCGCATCGCCGCGCATCTGCGCAGCGCCGGCCTGCCCACGCAGATTGCCCAATTGCCGGTGGAGCGGCTGCTCGGCCATATGAAGCAGGACAAAAAAATGCGCGGCGGGCGGCTGCATTTCGTGCTGACGCGCGGCATTGGCCAGGCCTTCACCAGCAGCGATGTGCCCGAAGAGGCCGTCCGCGCCACAATGCTGGCCAACGGCGCGGTATAATTCTCACCACCAGGCGGGAAGGTTTTGTGCCGCACAGCCCCTTCCCGCCTTTATAGCTGTCGACGTTGCGGCTGTTTCTGCGTATGTCACACCCATGACCGACACGCCGACCGAACTGATCCGTAATTTCTCCATCATTGCCCATATTGACCATGGCAAATCCACCCTTGCTGATCGCCTGATCCAGTATTGCGGCGGCCTGACCGCGCGCGAGATGACCGAGCAGGTTCTCGACAATATGGATATCGAAAAAGAGCGCGGCATTACCATCAAGGCGCAGACCGTGCGGCTGGAATACCCGGCCAAGGACGGCAAAACCTATGTGCTGAACCTGATGGACACGCCCGGCCATGTCGATTTTGCCTATGAGGTGAGCCGCTCCCTGGCCGCCTGCGAGGGCTCGCTGCTGGTGGTGGACGCCTCCCAGGGCGTGGAGGCGCAGACACTGGCCAATGTGTATCAGGCCATCGACGCGCACCATGAAATTGTCCCGGTGCTGAACAAAATTGACCTGCCCGCCGCCGATGTGCCGCGCGTGAAACAGCAGATCGAGGACGTGATCGGCATTGACGCTTCCGACGCGGTGGAAATTTCCGCCAAAACAGGGCTGAACATCGAAGGCGTGCTGGAAGCGCTCGTTACACGCCTCCCCGCCCCGAAAGGCGATGCGAAAGCGCCACTCTCGGCGCTGCTGATCGACAGCTGGTACGACCAGTATCTCGGTGTCGTCACCCTGGTACGGGTTAAAAACGGCATTATGCGCCGCGGCCAGAAGGTGCGCATGATGGCAACCGGCGCCGTGCATCCCATCGAGCAGCTTGGCGTCTTCACGCCGAAAATGCGCGCCGTGGAAAGCCTGGGGCCAGGCGAGATGGGCTACATCACCGCCGCGATCAAAACCGTGGCGGATTGCAAGGTGGGAGACACCATCACCGACGACCGCAACCCGGTGGCCGAGGCGCTGCCCGGCTTCAAACCATCGATCCCGGTGGTCTGGTGCGGGCTGTTCCCGGTGGATGCCGATGATTTCGAAAAACTGCGCGACTCGCTGGGCAAGCTGCGCCTGAACGACGCCAGCTTCCACTACGAGGCTGAAACCTCGGCGGCACTCGGCTTTGGCTACCGCTGCGGCTTCCTTGGCCTGCTGCATCTGGAAATCATCCAGGAACGGCTGAGCCGCGAGTTCGACCTCAACCTGATCGCGACCGCGCCCTCCGTGGTGTATAAAATCTTCAAGACCAACGGCGAGATGGAGGAGCTGCACAACCCCTCCGACATGCCCGATGGCAGCGTGATCGACCACATCGAGGAACCCTGGATCAAGGCCACGATCATGGTTCCAGACGATTACCTGGGCTCCGTGCTGACCCTGTGCAACGAACGCCGTGGCCAGCAGGTAGACCTGACCTATGTGGGCAACCGCGCCATGGCGGTGTACCGGCTGCCACTGAACGAGGTGGTGTTTGATTTCTACGACCGCCTGAAATCCATCAGCCGTGGCTACGCCAGCTTCGATTACCAGCTTGAAGACTACGCCGAGGCCGATCTCGTTAAAATCTCCATATTGGTGAACCAGGAGCCGGTGGATGCGCTCTCCTTCATCGCGCACCGTTCCCAGGCTGAGGCCCGCGGCCGCTCCATTTGCGCCAAGCTGAAAGAGCTGATTCCCAAGCAGCTGTTTAAAATCGCCATTCAGGCCGCCATTGGCAGCCGGGTCATCGCGCGCGAGACGATCTCGGCCATGTCAAAGGATGTAACCGCAAAATGCTACGGCGGTGATATCAGCCGGAAACGCAAATTGCTGGACAAGCAGAAAGAAGGCAAAAAACGCATGCGTCAGTTCGGCAAGGTGGAAATTCCGCAGAGCGCCTTCCTGGCCGCGCTTAAGATGGACGCCTGAGCCGCTGGGACTATGCCGCCGGTTCTCCCTGAACCGGCGCGGTATTTTGTGCCGCCAGCAAATCGGTCGCCTGCGCGATGACTTCCTCCAGTTCCGCCACATCCGTACCCTTGGCGACAATCGCGACCCCCCAGCCGGCCTCCCGGCGGAACGGATAGCTGCCAATGTCGACGGCCGGAAAGCGCTCCTGAATTTCCGAAAGCGCCGCGGCGATGCTGCCTTCCATCACGCCCATGGCGTGGACGGTGCGCATCTCGATTGGCACCCCACGCGGCAGTTCGTGCTCCAGCGCCAGCATCATGGCCTGCATGATCCTTGGCACCCCGGCCATGACATGCACATTGCCGATCGTGAATCCGGGCGCCAGCGACACGGAATTGGCGATGGGCTTGGCGCCGCGCGGCATGGTTGCCATGCGCTGGCGCGCCGCGTTGAACTTCTCGCCCATGCGCTCCTGCATCAGCTCGAAGGTCGGGGCATGCGGCTCCCACGGCAGGCCGAAGGCGGCGGCGATGCATTCGCTGGTGATATCGTCATGCGTCGGGCCGATGCCGCCGGTGGTGAACAAAACATCATAAGCAGCGCGCAACTCATTCACCGCACCAATGATCCGGGCCGGAACATCAGGGATTACCCTGACTTCTTCAAGTTTTATACCCAGTTGCGCGAGCCGTCTGGCGATGAAGCGCACATTCTCATCCTGCGTGCGCCCGGAGAGGATTTCATTGCCGATGATTAGAATGGCGGCCGTCGGATTGTTCATAAAAAATCTCTCAGCATGGGGATCAATGGCCGGTCGGCCGGTGGCATAGGGTATTCCACCAAGCGATCCGGCGCCACCCAGGCCAGGGCCTGGCCTTCTTTCGGCGCCGGCTTCCCCTTCCAGCGGCGGCACAAAAACACCGGCATCAGTAGATGAAAACTCTCATAAGGGTGCGAGGCAAACACAAAAGGCGCCAGATCGCCCGCGGCAACCTCAACCCCCAACTCCTCGTGCAGCTCGCGTACCAGTGCGGCTTCCGGGGTTTCCCCGGTTTCAACCTTGCCGCCCGGGAACTCCCACATACCCGCCATCTTTTTGCCTTCGGGGCGGCGTGCGAGCAGAATTTTACCCTGCGCATCAATCAACGCCACGGCAACGACGAGCAGCACGGCATTTTTCCGTGGCACGGCCACCACCGGCACCTCGCGCTCCAGCGTGAAATGTTTGACGGGTAGTTTTTGGCCGGGCCGGCACATAAAAATCTGCGACCCCTTGCCGGACGGTAAAAACCCCACCCGCTGCAGCAGTGCGGCCGAGGCATCGTTATCCGCCGCCACCGTAGCAGTGAGCCGCGTGATCGGAAAGGCGGCGAATGCCCATTCCACCAACCGGCGGGCGGCCTCCACCCCATACCCTTGCCCCCAGAAGGCGCGGCCCAGCCAATAACCCAAATCAGCTGATTTGTGGCCTTTGGCCATGCGCAATCCCGCACAACCGATTATTTCCCCCGTCGCCGCATCCACCAGCGCGAATTGCTCGGCTCTGCCAGCCAGCCTGTCGGCGGCGGCCGCCGCGATCCAGGCCGTGGCGAGCGTGGCGGAATACGGAAACGGAGCGTCAGGCAAGCGCCTGCAAATCTCCCAATCATTGATCAACCGGTGGAACACGGCCGCATCCTCAGCCAGCAAGGGCCGCAGGGCGAGGCGCGAGGTACGCAACACCGGCCCCGCAAGGGCATGCATATCGGGCATCAGCGAATCGAGGAGGTCTGGCATGTCCCGCCAAGGTTAGCGCGCAGTTGATCTTCCCGCCAGGACTAGGCAACGATACAGCGCATGAACGCCAAAGCCGATATTTTTACGCAAACGATGTCTCACCTCGGGGCCAAAGCCCGTGCCGCCGCAGCCGTCCTCGCCCGCGCGGATGCGCAGGCGCGCAACCAGGCCCTGAGCGCCGCCGCCGCCGCCCTGCGCGCCGCCGCGCCACAAATCCTCCAGGCCAACAGCCGCGACATGCAGAGTTTTGCAGGTACCGCCGCCTTTGGCGACCGCCTGATGCTCAACCCGGCCCGGGTGGAGGCGATGGCGCGCGGGCTGGAAGAGGTTGCCGCCCTGCCAGACCCGCTTGCCCGCACCCTGGCGCAATGGACCCGCCCGAACGGCCTGGTCATCAGCCGGATCGCCCAGCCGCTGGGTGTGTTGGGCATGATCTATGAGAGCCGCCCGAATGTCGGCGCGGATGCCGCCGCCATCGCGCTCAAATCCGGCAACGCCATTTTGCTTCGCGGCGGGTCGGAGAGCTTCCATTCCGCCGGCGCCATCCATGCCGCCATCGCAACCGGCCTGCGCGCCGCCGGCCTGCCCGAGGATTGTGTGCAGATCGCGCCCAGCACGGACCGCGAATTCGTCGCCGCCATGCTCGCCGCTTCCGGCTTTATCGACCTCATCATCCCGCGCGGCGGCAAATCTCTGGTCGAGCGCGTGCAGCGCGACGCACGGGTGCCGGTTCTCGCCCATGCCGAGGGCCTCAACCACACCTATATCCACGCCGCGGCTGATTTTGACATGGCGCGCAAAATCCTGGCCAACGCCAAAATGCGCCGCACCGGCATCTGCGGCGCCACCGAAACACTGCTTCTGGACGCCGCCATCGCCCCTGCCCTGCTGCCTCTGCTCACCGCCGATCTGGCGGCCCTTGGCTGCAGCTTCCGCGCCGATGAAAAAGCCCGCGCCATTGTCACATCGCTCCAAGCCGCCACCCCTCATGATTTTGACACCGAATGGCTCGACGCCATCCTGAACATCAAAATCGTCGGCGGCGTGGAGGCTGCCCTCGCGCACATCACCCAGCACGGCAGCGAACATACCGATGCCATCATCACCCAAGACAGCGCGGCGGCGGAATATTTCCTGAAGAATGTCAGCAGCGCGGTCAGCCTCTGGAACGCCTCCACCCAGTTCTGCGATGGTGGAGAGTTCGGCTTCGGCGCGGAAATCGGCATCGCCACCGGGCGTATCCATGCGCGCGGCCCGGTCGGGCCCGAGCAGCTTACCACCTTCCGCTATGTGGTTCGCGGCAACGGCCAGGTGCGCGCCTGATCCCGCGGTTCGGCCACCGCTACGCCTTGCGCGTCGGCCTGCTCGGCGGCTCGTTCAACCCGGCGCATGAGGGGCATCTGCACGTCGCCCGCCAAGCCATGATCCACCTCGGCCTGGACCAGCTCTGGCTCATGGTCTCTCCCGGCAATCCACTAAAGCCCAAGCGCGGCATGGCGCCGTTCGCGTCCCGCCTGGCCACCGCGCAGCGCCTTGCCGACGGGCGGCGGATCATCGCCACCGGCATCGAACAGCTTATGGGCACGCGGTATACCGCCGATACCATGAAGGAAATTACGCGCCGCTTTCCAAATGTGAAATTCGTCTGGTTGATGGGCGCAGATAACCTGCGGCAACTGCCACGCTGGGGAAACTGGCTGCGCATTATCCATGCCATGCCCATGCTGGTCGTGCCCCGGCCCGGCGCCACCCGGGGCGCCCTGGCCAGCCAGGCGGCGGCACGATTCAAGAAAGGTCGCCTTCCGGCGCGCTCTGGTCTATGTCTGGCTTCGGCAGCGGCACCCTCTTGGATTCTGCTCCCGGTCAAGGAACACCCCGCTTCCGCCACCGCCCTGCGAAATACGATTGAAGGAGCATTGCCATAGTCCGCCCACCCGCACGCAAGCCGGCCCCCCGCGGCACCACCGCCGCCGCCCCGCGCAAGCGCACCCCCAAATCCGCCCCGGCTGAAGCCCTGCCCGCCATGCCCGGCACACCGCGCAAAAAAGCCAGCATCGCCGGTCCGCGCCGTAAAAAGGCCGAGCCCAAGGTATCTGGCCCTGAGCTGGACCGCATGCAGGCGGTCATCATCAGTAGCCTGGAAGACGATAAGGCCGAGGATGTGGTCGCCATCGACCTCGCCGGCCGCGCCAGTTTTGCTGACCGCATGGTCATCGCCACTGGCCTCGCCGACCGGCAGATATCCGCCATGGCGACACATCTGAACGAGAAACTGGTGGAATCAGGCTTCAAAAAAACCCGTATGGAAGGTGCCGGAGGCACTGATTGGGTGCTGATCGACGCTGGGGACATCATCGTCCACCTCTTCAAGCCGGAATCACGCACGCTCTATGCCCTGGAGAAAATGTGGAGCTCAGAGTTGGACGAGACCGGCGGCGAACCGGAGGCCTGATTGCGGCTGATCGCCATCGGCAGGTCCAGCGCCAGCACACCCGAATCCGAGCTGCTGCGCCGCTATGCCGCGCGCATAAAACCAACGCTCAGCCTGGTGGAATTTCAGGATGGTTACGGCAACCCGGCAGAAATTAAGCGCCGGGAAGCCTTAGCCATCCTGAGCGCCATCAAATCCGATGAATTCGTCATCGCGCTGGACGCTGGCGGCGCGGCGCCGGACAGCCCTGAGCTGGCCAAACTTCTCGCCAAATGGACGGAGCAAAGCAAAAAGCTGGCCTTTGTCATCGGTGGCGCGGAAGGGCTGGACGCCGCTGTTATTACCCGCGCCGGGGCCAAGCTCAGCCTGGGCAAACTCACCTGGCCACATATGCTGGTCCGCCCCATGCTGGCCGAACAGCTCTACCGCGCGCAGATGATCAATGCTGGCCACCCCTATCACCGCGCGGGGCGGCCCTGAGCCTGTAAAATGCGTTCCCCCCTTGGTAAAGCGAGGGCGGATTGCCTAATGATACCAACCATATCGCGTCATTTGAGGATCTGCCATGACCACCAAACCCGTAGCACTCGTCATCCTGGACGGTTTCGGCTGGAACGATAGCCCGGAAAACAACGCCGTCGCGCAGGCAAAACTGCCTAATTTTGATCGCCTGTGGGCAAACTCACCGCATGCCTTTCTGCGCACCAGCGGCCTCGCCGTTGGCCTGCCCGAAGGCCAGATGGGCAATTCCGAGGTTGGGCACCTGAACATCGGCGCCGGGCGCGTGGTGATGCAGGAACTTCCGCGCATCGACACAGCCATCGCCGACGGCTCACTGGCGAAAAACCCGGCGCTGCTGGCGTTCATCGCAACACTGAAGCAAACCGGCGGCACCGCGCATCTAATGGGCCTGCTCTCCCCCGGCGGCGTGCATTCGCACCAGGACCAGGCCGTGGCCCTGGCCAAAATCCTGCACGGCGCGGGCATCCCTGTCACAATCCACGCATGGATGGATGGACGCGACACCCCGCCGCAATCCGGTGCGGGCTATCTCGCGGCGTTCGAAGCCGCCATCGCGGGCCACGCGCATATCGGCACCATCTGCGGCCGCTATTATGCCATGGACCGCGACAAACGCTGGGAGCGCGTACAGCGCGCCTATGATCTCATCGTTTCCGCCAAAGGCGAACATTTCGCAACCGCTGGCGAGGCTGTAAAAGCCAGCTATGCCGCCAACCTGACCGATGAATTCCTGCTTCCGGCCAGCATCGGCGCCTATGCGGGCATGAAGGAGGGCGATGGTGTCCTCTGCTTCAATTTCCGGGCTGACCGCGTACGGGAAATCCTGACCGCGCTGCTGGACCCCTCCTTCAACAGCTTCCCCACAACCGCGCCAAAACTCAGCGCCGCTACCGGCATGACCGCCTATAGCGACGCGCTGGCGCCTTTCATGCAGACGCTCTTTTCGCCCGAACGAATGGACGACCTGCTCGGCGAAATCGTCTCGAAGAAAGGCCTGAAGCAGATCCGCATGGCCGAGACGGAAAAATACCCTCACGTCACCTACTTCTTCAACGGCGGCCGGGAGGAGCCCTACCCTGGCGAAGACCGCATCATGGTTCCCTCCCCCAAGGTCGCCACCTACGACCTGCAGCCGGAAATGTCAGCCGCCGAACTTGCCGCCAAGGCTGTCGCCGCGATCGGGGAGCGCAAATACGATCTCATAGTGCTTAACTTCGCCAACCCGGACATGGTCGGCCATAGCGGCATCCTCAGCGCCGCGATCAAGGCCGTGGAAGCCGTGGATGCCGGGCTGGGCGCCATCGCGGACGCCATCGCCGCCCAGGGCGGCGCCTTGCTGGTCACCGCCGACCACGGCAATTGCGAAATGATGTATGACCCGGAAACCCACGGCCCGCACACCGCGCACACCACAAACCCGGTGCCGGTTTTGTGCGCGGGCGCGCCCGCAGGAGCCAAACTGCATGACGGTATCCTGGCTGACATCGCGCCCACGCTCCTGGCTTTGCTCGGGATCGAACAGCCGGCGCTGATGACCGGTAAATCGCTGATCAGTTGAAACGCCTCGCCGCTCTTTGCCTGCTGGCCGCGCTTTGCCCCGCCCTCACCCTCGCGGGGCAGGCTGATCAGAGCGGGCAGGTAAAAAGCGCGCGCGCCGCGCTGGACGCCAAACGCGCGGCTGAACGAGCCGCGCGCACGCAGGAACAGGCGGATACGGCCAAAGCTGCCTTGCTCGCCCAGCAGCAGGTGGCCGCCGCCGCCGCGCTCCGCCAACTGGAGAGCCAGACCAGCCAGGACGCGCAACAACTCGCCGCCCTCCAGGCTGCACAGGCCGCCACCGGCCAGCGCCTTGTTGCCGCCCAGAGTGCATTGGCAAAGCTTCTCCCGGCCATGCAACGCCTTGAAGCCCAGCCCGCGGCCACTATGCTCGCGGCGCCGCAATCCCCACAGGATGCCGTGCGCGGCATAGCCATTATGCAAGGCGTGGCTGCCGCCATCGCGGCACAGGCGGAGGACGTGAGGGAGCAAACCAGCAAACTGGCGAGCCTGCTGTCTCAGGCCCAAGCCTCCCAGGCTCGGTTGAGCGCCGCCGTCAGCTCTCAGCAAAACGCCGAAGCCGCGCTTAGCGCACAGATTAATTCCGCCAAGGCCGCTGAAATGGCCGATGCCGACACCGTGGCAAAAGCAACCGAGGCGCGGCTTGCCGCGGAACGCAAATTAAAGAGCATCGCCGCGGCGGTCGCCAGCCTGATGACGAATACCGCAGCCCCGGAAAACCTCCGCGCCGGTGCAGGCGGCGCTCCTGTCGCGGGGCATATTGCGCAGGCCTTTGGCGCCCCCACCCCTGCCGGCCCCGCCACCGGCATCAGCTATGATGCCGCCCCCGGCGCGCGCGTTACCACCCCCTGCGGCGGCACGGTTTTATTCGCCGGGCCTTTCCCAGCATATGGCCTCATGCTCATTGCCAATTGCGGCGGCGGCAACAGTGTCGTTTTGGCTGGTATGGACCATCTGGATGTCGCGACAGGTCAGCACCTCACGCACGGCCAGCCGGTCGGCTCCATGCTTGGCTACGACCCCGCCAACCCCACGCGTCAGCCAATTCTATACATAGAATTAAGGCAAAACGGCACGCCGGTGAATCCAGCCGCCTGGCTTTCAGGGAACGGGTCTGGATAATCCCCAGAGTATGCTATCTAATGTCCAGGCGGAGTATTCTGCTTTCGTTTTAAGGAAAATATCGTATGCGTTTGCGTAGCGGATTAATGCTGAGCGGGATATTCATAGCGGGCCTTGCCATCGGCACAGTGGCGCAGCCGCTGCACCACGCCATGGGCCAAAGCACCTCCGAGGATAGCACCTACCAGCAGCTTTCCCTGTTCGGCGACATCCTGACGCAGGTTAAGGAAAATTATGTCGTCGATCCACCGTCGGACAAACTGATCTACAACGCCGTCAACGGCATGCTTGCAGGGCTGGATCCGCATTCCAGCTACATGAATAAGCAGCAATATTCCGACATGCAGGTACAGACCACCGGCCAGTTCGGCGGACTCGGGCTTGAGGTCACCCAGGCCAGCGGCCTGCTCAAAGTCATCTCCCCGATTGATGACACGCCAGGCGCGCGCGCCGGCATCAAACCCGGCGACATCATCGTTGAAATTAACGGCCACTCAACTGACGGCCTCGGCCTTGACGACGCCGTCAGCAAAATGCGCGGCCCGCCGGGAACCCAGATCACACTCACGCTCAAGCGCAATGGAGTCAGCACACCCGTGCATGTCACCCTCACGCGTGAAATCATCAAAATCCAGGATGTGAAGGACCGGCTCTTCTCAACGCCCGCGGGCGAGATAGGCTACATCCGGCTCGACAGCTTTGATGAAAACGCCGACCCGCATATTCAGGCCGCCGTTAAAACGCTTGAAAAACAAGCCAACGGCAACATCCACGGCTATATCCTGGATATGCGCGACAATCCCGGCGGTTTGCTCGATCAGGCCGTTGCCGTCGGTGACGACTTCCTCAACTCCGGGGAAATTGTCTCAACCCACGGCCGCCACTCCCAGGATGATGCTGTCTGGTACGCCCAGCAGGGCGATATCACGAACGGCGCCCCCATCGTGATCCTCACCAACGCCGGCACTGCCTCCGCTGCCGAAATTGTAACCGCTGCCCTGCAACAAAACCGCCGGGCCCTGGTCCTGGGCACCAAGACCTTCGGCAAGGGTTCCGTGCAAACCATCATGCCGATTGATAACGAGGGCGCTCTGCGTCTCACCACCGCGCTCTATTTCACCCCTTCGGGCAAATCCATTCAGGGTTTCGGCGTTACCCCGGATATCACCGTCTCAGACACCCGCACGCCCGAAGACGCTTTTGCCCAGCTACGTGAAACTGACCTGCTCAACTCCTTCTCGAACCCGACCCGGCAGTCGGCGACACCTCTGCCGCCCGCGCCGCCGCTGCCAGCCATCGCCAGCACAATCCCCGATAAACCGCCAGCCACCTGGCCAGCTTTCGACCCAGCCAACCCAGCCACTGATTTTCAGCTGCAAATGGGCCTCAAGCTGATTGCAGCAATGTCAGCCCCCAAGACAACAACCGCCGCCAACTGAACTGACCTTATCAACCATGACCGATTGGATGTCTCTACCGTACCGGATGAACGTAGGTGCGGTGTTGTTCGGGCCGGATGGCCGGGTGCTGGTTGGCCGGCGCGCTGGTGTGGCAGATGCCGCATGGCAGTTGCCGCAAGGCGGCATTGATGAAGGGGAAGACCCGCGGACGGCGGTTTTGCGGGAGCTTCTGGAGGAAATCGGCACGGCAGATGCCGAAATTCTCGCCGAGCATCCAGATTGGCTGCAATATGACTTTCCCAGAAATCTGCAACGTAAAACCTGGCAGGGCCGCTATCGCGGGCAAAGCCAGAAATGGTTCGCGCTGAAATTTCTGGGGCAGGACGCCGATGTTAGGCTGGATGCCCATGCCCACCCTGAATTCGACGCCTGGAAATGGGTGGCACTGGCCGAACTGCCCGGCTATGCAGTCGCCTTCAAACGCACGATCTATGAAATCCTGGCAAGGGATTTTGCGCATCTGGCGCAGCCTTAACTTATTAATCGCAGGAGTCGTCCATGCTGAAACTGACCGCCGCTGATGGGCACGAGTTTGCCCTTTTCGAAGCCGGCAATGTGAACGCACCGCGCGGCCTGATCGTGCTTCAGGAGATTTTCGGCGTGAACGCGCATATGCGTTCAGTTTCGGAACGCCTGGCCGGGTATGGCTACCGCGTCCTATCCCCGGCACTGTTTGACCGTGTCGAACGCGGGGTGGAACTGGGCTACGAGCCCGAGGACATGAAAAAAGGCGTCGAACTCCGGGGCAAAATCCCAGAGGCCGCCGTGCTGGCGGATATTCTGGCCACTGCCGCTGCCTTTGGCGGCAAACCCGTAGGCGTTATCGGCTATTGCTGGGGCGGTTCACTGGCCTGGATGGGCGCTACGAAGAGCCATGCTTTCAAGGCAGCTATCGGCTGGTATGGCAGCGGCATCGCCGCACAGAGAGAGCTTAAGCCAAACTGCCCGGTGCAACTGCATTTCGGCGCGGAAGACAAGGGCATCCCCCTCTCCGATGTGGACGCGATCAGAACCGCCCGGCCGGAGGTGGAAGTCTTCGTGTATCCCGGCGCGCAACACGGGTTCGGTTGTGAGGCACGACCAAGCTACACCCAAAAGGATTGCGAACTGGCCGAACTCCGCAGCCTTGCCTTTTTCGCCGAGCATCTACGCTAACGCCAATTTGTATTATCTCTGTCATATTTCCCCCAAAAAATTCCTATCGCCATCCAAATGTCACAGAACTGCAACCGAAACCCCGTCGCCATTGTCACATTGTTCAATTATTGCCAGGACCATGCGGGGAGATCCCGCTATCTGACAGGGTTCTCCACTCAGGGACATCATATAAGGAACGCGCACGTGAAATTTAGCACCACACTCCGCCGTACTGGCGTTGCCGCGCTGGCGATCGCCAGCCTCGCTGGCTTTACCGGCCAAGCCCACGCTCAGGTGGACGTCCCGCTGGTTGAAAGCGGCTCCAGTCTGCTATACCCGCTGTTTAACCTTTGGGTAGCAGGCTACACGGCGGATCACCCCAGCGCCGACATTACGACTACATCGACCGGCTCCGGGGCCGGTATCGCCCAGTCGATCAAAGGACTGATCAACATCGGTG
This sequence comes from Acidocella aquatica, assembly GCF_030160635.1. Taxonomy (GTDB): domain Bacteria; phylum Pseudomonadota; class Alphaproteobacteria; order Acetobacterales; family Acetobacteraceae; genus Acidocella; species Acidocella aquatica. Next base: position 176,474 of record NZ_BSOS01000094.1, on the reverse strand, counting down.
CGTCGGACGCGTATCTCTCGGATACCGTGGTCAAGAAAAACCCGACCATGCTGAGCATTCCCCTCGCGATTTCCAGCCAGGCCATTAACTACAACCTGCCGGGCATCACCAACCTGAAGCTGTCAGGCCCGATCCTGGCCGGCATCTATGAAGGCAAGATCACCCAGTGGAACGATCCGGCGATTGCCGCGGCGAACCCCGGCGTTAACCTTCCTGGTCATGTGATCATCCCTGTCCACCGTCTGGATGGTTCGGGCGATACCTTCATCTTCACGCAGTATCTCTCCGCCTCCGATGCTGGCTGGGGTAGCACGATCAAGTTCGGCACTGCCGTCTCCTGGCCGGCTGTTTCTGGTGGGATCGGCGCCAACGGCAACTCCGGCATGGTAACCGCCGCCGCCGCCAACCCGTACTCCATTGCCTATATCGGCGTCTCCTTCGCCGATCAGGCCGCGAAGGCCGGCCTCGGCGCCGCCGAATTGAAAAACAAGGCTGGCAACTATGTGCTGCCGACCGAGGACACCATTAGCGAAGCCGCGAGCAGCGTCGCCAACTCCACCCCGGCCGACGAGCGGGTCAGCATCGTCTATTCCGCCGGCGCCAATGCCTACCCGATCGTCATCTATGAATACGCGATCGTTAACAGCAGCCAGAAAGCACCGGCTGTCGCCGAAGCTATCCGGACGTTCCTATCCTGGGCCATTACCGAAGGTAATGATCAGAGCTACCTGAAGCAGGTTCACTTCCTGCCGCTGCCCGCTACAGTGCAGGCTCTTTCTGCTGCTCAGATCAATAAAATCCAGTAAGCAGTCCTGACTTCCCCCTTCCGGTTAGCGCCGGAAGGGGTTCTACTTCAATTGAACGGTGGACCATGACAATCCGGCCCTTTCGTCTCTCGGTACTGACTCTAAGCCTTTTTATCCCAGCCGCGCTTTGCGCGGTCGTTTTGTTTTTGGTGATCTATTCAGGCCAGGCAATACTCTTCAACGGTCTGCATTTCATCACCGACATCAACTGGAATCTGGGCGACCTCTACGACGATCCGGTCACCGTCAACGGCATCTCGGTACCAAGTGGCGCCAATTATGGAATCTGGGTTTTTATTGCTGGCACTCTGGCGTCATCTACCATCGCCATCCTCATCGCCGTACCGCTTTCCGTCGGTGCCGCGATTTTCCTGGCCGAGGCCGTATCGCCAAAAATCCGCCCCATACTCTCGCTGCTGGTGGAACTGATTGCCGTCATCCCCTCGGTCGTGTTCGGCCTTTGGGGCATCGCCGTGCTTGTCCCCTTCATCAGCCATTATCTCAGCCCGACGGGCAACGGCTATGGCCTGCTCGCCGCCAGCATCGTCCTCGCGCTTATGATTACACCAATCATCGCATCCACCCTGCTTGACGCACTGATGCAAGTACCTCGTGAAAATCGTGAATCTGCCTTCGCCCTGGGGGCGACACATTTCGAGGTCGTCGCGAAAGCCATGATGCCCATGGTCCGCACCACACTGGTTGGCGGAATCGTGCTGGCACTTGGCCGCGCACTGGGTGAAACCATGGCCGTACTCATGGTGTCAGGTGGTGGTATTAACATCCTTCCCGACTCACTGTTCTCCCCCATCTCCACCATCGCCTCGTTCGTCGTCAGCCAGTTAGACAGCGCCCAGGCCGACCCGACAAACATGTCCGTCCGCGCCTTGTCTGAGGTCGCCCTCGTGCTCTTCGTCATCACCCTGGCAGTTAATGCCGCCGCCAAACTACTTGCCTCGGGAGCGCTCAATGTCCGCAACCGCAAATAGCCCCCCCCAGCGCTCGACGCAGGAAATCCGGCGGGTCATCACCGGCAACATTGGCTGGGTGGCCTGTGGCATTGCCCTGTTGCTGGTCATCGCCCCGCTGATCGATATCGTCGGTGTCGTTGCTTACAACGGTTTTTCCGCCTTTTCACTTAAGCTATTCACTACCTCGACAAAGGGCGCAGGCGGCGGCCTGCTAAACGCAATTGAGGGCACCATCCTCATCACGATCTGTGCGATGGTCATTGCCGTGCCCATCGGCGTCGGTGCCGGCATCCACCTTTCCGAATACGGTAAAAATAAACTTGGCAGCACCATCCGCTTCCTCTCGGATGTTCTAACCGGTACGCCTTCGATCGTGCTCGGGTATTTTTCATACATCGTCTTCGTTATCGCGCTTGGCTGGGGGTTTTCTCTGCTCGCCGCCGCTATCACCATCGCAATTCTGATCGTCCCCTATCTCGCCCGCATTACTGAACTCGCCCTCCAGCAGGTGCCGAACACCATGCGCGAGGCCGGCTTCGCGCTCGGCGCCTCGGAACCCACCGTGGTCTTCAAAATCATTCTGCCGGGAGCCGCTTCCGGCGTCGTAACCGGCGCGCTGCTGGCACTAGCCATCTCCGTGGGTGAAACTGCGCCGCTCATCTACACCGCCGGTTGGACTAATTTTGTTTGGCACGGCAGATTTACCCACGAGCCCGTCAGCTACCTCACCTATGTGATCTGGACCTTTATCGACCAGCCGGATGCACAGTCCCATGCCCTGGCTTTCGCCGCGGCCCTCCTCGTCATGCTCGTGGTGCTGGCCATTAATGTCGGGGTGCGCTTGCTGGTGCGCCGCACCAAGCTCGTCTAAAATCAAGCGCCACGAGAGGGCTGCATCCGGGGGAACATCGGCAATGCCCCCCTGATGCAGCCCTTGTTTTTGTCACCGCTGGGAGAAACCCCACATACTCACACCGAGAAATATTTCGCGTGTGAATTCAAAACAACAATTGCACTTGTCGATTGTTCGGGATGCAGCTGATATTCATCCGACAGCGAAACGCCGATCCGATCCGCGTCCAGCAGACGCAGCAACTGTTCCTGATCCTCAAGTTTCGGGCAGGCCGGATACCCAAACGAGTAACGCGAACCGCGATAAGATTGCTGCAGCAGCTTCTCCATGTCCCGGTCATCCTCTGCCGCAAAGCCAAGCTCGGCGCGGATACGCTTATGCGTATATTCAGCCAGAGCTTCCGCCATCTCGACCGAGATACCGTGCAAATATAAATAATCCTGGTAGCGATTGCTCTCAAACCATTCGCGCGCCACTTCCGAGGCACGCTGGCCAACCGTGACAACCTGCAAGCCGATGACATCACGTATTTCATCATCCACATCGCGGAAGAAATCGGCGATGCATTCACCATCCTCCTTCGGCTGACGCGGTAGAGCGAAGCGCGCCACCTCTGTCCGGCCATCCTCGGCGAACAAGATCAGATCGTTCCCCTGACCCGCGGCCTTCCAATAGCCATAGGCCGATTGTGGCTTCAAAATCTGGTCCGCCTCGCACAGGTCAAGCATACGCTTCATCACCGGGCGCAGTTCCTGCCGCGCCCAAGCCAGGAATTCTTCAAGGGTTTTGCCCTGCTTACGGAAGCCCCACTGAAACTGAAACAGCGAGCGCTCATTGATGAACGGCACAATCGCTTTTGGTGCCGCCTCGATGATCTTGCTCCCCCAGAATGGGGGGGTAATCACAGGCTCGCCCTGCGTCAGGCGGCGGCGGCGGGCCTGCACGGTTTTAACATCCACCGGCGCAAAAGCCGCCGCATCCGCCTCACCCAGCTTGCGCTTGGTGTTGCGGGCCTTGCCTTTGCGTTTCGACTGGATAACAGCAAGATAATTATCAAAATCATTGCCGGTCACTTTATCCATCAGATGCAGCCCATCGAAGGCATCGCGGGCATAAGCAACCCGGCCTGAGGCATAGGCCGCCACGCAATCATCTTCCACATAGTTGCGCGTCAGCGCCGCGCCGCCCAGCATCACCGGAATCTCCAATCCCTGGCGCGACATTTCCTCAAGGTTCTCACGCATCACCACTGTGGATTTCACCAGCAACCCGGACATGCCGATCGCATGCGCCCTGTGCTCTTTCGCCGCCACCACCATATCCGCCAAAGGCACCTTAATGCCAAGGTTGATAACCTTGTAGCCATTATTGGTCAGAATAATATCCACGAGGTTTTTGCCGATATCATGCACATCGCCCTTCACTGTGGCGAGCACCATAATACCGCGTTCCTCGCCGGCGACGCGCTCCATCATCGGTTCCAGATAGGCTACTGCGGCCTTCATCGTCTCCGCGGATTGCAGCACGAACGGCAACTGCATCTTGCCCGCGCCGAACAACTCGCCAACCACCTTCATCCCGTCAAGCAGGATATTGTTGATTATATCCAGCGGCTTGTTGGTCTTCAGCGCCTCGTCCAGCTCATCTGTCAGCCCCTTGCGGTCGCCGTCCACAATGCGGTCCTTCAACCGCCCTTCCACCGTCTCCGCACGTTTCTTTTTGGTGGCGTCAGCCGCTTTCCGGTCGGCGAAAATTTCCAGAAGCTTTTGCAGCGGGTCATACCCCTCGGCGCGGCGATCAAAAATCAGGTCCTCACAAACCTTCACTTCCTCCGCCGCGATCAGGTGCAACGGGCGGATTTTCGACACATGCACAATCGCACCGGTCATCCCCGCGCGCACGGCATGATCGAGAAACACGGAATTCAAAACCGCGCGCGCCGCCGGATTCAGCCCGAAGGAAATATTGGAGAGACCGAGAATAATCTGAATGTCCGGGAACGCATCACGGATCATCTTGATTCCCTCCAGCGTCCATTGCCCCAGTTTGCGGTCGTCCTCATTGCCGGTGGCGATTGTGAATGTCAGCGGGTCGATCAGCAGATCACTCTGCGGCAGGCCGAATTTATTGCACGCAAAATCGACCAGGCGCGCGGCAATCCGCAGTTTGTCCTCAGGCGACTTCGCCATGCCCACCTCATCGATGGTCAGCGCAATCACCGCCGCGCCGAATTTCTTCGCCAGCTTCAACCGCTCCGTGGCGTGGCCTTCGCCATCCTCGAAGTTAATCGAATTGATGATCGGCTTGCCGCCATGCAGCTTCAGCGCCGCCTCGATCACGGGCGTCTCGGTCGAATCAATGACCAAGGGCGCATTCACCGAGGAGGTGAACCGCGTGATCACCTGGTTCATCTCGAAAGTCTCATTACGGCCGACAAAGGCCGTGCAGATGTCCAGCGCGTTGGAGGCTTCGGCCACCTGCTCGCGGCCCATCGCCACGCAGCCGTCCCAATCGCCAGCCTCCTGCAACTCACGCCATTTTTTAGAGCCATTGGCGTTGCAACGCTCGCCTATCGAAAAATAGCTGTTTTCCTGACGCAGCGGCACAGCGCCGTACAGGCTGGCAACCGAAGGCACCCAGAAATATTTACGCGCCACCGGCGCGGGGCGCGGATGACCCAAGCGCCGGAGCATCGCATCCAGCGCTTGAATATGCGGGATGCTTGTGCCGCAGCAGCCGCCGATCAAATTAACCCCGTCCTCAACAACAAACCGCTCCACCCAGCTTGCCATCTCCTGAGCAGCCAGCGGGTAATGTGTCTTGCCGTCCACCAATTCCGGCAGGCCGGCATTCGGCTGCACAGAAATCAGCCCTGGCCAGTTCTGGCTCAGATAGCGGACATGTTCGGCCATTTCCTGCGGCCCGGTGGCGCAGTTCAACCCCATCAGGGGCACATCCAACGCGTTGATGACCGTGGCGGCGGCGGCAATATCGGGTCCCACCAGCAGCGTCCCCGTGGTCTCCACGGTCACCTGCACGAATATCGGAACGCTGGAACCCGCAGCCGCCCGCGCACGCTTGGCGCCATTCACGGCGGCTTTGATCTGCAAGGTATCCTGACAGGTCTCGATCAAAATCGTATCCACCCCGCCGGCGAGCAGCCCCTGGGATTGCACAAACAGCGCCTCTTCCAGCGGGTCGTAGGCAATATTGCCCAGGCTCGGCAGCTTGGTTCCCGGCCCGATGCTGCCCACCACATAGCGGGTACGCCCGTCGGCAAAGCTCTCCGCCGCCTCGCGCGCCAGCTCACCGGCGATCTTGTTGATCTCGAAAGCACGGTCCTCAAGCTCGAACTCACCCAGGGTGATCGGCGAGCCGCCAAAGCTGTTGGTCTGCACCATGTCAGACCCAGCCTCAAAATAACCGCGATGGATATCGCGCACGAGGTCCGGCCGGGAAAGGTTGAGCACCTCGGTGCAGTTCTCCTTGTCCCAGTAGTCTTTTTCAACATCAAGGGTGAGCGCCTGCACGCGCGACCCCATGCCGCCATCGCAGAGCAGGACATTGCGGGAAAGGGCTTCTAATATATTTGGTCTGGACATGCTTGTCAGATACACCGGATTGCCCCCAAGTCCAGAGAATGGGCAATGCAAATGATACGCGAATTCAGGTTTTATTCGGGGCCGCCCCCGGCGCCATGGATGCCGTGCTGCTGGAAGAAGGCCTGGAGCCGCCAAAACAAGGCTATGTTATTCGCTTCGCCTTGGCCAAACCCGGGCATTTTCCGGGCTGCTTCTGCTGTCAGCCGCGCGGCCCCATCGCCACGGCGCTGGGGCAGCTATTTCGCGACCGGGCAACCGGAAAAGCTCCCTATTTCAAGCGGCTGACCATACTGGCCTCCCCTGCCGGAGAGGCCGCGGCACGCGAAGCCCTGACAGGCGATGCCGTCAGCCGTGCGCGCTACAGTTTGGAAAACGCTTAAACGCGATCGTTAGGAAATTGCCGGCTCCCGCCGCGGGCGATCCGCCTCCCGCCTCTCGAACAACGCCGCCAGCCACCCCTTATGATGGTGCCGTCTAGCCGGTTGCACAGCCTCCGGCAGCGCCGACAATGCCATCGCCATCATCGTCACCCGGTACGCCGCATCCGGATTACGTTTGAATAAAGCCCTGATAATCGCATCGGCCTCGACGTCCATAGGCGGCTGATCGCCCTCAAGGGCGCGCCCGATGAACTCGATTATGGCTCTGTGTTCAGCTCGTGTCACAAAGTAACTAAACATACCAATCCCACCGCCACGCAAGGCAAAAAAACGTGAATGACGGAGATTTCACCCAGCGGATGGGCCACGAACAGACTGGTAAACAAGACGTATAATGCCGTCACGGCTAAAACGGTCCACCTCGGCCATGCCGATCGAACCCAACACCATCCGGGAAGCAAAATTATCCTCCCGGGCCACGGCGATCACTTTGCTCAACCCCGCCGTGCCATGCGCGTAATTCAGCGCCATGCCCGCGGCCTCACTCGCCAGGCCAACACCGCGGACCTCAGGCCAGAAGGCAAACCGCAACGCCACGCCACGGCCATCTGGCCGGTGCATCAGCCCCGTCAAGCCTAAAAACTTACCCCGCAGCCCACGGACGCTCCACATGCCGTAGCCAAACCGGCCCCAGTCCTGAATGTCCTGCGCCAGCTCCTCGGCAACCTGAACCGGGGCCCTCACCCCACCCAGCATCTGCGCAAACGCCCGCGGATCACCCTTCAAAGCGACCAGATCCCGTAAGTCCCAATATCCAACCGGCGCCATGCGCAAACGCCCCGTCACCATGGACCAAGCCGATAACGCGGTCATGCCAACGGGCTTTGCTGGCTCGCACCCATGCGCAATGCCGTTGGGGCTACCGGGTCAGCGGCCGGTACTTGATACGGTGAGGTTCGGCGGCATCCTGCCCCAGGCGGCGGCGCTTGTCCTCCTCATAGGCCTGGAAGTTGCCCTCGAACCACTCGACATGCGAATCACCCTCGAACGCCAGGATATGCGTGGCCAAACGGTCAAGGAACCAACGGTCATGCGAGATGATAACAGCGCAGCCGGGAAATTCCATCAACGCCTCTTCGAGCGCGCGCAAGGTGTCCACGTCCAGATCGTTGGTCGGCTCATCGAGCAGGATGACATTGGCTTCGGTCTTCAGCATCTTCGCCAGATGCACCCGGTTGCGCTCACCGCCGGAGAGAATACCCACCTTCTTCTGCTGGTCCGAGCCTTTGAAATTAAACGCCCCCACATAAGCGCGCGAGGCAACGGTGCGCTTGCCCAGATGGATCACATCCGTGCCGCCCGAGATTTCCTCCCAAACGTTTTTATCCGGGTCCAGCGAGTCGCGGGACTGGTCAACATAGCCAAGTTTCACGGTCTCGCCGATTTTCAAAGCCCCGGAATCCGGCTTGTCGAACCCGGTGATCATCTTGAACAGCGTGGTTTTACCCGCGCCGTTGGGGCCGATCACGCCGACAATGCCGCCCGGGGGAAGTTTGAAGTTAAGCCCCTCGATCAGCTCGCGGTCACCAAAGCCCTTACACAGATCAATTGCCTCAATGACCGTGCCGCCAAGGCGCGGGCCGGGGGGGATGACGATTTCAGCAACGCCGCCAACCAGCTCCTGAGATTTCGCCAACAATTCCTCATAACGCTGGATACGCGCGCGCGACTTGGTCTGCCGGGCCTTTGGCGAGGAGGAAATCCATTCCTGTTCCTCGGCCAGGGCGCGCTGGCGGGAGGATTCCTCCTTCTCTTCCTGGGCCAGACGTTTACGCTTCTGCTCCAGCCAGGAGGAGTAATTGCCCTCATAGGGGTAGCCACGGCCACGCTCGATTTCCAGAATCCAGTTGGTCACATTGTCCAGGAAATAACGATCATGGGTCACCAGAATCACGGTGCCGGCGTAATTCTGCAACGTGCGCTCCAGCCAGGCGACCGATTCAGCGTCAAGATGGTTTGTCGGCTCATCGAGCAGCAGCAGGTCAGGCTTTTCCAACAGCAGGCGGCACAATGCGACGCGGCGGCGTTCTCCGCCGGAAAGCGGGCCGACAGGCGCATCAGGCGGCGGGCAGCGCAGCGCGTCGAGCGCGATCTCAATGCGCCGGTCAAGGTCCCAGCCATCCTCCGCGTCGATTTTTTCCTGCAAGGTCGCCTGTTCGGCGAGCAGCGCGTCCATCTTCGCGTCATCCATCGGTTCAGCGAATTCGTCCGAGATGGCGTTGAAACGGGCCAGCGCGCCGCGCAGCTCGGCAAACGCCTCCGCGACATTCTCACCAACATTTTTCGTCGGATCGAGATGCGGCTCCTGCGATAGATACCCAACCCGCGCGCCCTCGGCGGCCCAGGCCTCGCCGCCATACTCTTTCTCGATACCCGCGATAATCTTCAGCAGCGTTGATTTACCCGCGCCATTCACACCCAGCACGCCGATTTTCACCCCCGGCAGGAATGAAAGTGTAATGCCCTTGAATACCTCCCGCCCGCCCGGATAGGCTTTGGTGAGATCCTTCATGACATAGACATACTGATAGCTGGCCATAGCACTTACCCTTTGAAACGGTTGGCCACGGTATAGGGGCGGCGGCGGAGAGCGGCAACTGCCCCACGTTATCAGCGCATATGGTTTTTCAGGCCCGCCCCCTGGGGGCCGCTGGTGCGCCGGGCAGGAATCGAACCCGCAACCAAACCGTTATGAGCGGTCCGCTCTAACCGTTGAGCTACCGGCGCCTAAAGCTGCCGCAACATAGCGGGGCAAGCCGCGTTGGCAAGATAGGCCCCGGCGGGTTATAGCGCCCCAGGAATTCAACAGGGAGTTTTTGACCATGGACGTGAGCAAACTATCGGCCGGTAAAGACGTACCGCGCGACATCAACATCGTGGTGGAAATCCCCGCCGGCTCGGGCGTGAAGTATGAGATCGACAAGGAAAGCGGCGCTTTGATCGTTGACCGCGTGGTCTTCACCCCCATGACCTACCCCGCCGCCTACGGCTTCATCCCCGGCACGCTGGCCGATGACGGCGACCCGGCCGACGCGCTGGTGCTGCTGCCCACCGCCGTCGTTCCCGGCGCCGTGGTACGCGCCCGGCCGATCGGGCTGCTGCAGATGGAAGACGAAGCCGGCATGGACGAAAAAATCGTCTGCGTGCCGCATGACAAGGTGCACCCCCAATATACCGACATCACCGAGGTGGCCCAGCTTCCCGCCATCACCCGCGACGCCATCAAGCACTTCTTTGAGCATTACAAAGATCTCGAAAAAGGCAAATGGGTCAAAATCACCGGCTGGGCCGACCGCGCCGCCGCCGAAGCCGCCATCTCCGCGAGCCTGGCCCGCGCGGCCAAATAACCACAGCCCCAAACCAAACCAGGGGGCGCGCTGCCCCCTGGTTTCTACCTTGGCACCCTCACCGGCCTTGGGGCGGTGTCGTTGACTTCAAGCAGAGCCAGCAATCCCTCAATGATCTGCGCCGGGGCTGGCGGGCAGCCGGCGACCACCAGATCGACCTGCAAAATTGAATCCGCCCCACCGGTAATGGCTGGCGAGCCTTTAAAAACCCCGCCATCCACCGCGCAATCACCCACGGCAATAACGAGCACCGGCTCCGGCATCGCCTCGCGCGCCTGACGCACGGCGGTGAGCATATTCCCCCCCGCGACACCGGTGATCAGCAATATATCCGCGTGGCGCGGGCTGGGCGTAAAGCTCAGCCCATATTGCGTCAGGTCATAGACAAGATTTTGCGTCGCCCGCAACTCCAGCTCACAGCCATTGCAGCTTCCGGCGGCGACATGGCGGATGGCCAGACTCCGGCCAAGCTTCTTATGTCCCGCGGCGGCAAGGCGCTGGCGTAGCGCCGCCACGGCTGCGTCATTGGCTTTGCACGGCGGGGCCGGGTGGGAGATGAAGTGCCGGGCGAGGGTTTTCCAGACCATTACAGATCCACTCCCGAGTAGGAGGCGTTGATGGATTTGTTGATAAGCGGGAAATCCGCGAGAATCGCGGTCGTGGCCGCGAATTCGACCAGCGGCCATTGCAGCGTGCTGGCATCGGCGATGAACACATCGGCGATGGTGCCTGACTCGATACGCAGCCAGTGCCACACGGGCCCCCTGAAACTCTCCGCCACGCCAACCCCGCTGCCGCTGCCCGAAGGCGGGGCAATCACAATGGCGGTATCTGGCAAATTTGTCAGCATATCACGGATAAAGCGGATGCTCTCGATGATTTCGGCCAGCCGGATACGAATGCGCGCCGCCACATCCCCATCTTGCTCAACCGGAACCTCCAGACCGAAATGCTCATAGGGCGCATAACCCGGCGAAACCCGTGCATCATGGTTCTGGCCGGATGCCCGCCCGGTGAACCCGCCTGCGGCATAGGCCTGCGCCAGTTGAGGCGGAACAATGCCGGTTCCCACAAGCCGGTCCTGCAAACTGGCATAATCCTCGAACACCCGCGTCAAGCCGGGAAGTTCGCTTTCCAATGCCAGCAAGGCCGCAAGAATTGCCGCCATGCCGCCCAATAAAATATCCCCCGCGACGCCACCGGGGATCACCATGTCCATCATCAACCGATGGCCAAACGCCGCCTTGGCGGCCTCGCACAGGGTTTCACGGTGCCAGGCAAAACGCGCATCGAGGAACGAAAATCCCGCATCCCCCGCAATGGCGCCAATATCGCTGCCGTGGTTGGCCAGGCGCTCCAACTCCGCCATGATCGCACGCAGATAAACAGCCCGCTCCGGCGGTGTAACACCCAGCGCCGCCTCGGCCGCATGCGCGAATGCAATGCCATGAGCAACCGTTGCATCGCCCGAAACACGCGCGGCGAAGCGCGCCGCCAGACGCGGTGATTTGCCGCGGATCAGCGCCAATGTGCCCTTGTGGGAATAACCCAGCCGCGCTTCAAGTTTCAAAACCTCCTCACCGCGCAGCGAGAAGCGGAAATGCCCCGGCTCGATAATCGCGGCATGGATCGGCCCCACGGCAACCTGGTGGATCCCCTCTCCGCTGGGGCTGGAAAACTCCGGCCATGATGCCGTGCCGTCCGAGCTGCGGAAATGTTCGATGGCGGGGCGCGTATCGGTGGCTCCGATTGCGGTATGACCATTGCTGTCATGCGCCAGGCGCTGAAACCAGCCAGCCCCTTTGTGGCTCAGCGCCGGATAAGCGCCATTCACCAGCAGCGTCGCCACCAGCTCGGCTGGTTGATAGAGCGCGTAGGCATAATGCGCATCCGTCCACAGGGCGATGAATTTACCCGGATAGGCTTGCCAGTCTTCCGATGAAAGCAGCTTCATTGCAGCGCCGCCGCGACGGAGGAAAGCGAATGCAACAGGAACCAAGGCATCGCAAAAGCAACCATAAAGGCCAGCACAAGCTGCAGCCCAACCAGGTTGATGCCAATCCCGGCTTTCTGATGCTTGGTATGCGGCGGTGCATGACCAAACACCAGCGGGCCGATATTGCGGATAATCGCCACGGCACATAACACCAGCCCCAGGCCGAGCGGCAGCGACACATAGGGATCGCGCTGTATGGTCTGGCTGATAATGATGAACTCGCTGGCGAACAGGCCGGAAGGTGGCAGGCCCGTCAGCGCAAATACGCAGGCACCAAGCAGCCAGCCGGTATATTTGTTGCTGTGGACCATGCCGCGCAGATGCGAAAAACCATAATTGCCCGGCGCCGCCGAGCCGCGCAGTGCCGCGCCGCGCATCAACGCCTGAAAGAGGGCCGATTTCACCAGCGTATGCACCAGCATATGCAACAGCCCGCCAAAAATCGCCGCCGCACCACCAATGCCAAAAGCGAACACCGCAATGCCGGAATGCTCAACGGAGGAGAAACCAAAAAACCGCCGTGCATCGCGCCGCCGCGAGAGCGAAAAGGCGGTGAGCAGCAAAGAGGCCAACCCCAGCGTGAGCAAAAACACCCCCGGCTGCAACGCCCCGCCGCCACCGGCAAAATTCGCCTGCATCAAATGCCGGTATCGTAAAATCGCGATCAGCGCGACATTCAACATCAAGGTGCTGAGCGCGGTGGTCAGCGGTATCGGCCCTTCAGCATAGGCATCTGGCAGCCAGCCATGCAGCGGCACAAGCGCCGCCTTGGTGCCATAGCCAAACAGCAGAAATACAAATGCCAGCGTCAGCAGCGAACCATCCAATTTGCTGGCGTGCTCCGTAAGTGCCGCAAAACTCATGGCCGGCAGCCCAGGCCCAAGTGCCGGCTGCGCCGCCAGATACACCAGCATGGTCCCAAACAGCGCCAGCGCGATGCCCACGCCGCCGAGGATGAAATATTTCCACGCGGCCTCCAGCGCCGAGGCCGTGCGCGGCAGGCTTACCCCCAGCGTCGCGGCAATCGTCGCCCCTTCCACCGCCACCCAGAGCAACCCGATGTTATCGGCGTAAAGCCCCAGCAGCGTGCTCCCCAGGACCACCTGACACATGGCGTGATACACCCGCCAGCGGCGCAGGCTCAGCACCTCGTTGCCACCCCACACAAAGCTAAGATTGCTGAGCGCTGTCATGAGGCTGACAAAACTGGTCAGAACGCCAAAGATCATCCCCAGGCCATCGGCATGGATCAGCCCGCTCCCAGGCCCGAAAAACACGGCGATGGTAAAGCCAAACACGATGACGTTCAGCACCAGATTCGCGACCGCCCCCTGCGCGCGCGTGCCAAACACGCCCATCGCCGGCGCCGCGAGCAACGGCAAAAACACCGCGGGCAAACAAAGATTCATCGCCCGCGCCTCTCGATTTCCTCAATCCCCACCAAATCCAGCGTGTCAAAATGCTCACGAATGCGGAACAGAAACACGCCGATGACAAGAAATGCCAGCAACACCAGCAGCGCCACCGAAAGTTCGGCGACAAAAGGCATCCCCGGCATACCCGTGGCCGCCAGCACCAGCCCATTCTCGGTGGAAAGAAAACCAATCACCTGCGCAATGGCATGGCGCCGCAGCGTCATTACCAGCAGGCCAAGCAGCACGACCGAGAGCGAAATCGCCAGATCCTCGCGCGTGAGGGAGACCGCGCTAACCGTGGTGGGCAACACCACCAGCACCGCGATGCCGATCAGCCCGACCCCCAGGATCATCGAAAGCCCGACCGGCATGGTGGTTTCCACGGCGCGGACCATGTTAAAGCGCTGCACGATCTGACGCATGCCCATGGGCAGCAAAATCCCCTTGATGGCCAGCGTGATGAGGCCGGTGAGGTAGAGATCCCCCGCCCCTTGCGCGAATCCCTGCCAGAAGGCCGCGGCCGAAAGCGTGAGTGCCTGCACCTGATACAGCGTGATCATCGCCGCCAGGCGGCGCTGAGAGAGCATCGAGAACGCGCAAAGCAGGATCACCCCGCCCATCAGATGCGCCAGCGGATAAACCAGGTTCATGCGCCGATCCTGGCCGCAACGAAGAGAAACACACCCGCGAGCACGCCAAGCAGCATGGCCACACCCAGAAACTCCGGCACCCGGAAGACCCGCATCTTCGCGGTACCAATCTCGAACAACGAGAGCGCCACCGCCATCACGCCCAGTTTCCCCGCCCACAGCACCAGCCCGCCCGGCCAGGAGAGAATTTCACCCGCGCGCGCCATGCCGAAGGGGAAAAACACCGTGCCGATCAAACACATCCATACCATCAGCCGCAGCATCGCCGCATACTCGAACAACAACAGAAACCGCCCGGAATATTCCAGCAGCATCGCCTCATGCACCATGGCGAGTTCCAGATGCCCGGAGGGATTGTCCGTCGGAATACGCCCCGTTTCGGTCAGAGCCACGGCGAGCATGGCTGCCAGTGCAAACCCCAGCGAGACCGAAATGCCGATATGCCCCGTGCGGAACGCCGCCGCGATTCCATCCACCGTCGGGGAATGAGCAATCAGGACGAAACTAACCAGAACAACCAGCAAAGCCGCCTCGGCGAACACGCTGAAGAGCGCCTCGCGCGCCGCAGCCGCCCCGCCGAAGCCAAAGCCCGACTCCAACCCCGCCAGCATGGCCGCCCCGCGCGCCAGCGCCAGCAGGCCAACCAATGTAATAAAATCACTGAGATCGGAGGTTAACAGACCCAGACAAAACCCCGGCACCAGCATGGCTGCCACGGCAATCGCCGTAAAACTTACAAACGGCCAGATGGGATAGAGGTCGGTCGCGGTATCTGGCACCAGCGTGGTTTTATGCAGCAGCCGGCGCAGGTTGCGGTATGGCTGCAGCAGCGGCGGCCCCCGGCGCCCCAATAAGCGCGCCCGCAGTTTCGTCACCAGCCCCAGCAGCAGCGGCGCCAAGGCAAACACCAGGGCGATATGCGCCAAGCTCGCCACCAGGCGGAGAAAGAACAAGACCATCACCCGCCTTCCCCAAGCCCAAGGGCCAGCAGGAACATGACCAGCGCGCCAAATACAAACGCCAGACGCTGGCGCATGGTGGAACGGCGGATATGCTCGGCCACCCGCGTCAGCCGCAGACTGACCTTCGACAGCGGCAACAACAGATAAGCCTCCGCCGGGTCCACCCCCTTTGGCGCCAGCAACCCTCGCGCGATGGCGCGGCGGACAGGCTCGGCAAACCCGGTGGCGCTGGGCTGCGTCAGAGGATCACCAAACGGAAGCCACGCCGGCGGGCTGCCAAATCCACCCGTCCAGGCCGCAACCTCGCGCGTGCCCCTCACGGCAAACCGGCGCAAACCCAAAACGGCCGCCCCCGCGGTCAGGGCAAATAAAATACCCAGGGACAGAGGGGCATAACTCAGTGGCGCCGGGGCGGAGTTGGGCGCCAACAACGCAATAACCGGCTCGAGCATGCCCAGAACAACGCCCGGCAGCAACGCCACCGGCACGCAAAGTACCGCCAACAGCCCCATACCGGCCAGCGTGCCGCGTTTCGCATCCTCAGCCGCGGCCGCATGCAGGCTGCGCGGCCGCCCCAAAAATCCTATGCCGATCAGCCGCACCACGGCGCCCAGCGCCAGGGCGGCACTTAAACCAAGCCCTGCCAGCAAGGCGGTAAAGCCGATTCGCGCCAAAATCCCCCCCGTACCCGCCGCGCGAATCACGGCATGCAGCAATAAAAATTCGGGGGCGAAACCAGGCCCGAGCGGCAGCGCCGCCATCCCGGCGGCGCCCACCAGCATCAGCATACCCAGCCGGGGCATGCCACGCATCAGCCCGCCCAACCAATCCAATGAGGTCGTCCCGGTCGCATTTTTCACCGCGCCAGCCCCCAGGAACAGCATTGGCTTGAACAACCCATGCGCCACCGCGCAAAGCAAAGCGCCCTGCAGCGCGAGTGACGCCAGATCCAGATTCCCCATCGCCTTCGCCCGCAGCGCGATCCCCAGGCCAACCGCGATCAACCCAACATGCTCAACCGTCGAGCAGGCCAGCATGGTCTTCAGCTCAACCTCCAGCATGGCCCGCAACGCGCCGATCAACACTGAAGCCGCCCCGGCGACAATCAGTACGGAACCCCACCAGGGCTGCGCCGCCGCGCCGAACTCAATAAAACCATAGCGAATCAGGATATAAAGCGAGACCTTCACCATGCCGCCGGACATCAAAGCGGAAACCCCGGCAGGCGGCGCCGGATGCGCGCGCGGCAGCCATGAATGCAAAGGTGCCAGACCCGCCTTGGCGCCAGCCCCCAGCAACACCAGCATAAACGCCAGCGAACTCGCAGGCAGGAACACCGCCGGGATCAGGCATGCGGCGGAAAACATCGCAATTCCGGCATAAAGCGTCGCCGGCCTGGCATCGCCGCGCAATACCAGCAGCCATGAGGCTGCGCTCATCAGCTCAAAGCCAAAAATCAGTGTGAACGCATCACCCGCCAGAAGGGTCAGCACCATGGCGGCGGCAAAAACCCAGAAGGTGACCGGCCCGCGCCGCTCCGCCAGCGCGCTGGCAACGATCTGGGGCAGCAGAATGCACAAAAACAGCACTGATAAGGCGTCAAGACGCAGATGCATCCCCTGCCCTGGCAGACCAAACATCAAAGCAACGGAATCACCCACACCAATGCCTTAGCAAACCCACCCCCGCGCCGGAAGGCGCATACCCGCACATCAGGCGGCGCGGGCCCATTAAAAAAAGGCCAGGATGTTGATCTCCTGGCCTTTTTTACTCACTTCATTGCCGCGGTGGCTTAGCTGAGCAGCGAAGCCACCGCTTCACGCTCCTCAAGCAGCTCGTTTAGCGTGTGCTGAATGCGCCCCTTGGAGAACTCGTCAACCGGCAGCCCTTCGACGCGCTTATATACGCCGCCTTCGCAAACAACGGGCACGCCGAACATCACATCTTCCGGCACGCCGTAGGAGCCGTCGGAAGGAATGCCCATGGAGACCCATTTGCCGTTGGTGCCCAGCACCCAGTCGCGCACATGGTCGATCGCGGCATTGGCGGCGGAAGCGGCGGAGGAGAGACCGCGCGCCTCGATAATGGCGGCGCCACGCTTGCCGACAGCGCTGAGATAGGTCTCACGATACCAGGTCTCATCGTTGATCTTGGCGGCGAGCGACTCGCCCCCCACCGCGGCGAAGCGGTAATCGGCGTACATGGTGGGCGAATGGTTGCCCCACACCGCGACTTTCTCGATATCCGCAACCTCAACCCCGGCCTTTTCCGCCAGCATCGAGACCGCACGGTTATGGTCCAGCCGCAACATCGCGGTGAACGCGCTCTTGGGCAGGTCCGGCGCCGATTTCATGGCGATATAAGCGTTGGTATTGGCCGGGTTGCCCACGACCAGCACTTTAACGGTGCGCTTGGCGAAATCGTTCAGCGCCTTGCCCTGCACCTTGAAGATCTCGGCATTGGCGGCCAGCAGGTCGCGGCGCTCCATGCCCGGGCCGCGCGGGCGCGAGCCAATGAGAATGGCAATATCAATATCCTTGAACGCCACATTCGGGTCATCGCTCGGCACCACACCAGCCAAAAGCGGGAAGGCGCAGTCCTTCAGTTCCATAATCACGCCGTTCAACGCCTTCTGCGCCACCGGCAGGTCGAGCAGGTGCAGGATAACAGGCTGGTCCTTCCCAAGAAGATCGCCGTTGGCGATGCGGAACAGGATAGCATAACCAATCTGACCGGCAGCACCGGTAACGGCAACGCGAACGGGGGTTTTCATATCTTTTGGCTCCGTGAATTTGCGTCCCCCCCTTATCCCTTCACCGGGACAGCCTCAAGCCCTACCCCACAATCAACGAAATTGGGCAACCGGCATCCGCCACGCAGACCGGCGTGCCCTCCAGGGCATCCCCATCGGATTGTGCCATGATCGGCCCGTTCGCGGGCGAAAAATCAATATGGCTCCCCGCGATCACCCGCACCCCAGGGCAGCGCGGCAGCAAGCCCAAAGGCAGCGCCGCGCCTGCCAGCAGTGCCGCGAAGGTTCCCGGATTTTCAAACAGAGCGACCTGAAAGCCGGGTGCCGTGGAAGCGGCATTCGGCGCCAGCAGATAAGGCCCGCCATAAAGCCGCCCCTTGGTCACCACCACGCTGGCCGCCTCGTAATCCTTGCCATCGACGCTCAGGCGCACTTTGGGGAAGCCGTAAGCCACCGACTCCCAGAGCGACTGCCACACATACGCGCCCCGGCCGATGGCGCGCTTAAGCATGGGTTGCAGCCCCTGCACCACCGCGCCGTCAAACCCCAGCCCGACCATCTGCACAAACACATGGTCGTGTCCCGCAATCCTGGCCACACCCGGCCAAAGCAGCCGGGTACGCCGGTAGGCCAGAGCATTGGCAATCGCGCGCGGGGCGGTGGAAAGAGCGTACTCCTTGGCCAGCACGTTGGCGGTGCCAAGTGGGATGACCCCCAGCGCCGTATGGCTGCCCAGCAGCCCGTTCGCCACCTCCGCGATGGTGCCATCCCCCCCCGCCGCCACAACCATGGCACGCCCCTCACAGGCCGCCGCGCGGGCCAGCGCGGTTGCATGCCCGGCATGCTGGGTCTCGGCGACTTCCACCATAACCCCGTTCTCGACCAACAGATCCAGCACATGCCACAAGGCCGCCGCCCGCCTGCGGCCTGCTACCGGATTGAAAATAACCAACATCGCAAAATTCCCGGCAGATCAGAGTAAACTCTCCTTTTGCCGCGCTCATGTGTCATTGGAATGACCATACAGTGACAATACAATGATACCTTGTTTTTAAAAATCTCCTGCCAGAGTCACGGAATCTTCACTGTTTACGACACGCGCTCCCAGCCTATTGCCTCAAGCATGAACGCAACAGCGCCCGCCCGCCATGTGAATACAACCCCGTATCGCAGTGTTTTCATCTCCGATACTCATCTCGGCACCCGCGGTTGCCGTGCTGAATTTCTTGCTGATTTCCTTAAGTCAGTAACATGCGAAAACCTGTTTCTCGTGGGTGACATCATCGACGGCTGGCGCCTGCGCCGCTCCTGGTTCTGGGATCACCATCACGACGAAGTCCTGCGCCTTGTTCTTCGCGCGGCGCGCAATGGCACGAATGTCATCTACATCCCCGGCAACCATGACGAGATGATGCGCAAATACATTCCCCTTGGTGTGGAAGTTTGCGGCGTAAAAATGCAGATGGAAGCCGAGCACACCACCGCCGACGGCAAACGCCTCCTCATCACCCATGGCGATGCCTTCGACTCCGTGGTCCGCCATGCCAGAATTCTCGCCTTATTGGGTGACTGGGCCTACACGGTCGCCCTCGGCATCAACCGTTATTTCAATAACATTCGCATAAAACTTGGCTATCCATACTGGTCACTCTCGGCCTGGCTCAAATTGCAGGTTAAGGAAGCCGTCAAAGCCATTGACCGTTTCGAGGGCGCGCTCGCCGATGATGCCCGCAGCCGCGGGTTTGACGGTGTGGTCTGCGGCCACATCCACCATGCCGAAATGCGCATGGTCAACGGCATCATGTACCTTAACGACGGCGACTGGGTGGAAAGCTGCACGGCATTAGTGGAACACCGCGACGGCAAGCTCGAACTGGTCGACTGGGTGGCCCGCAACAAGCTCTCGCTACTCAGCAGCGGCAACGCCAAAGTCAGCGCCTCCAAAGCGGCGGTGATGGAAAACTTCGCCACGGAAATCGCCTCCATGCAGCGCGCGCCTGAATCCACGCGCGCCCTCTCTGCCGGGGTCTGAACCGCTGCTCGCGTTTCCAGGGCTGAGCCGCATTCTCATCGTCTCCGACGCATGGGAACCGCAGGTCAACGGTGTGGTCCGCACCTTGCGCATGATCGCGGAGGAAATGCGCGCGATGGGCAAGGTTGTCGAAATCATCGGGCCGGATCAATTCCGCTCAGTGCCGATGCCATCCTACCCGGAAATCCGCCTCGCCCTTTTTCCTCGCCGGAAACTGGCGAAACTGATTGATGATTTTGCGCCGGACGCGCTGCATATCGCCACTGAAGGTCCTCTCGGCATGGCCGCCCGGGCCTATGCGCGGCGCCGCAAAATCGCTTTTACCACGGCCTTTCACACACGCTTTGCCGAATACCTGCAAGCGCGCATCAATATGCCGCTATCGCTCACCTACGCATGGCTGCGCTGGTTCCATGGCGCAAGCGCCGGCGTCATGGTCGCCACACAATCGCTGCGCGACGAACTCACCGCCCGCGGCTTCCGGGACGTCCGCTCCTGGTCACGCGGCGTTGATTTGGAAATGTTTCGCCCAGAACCAAAGGAAAACTGGAATCTTCCGCGCCCGATCTTCGCCTATGTCGGCCGTGTCGCGATAGAAAAAAACCTGCCCGCCTTTCTGGACCTTACGCTTCCCGGCACCAAACTCATCGTCGGAGACGGCCCGCAACGCAAAGCCCTGGAGCGCGATTACCCCAACGCGCATTTCGCCGGGGCGCGTCACGGCGCCGAACTCGCTGCCGCCTATGCTGGCGCCGATGTTTTTGTCTTCCCCTCGAAAACCGACACTTTTGGCCTCGTCGTGCTCGAGGCCCTCGCCTGCGGCCTGCCCGTCGCCGCCTACCCCGTCACCGGCCCCATGGACATTCTGGGTGAATCCAAACTCCCGGTCGGCGCGCTCAACGAAGACTTACAAATAGCGGCGCTCGACGCTTTGACAATCGACCGCACCGCCTGCCGCCCGCACGCCGAAACCTACTCCTGGTCCGCCTGCACGCAGCGCTTCATGGATAATCTGGTGCCAACAAGGGGGTCTACATAAAGCCAGCAGAGGGCACTTACCCCACCCTGATCGCATCCTCGATCCCAAACGCCCCCGGCAACCCGCCCTTGGGAAACAACCGGGTAAAATGCCCCATTTTCCGCCCCGGCCGCGCTTCGGTCTTGCCGTAATGGTGCGCAATCAACCCCGGCGCCGCCAAAATCGCCGGCCACAGCGCCATATCCTCCGGCCCCACCAGATTCTTCATCACCGCATCGGAATGCCGCACCGCCGGGGGCAGCGGCAGCCCGGCCACCGCGCGGATATGCATCTCAAACTGGCTGCACCCGCAGGCATCAATCGTCCAATGCCCGGAATTATGCGGCCGCGGCGCGATCTCGTTCACCAGCAGCCCCCCGGTTGAGGTCACGAACATCTCCACGCCCAGCAACCCGACCAGTTCCAGCCTCTCCGCCACCGTGCGCGCAATCGCTCCCGCCTCTTCCAGCAGGTCCAGCGGCAGCGGCGCCGGGGCGTAGGTCAGGTCCAGAATATGGTGTTTGTGCTTATTCTCCACGGCATCAAACGCCACCGCCTCGCCATCAACCCCGCGCGCCACCATCACGGAAATTTCCGCCGCAAAGTCGACAAACCCCTCCAGCACCAGTGGCTTTGGCGCCAACGCCGCAAACGCCGCCGCCAAATCCTCGGGCGCGCGCAACATCGCCTGCCCCTTGCCGTCATAGCCCAGCCGCGTCGTCTTCAGCACCGCGGGCAGCCCCAGCTCGGCCACCGCCGCCGCCAGCGCCGCCTCATCATGCACCGCCACCCAGGGCGCCGTCGCAATCCCGGCATCGTTCAAAAACCGCTTCTCCAGCAGCCGGTCCTGGCTGACCGCCAAAATCTCCGGCCCCGGGCGCACCGGCTTCAGGCTCGCCAACAGCGCCAGACTCTCCGCCGGAATATTCTCGAATTCGAACGTCACCACATCCACGGCCTCGGCAAACCGCCGCAGCGCCGCCTGGTCGGTATAATCCGCGACGGTATTGTAGGCCGCCACCTGCGCCGCCGGCCCAAACACCTCGGGCGAGAATATATGTGTCAGATACCCCAGCCGCGCCGCCGCCATGGCCGACATCCGCCCAAGCTGCCCGCCGCCGATAATCCCGATCACCGCCCCTGGAGCCAGACTCATTCCAGGGGGGACTCCGGCACGCCAGCCGTCTGCTCCGCCCGCAACGCCGCCACCCGCGCGCTTAATTCAGGGTCGGAGAGCGCCAATATCGACGCCGCCAGCAGCCCGGCGTTAATCGCTCCCGGCTTGCCGATCGCGAGCGTCCCCACAGGAATCCCTCCCGGCATCTGCACGATGCTCAGCAGCGCGTCCTGCCCCTGCAACGCCGTGGCCGCCACCGGCACCCCCAGCACGGGCAAAATGGTCATCGATGCCGCCATACCGGGCAGATGCGCCGCCCCACCGGCCCCCGCGATAATCACCTTCAGCCCCCGCGCCTGCGCGCTGGTGGCATAATCATACAGCCGCTTGGGCGTGCGATGCGCCGATACCACCCTGGCTTCATAGGCCACCCCCAGCCGCTCCAGCATCTCGGCCGCATGCTGCATCACGGGCCAGTCAGATTTGCTGCCCATAATAATCCCCACCAAAGCTTGGCTCATGCCGTGCGGTCCGGGATCAACCGGCTCTCCAGCCGTGAAATCTCATCCTTCAGCCCCAGCTTGCGCTTCTTCAGCCGCTGCACCTGTAGTTGGTCGAGCGGCCCCTGTTCGGTGACACGGGCGATCACGGTGTCCAAATCCCGGTGTTCACTACGCAGAGCATGCAGCCGGCGAAGCAGATTGTCTTTGTCTGTCAACATGGGAGGGAGCAATAGAGGGATTTTCGGAAACCGGAAACCGGAAAATTTTGCCAACATTTTAGATGACAATTCCGTGGCAACGGGATTAGCCTGACCTTCCCGGCGCCCACCCGGATGGGCGGCTCCGGTTTTGCTATCGCAACCTATTTAGGAGGCACTATGAACCTGAAATCGCATCTCGACGCCTTGAAAGGGCGGCACGCCAATCTGGAAACCAAGATTGCCGCCGAAGACAGCCGTCCAGGCCCGGATAATTCGGTGCTGGCCCGCATGAAGGTCGAGAAATTGCGGCTAAAGGAACAAATCGAGCGTCTAAAGACGCAATAACCCACAGAAATTTCACAAAAAAATAAGGCGGCCCGCGTGCCGCCTTATTTCCGTTGGCGCGGTTTTAAGCCGCTTCGGTTGAAGGCATCGGCGGCGGCGGCGGGGTCTGCCCCTCACGGGTCAGCCGCTCATTTGCCGCAGCCACGGCATCATTCAGGTCAGACTGCTTGCACAGCCCCAGAATCACCGGGTCGCGCGGCTTGATATTGCCGCTGTTCCAGTGCGAACGGTCGCGGATTTTGTGGATGGTGTCTTTCGTCGTCCCGAGCAGCTTTATCACCTGCGCATCGGTCAGATGCGGGTAGTTGCGCAGCAGGTATGCAATCGCATCCGGGCGGTCGTTACGCTTGGCCACGGGGGTATAGCGCCCGCCTTTGCCCTTTTTGGGGTGCGGGTCAGCCGCCGCCAGCAATTTGAGCCGCAGCGCCGGGTTTTTCTCGCAGCGCGCAATATCCTCAGCCGCAACCTGCTTGTTGGCCACCGGATCATAGCCGTTGATTCCTTGCGCCACCTCGCCATCGGCGATCGCCTGGATCTCAAGCGGATGCATGCCACAGAAATCGGCGATCTGCTCGAAGGTCAGCGCCGTCTTGTCAATCAACCAAACTGCGGTAGCTTTGGGCATCAGGGGTAGGGACATGATTCAAATACCTTTTAACGCCGCAGGCCGGCAGGCCTGGAACGGACACAACTGTTCTCTTGCTGTTCGCAAGTTAACCTTGCGCGGGGTATGGAACCCGCGCTACCCATCGGTCAAGATCGTTTTATGACAAATCCTGAAGAAGACCTCCCCCGCCCGTCAAAAAAACTACTGGTCCCCCCGGTGCTGGACATGCTCGGGGTCGATGAGCTGGAAGCCTATATCGGCATCCTGAACGCCGAGATCGCCCGCGTGAAAGGGGCCATTGCCGCCAAACAGGCCCACCGCAACGCCGCCGAGGCATTTTTCAAACTGCCGCCCCAAGGGTAAAATATCCGTATCGCCCCCGCCGCTTTGCTGTAAGACAATCAGGCAGCCAATGCGGCTGGAAGGGGCTAAGCATTTGAAAATCGCCGTCGGCTACGAACTCATCTACCAATTCCCGCAGCCGACTCCGATGGTCATGCTCCTGGGCGTCCATTACACCCGCGCCCCGGACATTCTGGTGCCCGACGTCATGACCATCACCCCAAGCGTGCCCCGCACCTCATACCGGGACAGCTTCGGCAACTGGTGCACCCGCCTGGTCGCCCCCGCCGGGCGTGTGCGCATCGCCAGTGCCGGAACGGTGGCCGATTCCGGTCTACCAGACCCAATCTTCCCGCATGCCGCGCAACACGCGGTGCAGGACCTGCCGGACGAAACCCTCATGTTCCTGCTCGGCAGCCGCTATTGCGAAACGGACGAGCTGACCGAGACCGCCTGGAAGCTCTTTGGCGCCACCCCTCCCGGCTGGGCACGCGTGCAGGCGGTGTGCGATTTCGTGCATCACCATATCAAATTCGACTACATGAAGGCCCGCGCCACCCGCACCGCCCTGCAAGCCTATAACGAGGGCACCGGCGTCTGCCGCGACTATGCCCACCTAGCCCTCACCTTCTGCCGCTGCCTCAATATCCCCGCGCGCTACTGCACCGGCTATCTGAGCGACATCGGCGAGCCGCCACCCTATTCCGCGGGCGACTTCGCCGGCTGGTTCGAAGCCTATCTGGGCGGCGCCTGGCACATGTTCGACCCACGCAACAACAAGCCGCGCCAGGGCCGCGTGCTCATCGCCCACGGGCGTGACGCCACCGACGTCGCCATCTCCACCACCTTCGGCCCCAACACGCTGGAGAGCTTCACCATCTGGACCCACGAAGCAATCTGACTCAATATCGGCACCCAATGGAGAGTGTTGATGTTGCAGAGCCTCGCGGCCTTTAAGGAGAACGCCACAAGCGCGATCGGCAACGCCGGGCTGCAGCGCGCGCTGGCCCGCGCGAAGCCCCATTTCGCCAAAAAGCGCCAAGCCGCGATAGATCTCCTGCCCGAGTTCGAGGCGCTGCGCGAGGCCGCCAAAAACATCAAGGACCACACCATCGCCCATCTGGATTTCTATCTGGAAACCTATGCGGCGGCGGTGGAGGCTGCTGGCGGCACCGTCCACTGGTGCTCAACCGCGCAGGATGCCCGCGCCGCGGTTCTAAAAATCTGCCGCGCCGCCGGTGTTAGAACCGTGACCAAGGGAAAATCCATGGTCACCGAGGAAATCGCCCTCAACCCCTTCCTTGAAGCCAACGGCATCACCCCGGTCGAGACCGACCTCGGCGAATACATCCTGCAACTGCGCGGCGAGACTCCCAGCCACATCATCGCCCCCGCCTTCCACCTCAACCGCGAGGATTGGGAGGAAAGTTTCCGCAAATCCCATGCTGACCTCCCGGCGGATCGTGTCTTCCGGGAGCGCCGGGATCTCCTCACCGAGGCGCGCGGCAAATTGCGTGAAAAATTCCTCGCCGCCGATGCCGGCATCACCGGCGCCAATTTCCTCATCGCCGAGAGCGGCACCAGCGTCATCGTCACCAACGAAGGCAACGGCGACCTCACCCAAACCCTGCCGCGCGTGCATATCGTGGTCACCAGCATCGAGAAGGTGGTCCCCACCATCGAGGACACGCTGACCCTGCTGCGCGTCCTCGCCCGCTCCGCCACCGGGCAGGAGATGTCGGTCTACACTACCTTCTCCACCGGCCCCCGCCGCGCCGCGGACACCGACGGCCCGCAGGAATACCACGTCGTGTTGCTGGACAACGGCCGCTCCGCCATGGCCGGCACCGAATTTCAGGACATGCTGCGCTGCATCCGCTGCGCCGCCTGCATGAACCACTGCCCGGTCTACGGCGCCATCGGCGGCCACGCCTACGGCTCCATCTACCCTGGCCCCATGGGCGCGGTGCTCACCCCCATGCTCTCCGGCATCGAGGCCGCCGGGAACCTGCCGAATGCCAGCACCTTCTGCGGCAAATGCGAGAGCGTCTGCCCGGTCAAAATCCCCCTGCCCAACCTCATGCGCCATTGGCGCGAGCGTGAGTTCGAGCGCCATCTCTCCCCGCCCGCCCAGCGCTACGGCCTGGCCATCTGGGCCTGGTTCGCCAAACGCCCCGCGCTCTACCGCGCCGCCACCCGCGCCGCCGCCCTTGGCCTTGGCTTCATGGGGCGCAAACAAGGCCGCTTCGCCTGGCTCCCCTTCGCCGGCGCCTGGACCAAAACCCGCGACTTCCCCGCCCCCGAGGGCGACACATTTTTCGCGCATTACGCCGCCCGCCAAAAGGCCCGCAGCCAGTGAGCCGCAACGCCATCATCGCCGCCATCCAGCGCGGCCTCAAACGCGGCCCGCTGCCCACTGACCAACAGGCCATGCTTACCGGCCGCCTGAAAGCCCATCCGCGCGGCCCCATCCCCGCGCGCGGTCAGTTGAGCCTCGCGGACCGCATTGCCCTGTTCACCACATATGCCGAACGTGAGTTCGCCACCGTGCAACGGCTCGCCGCCCCGGCGGAAATCCCCACCGCCATCGCCTCCTACCTGGCCCGGCTGCACCTGCCGCCCACCCTCACCATTTCTGGGCATCCGTCGCTACAATCCATCCCGTTCAACATCCCCTCCCTGCGAATTCGCTTCGGCACGGCCCTACCCACGGACCCCACCTGCCTCACCCTCGCCTTTGCCGGCATCGCCGAAACCGGCACCCTGCTCCTGCCCTCCGGCCCGCAAACGCCCACCACCAACAACATCCTGCCTGACAATTCGATCGTCCTGCTCCCCGCCGCGCGCATCACCGCAAGCTATGAAGATGCCTTCGACCTCCTGCGCGCCGAAAACCCTCTCCCCCGCAACGTCATGCTCATCACCGGCCCCTCGCGCTCGGCCGACATCGAGCAAACCCTGGAACTCGGCGCCCACGGCCCGCGCCGCCTGCATATCCTGATCCTCGATGGCCAGGGCTAAAGCGCTCTCCACAGCTGACCTGAAGCTCTGGGCGGCCTATAGCCAGACGCTCTCGCGCCTCATGCCCGGCAAAACCCGCCTGCCCGTGGAGCCCGAACCCTCAGCCCAAACCGCCCCCGCGCCAGACCCGCCGCCCGCCAAACCGCGCCCCCCGGCCGGCCACGCCCCCTATATCAGCCTGGACACCACCCCCACCGGCCTCGACAAATCCACCTGGAAAAAATTCGCCACCGGCAAAATCCGCGCCGCCCAACGGCTGGACCTGCACGGCCACACCGCCGCGCGCGCGCATCACGCGGTCATCCATTTCATCGAGCGCTCCTATTCCAGCCAGCTCCGCTGCATCGAGATCATCACCGGCAAGGGCGAAATCCTCTCGCGCGAGCTGCCACACTGGCTCAACGCCCCCTCGCTGCGTCCGCTCATCCTGGCCATCGCCCACCCGCACGCCGCCAACACCGGCTCGGTGCGCATCCTGCTCCGGCGCCTGCGCGCATGACCCCCTTTGGCGAAAAACTCCGCGTCCTGCGCACCGAACGCGGCATCCTGCAACGCGACATGGCCGCCGCCCTGGAAGTCTCCCCCGCCTACCTCTCCGCGCTGGAACACGGCCGGCGCGGCGCGCCAAGCGCCGGGCTGATCCACCAGATATGTTCCTACCTCGGCCTCATCTGGGACGACGCTGACGAGCTGAAAGCCCTCGCCAAACTCTCCCGCCCGCGCCTGAAACTCCACACCGCCGGGCTGACCCCCGAGCAAACCGCGCTCGGCAACCGCATCGCCCGGACCTTGCGCAACCTGGACCCGCAAACCGTCACCGCCATGCACAAGCTCCTGGACGCCGCCCAGGCGGCTACGCCCGAATCGCCCCCGCCTCGCGCAAAAACCCGAGCAAAGGCAACAGGTTCAACCCCAGAATCGTGAAAAAATCCCCCTCGATGGCGGAAAACAACTGCGCCCCCAGCCCTTCGAGCCGGTAAACACCCACGCAGCCCAGCACCGCCTCGCCTTCGGCCCGCAGATACCCCGCGATGAATTCATCCGAAATTGCCCGCATGCTCAGCCGCGCCTGCGCCACATCCGACCACACCATCCCCGCGCCCTGGCACACGCAAACCGCCGTCACCAGCGTATGCGTCCGCCCGCGCAAGCGCCGCAGTTGCGCCGCCGCATCGGCCATATCACCCGGCTTGGCGAATATCTCTCCCTCGCAGACCAGCACCTGGTCAGCACCGATCACCAGCGCCCCCGGCTCATCCTGCGCCACCCGCATGGCCTTGGCGGCGGCCAGGGTCAAAGCCAGCGCCGGCACCTCGCCCACAAACCCCCGCTTCACCGCGGATTCGTCAACATCCGGCTTCACCGCCCGGCAGATCAGCCCGGCCTGACGCAACATTGCCTGCCGCGCCGGTGAACCGCTGGCAAGAATCAGGCGCATCGATGTATCCATTACCACTCCCCAGGAATTTCCATCTTCTACAGCGCAAGCGGCACACCGCAAAACGCGGTTTTTTATCCGCATTGACTTCTGATCGCCGCCGCATTACCCCGCTGCTTCACTGCATGGCGGCGTAGCTCAGTGGTAGAGCAGGGGAATCATAATCCCTTGGTCGGAGGTTCAAATCCTTCCGCCGCTACCAGCCAAGCCCCTTATGAAAATTGAAATTTTCAATATTATCCCCACGGCTTGTGGCCGCCTCTCGCGTCGGGACGGCCAAATCATCGACACGCCAAACCTATCCGGCGAACGCCGGATATCCGCCGGAACCGCCCCGGGTTCCCCGGAAGCCACTTGGTTCAAGCTATGCCGCGATCGGCATCGCCTCCCCTCCCAGAATTGTTGTTGACGGTAAAGTTGTGCATGCTGAGAGCCTGCCAAAGGTTGAAAATATCTCGAAGCGGCTTTCCTCATAAATTTTCGAGTTTTAACACTCTCACACGGCGCTGACGCTGGAACGAGCAATTTCATGGCACACAAACGTAAAAAATTGGTTCTGGCGGCGGCCGGCGCGGTGCTCCATCTGCACTGACGCGCGGCACCCAGCGCGAACCGCCTCACGCTTTATGGCAATGTCGATATCCGTGAGGTCAACGCCGCGTTTTACGATTCGGGGCGCATCAGCCAGATGTTGCTGCAGGAGGGTGACGCGGCCCCCAAGGGCGAGCTGCTCGCCAACCTCGATGAGGGCCGCTTTGCCGATGCCCTGGCCGCGCAGGCGTATAATGACACCAAACTCTACGCTCCGGCGATGGCATCGTCGAGGAGCGCATCCAGGAACCAAGCGACATGACCGCGCCGCAGGCACCGGTTTATGTCATCGCGCTCACCAACCCGCTCTGGGTGCGCGCCTATTTGCCCGAGACCGAACTGGGCCGCATCCGGCCACGCGCTGGTGGTCATCCGGGACAGCTTCCTCGAAAACCCCAGCCTCACCACGCTGCTGCCACAGTTCACCGCCATGGCAATCCTCGCGGCCATCAGTCTGGTTGCGGCGGGCTGGCTGTTCCGCAAGCGCTCGGTTTAGAGTGCGATCGTTTGAGGTTCGCTCAACCGAGCGAGCCGAAAGCGTGAATCGCCCTCAGAAAAATAGCTAGAGCGCGATCGCGCTTAAAGCGATCAGGCTAGCCGAATCCTCCTTGTGAATACGGCTTCAGCCCCGCAAAAAACGGCAGGATATAAGGGTCGTATTTGCTCACCGCCGCCATCGCTTCCTCAGGCAGCGCGCCCAGAAACTCCGTCACCATCGTCGCATTCGCAAGCAAGCG
Source organism: Acidocella aquatica (assembly GCF_030160635.1). Classification (GTDB taxonomy): domain Bacteria; phylum Pseudomonadota; class Alphaproteobacteria; order Acetobacterales; family Acetobacteraceae; genus Acidocella; species Acidocella aquatica. The sequence goes on along the minus strand of NZ_BSOS01000094.1, from coordinate 146,729 downwards.
CTCATGCGCATCGTGGCAGTTTGCCATATGCGCGAACATCGCGGCCGCATCATCGTAGGTATCCAGCGCCAGGCACTCGCTCTCCCCGGCATCATAAAACCAATCGTAGCGCACGGTTCCCGTATCTTTGTCCTTAACCGCTTGCAGCAGCGCCGCCGCATCCGCCCTGAACGCTTCAAAACTGCCCGGGTTGATGAAAAATCTGGTGTAAATCTCTATATGCTTCGTCTCGCCCCGCCCCCCTGCCGGGCTGAACCGCGCCGCCGCCGAGCCTGCCCCCAGACCGGCCGCGAAACGAAACAATCTTGTCCCGCCGCCTGGAACCAGATCAGCATCCGGCGCCGCGTCAACCAGCATCTCAACCGCGCGGTAGGAAAACTCCCGCAACCGCATCAGCCCCGCCTCGGCGTTCAGATTATGCGCATCCATCGCCGCCTCATCGGCATGCACTTCCATGGCGATGCACTCGCCGCGCGCATCATCGAGAAACCAGTCATAACGCAGCAGCCCCGCCCCGGCGTTCCGGCCAAGGGCGGCCAGCTGTTCCACCGTATTCTTGAAAGTCTCCAGCCTGCCGTCATGGATTTTAAACTTCGTGTAGACTTCGATCTGCGGCATTGTCTGTTTCCCTGAAGTCTTTGTTGGCTTTTCAGAAAATCGTCATAGCCAGCCCGCATCCCCGGTCTTATTCCGCCGCCAGCGCCTGCCCGGGGTCCACCATTTCCACCGCTCTCGAGAAATCGACCGACAGCAGGCGGGAAATGCCGCGCTCCTGCATGGTCACGCCGTAGAGCCGGTCCATCCGCGCCATGGTGAGATGATGATGCGTCACCACCAGGAAGCGGGTGCCCGTTTCGCGCACCATGTCTTCGAGCAGATTGCAGAAACGCTCCACATTGGCATCATCCAGCGGGGCGTCCACCTCGTCGAGCACCGAGATCGGCGCGGGATTGCATTTGAACACCGCGAAGATGAGCGAGAGCGCGGTGAGGGCCTGCTCGCCGCCCGAGAGCAGCGAGAGCGTGCTGAGTTTTTTGCCCGGCGGCTGGGCGTAAATTTCCAGCCCGGCTTCCAGCGGGTCATCCGAGCCGACCAGCGCCAGATGCGCCTTGCCGCCGCCGAACATGCGCGAGAACAACATCTGGAAATGGCGGTCCACCTCGTTGAACACGGTTGAAAGCCGCTCGCGGCCCTCGCGGTTGAGATGGCCGATGGAGCCGCGCAGCTTGGCGATGGCGGTGGTGATCTCGCCGCGCTCGCGCTCGATGGTGGCGATGGCCTCCTCCGCCTCGGCAACCTCGATTTCCGCGCGCAGGTTGACCGGGCCAACCTCCTCGCGCTCGCGCGTGAGGCGCTCCCAGCGCCTGCGGGCCTTGTCCTCAGCCTCGGCGGTCAGCTCCGCCGGCGGATCAGGCAGGGCCGGGTTGGCGCCCAGACGTTCCAATATGCGCTCGGCGACCGTGCCCCAGGCATGGTTGGCGGCGGTGATGTTGCCTTCTTCGCGGGCGCGGGCCTCGCGCGCGGCGCTAAGCGCGCCCTCGGCGGCGCGGGCGGCGCGGGCGGCGGAGTCGGCCGCGCGTTGCGCGTTGTGCAGCGTCTCAGCGGCGCGGCGATGGACGGTCTCGGCGGTGGTCAGGCCCTCCAGCGCCTCGCGCCGCGCGGCGGCGGCCTGTTCCGGGGCAGCCTCAAGCGCCGCGATGGCGGCGGCGGCTTCATCATGCCGGGCGGCGAGATCGGTCAGCCGGTCGGCAGCGTCGATCCCGCGCTCGTTCCACCCGGCCATCTCATTGGCCAGGGTCTCCAGGCGGCGGGTGCGGGCGGAATCAGCCGCGCGCAGGGCCTCAAAACTCTGCCGGGCGGCGGATTCGGCCTGGCGAGCCCGGGTCAGCGCGGCGCGGGCGGCCTCAACGGCGGCGCGGGCCATGTTTACATCGGGCAGTTGCGCGGCATTGGCCTTCACCTGCGTCAGGGCGGCGTCAGCCTCGGCGGCTTCATGCGCGAGCTGGTCGCGGGTGGTGCGCGCGCTGGCCTCCCGGGCGCCGGCGCGCTCCGCCTCGGCGGTCAGGCGGATGGCTTCGGAACGCGCACGATCAAACCGCTGTTCCGCGGCGCGGCGGGCCTCGCGGGCGGCGGTCTCGGCGGCGCGGCGGCTATCGCGCACGGTGGTCTCGGCGGCGCGGGCGGCACGCTCGGCGGCTTCGGCGGCGGCGCGCGCCTCGCGGGCCTGGTTGGCGGCCTCGCGCGTGGCGGCGCGCTCGCGCTCCAGCTCGGCCAGCCGGTTGCGCTGCTTAAGCCGCACCGCCGCCTCCGAGGCGGCGCCCGCGCGCACGGTATAACCATCCCAGCGCCACACCGCGCCCTCACGCGAGACAAGGATCTGCCCGGCGTTGAGGTTGCCCTGGTGCAGATCGCCATCCGCCCCCTCGGGCAGCAGCAGGATATGCGACAGCGCGCGGGTGAGCGCCGCCGGGCCCTGCACCAGATTGGCGAAGGTCTTCAGCGGCACGACGGAGAGTTCGAGCGGCGGAAGCTTGCGCCAGTGGCGCGCGGCGTGTTCATCAGCGCTGGCTGAAAGCTCCTCGCGCAGCGCGGCGCCCAATGCGGCTTCCAACCCGGGGGGGACCGTGATCTGGTCGAGAATCGGCGCCGAGTCGCGGCCGAATTTCTGCGCCAGCAAAGCCGTCAGCGCGTCAAACTCGGTGATGATTTTATGCGCCGCCGATTCCGCCGCGGCGGCCTCGGCGCGGGCGGCAGCCAGGGCGCTCTCGGCGGCGGTGCGGGCGGCGGCGGCTTCGGCTTCGGCCTGCGCGCGGGCGGCCTCGGCGGCGGTTACCGCCTCACGCGCGGCCAGCAGCGCCGCCTCGGCCGCATCGCGCTCAGCCTCGGCGGCGGCGACTCGCTCGGGCGCGATCACGCTGGCGGCGATTTTATTATATTCGGCCAGCGCCTCGGCGGCGCGGGTGGCGGCGCGGCGGGCGCGCTGGTCAGCCTCGGCCAGGGCGCGGCGGGCGGCCTCGCCCTCGGCGGCGATGCGCGCAGCCTCCTCGGTGGCCCGGGTCGCGGCGGCCTCGGCGGCGCGCATCGCCTCCAACGCGGCATCCTCGGCACGGCCAGCCGCCTCCAGCGCGGCGGGGGCGGAGACGACCTCCGCCAGCAGGCGGGTTTGTTCCTCCTCCAGCCGGGTGCGCGCGGCCTGGGCGTCAGCCACCAGCCGGGTTGCGTGGCCGTGGTCGCGGGTCAGCGCCTCCAGCCGCGTGCGCGCCTCATTCAGCGCGGCGCGGGCGCGGCTTTCCACCTCGGAGGATTGCTCGGCCGCGATACGCGCACGCTCCAGCGTGGTGCGCGACTCGGCCTCGGCCACGCGCAGTTCCGGCAGCGCGGCCTCGGTCTCGGCGGCGTGGGTGGCGGCCTGTTCGGCGGCGATGGTCGCCTGGGTCACGCTTGTTTCAGCCAAGGCGAAGGCCTCCCGCGCGGCGTCGCGCGCCAGCACGGCCATGGCCCGCTGGATCGCCAGCAGCTCCGCCTCCGCCGCGCGGATATTGCCCGACAGGTTGCGGTAGCGCGTGGCCTGACGGGCCTGTTTCTTCAGCTCCCCCAACCGCGCCTCGATCTGGCCTTTCAGATCATCGGCGCGCGCGAGGTTCTGCTCCGCGGCCTTGAGTTTCAGCTCCGCCTCATGGCGGCGGGCATGCAGGCCGGTGATGCCGGCGGCCTCCTCCAGCAAGGCCCGGCGCTCCTCCGGCCGCGCATTCACCAGTGCGCCCACCCGCCCCTGGCTGATCATCGCCGAGGCGCGCGCGCCCGAGGCAAGGTCGGCGAACAGCGTCTGCACATCGCGGGCGCGGGCTTCCTTGCCGTTCACCCGGTAGGAGCTGCCCGAGCCGCGCTCGATCTTGCGGGAAATTTCCAGATCTGCCGCCTCGTGGAAGGGCGGCGGCGCGAGGCCGAGGGTCTCCTCCAGGGTCAGCGTGACTTCCGCCAGATTGCGCGAGGCCCGCCCGGCGGTGCCGGCAAAAATCACGTCCTCCATTTCCGTGCCGCGCATGTTGCGGGCGTTGGCCTCGCCCATCGCCCAGCGCAACGCCTCGACAACATTGGACTTGCCGCAGCCGTTCGGTCCGATCACGCCGGTCAGCCCCGGCAGGATCTCCACCGTGGTGGCGTCCGCGAAGCTTTTAAAACCGGCGATGCGCAGTCGGGCGAAACGTGCTGGCACGGTGGACGCTCCTCTTATCCGGCGGCGGCTTTGGCCACGGCGGCGGCGAAATCGTCATACGCCATCGCGCCGGGGTACATTCTGCCGTTGATGATGAAGGTCGGGGTGGCGTCGATATGGTCGAGCGCCTCGGCCTCCTGCTGGCCCTGCAGGATGAAGGCCTTCAGCTTGTCGTCGGCCAAAGCGGCATTAAAAGTTGTCTGGTCCATCCCGGCCAGGGCCGCATATTTATAGATCGAGGCATGGTAATCCTCGTTCGGCTGGAAGGCCCAGTCGTTCTGCGCGGCAAACAGCGCCTCGATGAACGGGTAATATTCATCCGGCGGCAGATAGCGCGCCACCTGGGCGGCCATCAGCGCCACCTGGTCCAGCGGGAAGTCATGGTAGATGATCTGCAATTTGCCGGTATCGACCAGATTTGGCTTGACCTGCGGCATGGTGACCGTCGCGAATTCCGCGCAATGCGTGCAGGTGAGCGAGAAATATTCATGCGCCGTGACCGGGGCGGTGGGCGAACCGATGGAACGCTGGCCGAACGGCGAATTGGGGCCCGCATTGGCGGGCGGCGCGGGGATGGCGGGGACAACCGCGGGCGCCGCGACGGGTGTGCTGGCAGGGGTGCTGGCGTCAGCCTGGGCAACTGGCAGTTTGCGGCCGTGCAGATAAAGCGCGGCCCCACCCGACACGGCGGCGGTAGCACCCACTAGGGATAGTATGTTACGGCGTGTTGCAAGCATTTTAACCTCTATATCTAGTGTAAGCAAATTCAGGCGGATGAGTCGAATCGTAAATTCAGCCGCGGCTCTTAATACCCTGGTAGAGCTTGGCCAATGCCTCGCCCAGCGGGCCTTCGGGCAGATCCGGCGGCGGGGGCACGGGGGCGCGTGGCATGGCCTTGGGCATGGGGGCGCTCACGCCCGGCGCCTGCTGCACAAAACGCAGCCGCTCGATCATCGCATGGCCAAGCGAGAGATTAAGCCGGGAGATGATCTGGGCGCTGCCCATCTGCAGTTCCATCGCCGTGGGGCCGGTGCAGGCCAGGGTGAGCGTGCCGGCCGCGAATTTCACCGGGGCGGCGCGCGCTGCCAATTCCGGCCCGGCCAGTTGCGGCCAGTCCACCAGCAGCGCGGCGGCGGCGGGGGCGCGGCGCTTGAAGGCCGGGCGCAGCACCGGCGCCAGCAGCGCCGCAATGCCGCGCGGCGAGTAGTTGCGCGGTTTCTCTTCAACCGGCACATCCTGGTTTTGTGAAACCCGCTTCCTACGCTCCGCCACCGGCCAAAAAACTCCTCTCATGGTATGCCGCCCACCGGCGGCACCTGCCCTGGCGCTCCGCCCCCGGCGCGCCCGCCGACCCTTATCACGTGTGGCTCTCCGAGATCATGCTGCAACAGACCGTGGTTGCCACCGTGGCGCCCTATTACGCGAAATTCCTCGCCGCGTATCCTACAGTTGAGTCATTAAGCGCGGCGCCGGTTGAGAGCGTGCTCGGGATGTGGGCGGGGCTCGGCTATTATGCCCGGGCGCGCAATCTGCACGCCTGCGCGCGGGCCGTCGCGGGGTTGGGCGGCTTTCCGCGCAGCATCGAGGGGCTGCGCGCGCTGCCCGGCATCGGCCCTTACACGGCCAACGCCATCGCGGCGATTGCCTTTAGCCTGCCGGCGCTGCCGGTGGATGGCAATATCGAGCGAGTCGCGGCCCGGATTTTCGCCATCGCCACCCCGCTGCCCGGCGGCAAAAAAGCGATCGCCACGGCAGCGGAATGTTTCATGGAGGATAAAGCCGCGCGCGCCGCCCCCGGCGATTTCGCGCAGGCGCTGTTCGACCTCGGCGCCACCATCTGCGCGCCGCAAAGCCCCGGTTGCGGGCGCTGCCCGTGGGAGCGTCATTGCGCGGCGCGCGCACAGGGCATCGCCGCCGCCCTGCCGGTGCGCGGCCCCAAACCCGCGCGCCCGCACCGCACCGGCACGGCCTATGTGCTGCTGGACGCGCAGGGCGATGTGCTGCTGCTGCGCCGCCCGCCGAAAGGGCTGCTCGGCGGCATGCTGGTGCTGCCCGAAGAGCCGCCTGTTGCCGCGCGCTGGCGCGATGCCGGGGCGGTGGAGCATGTGTTCACGCATTTTTCGCTAACACTGAGCGTGCTGGCGGCGCGGCGCAAAACCCTGCCCGGCGGCGCCTTGCGCGCACCCGCCGCCACCGCGCCGCTGCCCAGCGTCATGCGCAAGGCGCTTGACGCTGGCCGCCTGGCGCTCGACGATGCGCCATGACTCCAAATCCGCATGACGGGCTGATGGCCATTGATACCCATGTCGACATTCCCTGGCCCGACGGCCCCAGCCCTTTCGAGGACGGGCCGCGCTGCGTCGATCTGCCGAAGCTGAAGGCCGGGCGCATCGCCGGGGTTTGCTTTGTCGCCTATGTGCCGCAGGGCCCGCGTGACGATACCGGCCACCTCGCCGCCAACGCCCGCGCCCGCGCGATGCTGGACGACATCGCCGCCATGGCCCCCGCCAACGGGCACGGCGGCGTACTCGCGCCCACGGCGGATAAAATCGAGGCCGCCTTCGCCGCCGGGCGCACCGCGATCATCCCGGCGATTGAAAATGGTTACGCGATCGGCAAGGACATCACCACGCTCGACGATTTCGCCGCGCGCGGAGTGCGCTACATCACCCTCACCCATAACGGCCATAACGAAATCGCCGATGCCGCGATCCCCCTGCCCAGGCTTGGCGATGCGCCGGTGGAACACGGCGGCCTCTCCACTTTTGGCCGCGAGGTGATCGCGCGCATGAACGCGCTTGGCATGCTCATCGATGTTTCCCACGCCGCCAAAACCAGCATGATGCAGGCGGCGCAACTCTCGCGCGTGCCGGTGCTGGCGACACATTCATGCATGCGCGCGCTGTGCGACCACCCGCGCAACCTCGACGACGAGCAACTTGACATGCTGAAGGCCACCGGCGGGCTGGTGCAGGTAACGATGGTCTCCAACTTCCTGCGCCCCAAGGCCCGCGCGGCGGAGCTGAGCGTCGCCGATATCGCCGACCATATCGACTACGCGGTGCAGCGCATCGGCGTCGAGCATACCGGCATCGGCACGGATTTTGACGGCGGCGGCGGCGTGAGCGATTTCATGAACGCATCGCAGGCGCCCAACCTCACCGCGGAGCTGTTCCGGCGCGGATATGACAAGGCCGCCGTGGCAAAAATCTGGGGCGGCAATTTTCTGCGCCTGCTGCGCCAGGCGGAAGCGGCGCGGGTTTAGAACAATATGGCTAAACCCCGCGCGGTTGCGGCGCGGCGGCAATAAGCGCCGCGGTGTAGGCGTGCCGGGGTGCGGCAATGAGCGCCGCCGTATCGTTCAGCTCCACAATGCGCCCCTCGTGCAGCACCGCGATGCGGTCGGCCATATAGCTCACCACCGCGAAGTCATGGCTGATAAGAATGTAGGAAAGCGCGTCCGTATACGCGATATCCTTCAACAAATTCAGCAGCATGGCCTGGGTGGAGACATCCAGGCTCGAGGTTGGTTCATCCAGCACGATGATATCGGGGGAGGCCGCCAGCGCGCGGGCGATGGCGACGCGCTGCGCCTGCCCGCCGGAGAGCGTCCCGGGAAAAAGCCCGGCCAGTTGCGCATTCAGGCCGACACGGCGCAGCAGGGTTTCCACTTTTTCGCGCAGTGCCGCCTGGGGGAGCTGGCCTTGCAGCCGCAACGGCTCGGCGATGATCTCGCCAATGCGCAGCCGCGGATTCATGGATTCGCGCGGATCCTGAAACACCAGCTGCAACCGCCGCCGCCGCGCGCACCGGGCCGCGCCGTGCAAGGCCGCGAAATCCGTATCCTCCAGCAGCACCTGCCCCTCATAGGGCAGCATTTGCAAAATGGCGCGCCCAAGTGTCGATTTGCCCGAGCCGCTCTCGCCCACAACACCCAGGCACTCGCCCCGCCCCAGCGAAAAACTGGCATCCCGCAAGGCGGGCATCGCGGCCTTGGCCCCGAACCAGCCGGTTTTGCCGGCGTAGCGCACGCTGAGGTGTTGCACCTGTAGCTGCGTGATGAATCTGCGCGGCGCGGTGACCGGCAAAGCTTCAACGCCGGCGTGGCGGTCCTGCACCGGCCGCGGATAAAAACAGGCGGCGGTGGTGGCGCCGAATTGCGAGGGCGGGGGAAACGCCGCCTCGCAATCAGGCTGGCAATGCGCGCAACGCGGCGCGAAGCGGCAGCCGGGCGGGCGTGCTTCAGGCTCGGGCAGGCTGCCCGGAATATTATGCAGCCGCGCCTGGCCGACGCGCGCGATGGAGCCCAGCAGCGCCTCGCTATAGGGGTGGCGCGGATGTGTAAAAAACTGTTTCGCGCTGCCCCACTCAACGGATTTTCCGGCATAGAGCATCTGCACGGCGTCAGCATGCGCCTCCACCACCGAGAGATCATGCGTGACGAAGAGCACCGCCATGTTCAGCTCGCGGCGCAGCCGGGCGATGAGTTCCATGATCTGGCGGGCGATCAGCGGGTCCAGCCCGGAGGTGGGTTCGTCGGCGATGAGCAATTTGGGCGCGCAGGCGAGCGCCATGGCGAGCATCACGCGCTGGCGCTGCCCGCCGGAGAACTGGTGCGGATAATCCCCCAGCCGCGCCGCCGCATTGGGGATGCCAACCTCGCCCAGAAGCTCCAGCACCCGCGCGGTGTTTTTGCCGCCGCCGTTATGCACGCGCCACGCCTCGGCGATCTGCGACGCCACTGTGCGCGAAGGGTTAAGCGCCGCCAGCGGGTTCTGGAAGACCATACCGGCATCGCGCCCGCGCACACGGCGCAACGCGGATTCCGGCAGTAGCGCGAGGTTCTGCCCACCCAGCCAGACACCACCCGTGAGCGTGGCGCCGGGAGGCAGCAGGCGCATTATGGAGAGCGCCGCGATGGTCTTGCCCGAGCCGCTCTCACCCACCAGCGCCAGCATCTCGCCCGCGTTGATGGTGAGGTTCAAGCCCTCGACAATCGGCACATCGCGGCCGCCACGCGGCAAGGCGGCGGAAAGATTTTCAACGCGCAACACCGCGTTCATCGCGCATTGCCCCAGCGCGCCAGCAACCCCTGGCCGGTGAGCGAGGCAGCCAGCAGGGAGGCGAACACCAGCAGGCCGGGCGGAAGGATCAGCCACCACGGGTCCAGCGCGATGATATTCAGCGCGGATTGCAACAGGCTGCCCCAGCTCACTTGCGGCGGCTGCACGCCAAGACCCAAAAAGCTGAGCGCGCTCAAGGAGAAAATGGCATCCCCCACCATGAAGGTGCCGTTGACCACCAGCACCGGCGCCATGACGCGCAGCAGGTGCACGCGCGCGACATAAAACCGCGACGCGCCGGACTGCTCGGCCGCCAGCACAAAATCCCGTCCGCGCTGGGCGAGCGCCTCGTTGCGCACGAGGCGCGCCAGCGCGGGCCAGGAGATGAGGCCGAGCAGCAGGACGAGGCTGATATTGTTAAGCGGCACCAGCGCCGCGAAAAACAGCAGCACGATCAGGCTGGGCAGCGCCAGCACGGCATCGAGCAGGCGCATCAGCACATGGTCCACCCAGGCGGGCGCAAGGCCGCAGGCCAGGCCATAGGCAACACCGGAGGCAAACGCCAGCGCCGCCGCCGGCAGCGCAACCGAGAGCGTGGCGAAACTTCCCGATAAAATGAGCCATAATTCGTTGCGGCCCAACTCATCCGTGCCCAGCGGAAACATGAGGCTGGGGGGTTGCAGCGCGTATGCGGGGTGGATGGCGTAGGGGTCCGCCGTAACCAGCAACGGCGCGATGAAGCCAAGGCAAAATATCAACCCGCCCAGCGCCAGCCCTGCGAGCAACCCGCCGCGATTATTCATAACTTGCTACTCATAGCTTGCCCTGGGGTCGAGCAATCCGTTCACCACATCGGCCAGCAGGTTGCCCAGCACGGTGAGCAGGCCGATGACCAGCACGATGGCAATAAGAATGGGATAATCCTGCGCCAATGCCGAGCGCCACATCAGCCACCCCAGGCCGGGATAATTGAACACCGACTCCACGATGACCCCGCCGGTGAAAATATACGGCAACGAGAGGCCCAGCATGGTGACCAGCGGGCGCAGCGCGTTGCGCAGCACATGGGTGAAAAGAATGGCGGTGAAACCGACACCTTTCGCCCGCGCGGTGCGCACATAGTCGCGCCCCAGCTCCTCATGCACCGCCTCGCCGAAATAGCGCGAGAGCGAAGCGGTGGTGAACAGCGTGACGGTGATGACCGGCAGCACCAGATGCGCCGCGTAGCTGGCGATGCCCGGATGCGCGAGCCGCAAATCCACCATGCCGCTGGCGGGCAGCCAGCGGTGGCGCACGCAGGCCCACAGCACCAGCATGGCGGCAATGAAAAACGGCGGCAATGCGTAAAACCCGAGCTGAAACGCGCCGATGAGCCGGGCCGGCCAACGCCCGAAATACACGCCCTGCGCCAGCCCCAGCAAAATCGACAGCCCCGTGCTGAGCGAAATGGCAATGGCGTAAAACACCAGCGTGTTGAGCTCATAGCGCCAGAGCAGCGCGCCCACCGGGCGGTTGAGCAGATAGGAATAACCGAGCCGCCCATGCGCCAGATGCCACCACCACAGGCCGTATTGTTGCAGCAACGGCTGGTTGAGCCCGAGCCGGGCGTTGAGCTGCGCGACGGAGGTGGCGTTCGCCTTGAGGCCGAGAATGGAATACGCCGGGCCGCCAGGCGTGAGATGCGCCATGAAAAAAACCAGCGTCACCAGAATGAATATGGAAAGCCCCGATGCGGCCAGCCGCCTCGCCACCATGCGCATCATGGCGCCGCGGCCGCCGTGCAATAGAGTTTCTCCGGCGCCCAGGCGCCCAGCGGGTTGATGAAATCGCCCACGCCATGCAGCCCGTTGCGCACCAGCACTGAATATTGCTCGTTGGGCAGAAAAATCACCGGCTGCTGCGCGCTGGCATAATCCTGGTAGGCATATAGCCCCGCCATGCCCGGCTCGTCAGTGCTTTGCGCCACCAGCGCGTCCATCTTTTTGTCGCTGTAGCCGTTGTTGTTCAAATATCCGCCGGTGACGAACAGGTCTTCGCCGGAGGGGTAGGCGGCGAGATTTTCCCCGACCAGAATCGCCTCCCACGCATGCGGCTCGTGCACCATCTGGCTCAGCATCTTGTTGAATTCGACCTGGCGGATTTGCATCGCAATCCCCACCGCGCGCAGGTCCTGCTGCATCGATTCCGCCATTTCAATACGCAGCGGCTGCCCCGCCGGAATTTCCAGCGTGAAGGAGATGCTCTGGCCGCCTTTGCCCATGATGCCATCCTCCCCCGGCGCATATCCCGCCGCCGCCAGTAGCGCGCGCGCCTTCGCGGGGTCATAGCCCACCGGATAGCTCCCGGCCTTTGCCGCGGGGGAGAGGAAAATGGGCGGCACCACCGGCACCGGGCCGTAATCGGGCAGGCCGTGGCCATGCATGGCGAGGCTAATGATCTGCTGCTGGTTGATCGCATCGGCAATCGCCTGGCGGACCCGCACGTCGGCGAAATATCCGGTGCGGGGATTTGCCAAATTCGGAATCAGCTCATGCCATGCATAGGCGGGCGGCAGGGTCACCACATGCGCGCCCGGCAGATGCGATGCCTGATCGTACAGATCAAACGGCAGATTGCTCATATCGAGATCGCCCGATTCCACCGCCTGCAATTCCTGCCCCTCGGCGTTCTCGAATTTCATGATGAAGCGCTCGAAATGCATCGGCGCGCCGCCGTAGCGCGGGTTGGGGACAAAGGCCGCATCCACGCCGACGGTGAAGCCGCTCAACAACAGCGGCCCGTCCACCACGCCAAAAAACGCCGGGCTGCTCTGGCCCTGCCATATCTGATCGGTATTATATTTCTCCCAAGCGTGCGCCGGCAAAGGGGCAAGTTGCGACAAGCCGTTGAGGATGAACCAGTCCGGGTTGACCTGGTGTTGCAGCACCACCTGAAAATGCGCGGCGTCACTGGCCGTCAGGCTGGCGATGATACCTGGCATGCCGCCCGCGCCATAACCGGCGTAGCTGGTGCCGTAGGCTTTTATAAGGTCGAAGGCGTAGAGCACATCCTTCGTTGTCACCGGCACCCCGTCGGACCACAGCCAGGGGCGCATTGTCACATCATAGGTTTTGCCGGCATCCGGCGTGGTGACGCTGCTGGCGATGCTGCGTGACCAGTCGATCTGGTGATAGCGGTTGATCCACAGCAGCGACTCGAACATCAGCCCGGCGGCTTCGGCGTTATAAGCCGAGGTGATGAACAGCGGGTTGAACGAGGTGATATCCGCCCCCGGCCCAATGCCCAGCCCCGGCGGGATGATGATGGTGCCGCAATTGCCCGGTTCTTGAGGCAACGCGGGCGTTTGGGCGAAAGCAGGCGCGGCGGACAAAAACAGCGCCGCCGCCCAGGCCCTCAAGCGGCGGGGGCGGAAGTCTGCCATGCCAGCGTGCCGGGCTTGTGGCAGGCCGGGCAGAGCGCCGCCCAGTTTTCCTGGGGCGTATGGCAGGCGCTACACACCCAGGCCGGTTTTGCCCCGCCGCTGGGCGGTTTGCCCTCCAGGCTGGCCAGCACATCGCGCGCGCGCGCATCCGTGGCGCCCGCCGCAATCGCCGCCTGCGCGTGGCGCCGGGCTTCCGCCGGGAGGGCGGCGTGCAGCGAGGTCTGCGCCAGCAACAGCTCGGACTCGGCATGGCCGGGTTTTTCCGCCGCCAGCTCGGCCGCCGCCTGCACCTGTTCTATCAACCCGCTCACCGGCGCCAGATACGCCTGCGCGATCAGCGGGTTCGGCGCCGCCGCCCAGCCCGCGCGCAGCGCCTTGCTGGCGGCGCGCGGCTTGCCCGCATCGCGCAACGCCTGCGCCAGCGCCACCACCGCCGGGGCCAGTTTGGCATCGGCCTTTACCGCCTGCTTGGCAAAACTCAGCGCCTGGCCTTTGCCGGTGCTCGTCTGCGCCGCCGCCGTGGCCAGCGCCGCCACCTCGGCGGGCACCTGCGTCAGCCGTAGCGCCGCGCTGAAATCCTGTTGGCGCAGCGCCAGCTCCAGCCGCTGGGCACGCACCCAGGCGCTGCCGGGGTAGCGCGTCTCCGCTGCCGCCGCATGGGTTTTGGCGGCCTCATGGTCGCCTTGTTCCAGATGGTGCCGCAACAGGCCGCGATGGCCCAAAAAGCCCATTTCCTCATGCTGGCTAAGCTGCGCGAACGCCGCCTGCGCCTCGGCGGCCTTGCCGGCAAGCCGCGCCGCCTCGGCAGTGATCAGCAGCACCAGCGGCGTATCGCCCAACAGTTTTTTCGCCCGCCCGGCCTCGGCCCAGGCCGCCTTGGCGTCCTCGGCGGCCAGCGCCACCAGCCCGCGCTGCACCGCCACCTCGCCCAGCCTATGCCGCCGCCCGCCGCGCCAGGCGCTAAAGCCCCCCGGCGCGCGGCGCAGCACGCCCGCCACGCGCAGCAGCACGGTGAACAGCAAGGCGATGAGGAACAGCAGCAAAAGCGCGGCGGGGACCGAGGTTTCGACCGTATAGCCGCCGGAGGTCGCGCTCACGCTGCCTGGCAGCCCGCCGATCCACCATGCCAGCAGCAGAACAACCGCCGCGATGAGGATGAATTTGACCGCGCGCAGCATGGGCCTAAGCCTGCCCGGCCATGGCGATCAGCGCCGCGCGCGCCGCCAGCAGGGCCTTTGCCTGGGTCAGCCAGCCGCCCATGGCCTGCTGCGTCGATTCGCTGAGCGTGCCCACCTGCGCCACCGCGCCCGCGAGGTCGCCAGCACCCAGCAGCGTGGCGGCCTGGGCCAGCGCGCCGGAGGCCGGGCTGCCAACGAGCACATGCGCGCCCTGGCGGATGGTGATGAAATTATCCAGCCGCAGCAACACCCGCGCCCAGAATCCGCCCTGCGCGTTCCCGGCGATGCTGGCGGCCTCAGCCGCAGCCGCGGCAGCGGGGAAGCCAAGGCGCAGCGCCGCCTCGGTGGGCGGCGGCGTGGCGGCGAACTGCGCCAGCGCGGGCGGCGCGTTGGCGATGGTGCCCAAAGGCATCCCGTTATCCAGCGCCATGCGCGCGCTCTCCAACTGGTTCAGCAATGCAATGCGCGCGGTCAGCTTGGTGAGGTCGGTGGCGTTCACCTGCAGCGTCGTCAGCGTGCCATGGTCGGCGGCGAGCTGGCTCTGCATGGCGTTCACCTGGGCGCTCAGCGTCGCGAATTTCAGCGAAATATCCGCCTGGGTGGCGATGCTGTCAGCTCCGGGCCGCGCCTGTGCCGCCTGCGCGCGCAAATCCGCCACCTGCGCCTGTAACACGGCAACCGCCGTGCCCTGCCCGGCCAGCGATTGCTGCAACTTCCACAAATACCCCTCGCCGCCCGCCAATATGACGAAGCTCAGCAGCAGAAACACCGGCCAGAGCGACCGGCGCGGCCTGGGTGGCGCCACCGGTTTCGCGGTTTCGCCCTTGGTTTCGGTCTCGGTTTCGGTCTCGCTCATGATAACAATGCCATCAGATCCGCCTCGGTAGGTGCTAATGCGGCACGAATTGCGCGCCAGGGCAAGCCACCCAGCGCGCCGGCCACCGCCGGGCTGAGCGCGCAGGCGGTGATTGTCTCCGTCCCCGGCGGATTGAGGCGGATAAACGCGCGGGCCGACTCGGCGGAATAAAACAGCGCCGCGCCAATTTCCCCGCCCGCCAGCGCGGCGCGCGCGGCCTCGGGCAACGCGCGCAGCGGCCGGGCCGCATAAACCGTGCGGCGCACCACCGCAAACCCCGCCCCCCGCAACTGCCGCGCCAGCGCCTGCCCATGGCGCTCACCCACCGCCAGCACATGCAGCCCCGGCAAATGCCGCTCGCGGATCAACCGCAGCAAATCCGCCGCGTCGCCGCTGGCGCTCTCCACACGGGTAAACCCCGCCGCGCGCAATTTGCCGGCCGTGGCGTCGCCGACGCAAAACACCGGCACATTATGCAGCGCTGGCGGCAATGCGGGCACCGCCTGGCCGCTGGTGATGATCAATGCCGCCGGGTTTTCGGGCAGCCGCGCGGGCCGCTGCGCGATCACCAGGCACGGCGCCAGCACCGGCTCATGCCCCATGGCCACCAGCCGCGCCGCCGTGGCGCTCGCGCCCGGCTCCGGCCTGGTGACCAGGATTTTCACGGCAGGAAGATGTCGGACGGGCTGTCCGCCTTCAACTCCAGCCCCAGCTCACGGCCGATCCGCGCGGCATCCGCCACCGCTCCGGTGACGCTGCGCTTGAGCAAAAACGTGCCATCAGCCCGCGCCACCAGCCCGGTGATGTGCAGGGTGGCGTCATCAATCAGCCGTGCATAGCCGCCAATCGGCGTGCGGCAGGAACCATCCAGCGCATCGAGCAGCGCGCGCTCGGCGGTGGCCACTGCCTTGGCCTCCGGGTCCTCGATGCCCGAGAGCAGCGCGAGCAGTTCGGTATCGGCGGTGCGCACGGTGATGCCGACGATGCCCTGGCAAGCGGAGGGGACCATGTGTTCAGGGCTCAACACGATGCTGGCCTTGTCCGCGAGACCCAGGCGGCGCAGCCCGGCGTAGGCCAGCAGGGTGGCGTCAAACTCGCCGTTCTCTACCTTGGAGAGCCGCGTGCCGACATTGCCGCGCAGCAAGGCGAATTCCAGGTCCGGCCGCGCATGCTTCAACTGCGCCTGGCGGCGCACCGAGGCCGAGCCGATCCGCGCGCCATGCGGCAGGGCGGCGTAGGGGTCGGCGGCATCCACGGCAGCATGGCTGGACGGCAAAATCAACACATCACGCGCATCCTCGCGCTTGAGGGTGCAGGCCAAAGTGATGCCCTCGGGGAGCGTGGTCTCCAAATCCTTCAGGCTATGGACCGCGAAATCAATCCGGCCTTCCTGCAGCGACTCATGAATTTCCTTGGCGAACAATCCTTTTCCACCAATCTCGGCGAGCGGGCGGTGCTGCACCGCATCGCCCGTGGTGACGATGATATGCTCCTCGAACACCTCCATGCCGCGCAGAACCGGGCAGAACTGGCGCAGCAGGGCCAGGAATGTCGCGGTCTGGGCGCGGGCGAGCGGGGAGCCACGGGTGCCGGCTTTGAGGGGCAGGTCCCGGCGGTGCGGTTTCATGGGGGGTGTTACGGTTTTCACGAGCGTGGTCTAGAGCGTGCGTCGAGGAAAGAAAAGTAGTGGCAATGAGTCAGATTGTATTGGGCATCGAGAGCTCCTGCGATGAAACCGCCGCCGCGGTGCTGGCGGCGGACGGGCGGATTCTCTCCGAGCTGGTGCTGAGCCAGATCGCCGACCACGCGCCCTGGGGCGGCGTGGTGCCCGAAATCGCCGCACGGGCGCATCTGGCGGCGCTGCCGGAGCTGGCGCGCGAGGCGCTGCGCCAGGCCGGGGTTGGCTATGCGAACCTCGGCGCCATTGCCGCCACGGCCGGGCCGGGGCTGATCGGCGGGCTGCTGGTGGGCACCGGCTTTGCCAAGGGCGCGGCGATCGCGGCGGGCAGGCCCTATATCGCCATCAACCATCTGGAGGCGCATGCCCTCACCGCCCGCCTGCCCGGCTTGAGCGCCGCCCAGCCGCAATTTCCCTATCTGCTGCTGCTGCTCTCGGGCGGCCACAGCCAGTGCGTGGTGGTGGAAGGCGTGGGGCGGTATCACAAACTCGGCACCACGCTGGATGACGCGGTGGGCGAGGCGTTCGATAAAACCGCGAAGCTGCTCGGTCTGCCCTACCCCGGCGGCCCCGCGCTGGAGGCGTTGGCGCGCGAGGGCGATGCACACGCCTACCCCCTGCCCCGCCCGCTGCTGCACCGGCCGGGTTGCGACTTCTCCTTCTCAGGGCTGAAGACCGCCGTGGCCCAGCTCGCCGCCGCCCAAGGCACAACCGCCCTGCCCCGCCCGCTTGCCGCCAACATCGCCGCCAGCTTCCAGGCCGCGGTGACCGATATTCTGGCTGACCGGCTGGCCAATGCGTTCGCGCGCCGCCCGGATGTCTCCGCCGTCATCATCGCCGGAGGCGTGGCCGCAAACACCGCGATTCGCACGCGGCTGGACACGCTCTGCGCCGCCCAGGGCAAAACCCTGATCGCGCCGCCGCTGCGCCTGTGCACCGATAATGCCGTAATGGTCGCCTGGGCCGGGGTTGAGCGCCTGCGCGCCGGGCTGACCGACCCGCTCACCGCCCCCTGCAAACCCCGCTGGCCGCTCGAAGACCTGGCGCGGGATATGGTGCGATGAACTACCGCCACGCCTTCCACGCCGGGAATTTCGCCGATTGCGTGAAACATGCGCTGTTCATCCAGCTGCTGCGCGCGATGCAGCGCAAGGATAAGCCGCTGCTGGTGCTCGACACCCATGCCGGCATCGGCCGGTATGACCTCTCCAGCGGCCCGGCCGAGAAAACCGGCGAATGGCGCGAGGGCATCAGCAAAATCCTCGCCGCGCGCGACCCGGCGCTGGCGGATTACACCGCGCTGATCGAACAACTCGGCCTCTACCCCGGCTCCCCGGCCATCGCCACCGCGCTGCTGCGCCCAACTGACCGCTTGGTCGCCTGCGAGCTGCACCCCGAGGACGCCGCCGCGCTGCGCCGCAATTTCCAAGGCACCCCCGGCGTGGCGGTGCATGAGCGCGACGGCTATGAGGCCCTGCGCGCGTTTCTGCCGCCGCCGGAAAAACGCGGGCTGATCCTCATCGACCCACCCTTCGAGCGCCCGGACGAATTCGCCACCCTGGCGAAAAACCTTCTCACTGCCTACGCCAAATTCAAAACCGGGGTGTATGTGGTGTGGTATCCCATCAAGCACCGCGCCCCGGTGCGGGCGTTTTTCGAGACGTTGCAACTGGCCAATGTCCGCGATGTCATCGCCGCCGAGTTTCTCCGCCGCCCAGCCCTGGACCCGGCGCGCCTCAACGGCTGCGGCCTGCTCGTCATCAACCCGCCCTACGGTTTTGCGGAAACGGCCTTGCCGGTATTACATGCGCTCGAGTCCATTCTGGGCGAACCAGGCAGCACGGCGGGAGTTGAGAGAATAACCGATGAGTGAACAAATCGCCGTAATCGGCGCCGGCGCCTGGGGCACGGCGCTGGCTGTGCTCCTGGCCCATGCCGGCAAAGAGGTTACGCTCTGGGCGCGCGATGCCGAGCGCGCGGATATCATGCGCGTCACCCGCCACAACACCCGCCTGCCCAGCGCCACGCTGCCCGAAAATCTCAATATTACCGCGCAAATCCCGCATGCGGATATCTATCTGGTTGCCGTGCCGATGCAGCACCTGCGCGCAGTGCTGCCCCGCCTGCCGGGCAACGCGCCGGTGGTGCTGTGCTGCAAGGGGCTGGAGAGCGCCAGCCTGCTGCTCGCGCCCGAAATCGTGACCAACCGCCCCGCCGCCATGCTCTCCGGGCCGAATTTCGCGCATGAGATCGCCGCCATGCTCCCCGCCGCCGCCGTGCTCGCCACACCCGATGCCGCCTTGCGCGCGATGCTGATCGCGGCGCTGAAAACCGGCACACTGCGCCTTTATGGCAGCGCCGATGCGTTGGGCGCGGCGCTGGGCGGGGCCGCGAAAAATGTCATCGCCATTGCCTCGGGCGTGGTGATGGGCGCCGGGCTTGGCGAGAACGCCCGCGCCGCGCTGATCACCCGCGGCATCGCCGAAATCGCCCGCCTCGCCGGTGCCCTGGGCGGCAAGGCGGAAACCATCTCCGGCCTCTCCGGCCTGGGTGACCTGCTGCTCACCTGCACCGGGGCGGGCAGCCGCAATTTCTCGCTTGGCTTCGCGCTGGGCAAGGGCGAGCGCCTGGCGGATATTCTCGCCAAACGCACCACCGTCACCGAGGGCATCACCACCGCCCCCGCCCTGCTCGCGCGCGCCATCGCCGCCGGGGTGGACATGCCCATCACCGCCGCCGTCGCAAAACTCCTGGCCGGCGGCGCCAGCATCGCCGAGACCATGGCCGAGCTGATGAGCCGGGCGCTGAAGGACGAATAGCCCGCAGATTGTGAACGCGCCGGGAATAAACTACCTTCGGTTGCATGAAACTGGCCGGATTCCTGCTGTTCGCCGCCGCGTTGCTGGGTTTCATCGCCTGGCACCGCGCCCCTGAATACGACGAAGCCTATTCCATCTTCCTCACCGCCGGGCACGCCCGCCCCCCCTGGCCCACAGGTGCGTTCACCGCCGGTTCCGTGCGCGGCCTGTTCTCCGGCCACGCCTCATTAAGCCAGATCGCGCATGACCTGCGCACGGGCGATGTACATCCACCGCTTTATTTCTGGGCGCTGGAATCCTGGCGGCAAATCGCCGGGCCCTCCTGGTTCGCCGCGCGCCTGCTCTCGGTGGCGTTCTCCCTGGCGGCGCTCGCGGTCGGCGGCTGGTTCGCATCCCTGGCGGCCATCCCCTTGCTCCCCGCGCTGAGCTTCACCTTGTTCACCTATGGTTTTGCCTACACCGGCATCATCGCGCGCAATTTCGCCCTCGCGCAGTTTTTCAATCTGCTTGGCTTCACCCTGGTGTTTCTGGCAGTGCAGCGGCGCCGGCGCCGCCTCGCCCTGGCCGGTGGCTTGGCCCTGGGGGCGGCGGCGTTCACCAACTACCTCGCCGTGTTCACCGCCTGCGCGGTGCTGCTCTGGCTCTGCCTGGGCCGCGAACGCCGGCGCCATCTGCTGCCAGCCGCCTGCGGCCTCACGCCGTTTCTACTGGCGGATGCATGGTTTTTCGCCGCCCAGCACGGCTCCCGCGCCGGGCAGTTTGCCGCGTTTTCGCCCCTGCCCGCGCTACGCCTGCTGGTCAAGGATTTCGGCGCCGCGCAATTTGGCGGCCTGCCGCTTTATGCCGGACATTTTGCGCCGGAGCTGGCGGCGGCCCTCGCGGTTTTGTTTCTGGCCGCGCTGGCCTGCATCTTGCTCAAACGCTCCAGCCACGCCCTGCCCCTGGCGCTGGCAGCCGCCGCCCCGCCGCTTGGCCTGCTGGCACTGGGCGCCGTGTTTAATAACACCCCCATCGAAATCCGCTATCTCGCCTTTGCCATGCCCTATCTGGCGCTGCTCCTCGCCGCCGCGCTGCCCCGCCCGCTGCTCATCATCATGCTTGCGGTGGAGTTCTGCGCCATTCTCGGCCTCGCCTTTTCCCCCGCCACCATGCAGCCCCAGGGGTTTGCCGCGCATCAAGCGGCGGCGCTGCCCGGCACCCTCATTCTGCTGCCCTTTGGTAACGACGGCGTGGGCATCCCCGGCCCGTTCATCAGCCAACTGCCTGATACCGCTCGCGTGGCCCTG
This sequence comes from Acidocella aquatica, assembly GCF_030160635.1. Classification (GTDB taxonomy): domain Bacteria; phylum Pseudomonadota; class Alphaproteobacteria; order Acetobacterales; family Acetobacteraceae; genus Acidocella; species Acidocella aquatica. The sequence goes on along the minus strand of NZ_BSOS01000094.1, from coordinate 126,212 downwards.
CTCCGCCCCGGCCAGATGCCAGCGCTGAACCACACCCCCAGCATCGCGCTCATCACCCTCACCCCGGACGCCGCCAGCCGCGCCGCGCTCACGCGGGCGCAAGCCTATTTCGCGGCACAAAAATGTTTCACGGAGACGCCAGCATCAAACTTGCTGACAAAAATCCTAAACCGCTGTGCGGATTAACAACGCCAGCGCGGTGAGCAACTGCCCGCCATTCACCCAAACTGAAATCCGGTGCCCGCGCGAAAACCCGGCGGTGTCCCCCGCCACGCGCATCGCTTCCAGATGCGGCATCCAGCCGAACAGCAGCCATACCGTCACCGCCATCACCACCATCAGCACGCTGGCCGCGCCATATTCGCCACGGAACAAAAACCCGCCCGCCGCCAGCGCTGACGCGGCGATGATATACGCATAATAAAACGGAAAGGCAGCGCGGATAAAATTCCCCGCCGCCTCCGCCGGTAGCTTGGTGAACACCAGCGGCGCCATCACGGCGCCGAAAAACAACATCCCGCCAACCAGGGCCGCCAGGCCCAGCGCCACCAGGATGTTGCCGGTGATCAACATCAGTAGCGATACAGCTCGTGCTTGAACGGCCCCTGCTGCGACAGGCCCAGATAATCAGCCTGCTTCGTGGTCAGCTGCGTCAACTTGGCGCCCACTTTCGCGAGATGCAGCGCCGCGACCTTTTCGTCCAGATGGCGCGGCAGCACATACACCTTGTTCTCATACTTGCCGGCCGGCGCGGTCCACAGCTCGATCTGCGCCAGCACCTGGTTGGTGAAGCTGGCCGACATCACGAAGCTCGGGTGCCCCGTCGCGTTGCCCAGGTTCACCAGCCGCCCCTCGGAGAGCACGATCAGCCGCTTGCCATCGGGGAACTCAATCTCGTCCACCTGCGGCTTCACATTGTCCCACTTCAGGTTCCGCAGCGACTCAATCTGGATTTCACTGTCAAAATGCCCGATGTTGCACACGATGGCGCGGTGCTTCATGGCGCGCATGTGCTCGATGGTGATCACGTCCACATTGCCGGTGGCGGTGACGAAAATATCGCCGCGCGGGGCGGCGTCGTCCATGGTCACGACCTCATAGCCCTCCATCGCCGCCTGCAACGCGCAGATCGGGTCGATCTCGGTGACAAGCACGCGGCAACCGGCGTTGCGCAAGCTGGCGGCTGAGCCCTTGCCGACATCGCCAAAGCCGGCGACCACGGCGACCTTGCCGGACATCATCACATCCGTGCCCCGGCGGATGCCATCCACCAGGCTCTCGCGGCAACCATACAGATTGTCGAACTTCGACTTGGTGACGGAATCGTTCACGTTGATGGCCGGAACCAGCAGCTCGCCCGCGCGGGCCATTTCCCACAGGCGGTGCACGCCGGTGGTGGTCTCCTCGGAGATGCCCTTCACATGGTTCAGCATGTCCGGGTATTTGTCGTGCATCAGCTTGGTGACATCGCCGCCGTCATCGAGGATCATGTTCGGCACCCAACCGTCCGGCCCGCGCACGGTCTGCTCGATGCACCACCAGAATTCTTCCTCGCTCATGCCCTTCCAGGCAAACACCGGCACCCCGGTCGCGGCGATCGCGGCGGCGGCCTGGTCCTGGGTCGAGAAAATATTGCACGACGACCAGCGCACCGAGGCGCCCAGCGCGGTCAGCGTCTCGATCAGCACGGCGGTCTGGATGGTCATGTGCAGGCAACCGACGATGCGGGCACCCTTCAAAATCTGGTCCCGGCCGAACTCGGCGCGCAGCGCCATCAGCCCCGGCATTTCGTCCTGGGCCATCTCGATCTCCTTGCGGCCCCAGGCCGCCAGGGAGATGTCCTTAACCTTATAATCAGCCGCCACGTTCACATCCGGCATAAATTCGCTCCTTCGCAATACAATTCCCGCGTTCCCTTATTCTTTTGGGCGCGCCCTGCCAACTGCCGCCCCAACCGCCCCGCCAAAATTGCGACGCAATACTATAACGCCAAAATGTCACACCGCCATGCACGGAGCGTATTGCGAAGCGGCCAGCCCCTCCATACCTATAGGGTCTTAAATTTAAGGATACGTAAACGATGCTCACCTGCACCGGCTTTGCCGCCGCCAGCGCCACCACGCCGCTCGCCCCCTTCACCTTCAACCGCCGCGACGTTGGCGCCGACGATGTCCAAATCGAGATCCTCTATTGCGGCGTCTGCCATTCAGACCTGCATTTTGCCCGCAACGAGTGGCACTACACCGTCTACCCCGCCGTGCCGGGGCACGAGATCGTCGGCCGCGTGACCAGCGTCGGCGCCGGTGTCAGCAAATATAAAGTGGGTGACCATGTCGGCGTCGGCTGCCTGGTGGACTCGTGCGGCACCTGTCCCTCCTGCGCCGAGGGGCTGGAGCAATATTGCGACACCGGCGCCGTCGGCACCTACGGCGGCACCGAGCCCGTCATCGGCGGCCCCACCCACGGCGGCTATTCCAGCAGCATCGTCGTCGATCAATCTTTCGTGCTGCGCATGCCCGAGGGGATGGACCTGGCCAGCAGCGCGCCGCTGCTCTGCGCCGGCATCACCCTCTATTCGCCGCTGCGCCACTGGGGCGCCGGACCGGGCAAAAAGGTCGGCATCATCGGCCTCGGCGGCCTCGGTCATATGGGGGTGAAGCTCTCCCATGCCATGGGCGCGCAAACCGTGCTGTTCACCACCTCGCCCGGCAAGGTGGACGACGGCAAGCGCCTCGGCGCCGAGGAGGTGGTGATCTCGAAGGATGCCGCGCAAATGTCCGCGCATACCGAGAGTTTTGATCTGATCATCGACACGGTTTCCGCCTCGCATGACCTGACGCCCTATTTTAACCTGCTCAAGCGCGAGGGCACCATGGTGCAGGTCGGCGCGCCGGAGCACCCGCTCCCCATCGCCGTGTTCCCGCTCATCATGAAACGGCGCAATTTCGCCGGCTCGATGATCGGCGGCATCCCCGAAACCCAGGAGATGCTGGATTTCTGCGCCGCCCACGGCATCACCGCCGATGTCGAGATCATCCCCATCCAGAAAATCAACGAAGCCTACGAGCGTATGCTCCAAAGCGACGTGAAATACAGGTTTTCGATTGACATGGCCTCACTGAAGGCATGACGTTGGCGTAACCAAAGAGGAAACGCCATGCCCTGCTACGTCGCCGGCCAGCTCAACGTCCATGACTGGGAGCTCTACAACAAATACATCGCCGCGTTTGTGGAGCTTTTCCCAGGTTATGACGGCCGCGCGCTGGCCGCCGACAACGCGCCCAGCGTCATCGAGGGGGAGTGGCCGTTCAGCCGCTTCGCCCTGCTCGAGTTCCGCGACCGCGCCGAGGCCGAGCGCTGGTATCATTCCCCGGAATATCAGGACGCCATCAAAAACTTCCGCTGGCCCGCGGCATCGGGCAGCCTCCTCTTCATCGAGGGCTTTCCACGCCGCAAATAGCACCGCCAGCCTGCCATGCGCCGGGGTGATTGCCATCGCGCCCCCGGCGGCGCAAAACCCAGCTCATGGACCAGCCCCGTTACGCCGACGCACTGCGCGCCACGCGCCACATGTTCATCCGTGATCTGGTGCTCAGCGCCTCCATCGGCGTGTATCCACATGAGCACACCGGCAGGCAGCGGGTGCGCATCAATATCGACCTTGCGGTCGCCGACGAAAACACCACCAACCTCTCCCGCGCCGCCGTGGGGCAGGATGATCTGGGCCGCGTCGTCGATTATGAGACAATCGTGGACAAGGTGCGCGCCCTGGCCACCACCGGGCATGTCCAACTGGTGGAAACCCTGGCCGAACGGTTGTGCGAAGCCTGCCTCACCGATGCACGCATCCGCATCGCCCGGGTGCGTGTGGAAAAACTCGACGTTTTTATTGACGCCTCCTCCGCGGGTGTCGAAATCGAGCGCCGGAACGCCTAGTTGTCCACTCCCCCGAATTCACGTTGAGTCAAGGGGTTCCGGCCCGAAACTGTTACAATGACATGACTCATGATTTTCATTATTTGCAACAAAATCATTGCATTAACAATAAACCGCCGAAACGGGGCAACTTCCAAGCGGTATAACCTTCTTCCCGCCAGCGCCTCGCCGGTTACACAGTTTCCACAGAGTTATCCACAAGGTTACCATGACAGACGGGGATAAAATCAACATTCCCACAGGCGTTGAAATCATCCTGACGGCGCTGGAAACCATGCCCGGCAACCCTGGCGTGTATCGTATGCTGGATGCCAAAGGCGACGCGCTCTATGTCGGCAAGGCGCGCAACCTGAAAAAGCGCGTCGTCTCCTACACGCAGCTCGCCCGCCTGCCTGAGCGCCTGCGCCGCATGGTGGCCGCCACCGCCGCCATGGAAATCCTCACCACCCACACCGAGGCCGAGGCCCTGCTGCTCGAGGCCAACCTCATCAAGCGCCTCCAGCCGCGCTACAACATCCTGCTGCGCGACGATAAATCCTACCCCTGGCTGATGCTGACCGAGGACCACCCCTTCCCGCAGATCGCCAAGCACCGCGGCGCGCAGGTGCGCAAGGGCAGCTATTGGGGGCCATTCGCCTCGGTGTGGTCGGTCAACCAGACGGTCCAGGCGCTACAGCGCATCTTCCTGCTGCGCACCTGTGCCGATACCGTATTCGCCAACCGCACCCGGCCCTGCCTGCTGTTCCAGATCAAACGCTGCTGCGCGCCCTGCGTCGGCCGCGTGAGCGAGGCCGAATATAAAACCCTGGTGGACCAGGCCAAGGCCTTCCTCTCCGGCAAATCAGGCGCCGTGCAAAAAGACCTCGCCGCCGCCATGGAGCAGGCCGCCGGACACCTGGAATTCGAGCGCGCCGCCGCCATCCGCGACCGTATCCGGGGCCTGGCGCATATCCAGGGCACTGACGTCATCAACCCCGCCAGCCTGACGGATGCCGATGTCATCGCCCTGCACCAGGAGGCGGGGCAGAGCTGCATCCAGGTGTTCTTCATCCGTGGCGGGCGCAACAACGGCAACCGCAGCTTCTTCCCCTCCCAGGCCAAGGATGCCGAGCCGGGCGCCGTGCTCAGCGCCTTCATCGCGCAGTTTTATGATGACAAACCCGCCCCGCAACTCATCCTGCTCAGCCACGAGCCGGAGGAACATGAGCTGTTGGCCGAGGCGCTATCGCTGAAGGCCGGGCGCAAAATATCCCTGCTGGTGCCCCAGCGCGGCGAGAAGCATGAGGTTGTGCAACATGCCCAAACCAACGCGCGCGAGGCGCTGGAGCGCAAGCTCGCCGAGACCGCCGGCCAGGGCAAGCTGCTCGCCGCCGTGGCCGAGCTGTTCGGCCTGCCAGAGCCTCCCGCGCGCATCGAGACCTACGACAACTCGCATATCATGGGCACCAATGCTTATGGCGTCATGGTCGTGGCCGGGACGGAGGGGTTCAACAAATCCGCCTACCGTAAATTCGCCATCAAATCCGCCATCACCCCCGGCGATGACTTTGGCATGATGCGCGAGGTGATGCGCCGGCGCTTCTCGCGCACCCTGGCCGAAGACCCCGGCCGCGAGAGCGAGAACTGGCCGGATCTGGTGCTGATCGACGGCGGCGCCGGGCAGCTCTCGGCGGCGAGCGCCATCATGGAGGAACTCGGCCTCTCCGATATTCCCCTGGTGGGCATCGCCAAGGGGCCAGACCGCGACGCCGGGCGCGAATGGTTCTTCATGGCCGGGCGCGAGCCCTTCCAGCTCCCCCCGCGCGATCCGGTGCTCTACTTCCTGCAACGCCTGCGCGACGAGGCGCACCGCTTCGCCATCAGCACCCACCGCAACGCGCGCAGCAAAAAAATCACCACCTCGGAGCTGGACGATGTGCCCGGTGTGGGGGCCGCGCGCAAAAAGGCGCTGCTGATGCATTTCGGCTCGGCGCGCGATGTGCGCGGCGCCGGGCTGAAAGACCTCGAAGCGGTCTCCGGCATCAACCGCGCCACCGCGCGCGCGGTGTATGCGTATTTCCACCCCGGCGTGCGCATGGATGAAGTCTAGCGCCGCCTGAGAATTGTGGAACTTAGTCTCACAATTACAATGGACCTATTTCGTTACTTGTGCGATGAACCGGCCAAGACCGGATCAATCCATCAAACTGGGCGCCGCAGCCCAAGGTATCCCATTGCAGACTGTTACTGACGTGCCGCCAAAGGCACAGGCTGAACCCACCCGCACGAACGATCACGGCCGCATCAGGCCCGCTGATGCCTGGGTTTTACTATACGAACAGCTTGCCGCGCAGATCGCCCGGAAGGACAGACGCAAGGCCTTCCGGCTGGCTTGGCGGTTCGTGCGCTCCCCCATCGCGACGCTGCGCTGGCTGGGTGAGCTGGAGCGCATCCGCGTGATCTGCGGCCTGGAGAAGCTCCCCTATGATGTCGTCCGTAAAAGCGGCCAGAACTATCTGCACCATTCCCTGCCGCAGGCGGCGAAACACAATCTGCTCACCACGCATTATGACCATCTGCTGGCAACTCTCGGCGCCCCTTTTGTCGCCAGCGTGTTGCGCGAGCAACCAACCGTTCTGGTGGAGCTGAAAGGCAAGCAGGACGCGCTGTACCGCATTTCGCTGTCGCTCAATTTCCTCAACTTCCGCGAGGGCGAGCTGAGCATCGACCTGTTCCGGGTGGAGGGAAACGTGCGCGTAACCAGCCTCTCCCTGGTGGCGGGCGCCTTGGCGCCGGGCGCGCCGGCAAATCTGTGGATCGGCGGCATCCAGGGCGCCAGCCGCGTGGACAGCAAGGCCGTCACCGTGCTGGCGACCAAGGAGCTGTTCGGCCTGCGGCCAAAGGATGCGGTGGTCCACGCCGCCTATGCGCTGGCCGAACGCCTCGGCACCGCGGACCTCTTGGCGATCTCCAACGCCGGGCATTTCCGCCATGGCCTATGGCAGAAAAAATCCGGCTGGTACGCTGATTACGACTCCTTCTGGGAAGAACTGGGCGGCGTGCGCGTAGCGGGGGATTTCTTCCTGCTGCCCAAAATCCGCCCGCGCCGCTCAATCGAGGAGGTCGCGCCGCCTAAGCGCAGCGCCTGGCGCGCCCGCTACGCGCTGGTGGACCAGATCAACGCCGATATTCAGCGCCTCGCGCGCTAAAACCCTCGCCGGCCCGGCCCCGGTGCTGGCAAAAAGCCTGTGCCACCCCCATGTGCCTCATAACGCTGCTTTATAAAGCGGAGGGGAACATGTCAGGCTATGCGACCCATGAGGTAACCAACCAGCCCGGCGAACTGGTCAACTTCAACGCCTACACCACTGATGCCGCGCTGCGTGCCGCCATGAAGGTTTTTGGCGCAAGCTGGGCGGAAGAGAGGCTGGATGCCTGCGGCGCGCGGGTAGGTGGCGCGCAGGTGCAGGATCTGGCCCGTATCGCCAACCGCTGCGTGCCGGAGCTGCGCACGCATGATCGCTTTGGCCACCGCATTGATATGGTTGAATTTTCTCCCGCCTGGCACGAGCTGATGGGGATGATCCGCGCGGATGGCGTGCATGCGCTGGGCTGGACCGCCGCGCGCCCCGGCGGGCATGTGGCGCGGGCGGGGCTCTCATATTTATGGGCGCAGGGGGAAGCCGGGGTTGGCTGCCCCGCGGTGATGACCTTTGCCGCCATCGCGGCGCTGCGCCACCAGCCGGAGGCGCTGGCGAAATACCAGGATAAAATTCTCTCCCCCGGATACGACCCGCGCCCGTTGCCACCGGACCAAAAAACCGCGCTCGGCGTGGCGATGGCGCTGACGGAAAAACAGGGCGGCTCGGATTTGCGGCAGACGCAGAGCGTCGCGGTTGCGGCGGGTGACGGCACCTGGCGCCTGACCGGGCATAAATGGTTTTTCTCTGTTCCCACCAGTGATCTTTTCCTGACGCTGGCGCGCGCGCCGGGTGGTGTCTCCTGCTTTCTGGCGCAAGGTTGGCGCAATGACGCCAGCCGCAACTTTTTGCTCCTGCAACGGCTGAAGGATAAATGCGGCAACCGGTCCAACGCCTCGGCGGAGGTCGAGTTCCGCGGGCTGGAGGCGGTGATGCTGGGCGAGGAGGGGCACGGCATCAGGCTTGTGCTGGAGATGGCGCATCTCACCCGCCTTGAATGCGCGCTGGGCTCGGCGGCGCTGATGCGCCAGGCGGTGACGCTGGCGATCCACCACGCCACGCAGCGCCGCGCCTTCGGACACAGGCTTGTCAACCAGCCGCTGATGGCCAATGTGCTGGCCGATCTCGCGCTGGAGTCCGAAGCCGCGCTGTGGCTGGCGATGCGCGCCGCCGCCGCGCTGGACGCCGCCCCGCGCGATGATGCCGAGCGCGTGCTGAACCGCGTGCTGGCGCCGCTGGCGAAATATTTCGTCTGCAAGCGGGCGCCGGTGGTCGCGGCGGAGGCGATGGAGTGCCACGGCGGCAACGGGTATATCGAGGAGGATGTGCTGGCGCGGCTGTATCGCGACGCGCCGGTGAACGGGCTGTGGGAGGGCTCGGGCAATGTCATCTGCCTGGACGTGCTGCGCGCCCTCGCCCGCGAGCCGGAGGCGGCGGGGCTGCTGCGCGCGGAGATCGCCCTGGCCGCGGGCAGGCACCCCGCGCTGGACGCCTGGCTGCGGACCGCCCCGCCGGAGCCGCTGGAACGCAACGCGCGGCGGCTGGTGGAGCATTTTGCCCTGGGCCTCGCCGCCAGCCTGCTGCTGCGTCACGCGCCGCCCGGGATCGCCGCCGCATTCTGCGCCTCGCGGCTGAACGGCGCGCCGGGGATGACGTTTGGCACGCTGCCCGAGGGGGTGGATACGCGCGCGATCATGCGGCGCGCCGCCGTGGCGGAGCCTTATTGACGCAGATCAAGGCCGGCGGGGCGCGTGGGGGGTTAGAGCCAAGCAACCGCTGGAAATGGCGTTGTATACCGGCGGCGCGCGGCATAGATTGGTTGAGACTGATCCTCGAAGAAACCGCGTGACGGCGGCCAGGCTATAAACCTCGTGCAAAAGCAAACCTCGTGCAAAAGCAAGTCTTTCAAGGGAGCCAAAACATGTTCAAAAGCGTTAATCCGGCGAACGGGCAGGAAATCGCGGCCTATCCGGAATTATCCGGCGCGGAGGTGGAGGATAAACTCCACAAGGCGGCTGAGGCTTACCGGCATTGGCGGGAAAGCCCGGTAAGTGAGCGCGCTGCCCTGCTCAAAAAAATCGCCGCGCAGTATGAGGCGAACAAGGACCGGCTGGCGCGCATGGCGACGATGGAAATGGGCAAAACCTATGCTTCCGCCGTTGGCGAGGTCGATAAATGCATCGCGGCGTTTCACCATTACGCCGAGCATGGCCCGGCCATGCTGGTGCCGTTGCGCCACGCCCTGAGCACAGGGGGCAGCGCGGAGCTGCACTGGCTGCCGCAGGGGGCGGTGCTCGCGGTCATGCCGTGGAATTTTCCCTATTGGCAGGTGGTGCGGTTCATCGCGCCCACCATTCTCGCGGGCAACGTTGGGTTATTGAAACATGCCAGCAATGTGCAGGGCGTGGCGGGGCTGCTGGAGGAAATGGTGGTGGCGGCCGGGGCGCCGGTTGGGCTGTTTCAGAATCTTTCTGTAAAATCAAAGGCTGTCGCCGATATTATCGCTGATGACCGCATCGTCGCGGTGACGCTGACGGGCAGCGAGGGAGCGGGCATGGCGGTGGCCGGGCAGGCCGGGCGGCAGTTGAAAAAAGTCGTGCTGGAGCTTGGCGGTTCGGACCCGTTCATCGTGATGCCCTCAGCCGATTTGGATACGGCCGTGCGCATGGCGGTGAAGGCGCGGATTCAGAACACCGGGCAGTCGTGCATCTGCGGCAAGCGGATGATTGTGCATGCGGATATTTATGAGGCGTTTCTTGCGAAGTTCTCAACCGCGATGAAGGCTGTGAAGGCGGGCGACCCGATGGATCCGGCGAGCGACATGGGGCCGCTCTCCAGCTTCGAGCAGCGCGATACGGTGTTGCAACAGCTTGTGGAGGCCAGGCAGCAGGGGGCCAAACTATTGTTCGGCGGCGAGGCGCTGCCGGGTCCGGGGGCTTATATGTCGGCTGGGATTCTCACCGAGGTGCCGCTGGACAGCCCGCTGATGCATGAGGAGATTTTCGGGCCGATCGCGATGTTGTTCCGCGCGGCGAATATCGATGAGGCGATCCGCATTGCCAATAACATTCCCTTCGGCCTGGGGTCTTCGGTTTGGACCAATGATGCGCAGGAGCAACAGCGTTTCATCCGCGATATTCAGGCGGGGATGACGGCGATCAACCAGATGCTCGCCTCGTCGCCGGAAGCGCCGTTTGGCGGGATCAAACGCTCCGGCCATGGCCGCGAGTTGGGGACGCATGGGCTGCATGAATTCATGAACCTGAAGACGGTGCTGCGCGTGGCGGGGTAGCAGGGGGCCGGCGCGCAAGTGCTTCACGTGAAGCACTTGCGCGGTTTCCATTATAACTCGTTGTTAGTGTAACTTAATTTTTTACTTGCACCCCAATTTGTGCGGGTTTGTGACGGAAAAGGAATGAGTTGCCGGATCAGGCTGCGAGGCCCCGGTTCATGAGGCGGTGCAGGAGCTGGCCGGGGTGGGCCGGGTTTTCTGGCGAGGTGGCGCTGGGCAGGTGCCATTGGGCGGCCGGGTGTTCCGGCGAGGTGCTTAAGGTGGAAAAGCCGCAGCGCAGCAAGGCGACGAACTGGTCGGGGATGACATGGCCGACGGCGCGGATTTCGCCTTTGAAGCCGTATTTTTGCCGCAGGGTGCGCGCCAGCGTGAAGCCGCGGCCGTCACGGAATTTGGGGAATTCGATGGCGATGAGGGCAAAGCTGCCGAGGCGGGCGGCAATGTCTTCAAGCACGGCGCCCGGGGGAAGCTGCACGCCGAGCGGGGCGGGCAGCTTCTCGCCCGCCGGAGGCAGATCCGCCAGGGGGATGATGGCGTAGGGGGCGGGCGCGGCGTCGGGTTCGCTGGTGGTCCAGCTATCGGCGACTTCCCGGCCTTGTGCGTTAATGATTGCCATAGACGGCCTCCTTGAATGGCGCCAGGCCAAGCCGGCGGTAGGTATCGATGAATGTTTCGCCTTCTGTGCGGTTGGCGATGTAGGCGTTGACGATTTTCTCCACCGTCTCGGGCACCTGCTCGGTGGGCACGGCCGGGCCGATGATGGTGCCGATGGCGGCTTTTTCATCCGAGGCGCCGCCCAGGGTGATCTGGTAGACTTCGGTGCCGCTTTTATCGACACCGAGCAGGCCGATGTGGCCGACATGGTGGTGGCCGCAGGCGTTGATGCAGCCTGAGATGTTGAGATCGAGCGGGCCGATCTCCTGCTGGCGCTCTGGGCCGGCGAAGCGCTCTGCGATGCGCTGCGCGACGGGGATGGAGCGGGCGGTGGCGAGAGCGCAATAATCCATGCCGGGGCAGGCGATGATGTCAGTCACCAAACCGATATTGCCCGCGGCGAGGCCGAGTGTGACCAGCTCGGACCAGAATGCGTGCAGATCGGCCTTGCGGACATGGGGGAGGACCAGATTTTGCTGATGGGTGACGCGCAGTTCGCCGAAGGAGAAACGGTCGGCGAGATCGGCGATTTTGTCCATCTCTTCGGCCTTGACGTCGCCGGGGATGCTGCCGGGGGTTTTCAGCGAGATCACCGCGCTGATGTAGCCGGGCTGGCGGTGCGGGTGGGTGTTGGTGCGGACCCAGGCGCGGAAGGCGCGGTGATCTTTCAGGGCGCTGGAGAATGCGGCTGGGTTGGCCTCGAGTGTTTCAAAAGCCGGCGCGCCGAAGCGGGCGGCGACGGCGGCCACGACGTCCGCTTCCAGGACGCAATAATCAGCCGGGAGGGAGGCGAATTCGTTCTCGACCATTTCGATGAAATGTTCGGGCTTCATTTCGCGGATGAGGATTTTGATGCGCGCCTTGTGGATGTTGTCGCGCCGGCCAAGCGCGTTGTAGACGCGCAGGATGGCTTCGACGTAGCGGAGCAGGTCGTGTACCGGCAGCTCGTCGCGCAGTTTGACGGCGATGACCGGGATGCGGCCGAGGCCGCCGCCGGCGAATATCTGGAACACCGGTTCGCCCTGCGCGTTGCGGCGGGCCATGATGCCGATGTCATGCACGCGCACGGCCGCGCGGTCCTGCGGGGAGCCGGTGATGGCGATTTTGAACTTGCGCGGGAGGTAGGTGAACTCGGGGTGGTCGGTGGACCATTGGCGCAGAATTTCGGCGTAGACGCGCGGGTCGACGATTTCATCGGCGGCGGCGGCGGCGAATTCGTCGGTGGTGACGTTGCGTACGCAGTTACCGCTGGTCTGGATGGCGTGGATGCCCGCTTCGGCCAGCAGGGCGAGAACGGCCGGGGCGTCTTCGAGCCGCAGCCAGTTGAACTGGATGTTCTGGCGGGTGGTGAAATGGCCGTAGCCGCGATCATAATGGCGGGCGACGTAGGCGAGCTGGCGCAGCTGGGCGGCGCTGAGGATGCCGTAAGGCAAAGCGACGCGCAGCATATAGGCGTGGAGCTGGAGGTAGAGGCCGTTCATCAGGCGCAGGGGCTTGAATTCGTCCTCGCTCAGCTCACCGGCAAGGCGGCGGGCGGCCTGATCGCCGAACTGGGCGGCGCGGTCACGCAGGAACTGACGGTCGTAGTCATCATAGCGGTAGATGCCGGCGAAGGGGGAGGTTGAGGTCTCGGAGGGGAGCGGCGGCAGGGCGGCGCCGGTGGCGCCCCAGGTGCTGACGGGAAGATCAGGGCGCACGGAAGGGCCGGTGGCGCGGATCTGTTCGCGCTGGGCGGTGAGGATGGGCGTGCCGTCAGCGGCGAGGGTGACGGCGGCCTCGTGGACATCCACCACGGTCTGCGGTTGCAGCGCGGCGGCTTGCAGGCCCAGGGCCAGGGCCTGCGCATCGAGCGCGCCGGCGGCTTGCACGTCTTCGGCCCATTCGCCGTTGGCGGTACGCCAGACGGTGCGGCCGTCCCGCAGGCGGTTGGCGGAAATAATGCTTAACGACATACTCAATCCACTCGCTTCCCTAAGCTCGAAACCATGGCGCCCGTGAGCGCTGAGCTGAAATAGGGTATGAGCGCAGAGATTGAAACCCGGCCGGCCGGGCGCATGGGCCTTGGATTAGATGGCGGCACGGCGCGGAAAAAGCGGGTTGTAAACGGGGTGTCGAGGTTCTCACTCTCCCGGGGGAGATGGAGGAAATTTGCTCCCAACATCGGGGAGCGGGGTGCAAAACTCTTCCAACCGGGCGCGCGCCAGGGGTGGGGTGTTTATGCCGCGAGACATAAAAAATATTTTTTCGTGAGGCTGAAAAATGCCCTTGCGGGAGAGAAAATTGGCAAAAAGCCGCCGCCCAGGGGCGGGAGGCGGCTTTTTTGCGGGGATGGTTATTGCAGCAGGGTCGGCTGGCCGCTCATCAGCATGCCGTCCATCGGCATGGTGCGCGAATAGAGCGAGGAGAAGGCCCAGACGGTCATGCCGATGGTGATGATGAACAGGGGAATGGCGAGGAACAGGGCCACACCTTTCCAGATTTGCGCCTGCGAGATGTTGAGCCCGAAGAACAGCGCCAGCTGGGAGACCAGCGCCGCCAGCGAGAGCGCCGCCGCGGTGGCGGCGAACTCCATGAGCGGGAGTTTTTGGGTGGAGGCGTAATAGGCGCCGCCCATGAGGGCGGCCGAGGCGAGGAAGGCGGCGATGTAGCGCCCGGTTGTGCCCTGTTGGACTTCCGGGTGTTGCAGGGGGTTGTAATGGCTGGACATTAGCGGGCACCTCCGAGCAGATAGACGTAGAAATAAACGCAGACCCACATGGTGGCCTGGAACTGCCAGAACAGCCGCAGGTTCAGCAGGCGGCCCACGACATCCTTGGTGAAACCGAGGACGCCGACCTGCACCAGCATCACCAGCATCCACAGGATGCCAAAGAGCATGTGCAGCCCGTGGGTGAGCAGAAGGGTGAAGAAGACGGACAGGAAGGCGCTGCGCGTGGGCCCGTTGCCCTGGGCGGCGAGGGCCCAGAGGTCAGTGCCGCTGATGTAGAGAAAGGCGCCGCCGAGCAGCAAAGCGGCGAGGATGCCGAGCTGGACGCCCGCCGCGTTGCCGTTTTTCAGCGATACTGTGCCCAGGCTGTAGGCCAGGACACTGGCGAGGATGATGAAGGTCTGCCACAGCCCGTGCGGGGTGTTGATGACCTGGGCCGTGAGCGGGCCGCCGGCGGCGTTTACTGGATTGTCCAGCACCGCGTAGGAGGCGAACAGGCTGCAGAACAGCAGGGCGTCGCCGATGAGGTAGAGCCAGAAACCGTAGGTGCGCGCCGAGATCGGGTCATGCTCGTCAGCGCCTGGGTTCCACAGGGCGAGGGCCGCCCCGGTTGGATTGCTGGTTGCCATTAATGTGCCTCCACTTGGGCGAGGGCCGGGCGTTTGGGTTGTTCGGCGATGATGCTCGCCAGCGCGACCTGGTTTTCCATTTTCGCGATGTCTTCCGCGCTCAGCACGTAGCCCTCGTTTTTGTCGAAGGAGCGGATGATGACCACGATGATGATGGCCAGCAGCGAGGCGATGGAGAGCCACCAGATGCGCCAGGTCATGGCGAAGCCGAAGACCGTGGCCAGGGCGCCGATGATGACAGGGACCGCGGTGTTGCTGGGCAGGTGGATGGGCACGTAATGCGTTGGCTGCACCCCCTCCACGCCCTTGGCCTTGCGCCATGCCAGCTCATCGCGGGCGTTGATCTGCGGCGTGACGGCGAAATTGTAGAACGGCACGGGGGTATGGGTGAGCCATTCCAGCGTGCGGCCGGTGCCCCAGGCGTCGGCTTGCGCGGGGATCTGGTCGCGCAGGGAGACGTAGAGCATTTTGCCGAAGTAGAAGAGCGAGACGAAGTACATGCCGATGCCGCCCTCCGACACCCACAGCAGCGGCTTGAGGGCCGGGTTGTAGATGTAGTCCAAACGGCGGGTGACGCCCGCGAAGCCGAGGTAGAAGAGCGGGACGAACACCAGCAGGCTGGCGAGCACGAAGGTCCAGAAATACATCTGGCCGTTCCTCTCGTCGAGCTTGAAGCCGAACACCTTTGGCCACCAGTAGGTGACGCCGGCGAACAGCGCGGCGCCGATGACCAGCACCATGCAGTGGAAATGGGCGACCACGAAGAGGCTGTTGTGTACGGTATAGTCAAACACCGAGGCCGAGAGCATCATGCCGGTGAGGCCGCCGATGAGCAGGAGCACCAGGCCGATGAGGGCCCAGAGCATCGGGGTGGCGTAGGTGATGCGGCCGCGATACATGGTGAACAGCCAGTTGAAGGCTTTTACGCCGGTGGGGATGCCCACCAGCATGGTCGCGGCGCTGAAATAGCCGTTCAGCTCCGGGCCCATGCCCATGGTGAAGAAATGATGCGCCCAGACGACCCAGCCGATGCCGCCGATGGAGAAGGAGGCGGCGACCATGGTGGGATAGCCGAACAGCGCCTTGTTGGAGAAGGTTGGCACGATCTCGGAGAACAGGCCGAAGGCGGGGAGCATGAGGAAGTAGACCTCGGGGTGGCCCCAGATCCAGAACAGGTTGACGTAGAGCATGAAGTTGCCGCCGTAGCCGGCGGTGAAGAAATGGGTGCCGAAGTAGCGGTCTATGCCCAGCATGGTGAGCGCCACGGTGACAACCGGGAAGATGGAAAGGCCGATGATGTTGGTGGTGAGCGAGGACCAGCAATAAACCGGCATGCGGAACCAGCGCATGCCCGGCGCGCGCATTTTTACGATGGTCGCGATCATGTTGATGGCGTTGAAGGTGGTGCCTATGCTGGAGAGCTGGAAGGCCCACATCCAATAATCAACGCCGACGCCGGGGTTGGTCGGCATTTCGGAGAAGGGCATGAGGCCGACCCAGGTGGCGTTGGAGAACTCACCCACGAAGAGCGAGATCATGCACAGCGCCGCGCCAGAGACGGTCAGCCAGAGGCTGGTGGCGTTGAGGTAGGGGAAGGCCATGTCACGCGCGCCGATTTGCAGCGGCACGATGAGATTGCCCAGGCCAGCGACCAGGGGCGTTGCCGCGAAGAACAGCATGAGGGTGCCGTGGGCGGTGTAGATCTGGTCAAAATGGTAGGGCGGCAGATAGCCGTGCTGGGCGCCGAGGTAGCCGGGGGAATTAGGGCCGTCGGCCAGGAGCTGCTGGGTGCGCATCATCGCGCCGTCCATGAAGCCGCGGAAGAGCATGACGAGGCCGAGGATGATGTACATCACGCCGATTTTTTTATGATCGACGGTGGTGAGCCATTCACGCCAGATGTAGCCCAGCTTGCCGAAATAAAGGGCGGCGCCGATGATGACGATGCCGAGCAGCGCTACGACCGCGAAGGTGGAGACCAGGATTGGATTGTCGTAGGGGATCGCCGCGAGCGATAAGCGCCCGAGCAATGGCGACCAGGGACCGTCTACTGCTACTTGCACGATTGAAACCTTTCCTATTGCGGGCTGGCGGGGGCTTGGGCGCCCTGCGCGGAATTATCGGACACGCGCTTGGTGAATGAGTCGGGCACGGGGTAGACCACGCCCTGCATTGCCGCTGTCATCACCTCGCCGAACAGGTTTTTATCAGGCGCGGAAAAGTATGCGGGTTTGGCGCCGGCATTCACGGTGGGCTGCGCGATTTTCTGGAAGGCGGCGTAGGTGAGCTGGTTCGGGTTGGCCTGCACGCTCGCCACCCAGGAATCGAATTCCGCCTGCGGCACGACGCGGGTGGAGAACTGCATCCAGGAAAAACCGGCGCCGGAGAAATCGGTCGAGAAACCGGTGTAGGTGGCGGGTTGGTCAAGCTCGAAGGCGTCCCTGGATTCCATCGCCGGCATGGCATCAACCATTGGCGCGACCTGGGGGATGTAGAAGCCGTTCATGTTGCTGGTCGCGGTCATCTGCAGATGCACGACGCGACCGGAGGGGACCACCAGATCGTCAATCGTGGCGATGCCTTGGTCAGGGTAGACGAACACCCATTGCCAATCGGTCGCGATGACCTCGACGTTGATGGGCGGCTGCCTGGCGCCGGGCGCGTTGGCCAGGATGCCGGGCGCCCAGGGGTTGACCGCGTAGACGCCCTGGATGGTGAGATAGCAGAGAAAGGCGACGATGGCGAAGGGAATGCCCCAGGCCAGCAGCTCGATGGTCAGCGAGAAATGCCAGTCGGGCGTGTATTTGGCGTTGCGCGAATGGTGGTAGCGCAGGGGGAAGATGATGGTCATCAACAGCGTCGGCACGATGATGATGAGCATCGTGATGACGAGGATCAGGGTGTAGTGCATCTCGGCGCCGGCCACGAGACCGGCCGGGTGGAACAGGCGGATGCCGGCCATGGTGCAGCCTGACAGCAGCAAGGCCGGCAGGGCGAGAAGAGGCTTTAACAGCAGAGAGGCTCTGCGCTGCTTTGGCGGGTTCATTTCCGGTCTATCCAGATAAGTGAGGGTTGAGAGCCGCTGGTGTGTTGCGCGAAGGGACGAAGGCGGCGGCGCGCGCCAATGGTATCCGATGCAAGTGCGGACATGGTGAGTTCCTCCCGATCTGACGCGACAACTTAACGCAATGTAATAATAGAAAGCGTTATTGCTGAACAGATTTGTTTTTCAGTTTTTTACGGCGTTCTAAAAAATATTTTTTGAATATAAATCGTAATAGTTTTGTCGTGGTTATTTTGGTTTACGCATACCATCGGCGATTAATTGAGACCGCAATGCCCTAATAATTTTTATGTTTTTCAGCATATTATAACAGATTTTGGCCTGTTTATTTTGTTTTGATTTAGGTGGCAATTCATATCGATATAATAATTATATTTTTGATGGTAGGCTAAAAATACGATTTTGATATGGCATTGATAGTCATTCTCAATAACATTTAGTTATATTAATAATCATTCGCAAGTGGCGTTCGCCTCATCTTTTGCGTTAGATTTGGTAACATTTTACCCGCGCCGCGCCGGGAGGTGGGGCCGCGCATGGGCGGATATAAAAAACCCGGGATGGCGCGCCATCCCGGGTTGGTGGGCTGATGCTTCGCAGCGGCGGTCAGCGCAGGCTGGCGTTCAGCCTCTCGAGCGCCGCCGAACCAGGGCAGAGGGTGGCTTCGGTGAGCTCATTGAGGGGGGTTGCCGTGGTTTTGAGATAACTGTGCATCTCCTCGGGCTCCGGGTCGCGGTAGAGCAACCCGGTGACGATTTCACCCTTGGCGTGATGGTGTTGCAGGAAGCCCAGCGCCTCGGCGCGGCTGCTGACATCATAATCACCCGCAAGCTTGCGCAGGCGCAGCAGGGAGCCGTCGTGCTGTTCGACGATTTCGACGGCGCCGGGGGCGTAGTCAACGGTGATCTCGTCGCGGCCGGTGATGACATCCAGCATATTCACCGCCTCGTTGTGCTCGCGCACATAGTCGAAGCTTTTGGTGGAGCCCTGGTGGTTGTTGAAGGTGACGCAGGGGGAGATGCAGTCAATGAAGGCGGCGCCGGGGTGGGCCAGGGCGGCCTGGATCAGCGGCACGAGCTGAGCCTTGTCGCCCGAGAAGCTGCGGCCGACGAAGCTGGCGCCGAGCTGGATGGCCATGCTGACCAGGTCTATCGCCTCGTCGTTATTGGCGACACCGCGCTTGCTCTTGGCGCCTTTGTCAGCCGTGGCGGAGAACTGGCCCTTGGTGAGGCCATATACGCCGTTGTTTTCGACGATGTAGACCATGTTGACGCCGCGGCGCATGGAGTGGGCGAACTGGCCGAGGCCGATGGAGGCGGAGTCGCCGTCACCCGAGACGCCCAGATAAATAAGATCACGGTTGGCGAGGTTGGCGCCGGTGAGGACGGAGGGCATGCGCCCATGCACGGAGTTGAAGCCGTGGGAGCTGCCGAGAAAGTAGGTAGGCGTTTTGGAGGAGCAGCCGATCCCGGAGAGTTTGGCGATGCGGTGGGGGGGCAGGTCCATCTGGAAGCAGGCGTGGACGATGGCCGCCGAGATGGAATCATGACCGCAGCCTGCGCAGAGGGTGGAGATCGCGCCCTCATAGTCGCGCCGCGTGTAGCCCAGCGCGTTGGGGAGCAGGCCGGGGTGGTGCAGCTTGGGTTTGGGCAGAAAGCTCATGACGCGCTCCTCTCGAAAGACCTGGCCGTGAGCGAGGGGTGGCCTTTAATTTTTTCAGCGATCTGGCGCGCGGTGATCGGCGAGCCGTCGTAATGCAGGATTTTGGGCAGGCGGGCGGGGTCGATTTCCAGCTCGTTGACCAGCAGGGTGCGCAATTGGGCGTCGCGGTTTTGTTCGACGACGAAGACTTTTTCGTGCGCCTCGATGAAGCCGTTGACGATATCGCTGAAGGGGAAGGCGCGCACACGCATGAGGTCCAGCTCGATCCCCTCCCCTGCCAGCAGATCAGCGGCTTCGAGCATGGCGGCAGCGGTGGAGCCGTAATAGATGACGCCGAGTTTGGTGGACCGGGATGCCGGGCGGACGACCGGGGCCGGGACCAGGGTGGCGGCGGTGGCGAATTTGCGCAGCAGACGCTGCATGTTGTCCTCATAGGCCGAACCGAGTTCGGTGTAGCGGGCGTAACGGTCCTTCGAGGTGCCGCGGGTGAAGAAGGAGCCGCGGGTGGGATGGGTGCCGGGGTAGGTGCGGTAGGTGATGCCGTCGCCATCGACATCGAGGTAGCGGCCGAAATCCTTGCCGGCTTCGAGCTCTTCGGCGGTCATCACCTTGCCGCGGTCCATTTTTTTGGAGTCATCCCAGACAAGCGGGCGGGTGAGCCGCTCGTTCATGCCGATGTCGAGGTCGAGCAGGACGAAAACGGGGGTTTGCAGGCGGTCGGCGAGGTCAAACGCCTGGGCGCCGAAGGTGAAGCACTCATAGGGATCTTCAGGGAAGAGCAGGACGTGTTTGGTGTCGCCATGCGAGGCATAGGCGCAGGCCAGAACATCGCATTGCTGGGTGCGGGTGGGCATGCCGGTGGAGGGGCCGGCGCGCTGGACATCGAAGATGACGGCGGGGATTTCGGCGAAATAGGCCAGGCCGAAGAATTCCTGCATCAGCGAAATGCCGGGGCCGGAGGTGGCGGTGAAGGCGCGCGCGCCGTTCCAGGAGGCGCCGATGACCATGCCTATGGAGGAGAGTTCGTCCTCGGCCTGGACGATGGCGAAGTTATGCGCGCCGGTTTGCGGGTCGACGCGAAAGCGGGTGCAGTATTTCTGGAAGCCCTCGACCAGCGAGGTGGAGGGGGTGATGGGATACCAGGCGGCGACGGTGGCGCCGCCATAGACCGCGCCGAGGCCGGCGGCGGCGTTGCCCTCGATGGCGATGCGATCGCCTACCGCGTTGGAGCGGCGCACGCGCAGGCCGATGGGGCATTGCAGATGGGTTTGCGCATAGTCGCGGCCCATGTGCAGCGCCTGGATGTTAGCGGAGATCAGTTTTTCCTTGGCCTTGAACTGCTCGGCGATCAGGGTTTCCAGCACTTCAAGACCGATATCCAGCAGGGCCGCGATGGCGCCGACGTAGATGATGTTTTTGAAGAGCTGGCGCTGGCGCGGGTCAGTGTAGGCGCGGTTGCACAGCTCGGTGAGCGGCATGCCGATGATGATGATATCGCTGCGCAGGCGGTTTTCGGGCACCACGCGGCTGGAGTCGTAGAAGAGATAGCCGCCGGGGAGGATTGAGGCGATGTCCTGGTCCCAGGTTTGGGGGTTCATCGCCACCATCAGCTCGGTGCCCTCGCGCGCGCCCATGTAGCCGGCCTCGGAGACGCGGATTTCGTACCACGTCGGCAGGCCCTGGATGTTGGAGGGGAAGATGTTGCGCGTGGCGACGGGGACGCCCATGCGCAGGATGGCCTTGCCGAACATCTGGTTGGCGCTGGCGGAGCCGGAGCCGTTGACGTTGGCGAATTTGACGACGAAATCGTTGACGCGGACGAGGCCGTCAACCGGTTTTACGACTTGGAGCATGCTGTTCCTGCCTGTGCCATATCGAAGAGAAAACGTTGCATGTCCCAGGCACCGGTCGGGCAACGCTCGGCACACATGCCGCAATGCAGACAGACATCCTCATCCTTGACCATGACGCGGCCGGTTTTCAGGCCGTCCGCGATGTAGAGGTCTTGAGAAAGGTTGCGCGCCGGGGCGTTGAGGCGGCCGCGCAGATCGGCCTCCTCGCCATCGGCGGTGAAGGTGATGCAGTCTTCCGGGCAGATGTCGACGCAGGCATCGCACTCGATGCAGGCGGGGGCGGAGAAGACGGTCTGTACATCGCAGTTGAGGCAGCGCTGGGCTTCGGCGAGGGCCTGGCCGAGGTCGAAGCCAAGTTCGACTTCGGTTTTGATGTTGGCAAGCGCTGCGGTTTTTTCAGCGTGGGGGACGGCGAAGCGATGGTCGTTGGAGACCTCGTTATCGTAGATCCACTCATGGATGCCCATTTTCTGGCTGATCAGCTGCACGCCCGGCGGGGGGCGGTCATCGATGGCGCCGCCCTGGCAGAGACGATCAATGGAGATGGCGGCCTGATGGCCGTGGGCGACGGCCCAGATGATGTTTTTGGGGCCGAACGCGGCATCGCCGCCAAAAAATACTTTTTCGTTAGTGGAGCGGTGGGTGGTCTCGTCCACCACCGGCATGCCCCAGCGGTCGAAGGCGATGCCGATGTCGCGCTCGATCCAGGGGAAGGCGTTCTCCTGGCCGACGGCGACCAGAACGTCATCGCATGGCATATGCACATCCGGCTCGCCGTTGTTCACCAGCTGGCGGCGGCCTTTATCGTCGTAGACGGCGTGCACGGTCTCGAACACCACGCCGGTGAGGCGGTTGTTCTCATGGGTGAATTCCTTGGGCACCAGGAAGTTGAGGATGGGAATGTCCTCATGCATCGCATCTTCTTTTTCCCACGGGCTGGCCTTCATTTCCTTGAAGCCGGAGCGGACGACGACCTTGACGTCAGTGCCGCCCATGCGGCGCGCGGAACGGCAGCAGTCCATCGCCGTGTTGCCGCCGCCGAGCACGATGACGCGCTTGCCGATGGAGGTGATGTGGCCAAAGGAGACGGAGGAGAGCCAGTCGATGCCCAAATGGATGTTGGCGGCGGCCTCCTTGCGGCCGGGAAGATCGAGGTCGCGGCCGCGCGGGGCGCCGGTGCCGATGAATACGGCGTCGTAGCCGTCGTCGAGCAGGGATTTGAGACTGTTCACGCGGGCGCCGAAGCGGGTTTCAACGCCAAGGCCCAGGACGTAGCCGACTTCTTCGTCGATGACTTCCTCGGGCAGGCGGAATTTGGGGATCTGGGTGCGGACCATGCCGCCGCCCTTCTGGCCTTCGTCAAAAAGGGTCAGCTCATAGCCCAAGGGAGCGAGGTCGCGCGCGACGGTCAACGAGGCGGGGCCGGCGCCGACCAATGCGACGCGCTTGCCGTTTTTTGTGGCGGCGGGGGATGGCATGCGATCAGAGACATCGCCCTTGTAGTCGGCGGCGACTCGCTTGAGCCGGCAGATGGCCACCGGCTGCTCCTCGACCCGCCCGCGCCGGCAGGCCGGTTCGCAGGGGCGGTCGCAGGTTCGGCCCAGAATGCCGGGGAAGACGTTTGATTTCCAGTTGACCATATATGCATCGGCATAACGGCCGGCGGAGATCAGACGGATATATTCGGGAACCGGCGTGTGCGCCGGGCAGGCCCATTGGCAATCCACCACTTTGTGGAAATAGCCGGGATCTTTAATGTCAGTCGGCAGCAAGTCCAATTCCCTCCAACACCAGCCTTAGCCTGCCATGATGGAATTGGCGTCCGGGCTGCATAGCGCTTACTCATGCTCTCGCGGCATTATATCCTATCGCTAGGCGTGTGCTTTGGGGGGAAAAACCCCCCTGAAAACATCTCACGCATGCGAAAAACGCATAACACCCCGCGCCATGCCCGGGGAAATTCGGGCATGGCTGGCGGGGGGAGGAAGGCGCAGACGGCAGGGGCTGGCCCCTGCCGTGGGGGATGACGAATTTAAGCCAGCGCGTTCTCCGCAGGCTCATAGGTGTAACCCAGCGCGGCGGCGACCGCCGGATGGGTAACTTTGCCGGCGTGGACGTTGAGGCCGTCGCGCAGGTGCCGATCGTCCTTCAGGGCCTGTTTCCAGCCTTTGTCGGCCAGCGCCAGGGCGAAGGGCAGCGTCGCGTTGTTGAGCGCGAAGGTGGAGGTGCGGGCGACGCCGCCCGGCATGTTGGCGACGCAGTAGTGGATCACGCCGTCGACCACATAGGTGGGGTCAGAATGGGTGGTGGCGCGCGAGGTTTCGGTGCAGCCGCCCTGGTCGATGGCGACGTCGACGATGACCGCGCCCTTCTTCATGGTTTGCAGCAGCGCGCGGGTGACCAGCTTGGGGGCCGCGGCGCCGGGAATGAGCACCGTGCCGATGACGAGATCAGCCGTGGCGATGTGGGTGGCGATGGCGTGCTGGGTGGAGAACACGGTTTTGATGCGGGTGCCGTGCTGGGCGACGAGGCGGCGCAGCACGTCGATGTTGCGGTCCATCACGGTGACATCGGCGCCCATGCCGATGGCGATGAGGGCGGCGTTGGCGCCGGAGACGCCGCCGCCGAGGATCAGCACCTCAGCCGGGGGCACGCCGGGGACGCCGCCGAGCAGCATGCCGCGGCCGCCGTTGGCGTTTTCCAGATTATGCGCGCCGACCTGCACGGCCATGCGGCCGGCGACTTCGGACATGGGGGTGAGCAGCGGCAGCGCGCCGGTGGGGCTGGTGACGGTCTCATAGGCGATGCAGGTGGCGCCGGAGGCCAGCAGGTCTTTGGTCTGCTCGGGGTCTGGAGCGAGGTGGAGGTAGGTGAACAGCACCTGGCCGGGGCGGAGCTTTTTGCGCTCGACGGACAGGGGTTCCTTCACCTTGATGACCATTTCGGATTTGGCCCAGATGTCATCAGGTCCGGTGACGATTTTGGCGCCGGCGGCCTCATAGTCGGCGTCGGAAATGCCGATGCCGTGGCCCGCACCGGCTTCGACCGAAACTTCATGGCCGCGATGGGTGAGTTCACGCACCGAGGCGGGCACGAGGCCGACGCGGTCTTCATGGTCTTTGATTTCAGCCGGTACACCGATACGCATGGGACAGTCCCTTCTGTTCTGAGCCAGCCGGGGATCGGCTGTTAAACTGCATAATAACGGAATTATGTGAAATTTTTCACGAATATCATGTGGACTTTTAAGGTTTTATGGAGAAATATTTTACTTATTAGATAATTATTCGAAGTTTATATCAATGAATGAGATCGACGCGCGGGATGTGCAGATTCTGAACGCCTTGCAGGGCGATGGGCGGCTCTCCAACGCCGATTTGGCGGAGAAGGTGAATTTATCGCCATCGGCCTGTTTAAGGCGGCTGCATTTGTTGATGCAGGGGGATCTGGTGGCCGGGACGCATCTGGTACTTGACCAGAAGGCCGCGGGATATCCGGGGACGGCTTATGTTTTCATCACGCTCGACGGGCAGGACCGCAAGAAGCTGGATGCCTTCGAGGCGAAGGTTAATCTCGTGCCGCAGATTCAGGAATGTTATTTGCTGGCCGGGCAGTCGGATTATCTGTTGCGGGTGATTTTCCGCGATATGGAGGATCTGGAGCGGTTGCACTCGGAGGTTTTGACCAGCGTGCCGGGGGTGAGCCGGGTGCAATCGACGCTCACGTTGCGCACTGTGAAGCGGACGGCGCGGCTGCCTTTATAAGGCAAACTTTATGACACAAACAAAAACGGCCGGACCCGAAGGTCCGGCCGCATTGCCGTTAAACGTAACGGATTTTTAGAACAGCAGGCCGGCTTCCAGAGTGCTCTGGAAAATGCCGCTGTCGTTGCCGCTGTTGCCAAAGCCAGACTTGATGCCGCTCGGCAGGGTCTTGTTCAGCATGTAGAGGTAACCAACGTCCACGCGGGCGAACAGGTCCTTGTACTGCCAGGTCGGGGTTGCCGAGAAGCCAACCGCTTCGGCGTCCGGCGCGAGGTACCAGAAGGAACTGTCCATGCTGGAGGTGTGCGAGGTGAAGTATTCAGCCCAGCCGCCAAGCGAATACGGGGTGTTGGCGAAGGTGTAATCACCGAACACGGCGGCGCCGAAGTTGCTGGTCGCCTTCATCTGGTTCAGCTTCGCGTCAGCCTTGGCGATCTGGTACTGCACTTCGGGCACCACGTTCAGGTTGCCGTTGGTGTAGCTGTAATAGGCGCCAACCATCTGCGAATTATCAAAGTAGGAGCCGTAGGCGCCAACTGAGGTGTTGTTGTAGTTGCCGGTGCCGGCGTAGGTGTGGGCGTTAAGGCCGGTGCGGCCGAGGTTGCCCGCGTAGAAGACGCTGAGGGTGTTGTTGGCGTTGAACGCGTAGCTGCCCAGAGCCTGCAGGAAGTTGAACACGCCAGTGTCATAGCCATCGCCAAACTGCACGGAGGCCGAGACCGGACCCTGCGAATAGTTGACCTGCACGCCGCGCGCCTGGGCATTTTCAACATACCACAAGCCGGTGACGAACTGGTTGGCGTTGTTCCAGTCAACGCCGGATTCGTAGCCTTCGAGCGAGCCCATCTGGCCGACGGAGACCGTGATCGGCGTGTTCGGCGGGGCGATGGTGATGTAGCCGGCATAGAGCGGGCCGGTGGAGAGGTTGCTGATGCTGGTCTGGCTCGGGGCGGTGCCGAGCGCGAAGGGGCCACCGTTGGAGCCGACCTCGAGGGTGAACTGCAGAACACCGGAGGTCTTCTGCAACTCGACCAGGCCGCTGCCGACATAGGCGCCGTTGGACTTGTTGCTGTACGGCAGGTAGCCGTTGTTGTTGGTCTCGGTCAGGTAATAGCCATAACCGTCAACGCCGCCGCTGAGGGCGAGCGAGCCGAGCGGGCCACCGTCAATCGTGATTGCCGTGGGGCCGCTCATGGCCTGGGCCGCGTGAAGGGCCAAGAGAGAGGACGCGGCGACGAAGCCCAGTCCCAGAAGTTGCCGACGCATGGTAATCATTATGCCTCCTGAATGCGCAGTTGTTGCGCTTAAATGCCTAAAACGTAGCCTGAGATGTTACTCATTCAGGGCAAGAACCTGATTTTGCATCATCTCATAACGACGAAATGACAATCTACATGCCGATCCGGTCACCGGGCCAGTCAAAAGAAGCCGCATAATCGTTTTGCAACATTCCTGTTGCTTAAATAACACAAATTCCGACAGGAATTTAATCCGTTTCAGGCGCGTATCTCTTAGAGAGAATGCGCGGGACCGGCGCTGTTATTAAGGGCCGCCGCTGACAAAAAGCCAAGGCCACAGGCCGCAACACAGAGAATCAGGGAGGCCGCAACATAGAGCCCGGCGCGGCCGGGCTGGCCGGCGCGGATGAGGTCCACGCTCTGCAGGCTGAATGATGAGAATGTAGTGAATCCGCCGCAAATTCCGACCGTAACGAAAACCCGCGCTTCATAAGGCAGGGCGAATCGGTCGCCCGTGCCGGTGAGCATGCCGAAAAAGCTGATGACGAAGGAGCCGATGACATTGATGAGCAGCGTGCCCCAGGGAAAGGCGGGGCCGGTAAGCAGGACCATGGCGTTGCCCAAAGCGAAGCGCGCCACACTGCCGAGCGCCCCGCCAAGGGCAACCCAGAGATAGGCGGCTACATCGTCCATCAGCTGAGTTCGGCGAGCAGGGTTAGTTGCTCATCGCGCGGCTCGATGTGGTCGGTGAGGGCGATCGGGTAATCGCCGGTGAAGCAGGCATCGCAGAAGGCCGGTTTTTTGGGGTCGCGGCCGGGTTTGCCCAGGGCGCGGTAGAGGCCGTCAATGGAGATGAAGGCCAGGCTGTCAACGCCGATCAGCTTGGCCATCTCCTCGATGCTGTTGCGCGCGGCGAGGAGCTTGCTGCGCTCGGGCGTGTCGATGCCGTAGAAGCAGGAATAGGCGGTCGGCGGGCCAGCGATGCGCATGTGGACCTCGGCGGCACCGGCGGCGCGGACCATCTCGACGATCTTCTGGCTGGTGGTGCCGCGCACGATGGAATCATCCACCAGCACGACGCGCTTGCCCTCCAGGATCGCGCGGTTGGCCGAATGTTTCAAACGCACGCCAAGGTGGCGGATCTGGTCGGTCGGCTCGATGAAGGTGCGCCCGACGTAGTGGTTGCGGATGATGCCGAGTTCGAAGGCGATGCCGCTGGCCTCGGCGAAGCCCATGGCGGCGGGGACGCCGGAATCGGGCACGGGGACGATGACATCCGCCTCGGCCGGGGCCTCCTTGGCCAATTGCGCGCCGATGAGCTTGCGGGCGTTGTAGACGGAGGTGCCCTCCATCACCGAGTCGGGCCGGGCGAAATAGATGTATTCAAACACGCAGAAACGGGGGCTCTGCGGCGCGAAGGGCTTGATGCTGCGCACGCCGGTATCGTCGATCAGCACGATCTCGCCGGGCTCGACGTCGCGGATGAAATCAGCGCCGACAATGTCGAGCGCGCAGGTTTCGGAGGCGAGAATCCAGCCTGCATTGCCGTCGGCGCCGTGGACGCGGCCGAGGATGAGGGGGCGCACGCCCAGAGGGTCACGCACGCCGATGAGCTGGTTTTCGGTGAGCGCCACCAGGGAGTAGGCGCCGATGACCTGTTTGATCGCGTCGATCAGGCGGTCAACCACGCTGGCGTAGAGGCTGATGGCGATGAGGTGGACGAAGACCTCAGAGTCCATGGTGGACTGAAACAGGCAGCCGCGGCGGGTGAGCGCCTTGCGCAATGTGTGCGCGTTGGTGAGGTTGCCGTTATGGCCGACGGCGAAACCGCCGAACTCGAACTCGGCGAACAAGGGCTGCACGTTGCGCAGCACGGTCTCGCCCGTGGTGGCGTAGCGGTTGTGGCCGATGGCGCGGGTGCCGGGGAGGCCCGCCATGGTTTTCGCGTCGCTATAATTGTCGCCGACCAGGCCGAGGCCCTTGTGCGAGTGGAAGCGCACGCCATCATGCGTGACGATGCCGGTTGCCTCCTGCCCGCGATGTTGCAGCGCATGCAGGCCAAGCGCCGTTATCGCCGCTGCGTCAGTGACGTTCCAGGCACCGAATACGCCGCACTCCTCATGAGGCTTGTCATCGTCGATCACGCCGGCCTCTACCCCCACTCTAAATCGCTCGCGCCTCAACTAGCCTTGTGACAGTCCGATGTCGAGAAGAGCATGCGCATTGCTCTCCCCCGCTTTGTTAATGCGCGCTCAGCGCGCTGCCGGCGACGGGCTGTTGCATCAGGGCCCCGGCGCTGGGCGCGGGCTTGCCCGGCAGCGGATCAACCTTCGGCTGATATTGCTTGGGCAGCAGCGAGACCAGCGCCGTGGCGCCCTGAAAGGCCAGCGGCAGGAAACGGGCGTTGTTCACCGGGGCGGGCCATTGCTCGGGCGCGACGCCGACGGAAAGGGCGATATAGGCCAGGCAGACGACGAGCGCTCCGCGCGCCGCGCCGAAGACCAGGCCGAGGCTGCTGTCCAGCCCGGAGAGGGCGGAGTCGCGCACATAGCCGCCAACCAGCGCGCTGATGAGGCTCAGCACGATCAGCACCACGATGAACACCACCGCCATGGAGCCGTAATCAACCAGGTTTTTGGGCAGGATGCTGGCCATTTCGGGCTGCACCAGGGTGTAGAATTTCACCGCCGCGAAGGCGGCGCCGATCCACGCGGCGACGCCCAGGGCCTCCCGCACGAAGCCGCGCACCATGGAGAACGCCGCGGAGAGAATAACGATCACCAGGGCCGCGGCATCAATCCAGGTCATTCCTGCTCCTTGTTCTTGGTTTTTGGCGCGGCACGTTTTACCCCTGATGTGGCGATGCCAACAAGGTCCGTCAGATGCCCGATTTCCAGCAGCTTGAGGCTGGAGGGGATGGCGATGCGCCCCGCCCCGCCCGCCACGCGCTTGGGGGCGGCGGCTTGGGCGAAGCCGAGTTTGGCGGCTTCCTTCAGGCGCAGCTCCGCCTGCGCGACCTGGCGCAGCTCGCCGGAGAGGCCGATTTCACCGAAGAAGACCATGGAGGGATCGGTTGGGACATCGGAGGCGGCGGAGATGAGCGCGGCGGCCACCGCCATGTCGGCCGCCGGTTCGGTGACGCGCAGGCCGCCGGCGACGTTGAGATACACATCGTTCATTGCCAATTTTAAGCCGCAGCGCGATTCCAGAACCGCCAGCAACATCGAGAGCCGCCCCGAATCCCAGCCGATGACCGAGCGGCGGGGGGAGCCGCCGGGGTTGGGGGCGAGCAGGACCTGGATTTCCACCAGCACGGGGCGCGAGCCCTCCAGCCCGGCGAAGACCGCGCTGCCGGAGACATTGCCGCGCCGCTCGGCCAGGAACAGGGCCGAGGGGTTGAGCACCTGGGCGAGGCCGCCGCCGGTCATCTCGAAGACGCCAATCTCATCAGTGGCGCCAAAGCGGTTTTTCACGCCGCGCAGGATGCGGAACTGGTGGCCGCGGTCGCCCTCGAAATGGAGCACGACATCGACCATGTGTTCGAGCACCCGCGGGCCGGCGAGGTTGCCCTCCTTGGTGACGTGACCCACCAGCATGAGGGCGAAACCCTGGGATTTGGCGGCGCGGATGAGCTCGAACGCAGCGGCGCGGACCTGGGTGACGCTGCCGGGGGCGGAGTCCACGCTTTCGGTCCACATGGTCTGGATGGAGTCGATGACGACCAGCGCGGCATCGGGGAATTGCGCGAGGCTGGCCAGGATGTCGCCCAGCTGGGTGGTGGCGGCGAGATGCATGGGCGCGCTGGACAGGCCGAGGCGGGCAGCGCGCATGCGGATCTGGTCCACCGACTCTTCGCCCGAGATGTAGATGACCTGGCTGCCCGCACAGCCCAGCGCGGCGCCCGCCTGTAGTAATAAGGTGGATTTGCCGATGCCGGGATCGCCGCCGACCAGCACGACCGAGGCCGGGACCAGACCGCCGCCGAGCACACGGTCAAACTCCGCGATGGTGGTGGGCACGCGCGGGGGCGGCGGCGTGATGCCCGAGAGGCCGACGAATTCAATTTTTTTGCCGCGCGCGTTGCCGGTGGTCTTGAGGCCGCCGGGCAGCGCCGGGATGGCGGCCTGCTCCTCCAGCGTGTTCCAGGCGCCGCAGGCCTCGCAGCGCCCGGCCCATTTGGGGAACACACTGCCGCAGGCCGAACAGACGAAGGATTTGGCCGGTTTCGCCAAATCAGCCTGGCTGCCAGCCGAAATTCTTGGTCAGAAAAGCCTGCATATCGGCCTGATCGGCGGGGGCGAGGTTTAGGGCGGTAAGCCCGGCGATGACCGCCGGGGCGGATTGCAGGGTTATGGAGCTGGCGCTGGCGGCGGCAACCAGGGCGGGCGCGGCCAATGCCTCGCTGGCGGCCTGGCGCCACTGGGAGATGCTGCCGGGGTCGGTCAGCCGTGGCAGCACCATGATGAAATCCAGCCGGGCGGCGGCGGCGGCGGCGCGGTAGGCGGTATCAAGAAAGGGCGAGACGCTGGGGCCGAGCGCCGTGGCATCGGGCAGGCTGGGGAACGCCGGGTCGGGGCTGATGGTGCCGTCAGCATTTTGCAGGCCCAGGCTGAACACCGGCACCCCGCCGCTGGCGGTGAGGGGGGCGATGTCCTCAGGGACGCCTTCGCCGCAGAGGAAAACAGCGTCGACCTGACCGGCGGTGAAGGCGGTGATTTTGGCATCGGTGCCGCGCAGGCCGAACACCGGGGCCGTGGGCACGCCGAGCCGGGCCAGGGCGAGCAACACCGCGAGGTCGTTGCTTTGCGGCTGATCGGCCGCCAGTTTGAGCGGGGCCAGGGATTGCAGGGTCTTTAAATCCGGCGCGGCGCCAGAGGGGAGACGCACCACCAGCACGCCGGAATTGCCCCCGGCCATCAGCGGCACCCAGCGCGTGGGGTCAAAATGCACGCGGGAGTCGCCGGTGAGCCAGGCGATCAACGCGGCGCCGGGCAGAATCACGGCGGTTTTGCCGTCGGGGACGACCAGGGCATCAAGCCGGTTGGCGCCGGTGACACCGTCCAGCCCGCCGACCGCCTGGGTGATGATGGAGGGGGCGCCGGGAAATCCGGCCTGCATCGCCAGCGCGCAGGCATTGCCCCAGCGGCTGGTCTGCTCGCCATCCGGCCCGGCCACCAGCAGCGCCAGGGCGGCTTCGGCGCGGGCGGGCGCCGCGCCAAGCGGCACCAGGGAGGCCAAGGCCAATCCGCGCATCATCTGCCGGCGATTCATTCGGACTACCACCCTCTTTCGGTTATACGGCACGTCACGTCTTATTAATGGCTAATTGATGGCCAACTTAATCGTCGTACTGAACAAGCGCCTCGAACGGAACGTCGAATTTTCCACGCCCGTTCAGGAAGGTCAGCTCGATCAGCGCGGCGGCGGCGACAACCTCGGCGCCGACGTTCTGCAAGAGTTTAATCCCGGCGGCCATGGTGCCGCCCGTGGCCAGCAGGTCATCGACCACGACCACCCGCGCGCCGGGGGCCACGGCATCGGACTGAATCTCGATCCGGTCAGTGCCGTATTCCAGCGCATAATCAAGCCCGACGGTGGCGCCGGGCAGTTTGCCGCGCTTGCGCAGCATGACAAAGCCGCAGCCCAGCTTCAGCGCCAGGGGGGCGGCGAGCAGGAAGCCCCGGCTCTCCACCCCGGCCAGCACCGTGGGGTGATAGGCGCGCACCACATTGGTCAGCCGGCCCATCGCCACCTGCCAGGCATCGGCATGGCGCAGCAGGGTTGAGATGTCATAAAAAAGTATCCCCGGCTTGGGGAAATCGGGGACGCCGCGGATATGGTCTTTCAGGTTCATGAGCGCGTCTATAGCCGACCCGCACGGCGGGGCAAACCTTGATGCCGGGGCTTATTCATGCCAAGCGGCCGCCGCCGTTTCGTCGGCCGCGCGGGCGGCGACCCAGCGGCGCTCGCCAGTCTCCAATTCCTCGGCCTTCCAGAACGGGGCGCCGGTTTTCAGGTAATCGATCAGGAACGCCACCGCCTGCAGGGCGTCGCCCCGGTGGGCGCTGGCGGCCGCCACGAAGACGATGTTCTCGCCCGGCAGGAGCCGGCCGATGCGGTGGATGATGGTGCAACCGGTGAGTGCCCAGCGGGCCTGCGCGCGGGCGGCGATTTTTGCCAGCGCCGCCTCGGTCATGCCCGGATAATGCTCCAGCGTGAGGGCGCTGACCCGTGGGCCAGGGCCATCGCCCGCGCGCACGATGCCGGTGAAGCTGGCGATGCCGCCTGTGCCGCTGCCGCCGAGGTGTGCCAGCTCGGCGCCGGGGTTGAAATCCGCTGCCTGGACAAGGATGCGCGGCAACTCAGCCCCCCGTGACAGGCGGGAAAAAGGCCAGTTCGGCGGCGCTGGCGAGGGGGGCGTCGAGGCTGACGAACTCCTGATCGATGGCGCAGCGGATCAGCTTGGTGTCGGCGAAGGCGGCGGCGTGGCCGGGGGAGCGCGTACGCAGCCAGACGATGAGGTCGTGGACCGTGGCGGCGTTCTCCGGCGGGGTCAGGTTTTCCTCGGCCTGCCCTATTTTCTCGCGCAACCAGGCGAAATAGAGCAGTTTCATTTAGTTGCCGCTGCCTGTGGCGGAGGGGACCACCTGTGGCGTGGCGCCCGAGGGGACAGAGTACAAGGTGCTGTCGGCCATGCCGGCGGAGACGCCCGTGCCCGGCGCAGGCCCCTGCCCCGGCGGATAAGGCGAGGGCAGCGAGGGGGTATAAGACTGGCCAAGCGGCTGGTTTGCGTGTTTCTGGATGTCGCTCAAAGTTGGCATCGGCTCCACCGGGCCGGGCCAGACATTGCCCGCCTGCGGGGGGATCGGGGTCACGGCCGGGTTTTTACCCAGGGAGCGCTGCGCGGTTTCACTCACTGACTTCGGCGCATTTGGATTGCCAAAAGGCCACAGCGAATCGGCGGCGAACTGGCGCTCACTCGCACAGCCGGACAATAACAGACTCAAACTCAGACCCAGAACCAGACGATGCCGCAAAACCATGACTCCTATGCCCATGGGGGTGTGTTTAGACGAAGCCGCGGCGGGAGGAAATGCGCCTTGCGGCGCGCAGGCGCCAGGGCCTGGTCAGATGCCTGTTCAGGCGCCGGGGCGCGGGGCGCTGGCGTGGCGCAGGCCGGCGGTCAGATAGTCCCAGCCGGTGACCAGGGTGAGGACCGCGGCCATCCATAATAATGTGCCGCCGAGCCAGGCCATCGGCAGCCAGCCGAGGCCGATGATCCGCGCGCCGCTGCTGCCCAGCAGGAGCAGGCCGAGCGCCACCATCTGCACGCCGGTTTTCCATTTCGCGAGGCGCGTTACCGGCAGGCCGATGCGCAGCTCGGCCAGATATTCACGCAGGCCGCTGACCAGGATCTCGCGCAGCATGATGACGATGGCGGGATAGATGCCCCAGCCCGGCAGGTGGCCGAAGCCGACCAGGGCCATGAGTGTGGCGCCGATGAGCAGCTTGTCGGCGATGGGGTCGAGCATACGGCCGAAATCGGACAATTGGGCCATTTCGCGGGCCAGCCGGCCGTCAAGATAATCAGTCACCGCCGCGATGAGGAAGACCAGGGCCGCCAGGAAATCCGCCCAGGGGGCGCCGATGGCGACGAACAGCACAAGTACCGGGATCGCGCCGATGCGCGAGAGAGTGAGGATATTTGGCAAATCACTGATCATTTTGAGCATCGTAGCTGGCTTTTGGCGCGGGCGGAACCGCTAAAGCGGCTTCAATTTCCATCAAATGCCCGGCACCCGCCGTGGCGGTGGCGGCCTCCAGCCCGCGATAGGCGGCGAGCAGGCGCGCACCCAGCGGCGTGAGCCGGGCGCCGCCGCCGCCGGCGCCGCCCTTGGTGGCCAGGACCAGGGGTTCGTGGAAGGTGGCGTTTAGCGAATCGACCAGCACCCAGGCGCGTTTATAGCTCATGCCCATGCGCCGGCCGGCGGCCGCGATGGAGCCGGTTTCGGCGATGTAGGCGAGCAGGTCGGCACGGCCGGGGCCGAGGATGATGGCGCCGTTGCGTTGCAGGCGCAGGCGCAATGCCAGAGGGGGTGCGGTTGCCATGGCGGCAGCCAAGCATGATTGGCGGCGATTGACGATATAGCCGGGTGAACATATCGTGGCCTGACCTGATTTTTGGAGTGAAAACATGCCGACGACACGCCGCCTGCTGCTTGCCGCTGCCGCCAGTATGCTGGGCCTCGCCGCCGCCCCGGCCTGGGCGGCGGAGAAGGTCGTCGTGGCGTTTGCGGGGTCTATGGGCGTGGTGATGGACAGGGGGCTGGGGCCGGTGTTCAGCGCGCGGACGGGGACGCGCTTTGAGGGGATCGGACAGGGCGCGATGGCGCTGGCGCATCTGCTGGCGGGCCGGGCGCTGAACGCGGATGTGTTTGTCTCGATCTCGGCGGGGCCGGTGAAAGTGGTGGAGGCGGCGGGGCTGGCCGAGGGGGCGGTGCCCTTTGCCAGTACGGAGATGGTGCTGGCCTATGCGCCGGAGTCGGCGTATGCGGCGCGGTTTGCGCGGGCGGGGGCGGATTGGCGGAAGATTTTGGCGGCGCCGGGCTTGCGCTTCGGGCGGACCGACCCGGCGAGCGACCCGCAGGGGCAGTATGTTTTATACGCGCTGCAACTGGCCGAGGCCTATTACAAGCTGCCGGGCTTCGCAGCGCGGGTGGCCGGGGCGGTGGAGAATCCGGCGCAGATATTCGCCGAACCCTCGCTGCTCGCGCGCCTGCAGGACGGGCAGATTGACGCGACGCTGACGTATAAGAGTGCCGCGGTGTCGCAGCGCCTGCCGTTCATTGAGCTGCCGCCGGAGGTTAATTTGAGCGATCCGGCACTGGCGACGACGTGGTACGGCCGGGCGGGGTTGAGCCTGGACGGCAAGACCCTGCATCCAGGCCCGCTGGTGTTTTATGCCGCCGTGCTGAAAAACGCGCCCAACCCGCGGGCGGCGGCTGCGTTTGCCGCGTTTTTAAGCAGCCCGGCGGGGCAGGCGATTTTGGCGCGCGATGGTTATGGTCCCGGCAAGGGGGAAAGCATCTGAACGCCCTGCCCCTCGCCCGGCGGGCTTTTCTGCTGCTGGTGCTGGGATTTCTGAGCGCGCCGCTGTTCGCGCTGCTGACCGGCGGAGATTGGCGCGGCGCCAATCTGGACGCGCAGGATGTGCGGGCGGTTGTTACCTCGCTGGCCGGCGGCGCGCTGAGTGTGGGGTTGATCGCGGTGATGGGAACGCCGGTGGCCTTGTATCTGGCGCGCACGGCCGGGCGGCGCGGCGCGATGGTGGAGGCGCTGGTGCTGATCCCCATGCTGATGCCTACGCTGGCGCTGGGCATATTGCTGGTCAGCTTGTACGGCCCGGCGGCGCCGGTGGGGGCGGCGTTCGCGCGGGTGGGGCTGGTGTTGACCAACTCGCCGGCGGCTTTTGTGCTGGCCGGGGTTTATGCGGCGCTGCCGACTTATATCATCGCCGCGCGCGGGGCGCTGGTGGAGGTGCCGGACGCGTTGGAGCAGATTGCCCGCACGCTGGGGGATGGGCCATGGCGGGTGTTTTGGCGGGTGACGCTGCCACTGGCGCAGCGCGGGCTGGCCGGGGCGCTGGCGCTGTGCTGGGTGCGCGCGCTGGGGGAGTTCGGGATTGTGCTGATCCTCGCGTATTTTCCCGCCGGGATGCCGGTGCGGCTGTGGGTGGATGTGCAGGACCTGGGGATTGAGGCGGTGTTTCCGCTGGTCGCGGTGTTTCTGCTGGCGGCGCTGCCGCTGCCGCTGTGGCTGGGGCTGCGGGCGCGGCGGCGGGGATGACGCCGCTGTTGGTTGATTACCGGCTGGAAGCGCCGGTGGCGCTGGAGGCGCGCTTTGAGGTGCGGGGGTTTACCGCGCTGTTGGGGCGCTCGGGAGCGGGCAAAACCTCGCTGTTGAAGGCGTTGGCGGGGTTGTTGCCGGCGGCGGGGGCGCCCTGGGGCGGGCTGAGCGCGCAGGCGCGGCCGGTCGGGTATTTGCCGCAGGAGGCGGGTCTGTTCCCGCATTTGAATGTTCTGGAAAACACCGCCTATGCGCTGCGCGGGGCGGGGCGGTTTGCGCAGGCGCAGGCGTTGCTGGACGAGCTGGGGTTGGGGATGCTGGCGCGGCGCGATGCGAAGGCGCTCTCCGGCGGGGAGGCGCAGCGGGTGGCGCTGGCGCGGGCACTGGCGCGCGGGCCGGAACTTTTGCTCCTCGATGAGCCGTTGAGCGGGCTGGACGCCACCACGCGCGACGCCGCGCTGGCCTGGCTGAGCGCTACCCTCACCGCGCGCAAGCTGCCGGCACTGGCGGCGACGCATGATCCCGCCATCGCGGGGATGGCGGACTGGCTGGTGCTGCTGGCGGGGGGGCGGGTGATCCAGCAGGGGGTTACGCGCGAGGTTTTCACCACCCCTTGCTCGGCGGCGGCGGCGCAGTTGCTGGGGTTTGAGAATGTCTGGGAAGAAGGCGGCGTTGGTTATGCGATCCGCGCCGCTGATATTGCCGTGACCGAAACGGGGTTGGCGGCGGTGGTTATGTCAGCGCGCGCGCATGGCGAGGGGCTGCGGCTGGAATGCGCGCGGGCGGGCA
Source organism: Acidocella aquatica (assembly GCF_030160635.1). GTDB lineage: Bacteria > Pseudomonadota > Alphaproteobacteria > Acetobacterales > Acetobacteraceae > Acidocella > Acidocella aquatica. The sequence continues at coordinate 89,599 of NZ_BSOS01000094.1, read as the reverse complement.
CGCGGTTTGTGGTGCATCTGGAGGCAGGCGGGAGGAAGCGGTTTGCGCCGGGGGCGGAGGTTTTTCTGCGGCCTGACCCCTTAAAGCTGAAACGGCTGGGTTAAGCCGCGCGGGTGAGGCGCTTGATGAAGGCGGAGAGGTGGTGGCGGCGCATTTCGGCCTTCGCCTTGGTGCTCGTGGTCATGTAGTTCATCTGCACCACATAGCGCTGGCCGATGAATTGTTTGTGACCGTGGAAGGCGGTGGGGCTGTTGGGGAAAACCAGCAGGGTGCCGTCCACCGGGGGGATTTCGGCGGCGTAGTTTTCCAGATCGGTGCCATTGCGCAGCAGGCGCAGGCAACCCTCCTGACGCGCCCAGGCCGCGCCGCTGGCCGGATTGAGATAAAGCAGGATGGTGACGCGCTTGGCGGTGGAATCGGTGTGGATCTGGCCGTCCTGGGCGCCGGAATTGCCGCGCAGGGTGGTCATCAGCGGGGCGCCCTGAAGGTCGAGGTTGAATTTTTCGGCGATGATGGCGCGGAACTCTTCGCCCTCCAGCCCGGCGATGGCGGCGCGGGCGGCCGGGCCCAGCTTCAGCGCGCCGATGGGGAAGCTGCCGCGCCCTTTCATCGGCGGCAGGGCCGCGAACACGGCGGGCAGCGCCTGGGGCTTCACGAAACGCGGCAGGGCAATATGGGGAAACGGGCCGGTGGCGACCGGCGCCGCGCGCAAGCCCTCAAAATCCAGAATATCCATGTGCAAATGCGTATTGAAGCCGGGGCCGCGCGTCAATGTGGCGCGGGGGCATGGGAGGCGCGCGACAAATTATTGCGCGCGGCGCCCCTGGATTATTGCCTAGCCCCGCGCGCAATGCACCTACGCTTTATGGTTGTTGCGCCGCACAAGCCCCGGGAGTATCGGGGGTGCCCAGTATGTCCAGCGCCCTCCCCCTCCTCTCTGGCGTTATTCCAGCGTATCGCGCGCGCATTGCCGCCGGGGCGATCATCTCCGATCCCGCGCAGGCCAGCGCGGCCGAGCGGTTGCAGGATTTATGGGCAAAGCTGCGCGGGTATAATCCGTATCCGAAAAAGCCGCCCAACGGCTGGGTCGGCCGGTTGCTCCACCGTAAACAGGTGGATGAGGTGGAGGACCACCCCAACGGGCTGTATATCGTGGGCGAGGTCGGGCGCGGCAAATCGATGCTGATGGACCTGTTTTTTGAGGCGGCCGACGTGCCGCGCAAAAAACGCATCCATTTCCACGAATTCATGCAGGACGCGCACCGGCGCTTTCATGCCATCAAGCGCGACAATCCCAATATCGCCGACCCGATCCCGGCCCTGGCCGACGAGATCGCCGAGGAAGCGTCGCTGCTCTGCTTCGATGAGTTCCAGGTGCATGACATTGTGGACGCGATGATCCTGGGCCGCTTGTTCGAGGCGCTGTTCGCCCGGCTGGTGGTGGTTGTCGCCACCTCCAACACGCTCCCTGATGATTTATATAAGGGCAAGCCGGGGCGCGATGCGTTTTTGCCGTTCATCTCCCTGATCAAGAAAAAGCTGGACGTGCTGGTGCTGGATGCCGAGCGCGACTACCGGCGCGAGCGGCTACATGGGCTGGCCTGCTGGTACGCGCCCGCCGACAGCCGCGCCGATAATGCCCTGGACCGGATTTTTGATGAACTCACCGCCGGGGCGGCGCCCAGGGCGGAGAGCATCATCGTCACCGGACGCACTTTGCCCGTGCCGCTGGCCGCCGCGCAAACCGCGCGGTTCGATTTTCAGGCGCTTTGCGGCGTGCCGCTGGGGCCGGGGGACTATCTGGCCCTGGCAACGCATTATCACAATTTGCTGATCGACGGGATTCCGCGGCTTTCGCCGGATAATTTCGACGAGGCGCGCCGGTTTGTGACGCTGATCGACGCGCTCTATGAGCACCGGGTGAAACTCTACGCCACCGCCGCCGCGCGGCCGGATGATTTGTACCGCGCCGGCGAAGGCGCGAAAATTTTTGAACGCACTGCCTCCCGGCTGGAGGAGATGCAGAGCGAGGAATATCTGAAACTACCGCATCTGACTTAAACCCCGGGGAGATGCCGCCGGGCTTTCCCCCTCGCGATCGTGAAATTCCCGCAGCGCAGCAATGCTTCTTGCCGGGGGCTGATGATTGGAGTAGCACCCCCGGCGACGCCGTTTTAACTCCAGAAAACAGGGTAGGCCGACTTCAAATGAACATACATGAATATCAGGGCAAGGAACTGCTGAAAGCCTATGGCGTCGCAGTGTTGGGCGGGCATGTGGCCTGGACGCCGGAAGAGGCGGTTGAAGCCGCGAAGAAGCTTCCCGGGCCGGTCTATGTGGTGAAATCGCAGATCCACGCGGGCGGGCGCGGCGCTGGCAAGTTCAAGGATGACCCGGCCGGCAAGGGCGGCGTGCGCCTGGCCAAGAGCCTGGAGGAAGTGCGCGAGGCTGCTGAGGCGATGATCGGCCATACGCTGATCACCAAGCAGACCGGCCCGGCCGGGCGGCTGGTGCGCCGCGTGTATGTGGAAGCTGGTTGCGATATCAAGCGCGAGCTGTATCTCTCGCTGCTGATCGACCGTTCGGTCTCCGAGATTGTGATCGTCGCCTCGACCGAGGGCGGGATGGAAGTTGAGGAGGTGGCCGAGCACCACCCCGAGAAGATTTTGCGCGCGCCGGTTGACCCGGCCTCCGGGATTTCGGGTTTCCACGCCCGCAAGCTGGCCTTCGGCCTTGGGCTGGAAGGCAAGCAGGTCGGCACGTTCACCAAGTTCGTGAGCGCGATCTATGAGGCATTCGTCGCGCTGGATGCCGCGATAATCGAGATCAACCCGCTGGTGGTGACCGGCGCCGGTGAGATCATCGCGCTGGATGCCAAGGTGAGCTTCGATGACAACGCGCTCTACCGCCATCCCGAGATCGAGAAGCTGCGCGATGAGTCCGAGGAAGACCCCAAGGAGCTGGAGGCCAACAAGCACAGCCTCTCTTATGTGGCGCTGGATGGGAACATCGGCTGCATGGTCAATGGCGCCGGGCTGGCGATGGCGACCATGGACATCATCAAGCTCTACGGCGCGGAGCCGGCGAACTTTTTGGACGTTGGCGGCGGCGCGACCAAGGAGCGCGTGACGGCCGCGTTCAAGATCATTCTGTCCGATCCGAACGTTGAGGGCATTCTGGTCAACATTTTTGGCGGCATCATGCGCTGCGATGTCATCGCCGAGGGCGTGATCGCCGCGGCGCGGGAGGTTTCGCTCTCGGTGCCGCTGGTGGTGCGCCTGGAAGGCACCAATGTGCAGCTTGGCAAGGATATCATGGCCAAATCCGGCCTGCCGATCATCCCGGCGGACAATCTCGCCGATGCTGCTGAAAAAATCGTCAAAGCCGTGAAGGAAGCCGCGTAATGGCCATTCTCGTCAATAAAAACACCAAAGTCATCACGCAGGGTTTCACCGGCGCGCAGGGCACGTTCCACTCCGAGCAGGCGCTGGCCTATGGCACGCAGGTTGTCGGCGGCGTGACGCCGGGCAAGGGCGGCACCAGGCATCTTGACCTGCCGGTGTTCAACACCGTGGGCGAGGCGCGCGCCAAGACCGGCGCCAATGCCTCGGCGATTTATGTGCCGCCGCCGTTCGCGGCCGACTCCATCCTGGAGGCGATCGACGCCGGGATGGAGCTGATTGTGTGCATCACCGAGGGCATTCCGGTGCTTGACATGGTGCGGGTGAAGCGCGCGCTCTGCGGCTCCAACTCGCGCCTCGTGGGGCCGAACTGCCCCGGTGTCATCACCCCCGATGAATGCAAGATCGGCATCATGCCGGGCCATATTCACAAGCGCGGCTCGATTGGCATCGTCTCGCGCTCGGGCACGCTGACCTATGAGGCGGTGGCGCAAACCACCGCCGCCGGGCTTGGCCAGTCCACCTGTGTTGGCATCGGCGGCGACCCGGTGAAGGGCATGGATTTCATCGAGGTGCTGGACCTGTTCCTGCATGACGACGAGACCCAGGCGATTATCATGATCGGCGAAATCGGCGGGCCGTCGGAGATCGACGCGGCTGAGTTCCTCGCCCGCCACAAGATCAAGAAGCCGGTTGTGGGCTTTATCGCGGGTGTGACCGCACCTCCGGGCCGCCGCATGGGCCATGCCGGCGCGGTGATCTCGGGCGGCAAGGACACCGCCCAGGCGAAAATCGCGGCGATGATCGAGGCTGGCATTTTTGTCGCCGATAGCCCGGCGGCGCTGGGCAGCACCATGGTGAAGGCGCTGCGGGCATAAGCGCCGGGCCCATATGATTGGTTTGTTAAAGGCTGGATCGCGAAAGTGGTTCAGCCTTTTTCATGACTCCCGCTGCGTTTTTTCTGATAAAACGGGCGGATTTTAAGGAATCGGAAGGTGCGGGGCGAATAATCTGATACACATGCAGGTTGAACAACCCAGCCCCTCCAAACCGGATAAAGATTAGGCCGGGCTTGTGGCCTATATGCCCGCAGAGTTCGTAAACCTGCCCTATTTTGGCGGGAGGCCGGACTTGACGCTGTTTGCTTGGAACAGTGTGAATTAAGCGGGGCGGAATCGCTTTATAGAGGGATAGGTTTGATATGGCCGGCGTAGACATTATCGCAACCGCCATGAATGGCGCGAATGCCCAGTTCATCGCACAGCTTTACGCAAAATGGATTTCCGCCCCCCATTCGGTGGACCCGGATTTCGCGGTGCTCTTCGCCTCGCTGGACGATGAGGCCCGATCGGTTCTCACCGATGCTTCCGGCGCCTCCTGGGCGCCACGCCCCGCGGTGTTCGATGTGCCCGAGGCCGCCAAGCCCGCCCCGGCGCCGGCCGCCGGTACCCGCGCCGCGACGCTGGATTCCATCCGCGCGCTGATGCTCATCCGCGCCTACCGCGTGCGCGGGCATCTGGAGGCGCAGCTTGATCCGCTGCATCTGCGCCAGCCCCGCCAGCATACAGAGCTTGACCCCACGACCTACGGCTTCAGCGAAGCCGACATGGACCGGCCGATTTTCATCGACGGCGTGCTTGGCCGGGACACTGCGACCGTCCGGGAAATTCTCGCCATTTTGCGGGCCAGCTATTGCGGCGAAATCGGCGTCGAGTTCATGCATATTCAGGACCCGGCGCAGAAATCCTGGATCCAGCAGCGGATCGAGGGGGCGCCCTGGCTCGCCGCGTTCGGGCGGGAAGAGAAAGCCACCATTTTGCGTCAGCTGACCGAGGCTGACAGTTTCGAGACCTTCTGCCAGCGCCGCTATGTCGGCACCAAGCGCTTCGGCCTGGAGGGCGGGGAGAGCACCATTCCGGCGCTGCACGCGATCATCGAGACCGCGGCCAAGGGTGGGGTGAAGGAAATCGCGATCGGCATGCCGCATCGCGGCCGGTTGAACACGCTGGTTAACATCGTGCAGAAGCCGCTGGTGGCGCTGTTCAGCGAGTTCGGCGGCGCCAGCGCCAAGCCGGAGGATGTGGAAGGCTCAGGCGACGTTAAGTACCATCTCGGCACCTCCACCGATATTACCATCAACGGCAACCAGCTGCATCTCTCGCTGCAACCCAACCCCTCGCATCTTGAAGCGGTGGACCCGGTGGTGGTCGGCAAGATCCGCGCCCGGATGGATATGATGGGCGATGCCACCCGCCGCAACGCGATGGCGATTCTGATGCATGGCGACGCTGCCTTCGCGGGCCAGGGCGTGGTGTATGAAACCCTGGCGATGAGCCAGTTGATCGGCTACCGCACCGGCGGTTCGGTGCATCTGATCGTGAACAACCAGATCGGCTTCACCACCGTGCCGGCGCATGCTTTCTCCGGCCTGTATTGTACGGATGTCGCCAAGGCCGTGCAGTCTCCGATTTTGCATGTGAACGGCGATAATCCGGAGGCCGTGGTGTTCGCGGCCCGGCTGGCGACCGAGTTCCGCATGGAATTCGCGGTGGATGTGGTGATCGACCTCGTCTGCTATCGCCGCCACGGGCATAACGAGAACGAGGAGCCGGCGTTCACGCAGCCGATCATGTACAAGGCGATCAAATCGCTGAAGACCACGCGCGCGCTTTATGCCGATGCCCTGGCGGCCGAGGGCAGCGTGAGCGCCGAACAGGCGCAGGCGATTGCCGATAATTACAACCAGACCCTGGAGGACGCCTATAAGGGTGCGCAGGCGTATAAGGTGAACAAGGCGGACTGGCTGGAAGGCCATTGGTCGGGCCTGGGCCAGGCCAGCGAGGAAGACGAGCAGGAGGAACAAGCCACCGCCGCGCCTCTGGAGCAGCTGCGCGAGGTTGGCAAAGGCATTTCCACGCCGCCGGAAAATTTTGACATCAACTCCAAGATTCTGCGCCAGCTCGAAGCCAAGCGGCAGATGATCGAGACCGGCGAGGGTATCGACTGGGCGACCGGCGAGGCGCTGGCGTTTGGCACGCTGATGCTCGATGGCCACCGCGTGCGGCTCTCCGGCGAGGATTGCCAGCGCGGCACCTTCAGCCAGCGCCATGCCGTGCTGATCGACCAGACCAACCAGAACGAATACACGCCGCTGAACAATATCAGCACAGACCAGGCGCGGATCGAGATCTTCAACTCGCTGCTCTCCGAAGTGGGCGTGCTGGGCTTTGAATATGGCTACGCTTTGGCTGACCCCAGCGTGCTGGTGCTGTGGGAAGCGCAGTTCGGCGATTTCGCCAACGGCGCGCAGGTTATTATCGACCAGTTTTTGGCCTCGGGCGAGACCAAGTGGCTGCGCATGTGCGGGCTGACCCTGCTGCTGCCGCACGGGCATGAGGGCCAGGGGCCGGAACATTCCTCCGCCCGGCTGGAGCGCTATCTGCAGCTTTGCGCCGAACGCAACATGACGGTGTGCAACCTGACCACGCCGGCGAACTATTTCCACGCGCTGCGCCGCCAGCTCAAGCGCAACTTCCGCAAGCCGCTGGTGCTGATGACGCCGAAATCGCTGCTGCGGCACAAGCTGGCGGTGTCGCCGTTGAGCGACATGGCCACCGGGTCCGGTTTCAAATACGTGATCCCGGAAATCGACAAAATCGCCGCGCCGGCGCAGGTTAAGCGAGTCGTGATTTGCTCCGGCAAGGTGTATTATGACCTGCTGGCCGAGCGGCGCGAGCGGGGGATCAAGAATGTCGCCATCGTGCGGCTGGAGCAGTTCTACCCCTTCCCTGCCCGCAAGCTGCAGGCAGCACTCGCGCCCTATACCAAGGCCGAGGTGGTTTGGTGCCAGGAGGAACCGGAGAACAACGGCGGGTGGACCTTTGTTGACCGCAAGATCGAGGCTGTGCTCATCGCCGCCGGGGGCGCTGCCAAACGGCCGCGCTATGTTGGCCGCGCCGCCGCTGCCAGCCCGGCAACCGGGCTTGCCCGCGTCCACGCCGCCGAACAGGCGGCCCTGGTGAATGAGGCATTATCCGTCTAAACTTTCGCAACACCTCCCGAACGACCCCGCGTCTAAAAATTAGGAGCAGTTATGGCCGCCGACATCAAAGTCCCGACACTTGGGGAAAGCGTTACCAGCGCAACCATCGCCCGATGGATCAAAAAGGCCGGGGACACCGTGGCCGCCGACGAACCCCTGGTGGAGCTGGAAACCGACAAGGTGACGGTTGAGGTCAACGCGCCGGAAGCTGGTGTGCTGGAAGAAATCATCGCGCCGGAGGGGGCTGAAGTTGAGGTCGGCGCGCTGCTTGGCCGTATTGGCGCCGCAGGGGCCAAGGCTGCCGGAAAGGTGATCGAGCCCAAATCCGCCCCCGCCACGGCGCCCGCCGCGGCCGCAGGCGTGCATCCGCCGCAGACACCGCCCGGCCCGGTGGCGCGCCCCGGCGTGGCGGCACTGCCCGCCGCCGCGAAAATGATGGAGGAGAAACACATCTCCGCCGCCGATATCGGCACCGGCACCGCCAAGGAAGGCCGTATTTCCAAGGGTGACGTGCTCGAATTCGTCAACAAGCCGCCCGTGGTGCCCGCCCCGCCCGCAGCCAAGCCCGCCCGCACGCCCGATGCCCGCGAAGAGCGCGTGAAGATGACGCGGCTGCGCAAGACCATCGCCAGCCGCCTGAAAGACGCGCAGAACACCGCCGCGATGCTCACCACCTTCAACGAGGTGGATATGAGCGCGATCATGGCGCTGCGCAGCGAATATAAAGACGCATTCGAGAAGAAGCATAAGGGCGTGCGCCTGGGCTTCAACGGCTTCTTCGTGAAGGCCGTGGTCGCGGCGCTGGCTGAGTTCCCCGCGGTTAACGCCGAGATCGACGGCGATGACATCGTGTATAAGCACTATGTTCACATGGGCATCGCCGTCGGCGGCGCCAACGGGCTGGTGGTGCCGGTGATCCGCGACGCGGGTGAGAAAACCATCGCGCAGATCGAAGCGGAGATCGCCGGGTTCGGCAAGGCCGCCAAGGATGGCACGCTGAAGCTGGAGCAGCTCTCAGGCGGCACTTTCTCCATCACCAACGGCGGCGTCTATGGCTCGCTCATGAGCACGCCGATCATCAACCCGCCGCAATCGGCTATTTTGGGAATGCATAAAATCCAGGAACGCCCGGTTGCGATAAACGGGCAGGTTGTCATCCGCCCGATGATGTATCTGGCCGTCTCCTATGACCACCGCATCATTGATGGCCGCGAGGCCGTCTCCTTCCTGGTGCGCGTGAAGGAAAGCCTGGAAGACCCGCGGCGGTTGCTGCTGGAAATCTGATCCGGGCGGTACCGCGCGCAAAAAGGCCAGGGGATCATCCTCTGGCCTTTTTTTTATGGCGTGATCACCCGGGGGAGGCCGCGCGGCAGCCCGGCGCCGGGGGGGCTGGCCGGGGTGTAGACATGGATGCGGCGGGCGGCGGGGGACATCAGGATGACGTAAGGGTCGGGCGCGGTGAGGGCGGCGTCGGCTAATTGGGAGTCGAGACCAGGCGGAATGAGGCCCAGGCCGTGCCAGACGGCGAGGACATGGCGCTGGTAGGGTAGGCCAAGGTCGGGTTCGGCGGAGTGATAATCGGCGATGGCCGTGTTCCAGGAGCCGGTCTGGCTTTTCAGGCGGTTGAGGAAGCCGGCGGCGTAATTGGCGTTTTCGACCGGGTCGAAGGCGTCATCGAGGGTGGCGAAGGCGCCGGGGTGGTTTTGCAGGCTGATCTGGAAGCAGCCGACGTCAATATCGCGCACGCCGGAGGATAAGGCGAGGCGGACGAAGGCTTCGGCGGCGGCTTTATCCATGAAATATTGGCCGTTGCCGCCGGCGTTGACCGTCCAGGGCCAGGGGGCGATGCGGCCGGTGAGCGGGTCGGGGTGGCCGCTTTCCACCATGCCGATGGAGACCAGCAGGTTGGCTGGCAGGGCGGCGGCCTGTTCGGCTGCGTGCCCGGCGATGCCGCAGGCCTGGCCGGGCGGCAGATCAGCCCATGCCGCGCGCGCCAGCATTGCCAGCAGCCCGGTTACCAGCAATCCTGTTGCCAGCGGACCCGCTTTTCGTGGAATCGTGCCAAGCGACAAGTGTTTCAAGCCAATCCCGCCTCCCTCGGCCCGAATCCTTACGCAAATGGCCCGAAGCTGGCGAGGCTTTCGGGTCGCAATTCCGTGAATTTTCCGGTTACATGCCGCCGCAGGGCAGCAATTGTTTTTTAGCCCTCGCTTTTGCGGCGCAATATGGCTATGCGGAGCGGGAAATCTTCCGCGCGATTTTTGGGCCGTTGCTCCGTTCAGACGAGGCAGCGGCCCAAGCATTGCACTAACTGTACTGCACTAACTGTCAGGCCCGTCAAAAATGTCCGCTCCAAAGATCCGCAATGTCGCCATCATCGCACACGTTGACCATGGCAAAACCACGCTTGTCGACCAGCTGCTCAAGCAGTCCGGCGCCTATGCCGCGCACCAGGCCGTGACCGAGCGCGCGCTCGACCGCAACGACCTCGAAAAGGAACGCGGCATCACCATTCTCGCCAAGGTTGCCTCGGTGGTGTGGAACGATGTGCGCATCAACATCGTCGATACCCCTGGCCACGCCGATTTCGGCGGCGAGGTTGAGCGGATTTTGAACATGGTGGATGGCGCCGTGATTTTGGTGGATGCCGCCGAGGGCGTGTTGCCGCAGACCAAGTTCGTGCTTGGCAAGGCGCTGGCGCGCGGGTTGAAGCCGATTGTGGTCGTCAACAAGATCGACCGTGGCGACGCCCGGCCGGATGACGTGCATAACGAGATGTTCGACCTCTTCGCGGCGCTGGACGCCAATGAGGAACAGCTCGACTTCCCGATGCTGTTTGCCTCGGGCCGCCAGGGCTGGGCTGTGAAGGACCTCGCAGACCCGCGCGAGAGCCTGACGCCGTTGTTCGACCTTATCCTTTCCCACGTTGCGGCGCCTAATTTGAATGTCGATGCGCCGTTTGGCATGGTTGCCTCCATCCTGGAGTCCGACACCTTCCTCGGCCGCGTGCTGACTGGGCGTGTCGAGCAGGGCCGCGCCACCGTGAACATGCCGGTGAAGGTCTACCGCCTGGATGGCACGGTGGTTGAGACCGGCCGCCTGACCAAGCTGCTCTCCTTCCGCGGCCTGGACCGGGTTTCAGTTGATGAGGTTTCAGCCGGCGACATCATCGCCGTCGCGGGCCTGACCGACGCCACCATCCCGCATACCATCGGCTCGATGGATCTGCAGGGCCCCCTGCCCGCCACCCCGATCGATCCGCCGACCCTCTCCATGACCTTCCGCATCAATGACAGCCCGCTGGCCGGGCGCGAAGGCAAGAAGGTGACGTCGCGCCAGATCCGCGACCGGCTCTACCGCGAGGCCGAGGGCAATGTCGCCATCATGGTGGCCGACAGCTCCGAGACCGATGCGTTCGAGGTTTCCGGCCGTGGCGAACTTCAGCTTGGCGTGCTCATCGAGCAGATGCGCCGTGAGGGATTTGAGCTGACCATCGGCCGCCCGCGCGTGCTGACCCGCACCAACGAAGAGACCGGCGAGCGCGAAGAACCGTATGAAGAGTGCCTGATCGACGTGGACGAGCCTTATGCCGGCGCGGTTGTTGACAAAATGTCGCGCCGCAAGGGCGAGCTTTCCGACATCCGCCCCTCCGGCGGCGGCAAGCAGCGCCTGACGTTCCGTATCCCCTCGCGCGGGCTGATCGGCTACCATGGCGAGTTCCTCACCGACACGCGCGGCACCGGCGTGATGAACCGCCTTTTTGCGGGCTACGGCCCCTGGAAAGGCAAGATCGAGGGCCGCCGCAACGGCGCTCTCATCTCATCCGAGGATGGCGAGGCCGTGCAATACTCGCTGTTCGCCCTGCAGGACCGCGGGACGCTGTTCGTCTCGCCGGGCGAGAAGGTTTATGTTGGCATGATCCTGGGCGAGCATTCGCGCGAGAACGATTTGGACATCAACCCGGTCCGCGAGAAGAAGCTCACCAATATCCGCGCCGCCGGCAAGGATGAGGCGCTGTTGCTGGTGCCGCCCCGCAAGATGACGCTGGAGCAGGCCATTGCCTATGTTGAGGACGATGAGCTGGTGGAAGTGACCCCCAGCGCCGTGCGCCTGCGCAAGAAGCACCTGGACCCCAACGCCCGCAAGCGCGCCGACCGCGCCTCAGGCGACGCGGCCTGAACAGAAAACAAGGGGCACCTCACGGGGTGCCCCTTTTTCGTTGTGGAGGGGCCTGTGGAAGCCGTTAAAGACCATATGATTGTCGATGCAGCATTGCAGCGCCAAATCACCGATCGCTTTATCGCGGGGTGTTTTGGGGATATTCCCAGCCATGCGGTGCATGATCTGGGCCGCGTGAGCCTGCCTGGCACAGGTGATGTGGCGCTGCATCTGCGCCATGCGGCGGATGCCATTTTGCTCGATGAATATGGCCAGGTGGTGCTGATCACGCGGCTGCATCATCCCGGCGCCGGGCTGCTGGCGCTGCCGGGCGGGTTTATTGATGAGGTGGACGGCGGGGTGGAAAACCCACTGGACGCGGCGATCCGCGAGGCGGTGGAGGAGACCGGCGTGGACGAAAGGCTGCTGCGGGAGGGGACGGCGGGGCCGGTCGGGCGCCGCTTGTATGACCGTCCGTTCGACATTCGCGTGGCGTGGAACAACCTGCCCGGCACCAGCATACGGCAGGGCGACGTTTTCGGCGTCTCCACGCAGGGGTTCTGCTTCAGGCTGCCGGGGGATTTACGCGAACTGCCGTTGCAGCCGGGTGACGATGCGAAGGCCGTGCAGGTGGCGGAGATCATGAGCCTGCGGGCCAGCCAGTTCGCGGTGCCGGACCATCTGCCGCTGATCCGTTTGGCGCGGGAGATGATGGCATTAGATTGTAAAAGCTGAAATATCCCATTGCCGTTGCCGGGTGCCGGGTTTTCAGATAGAAGCGCCGCGGTACGGACCCGTAGCTCAGCTGGATAGAGCGTTGCCCTCCGAAGGCAAAGGTCACGCGTTCGAATCGCGTCGGGTCCGCCAATTTTCTTAGTAAAATCAATGTGTTGTTAAGTTAATCCATTCCGACACCGGAGTGGTTTTTAGCCACGGAAGCACTACGGAAGCAAGCGCACTCAAGGAGCTGAATCCAGTCGGCTCTATAGCAATGAGCGTTTGATTTAGGATTGGCGGCTTGGGGAGGCCTTGGAACCGGTCGACTCGGCGCATATTGACCGCTTTTGCACTCACTGTTCAGGCCGCATGGTCAGATCGATTTTGGTCGTAATGGGTTGTCCCCCGATTCAGTCCGGCTTATCTTCAGCATTCACTTCAGTAAGTTAAGCCAAGAAAACTGTTCGGGTGAGACTGGCTGAGACGGACTTCGAGCGGTTTGGGTGACGTTACACTAGATGCTGACCGTTTTCGGCGCCTTTATAGCCCCGGATAGTCTAATCAAATTCGGGGGCTGGGTGCGCCCCCCAATGTCCACGAACCTCGCTACCGCGTTTCCTAAAAATCCCTTCACGATTGCCGATTCGTGGTGATACCTAAGGATGGCTTCATTCCACTTATACGCGAGGGTAACCTGTTGACGGACGCTATAGTTGCCATTCGCGCCGCCCTATGCCTGGCATGATCACCGACTTCCAGGCCAAATACTTTGCCTACGACCTCACTCGCCGCCAAGCGCCGGATGATGGCGAGCGCATGGCCAGCGCTGTCGCGGGAGCGCAAGTGGACCTCAACCCTCATCAGGTCGATGCAGCCTTGTTCGCCTTTGCCTCCCCCTTCTCCAAAGGAGCCTTGCTGGCGGATGAAGTGGGCCTCGGCAAGACGATCGAGGCCGGACTGGTCATCTCGCAACGCTGGGCCGAGCGCAAACGGGCAATTTTGGTCATCGCACCATCAAACTTGCGTAAGCAATGGCATCAGGAGCTGACCGAGAAGTTTTTCCTGCGTTGCGCCATTATCGAGGCGAAATCCTACAATCAGGCCATAAAGGCGGGCAATTTCCGCCCGTTTACCCAGGACAACACCGTCGTCATCTGTTCCTACCAATTCGCCTGCAGCAAAGCCGCCGACGTTGCGGCAACCCCTTGGGATTTGGTAGTGATCGACGAAGCCCACAGGCTGCGTAACGTCTATAAACCTTCCAATGTCATCGCTAACACATTGAAAGGCGCGTTGTCAGGCAAGCAAAAGCTGCTCCTCACTGCGACGCCTTTGCAAAACTCACTGCTTGAGCTTTATGGTCTGGTCAGTTTTATTGATGAATACAGTTTCGGTGATCTGAAGAGCTTCCGTGAGCAGTTCATGGCGGCTGCCCCCGACCGGGTATTCAGCCAGTTACGCGATAGGCTGAAACCTATCTGCCACCGTACCTTGCGACGGCAAGTGACCACCTATGTGCCCTACACCAAACGCTTCCCGATCGTGGAAGAATTTACCCCCGAGGAGAGCGAAGACCGGCTATATCAGCTTGTCTCCGATTATCTACGTCGCGAAAACTTGCAAGCCTTGCCCTCTGGCCAACGCTCGCTGATGACCCTGGTTCTGCGCAAGCTGCTGGCCTCGTCCAGCTTCGCCATCGCAGGCGCGCTTAATTCCATTGCCCAACGTCTACGCGGCAAGCTGGCCGACGACGATAAATTTAGTGAACTCGATCTGGGCGAAGATTACGAGGCACTGGACGAGACCGCCGACGAATGGGACGAGGACGCACCGGAGCCTTTGACCGAAGCCGACCGCCGCGCCATTGCCGCCGAAATTGCCGATTTGGATGGTTTTGCCAAGCTTGCCACTTCGATTGAAGAGAATGCCAAAGGAAAAGCGCTGTTAAAAGCATTGAAGGTGGCCTTTGCCAAAGCCGATGAGTTGGGCGCTGCGCAGAAAGCCATCATCTTCACAGAATCCCGCCGTACCCAAGCCTATTTGCTGCGACTGCTTAGCGTAAGTCCCTACAGCGACGGCATCGTGCTGTTCAACGGCACCAACACCGACGAAGCCTCGAAGAAAATTTACAACGCTTGGTATGCGCATCACAAAGACACCGACCGCATTACCGGTTCGCGTACCGCCGATATGCGATCCGCCCTGGTGGATTATTTCCGAGACCAGGGCCGCATCATGATCGCTACTGAGGCGGGTGCGGAGGGGATCAACCTGCAATTTTGTTCGCTGGTTGTGAATTACGACCTGCCATGGAACCCGCAACGCATTGAACAGCGCATTGGCCGCTGCCATCGCTACGGCCAAAAGCACGACGTGGTGGTGGTGAATTTCATCAATCGCAAGAACGAGGCCGATCAGCGCGTCTATGAATTGCTGTCTGAAAAATTTAAATTATTTGAAGGTGTGTTTGGCGCCAGCGACGAGGTTCTTGGCGTGATTGAATCCGGCGTCGATTTTGAAAAACGCATTTCTGGCATTTACCAGCAATGCCGGCAGACTGACGAGATCAAGGCCGCCTTCGACCAGTTGCAGCGGGATATGAGTCTGGAAATCAACCAGGCCATGAGCCAAACGAGGCAGAAATTACTGGAGAATTTTGATGATGAGGTGCGAGAGAAGCTGAAATCCCGCAACAGTGAGGCAAAAGATTATCTGGGACGATTTGAGGAACAGTTACTGCGCCTTACCCGGCATGAATTGGCACCCTATGCCGATTTTCCGGCAACCGGCGCCTTCGCGTTACGCGAATGCCCGCCCTGGGCGGACGCCCGGGCTGTGCCGCTGGGCTTGTACGAATTGCCACGCCGGTCAGGCGAAGCGCATTTATACCGTATCAATCACCCATTGGGCGAAGCGGTCGTGGCACGGGCCAAAGCGCATGGATCAGCCGCTCACGAAGTGCGGTTTGATTTCAGTAGCCACAGCGGCAAGATCAGTGCGCTGGAACCTCTGCGCGGCCAGAGCGGTTGGCTCATCGCACGGCTATTTACCATTGAAGCGCTGGATGCGCCTGAAGATCATATCATTTTGGCGGGGGAAGCTGACAACGGCACCGCGATCAGCCCAGATGCCGCTAAGCGTTTGTTGGGGTTAGCTGCTACAATGGGCGAGATGGACATGTTGCCGGAGGGCCCGTTGACGAGTTTGGAGACGCATTGGGATGACCAGGCTGGCCGTATCCGCCAAGCTAACGCCGACCGTAATGTAAAATTTTTTGAGGCCGAGGCTGACAAGTTGGAATGCTGGGCCGATGATCTGAAACTCGGGTTGGAACGCGAGATCAAGGAGATAGACCGCCAGATCAAAGAAGCCCGCCGGGCAGCATTGGCGGCCCTTGGTCTGGAAGACAAGCTGGCGGGGCAGAAGCAGATTAAATCTCTGGAGCATTTACGTACCACCAAGCGCCGTAATTTATTTGAAGCACAGGACGAGATCGACCGTCAGCGCGGCACGTTGATCGCCCAAATTGAAGGCAAACTACGTCAAAATATTAAAACTGAGTCGTTGTTCACTTTACGATGGGTGCTGGTATGACAGAGTTGGAAACACCGTCTTCACAATTGGCAAAAATTTTGGTGGACCGACTAATCGAAAAGAAGTTGCTCCGTGCGGATAAACGGGAACAACTCGTCACAAAAATTGCTGCTGGCACAATGAAGGGCGAGGATTGGAAACTGGATATTGAGCTTGCCATTGCGAAGAGCGAACAGCCATGAGTTCAAACTCTCTTAAATCATTGTCTTTATCTGCATTCCGTGGCTCATCATCAAATTTTACGATTGGTTTTGAAAAGGATCGAAAATTTACGCTGATCTACGGAGAAAATGGTACGGGAAAAACTACAATTTGCGATGCATTTGAATTCCTCGCGAAGGAGAAGGTTGGTTCGCTCGAAGACCGTGGCATGGGATCGGCACTTACAAAATTTTGGCATACTGCTGGCAAGACTGGTTCGGACTTATTGGTAGTTCTAAAGTCGTCCAATGGAGATTGTAGCGGTAGCCTTGTTGGCAAAAAATATTCTGTTGCGCCACATAGTGCCAAGCCGCGTATTGAACTTCTCCGGCGTCAACAAATACTGGCATTGATCGAAGCTGCGCCCGCGAAGAGATATGAAGAGATAAAACGGTTTATCGATATCGCGCCTTTCGAGACATCCGAGGAAGCGCTTCGTCAACTTGGAAAACGTATCGCTGTCGAGAGAGATAACGCTCAACTTATTGAAGACCAAAATCTAGTCTCTCTGCAAGAGTATTATGATGCAGCCGAAAATCCTGCTGGTAAAAATCCCGTCTCATGGGCCAAAAGTAAGTTGGCAGCTCCAGCAACAAGTCTAACTTCTGATATCGCTGCGATAGGGAAATTGCGGTTGGCATTTCAAGCGCTAAAGGATTTTTCAGAAAGGACTAGCGTCAACCAAGAGGCTCTTGAAGTCGTAAAATTAGCCGTCACGAAAGCTGAAAAAGCCCGCACGGAAGCGGCCGCTCAGGCAAGCGACGGGGCGAATGATTTATTGGAGTTGCTTGAAGCTGGGCAAGCATATCTGCATGCACATACATTGATTTCAGAATGTCCACTATGCCAAAGCACTGAAAATGTATCTGGTTTGGAAGAAGCAATCAAAGAGCGCCTAGGCCAATTTAGCGCCCTACAGGCCGCTAATACGGAATGGAAGAAGCAGAAAGATGCGCTAAGTAAAACTGAAGCGATTCGACTGCAGATTGGCGTCGATTATAGCCAAGGCACAAAGGCATACGAGGCAGCAAAGGCAGGGCATCAATGGTCCGGCGACGTGCATCTACCCGATAACTCGCCTCCCGGAGACTTGAAAGACCTGCCGGCATGGCTTTTGTCCGCTGTGCCCGCCGCAGATTCATGGGCGGTGAGGGAAAATTCGTGGCGAGGAGAAAAGCAGTTTATTACCGCCCTCGCATCTGCATTAGACGGCTATGAGAACAATCATGGAAGGAGAATCGAGCTAGGGGCGCTGGTTCCGCAGATTGAAGAGGCGTTAAAAATCTGTGTTGCTGAGCGTCAGGCTTTCACGGACGGAATTATCAAGGAAATCGCAGAGCAAGTTGGCAAACTTTATGAGGATGTTCACCCTGGTGAGGGTTTAGATAAAATTGCGTTGCCCCTTGACCCTGATAAGAGAGCATCGTTAGAGCTCAAGGCAAAATTTTCAGGACAAGAGGCGCCTCCACAAGCCTATTATAGCCAGTCGCATTTGGATACGTTGGGGCTTTGTGTCTTCCTGGCGCTCGCGCTACGTGATCGAGCGAAGGAAACCATTCTAATCCTTGATGATGTTCTGGGCAGCGTAGATGAGCCGCATGTTGAGCGAGTGATTCAAATGATTTATGGCGTCAGCGAAAAATTTCGTCATACGATTGTGACAACGCATTACCGACCATGGCGCGAGAAATATCGGTGGGGCTGGCTCAAGCCCGACCAACCCTGCCAATTTATTGAATTGCATGGCTGGACGATCGGCAATGGTATACGTTCTGTAAATTCAATTCCTGAAATTGATCGGTTGAAAACTTTGCTGAGCGCTAACCCGGTTGACCCACAAGCGATATGCAGCAAGGCGGGTGTTATTCTTGAGGCAGCGCTCGATTATTTAACCCAGAAATATGAATGCAGTCTGCCCCGGCGGACAAATTCCACTTATACAATCGGTGATTTCCTCCAGGCGATAGACAAGAAGTTGCGTGAAGCTCTGAAAGTTGAGATCAGAGACAAGCCGGAGAATGGAAACCAACCAACAGCGGTCACAGTCGAATTAAAAGCTTGTCTCGACGAGTTGCAACGAATATTTCAGGCGCGAAATGCGTTTGGCGCGCATTTCAAGTCGATTTCATTTGAAATGCTCGACTCTGATGCCATCGGCTTTTCAAGCCAAGTTGTCGCGTTAATCGATGCCCTAACCTGTCCGGTTCATGGATGGCCGAGCAACGACAAATCAGGCAGTTACTGGAGGAATAGCGGTGATACACGGCGCCTCCATCCTCTCAAGAAACCAGGTTGATTGACTTATGGCTAAAAAGCAAAAACTAGAACTCACGTGGGTGGGTAAGGAAAACCGGCCGCAGTTGGAGCCGCGGATTTTGTTGGAGGATGCGGCGCTGTCCTATCATGCGCGGCATATGGTGGGTGACAATGATCTCTTTGATAACCGGCTGATCTTTGGCGATAATTTGCTGGCATTGAAGGCATTGGAGCAGGAGTTCGCGGGGAAGGTGAAATGTGTGTTCATCGACCCGCCCTACAACACTGGCAGTGCGTTTGAGCATTATGATGATGGGGTGGAGCATTCTATCTGGCTGTCATTAATGCGAGATCGGCTGGAGATTATTCGACGGCTATTAGCGGATGATGGTTCGCTGTGGATCACGATCGACGATAATGAAGCACATTATTTGAAAGTGCTTTGCGACGAGGTATTTGGGCGTCGAAATTTTGTTGCCAATCTTGCGTGGCACAAACGAGTTTCGCCCGCGAATGATGCAAAATATTTCAGTGCGGATTTCGATCACGTTCTAGTCTATGCGGTTAACAAAGAAAACTGGCGGCCAAATCGCTTAAATCGTTCTGAATCACAACTTGAATATTACAAAAACCCCGACAATGATCCTCGCGGAGATTGGAACTCTGCTGCGTACACCTGCGCTAAGTCGTCCGATGAGAGACCGAATTTGTATTATCCCATTACGAATCCGTTTACTCGAAAAGAAATTTTGCCGAGTAAAACGCGGGTGTGGGCATATGATATTAACACGCACCAGAAAAATGTGGAAAACAATCTTCTTTACTGGGGGAAGGGTGGAACTGGAACCATGCCCCGAATCAAGAAGTTTCTTACCGAGACCAAAAAAATAGTGCCACGGAGTATTTGGGGGTTTGATGAAACTGGTCATAATCAAGAATCAAAACTTGAAATTGATAAGTTGTTTCCAGAGACTCCTTTCTCCACACCGAAGCCCGAGCGCCTGATAAAGCGGATCCTGGAAATTGCCACGGCCCACGGCGATCTCGTCCTCGATTCCTTCGCTGGTTCGGGCACCACTGGCGCTGTCGCCCACAAGATGGGCCGACGCTGGATCATGATCGAGTTGGGTGAGCATTGCCATACCCATATCATCCCTCGCCTGCGCAAAGTGATCGATGGCGACGACAAAGGCGGCATCACCGAAGCAATGGGCTGGGAAGGTGGCGGCGGATTCCGCTACTTCCGCCTTGCACCTTCGCTGCTGGAGACAGACCGCTATGGACGCGAGGTCATCAGCAAGGCGTATAATGCGGCCATGCTGGCCGAGGCTTTGTGCAAGCTGGAGGGGTTTGTTTATGCGCCCAGCGATACGCTCTATTGGCAACATGGCGCCTCGACGGAGCGTGATTTTATCTATGTCACCACCCAAACGCTCTCGCTGGAGCAACTGGCGCATTTGAGTGAGGAGGTGGGAGCCGATCGCTCGCTGCTGGTGCTATGCTCCGCCTTTCGCGGGCGGACGGACAGGTTTGAGAACTTGACCGTGAAGAAGATCCCCAACCACATCAAGAACCGCTGTGAGTGGGGGCATGATGATTACAGCCTGAATGTGGAGAACCTGCCCAAAGCACCGCCCAGGCCCGTGCGTCCGCCGGTAGAGGAAGCCCCGCCCCCGCTGGCGCCCGACCCCAGCGATTTATTCGGCGCCTCGCCCAGCCCCGGTAAACGGGGGCGCAAATGAGCGAGGGCGAGCTGATCCTTTATACCACCGAGGATGGCAAGATCGACATCCAACTGCGGTCTATCGGGGGCACCGCTTGGCTGACCCAAGAGCAGATGGCGGCCTTGTTTGACCGTGAACGGTCGGTGATTACCAAGCATATCGGCAATTTGTTTACGAGCGGCGAGTTGGATGAGGTGAGCAATGTGCAAATTATGCACATTGCTCATTCGGACAAGCCCGTCAGGCTTTATAGCCTGGAGGTGGTGCTGGCCGTGGGTTACCGGGTGCGATCCGAACGTGGCACCCAATTCCGGCGCTGGGCCACTACGGTGCTGAAAGAATATCTGCTGAAAGGCTTTGTCATAGACGACAAGCGCCTGAAAGACCCGAAATTTGACTATTTCGACGAGCTTTTGGAGCGCATCCGGGACATTCGGGCCTCGGAGGTGCGGTTTTACCAGAAAATCCGCGATATTTTGGCGCTCAGTGTGGATTACAACGCCAAATCCGATGCCGCTCCGCTGTTTTACGCGAGCATTCAAAACAAGATGCTCTATGCCGTTACGCACCACACGGCGGCGGAGCTGATCGCGGCCCGTGCCAATGAAAACGCCCCCAATATGGGGCTGACCACCTGGAAGGCCGGGCGGGTGCGCAAGGGGGATGTGACAACGGCCAAAAATTACCTCGGCGAGGCGGAGGTGAAGGAACTGAACCTGATCGTGACGATGTTCCTGGATACCGCCGAACTGCGGAGCAAACGCCGCCAGGAGATTGCGTTGGCCGAATGGGAGACCATTCTGGACGCGTTTCTGAAAAACAACGAGTTGCCGGTGCTGCGGAGTGCAGGAAGTGTCTCGGCGGCTCGGGCCGAGGCGATTGCCCATCAGAAATATGATTTGTTCGATGCCAACCGCAGAAGCGCTGCGGCAGCGGGCGATGAACTGGAAGAACTGCAAAAAATTGCGGCGACTGTGAAGAAGGATAATAAGCGATGAACCGCCACGTCAATGCCATCGCTGGGCGGTTAAGTTTACGCGCGCCGCAACGCCGTTCGCTGGAAATCCTCGACCGCATCACTGAGATCGTGCCACCGCAAAAGGGGGTAGATTTGGAGGCGGCACTGGCTGCAATCAACAGCGAATTCCCCACCGTGAAGGATTTTGAACGCGATTTTCCCTCGCTGTGTTTTGCATTGGCGACTGGTGTGGGCAAGACGCGGTTGATGGGCGCGTTTATTGCCTATTTGCATCTGGCGCATGGGCTGAATAATTTCTTTGTGCTGGCGCCAAACCTGACGATCTATAACAAGCTGATTGCCGACTTTACCCAGAACACGCCTAAATATGTGCTGAAAGGCATCGCTGAATTTGCGATCAGCCCGCCGGTGATTACGACGGGCGAGAATTATGAACGGCAAATTGCCAGCGGTGGCAGCTTGTTCCCCACGACGATCAATATTTTTAACATTTCCAAGATCAATTCCGAGGTGCGGGGTGGACGTTCGCCGCGTATCCGCAGTTTTCGTGAGGAAATTGGCGAGAGCTATTTCGATTATCTGGCAGGGCTGAAAGACCTGGTACTGATCATGGATGAATCGCACCGCTACCGGGCATCGGCGGGCATTCGCGCGATCAATGAATTAAAGCCGGTGATTGGGTTGGAGTTAACCGCGACGCCGTTTGTCGAGACTACGCGCGGTCCTGTGGCATTTCAAAACGTGATCTTTGATTACCCTCTGGCCCGGGCGATGGAAGACGGCTTTGTGAAAGAGCCGGCCGTGGTTACACGTGAGAATTTTAGTCCGGTGGGAAAATCGCCGGAATCGATCCAGCAGATTAAGTTGGAAGATGGCGTGCGGCTGCACGAAAGCGTGAAGGTGGAGCTTGAAACATATGCCCGCCAGACCGGCCAGCGGATTGTGAAACCGTTTATTCTGGTGATTGCGCGCGACACCACCCACGCAGCTGAATTGATGCGATTGATCCAGTCGGATGGCTTTTTTGAGGGGCGGTATAAGGACAAGGTAATCCAGGTTGATTCATCCGTGAAGGAAGAGGAAACCATTGAGCGGCTTTTGAAGGTAGAACATACCGACGAGCCAACTGAGATCGTTATCCATGTGAACATGCTGAAGGAAGGTTGGGATGTAACCAATCTTTATACCATCGTGCCGCTGCGCGCGGCGAATGCCAGGACCTTGATCGAACAATCGATCGGACGCGGCTTGCGGCTGCCGTATGGCAAACGCACCGGGGTGATGGCGGTCGACCGGCTGAACATCGTGGCACATGATCGCTTTCAAGAGATCGTTGACGAAGCAAGGCGGCCCGACTCGACTATCCGGTTGCAACAGCTGATCCTGTCCGATGATCCGATCGGGCAAAAGACGGTGACGGTGGTATCTGCCCCGCAACTGGCTGTGCAGCTTGGTTTGGCACCAGCAGCCCCAAGCTATGGTGGGTTTCATGAAAATCAGGCGGCGTTTGGGGGCGACGATGAAAGGGTTGCGCAGATCGCCTATGCGGCGATCCGCAAACTAGAGGCACAACCGTTGCTGATTCCCAGTGCAGGGCATTTACTGCGGCCGGAGGTGCAGGCGGCGTTGCTGGCTGAGGTGGAGAAGAGTTATCGCCCGGTGCAGATGGAGTTGGGGGGCATCATCACCCAACCGAATTTTGCCGCGATCATCGCTAAAACTAGCGAATTGGTGGTGCAACAGACGATTGATATTCCGCGCATCCTGGTGGTTCCCAAGGGCGAGGTGAAGTCGGGCTTCCGCCCCTTCAAACTCGATCTGTCAAGGATGAGGTACGAGGCGCCGGACGATACCTTATTGGCCCAACATTTGCGTACGGATCAGATCGATCGCATTGGCACGGGGACGGGTAATATCGAAGAGCAAAGGTTGGAGGATTACGTAGTTGGTAGCCTAATCGATTTCGACGATGTGTCATACGATGAAAATGCCGAATTACTCTATGATCTCGCGGGGCAAGTGACGCGCCATTTTCTGGGCTATCTGTCGGAGGATGATGCACGCAACGTGCTGCGACTGCATAAGAAAGAGATTGCCAGTTTTGTTCATGCACAAATGCAAGAACATTTTTGGCAAGACCAACGGGCTGAATATGAAGTGGTGGTAACGCGTGGTTTCACCGAACTCCTGCCTAGCGCCTATAGTGCCAGTGCCGGAGATGCGCCGCTTGATTACCGAATCTCGCCACCCGACAAGAGCAACATGGCGCGGTATGTATTTGCTGGGTTCAAGCGTTGCCTATACCGTGAGCAAAAGTTCCAGGCCGACGGCGAACGCAAAATGGCGGTGATTTTGGAACGGGAATCGCTGAAATGGTTCAAGCCGGTGAAGGGACAGTTCAAGCTATTTTACCGCTCAGGTGTTGAGCAGCTCGAATATCAGCCGGATTTCGTGGCTGAGACCGAAGGACACATTTTTATGTTGGAGCCTAAGGCATCAAACAATATGACCGATCCGGATGTGGTGGCTAAGAAGGCCGTCGCGGTCGAATGGTGCCGTCACGCTACGGAACATGCCGCAAGTTATGGCGGAAAGCCGTGGAGCTACGTACTGATCCCGCATGATGCAATTGCTGAAAATATGACGTTAGAGGGGCTAGCTCGCAAGTATTCGTGATTTTTACTGGGCGGGTGCGGTCACTTCAAGGATCTTTGACTTGTTGCGATGTGCCGAACCGTGTCGGTCGGTCGTCGGTTGGTTGAGGTTGTGCCACCCGTCGTATTTTGGCGAAAGCTCGATCGGTTGCCATAAACCGGATCAGCATGGGCGCGACCAGTCGTGCTGGGTCGGTGACCGGATGTCCCGTCTCTCGTCCGAGCACCTCAGCATAGGCAAGAAGATCGCGATGAACTGCGGCTGGGATTTCTACGGTGAGTTTCACGGGCTTGTCGTCTGGAATCATGCCAAGCTTTAACTTTACCATGCCCATCTCCTTTAACCCTGATATGGCGCGAGGACTAGGTCACGATTAACGATCACCCGAACCGGAAACCCCGGCCGGATGGTGAGCGTCGGCTGGATGTTAAGCTCGCGTTCGACGAGTTCCTGGCCGGTTTGGTTGATGCTGTCGGACGCACCACTGCGGATGGCCTGGACGAGGCTGTTCTCCTGGTTGCCGGTTCCTGCCTCGGCGCCGACGCTCAGGAATGTGGAGAGCAGGGCGGCTTCAAATAATGAACCCCAGTGGTTGTCCACCCCATCCTGAAGCCCGGAATAGCCTTGGGTGTCGGCTCCGGGCTGGTTCTCCAGAACAATGGAGCGGCCATTCGGAAGGATCAGCCGGGTCCAAACCAGTTGGACACGGCTTTGCGCGAAGGCGACCTCGCTGTTGTATTCCCCGATCAGCTTTGAGCCTTGGGGGATGAGAAGATATTGACCGGTTGGGCTGTCATAGACATTTTCCGTTACCTGGGCGGTGACTTGGCCGGGCAGGTCTGAGCGGATGCCGGTGATGAGAGCGGCGGGGATCACCGATCCGGCCTGGACGATGTAGGGCGACGCCGCGTTGGTCAGCCGGTCTGGGCTGACGGTGGGCGCGTCGGAGGGGCCGTTCAGGAAGGCCAGCTTTTGGTCCTGCATGTTTTGGGTAGCCGTTGGATCGGTTGGCGAAGGGGCGCCGGTATAACCTGGCTCTTGATCGGGACTCGCGACCTGTCCAGTTCCGGAGGTGGCCGTTGGCGTGGCCGTTTGAACGAACAGGCTGCTGGTGCGGGCGGAGTTCTGCTCCTGGGCCAGTTGCTGGTCTGCTTGGTCATTGCCCGTCGAGACGCGGCCCTGCTGCTCGGCATGGAGGATTGGTGGGCCAAGATCGCCGGGCAGTGGCGGCCCGAGTGGCGGCGTGGGTTTTGGCAGGTCGTTGTAACTGCTCGGCAGGCTGGTAACGCCGTCGGCGATGTTCTGGTTCCGCGTGTTGTAGAGTTCCTGGTTTTCAGGTTTTACGCCGCGTGTTTGCAGCGCCCAGTAGGTCAGGCCGAAGATGGAGAGGCTGGCGACGGTGCCGAGACCGATCAGCACCCGGCGCGAGAGTCGCGTGACGCTCGGCCGATTTGGCCGCAGCCGGAGTTCGGCGGCAAGCGGTCGGGTTTCGCCGTTTCCGGGGTCTTGGCCGGTCATTGTGACGGTGTCCCGTCGGTGCGGACGATGCGGACACGCTGCTCAGAATTGCCGTCGCCCATTTGCAGTTCAGCGGCGGCAAATAAGGTGTCGACGATCATGTCGGGGCCGCGCACCCGGTAGTTGACTAGGTCGGACGTCTTGCCGCTGGGGCCAATGACAAAGAGCGGCGGCATGTCCCCCTGCCCGATGCCATTTGGGAATTGGATAAAAACCTGGTGGCCGTCATCGAAGGCGCGCAAGGGGCGCCAGGGTGGGTTGTCACCCTCGATCTGGTAGCGGAAATTCAGTGCGGAAATATCGATACCGGTCGCGGTGGGTGTGGCCGCGTCGGCGGCGTTGTTCTGCTGCTGCAGGGCGATCAGCTCGTCTTCTGGATAGTTCCACGAGATCGAGGCCATATAGGTCACTGTCGTGGAGCGCAGTTCCAGGTGGTAGGTGCGGCGGTCGGTGTTGATGATGAGGTTGGTCACCAGATCGGGGCGTGTCGGTTTGACCAGGATGTGGACCTGCGTTGTTGGGCCTGTGCCGCTTGTCGTGTCGCCAATGATCCAGCGGACAGTGTCGCCGGCGGCGACGGGGCCGGAGCCGACGAGTTGCTCGCCGGGTTGCAGGGCGATGTCGGTAATTTCCTCGGGGGCGGCGTAGACCTCGTAGAGCGCGCCATCTGTGAAGGGGTAGACCTGGATGGCGTTGATATAACCATCGCTGGTTGGCTGGATGCGGGCGGCGGCGTTCGCCGCGGCCACTTGCGCCGTGGGGTTAGACGACGCTGCCGGTGCGGTTGGGCCTGCCGGGAGCGGCTTTAGCTGGTCAGGGAGCGGGAGCGGTGTCGGGATTTGCACGATGTCGACCGGCGCGGGTGGTGCCGGGAGCAACACTGCCGGTTGGGGGGCGGTGTCGTAGCTGATTCTGGGCGGTTTGTAGGTCGCGCAACCCGCGAGCACGAGCGCGGCGGATAGGGCCAGCGGGGAGACGGAAATTTTCATCAGTCGAGCTCCTTCGACCAGTTGATGGCGTCGACGTAGACGCCGAGGGGGTTTTTCTGCAGGCGATCGGCGTCGGTGGGTGGGGACAGGACGATGGTGAGGATGGCGGTCCAGTGTTCCGTCGAGACCAGGCTGTCGTCCTGGTAGTGGCGTTCGACCCAGGAGACCTGGAAACTGTTGTCAGAGGCGCGGATGACGCTGGAGACGTCGACGGCGACTTGCGCCTTGCCGATGTCGGCGAAGGGATCATTGTTGCGGGCATAGTCGTTCAGTGCCATCGCGCCCTGGCTGGTGGTGAAGTCGTAGGCGCGGAGCCAATTTTGGCGCACGATGACGGGATCGTCGGGGATCGAGCGCACGTCCTCGATAAACTGGGCGAGTTGCCAGGCAATTTGCGGGTCGGTCGGGCGGTAATCGGCGATGGCGGGGGCGATGGCTTGGGCCTGGCCGAGACTGTCGATTTGCACCACCCAAGGGACGACGCTGCCGCGCGCGGATTGCCAGACGAGGCCACCGGCCAAGCCCATGGCAAGGAGCAAATTTCCAAAGGCGATAAGGCGCCAGTTGCGGGCCTGGACGCGGGCGGAGCCGATGCGCTCGTCCCACACCTGGGCGGCTTTCTGGTAGGGGGTTTCGGGCTCGGGGGTGCGGCCATAGCGCGTGCCGGCGCGGCGGAACTGCATTATTTCTCTCCCGAAAGATCAACATTGGTGGAGCCGCCGCCATGGTCGCCAGAGCGCATGACATGGGTGGCGGTGGAGACGCCGTGGCTGACGGCCTGGCGGCGGCGCATCTGCCGGGCCCAGCCGGGTGGACCGCCTGCGGCGGCACCGGTGGGTGTGGCCTCGGCCGATGCATTTGGCTGTGCACCGCCGGTTGCCTGGAATGCGGCACGGCCACCGGCGGCAAAGCTTTGCTTCAAGTTGTCGGCGACGCGGGCCGCCATGGCGCGTGGCACGGCGGCACCTGCCTTGGCGACACCGGCCATGCCCGCGGCAGCGCCTTTTATGCCGCCTTCGCCGGAGGCTGCGGCGCCCAGGCGATAGGCGGTCGATGTGCCGCCTGCGAGAGCCGCGCCACCCCGTGTGCCTGCGACAAGCGCACCAGCACCAGCGCGAAGGGCACCAGCCGAACCGATCAAACCCGCGGCGCCAATGCCACCGGCAGCGAGTGCGGTGCCAATGGCAGCCCCTGCGCCAAGCTGTGGCGCGCCAGAGAGCAAGCCCGTGGCGATGCCGGGGCCAAAAATGCCCAGGCCGAGCAGCGACAGGGAGGCCAGGACCAGGGAGAGCGCGTCCTCGATGGTTGGCTGGGTGTTGCCAAAACCCTGGGTGAACTGGCTGAACAGGGTGGTGCCGATGCCAACGATGACGGCGAGGACCAGTACCTTCACGCCCGAGGCCACGACATTGCCGAGCACTTTCTCGGCAAGGAAGGCGGTTTTGCCGAACAGGCCGAAGGGCACGAGTACGAAGCCGGCGAGTGTGGTCAGCTTGAATTCGATCAGCGTGACAAAGAGCTGGATGGCCAGCACGAAGAAGGCGATGACCACGAGAAGCCACGCCACCATCAGCACGAAAATCTGCACGAAATTATTGAAGAACGAGGTGTAGCCCATGAGTTTTCCGGCGGCTTGCAGAATGGGTATGCCGGCATTGATGCCGATCTGGGCGAACTGGCCGGGTTGCAGAAGTTGGGTCGCGGAGAGGTTTGAGCCCGCGGCTTCCAGGCCGAGGCCCGCGAAGGAGTTGAAGACGATCTCGGCGAGGGCGTTAAAGTTGCCTATGATGTAGGCGAAGAAACCGATGTAGAGCGTCTTTTTCACAAGGCGCGCCATGATGTCTTCGTCGGCACCCCAGGCCCAGAACAGCCCGGCGAGTGTGATGTCGATGGCGATCAGGGTGGAAGAGAGATAGGCGACGTCGCCGTGCAGCAGGCCAAACCCGCTATCGATGTAGGTGGTGAAGACGTTGAGGAAGTTGTCGATGACGCCGGGGTTCATGGGACGCGGCTCATTGCTGGTGGAACATCTGAACGGACCCCGCCTGGTAGCCAGAACCCGTCGTCAGGAATTGGTTGAGCTGTGCCTGCGCCTGGGCTTGGGCTTCGGCGTCACTCGCACCGGCTAAAGCCTGGGCGCGGCCCTGGGCGGCGATCAGCGCCGTGAGGTCGGCAAGCTGGCTGCTCTGGATGGCCAGCATCTGGTTGCCCGCCTGACTGGCTTGCAGCGCGCCTACGGCGGATTGGCTGGAAGAGATGAGGGCGTCGATCTGCGCGTGCGTGGTGGCGAGGTTCTGGACGACGCCGGCCTGCACGTTCATCGCATCCTGATAGCTCGCGCGGGCATTTTGCCAGCGGGTCTGGGCGTCTCTTTCCAGTTGCGATGATGAGGTCGTGCTGGCGTAGGACTGCGGGTAGACCTGGGTGAAGGCCTGGTTGATCGTGGTGACATCGTAGGCGATGTTCTGGGCTTGGCTGAGAAGGTGCTGGGTCTGGCTGATGGATTGGTCGAGCTGCGCCAGCGAGGAGTATGGCAGGCTGGCGAGGTTCTTGGCCTCGTTGACGAGCATGGTGGCTTCGTTTTCCAGGCTCTGGATTTCGTTGTTGACCTGTTGCAGCTCACGCGCCGCCGTCAGCACATTTTGTGAGAAGTTGGTGGCGTCAAAGACGGCGATTTGCGCTTGGGCGGGCGGACTGGCCATAAGCAACGAGATGGTGGCGGCGCCCGCGATGAGCGGGGCGCGATAACGGGGCGTAATCATTGTGATGCCTCCAAACTGAGGTTGCCAAGAAGGTCTGCCGCCCAGTCCGCGCCTCTGTGGCGAAGCCAGGCGGCGGCGAAGCCGGGTTGGCCATGCGTTGCCAGGATTTCCGTGATCGTGTTCTGGTCGGTCTTGGAGGATGCGGCGGTGAAGGCGAGTGCGGCGTCACCGAGGCCGAGTTCGAAGAGCCGGTTGCCGCGCCGGGACTGGCAGTAATAATCGCGGCGCGGTGTGGCGCGGGCGAGAATTTCGATCTGACGGTCGTTGAGGCCGAAGCGGCGATAGATGGCGGTGATTTGCGGTTCGATGGCGCGCTCGTTCGGCAGAAAGATGCGCGTCGGGCAGCTCTCGACGATGGCCGGGGCGATGGCGCTGGTTTCGATGTCGGCGAGCGATTGGGTGGCGAAGATGACGGAGGCGTTTTTCTTGCGCAGGGTTTTCAGCCACTCGCGGAGCTGGGCGGCGAAGCCGGGATCATCCAGCGCCAGCCAGCCTTCGTCGATGATGAGCAAGGTTGGCCGCCCGTTGAGGCGGGCCTCGATGCGGTGGAAGAGATAGGCGAGCACGGCGGGTGCGGCGCCGGTGCCGATCAGCCCCTCTGTCTCGAAGGCCTGGACATCGGCATCGCCCAGTCGTTCGGATTCGGCGTCGAGCAACCGGCCGAATGGGCCGCCGACGCAATAGGGGCGGAGCGCCTGCTTCAGCGCGTTGGATTGGAGCAGGACGGACAGGCCGGTCAGGGTCCGCTCTGCCACCGGTGCCGAGGCTAGGGAGGAGAGCGCTGTCCAGATATGCTCCTTGGCTTCTGGCGTGATGGCGACTTTCTCGCGCTCCAGGATGTTGGCGATCCATTCGGCGGCCCAGCCGCGCTCGGCGGCATCGTCGAGCCGTGCGAGGGGCTGCAAGGCGACGGGGGCAGTGTCTTCGGCCAGCGCGCCGCCGAGATCGTGCCAGTCACCACCCATTGCCATGGCCGCCGCGCGGATCGAGCCACCGAAATCGAACGCAAAAATCTGCGCGTGGTTGTAGCGGCGGAATTGCAGTGCCATCAACGCGAGCAACACGGATTTACCTGCGCCGGTGGGGCCAACGATGAGCGTGTGGCCGACGTCACCGACATGCAGCGAGAAACGGAACGGGGTGGAGCCTTCGGTCTTAGCGAAGAACAGCGGCGGCGCGTTGAAATGTTCATCGCGCTCTGGGCCAGCCCAGACGGCGGAGAGCGGGATCATGTGCGCCAGATTCAGGGTCGAGATCGGAGGCTGGCGCACGTTGGCGTAGGCGTGGCCGGGCAACGAGCCGAACCAGGCTTCCAGCGCGTTCACCCCTTCCACCATGCAGGTGAAGTCGCGGCCTTGGATGATTTTCTCGACCAGACGGAGCTTTTCGTCGGCGATGCGGGCGTCTTCATCCCAGACGGTGACAGTCGCGGTGACATAGGCCTCGCCGATGGCGTCGGCGCCCAATTCCTGGAGCGCCAGATCGGCATCGGCGGCCTTGTTGGTGGCGTCGGTGTCCAGCAGCACCGAGGCCTCGTTGGTCATCACCTCCTTCAGGATGGCCATGATGGATTTACGCTTGGCGAACCATTGTCGGCGGATTTTGATGAGCAGCCGGGTGGCATCGGTCTTGTCGAGGCAGAGGGCGCGGGTTGACCAGCGATAGGGAAAGGCGAGCCGGTTCAGTTCGTCGAGAATGCCGGGCTGCGTGGTGGATGGGAAACCCATCACCGTCAGGGTGCGCAGGTGGTTGGCGCCGAGTTTTGGTTCCAGGCCGCCGGTCAACGGTTCGTCGATAAGGATCGCGTCCAGGTAGATGGGGATTTCCGGCACGCGGACGCGCTGGTGCTTTGTTGAGATCGTGGAATGCAGATAGGTCAGCGTTTCAGCGTCATCGAGCCATTCGACCTCGGGGACGAAACCTTCGACGAGTTGCAGCACGCGATTTGTGCGGTCGATGAAGCCGCGGAGCACCTCGTGCGGGTCGACGCCACCCTTTTCGCTGCCTTCATAGAGCCAGCTTTCGGCCCGCGCGGCGTCTTCGGCGGGCGGCAGGAACAGAAACGTCAGGAAGTAGCCGCTCTCGAAATGTGCGCCTTCCTCCTCGAATTGTGCCTTGCGCTCGGCATCCACCAAGGCGGAGACCGGATCGGGGAAGTGGCTGTCGGGGTAATGATTGGCCTGGGTGCGCTGCGCCTCGACGAAGATGGCCCAGCCCGAACCCAAGCGGCGCAAGGCGTTGTTCAGCCGCGCCGTTGTGCCGATGAGTTCGGCGGGGGTGGCGCTGTCCAGATCCGGGCCGCGGAATTTTGCGGTGCGCTGGAAGGAACCGTCTTTATTCAGCACCACGCCGGGCGCGACGAGCGCCGCCCATGGCAAAAAATCCGCCAGGCTCGTGTTCTTGTTGCGGTATTCGGTGAGGTTCAGCATGGCCGCACCTCACGCCCTGAAATGGCTTGGGTAACGAAGGTGCCGGCGCACGACGTCGACAAATTGCGCGTCCCGCTTCGCCGCCCAGACTGCGGCGCCGTGGCCGGTGAGCCAAAAGGCGATGCCGGCGATCCAGAGGTGCAGGCCGAGGCCAAGGGCGGCGGCGAGTGTGCCGTTCAGGATTGCCACGGAGCGTGGCGCGCCGCCGAGCAGGATTTGCTCGATCAGGGCGCGGTGAACTTGCGCCTCGAAGCCGGGGATTGGCGCAGCGTCATCCATCAGATCAGCGCCCCACCGCCGAAGGAGAAGAAGGACAGGAAGAAGCTGGAGGCGGCGAAGGCGATCGACAGGCCGAAGACGATCTGGACCAGCTTGCGGAAGCCGCCGGAGGTGTCGCCGAAAGCCAGCGACAGGCCGGTGACGGTGATGATGATGACCGAGACGATTTTGGCGACCGGGCCCTGGACCGATTCGAGAATGGAGTTGAGCGGGGTTTCCCAGGGCATGTTCGAGCCCGCGGCGTATGCGGGGGCTACGAGGAGGAGGCTGATGAGCAGGCCGGACATGACGCCGAACGGACGGCGCAGCCGATTGGAAAGCAGGTTTATCACGGGCGGACTCCTATGGGCTTGAGGTTGTCGGGGGCGGAAACGGCGGAGGTCAGGACGTAATCACCGGCGCTCGAGAGGCCGTGGACCAAAGCGAGGTCGGCGAGGCGGCGTTGCGTACCGCGTCCGGCCAGCACCGCAATGACGTTGATCGTCTCAGCAATCATCGCGCGCGGGACGGTGATGACGGCTTCCTGGATGAGTTGTTCGAGACGGCGCAGCGCACCGAGCGCCGAACCAGCGTGGATGGTGCCGATGCCGCCGGGATGGCCGGTGCCCCAGGCTTTCAGGAGGTCGAGGGCCTCGGCACCGCGCACCTCGCCTATAGGGATGCGGTCCGGCCGTAGGCGGAGTGAGGAGCGGACAAGGTCGGATAACGAGGCGACGCCGTCTTTGGTGCGCAGGGCGACCAGGTTGGGAGCCGCGCATTGCAGTTCACGCGTGTCCTCGATTAGCACGACGCGATCGGCGGTTTTGGCCACTTCGGCGAGTAGTGCGTTGGCCAGCGTGGTCTTGCCCGTGGAGGTGCCGCCGGCGACCAGGATATTGTGCCGGTCGGCAACTGCGATGCGCATCATCGACGCTTGGTCTGCGGTCATGATGCCGGCGATGACGTAATCTTCCAGCGTGAAAACGGCGACGGCAGGTTTGCGGATGGCAAAGGCGGGCGCCGCGACCACGGGCGGGAGCAGGCCCTCGAACCGCTCACCTGTTTCCGGGAGTTCGGAGGAGACACGCGGGGCGCCGGGATGAACTTCAGCGCCGACATGGTGGGCGACAAGGCGGACGATACGCTCGCCATCGGCGGCAGACATTTGTTGGCCGGTGTTTTCCAGCCCGCCGGACAGCCGGTCGATCCACAGCCGGCCGTCGGGGTTGAGCATCACTTCCACGATGGTGGGGTCTTCGAGGAAGACGGCAATTGCCGGACCGAGCGCGGTGCGCAGCATGCGCGCGCCGCGTGAAATCCCCTCTGACCGTAAGCCGTGAAGCATCATCTCTATCCCCGTTCACCGGGACCGCGTCTAGCGACCCAGGACAGCGGATGTTAAGAAAAGACAAGAAACTGGGTGGGGCAATAACGTTGTGAGGGGTATAGGGGGCTGGCGTAGGAAGACAGGGAAACGGCGGAATTGATCCGGGCCAAGATCGCAACAATGCTGACCTTCAGCTTTGAGCCATCATTCGATGTCGTTGTGTAATTGCCAAAAACAACACAGGCTGTCATATCTTACAGAAGCGTGGTTCGTTTAGAGCGTCGTCGATATAGCCGCGTCCAGAAGATGTGGAAATTGATCGAGGTTTTAGGGAGGAAAGTGTCTTCTTTTTCTTTTTTAAAGACAATGAACAGCCTCGGATAAGGCGACTTTCCGATTTTACCCAGATCATTCAGGAACTGGCGCCACATAAGGTCGGCAGCGTCGTTTATCGTGGTCATGCCGATGTCACATGGAAAACAGAGACATCGCTATTTCGCAATAAAAAGCTGTACAGCTCTGAGAATGCCATCTTTCGGACACTTTTGGCGTCACAACCAGAGAGTTTTCAAAGCGACACCACAATGCTTGATCGGCTTGTTCGAATGCAGCATTTTTCGCTGCCCACACGCCTTCTGGATGTCACTTGGAATCCTCTTGTAGCTCTCTATTTCTGTGTCAATTCGCACGAGAAAAGTGATGGGCACGTCTTGACGATAGGCTTTAAGGCATCAGATAATAAATTTTTCGATAGTGACACTATAAGCTGTATTTCCAACCTCGTTTATATGAGCCCAAGAGAACGTAATGTTTTGAGAGACAAAGCGTCATTGTCGATCGGCGACTTCAACGATCTGGAAGAATCTAAACGGCTACTGCACTTCATAAAGGCGGAGAAACCATATTTTTTGCCAATTATAAATCCGAAAGATTTGAAACGGAGGTTATTAGTTCGACCGAAGCAGAACAACAAGCGAATAATTGCGCAAAACGGTGCTTTTGTTTTGTTTGGCCTAAGCCATAAACCGCTCGAAAAACACAGTAACTATTCTATTCAAAAATTAGTGATTAAGGCGGTTGACAAGCCCTCATTAGCGAAGGAGCTTGATGTGTTTGGCTTTAATGATCAATCTATGTTTCCGGAACTCGAGACAGCATCGAAGTACATCGCAAGGAAGTTCGGCTAGAAAAAAGAGAATTTAGAAGTGTGTGCAGCAGCACCATATGATGATAGTGCGGAAAATTAGATTGATCCAATCACGAAAGTGGAGATCCCGATGTTGCACCTGGCCGCAAGGACCGTTTAAAGTTTTCTAACTAAAATTTATCAGTCGTTTTAAGAATTTGGTTGGGTTCTTCATAAATCTCCGCCGCCAAACTTTGTCCCTTTTCTATTCTCCGTCCCAGAGCTTCGACAAAACCTCGATACCGTGCGTGCCCGCTGGCTTGGGCGGCGGTGAGGTTTGCGTCCGGCAGTGGCGGTGTCGCTGTCAGCCAAAAGCGAACGAACAGCGCCAGAGCCTCATTGGAAATGTTGACGTGATGCTCCAGCCTCTCCAGTTGCCTGGTGTGCCGATCGAGCCTTCGGCTGATGGCGGCTTCCAGGCGCTCTGACCCATCGGGCGAGAGAAACGATGCCAGGGCGGCTTCAACGATTAGTGCCTGAGACATGCGCTTGCGTCCGGCATAGTCAGCGAGCTGGGCGGAGAGGGCTGGCGGCAGGCGGAAGGTGTGTTTGATGCGCATCTTGTTATCTCACAGCCCAAGATCATCGCCTGGATCGAGCGATGCCCGCCGGGCGAGGTCGCCCATCTGGCGGCGCAACTCGGACAGGCGACCGGCTTCCTCATCCTCCTGGTCCAGATCTTCTCCAAAGGTGAATTCCAATGCGGGGGCCGGCCTCGCCGGTTCGATGTCCTCATGCTCGGGAAGCTCGGGCTGTCGGCGGATGCCCGCATTAGCAGGATCGCCGTCAGCCTTGCGTGGCGGCCTTCTGGCATCGGCTTCGGCTCCCGTTTCCGCGGCTGTGGGGTTGACCATCACCTTGGGCGGTGGAGGGAGATTGCTCCAGTCGTCAGGCCGCGCCTTGGTATTCCCCAGCCCAAGCACTGGCGGCGGGAGAACCCGCTCGGCAAACCGCCGGTCCTCGAAGTAGCGCGCCTTCTTCGCGCGGATTGGATAGGTGCCGGACATCATGACGATCTCGTCGCAGGGTGGGAGTTGCATAATTTCGCCAGGCGTCAGGAGCGGTCGCGCCGTCTCCTGGCGCGATACCATGAGATGGCCGAGCCAGGGCGAGAGGCGGTTGCCGGCATAGTTGCGCATCGCGCGCATTTCGGTGGCGGTGCCCAGCGCGTCGGACACCCGCTTGGCGGTGCGCTCGTCGTTGGTCGCAAAGCTGATGCGGACATGGCAATTGTCGAGGATGGAATTGTTCAGGCCATAGGCCTTTTCGATCTGGTTGAGGCTTTGCGCGATCAGGAACGCCTTCAGCCCGTAGCCGGCCATGAAGGCCAGTGCCGACTCGAAGAAATCCAGCCGTCCCAGGGCGGGAAATTCGTCGAGCATGAGCAGCACGCGGTGGCGCCGGTTCTTCGGTGTCAGTTCCTCGGTCAAGCGCCGGCCGATCTGGTTGAGGATCAGGCGGATGAGCGGCTTGGTGCGGCTGATATCGGATGGGGGCACGACGAGGTATAGCGTCGTTGGGCGTGTATCCTCGACCAGATTGGCGATGCGCCAGTCGCAGCAGCGCGTCACCTTGGCGATGACTGGGTCGCGGTAGAGGCCGAGGAAGGACATCGCGGTGGAGAGCACGCCGGAGCGCTCGTTGTCGGATTTATTCAGCAGCTCCCGCGCGGCGCTGGCAACGACGGGGTGCGTGCCGGCCTCGCCAAGATGCCGCGTTTGCATCATCGCGTGCAAAGTGGATTCGATTGAGCGCCTGGGGTCGGAGAGGAATTTGGCCACGCCTGCGAGGGTTTTGTCCGGCTCGGCGTAGAGGACGTGCAGGATCGAACCGACGAGCAGGCTGTGGCTGGTCTTTTCCCAATGGTTTCGCTTGTCCAGGGAGCCTTCGGGGTCGACCAGCACGTCAGCGACGTTTTGCACGTCGCGGACTTCCCATTCGCCGCGGCGGACCTCTAGCAGCGGATTATAGGCCGCTGAGTCGGCGTTGGTTGGGTCAAACAGCAGCACGCGGCCGAAGCGGGCGCGGAACCCAGCCGTCAGCGTCCAGTTTTCGCCCTTGATGTCGTGCACGATGGCGCTCTCCGGCCAGGCCAGTAGCGACGGCACCACCAGGCCCACGCCCTTACCCGAGCGGGTCGGCGCGAAGCACAGCACGTGCTCGGGGCCGTCATGGCGCAGATAGTCGCGCCCCAGCTTGCCGAGCAGCACGCCGTCTGGCTTGAGCAGCCCAGCTGCTCGGGCTTCCTCCCGAGTTGCCCAGCGGGCCGAGCCGTAGGTGATGACCCGCTTTGCCTCCCGCGCCCGCCAGACTGACATGGCGATGGCGGCGATAATGGCGATGACGGTCCCGGAGGCCGCGATGTACGCGCCGTGAAGGAAGACGTCCGGGGCATAGGCGTCATAGGCGAACCACCACCAGAAAAATGCCGGGGGCAGGTAAATTGGCGTGCCCGCGAGGTGCCACCACGCGACGCCCAGTTCCGGCTGAAAGCCGAGCTGCCAGGCGGTCCATTCGGTCGCGGCCCAGATCGCCAGGATGACGATGCCGAACACGATGATGACCTGAAGCCAAAGGATTTTGGTGCCTGACATCGCCTTTCCATCAAAGGGAACGGGGCAGTTCGGCAGGCCTCCTCTTCGATGACAAGACTGAACGGCCATGGGTCGCAGAAATGGCTGGAAAATCGCAGCATTCGGCGGCGGCTGTTTGCCGGTGCATTTATCTTCAGTCTTGCCTTGCCACCATTAAGGTGGTATACAGAGCCGTGGAAAAGCGCCGCCCGACCTATGATTTGGCCGCCGTGAGGACTGTCCTTGGCGCGGTGGAAACGCTGGCGATCACGACATCGGCGTTTCGTGACGCAATTGGTTTGGGCTTCGACCGCGCCGGTATTGCTGAGGTGATCCAGGGCATGAATCGGAAGATGTTTTTTAAGTCCATGACCACGATCAGGGATCATCGCGTGTGGCAGGATGTTTATCATGTCCCGGCCCGCGGTTTGGTTTTGTACGTAAAGTTTCAGGCTGACGTCGTCACCGAATTCACTGTGATGTCGTTCAAGGAGAAATAGGATGTCGGCCCAGACACGAGAGTTACCGTCCTCGATGACGTCTCCGGAAACCGGGGAATTGCTGACGCGCGGCGTACGGCCGTTTGCGGTGGCATATAAGGGACTTGCCCTGACCGTAGACTTGCCGGGCTATTATCCTGACGGCGAGGGAGACGGCGTGCATGTCGGAAATGACATGGCGGCAGCGGATGCGGCGCTTCGCACCATGAAAGAGCGCGTGGACGGCGTCCCGTCGCCAACGACCATCAAGCGTGTGCGGGCAAAGCTGAAATTGTCGCAGCGCGCGGCTGGTGCCGTATTCCGGGTCGGGCCGAGCGCATTCGACAAATATGAGCGCGGGTTGATTGAACCTAGTGGGCCGACGATCCAGCTGATCACGCTGTTGGACCGGCATCCTGAGTTGATCGCGGATCTGCAAGGTGACCTGAAGTGAAAGCCGTTGATGCTCGCGAAGCGGCCAAGCTGGTAGCCCTGCGTCACGCGACCGCTGTCGGAATAGAGGCGATCGAACAACGGGCATGCCGGGAATTCGAGTCGTTCGTCAAACTCAGCAACTATCTGAAGGCGGCAACGGACAAGGTGATCGCTGGTGCGGCAACCAAATCGCGCACTCGTTGAATTAAATTCCTAGTCCCCTTTGCCGACCAAAACTCCAATCTACGCCGCCGCCTGGCAGAACGGTGCCGGACACATGCTGACCGAGTTTTTGCTCCAGCGCCGGGCGCCAGGGCACGAGCTGGAAGCCGAGGCCGTCGTCGATCATGGCAAAGCGGCCGGAGGCCAGCGTCACGCGCTGGCGATAGATGCCGGTGACATAGTCGCCCACCCCGGATGGGGCGTGCGTAAGCCCGGTCTCTGCGCCCAGCCGCTCAACCGTGGCGGCCAACTCGCGCTGGCGCAGCGTCTCGATCAGACCGCGCGGGAATAAAATGCGCTCACCCTGGCGACGAGCAAGTCCTTCCCCCACCAGATGATCCGCGCGGCGCGCCATGGCGTCGCGGATTTCGGCGCCGAAACCACCAGCCGTTGGCACGGGATCGCTGGCGACAAGCTGCCGGTCGAGCCAAGTGGCGCCCGTCGCCGTCACCTGCGCTTCCAGGGTGATATCCAACCGCGTGGCCAAGGATAGGCGCCGCTTGCCCTTGGCATCCTCCCACGCACGCAGTTCGACGATGGCGCCCGGATGCGCGTCGCCTGTCATGTCGATGTTGGCAAAGCGCAGATGATGGGTGCGACCATCGGTGCCCTCGATGATGGCATAGGCGCTGCCCTGCAGTTCGTCATGCAGCCCACGCTCCACGAGCTTGCCCAGCACCGGGTCGGCGGCGTCCTCACCATGGATGGCGAAGCCCGTCACGTCCGGGGCGCGGTCACCCGTGGCCATGGCCCGATGCATGGTCTTGATGACGTCGCCCCGGATCGACAGGTCACGCAGCGTTTGCTCAATGCCCGGCTTGAGCGCCCAGCAGCCGGGGCCAACCGACTCGGCCAGACCCAGGCGTTCCAATTTCATCGCCCTGCCAACAAGTAGCCGGCGTAGCTCTGGGTCAGGGCCGGTCGCGGCCGGGCGGAGGTCGGCGACGCTGCCACTATCGTCGGCAAGATCGCGCAGCGCGCGGTCGAGGCCGGTCCAGCGTTCTGCCTCGACCTCCTTCTGGAGCGCCGCGCTGATTTCGCGTTCAGTGCGTGGCCCCAGTTCCAGACTGACGCGTTCCTCGGCGCGGCCACGAAAGCTCCGGCCGATGTAGTCGCGGCTGATGACTAGATCCTGGCCGTCATCGGCCCGCCCACGCACCAGGACATGGATGTGCGGGTTGTCGGTGTTCCAGTGGTCGACCGCGACCCAGTCGAGGCGGGTTCCGAGGTCGCGTTCGGCATCGGCCATCAGCTCTCGGGTGAAGGTTCGTAGATCTTCCATCTCACCGGCGTCCTCAGGCGAGACCATGAACCTAAAATGGTGGCGGTCGTCCTCGCACCGTTCCGCAAACGCCTTCACGTCGGCGTTCTCCGCGCTCGCATGAAACATGCGCCCTCGCACGCCATCGCGGGTGACGCCTTCGCGTTCAAGGTAGCCGACGTGTTGGGCCAGCGGTGCCGAGCGGAATTTTGTGCCGATGTGGCGGACGACACGAGCCTTGATCGCCACGCGCCGCACAGGTGAACGCAGGGATTGAGCGAGGGACGCCGCCCGGCCTCGGCCAAAACGTGAGCCGCTGCCAGTGGACCGCCGTTGTCCGAAGCCGCGCCCTGTATGACCGGCTTTTCTGGCAGCCTGCATGACCTCGCCGACGAAGCTCTTTGGCTGACCGCTGCGGCCATGGCCGATGCGTCCTGGCCGGACATGCAGATTGTCGTCGTGGTTGCTCATCATTGTGCTTTCCGATGGGGGTAAAAACCGAGCGACGGCGCATTTAATGAGGATGTTCCTGGTGTTTTTGCCTGTAGCGCCACCTTGGCTGCATGACCGACGGCGCTGAAAACGCAATAAAACCAACCACATGCACCCCGCCCGACGGCGGTGCTTTTATCTTGCAATCGGCTGGCTGGTTTCCGGGACGCCCGAAGTCCACGCCCTGAACACGCGATATTTCCCGCCATGCCACGAGCGACCGCGATCTGCCTCATTGCGGCAGGCCGCCATGAGTCACGGATACGAACAAGCCCTCTGACTGCGAGAACAATGCGGCGACATTCGCATTTGTGGCGCCGGTGAATGAAGGTACCGGAACATGAGCGGCGACATAGAAAGCAACCTTATTACTGCGCGGATTGACGTAGATTTCGGCATTCGTGTTGCCGCCGATGAATAGTGGCGCGTTCATCCAGGTGAGCGGATCAGGCGTACCAATGATGCGCCCGACTTGCACACCGCCGATTAGCGGCTCAAGCCGGGAGAGATAAAATTGCGTTTCTTCAGGCAACGGCTGGCCCGTCACGAGATGATCGTCATAGCGACCCGGCCCGGCATTATATGCCGCCAAAAATCCCGGTGCGCCGTAGAGGTCATACATCTCACGCAGATACGCGGCACCCGCCATGATGTTGTCGTGCGGGTCAAATGGATCAGCGCCCAGGCCGTATTCCTGGCGCAGTTGGGCGTATGTGTCGGGCATGATCTGCATGAGGCCCATGGCGCCCCTTGGTGACTTCGCTTGTGCATAGCCAGCACTCTCCACCTGCATGACGGCGCGCAGCCAGAGCGTGGGGACGTTGAAACGCTGCGAGGCTTCTCCGATAAATGCCGCGAAGGGATCAGGGGCTGAATTCGCTTCGGCACCACTCACTGGCGGTGGCGTTTGCGCAACCGACGAGACGGGGGCTGACACCAAAAGCGCGCCAATGGCCAGCATCAAGACCGGAACCGGCCTAATGTTTCGCCACCGTTCACGCTTCTCGCCGGCCTGAGAATTGGCGCGCTTCATACCCAAGACCCGCATCATTGTGGCCTCCTCGGAATCCAGAGTGGAGTCGCGCGGCCGATGATCGTCATGTCAGGAAGCGGCCCGAAATAACGGCCATCTAGGCTGTCGGGCACGCCGATGTTCAGCAGAAAAATCTCGTGCGGCGCGATCTTCTGGCAGCCTTGCCAAACCGGTAGCGGTCTGCCGCGGGTGTCACGGTCCAGCGCCTCGGCCTCAACCGTGCCGTCCACGGTAATCACGCGTCCGCGCCTGCACACCACCTGTCCCGGCAATGCGGCGATATGCTTGATGAGCGGCACGCCCATCGGCAGATATCGGCGCGCCGCCAGAAAACGTGCGAGCGGTGCTGGTGGCCTGACGATGAGTAACTGACCCACACGCAACGGCCCAACCGGATGCACGGAGTAGAGCCCGACGGGTACGCTGGCGCTGGCGTTCCAGAGCAGCCACGGCGTTGGGCGGGCGCACCAGGAGAACGCCAGCATCGACGTGCCGAGCAGCATCGCCGACACGATGTTTCTGCGGGCTTTCATGCTTGCACGCGCCTGCGCAGCAGCCAGGCGCGATGCTGCTTCATTGTGTAAGGGCGTGACGCCTCGCCCGCCGTGAGCCGGTTATGGACGTGCTGCCAATGCTCGGGTGAGGCGTCTTGGGGGGCGATGCCGAGGCGTTCAGCATCGTCGATGGCGCGCAGCGCGGCTTCGACTTTTGGCCAGCCAGAGAGGCGGAGCAAAATCTCACCGCCGGGCTGCACATAGGGCACAGTCGAGCAGGATTCTCCCGGCGCCACGGCACGCAGAATGTCGATGCGTGAGACGATGGTGCCGTAATCGTTCGACGCCCAGCGGACGAAGGCGAAGATGTTGCCCGGCGCGAAACCAACCATCCGGCGGCGGCGGTCACTGATGCGGTCCTCCACAGTTCGGCCAAAGCGGATCCAGCGTTCGACGCGTTGTTCGATCCAGGTCAGCTCGACCATGGTGAGATCGTTCATGGCGCAACTCCGCCATCTTCGGGAAACTCGCGGGCAAGCAGATCGCGCAGCATGTCGGCAACCGTGATGCCGCGCTGGAAAGCGATGATTTTGATGCGCCCCCGAAGTGCTGCCGTGACATCGATGGTCAGCCGCGCGGTAAAGCCGGGATCGCCATTACGCTCCGCTTGCGGTTCTGGCGCGCGTATCCAGGCATCCGGGTCGGTTGGCCGCGTGACAAAGCCGCGCTTCGGATTTCGGCGCGTCATCGCACGAGGCTTTCAATTTCGGCAACGAGGGCCATGATTTCGCACGCCGCCGCGCCGCCGGAATCTACCTCAAAGACAAGCTGGCCGGTACGCGCGGCATCGGCAAACGCCACGCGCTGGCCGATGCGTGCGCCGAGCACGGGAGGATCGTGCTCGGCCAGCGCCTCCGCTGTTTCGCGGGCGATGATCGTGCGCGCGGCGCAGCGGTTCAGCACGAAACGGGCGCGGAGTTCAGGGCGGAAGATACGCGCTTCGCGGATGAGATGCAGCACCTCGCCAGAGGCCCAGCCGTCGAAGGGAGATGGTTGGGCCGGGACGAGGACGAGGTCGGCGGCAAGCAAGGCCGAGCGCATCAAGCCCGCGATACGCGGCGGGCCGTCGATGACGACGTGGTCGACGTTGCGCGCAATTTCTGGCGCTTCACGGTGCAGCGTATCACGGGCGAGGCCGATGACGCCGAAGAGCCTCGGGCCTTTCTCCCTTGCTCTTTGCTCGGACCAGTCCAGGGCTGAACCCTGCGGATCGGCGTCAATGACGGTGACGCGCTTGCGTTGCCGGGCCCAGGCGCCAGCCAGGTGGAGCGCCAGGGTGGTTTTGCCGACGCCACCCTTTTGGTTGAGGAAGGCCACGATCATGACCGCACCTCCCCCTTCACTGGTGGCTCGTTCATGCAGTTATCCCCCAATGTGGATAACGCCGGGTCCGTTAGACAGATTCCGAAGGAATCTGAGTTAGATAAGTTAAGGCGCTCGAAGAGCCGCAGAATTGCTTGAGTTTTTGAGGATTTTGGTCCCTGATAGCACGAGGATCCGGTCCCTGATGGCACGATAGGTTCGGTCCCCGATAGCACGAGCGGATTCACAGCTTATCCCCAGATCGAACCAGCAGCGGAGGCCGAGCCGTATTGCTGCGGAAGCTGACGGGGGTTGGGGTGAAGCTGAATCGTTCCCCGCCGTGGCGAAGGCGCTCAATGACAAGCCGGTAGCCGGGCAGTGGCTGGCGGCGCACGATGTCGCGCAGGTCATAGGCAAAATGTTTCAGCGGCGAGAGACTGCCGGATTTGGCGTGCAGATGGGCGGTGTCGAATTGCCAGCCCTCGGACTGCCGTCCGCCATGCTTGCGTACAATGCGGTAGAGCCAGCGCTCCAGCCCGCCGCTCAGGGAGAAATAGGCGGGATCGATGGTGAGCACGAGCGCGTTGTCGAGCACGGCGGCGTAGAACCAGTCGGGCAGGATGAGCTGGACGCCGAGGGGGCGGCCGTGATTATCGGTGGTTTCTTTCCACTCGTTGATCCAGGAGAAGCGGTGCCGGCGGCGCTCGGTCGTCTGGCGGATGGATGTGGCGACCGTTGTGCTCTGCAGCCGGTCGAGGGCGGCCTTCAGGCGGTCATAATCCCGAGCGCTGGTACCACGGCCGGTGAAGGTTAGTATTTCGTATGGTGTGGCCGCCATCAGCCGGGAGGTTTTCAGCCCGGCGTCGCGCGCCTCGACGATCTGGGATGCGGCCCAGATCAGGATGTCGGCGTCCCAGATGGTGGCCATGCCGTATTCCGGCACGGCTTCCACGCGGATGGTGATGGCGCCCGCCCGGAAATCAATCGGCGCCAGGCGCTTGGATTTTCCCAGGCTGAAGAAGGGATAGGCCATGAGGTCTTGCACATCGCGGGGAGCCAGATCGCCCGGCAGGGCCTGGAACAGTTCGAGCTGCTCGCGCTCGGGCGTGAGCCGCCGGGCCGGCGGCGGCGCGGTGTGCGGGTCCTTTGCCAAGGATCAGCTCCGGCGCTGGCCGGCGGTGCCGTGCGCGGGCGCTGCCGACACGATGCGCTTGGCGGGGAAGACGGTGCCAATGCCGGGGTCGGAGGTCGACTGCTTGGCGCCGGTCGAGACCCAGCTTTGCAAATCATCAAGCGCGTAGACGACGCGCCCGCCGATCTTCCGGTATCGGGGGCCGGTGCCGTAGGTGCGGTGCTTCTCCAGTGTGCGGCCGGAGAGGCCGAGGAAACGCGCGGCTTCGGGTGTGCGCAGGTAGCGTGGCGGCATACCGGCCATCGGATCGGGCATGGTCGAACCTCCGTGATCTTCCGTGTCGCCGCTGGCGGTTGCCGAGCGGGGAAGGTCAAATTGGCGGGGTAGGATGGGTGGTGGGGATGACGAAGTGGGAGGGCCACGAGACCGTACCCCCAGCACTGCCACAGGTGGGCGATTCTGAGGCGGTTCGTACTACCGCAATCGAGGCAAGTCAGGCATAGGCT
The DNA here is from genome assembly GCF_030160635.1 of Acidocella aquatica. Taxonomy (GTDB): domain Bacteria; phylum Pseudomonadota; class Alphaproteobacteria; order Acetobacterales; family Acetobacteraceae; genus Acidocella; species Acidocella aquatica. Next base: position 45,414 of record NZ_BSOS01000094.1, on the reverse strand, counting down.
GGCCCGGGAGTTGATCTCAGGAGCGGACGTTTAACGTTGACCTGTGCCAGCGACAACGCGCCTCATTATGGCTGTTCGGCCAAGCGGGCCCATTTCTCCATAGCAGCCATTCATCGGTGAGCAGTAATCGACTGGATTGGCGGGAAGCAGACGCCGCGACCGTTACATAAAGTCTAAAATATACTAAACAAGCAGCATCAAGCCATAGAACCTCGGACAAACCCGAGGTCGGTTCAGTAAGTCGAAGGAATAACCAACAAGAGCTTTTAGAACAATTGTCAGATGACCTGCACATCGAATTGTTATCTGACCCTACAAAAGCGATAATCTTTAAAATAATTTGACTTTTTGATTTAGTTAATCTAAACGCTGTAACGGGCAATTGTAAAAGGAAAGTGTCGTGGCAGTCAAACCGGCAAAAAGGAATAAAAAAACCAGTCCAATTCAGCATCAAATCAAAGAGTTGGAAGAAAAAGCAGCAATCCTAGACAGGATAGTCGAAGTGGCTAAAACCTCTGGCGGAAGAATTTCCGACGACGGGAAAAACCTCATTCACATCCTTCGAACCGCAGGTCTAACGAAAACCGACATAGCTGGCGTTATAGATGTAACGCCAGCGGCATTGACACCATATGATTGAACCGCCCCGATTTTGCCGAAGCTGTTTAATTTGATAGGTCGAAACAGGGATGGGTGAGCGCAGCGCCATCCATCCCTTTTTGCGAAGCTGCAATAGATCGATGGGTTACTGCGCTCACCCATCCAGTGCTTGCTGCCGCAGCGTAAATCGTGGGTTTCGAGCCAAGTCGGGCGTAGGCCGCTGCGTGATCAATCCCGAAAGCCGCCACCCGCCTGCATAATTGATGGGTGGAACTCAGCTGAAGCCATCAACCGACGAAGACGTGGCACGACGCGAGGGGTTGCGCTACGCTCCGCCCATCCTTGCTTTCTGGACAACGAAAGGAACACTTTATGGCTCGAGTAGTCCCGTCTCAGATTGTTGCATTTGTAGACCAAAATCTGAAAAAGCTCCAAGCGGGACGTCTAAGTGTGAGCCATACCTCCGTAGCGGGTCTAACTGGCATCGTACGCTTGATCGACGAGCTTCCAACGGAACTGTTGACGATCAGCGGGAACGACTACAATGACCTTGTTCGTGGGGTCGAGACTATCAGAAACTCAGTTGCCTTCTGGCAGCAGAACGCATCTCGTGACATTGGAATCGCCGACATCGACGGGAAAAACGTTCTGCAGATACTTCGACATGTCCTGACAAAGTGCCCTGATCAAAGTCCATCGCATGCAACGGTCGAGTTGGGTTTCATTACGGATGACGTCTTCCGTGATAACATTCGATTGGATATTAGCACCGCAACAAGTGCGTTGCACAACGGAGAATGGAAAGCAGCAACCGTCCTAGCAGGAGCTGCTGCGGAGGCTTTGCTTTTGTGGGCGATTACAAACGCACCTGGCTTGTCAAATTTAGTACAGAAGCCCAAGGGGGCACCAGAAGATTGGTATCTTCGAGAATATATAACGGTCGCCAAATCTCTCGATCTGATCAAAAATAATACCGAGCAACTAGCCAATTTAGCTATGAATTTTCGTAACCTCATCCATCCAGGCCGCGCTCAGCGTCTTCGCGAAATTTGCGATCGGGCAACGGCCTTGACTGCGCTGGCCGCTGTGGAGTGCATTGTTCGTGATCTAAACTGAATCGCTTACGGGATGGGTCCTATCGTGCCGCGTGGTACAAAAATCAGAATTTTGCAGGATTTATAAAAGTAGGCAGTATTGATATGTTGGCCGGTATAAATATCCGGTTCATATGTTCGCTTTACTCGTTCAGGCCGCATTGAGTGGTGAAGCGGTATCGGCCCCTGCGCGCCACAAGCAGAATGTCTGGTATTCGCTTCCCCCGTTTCTGAACCAGACCGACAGATTTCCACCCGTGCGAGCCCAAGCATGTCACCGGCCACGTAGAAACTGAAGATAGCCCCGGTTCATCATGCCAACAGCGTCTTTGACCAAGCGAATCGTCTGAGCACGGACCGGCAGGGTTTTCCATCCTATTTCACGGACGGCGTCTGGCCCAAAGATGACGGACGCGATTTCCCTATAACTTGCCTCTGACAAGCGGCCGTCCAGGGCGTGTAACATCTGGATCAAACGCTTGCGATGGCGCGGCGTCAGTTGCAACGGTCGGGGCATTGGCCCCACCGGCTCGCCATTGAGGTGGTGACGAAGGCGAAGAGCGCCAGCGACACGGAGCAGGAAATCGTCATCAAGCGGAATAACCGCGGCCATGGGCTGGCCAGCGCTGTGCTCAAGAAGCCAGATGTGATGGCCGCCCGGCAGAAGAATATGCAGGCCGTCATGACTCTGATGATGGGCGACGGCCCCCGCCAGGAGTTCCGTGCTGAGGAGGCGGGCCCCTACAAAAGACTTTGGCATATGGCCCAGAACGACAGCCGTCGGGACAATTTCTGGGTGCCAGAAGACCGTTACCCTGCTTGCCGGCAATGTCGGGTCCGGTGCGACAAACCAACCCCCAATGCCGCGCGATTTTCGCCGCGGCATTTATGTCGTCGTCAGTCTCGGTGGCAATATGATCGGTGATTCGAGCGTAATCATCGCGGAAGGCTTGGTTGCGCCGAAGGAATTCCCAGGCAAAGCCCGACCGGTCTAACTGGCTCAATTCAGCGGCATCAATTGATGACCGCCAGTCAGGTTTCCGTGCCACACGAATTCCCCGCTGCAGCGCCCTAAGTCGAGGGCAAGGAATAACGCTTTAGGTTGAAAACCGTCACCAGAAAAGTTTCAATTTATTCAAGTTGCCTTAACCAAACCACAAGAATCCGTATCCGCTGAAAGACGGATTTACGCCTCTACGGCTCGGTGGATGGCGGTCGCAGCAGATCACGGTAGCCGAATTCGGTCATCCAGCGTGCCCGGGCCAGATGGCTGTCGTGGACGATTTTGGCGCGCGCAGGCTCCTTCACGGGGTTCAACCCAAAAACAATGGCCACGACTTCCTGCCAGTCTGCGCCTTCCTCGGCTGCATCCAGTAGCCGAAGATAGGTGACAAGATGACGTTCGTCATATGCTGTCAGCTTTGGCGCCTCAGGAGGACGATCCTCGAACGGGGGCACGGTCATGTAGGGCGTTCCATAAATTTTCATCATGATACGTGATTGTTTGAGGTTTTCAAATGGAACTCACGAATTACTGATTTTCGATAAGCAGAAAAATGAACTCGGGATATATACCGAGGGTTGTAACCTGCCTCTTGTCTGCGCTGGCCGGAGCGCTCTTCTATGCGGTAGTCATTTATCCGCGCTCGGCTCTGTCGCGTCTGCAGGAGTTCCCTTTCGCTGCAAAAATTCGGCTGGGTCAATCTCAAGAACGACGGCAAGTTTTTCCAGCATGTCGACGGTGGCGGCGTTCTCCTCGCGCTCCAGCTTTCCAACGTAGTTGCGGTCGATGTCTGCACGGTCGGCCAACTCCTCTTGCGACATGCCTTTGACATGGCGCAATCTTCGTAGGTTCCCGGCAACGATCCCTCGCAAACTCATGCGGGGACGTCGCCGTCTTCCCTAATATAGTACCACCTAATATATTAGGTATTCGTGCGGGAAGTGAAAAGTAGGTAGCAATCGCGCAGCGTCTTTGGCGCGGAGCCCCGTCTGCCTGACCGCAGAGGCGCAACGCCGTGGGGCCGGAAACGAGGCTTTGCGGATTTACGGGTTTGCGCCTCTGCGGTCAGGCAGACACCTCTTTTTGTCCGACCTCTGGCCGCCGCGGGCACAAAAAAGCCCCGCCCGGATGATCGGGCGGGGCTTTGTCGTTGGCCGGCTTACTCTCCGTTGGCCTTGCGGGCGCGGGACCAGATGAGCGTGTAGCCCTCGCCGCCTTCGTCCTCGAACAGGTTGGCGAAGATGGGGGCGTTGAAGCTCGGGTCATCCAGCTTGACCGAGAGATAGTCGCGGCCCTCGCTGGAGCGCTTCGACCAGGCGGCCCCGATCTCAGCCCGACCAACGTAGATCCGATGGCTGGGGGCGTTGTCGGTGGAGCGGGTGGCCTCGGGGACAATGCGGACCCCCTTGGTCTGGACGCTCAGGGTGACGATCTCGCCCTGGTATTCGGTGCCGGATTTCTTGAAAGAACCAATGTTAGCCATGTCACTTCTCCTTGCTGATTTCGAGCCCGCGACCACCGCGGCCTCGATGGCGATCGTTGTGCCGGAGGCGATCGACGACGCACTCGCTTGCGAGCCGCAGCGCAGCGGAGGACGGCGGGCGCAAAACTTTCTTGCCTCGCGAGGAATGGGCGGCACGCCCAGGGGAAGAAAGTTTGGCGCCGCCGTTGCGGCTAGGCGATCGAGGCGAAGCCGGCCTTCGGCCAGATCAAGCCATGGAGAGGCCGTGTGGTCCGCGCGTTGAAAATTATGCGCTGGGAGAAGACGTGGCGGAGGTTGGATGCTTTGCACAAGAGGTCCGGCATTCCAGGCGAAGAAATGGAAACGACTGCGTGTAAAAGGGTTGGTGCATTGAGCCGGTGACGGGCAAACAACGATGCCCCTGCGAGAGGGATATGTCTCGGTCAGCTTGATCCTGCTGCCCACGAGAGCTCAGCGACGACCGCCGCATTCTCGGTATGCTACGGCCAGCGCCTAGCCCCCGTCACCAGCCTGTCGGAGGGTAAGGCCGGGATCAGCGGCTTCTGGTGGCGTCGGCCAAGGACAATGGGGCCGCGCCAACGGCGAAGCCTTGACCAATATTCGGCGGGGTAAACATGGCCAGGCGGACCCAGGCCGTGCATCCGATGCTCACTGCGCCGACGATGGCGAAGGCCTCCTGCCAAGCTGCTGACGGCACCCCGATCTGAGCGAGCCCAAGTGTGGCATGGTAGCCCGCGATGGTGGCCGGTAGGGCGTAAAATAAGGCGATTGCACACCGTATGAGAGGGGAGCGGATCGTCGCGAACGCGATCTGGCCGAGCGCCAGCGTCGCCCCACCGGCGAAGCAGCCGACGAGGAACGCGCCAATCACGCCTGCGCCGCTATGGAAGGCCGCAAAGGCGACGGTGAGGCCCGCGAAGAAGGGGAGCGCGTATATCGCGAGGGTGAACAGCAGCCAGCAGAAGATGCCGAGACCGAAAAAGCTGAAAATGACTCCAAGTGCGAGCATGGTGAAAGCCTCCGGACAAAGGATCGGACGGGCGTTCCTCCACCACCTCCACGGCACAGCCGCCAACCTATCACGATTTTTCACGGCAAAGAATCAAAACTTTCGAAATTCTCTCGCTAAAGCCTGTATGCGGCTCGACTATTATGGGGAAACGCCAATTTCCTGCCACAAGAAATCAAACGAGGCCGGGGCACGGTTTTGCTGGGCAGCTTGTTCTTTTTCATCCGCCTCATAGCTGCGGATAAGGCCCTTCACGCGTTCAGATCCAGCGGGCGTTTTCATGGCTTGTCTCGGTGTTTTGCCACTCAACGCTGGAATCGGCTCATCGGCCCAGTGCGCATAAGCGCGATGCAGCGCCTTGGCGATGGCTTCCGTAATCAGCTCGGGCGGTAGATCTTCTTGGCCGATCTCTTGAGGTTCCCGTCTGGCTGGTGATCTGCCCACCATCGCCCCCGTCAAATCCGAGATTTCCTGCATCAGGAATTTGACGGCGCCATCGGTGAGAGCATCAAACCAGGGCCGGCCTTTATCGGCGTAATTCCGCGTCTTGTAGAATATGGAAATTCTATTCGGTGTGGGCTCGATGTTGATTGCGGCCAGGTTCCGGCGTTCACCATCCTCGCAGTCGATAAACCGCGTCCAGCCGGATTTCTGATCTCCCTCGACATCCGTTTGCAGGTCCAGAATTTTGGCCAGCTTTTCCCAGTCTTCAACACGGTAATGGTCAGTGATCAACAAGATGGGCTCGCCGGAATAGGCATCCATCATGGTCGGCATCGTCATCGGCACTACGTACTGCTCCAGCCATTTGCGTTGCAGCGCGAGGCCAATGAATGCGCTCGCTTCTTCAGGATGATTTTTGAAATCTTTCAAGCGGTTCTTGATGTATTTCACGGCCTCTGGGCCCATGAGTTGGGAAAATGGGTACACGGCGCCTGATAATTCAAGGCGGTTGTCGAACGCCAACACACGGCATCCAAGATACGTGCCGGCCGTGAGCGTTTGGCTACCTGATTTTTCCTGCACGGTGATGGGCCGCTTTCTGGCGTCCAGCGCATCGCACAGCGTGATCTGGCGGCCTGGGATGGTGTCGGTCACGATGTAGAGGTGCAGCGGTCGCGCCGCCAATTGCTCGATGAAGGTCCGCTCTCCAACGGTGAACAAGGCGCCACCGGGGCCCAGCAGGCAATCTGCAACACGCTTGCGGGTGCCATGCGCCAGGATATCACCCTCGGCGAGCAGCCATTCCATCACGTTGATCTGAATGTTCTGCAAAGTCTCCGGGTCGAGATGGCGCAACCTATCCGCCTCTTCGTCACTGAGCCCCCCGAAAAGAAGGTCATCCAGGGCCGCAAAAGCAGCCTTGCGATGCTTGTTCATCAACCAGTCGATTGCCCGCTCAATCGCGCGCTCATGGCCTGCCGGTTCGGCGGCTTTGACGTTTCCCATCGCGCTGCCGCAACAATGCTTGGATTTCTTGCCACTGCCGCAGGTGCAAGGGTCATTGCGGCCAATTTTGTTTGCCATTTCGGGCTCCGGTGGGCGGGAGTAGTGCTTGCCGACCATATGCCGCTTATCCGTCCAGAGCCAGAGCGGCCATGCGATCGGACCACGTCGTCCTTGACGTCCGTCCCATATGAGCATAAATTATGCCTCACATGAGACGACCGGGAGTATTGAAATGTTGGCGGTAGCTGATCCGATTTCGTCGGTCCTTGGTATCAAGGCCTCTGATCCTTTGAGTTTGATGGCAGCTGTAGAGCACGGGCTGCCACTCGCCGCGTTGGACCGGGTTGTTCATGCGGTTGCTCCTGCGGACAACAAATTCGCCTTCCGGATTGTAACGCGCTCGACCCTTGCCCGGCGCCGAAAGACCTGGGCGGCTGCCAAGCAAGATACGGCAAGCCGGCTTTCCGCCGAGGAAGGCACGCGCCTCGCCAGGCTGGCCAGCGTTTGGACCATGGCCGTGAGCGTTTGGGGAGACGAGGCAGCGGCACGGCGGTTCATGTTCGAGGCGCATCCCCTTCTTCAAGGCCGGCGCCCGGTGGATGTCGTGCTTGAAAACGAGCTGGGGCGGCCCGTCGTCGAGGGCATTTTAGGCCGCCTGCAATACGGATCGGCTGTGTGACTGCGCAGATTCTTGATCGGATTTTGACGTCATATCGCATCGGGGACCCGGCTGGGGTTTATCCCATCTACGATTCGACTGGTTCGAAATTATGGCCGGGACGGTGGAACAGTGCGATCACGCCGCTGATCTACAGCAGCGAGCATTACAGCACGGCGATGCTCGAAAAGCTGGTCCATGGAAATGGGCATATGCCGGTCAACCAACATTTCATCGAAATTCAGATTCCACCCGGCGTGACTTATGAAGTGTTTTCTCCTGCCCATCATCCGGGCTGGGATGCCGAGGATTGCCTTGTCTCCAAAGCCTACGGCACCGCGTGGCAAACGTCACAGAGGTCACTGATCATGATTGTGCCAAGCCTTGTGGCGCGCATGGAGATGAATATTCTGATCAATGATAGCCACCCCGAGGCCCATAGAATCACGCATGGTCTTCATCAGCCTATTTGGTGGGACAAGCGCCTGTTCGGGGGAGCCGCTACGGCTCCTCCGGCGACCGGTACCGGCAAGAAGACGGCTAAGAAGCCCTGATCAGATCGGGCGGATATGAGGGGTGCTAATCACCCCCCCTCCCTAAAAATCCAGACCGGGATCCCGAGCTTTTTAGCCTTATCGGCCAGGTTGGCGGAGATGCCGGAGCCGGGGAAGACGATGACGCCGATTGGCAGGACATTCAGCATCTGGTCGTTGCGCTTGAACGGTGCGGCTTTGGTGTGGCGGGTCCAGTCGGGCTTGAAGGCGATTTGCGACACCTTGCGGCTGTCGGCCCAGCAGGCGGCGATGCGTTCGGCACCTTTTGGGCTGCCACCATGCAGCAGCACCATGTCCGGGTGCTTGGCATGCACCTTGTCGAGCCGGTTCCAGATGGCATGATGATCGTTGAAGTCGGCCCCGCCGGTGAAGGCGATTTTTGCGCCGGGAGGCAACAGCACCTCGGTTTCGGCCCGGCGTTTGGCCGCGATAAAATCGCGGCTGTCGATCATCGCCGAGGTCAGCGTGCGGTGGTTGACCATCGACCCGGCGCGCGGACGCCAGGCTGAGCCCGTCTGGCGTTCGAACTGGTCGGCGGCCTGGTCACGAAAGAATTCCATGCTGTTACGGCGTTCGATGAGCGTGATGCCCTCGGCCACCAGACGCTCCAACTCCACCGAGCGGATTTCCGAGCCATCCTGTTCCTTCTGGCTGCGCTTCTGGGCATCCTCGTTGTCGTCCAGGACGCGTTGCACGCGGTCGGCGGCGCGGTGGAAGAGGTTGACCGTGGACCAGAGCAGGTCTTCGAGGTCGGGCTCCAGGCGCGTGTCGCCCAGCGTGGCGACCAGGGCGTCAAAGATGTCAGCGACGGCGCCGCCGATGATTTCGGGTTCGGGGAGCGGCCTGGGGTCGGGCTCGTCCTGGAAGGGGCGATGGCCATAGAGCTGGAGTTCGGTGAGGAGGTGGTCGGTGGCGGATGATGCGTGTGGGGGCTCGAAATCGGGATTGTCGCGGTGGGTTGCCATGGTGATGCCTCGTCTCGGATTGGCCGCGCCCATCGCGGCCTTCGTGGCGATCACCTGACGGCGGGCGGGCCGGGCCTGCACCGCCGAGCGTAGCGACGGCGGCCGAAGCGCAGCGGAGGACGGCGCAAGGCGGCTATTTTGTCTCGCGATGCAAAGCGCCCCCTCTTGGGGCGCGGCGGAAAATAGCCGCCTGGAGCCGTTGCGGGGCCGGGCCGCTTGCCGTCCGATCGCCCTCTAGAAGGCCGTGGGCCCGGCCCTCTCCGACACGCGGGCACCATCCCGACCCAGCGGCTCATGCCGATGAGACCTGTCGCCATTATCCCGGATCGGTATTCTCCACCGCAGCTATGAATCGCGGTACATCGTCAGGGGTGAGCTGCACCCGAAGTGCTGCCCGAAGTTCGGTAAGGCCGAGGTGCCGGAGATCGTCGTTGAAATCCTGCAGAGCCGGAGACAGGGACAGCGTCTCGATCCCAACTGCCTGCGCCCGCTCGGCCAGAGCCGTGAATGCTGCGTCGCCAGCCGCGTCATTGTCTCGCGCGACATAGAGGCGGCGCAGCGTTGCCGGGAACAGGAGGGCAGCAAGGTGATTGGCGGAGAGTGCGGCGACCACGGGCAGGCTTGGCAGCACGCAACGCAGCGACAGCATGGTTTCGATCCCTTCGCCTGCCGCCATGACATCGGAGGAAGTGCCGAAGCGGACGCCGTTGCCGAGGAGATGACCCATCGCCCGGCGTGGCGTGTCGACGGATGCTTTGTCGTGCCCCGATGGGTCGAGCCAAGTACGATGAACTCCGGTCATCGTGCCGTCGAGATCGGTGATGGCGGCGATCATTGCTGGCCAGGCTTCGGGGGACGATTCTGGGTGCGGACGATAATAGCAGCATGGATGGAAGCGGAGGCTGCCGATTTCGTGCAAAGCCGTAATGCCGCGTCCGTGCAGATACGTCTCTGCAATTGTGCCGGCAATCGGCTTTGACATTGCGAACAGGCGGCGTGCCGATTCTGGAGATCCTGCCGAGGTCTGAGCCAACGCGGAATGGGCACGAGGCTCCAGTTGTGTGCACTCTCTCGGCGTCCCGAGAAACCGCCAAGCCTCGGCAGCAATATCGGGGAAATGGCTGAGGCCGTGATGCCTGCCGATGATGTCGAGCAAATCTCCATGCTCGCCGGTTGATGCGTCAGTCCATTTTCCGGCGGCACCCTTGCCAGCTTCCGGGCCAGTCAAGCGGACATACATCGAGCGGCCTGGGGTGTTCATGACGTCGCCGACCACCCAGTATCGGCCAGAACGGCGGCCATTGGATAGATAACACCGGCACACCGCTTCGGCATTGCGCGCCAGCTGCCGCGCCAGGTCATCCACGCTGTTGCCCATGGTCAGCCTTTCACAGCAAGAGGGGCCCGCGATCGCCCGCGAGCCCCTCCATGCCGCCGTCGGAGCAAAATTATTCGGCTGCGATCGCCTCGGCCTCGCTGGCCGAATGATCAGTATCGGGCTCAACCGGGAGATCGCCGATAGCCGTTTCATCCGCTGCGGGCGCCGTTTGCACGCCGGGCATACGGAGCGGTTCCGGCAACCAGCCGGTGCCGCCGAGCAAGGCCTCGGCTTCGGCCGCCATCTCCCCCTTTTTGAGTTGGGCGATGCGTTCGGCGGCAGTCTGCCCGTTCGCCTCCCGAACCGCTTCAAGAATGCGCGCCTTTGAAATGCGGCCAAGGTAACTGTCGACCGTTGCCGTCCACCCGGCCGCGGCCAAGTCGAGCGAGACGGCTTGGGCCAGACGATCCGCATGAGCAATCGCCTTCGGGCGCCGGTTATAGGGTTCCACCACCGCGTTGATCGTGAGTGAGACGCAATGGGCGAACAGGGCGTCGCGGCTATCCGTGTCAAAGCCGCCGAGAACATCCCAAAGTTCACCGGAATCCTCCGGCAGTTGCTCGGCCCAATGCCGATGCCGCGCATCGATCCGCGCGGCCAGCGGCGTGTCGGCAAGGCCCGGCGCTTGGGCGCCGAACATCACGCTCTTGGGCTCGACCTCCAGGCAGGACTCCAGGCCGTACCGGTAGAACAGTTTCAGGCTCAGTGCGTGCAGCACGGCGAGATAGGCGATGCCGGGCTCATTCCCCAGCGCCTCGCGCAAGGCCAGGGTTCGATAAGCGGTCAGTTCCGTCATCAGCCGGTCGGACAAGGGCTTGATGCCCTCCTCCTCCTCCGACTCAGCCGCATCGCCGACGTGCGCGACGATGAGGCGGCTGTCCGTGGTTCCGGTTTCTGCGTCATCGCTCTCGGCAGGGTCGCCCCCTTCGCCACCTTGCGCCCGGGCGCCATCTACAGCGGCCATGGCGGCCTCGTCGGCTTCCTCAACTACGGGCGGTTCATCCTCGGGGCGGACATAGCCACGCTCGACCCGCAGCTTGCCACTGCCATCGATGCTGACGAACACCCCCGCCTGGGCGATTTCCGGCGGGTCATAGACCGGCGGGCGCTGAGTCAAAGCGTTGATCTCCGTCTCAATCTCGGTGAGCCGTTGATCAACATCCTCCGGCACCTCGTCCGCCTGGGCCGCGTCTTCCTCGAGCCGCTCGGCCTCGGTGCGCAATGCCTCAACCTGGGCGATCTCCTCCTCGGTCAGCGGCCGACGCGCGCCAGGAATCCGCCGCAGCCCATAATTGTGCCCATACGGGAACTCGGTAGCCACCTGGACCCATTTCCAGCCCTCGGCGCGGAGAGCCTCGCCGTCACGCTCCAGTCTCTCCGCCACCACGCGCGCCAACAGTCCGGCATCCTGCAGCCAGCCGCCATCGTCCTGCTGGAATAGATCACGCATGATCGCCCCACCCGCCGCGACATACTCCTCACCGGCATATTGCGCCCGCTTGTCCGAAGCACGCACCGCGCCTTCGGTCAGCAAGCGGCGGATTTGATACGGCTCCTTGTTGTATGAGCGCTGCACGGCCTCCCACACTTGCTCCTGGCGCTGATGGTCCGAGCTGACCGAGAAGGCCATGAGCTGCTCCAGCGTCATCTCGTCTTCGGCATATACCTCCAGCAGCCGAGGCGAGACCGCAGCCAGCCGTAGCCGCTGCTTCACCACCGAGACCGCGACAAAGAACACCGCCGCGATCTCCTCTTCGCTCTGGCCCTTCTCGCGCAGCGCCTTAAACGCCCGGAACTGATCCAGCGGATGCAGCGGCGCGCGCTGCACATTTTCCGCCAGGCTGTCCTCCTCGGCGATGCCTTCGGTGCGGACGACGCAGGGGATCGACGCGGTCTTGGCCAGGCGCTTTTGCCGCACTAGTAATTCCAGCGCCCGGTAACGCCGCCCACCGGCGGGAATCTCGAACATGCCGGTCTCGGTGCCGTTTTCGTCGAGGACCGGGCGGACGGTCAGGCTTTGCAGCAGCGTGCGCCGCGCAATATCGGCAGCGAGCTCCTCGATCGAGACGCCAGCCTTCACACGCCGAACATTGGCTTGACTGAGTACAAGCCTATCGAACGGAATGTCACGAGAGGCGCTGAGGATGATTTTCTGAACAGATTTAGCCATGGGAAAAACTCCGCGACGGGCGGCCGGAGACACTCTCTCGACCTCCATCCCGTCACGAATTTTCGGACCGCCCTCTGACTCTTGGCGCCCCCTCAAAAAGAAAGCCGTGAAACCGCAAAAGCGGCTCCACGGCTTTGAACATTCCCAGAGAATTGATCAGCCCACGCGCTCCAGTAGAACCTTCGCCTTACTTTCCAGTTCCAACCGGGCATCCTGATGTGGCTTGGTTCGCGCAAGGGCCGTGATGCCTTGCACGAAGTCGAACACGCTTTCTGGTGGATGGCCTTCCTCACTCAGAACCGCGTTGATAACTTTTGTGGTCTCGGATTTGCTGAACCCGCGTTTGCGCAAAAAGGCCTCGCGATCTTCGTCCTTGCGGGCGACGATTTGTTCGCGCGCCGCCTTCACACCAGCAATGAACGGTGCGGGGGAAGAGTTGGCGAAACTTGTAAGCGCTGGCGAGGCTTCGTGTGCAAAGCGCTGCGCGGCAAATTTGCTATGCCGGATGCTGATCTCCTGAAAATCCTCCACACCCCAGAGGTTTCGATTCATGCAGACGGCGCGGAGATAGAAAGACGCGATACCCAGTGTCTTCGAACCAACCTCACTGTTCCAGCAATAGAAGCCCCGGAAATAGAGATCGGGATCACCATTAGGCAACCGGCCAGCTTCGATGGGGTGGGTGTCGTCGACCAGGAACAAGAACACATCGCGGTCGCTGGCATAGAGGGTGGTCGTGTCCTTGCTCACGTCCACGAGTGGGTTATGCGTCATCGTCGCCCAGTCGAGCACGCCTGGGACCTTCCAGCGCGTGTCGCCTGTTCCATCACCGGCAATTTTCATCACTGCCCCGACCAACTCGTGGTCCCAGATGCGGCCATAGTCCGGGCCAGTAACGGCGCGCAACTCGACCCGCCCGTCCTCGGCCTCCAGCGTTTTCACCAACTCGCCCCGGTGCGACAGCAGACCGTGCTGCAGGTTGATCGCTGCCAACGGCGCCGGCAAATCCCGCAAATATCCTGCTGGCGCGCCGACCAGACTACACAATTGGCCAAAGCTCCAATGAGTCGGGGCAACCGGGCCGTCCCGCCCGGGTACGATCAGTGCCAGTTGCTCGGCATCGTCCCGCCTCGCCTCGACGCGAACGGTCCTGCTCTCCACGGTCCGTGCCGTCGCCCGCTTCGTGCGAGCGCATACGGACTCGTATAGGTCCGACAGGGACAAATACCGCTCGTCGTCTGGGCGCGAGAACCACTCGGAAGAGACTCGGCCGATCCGCTCGCCGCGGGATATATCGACCTTGAAACCCGCCGGGCGCGGCGCAGGAGACGCGGACCCGGCAGTAATCGGGATACGTGAAGAAATAGTGTTCATTGAAAAAATCTCCACGACGGGCACCGCGAGCCTCTCTCGCGATCACGATCCGTCATGAAAACCGGCGCTACCCTCTAACTCTCAGGAAGCCTAGCGCGCGGGTCAGGCTACCCACTGCATCAGAACCGAAATTACTCTTGGCGATCGTGCCCCATGGCGTGGTGTAGAATTGGCTACATCATCGCGTTCTCCGGCTGGGTTGGCCGGGCTTATCAGGCTGCCACGGCGGGCAGCTTGATGATGGGTTCATCGCACAAACCGGCGATTGTTTCCAGCGTCATGTAGCGTCCGCGCTGCACCGCCCATTCATCATTCTGTTCGAGCAGGATTGCCCCGACGAGGCGGCGTATTGCGGCTTCGTTCGGGAAGATGCCGACAACATCCGTGCGGCGTTTGATTTCGCCATTGAGCCGCTCGATGGGGTTTGTGCTGTGGATTTTGGTACGGTGCTCCTTGGGGAATCCCATGTAGGCCAACACATCTTCCTCCATTTCATCCATCATGGCGGCGAGCTTGGCGGCTTTGGGGCGCAATTGGTCGGCCACCTGGCGCCATTGTGCCTTTGCGCTGGCGGCATCGTCCTGGGCGAAGGCGGTGCCAACGAAGGCGGCGACGACGCCGCGGCCCTGGCGGCCGGCATGGGCCAGTAGGTTGCGCATCATATGCACCCGGCACCGCTGCCAGGTGGCGTGCAGCACCTTGGCGATCGCGGCTTTCAAGCCGGTATGGGCGTCGGAGATCACGAGTTTGACGCCGCGCAAGCCGCGATGCGCCAGGCCGCGCAGGAATTCCGTCCAAAACGTCTCGGCCTCCGAAGCGCCGATCGCCAGGCCCAGCACCTCGCGCCTGCCATCAGCATTCACGCCGATGGCGATGGTGACGGCAACCGAGACAATGCGGCCGGCCTCGCGCACCTTCAGATAGGTGGCGTCCAGCCAAACATACGGCCAGTCGCCCTCCAGCGGGCGGTTCAGAAAGTTGTTGATTTTATCGTCGATCTCGCAGCACAGGCGGGATACCTGGCTTTTGCTGATGCCTTCCATCCCCATGGCTTTAACCAGATCATCGACGGAGCGCGTTGAAATACCTTGGATATATGCTTCCTGGATCACGGCGGTCAGCGCCTTCTCAGCCGTCCGGCGGGGCTCCAGGAAAGCCGGGAAATAGCTGCCATGACGTAGTTTGGGCACGCGCAATTCGATGGTGCCGGCGCGGGTTTCCCAAATGCGGTCACGAAACCCGTTGCGCTGGTTCACCCGCTCGTCGCTGCGCTTGCCATAGGGTGCGCCGGTCAGGCTTTCGGCTTCCAGCTCCATCAGCCGCTGCGCCGTAAAGCCAACCATCTCGCGCAAAAGCTCGGTATCGGAACTCTTTTCCAGCAGCGCGCGAAGCGCCATAGTGGGGTCGGTCATCGTTGTCATCTCCTTTGGTCCTTGGTTGGTGGGTTGCATCCCAACCTTAACCGAAGAACGGCGATGACCACCGCTGAGGATAAGTAGCCCGCCTACGCCAGACTCGTGGCGGTCGCTCCGGCGGGCTACTTACCCTCAGTTCCTACACCACGCCAAGGGGCACGATCCTCTTGGCATCGGCCGTTCCTCAATATTTCCCTCGCCTGACGGACGAGAATTGTGGGAGAGACGATCAATTTTATAGAAAAAATACAAGCATATCAATATATTATTAAGTTTAGGCAAAAAATACTAATCGAGGGTGCATCCGATGCGTCTTGCTGATAAAACACCCTTATTGAGGTCAGAAAGGTGTTGCTTCGCCTCATATCCAAAACTCGGTTTCGTCACTGATCATCATTAGCTGTGTGGGCCAAAGCGCCATTTTCGTATCAACAGGAGTCGAGAGATGAAGCTGCCGGATTTGATTGGATATCTGGAACGACAATTTTCATCCACCTCCGAAATCGTCGAGTTTCAAATACCATTGATCGCCGAGGAAAATTCCGGAATCATCGAAACGGTCGAAATCAACGACGAGGGAGGCGAATTTGAACCGGATGAAGGAGAGCAACGCCCAAATGTGCTTCAGGACCCTCGGCCAAGATTGCGGTCTGTTACCTGACACAAGTCCACAAATCCAACTCGTTTTTTCTCAAGCACTCTAAGGATCACAGATGATTGCTGGTGTAGCCTACATAAGAAAGTATTTTCGCTTTGAATTCGAGGACGATCGAGGTGAGATCGAAATTGACGATTCCTTATGCTTGAAAGCATTTTGGGATTTGGATGCGCTTGACCATCTTGTCTACAACGTAGATCGTTTGACAGACGAGCGGACGCCCAAATACCCCGATAGACGAGCGCATTTGGCTTACATCGATCTTACAATCGGAACTCTTTCATCCTCTGAAGATGAATATTCTCGCGTCAATAAAGTTTATTTTGAATTTTATAACAATGATCTAAGAGACCTCCTCCTTGAAAGAACAAATATCGAGCGCGCGGAACTCCTGGATAAAAAAATTCCCGAGTTTTTTATCCCATATTTTTTCGAAATGAATTCAGAATATAATTTAAGTAAAATAAAACACTTTAAGCTGAGTCATTTTGCCGAAGAACACGATGATTTTGATATATATACGACAAAAGAATGTCGCGAAGACAGTGATTTAAAAGAGAAATCGAAGGAAACTAAAAAGTTACTTCCGCTTGTTTTTTACTCTGCTCAGCGGCTTAATATTCGTATGAATCGAGGTGAACCTGTTTTCGTCATGAATGCGAGTAACCACATAGAGCATGGTTATACAGAAACAATGCTCCTGGGACAAGAACATCACATACTGTCCGAAATTAGGAAGGTTCGTAAAGTTACGAAAAGACGTTTTGTTGATGATACCATTATAACGCTAGATAACAGCGGTTCCGGTAAGCTTGGGTACGTCATTTTTGAGTCCGAAGAAGGCAAAATATCCATCGATTTATTTTGTAAAATAAACGAACGCGGATTCATCTCCGCAGGATCTTTAGCGTATGGCAGCGTGCGCATGGAGGGAGCAGCAGTTCTGTTTCAAGTTAATGGAACAGGATTTCTTCAAACAAATAACAATGAAAATACCGATTTTTGGTGGTCGAATATCTTTGGATGTGAAGTTAAGAAGGGTGCAAAATGCGCCTTTTGGACAAAAGGTTTTAAAAAATCAACAGGATTTAAGTTGTCATATGTGCACATTTCACCTTGAGCTGAATGTGGATTCTCCGGCCACGCAAAGGTGTGGTCAGTCAACCACAGGATAATGCGCCTTACCCCATGTCGTGCCGGGATTGTCCATCATCAAATCCACAAACAGTGGAATGAGGAATGCCAGAATCGCGGCGCCGTCGCGCACCTGGGCGCGGTTTATGCCGCTGTTCCAAGTGGCACCGCCATGCACCAGCTGGTTGCGCAGCACGTACAGCCGGTCGAACAGCGTGCTGAGCACGACGCTGGTATCCTGACGTACCAGCGCCTGGGACAGCTTTCGCTTGGCGGCGGCAAAGCGCTCCTCCCAATCGCCAAAGCCCGGGAGCTGGTTGTGATGGCTCCAGAACGGCTGGTAGACGTATTTGTTCTCCAGCAGCATCCGGATGGGGCCGGGGAAGCGCGCCCAGATGGCATCGTAGATCCGCCGCTCCGTATCCAGGCGGACGACCTTGCCGAAATAGCTCTCGAACAAGCCGCGCGCGGCGTTTGGCATGGTCTCGCCGCATTCCTCGGAATAGACGGCGTTGAAGGCGATCCAGAGAAAGATGAAGCGGGCGTCGTCATCATTTGCACATTTTTCGGCGCGGTCGAGCCAGCTGAGGGCACGGTGTACCCGCAGGCTGAGGTTCTCGTGGAACCCCTCACGCAAGGCGCGTTGCTTGGTTTTCAGCGCGGCGAAGTCGGGCAGGGTGCTCATGAAAGGCGCGCTCCGGTGGGGACGGTCCCTGGAGCATAACAAGCTGTCGTACGCTGGGGCAACAGGAGCTCGCGGAACGGCGTTTTGGAGATCGCAATGAAGCGGCTATACTGGCGCAGCATAAAATAAGGAGCCGCCGCTCTGTCTCTCCTTCCCGTCTTCTACGATATTGAAGCCTCTGGCCTTGACGGCGTGCCGATCGAGATCGGCTGGGCTTTCGCTGATCCCGAAACTGGCGAAATTCAGGTTGAATCCCACCTCATTCGGCCGGCTCCGGAATGGCATATTGCAACCTGCTGGGACAAGGCAGCCGAGAGCCTTCATGGGATCAATTGCGGTCAGCTCTATACCGAGGGAAGCGCCCCGGCTGACATTGTGCGGCGCATGAATGAGGCGCTTGGCGGCCGCGACCTTTACTCGGATGCCCCAGCCTGGGATGGCGACTGGTTGCGGATGATCGTTGAGGCCGCTGATGTAAAGCCCAGCTTTTCCGTCAGTCGGGTGGAAGCGCATACCCTCATCGGCATTGTGGCGCGCGAACAGGCGTGGGAGGCGGTAGACTGCCTCGCCATAATGGAGAAAATCTCGTGCGACGTTCCCAGAACGCATCGGGCTGCCGCGGATGCGCGCCACCTGGCGGCGCTATGGCTGGCAATGAAACAAGGCGCGAGCCCCGAAACGTAGCGTCTGGAGTACGTCCGTATCTGACGTGCTGGCGTGTCATCTCTTGCGCATGACGTAACCCGCACGACGGCAGCGGCGGGCACCGCACCTTGCTGAAGGAAATCTCCAATGTTTCATTTCGTCGGATCCATCGTGGTCAGCGGCTTCGCACTTTACGGCATGGCGCAGTTCATAAAGAAGCATGTAGTGGAAACGAAAGAGGCCGATCAGTAGGGCCGGCAGAGCGATCTAGAGAATGGGAGAAAAGATGACCATGGTTGTTCAGAGGCCAAGGGGGCCATGGTACGTCTGCCTTGACTGTCACCACCTGTTTTCTCTTCCCTTCTGGAAGAAGATTTTCCTGAAAACCGGGGAACTTCCTAAGTGCCCGAAATGTGGGGGCGGCAGGGTGGCAATCCCTCATTTTTAGATTTCACTTCAAAATATCTTACTCGATGTGCTCGGCAGGAAATTAATTGAACAAGCCATGAGGCAAAGCCCAAACCTCAGACTTTTTCGTCCGCACCACGTCCGCATCTGACGTACAGGTATGTCATCTATATGCCCATGACATAACCCACTCTTCCTCAATTCCATCGCGTCCCTCTGGTTTCTGGCCTTAGCCTCGACAGGACAACTCTGTCTGCCGGGCCGGGACATATCAGGAGTTTGCGATGTTCAGAGCCTATGCCTCGTTCCTGCTGCACCTCACACCAGAGGCGCAGCGCCGGCTTCCACGCCTGGACTTCCAGGCGACCCAAGCAGTGTTCCGCGCTGCTGTTACCCATGCGGCCGGCGGCGTGACCCCCGTCACCGCCCTCATCAAAGGCGAGCACGTTACCATCACCTCCCGTGAGCGCGAGGATGGCGTCGTGATTTTCGTCCTCGATCATAACCCGGCTGTGCCCACCTCAATGCCTCGCCCCAACAGGAGCTGCCTATGACGAAAAGCCTGGCCAAAATGCTCGACAGCATCCGCGATGATTTTGACGAGCTGGAGGAGCCCGAGTTTGCCGGCTTCGCGCATTGTGCCTGCGAGACCACCGCGCTGCTCCGTTACGCTGCCAATTTCATGAGCTGCGTGGATTCGGCGCAGGAGGAGGCTGCAAGCTTCACGCGCTGGCTGGCGCATAACCGGGCTCGCTTCAACCTGAACGATGAGCTGTTCTCGCAGCCGGAGATGTCGCACCGGCGCAACGCCCCTACCGGTACGGTCGGCCGCCGCCGCTGGAAGGGGTTACGCGACGCGGTGATGCTGCAGCTGGAGCAGCCCACACCCGAGGGCGTTGTTGCATCCGGTCTCGCGGCGGTGAGTGCGGCGCTGGGGTTTGATGAGCTGGATGCGGCGCTGTTTGGCATCATCTTCCGCTATGGGCACGACAACACCATGGAACGGCTGTTCGACCTGATTTCCCAGGCCCGCAAACGGCCCAACTCTCTCCGCCGTTTCACTGACAATTTCGCAATTCTGACCAATATGCCGCAGCAAGAGGTGGCGCGGCGCTTTCGGCCCGACGCGCTGATGTGTGCCTCCGGTGCCATCCGGATCGACGAGGATGGCGACATCCATATGTCCGGGCGCGTGCGCAACCTGATCTTCAACTGCGGCGAGACCGGTGAAGATATGCGCAGCCAGCTTCTTGGTGCCCCGGTTGCCACCAAACTGCCCTGGGAGGCGTTCCGGCATCTGGGGCGGGAAAGCGAGTTGGCGCGCGACATGCTCGGCCGCGCCTTGGCGGACGGGGAGCGCGGCGTGCACATCCTGCTCTACGGCCCGCCCGGCACCGGCAAAACGGAGTTCTCCGCGGCGCTGGCGGAGGCGCTTGGATTCAAACTGCATGTTGTGGGCGAAGCAGACGGCAACGGGGGCGAACCTTCACGGGGAGAGCGGCTCTCGGATCTGCTGTTGGCGCAGCGCGTGAATGGCGGTGAACAGGCGCTGTATCTGTTCGACGAGGCGGAGGATCTGTTCCGTGGGAGCTATCGCGACCGCGAGCCGGACCCGAAGATTTTTATCCACCGGCTGCTGGAGACGGCGAAAGTGCCGATGATCTGGGCCGCGAACGACATCCATGCGTTTACGCCAGCCGTGCTGCGGCGGATGAGCCTCTGCATCGAGGTGAAACTGCCTGAGACGCCGCGCCGGGCCGAGCTGTGGCAGGAGCTGGCCGCCAATGAGGGCGTGGTGCTGGATGCCGCCACGGCCGGCGAACTGGCGCGGCTGATCCCCTCGGCGCCCTCGGTGGCGCGCACCGCCCTGCGGGCAGCCCGGCTGACGGATGGCCGTGCGGAGACGGCCCGACTGGTGGCGCGCGGCATGGCCAAAGCGATCGGCCACGGGCAGATGCCCACACCGGAGGCCGCGCCCGGCGAGGAGCTGTACGACCCCGCCCTGAGCCGCGCGGATATGGACCTGCCGGCTCTGGTGGCGCGCCTCGCCCGCCCCGGTGCGCCGCGTGCTGTCTCGCTGCTGCTGAGCGGCCCGCCCGGCACCGGCAAGAGCGCCTTCGCCCGGCATCTGGCTGAGGCCATGGGGCTGGGCGTGCTGCACAAGCGCGGCTCCGACATTTTCGGCAGTTTTGTTGGTGAGACGGAGCGCAACATCGCCGCCGCCTTTGCCGAGGCGCGGGAGTCACAAAAATTTCTCATCTTTGACGAAGTGGATTCCCTGCTCGCCGGGCGCGGCCGCGCGGTGCGCAACTGGGAGGTGAGCCAGGTGAACGAGATGCTCACCTGGATGGAGAGCCATCCGCAACCTTTTGCCTGCACCACCAATCTGCCCGAGGGGCTGGACGCCGCCAGCCTGCGCCGCTTCCTCATCCGGGTGAATTTCGACCATCTCGCCCCGGCGCAGAGCCTGCGGCTGTTCCGCAACGTGTTCGGCATGGAGCCGCCGGAACGTCTGGCGCGGCTGGACCGGCTGACCCCGGCGGATTTCACCCGGCTCTCGCGGCGGCTGGCGGTGCTGGGGGAGACGCCCTCTGAGCATCGTCTGGT
Source organism: Acidocella aquatica (assembly GCF_030160635.1). GTDB lineage: Bacteria > Pseudomonadota > Alphaproteobacteria > Acetobacterales > Acetobacteraceae > Acidocella > Acidocella aquatica. The sequence goes on along the minus strand of NZ_BSOS01000094.1, from coordinate 24,125 downwards.
GGCATTGCTGGAAACCGAGATGGAGGCGCGCGAGGGCAAGCCGCGTGGCATCGGGTTTGCTCGTCATGGTTGAACTGCCGGTTGCGAAACGGCCGGTTTCGCGCAACCCTGCGGTAATGCGCTATGAACCCAGTACGAATCTGCTCCGCCTGGTCCTGCTGCTCTCCGGCTCCCGCATGGGGCTGACGTTGGACGAGATGGCCACGCAGCTGGAGGTGGGGCGGCGCACGGTAGAGCGGCTGCGCGACCAGCTGACGATTCTGTTCCCCGGCCTGACCTATAGCGACGACGACAGCCGCGTGCGCCGCTGGCGTCTGCCGCAAGGGGTACTGCCACCGGTGCCGCCCACCCCGAGCGCGCTGGCTACGTTGGAAGGGCTGGCGCGCGATCTGTCGACCCAGGGCGACAGCGCCCGTGCCGCGGATCTGCGCGACGCCGCCGCGAGCCTGCGCGCGCTGCTGCCCCCGGCGAGGTTGCGCCAGGCGGAGCCGGATATCGAGGCGCTGATGCGGGCCGAGGGCTCAGCCGCGCATCCCGGCCCGCGGCTGAAACTCGACCGCGCCATGATGACGGAAATCCGCGCCGCCATTCTGGGCTTCCGCAAGCTTGAACTCACCTACCGGCCGGCGGAACCGCGAGCACCTGGGCGGCGCGTGATCTGTCCCTACGGCGTGCTTTATGGGCGGAGGGCCTATCTGGTGGCGCATACCGAGACCGGCGAGGAAATGCGCCTCTGGCGGCTGGACCGCATCAGCGACGTCTCGGCGCTGGAGGAAAATTTTCCCGCGCAGGAATTCGATCTGGCGTCCTACGCGGCGCGGTCGTTCGGGGTATTCCAGGAGGCGCCGCAGGATGTGGTGCTGCGGTTCTCCTCGGGCGCGGCGAATGATGCGGCAGAGTGGGTATTTCATCCAAACCAGACGATGGAACCGCAGGAGGATGGTACGCTGATCGTGCAATTCAGGTGCGGTGGGATGCTGGAACTTTCGTGGCATCTGTTCACTTGGGGGCGGGAGGTAAAGATTTGCGAGCCGGATGGATTGGTCGAATTGATGAGAGAATGGCGCGGCATGGAAGCGGAAATGGCTGAATGACAGTCACAGAAAGAGGCGTGCCGCACGCGCCCTTCCGCGCCAATCGGCATTACCGCAACAGCAAACGCCTGCCCCGGGAGCAACCCTTCAGATGACCCCCACCCTCATCCTCGGCTGGTCTTTGGATGGCGCCCCCGCGCCGGTTGGCCTGCCGCCTTTCACCGCCATCGTGGGACCGCTCGGCTGCCTCGATTTGCTCGGCCAATGGCTCGGGCTGGATACGCGCGCCACGCCCGAGGCCAACCGCATCGCCGCCTGTCATGCCGCCATCGCCACACAGGAAGGCCGGTTCTGGTCAAAATCCTTCACCGTGGATTCCTGGGCCACCGACCGCCGTGTACTGGCCTTGCGCGACGCCCTGCTGCTCGCCGGATGGGACGGCACGGCGGATGCAACCACCCCGCCACGTATTGCGGACCTCGCCAGCCTGCCGGCCTTGCCGTGCGGCGTGGCGGATGTGCTGCGTGAGGTCATTGCGGTATTGCCCCAGCGCAAGCCGCCCTTTCTGCCGCGCTTTAACCTAGTCGAGCCCGCAACTCTCTGGCCGCCTCTCTGGCAAAAGCTGCTTACCCAGCTTAACGTAACCGCCTACGCCCCGCCGGAAACGCCCGCCAAGGGCGACCTTGCGGCATTGCGGCGCTTTCTTGCAGGCGCCCCGGCGGCCACCTGGGCGGGCGATGGCAGCGTGGCGCTGCTTACGGGCGACACCGCCTCCACGGCCAACCTGCTTTCCGCGTGGCTCCCCTGCCTGCCGCCCGGCGCGGCCCTGCTGGGTGGCGAGGACAGCCTGCTGCCGACACTACTGCGCGCACGGCACCAGCCGCGCCCGTCCGCGCTGGAAGGAGCGGATCTCGGCGCACAACTGCTCTACCTCGGGCTGGCGCTGTTGTCGGACCCGTTCGACGCTGGCGCCGCCCTGGAATTTTTAGCCCTGCCGCAGCATCCGCTCGGCGGCGCCTGCCGGTTTCTCACGGATGCCATCGTACAAAGCCCAGGCTATGGCGGCGTAAACTACCGTGCCGGGCGGCATCGGACCCTGCGGGCAAAACTGCGCGCCGACCGTGCGCGGGGGCTGGACCGCGCCACCCGCCATGCGGCGGCGCGGGCAAGGCTGGCGGCCATCGACGCCTGGATTCCACCAAAACGCTTCACGGCTGAGGAGGGGATTCCCGCCGCCGCCGTCACCACTTTGTGTGGGCTGGTGCAGGGCTGGGCGATCAAACGCAACATGCCCGAGGCAGGCGCAGCAGCCGCTTCTCTGGCGCAGGCAGTCACCCTCAGCGGCGTGGCGGTGCTGGACGCCATGCTGCTCGGCCGCATGCTGGAAACAGCCTCATCCGGCGCGGTAACGCTGCTTTCCGCCGAGGCCGCGCCCTGGCGCTTCTTCGCCCGGCCCGGCGCGCGGCTGGATACCACGGACACCACCATCTGGTGGCTCGGCGGCGGCGAGGGGCAGGCGGCTTCGCCCTGGCGCATGGCGGAGCAAGGCTGGATGACGACGCACGGCCTGGCGTCGGATGAGGCACTGGCGCCCGCCCGGGCCCGTGTAGGGCTACGCCGCGCCGTCACCCTCACATCTGGCCGCCTGGTCATCACCGCGCCGCGCGGCGCAATGGAGGAAGGCGGCGCGCATCCGCTGCTGGCGGAATTGCAGGGCTGCTTTGGCGAGAGCCTCGGGCGGGCCTGGGTGGAGGCGGAGTCTCTGCAATCCGGCGGGGTATTCGCGGGGCTGAAGCTGCCCTCCCGCATTGTGCCAGCAGCAGCACCGCCTGCCCCGCGCCGGGATTGGCTGGTGCCGGCCGGCCTTGTCGGCCCACGGGACCTGGAATCGGCTTCGGGCATGGAGACACTACTCGGCTGCAAGCTGAAATGGGTGCTGCAATACGCCGCCAAGCTTTACGCGCGCGGCCCGGCCACGCTGCCCGAAGCCAAGCAGCTCACCGGCACTTTCCTGCATGAGGTGATGAGCCAGGTTCTCACCAACGGCTATACCAGCCCCACGGATGCCGCCGCCAAGGCGCAGGCATTGTTCGAGCGGCTGTTGCCCGAGGAAGCCGCGCCATTGCTACGGCCCGGGATGCAGGCCACCCAATCCCGCGCCAAAGGGCGCATCGGCCAGGCCATGGCTGACCTCACCAGCCAGATTCAGCAGGCGGGGTTACAGGTGGCCGCCACGGAGCGAGCCTTCGAGAAACCGCTGCCAGGCAAGTTGGGGCGACTCCAGGGCCGCATCGATGTGCTACTGCACCGCCCGGCGGATGGGTTGCATGTGGTGCTGGACGCCAAATGGTCGGCCTCCGGCTGGTATCGCAAGAAGCTGGAGCAGAACACGGCCGTGCAGCTGGCAGCCTATGCCTGGCTGGTGGCGGGGCGCGGCGAGTCAGCCACGGCGGCGTATTATCTGCTGCGCAAGCTCCGGCTGCTGGCAGCGGATTCCTATCCATTCCCGGACGCAACGGTGCCCGGCGCCGATCTCGCGGCAAGCTGGAAGGCCGCATTGGCTGATTACCGCGAGGCACTGTCCGAATTGCGAGACGGCCGCATCATCGCCGCCGGTGTGGCAGGCGATGATGACGAGGATGACGGTCCACAGCTGGACATCCCGCCTCCCTGCACCTTCTGCGACTATCAAACCCTTTGTGGCGTGGGAGTCAGCGCATGAGCCTACCCGCTCTCAGTATCGTCACCGCCGGGGCCGGCTCTGGCAAGACCTGGCGAATCACCCAAGACATCAAGCGCGAGGTACTGGACAACAACGTGCCGCCCGCCGGGCTGCTGGCCACCACTTTCACCCGCAAGGCGGCGTCGGAGCTACAGCTGCGCGTGCAGACGGCGCTAATCGCGGCGCGCCAGGGCGAAACCGCTCTGGCCATGCAGGAGGCGCTGCTTGGCACGGTGAACAGCGTGTGCGGGCGGCTGCTCGCCGAATTCGCCTTCGAGGCCGGCATCTCCCCGGACCTTACGGTGCTGGACGAAACCGGCGAGGCGGAAGCCTTCGCCATCGCCTTTGGCGACGCCGCCGGTACAGCGGAGGATCGCATCGCCCCGGTGGCATTCCGGCTGGGTCTCTCCGGCGAGGCCAATGGCGGCGACTGGCATGAGCCGGTACGCAAGATCGTCAGCGCGGCGCGAGCCAACCGGCTGGATGAAGCGGCGCTGCGCCTGAGCGAGACCCGCGCTTTGGCCGGTGTGCTGGGAATGCTGGGAACGCCCGATCCGGCCGGGGCAGCGGCGTTGGATGCGGCGCTGGAGCAGGCCATGACTCGCTTGCTCGCTGTGGCCGCCAAATGGGATCTCGGCGCCGAGAAGAAGAACACGCTTGGCGCGCTCGATACCGTCCGCACCATGCGCCCGCTTTTCGCGCCGCAGGAAGGCCGCTTCCTCACCTGGGCCGACTGGGCCGCGTTGGCCACGCTCGGCCCGGCCGTGGCGCGCGGAGCCGATTTCGCGGCGGTCATCGAGGCTGCGGCGGCGCATGACCGCCACCCGCGGCTGCATGTGGACATCACCACCATGCTGAGCGTCTGCTACGAGACGGCAGAGTCCGCCCTCGCGCTGTATGCCGAATACAAGCGCAAAGCCGGGCTGATCGACTTCACCGACCAGGAGACGATGCTGCTCGATCTGCTGGAGACCAACGCGGACATTAGCATCGAGCTGGGGCAGCGCCTGCATACGCTGTTCGTGGATGAGTTTCAGGACACCAGCCCGCTGCAACTGGCCCTATTTTTGCGCTTGGGTGCGCTAGCCAAGCGGGCGGTCTGGGTTGGAGACCCGAAGCAGGCGATATATGGCTTCCGCGGTACCGACCCGGCGCTGATGGACGCGATACTGCGCAGCCTGGGCGGCAAGCCGGACAAGGCGAACATACTCTCCACCTCGCGGCGCTCCCGGCCCGATCTGGTGCATCTGGTGAACGGCATTTTTGTCCCAACTTTCGCGCAGCAAGGCATGACGGCGGAGGTTGTGGCGCTGACGCCGCACCGTACCGATCCGCCGGGAACTGGGCCTGCGCTGCATGTCTGGCGCCTGCCCAAAGGCGCGATTCCATTACGGCTAGAAGCGTTGGCGGCGCAGATCGCCGGCTTGCTGGCAGCACCCAAGCGGCCAATGATTCAGGACCCGCAGACTGGGGAGACTCGCCTGTTGCGCGTTGGCGATGTGGCGGTGCTGTGCCGGGATAACAAATCGGTCGCCATATTGGCGGCGGCGCTCGGGCAGCGCGGCGTGGAGGTAGCGGCAGCACGAGGCGGGTTGCTGGAGACACCGGAAGTGAGCCTGGCTCTGGCCTGTCTGCGCCGCTTGGCCGACCCGCGCGACAATCTGGCGGAAGCACAAGTCGCGCATCTGGCAGGCGGCGATGAGGAATGGCTGGACAAGCTTCTGGCCAAGCAGAAGCTGACCGACGCCCGCGTGGCTGCGCTTGACGCCCTGCAAACGGATTTGGCCGGCCTGCCGCCATCGGCGGCGCTGGAGGTGGCGCTGTCGGCAGCCGAAATCATGCCGCTGCTGGCGCGCTGGCCTGCGCCCCGGCAGCGCCTGGCGAATATCGAGGCATTGTTCGGCGAGGCCAAAGCCTATGAGGATGCCTGCAACAATCTGCACCGCGCCGCGACTGTAGGTGGCTTCGCCGCCTGGTTGGGGGCACTGCCGGAAGCGCCCTCGCAGCCCGCCTCCCAGGGCGGGGATGCCGTCACCTTGCTCACCTACCACAAGGCCAAGGGGCTGGAATGGCCGCTGGTGGTGATGGCGCAGACGGACAAGGAATATCCCGCTTCGGCGTTCAAGGTCAGCGTTGATACGGAGGGTGGCGAACTAGACCCCGCCGCCCCGCTGGCCGGACGCTGGGTCCGCTACTGGCCCTGGCCTTATGCCGGGCGCAGCAAGGACATCCCCATGAAGATGCGCGAGGCGGCCTCGCCCGAACTGGCGGCAGCGGCAAAACAAAGCGGGTGCGAGAACGTGCGGCTTGGCTATGTCGGCATGACCCGCGCGCGCGATGTGCTGGTGCTGGCACTCGATCCCGGCATGCCAAGCTGGCTGGAAGGCTACGCGCCCGGTCTGGCGGCGGCGCTTCGGAAATTACCGGCTGGCCAGGGAGAGCTGACCTACAACGAAGTCAGCCTGCCCGTGTTTGCCGCCGATGTTGCGGAGGCCGAGGAAGCGCCCCCGCTGCCCGTCCTCAAGAAGGTGACGACATTGCTCTGGCCTGCCGGACCGCGCCCCATTTTTCCACCGCTGCGCCTGACACCGAGCACCGCCGAGGGGGATGTGAGCGCAGTGATCGAGGTCATCGATCTTGGCCCCCGCCTGCGCCATGCCGGCGGCGCGGCGCGCGACGAGGTGGGCGATGCGCTGCACCGTTTCCTGGCCGCTGATGATCCTGCGCGGGAGACAATCGAGCGCCGGACCATTGCCGCAAAAATGCTGGCCGAGGTGGAGGGTGATCTGACGCCAGAGGATTGCCTGGAGGCAGCTGATCGCTTCTGGCGCTTCATCCGCGAACATTATGGTGCCGACGCCGAGGTCATCCCCGAATGGCCGGTGCAATACCGGTTGGAGAGCGGCCAGGAAGTGCACGGCCGTACTGATTGCCTGATCCGGCATTCCGGTGCTCTCGCCCTCATTGACCACAAGAGCTATCCGGGGCGCGACCCCGCCGCCCGGGCGCTGCACTATCTACCGCAACTGATAATCTACAAGGAAGTGCTGGAAGCAGCATGGAATCTGCCCGTGACCGCGATGGTGGTGCATTTTCCGGTGTTGGGGAAAGTGGCTTTAATAAAGAAACATTCCGGACAATCAGAATCAAAGTGATCAGAGGTCCTCTGAAGGGATCATTTAGGAAAAATTGACCATGGACACTCAAAACTACTTATCCTCGACGGCCTTTTTTCTCGATCTTTCCGAAATTGCCGGTTGGCAAATTGACAAAGCGCCCGCTCGAAAGGGCAGAATAGTCGCTGACTTGCCCGCGTTACAAAGAGGAGCAGTATGGAAGGTTCATCAGACAGAGGAATTATGGGACTCTATTCTACGCGGCTTTCCCATAGGTGCCTTCACTATATCACCTCCCAATGACGGACTGTCGCGTCAAAGTTATAAGTATCAACAAAAGAGCGCGCGGCAAAAAATAGGCACTCACTTGCTTCTTGATGGTCAGCAGCGAGCCACTGCCATTGCCCTTGCCTTCTATGATATCTGGTCGGGCTGCGATGACCAGGCAAAAGGCGCGTTATGGGTTGATCTCTCCACCCCACCCAAAAATCGCCCGCTGGAATTCGTTTTTCGCGTCCTCACCCGAGCCCACCCCTGGGGATACCGCCGAAACAATCCCCAAGAGACACTTTCGAGCAGTGCTATCAGAGCGGCACTTTGCGCTTATCAGGCCGCGCATAATAGCTTGCTTTCCAAGCCGAGTGATATCGCGCTCTGGAAGACGTGGCCGTGGGATGCGGATGCACCTTTACCTGTAGCCCCGATGATCCAGGCGGTACTTGCCCATCCCAACGCTATCGAGGCCGCGTGCACTTCCCTGCGGAATAATCTTGGTTCCCTTCCTCTTTTTTCTAAAGAAGAAAAATTTTCAGATGAAGACAACAAGTTGGTAAGGGATGCGCAAAATACTTTTAAGGCCCAGCAAAAGGTCCTGCAAGAGGCATTCGATTGCCCCACATCACCATCGTATGAACAATTACGTCGCATCATGGGCGCATTCAATACAATTTCATTTGGTCAGCGTCGATACCGCGTACCTGCTCTTACAGTTGATATTGAGCAAGTTGGCGATGATGGTCCCCATCGCTCCACGTCTGCTGAAGATGCCAAGGACGCCATTGAGCTACTGTTCATTCGCCTTAACGCGGCGGGGACGCCATTGGCTGGAGAGGAGTTGGTCTATTCACTTATCAAAGCCCAATGGCCCGACGTGGCAAAATGGATGCAGAATTTGCCGAACCTACCGGCGCTTCCTTCCAGGATAGCTGCAATGTGCGTTCGTCTAGTCTTGGCCCGCCATGGCCGGCGGCCTGGAGACGGCAACGCCACAATGCCATCCATGCCCGGCGTCAGCGAATTCCGCAACTTATTGAAGGGGAACAATCCGAACCACACGGATTTCGGAGGCCAGCTAAAAGAATTTCTTGATACCAACGCCGCGGACCTCTTGACCAAGGCATGGAATTTTCTGGCCCTGCCCCCTAAGGAGGCAAACGGCAAAATCGAGAGGGCCTTCCGCCTTTTGCCCGCTCAGGCCGTGGATATCGCTCAGCATTCACCTGACGTCTTTTTGCTCCTGATGCGCTGGTTGGACCGGCTAAATGCTGTAAAAATTGGCGTCGAACAAATCTCCGAAAGTGTCCATCGGCGCACGCTCGGCTTCCTTACGGCGATAGCTTGGTTCGCTCCCAATAAGAGCAAGGCATGTGCAGCCATTTGGAAAAGCCTTGATGAAGATGTTAATGAAAAGCAACTTCTCGATCGCTTCAATCAAACCCGTTTTAAGGCAGCATGTCAGCTTTCTGAGCGTTCCGATATCAACATGATACCATTGCCAGCTCCCAATGTTGTCTTCGATTTGTGCAATCGTTTCCTTCGTGAAGATGGACGCACGAAGCAGACCCAAGACAAGGCCACGGTCAATTTCCCCAAAGGAAGCTTCTGGACCGACAAGGATTGGTGGTACGACCAATTTTCTCCCCTGCTGGAGAAGTCAAACCGTGACATGTATAATGGATGGCGAAATACCGCCAATACAACAAATAACGAAGAAGATCTGGAGGACACCGATTCTCTGGTCAAACGGGCTGCAGTACATTTCCTCGATACCTTGTGGGGAGGCAAGTCAACCGTATTGACTTACGCCCAAAGAGCTGAGTTACACAATTGGTACCAGGACTATGATCCATCCCTACCAGAAATGATGGATGACAAGAATCGTCCGTGGGACTTCGACCACATTCTACCGCAGAGCTTCTTCAGTGGTAAGTGGAGCATTCCACAGAGTGTCAAAGATTGGTGTAACTCTATCGGTAATCTGCGCGCTTGGCCCTTGGAGGCTAATCGTGCCGATGGTAACGTTGCACCTCGAAAAAAACTTTCCGTGCAGATCGCTGAAGAAAGTAATTATGGCATTAATTCGAAGAGCATACTTGGAGCGTCTTTCATTTCCGTTGACGAGTGGCCGCACTGGCTAGAGGCCGTTCCGGTCAGAAATGAAGCCGGAGAAGTAAAGGACAATAGATATCTATCGAATAATTGTACAGAGAATTATAGCGATCAACGAATTGCAACCATCACAGCAATCATGATGCGTTTTGCAAAGCTATACGAGCACTGGCATGAAGAACTTCGTTTGGGGGGGCTCTGGTAATTCTTCCATTTTTAAGAACACTGTTAGGTTGATGCGAAATGGCTTCGGTCAACTCTTTGATATGCCTTGTCTCAGGGAATGGAACTCCCCATTCCCTCTCGGTGAAACCTGTCGACATATGCATCACCTTTAACGGGCGCAAGCCGCCAAGTGCCGTTAAATGGCATCTTGATATAGTCAGCTGTCGCAGTGCCGGTACTGCGGGTTCGAAAATCGAAGTCACCGGAGAGGGACCTGACGATTTTGTGGACAGGCTGCGCAGCGCGAGTCACCACACAGCACGCATATATGAAGCCGCACTCGGATGCTGGCCGTCCACCGGCTTCACCATCCTGCATGCGCTATGGGAACTCGACATTGCCGTCCAGGTCCGCAGTATCTATTTTGACCCATCTCTGCGGCGGGATGGTTATGTAGAAACGCGCGCCGCGCCACCCGCCATGTACCATAATTGGTTAGGCGAGCGGCGACACACATTCGCGCGCTGGCTTACGGCACCGCCTGCTGCATGGGATTGGCCTCTGATGCAGCCCTCAATGAAGCCACTTCAGGATTCATCCCACGCTTTGTCATCCCTGGATTTACTGACTGCGCTTGCCTCCGCTTGCCAGACCAGAAGGTTGGACGATGTTGCCGAAATTCTGACCATCCCGCTACGGGCCGATCCTGAATATATCTCTGCCAAAGCTTCACATATTGAGGCGCTCGAGAAGTGCTTCCATTTGGCGCGCGGCATACGCGAGACACCAAACTGGTGGCTATATGATCAGCGTGGCGCCATCACCATCGATACACTTTCCCAACGCATCCGCGCCTGTCAATCGGCCCTATTTGCCGCAGCGCTCATGCGCCAGACAATTCCATCTGGGTGAAAAGCCACAACTTCAACTCCGCTTCGCGCTGTTTCCGGTCGGGCGAGTAGGCACCGCGATCATGCAGATAATAATAACCATCCTCCAACGCCACCGGCTTCTCTGCTAGTTCCGCCATAGGCACCATCGTCAGATAGTCGCTGAGGCAATCAACTCCCCCGGGCGGGGTCAGTGCCTGTTCAGGAATCCGTTCAAATAGTGCCTTGCGGAAACCCCGCAGATGGGCCCACACATTGCCACCACCGCGCCGGCGTGGTTGCGAATGACACACCGGATAGAGTGCGAGCGGCTTGTCGGGCCGGAACATGGGTGCGTTGATCAGATCCGCACCTTCACGCCAAGCATGCCAGAGTCGCCATGCCACGTCATCGCGCATCAGTGCATCGTCCTGGTCGAGTACGACGATTAGACTGTCGGAGCGTGTGCAGATGTCACGCACTGCGAGTTGAAAGTTAGCGATATACCCGACCCGCTCTGGCCGACGGATGATTGTCGTTCGGGCGCGTAATCCCCCTAACCAATTGTGCACAGGCATGGCCGCTCCCCGGTCACCGGCATCCTCGATCACGATGATCCCGAACTCCTGCCACGTCTGCATCGCCAGGGAATGGATGCAGCGGGCAAGCTGCTCAGGCTGGGTATTCCGCCCGAGTAGCAGGAAGATGATATCCTCACTACGAGATTGATATTTCCATTGAGCTGAGATATCGAGATCCCATTTTTCCGTCTGCTCGGACGGGTAGATGCCCTGACCGATGAGGTCACGCACCATAGCAAGCTTGGACCAATCCTTATTCTCATTGCGCGGATGAACGTAAAAACTCCGTGGATCGCCGCCCCGTACGCTTTGCATGCCATTGTGCTGTTGGGCGTGCTCGAGCACACGATGCCACATCCGTACAGGCCGTTCTAGCTGGACTGGGTTCTCGAATGGCCGGCGTGTCAGAATACGGGGCATATCGAGCATTCCCATCCGGATTTCTGGCGCGAATCCGCCCTCGGTGCTCTTATAGGCGCGGAATTCAGACGCCGTCTTCGGAATGTTGAAACCAACACACCACACTGTTTGCGTGCCGAAGGGGGTTTTCATGTCGCAGACAACATCATGTTTGGCATCAGCTAAGCCGACGAGCACATCGATATCCATTTGCAGAACGAACCGTGTATCGATCCGCTCAAACGCCCAAAGCTGGGAGAAAAGGGGTGCCCCCTCAACCGTGTGGCTGTGACAAGTTTCAGTAATGCCGAACCATCTCTGATATAGCTCGGCCACTTCTTCCGAGGCCGTAGGTGCAACCCATACATCGTCGAGCCAGCCTTCACTCTTTAGCTCATCAGCCGTCTCCAGTAACCGCTTGAGATCGCCCGCAGCATATTGCCGCAGATATGGCCCCGGATAAGGATCGATCAGCAGAATGCGGCGGGCAAACTTCGCATTACTGCACAGCCCGCCACCAATATGTTTGACCTGCGCAGTCAACACTGCCTCGTCTTGCGGGCAACTCTTGATCAGTAGCGTCACATCATCATGTTGGAACAGCATCGTGTGGGGCTGCTCGGAGGGAGAACAGACCGGATGGAGCCCGACAATCAGGCTACGGTAGAATTCAGCAAACCCATCGAGTGTCGAGAGTCCCTCCAGCGCTGTGCGCCAAGTCCGCCGTCGGGCCAGCTCAAAGTCAGACCAGCCCAAAATGGTAATGGCGTAAAGCCGGGCGGCGCAATCAAGAAACCGCGACACGGACAGCGGGTGAATATCTTGGCCGATATCGATATAGACAAGCGCTCCGCGTTCATTGAGTCTGATATTGTCCCGTTTGATATTACTGGGAACAACCTCTGCATCGTAAACCGCTACCAGAAACGCGCGTAACGTCTCTGGCGCCAACAGTCCCGACATTTCTGTCAGCGCGATTTTGGCCATGCTGATGACCGGTCCGTCAGGAGAGCTTGGGCATATACTGAAAGGGATGATGGACCCGTGCGTTTTTTCTGTTAGCTGCTTGATGGTGACGAGTTGGTCTTCCGTCATGACCCCTGGATAGAAACGCTTATGAATCTCCTGCGCCTCTTTCCAGACGACGCCTTCATTTCCCCAACCCAGTACACGATTTCCGCTCTGGAGCACGTCGCGCCAAAGCCGCACGGCACTACTGAGGCGCATGCGGGTATGACTCCAGGCGCTATCAGCTCGGTTGTGCCGAGTTGCTTGGCCACCAATCGAATAGACTGCATAGGCAGGTTCCGAGACTACACAACCACGATCCGCGTTGAACATCAGCAACCCGGCGACCAGCCAATGATCCTCGGCGCTGCGCGTCAGCGGATAGCGGATCCGGGAGCGGACGCGGAGCAGGAGGTTACAAGAGGGCAATTCATGCTCTGTCTCGCCCGCGCAGAATGCGCTGACGAACGAAGTCAGGCGCTCGCGATCGAGCAACACCTCGGGGTCGGCGCGATTCAGGCTGCCGATCATCTCGCTCCCTTGACGTAGATAATTGCTGCCAAGAACGAAATCGACGACGCCGCGATCGCCGGCTTCCACCATGTTGCGCAGTGAACTTTTGGTCGCCAAACGGTCATCAGCATCTAGCCGCGCCACCCAGCGCGCTTGAGGAAATGTCTCATCTACCAGATCGAGAAGGGCATTGCGGGTGTGCGCTGCCGAACCGCAGCATCCGTGCGCGATCGCTACATGCGGGTGATCCAGTAACCCGGCGGCACATTCGCGCCAATCGTCGGTTGATTCATCATCGAGCACTAAGATCGCCACCGTTTCCGAGGCAATATCTTGTTCTAAAACCGACAAAATCGCTTGGGGCAGCTCGGCTCCCTGGTTGTGCAGGGCAATGGCAACGACAGTTCCAGCAGTCTCGGCCAAACCCTCCGGCAATCGGCCGAAGTGAAGACACCGGTCTGCGAGACGGACTGCGCGTTCACGCGGGGTGGTGATCACGGGAGAGACATTGCGGGTCAGATTTCTACCATAGTGTCTATGCCGAACAGTTGCCGGCAGCGGGCTGCAAACGCCGCCTTCACTTGAGGTGACATGCGGTGGCCATGCAGCGCAAGAAATTGTGTTATGCCTCGCCGCTTCTCCGGTGCGCCCGCCCTCGAGAGCGTATCCGGTTCGCGACACAGATGCCACGTTGACGTCATGCGCCCGGTAAAGCCCAGTTGGATGCCATCAAGAGAAAGCACCCGAACTGCCAAGTCCCGGTCATTGAGGCTTTGTAGCCCATCGGTAAAATCCCCAGCATGGCGCAGCGTTTCGGCTCGCACGAACGTATTTGAACCCTGCCAACCAGGATTCCCTGTCAAGAACTCCTCGACGCACAGGCTGAGAGGCGCGGAACGAGGTAATTCCTCCCCATCCTTGAGTATGCGCAGACCTGAAATCACGACATCCACAGTCCCATCAGTGGCCCTAACGGCATCAACGCATTTTTCCAGGTGATCTTCATCCCATTCGTCATCATCATCGAGGATAGCAACAAATGCATCGGGCCGCCTGGCCCGAATGTCTGCAAGGCCGGTATTCCAGCTTCCTGCTGCGCCGGCCAACCGGTTGTTGCGTAGGAATGTGACATGCATCCCCGCGAGTTGCTCTTTCATACATGCAGATTCCATCGGCGAGAGTGGCCTGGAATCGGCCACGATCACCACCTCCTGCGGCTGCCATGCCTGCTTCAGAAGTGACGGCAACGACACGGAAATGAGTGATTGCCATCTGGGTCGTGTCGCAATCAGCACGGCAACATAGGGCGTCAAAGCCGTTCTCCGCCTGCTGCAGACTGCCGGTTTAGCCATGCGCCATATATGCGCTTCCAACTTCGCGAAGTCTGCTGCACCAATAGAGGCTTTCGGAAATTGAACGGGATGAAGTGCCCGTCGCGGAAGCGGCCACACAAGCGGCAAGTGCGGTCCATAAGGTCCCGCATCTCGTCATCGGCTGCGGGAAGCGATGTGCGGCCGAGCCCCTCGCCGGTAACCCGATCAATGCCTCCAGCCACGGCGCAATGGTAATACCCGGTCGGTGTCAGACCCATTCCGCAGGATCGTACAATCTCACACCCGTTCCTGTAATCGACAAGCCGGTGCCACCAGCTATCCTGCGGCGCCTTATTGAATGCCCCGAAATGCGGTTGCATCGGGCCCGATTTTTGAGAATTTTCAACAGCGACATGGGGCGGAAGTTTCCTCAGCGCTTGCTTGACCTTGTCACCGTAGCCATTGGTCACCACCTCGATCAGCAGACCCGGTGTGCGGGCTCGAAGTGGTTCAAGCACGGCGATGGCCTCATGAAAGTGCGGATGCAGTGTCGGCTCTCCGCCCAGAAGCCTGATTCGCCGCCAGCCCCGCCCCTGATGCAAAGACTTCGTAACAAACTCCTTCAACTGATCAAGAGACAGATGCCGCGCCTCAGGCGCCTGAGCACTTGAGCGGTTGCAGTTGTTGCATTTTAGATTGCAAAGATAGGTCAGGTCTATTTCAATGAGATCCATCGCCGCACGGTATTGCGGCCCCAATATCCAGGTCATAGGGCGCGTTATACGCATCGCCCGGTAGAAGGATTTGAGTTTGTGGCCGAACTTGCGTGCGAGTAGAAACGGGCCCGCTCCGGATGGGTCGCGGCCAAAGCTGTTGTGCAGCGTCATAGACGTGACCTGTGAGATTTTCTACAATGGGAGTTAGACTGCATCGAAATCCGCCAATACCCGAGCAAGGGCATCCTGCACCATTTTCGTCGAGTCTTTGGAGACGCCCGCACTCCTCGCCTGGATTGGCCAATCTGAGACGGCGGCAGTGACGTCTTCGATGATCACCGCCACACGCTTGGCGTCGAGCGCATGCCTTTTGCCAAGGCTTTTGACTTGAGCGCGCGTCGGGCGGCGGCCTTCGCCCTCGATGTCGAGGTAGTGCTCGCCGCCAGGGCCCGGCGCGTAAGTGAGGTCGAATGCCGGCGCCAAGCGCCACTCGCCCGCCAGTCCCATGAGGTAGGCATGCTGGCGAGTATGGTCGTCACGATTGCAGGCGAGCACGTTGAAAACCATCCGCCGGAATGCGGCGGCGACGTCATCCGCCCGCCGCGTAATGGCGCGCGTCGCGCGCAAAAAGAGGTCGTAACTTGATGGCGCGTCGGACGGCGCCTCAATGGCGCCGGCCAAGGACACCATGTGCAGCCGCGCGCCACCATCCGGACGATCGAACCGCCTTGTCGCGAAATAGCCCGGGCCGGATTTGGCCGGCAACAAACGGTGGGCACTGACACTCAAACCGGCCGCCTCCGCCATGCAGGCGTACGCTTCCTCAATGGGACCGATATCGACGGGGTCTGATGGCGCCCGAAATTTCACCAGCCAGGCGGCGTAGCCTGCGGGCATTGCCGCCTGACCTACCGAGATGTGGCCCTGGCCGTCGAAGCCCACATGCACCTTGGGCTTGGCACCGCCGGAGCCACCCGCCAAACCTGCCAGGGTATCGGCCAACCGGCTCTCTTCGCCCATCAGCAACGCGGTAGCGTCGTGCGCCAGGGCGTCAAGATCAAGGGTTTCAACATCATCGGCGGGCGTCGTGGCTGGCTTGAACACCAGAGCACCACGGCCGTGATCTCCGACGAGCGCCAGGCGCTCTAGGGGCGTGAGGGCGGCAATATCAATGCCCAGTTTCGCCAGGCGTTTGCGCATCAAAAGATAGCCCCAGCCATCGGGAAGGCTATCAGCCAAAAATCCGTGCAGTCCATCAAAGGATCGGGTCCGAGCCGCTATCAGGCCGGGTTCGGGTGGATGGTAGAGTGGTGATACCGGTAGTGTGCGGGCAATGACCTCTCTGGACCATTCGAGCTGAGCGAGGCCGCCATCCATCGCGAGGCGGCCCGCAGCCAAAGGGTTGCTCGCTGGCTCGAAGGCAAGAGCGATGGAAAGAGGCGTGCCCGGCGCCAGCTTCATGGCGTCGGCTTCCGTCTGGGCGCCCGTTGGCGGGGTTTGCGCACTGCGGCGGCTTGGCGCTGAAGGAGTTCATCAAGATTGGACGCAGCCGGGGCCGGAAAGAGTTGACTGAGGCCGTCCTCACAGCTCAGGGCAAAGGCGGCGTTGATCATGTTCTCGACGAGGCTCGGCCCGTGAGCCTCCATGCGCTTCCAGGTGCTGAGCCCCATGCCGGCGCGCGTCGCGGCTTCCTCTTGTGACCAGCCGCGCCCTAGCCGACGAGCACGGATGGCCTGGCCCAGCTCCAACAGCAGTTCCTCTGGTGTCTTTAACATGGTTCATTTATGACATTTTATGTGAAAATACTCAAGATAATAGTTCATAATTGATATTTACAAAAGGATAAATGGCGGCTGGGGCCTTGATTTCCGCGGAGAATTGTTGGGGTGGAACAGCCTGTGTGTATATCGGCTTTGAATTCGCTCGGCTGCTTCACGCGGCCAAAAAGGTATTTGGCCCATAATAATCCTCTGCGTTGACCCTTTCCAATGCACAGGCTTTGTCAATTGCCTTTTTCAGGATGATTTTGGTGTCCTGATCAAGACGCGATACGCCTTTCTCCAAACGATCACGCCAATTTGGGCCACGCTTCCAGGCTTCCATCCACGCCTCGCCCAGCTCGTCCGATCGCCTCCCCATATCAAGTGCGAGGATGAGTGCGGACGCCTGTTGGGTGTCCTTGTATGATTTCTCTGCGCCGGCATGATCATTTTGCCTCGAAACCGAGACTATGAGTTTGTGTACGGCGTACCGGTCCGGCGCGGGCACCGTTACGGCAATTCCTGCCCTATGCAGCAGAACAGAACGGATTGGTTTGTGGATCAAGAAGTCAAGGAACCGCAGCGGCTCTGCACTGACTCCACCGAGCGCCGGCATAGCTGTTGCCTTGCCCTGGTGCTTGTCCGATCCGGTATTCGGCGTCAGGAACTCGACATCGATCCCTTCCCCATTTCTGTATTTTGTCGTGCCGGCATCGTTCAAATGTGGGATGGCCTTAAAGGTCTCATCGACATTCTTGAGGGTCTCAAGGATGGGCGGCATCTTATCATCGATCTCTACGGAGATTGCGTGAAATTGGGCGAAGTCGACATCGATTGTCGTCAACAATGCCTCTTTGATTTTGACCCCCAGGTAGCCTGAATATGTCTGAAAAGCCACGCTTCCAACCAATACGCTTCGAAGCCTGAAAATGCCGGCCTGTGCCAGCACCTCTACTAAATCACCCGCGATCCTGGATGGCGATGGAAGGCCGGCAGCTATCAGCGATCGAACGATATCCCTGCGCTGACCGTAGTCACTTTTCAGTTCATTGAACTTTTTTACCCTTGACGAAATTTCCTCATCGGACACAGGTCCAATGTATTTCTTGGTCCGCTGTCCATTTGTCATGGGCGAAACATAATACCAATAGTCGCGGTCCTTGACCGTCTTCTTTTGAAAACTGCCACCCAGAGGGAGCCGTTCCTCAAAATCGGCGTCGAGCGACTTTGAGATTAGGTCCGAAAACATAACCTGATGTGTGGTGGAAAGCTTCTGAAGCTCCATGACTTTGCTCCGTTGGGTACAAACTTATGATTTGTAGCCAACTCAAGTCAACTGAATTTTTTGGGTACAAAAATTGTGTTTGTACCCAACTCCCGCAAATAGCAGGCCGGCTTGCTGATCATCGCGCCGTGTATCGACCGAGAGCCTCATCCCGATATGGAAGCAGATCGTCCTTCATAATGCCCTCGGCGGTTTGGGCGGGCGCACTCTTTTCGGCATACGCGCGACGTCGAGGAGAAGCCCCTGGTCGTCACGCCGCGCGTCGAGGATTTCGCCCAGGACATCGCCAAGGCCCAGAACGAAGAAGGTCATGGCGTAGGTTCCCAACGCTACCGAGGGATCACCCTTCTCGACTTTGAGATAGGTGCTCTTCACGACGCCAATCCGTTCGGCCATCATCACGGCCGTCAAACTGCGCTTCTTGCGGGCGAGCGCGACGTCCGCGCCCAGTTTCGTGAGCGCACGTTTGACCCTCGGTGGCAGCGTGTCAGTGACGGTTGATCGCATGATAAAGTCTCGTGTTGACGATCATAAACGCCTTATGGTCGTTTATATAAGACCTTAATCCATAGCCGCCCAGATTGGCGTGCCAAATGCGGCGGGAAGTCGACACTGGGAGCGCGAGCCCCCGGCCGCGAGAATTATCACGCATTTCAGGTGCGCGATAATTCTTGACTGTTCTCGCCTTAGGTAGGATTAACACGCATCTAAAATGCGAGATAATCCCATGGCCATCCACCTTGTAGGCGAGACTATCGATGCAAAGCGGGCGCATCTTCTGGCCCAAACGGGCGAGTTGGTACAGCTTGTCCGCGGGGTCTATGTAAATCACGATGCGAATGCTGAGGCCGCGATCCTTGGTCATGCAGTCCGTATTGCCCATTATCTTTATCCGACAGCCTACCTTTCATCCGCCAGTGCAGTCCTCCTGGCCCCTACGCCGGATGGACGTCTCTTTATCAGCGGCAAACGCAATCAACGTACCCGGCTACGCAGTCTGGAGATCGTCCAGAACCAGGCGCCACCGCATCCGGCGACGGCCAGCGCAGTTATCGGCGACGATTTAGGTGAGTTGCGCGTCGATGTCTCATCGCCACGTCAACGTTTCCTGGAGGCGTTCAGGCTAAGGAGCGAGCATGCCAGCGCTGTCACCACAGAAATGCGAACACAGATGATGGTGCGCCTGGTTGAAGAGCATGGCTCTCCGCAGGCTGTGGCAGACGCGGTCTGGACGCTCGCACGCGAAAATGAATGGTACCGCGAAGGCGAGGCGGCGGAGCGTTTCCTCCTGGCCCAGCCAGGATTATCCAGACCTCAGGTCAACAAGGCGGCGTTCAGCCTTCTTGTTGCCTGGCATGGCGATGTACTTGGCCGGCTGCGGCATGACGGCTTCGAATGGCGTTGGGAGCCGCAAAGGCGCTCCGCGCCGGTGCTGGTACGAGAGACCACGCCGGGAAAGCTTCCAGCCTTCATCGAATCACTCCTGCCGGAAGGCTGGCTCGCGAAGGTGCTGCACGAACGCGACGAGCGCGATGCGTTGCGCCGGGGCCGGCGTTATATGTCGAACATCGCCATCGTCGAAAGCCTCGAGGAATTGGCGGCCTTGCCGGTCGATATCCTCATCACGCCACTGGCGGCATTCACCGATGCAGGCCGCTTTACAGGACGCTATGCCGGACCGGCGCGCGGGGACATTGAAGAGACCCTCGAGCAGAACCTTGCGCGTATGTTTACGCATGCGGAGACGCCTCGCCTCTCGGGTGTTCAGATCAAGGCGCCAATGAGCCTCGGCGCTGACGGCACTCTCGTTGCGGCCATCGACCAGCCATTCACACACATCCTCAAGCCAACTGGTACCGCAGGGTTCGAGGCGCTACCGATCGTGGAATGGCTCTGCCTTGAGTTTGGACGCGCCGTGGGTTTCGACGTTCCGGCGGCGGCGCTCATTGAAATGCCCAACGGCATGCCACCCGCACTGGTTGTCGAACGCTTCGATATCCGGCGTGGTGCGGACGACCAACGCCGACTTGCTCTGGAGGATTTCTGCTCAATCCTCGACCTGCCGGCAACAGCGAAATATGATGGCACCATCGAACGCATGGCCAAGGGCTTGCGGCCGCTCTCCACCGAGCCTGAGGCGGATCTCGATATCCTGTTCCGTCGCGCCCTCTTTGCCTGGCTCATCGCCGACGGCGACATGCACCTGAAGAACCTCGCCATGCTCAAGGCGGTGGCCGCAGGAGCCAAGGAATTTACGTCGGTTCGGTTCGCGCCACTTTATGATGCCGTCACCACGCGCGTTTTCCCCGGAGTTGGCGGCGACCATATGGCGCTGAAGCTCAATGGCAAGGACGACCGGTTAAGCCCGCAGGACTTCCTGGCCCTGGCACGCTCGATCGGCCTGCCTGCTGGCAAAGCTGAGGCGGCGCTGACGGAAGTTGCAGCTCGATTATTGGAGTGCGCGGCCTCGCTGCTTCTGCCGGATTTTGTTGGGCGTTCTGATTCGGCCAAGTCTATGCGAAATAAGGTGATCACGATCGTGACCGAGCGGGCCACAGCCTTCAGGCGTTAATACCATCCATCCATTGCCAGCCGGGCGGCTCTGAGCGTTTCCCCGCTTGGCTCAAAAGCGAGCGCGACTGAAAGGGGCTTGCCGGGCGCCAGCTTCACGGCGTCGCCTTACGCCGCGGCGCCCGCTGGCGGGGCTTACCCGCAGTAGCCGCCTGGCGCTGCAAAAGCTCATCGAGGTTGGCGGCGGCCGGTGCCGGAAAGAGCTGGGCAAGCCCTTCCTCGCACCGCAGGGCGAGGGCGGCGTTGATCAGATTCTCCGCGAGACTCGGCCCGCGCGCCTCCATCCGCTTCCAGGTGCTAAGCCCCATGCCGGCGCACAAGGCCGCTTTCTCCTGGGACCAGCCGCGTCCGATCCGCCGTGCACGAATGGCTTGACCAAGCTCCAGCCGCAGTTCCTCAGTGTTTTCAAAATGGGGCAAATATGACCTATTTAGATCAATATTTTAATTTAATAGTCCATAGTTGATCTCTCATTTTGCCCGCGTCGCGTAGTGCCTCCAATTGTTGTCCGCGACGAGCTTGAGTCGGGCGCCCTTGTCGAGCATTGCCGGGTACCCGAGGTCACAGAGACGTTCTATGCGATCCTAGACCGCGAAGTGACCGCTGCGGAGCCTTGAATTAGCGGCGCACGCTATTAAGATATATGGCGCTATGCTTTAATAACGTGTGGCGCTAATTAAAGGATCGCACGTGACGAACGGAGAAAACCAAAGGCTCGGCGCCTATGTCGAAACGAGCGCGGGAGGCGAGCGCGTGCGCGCCTACGTACCTGCCCCGCTGCCGCCGAATCCGCCGCTCGAACTCGGGCGGTTCATGCAGGTCTATGAGCGCGCCATCGCCGCGGTAGGGCGCCTCGACGGCGTGACGACGATCCTGCCCTCGACGCCTTTGTTCCTCTACATGTACGTCCGCAAGGAAGCCCTCCTGTCCTCGCAGATCGAGGGGACGCAATCGTCGCTGTCAGACCTGCTGCTATTCGAAAATCACGAGGCGCCGTCGGTCGAACTCGACGACGTGACCGAGGTCTCGAATTACGTCGCGGCGATCGAGCATGGCGTCTCCCGGATGCGGGGCGGATTTCCCCTGTCGCTCCGGCTGATCCGCGAAATGCATGCCATCCTGCTCAAATCGGGACGGGGCGCCGCGAAGCAACCGGGCGAATTCCGCCGCTCGCAGAACTGGATCGGCGGAACCCGGCCCGGCAACGCCCTGTTCGTGCCGCCGCCGCCGAACCGGCTGGACGAATGCCTCGATGCACTCGAGCGCTTCCTGCACAGCGAGGATGCGGCACTGCCCCCGCTCATCCGGGCGGGCCTGGCCCATGTCCAGTTCGAGACCATCCACCCCTTCCTCGACGGCAACGGGCGCCTGGGCAGGCTGCTCATCACGCTGATCCTGTGCGAGGCGGGGGTACTGCGCGAGCCGATCCTCTATCTCAGCCTGTTCTTGAAATCCCGACGCGACGATTATTACCGGCTCCTGCAGGAGGTCCGGCAGGCCGGGACGTGGGAGACCTGGATGGAGTTCTTCCTGACCGGCGTCGCGGAGACCGCCGAACAGGCTGCCGCGACCGCGCGCGATCTGATCGCCATGTTCGACGCCCATCGCCAGACGATCGCCGGCCTCGGCCGCGCGGCGCCGTCGGCGCTCCGGGTCCACGAATTGATGCAAGCCAGCCCGATCGTCACCATCCAGACCGTCTCCGAGAAGCTCGCCGTCTCCTTTCCAACGGCCAGCACAGCATTGGAAAATCTCGCCAGGATCGATGTCGTGCGTGAGACTACGGGACGGCAGCGCGGTCGAATCTACGCCTACTCGGATTACCTAGCCCTGCTTGATCGCGGCACAGATCCGCTGCCAACCTGAAAAGGCAGGACTGTCTATCACCTTCACGCTGCCCCTGGCTCAACGGGCAGTCTATCCTCGTTCGTCTGTCCCTTCTTGGGTTGGTCAAACAGCCGATCCAGCACGGCCTGCCGCGAAGCGCGATCAAAGGCATAGGAATGACGTTTGAACTCCACGCCATCAAGGAGCCCTTGAATATAGCCCGCTACCGTATCGGCTGCCATGATCAAGGCCGAGTCAACGCTATGAATATAACGGCTCGTGATTGTTCCGCGGGAGTGTCCCAGCAAAGCCGCAATGGTAACCTCTGTAAGGCCCAGGTCATTGGCGATGCTCGCGAAACTGTGCCGGAGCACATGCGGCGTAATGCTGGACAGCTCCGTGTCCTTCAGAATTGCGATCCAGTATTTCGGAAAGCCAATGAGCGGTTTGCCCGATTGTGTGCCGGGAAACACGTAGATGCCCTGTCGATCTGGACGCAAGCGATCGAAGAAGTCCATTACAGGAAGCCCGACTGGACGAGTGGAGGCACCTTCCTTGCTATCCCCAAATCTTATGCAACTATTCTCGACATCGATATCCGCCCATTTTAACGTTACAATTTCTCCTAACCGGCAGCCCGTGCAGGCAATGGCGCGAATCATGTCCACGGCGGTTTGGTGTTGTTCCTTCTCAGCGGCTTTACGGATGATCTCGCCGAGCAGCCGGTAGTCACCCTCGCTAAGCCGGCGGCTTTTTTTCTGATCAGCGAATTTCCGAACTCCGTGGACGGGATTGCGGTCAATGATGCCGAGTTGCAAAGCATAGGTAAAAATCCCGCCAAGCAAGCTAACAGTGCGTGTTGCAGCACCTATTCCACCGCGCACGATGGATCGCCCCCGACGCTTCGTTTTCACGTCCAGTTTCGTCTTGCCGCGGGCAACATCACGGAGGAACTGCGTGACCTCGGAAGACGTCACGTCTCTCACCCGCCTGGTACCAAGCAGCGGGACAATGTGCCGGTTAATTCGGCTTTTGTCGCATACTATGGTCGACGCCTTCTTAGGTCTCCGCCCTTTGCCTTGGATGAGCCCGCTGTCCGCATCCTGTAGATAGCGCTCGCAAAGCTCCTTTAAAGTAATCGCCTTGATATCGAGCAGGCGTTGTTCGGCTGGGTTTTCGCCGTGAGCAATCTCAGCGAGCAGAATCTGCGCTTGCTTACGCGCGGCTTCGGGTGTCCAGACCCCATGAGGGCCTATTGTATAGCGGCGCGTGCGTCCGCCCGCTCGATATTGAACCAGAAAGCTGCGCTTGCCCGTAGGGAACACGCGAAGGCCAAAACCGGGCAAATCATCGTCCCAAAGAAAATAGTCCTTTGATTGCGGTTCAACGGCTGCGATAGTACGATTAGATAGCCTGCTCATCCGCCTAAAGCCCTAAATCGTTACGCTTTCCACGGAAGCACCACGGAAGCAGTTGAGGGAAAATCATGGCGTATGAGAGGATAGGAATTTCGGAAAGAAATCAAGATTTTTAATGTTAATTCAGTGCTTTAGAGTGCAATATCGTAGTATCGGATACCCCCGGAAATTCGTTCCGATACCGCTCCGAAGGCAAAGGTCACGCGTTCGAATCGCGTCGGGTCCGCCATAAAATCAATAGGTTATGAGAACAATCCAGCTCTCGCCAAATTGCGGGTAAGCAATAGGTAAGCGCCCGGGGGTAAATTCAGGGCAATTCGGGCAAATTTGCTATCGTGCATCGTGCGGTGAAGTATTGTAACCGTTGCGGGCTGCTTTCTTTTACCCATATCCTTCTACGATTTTTGCGCCAATTTCAATGTCACGAAGCCGGGATAAGC
>NZ_BSOS01000093.1 GCF_030160635.1 Acidocella aquatica | reverse complement strand
ACCCTGTTTCAAGAAACCGGTTTCATCAATCACCAAAACGGCGTCGTTGTCTGCGAACGTCTCGACTGCCGCGCGACATGTGTGGACGACCCCGCTGGGTTCAAGTAGTTGAAGCAGAATTTGGCATGGGTTCGAATGCGGTCATGTGTCCGGCCTCACATTATTGCGGCATCATGACCGCAGGGCCCAGATCGGTTCCGCGAACAACATCCAAACAATCAAGCGGCATGTGATTGCCGTAGTCGCGCGCGGATTTTGTTGTTCGTCGGTTCGACCGATAACCATCTCCTACTTGCTCCTTATACCCCCAGCACCGGCGTGCGGTTCAGGCGGCGATCGGCTTACGCCGATACGTCTCCCCGCGCGCCATCATGGCCCAGATAATCCGGGCCATCTTGTTGGCCAGAGCTACCGCCGCGAGCTTGCGCGGCTTGCGCTCCAGCAATTGTACCAACCATGGCAACGCCGATTTGCTACCAAGTTTGGCCACGCGGATGACTGACATCGCGCCGACCACCAGCAATGTTCGCATCCGTTCATTACCTGCCTTGCTGATTTTGCCCAGGCGCTGCTTGCCGCCGGTGGAATGCTCCCGCGGCGTCAGACCCAGCCACGCCGCAAAATGACGGCCGGAGGCAAAATTCTCAGGTTCCACAGTCAAAGCCATGGTGGTCGCGATCATCGGACCGACGCCGGGAATTTCCCCCAGAGCCCGACTGACCGGGTTGAGCTTGTGCTGCTTCGCCAGCTCGGCATCCAGAACGGCGATCCGGCTATTCAGGGCCTCGATATGCGCGCCCATTTGCTCAAACATAGCGCGCGCTGCGGCCGGTATGTTGGCATCCCCAGCCAGCACTACGAGCAGCGCTTCAACTTTGGTGGTGCCCTTGGCCGCCACCACACCAAATTCCGTGGCATGGCCACGCAGCGCGTTGATCGCCTGGCTACGCTGGCCCACCTGCATCTCTCGATGCTTAAGGATAATAATCTGGGCCTGTTGGTCTACGCTCTTTACCGCCACCGATTTCATGCTGGGACGAGAAGCCGCTTCGCTGATCGCCTCGGCATCATTGCGGTCATTCTTGCTACGTTTAACGAGGCTCTTATAGCGTTTCTTGTTGATGTTGGCTATAAATGGGTGGTTTGGCGGGAGGAAGTGACCAT
>NZ_BSOS01000092.1 GCF_030160635.1 Acidocella aquatica | reverse complement strand
GGTGACCCATTGATTCAGAGATTAAGCCGCTTCGCAACCAAAAAATCACAACTGTAATGCTAAGCCAAACTCGTGGCGGTCGCTCCGGCGGGCTACTTACCCACAACTGCTACACCACCAGCGGGGACACGACCGGATAAAATATACTCAATGAGAAGAGGCCCCCACAGTGCGGGCAATATGAATGGCAGATAGCGTACGATTGGCTGATATTTTTTATAGGCATCTCAAACCGCCCGCTTCCTGAACAACCATCCGGCGGCGGCCAGACTGACTAGTGCCAGCGCCGCCATCGGCAGGTATTGCGGCAGCAGCGAGGTAAAACTCGGGTGTTCCAGAAAGCTGCGGCGGATGATGACCAAGGCGTAGCGCATCGGGTTGATCCAGGTGAGGTCCTGGACGATCACCGGCATGTTGGAAATCGGCGTGGCGAAGCCGGAGAGGATGATCGACGGCACCATGAAGAGGAACGCGCCGAGCAATGCCTGTTGTTGCGTAGCGGCAAGTGAGGAGATCATCAGCCCGATGCCGGTGACGGAGAATACGAACAGCAGTAATCCAAGGTAAAGCTGCAACAACCCGCCATAAAGCGGCACCTTGAACCAGAACACCGTGGCCAGGATGATGACGCTGCCCTCGACCACACCGATAATCAGGCCGGGGATGGATTTGCCGAGCAGAATATCGAGCGGGCGCATAGGTGTTACCAGAATCTGGTCAAACGTCCCCGCCTCGCGCTCGCGCGCCACGGAAAGCCCAACCACCAACAGAGTGACAACCTGGGTGAGCAGCGCGACGATGCCGGGAATGATGAACCAATGCGAGTCGAGGTTAGGGTTGAACAGCGCGCGCGGGTCTAGCTGCGCCGGGGGTGATGGCAGGCCATGCGTGGCGGCCCAGCTTTGGCTGTACGCGGTGATGACCGCATTGGCGTAGCCGAGAATGAGCAGCGCCGTGTTGGAGTTGCGGCCATCGACAATGACCTGCACGGGCGCGGCTTTTCCGGTCAGCAGGTCGCGGCTGAAGCGCGGGTCGATAACCAGCACCATTTCAACCTGGCGTGAATTGATCAGGGATTTTATCTCATGATCACTCTTGAGCGAGGCAACTTCGGTGAAGGCCGGCGAGCCGGTGAAATGCGCCACCAGGTCCTGTGCGGCAACGCTGCGGTCCTGGTCATACACCGCGAAGGGCACATGGTTGAGATCAAAACTCGCGGCGTAGCCGAACACGACCAACTGGATCAAAGGCGGACCGATGAGCACCATGCGGCTTTTGGCATCGCGCAGAATGGCGAGAAATTCCTTGATGATGAGGGCGAGAATACGGTGCAGCATTGGTCAGTCCAGCCGCTTGCGCGCGGCCAGCCGTGCCGCGCCGAGAAAAAAGATAGCCATGAGCAGCAATGCCAGCAAATTGGGCAGGATGACAGACCAGACCGTGCCCGCGAGAAACAGGCTTTGCAGGATGGAGACGAAATACCGCGCCGCGACGATATGGGTGATCACCTGAATCGGCGCCGGCATGCTGCCGACATCGAAGATGAAGCCCGAGAGGATGAAGGCTGGCAGAAACGTCGTGATAATCGCGATCTGGCCGGCTACGAACTGGTTTTTGGCAACGGTGGAGATCAGCAGTCCCATGCCCAGCGAGGCGAGCATGAACAGGCTGGCGGCCAGGGTGAGCACCAGCAGCGAGCCGAGCAGCGGCACGCCGAAGAGAAACACCGCGATGGTCACGGATACCGCCATGCCGCCCATGCCGAGCAGAAAATAGGGGATGATCTTGGAGATCAGGATTTCGTGCATGCTGACGCGCGTGACCATCAGCGCTTCCATCGTGCCGCGCTCCCACTCGCGCGCGATCACCAATGCGGTGAGCAGCGCGCCGGTGAGGGTCATGATGACGGCGATCAGCCCGGGGACCAGATAATCACGGCTGCTGACCGCCGGGTTGAACCAGATGCGGGGCTCCACGGCGATTGGCACCGGGTTAGAGGCGCCGGCCAGATCAGCCTGCGAGGTGATCCAGTCCGCCCAGCTTTGTTGCACATAGTTTTCAATGAGGCGGGCGTTGTTGGCGTTGATGCCATCGACATAGACGCCGATATCCGGGTCCTGCCTGGCGGCAACGCGGCGGGCGAAATCACTGCGCAGCCAGACGAAGCCCATGATCGTCTCACGCGATAACGCGGTTTGCGCGGCGGCAGCGCTGGGGAAGTTTCGTGGCGCGAAATAGGGCGAGTTGGAAAACTGCGCGGTGAAGCTGGCGGCGGCGGCGCTGGGTTGTTCCACCACAATGCCGAGCGCCACATGTTTGGCATCGAGCGAGACGCCATAGCCAAACAACAGCAGCAACATGGCGGGAAGCAGAAAGGCGATGGCGATGGAGGACGGATCGCGCAGGATTTGCAGGCTCTCCTTACGGATCAGCCCGCGCAGGCGCATCAATATTCCGGCCTTCATGCCGCCCTCACTTGCGCCGCGCTGCGGGCGGTATCCGCCTCGATCAGCGCCACGAAGGCGTCTTCCATGCTTGGGTCTGGGTGGGTCGCATCCCGGCAGGCGGATTTTAAGGACTCCGAAGTCCCTTCCGCCAGAACTTTCCCTTGCCCCATAATCACCAGGCGGTCGCAATACTCCGCCTCGTCCATGAAATGCGTGGTGACCAGAACCGTGACCCCGGAATCGGCAAGCGCGTTGATACGCTGCCAGAACTCGCGCCGCGCCAGCGGGTCCACGCCGGAGGTGGGTTCATCGAGAAACAGCACATCGGGCTCGTGCATCAGCGCGCAGGCCAGGGCCATGCGCTGCTTGAAGCCGAGCGGCAGGTCGCGGCTGGTGGCGTCGCGCATCGGGGCTAGTTCGAATTCGCGCAGCGCCCAGTCGATGCGCGCGTTGCGCTTCGCACCGCTCAGCCCGTAAGCGGCGCTGAAGAAACGCAGATTTTGCAACACCGAGAGATCGCCATAGAGCGAGAATTTTTGCGCCATGTAGCCAAGCCGCCCGCGCGCCGTGGCGGCGGCGGTGCGCAGGTTGAAGCTGCCGACCTGCAAGCTGCCCGAGGTGGCGGGCAGCAGGCCGCACAACATGCGAAAGGTGGTGGATTTACCCGCGCCGTTCGCCCCGAGCAGGCCGAATATCTCACCGCGCGCGACGGTGAAGCTGATGTCATCAACCGCGCAGAAATCGCCGAACCGCTTGAGCAGATGCGAAACCTCAATCTCCGTGCCGGGTTGCGCTGCAGGCGCGCGGGCCGCCGCGGGCGGATTGGCGGACGGTGCCGGTTCAATTGCCATGGCTGCCGCCTTGGCTTTCAGCAAATCGATGAACCGGTCCTCAAAACGCGGCGGCACCTGCGTGATGACGGCATCCACAAGGCCAGATTCGCGCACAATCCCGGGATTTATACCGGCATCAAGCACCATCCGCACCGCCTCGCCCTGGATGATCGCATCGGTGACGCCAGGGAGGCGCGATAATGCGCCCTGGAGCGCACGTTTGGACATGTTGGCCGCGCGCACCTGAAAACTGCGCCCGGCCATCGCCTGGGTGAATTGCGATGGCTTGCCCGCGCCGATCAACTTACCCTCATGCAGCAGCAGCACCTCGTCGCAGCGCTCGGCCTCATCGAGATACGCGGTGGAGAGCAGCACGCTCATGCCCTGGCCGCGCACCAGATGATCCACGATCGCCCAGAGTTCACGCCGCGAGACCGGATCGACCCCGACAGTCGGCTCGTCGAGCAGCAGCAGGCGCGGCGGCTGGATCAACGTGCAGGCGAGGCCGAGCTTCTGCTTCATCCCACCGGAGAGCTTGCCCGCGAGCCGCGTGGTGAACGCCGTCAGCCCGGTCATATGAAGCAACGCGCCGTAGCGCGCGGCGCGGGCCTCGGGCGCAACACCTTGCAGATCGGCATAGAGATCGAGGTTTTCCTGCACGCTCAGGTCTTCATAAAGGCCGAAACGCTGCGGCATGTAGGCAATCATGCCCTGCACTTTGAGCGGATCAGCGGCGACATCGGTGCCGAACACGCGGATCGTACCGGAATCAGCGCGCAACAGCCCGGCAACCAGGCGCATCAACGTGGTCTTGCCTGCACCGTCCGGGCCGATCAGCCCGATGACCAGCCCCGGCGCGGTGGTGGCGCTGACCGCGTCCAGCGCGACCACGACGCGTTTGCCAATTTTGAAGCGCCGCGTGAGCTGCTCCAGAACCAGCGGCGCGGCGTCAGTTTCCGGCGGCATCGTCACCGCAGACGGCAGGGCCGCGCGGCGCATTAGCCGCTGCGGTGTGGGTCAGGTCGAGTGTCACTGTCGCGGGCATGCCCAGGCGGAGCTGGTTGTCCGAGGCGCAAACATAGACGCGGAGTTGATACACCAGCTCGGCGCGCAGATCCGGCGTCTCCACATTCTTGGGCGTAAACTCCGCCGTGGGCGAGAGATAGCCGGCCCAGCCGTGATAGACCTTGCCCGGATAGGAATCCGTGGTGATGTCCGCCGCCATACCGGGGATGATTTTGCCCAGCGAGGTTTCCGGCACATAGGCGCGCACCCAGAGCGGGTTGGTCAACGCGATGGTGTAGACCGGTGTTTGCGGGGTTGCCATGTCACCAGGTTCCAGAATCCGTTCTTCGATAATACCATCGGCTGGGGCGTAGAGTTTTGTGTCGGAAAA
Organism: Acidocella aquatica; assembly: GCF_030160635.1. Lineage (GTDB taxonomy): Bacteria > Pseudomonadota > Alphaproteobacteria > Acetobacterales > Acetobacteraceae > Acidocella > Acidocella aquatica. The sequence continues at coordinate 5,660 of NZ_BSOS01000092.1, read as the reverse complement.
TTCCACGGCGGCAAGAGTGGCCTGCGCTTGCGCGGCATCAAACGCGGCCTGGGCGGCGGCGATGTCCTCCTGGCGCGGGCCTTTCACCGCCAGGATATAGGCTTGCTTTGCGGCTTCATAATTCTGTTTGGCATTATCATACGCGGCCTTGGCGTCATCACGCTGCTGGCGGCTGGCGGCACTGCTCAGCACCAGGGTCGCATATCGCTGATAGTTGGCGGCATCATTCTGATACACCGGCTCAAGCGCGTCCATCTGCGCTTTGGCCTGCACGATCTGTTCCGGGCGCGTACCCGCCAGCAGCGCCGCCAGAATTTGCTTCTGGTTTGCCGCCTGCGCCTGCGCCGCTGCCAGGGATGCCGCATAACGCTGGTCGTCCATTAGCGCGATTAACTCACCCTTGTGAACCTGATCCCCTTCCTGCACCAACAACTTCATGACAAATCCGCTATCATTGAACGCCGCCTCAACCTCGCGGATGTCCACATTGCCATACAGTGTTAGCTGATCTGTCCTGGCATTATCTTGCAAAAAATAAAAAACAGCGCCGCCAATGAGCAGTATGGCAAAAAAAACGGCCACAAAAATACGAATACGTTTAGACATGATCGCGATTGTCCACCTGCTGTTGCCGGTTCATTACGCGCCTGCGTTGCCGCGCAACGCTATGCCGCAGCCAACCAGCTTGCCACTGCCACCGGCTTCGTTTGAGGGAGGCGCCAACAGAGAGTCCGTCGTCATGGTGTAATCCTTATCCAATCCGTTCCAGCGCCAGCGCGATCCCCTGACCGCCGCCAATGCACAGCGTCACAACCCCGCGTTTAATCGCGTCACGCTGCATGGAATACAAAAGCCGCGTCGTTAAAATCGCGCCGCTGGCACCGATAGGGTGGCCATGTGCAATCGCCCCGCCTTCGACGTTGACGACCTCCTCGGTAAGACCCAGACGGCGCGTTACGGCAATAGCGATGGCCGCAAAAGCTTCATTGATTTCAATACGCTCAATATCGCCAATGCTCCACCCCGCGCGCTGCAATGCCTGTTGCACGGCAGGCACCGGCCCCAAGCCAAACATGCCTGGTTCAACGGCCGCAATTCCCCAGGATAACAGCCGCGCCATTGGTGTAAGCCCATGAGCATCGGCAAAGCCACGGGTGGTGATTAGCATCGCCGCTCCCGCACTGTTCAGCCCTGGGGCGTTACCTGCCGTGATCGTCCCCTCCTTGCGGAAAGCCGGCCGCAGTTTTTCCAAAGAATCTGCCGTCGTCTCAGGTCTGTTGTGTTCATCTTTCTCGAACATCACCACGCCACGCTTGCCAGCAATCTCCACGGGCGCAATCTCGCCCTGAAAATATCCCGCAGCCTGTGCCTTGGAAAAGCGTTGCTGTGACCGCAGCGCCCATCTGTCCTGATCGGCCCGTGAGATATTGTCCTGTGCCGCCAGATCCTCGGTATGCCAACCAGAATGCTTGTCGGAGAACGCGTCATTCAAGCCGTCTCGCAGCATTGAATCAAACACCGCACCATCACCCAGCCGCATACCCCAACGGCCATTCGCCAGCAGATAAGGCGCACGGTCCATATTCTCCATGCCACCCGCGACCGCACATTCAACCAAGCCCATAGCCACATCCTGCGCGGCGGATATGATCGCCTGCGCGCCGGAGCCACAAACCCGGTTCACCGTCATCGCCGGTACAGCAACCGGCAAACCGGCATGGACCGCAGCCTGCCGCGCCGGGTTCATTTTGACCCCCGCCTGGATCACGTTGCCCATGATCACGCCGCCAACCAGTTCCGCCGCCAGACCGGATCGGGCAAGACTTGCCTTAATCGCAGCCGCGCCAAGTTCCGGCGCAGGAATATCTTTCAACGAACCATTGAACGTGCCAATCGCTGTGCGGACCGGCGCACAAATAACCACATCATTTGGTATCATCGGAACCTCCTTGAACACAAAGCTTCAAGCTTGGAGCACGAAAGAAATGGTTTTCTACCTTCGCAACCCACCCAAGTCATTGATACAGATCAAACACCAGCCCTGCGGATCGTTCCAATCAATTCCAAAGCCCCCGCCACAGTATTCGAAATAGTACCATATTTTCGGATATTTTCGTGCATAAGGGCGATCCGGCGATCCGGCTCATCGGTATCGATGACGATCTCATAATCAATCCGCAGCATTTTTGGCGGCGCATCCTGACGAATGCCGTGTAGCTTGATCTCCACCCCCGAATAGCTGAACGATAAAAGCGGCGCGACACGCTCCAGACCTTTCAACATGCATGCCGCCACGGAAGCCAAAAACAACTCCGCCGGGTTAAAGGCATCAAGCCGGCCAGCCAGGCCGGTATCAAGAACAAGCGATGCATCTTTGCAAAATGCGGTGCTGCCATGGGCATCATCCCGGCGCGCACGGACTGAATATTCAAGCATGACAATATTCCATCAAAAAATCAGGTTTGAGAGCGCACCAGAGCGTCGAACACTGGCTCAGCGTCACCGATTATCTTTGTCGCCATCGCAAAACGAGTGATGTGAACGGTCTCCAGCACTTTTGCAGCGGGAATACCTTGTTGAACCACTTTATCAGCCATCGCCGCCACACAAGCGGGGCTGGAACCTGCCAATGCCGCCGCCAAATAAACCAAGGTACGGGTTTCCTCATTCAGCGCGCCATTGGCCGGCATTGCATACATACGCGAGCGCATATGCTCCTGGATCAATCCATCATCCACGATGGTTGATTTTTCGATCGCGGCCGGAACCCGCCCCATTCCGGCACGCATTTTGGCGAGTAAATCTTGTGCGGACGGGACTGTACTTGCGGTCATGGTGATCTCCAAAAGTAAAAATTACCAGGTTACTTTAAAAATATACGAATAATAGTGAAGATACTTCAGCTTGCACTAACTGAGAGCCGGGTTTGATAGAAGGGTTCGACCGGCCCTATCGTCACCGCCGCGCCCACTGGTCCGGCGGCTTTCTGAAACCGTGCGTCGAGATGAGAATTTTCATGATCCCACACGCTGTCCCAAACGCCATGCATCAGATAGGCACGCATGGTTCCATCCGGAAAGGCATTGCGCAGAATTTCCGTCGTCACAGCTTTGCGATAGAGCCGGTTATCCGCCGCCCCCGCTGATCCAATACCGTTGGCTGCATCTGCCGGCAAATAAGTTTCCTGTGCCACCCGCAACAAAGCCACAACATTCTGATCGAACTGCAGATGATCGGAGTCGTTGATAAAAACATGGTTCGCAACGCTCGTCAGATCATGTGCGTCCGCGGGCATGCGCAGAAATGAAATTATGTTTGCATTATCCTGAACAATAGCTGAACGATTCCCCGCCGCGATCGTCTCAAAGACTCCCTGATACCAAGCCATTGGCTGCTTGCTTTTAACCGCCCCGTTTGGTGACGGACTAATCGAATGCAGATGCGGTACAATTTGCTGACCAAACGCTTCGTTCGCGCCTGATGATAATAGCGCCTGATAGTCAGAAAAGCGGATGAACAACGCATAATAATAAGGCTGGCGCTGCGCCGAGACACCATCAAGATAGGCTGTTGCCAGAATACCCTTATATGATTCAGGATAGTTTTTCACCATCGTTGAATCGCCGGTCATTTGCTTAAGAGTAAGGTGCAAAAAACCAGGCTTATCCATTAAAGACGCCGCCATTTTTTGTATCGATGAAAGCGCCAAGGCATTTTCTGGCAGAGCTACACGAAATTCATAGTAGAGTGTCACTGGCCCAGTGGGCAATGCGCCTTGTTGCGGAAGTTCGGCAGCCTTAGCGCGCGCAACAAAACCCGTTGTAGCCAAGGCAACACCGGCACTGAATATGTTTCTGCGATTCATGATGAATTCCTTTAGAATAAACTCTTGCTTTCAAGCTTTTACCTTGGCGTATCCAGCGTTAAAAAAGTCGGCTCTTTATTCTCCGGCATAGCAGTTAGTTCATCGGCGGTTACGCGCGCATATATCTCGATCAGATACCCCGAAGGATCTCGCAGCCAGAGTTCATGCAAAGGCGTACCGTGCCAAGTGGTTCGAGGGGGTTTCACAATCTCTGCGCCTGCCACACGGGCCCGATGGTAACTCTCAATGACCGCCTCCCGGGCTGCCACGCCAATGCCTAGATGATACAAGCTGTAGGTATCCAATTTTTCGCCTTTGTCATTAACCAGCAGCACAAAATTCAACGCCAGATGGGGCACAATGAAGGTGCTGTAGCGCGCCGTCATCTCTTTGGGGCCAACGCCAAAAAAAGCTTGGTAAAACGCAGTGCTGGCGCCTAAATCAGCAACCCGGATGCTGAGATGAAACTCTCTCGGATCAACGATTATTGCTTCCATGATCCAGCCTCCTTGCTGGTTGAGAATTGATGGATTCGAGTCGGCGGCCCCTCCGGCGCGGAAGCGAGACGCTGCAAATCGGACAGATGCACCACCTCATCCGCTACACCGGCAAGGGCGCCTTGCAAGACGGCCTCCGCCCAGTTCGGCAGTTCGGCCAAGCGGTATAGTACCCATTGCGCAGCGCGACGCTGCTCGATCAACTTCGCTGCGCGCAAAATTGCCAAGTGTTTGGAGACCTTGGGCTGCGGGGCTTCCAGCGCATGGGTCAGCTGACACACGCAAATCTCGCCATTAGCGTTGATCAACGCCAGACAGCGAAGCCGAAAAGTGTCGGACAAGGCGGTAAAGAATACGGCTTTCTGTTCCATGTCACCTTATATGCAGATTTTTGCATATACGAAAAGTGGTATATACATAGGTCACCCATGCCTCTAACGCGGGAGGATATGGTAACTCATTTCGGAAACTGCGGAAGGAGAGGCTGTAAAACAGCGTGCAAAAGTTTCCCGATGGGGAGGCGGACAAAAACTTGGACTACGAGGAGGTAGTTCATGTATTCGTACGCACCCCCGAGGGGTCATGGTTGGACGCGATTTGACCGCCGTCTACGCGCGGTTGTCCACGGCGCGCCAAGCCGAGGCTGACCTCTCCATCCCCGACCAGATCCGCCAGGCTGAGACATGGTGTCTGCGCCTGGGCCATGAATTGGTGCGTCAGTACATTGAGCCCGGCGCCTCCGGCACCGACGAAACCCGCCCGATCTTCTCGGAGATGAGAAATCTGAATATGCCGCACGGCAATACCTCGCCGATATCGCCGCAATCGTTCATTCAATAAGTTTTGACATCGACGAATTTGCCCAAAATTTTGACCATCAAAGGGCTACTCAAGCGAATCGCAGAAACCCGTATCTCTTCGTGATCAAATGTCTTGGCGGAGCCGACGACATCCAACGAGCGAGCAACCAAAGCTTAGCCTTGACCTACGCCGTACGAAAATACCTGGAAGAAAATAGAGAGATTTTAACATGCTTCAAAAATCTTAACATTCACGAATGTTTAAAGTTGTACCGTATGGAGAGACAAAAAGATCACAAAGAGGAGGCTGTTTCGAGCACCACGAAAGTCAAAATCGAAGGTGTGCCGAATCGCCTACTCGGGCGCGGAAAAGTCGCAGTCGAAATTGAATTTAATGCCAAAGATGGGCACTTCATCTGCGAATTGGATTTATATAGTGATTCACATTAACAACATTACGTGCTAATATTTGCCACCTTGTGAGGGGCGAATGATGAG
>NZ_BSOS01000091.1 GCF_030160635.1 Acidocella aquatica | reverse complement strand
ATCTCCTCGCGTAAAATGCCGAGAAAATTCTACTTATCAATCCCCTTAATGGCAGGGGGGATTACCATTGCCTGCCCAACTAATCCCCCCCCTGTGACTTCCGCTCCGCTCCACAAGCTCATGGCCGCAGCCGAATCCCGTCGCCCCTTCACGCCACACGCCTTGGCCATACTCAACCACAGATATTGGCTGGGTTGGTTGACTGTAAAACAGCGTGCAAAAGTTTCCAGATTCTTGGGGTAAACAGCGTCCAATAGTTTCCACCCTGGGATGTGTCATCCTCCGTCGCTTATGTCGGAGAATCTGGGGTGCTGAATATGGATGTGATTGCTGAAATTCGTCGTCGTCGATTGGTCAGTAAGGAGAGCGTGAGCTCGATTGCCCGTGACCTGAACCTATCGCGCCCCACGGTGCGCAAGCATTGCCGGAGCGCGTCTACGGCGGTTTATCGCCGAGCGCGACAGCCGGCTCCCATGCTTGGGGCGTTTGCCTCGCTTCTGGAGGACTGGCTGCGGGTCGAACGGCATCTGCCAAAACGTCAGCGGCGCACGGCGCGGCGTTTGTTTGAGGGCTTGCAAACTGAGGGCTACCAGGGCGCCTATGATGGGGTACAGCGATTTGTGCGCGCCTGGAAGGCGGGCAAATTTGGAGTGGCGCTCACGCAAGCCTTTGTTCCGATGAGCTTTCTGCCCGGTGAGGCATGCCAGTTCGATTGGAGCCATGAGCATGTCGAGCTCAATGGCGTGATGCAGGTCATCAAGGTTGCTCATTTCCGTCTGGCCTTCAGCCGCCAGATGTTCGTCGTGGCCTATCCACGGGAGACCCAGGAGATGGTTTTTGATGCTCATAATCGCGCGTTTGCTTTCTTCGGCGGCGTGCCCCAGCGCATGATTTACGATAATCTCAAGGCTGTGGTTGAAACGATCTTCACGGGCAAGGAACGGCTGTTCAACCGCCGGTTCATGGTTCTGGCCAATCATTATCTGTTCGAGCCCGTTGCCTGCACGCCGGCCTCGGGTTGGGAGAAAGGGCAGATCGAGAACCAAGTGGGCAATGTGCGCGAATGGCTCTTCACGCCGCTGGCACGCTTTGCGAGCTTCGATGCTCTGAACGACTGGCTGGCCACGCGCTGCGGTGAGTTAGCGCTGCGCAAACATCCAGTGACGCCGGAGCGCAATATCGCGGACTGCTTTGCTCAAGAGCAATCTTTTTTGCGCCCCGTTACCGCGGTGTTCGATGGTTATGTGGAACATATGCTGCGGGTCTCCAGTACATGTCTGGCGATGCTGGATCGCAATCGTTACAGCGTTCCGGCAGGTTATGCGGGCCGCGTTGTGTCGCTGCGCAGTACGGCCAGCCTAGCATTACAGTTGTGATTTAGATTTGATGTACGCTTTCTGTGCGGCGGCTTGGTGAGCTCGGC
>NZ_BSOS01000090.1 GCF_030160635.1 Acidocella aquatica | reverse complement strand
TCTTACATCAAATCAACGGTTTACGCTATGCTCGCCAGCAGTCCTGCATAATCCGGGCTAGCTTGATCCAGGTGGATGTGATGAGGCCACCGGCAATTTCCAGCCCCGATAGAGCGCCATCAAACGCAGGAACACACATAATGCAATTCCTACTAACGCGCAAAATATCGGCTGTAACCCAGCCGAACTCCCAACAACCACCACTAATGCACCTGCAAGTGCAGCCACGGCATAAATATCTGCGCGCAATACTGTGGGAACCTGTGCTGTTAATATGTCACGTACCATACCCCCGCCAATCCCACTGATCATCCCGAGGACGGCTGCCATTGGCCAGTTGATGCCATAATCTAAAGCTTTTTGGGTTCCAGCTACAGCAAAGACGCCAAGCCCGGCGGCATCGAAAAACTGAACGGGGTGCTGAAGGCGATAGAATAGCCGAGAGAAACGAAAAACCAGCAGTCCGGCGGCAACGGCTAGTGCCAGATTATGCCAACTCGCTATTGATTCAGGCGGAATGGCCCCGATGAGTTCGTCTCGAGCGAGACCACCGGCGACAGCCGTCACAAAAGCCAGGACAAGAACTCCGAATAAATCCATGTCACGCTCGACACCTAGCGCAGCACCGCTGATCGCGAAGACAAACGTGCCGATGAGATCAAGAATCTTGACTAATAGAACAGCCGACCCCATCCCACTTATGCCTTTAATGCATCTGGTGCCAGCCAAGCGCTTGCGGCGGCAAGCATCGCTTCAATACCGGTACGCAGCGTTGGATGTATCACGGGCGCGAAATCCGGCGCATGGTTCGCAGGAAGCGCGTCTACTTTACCAGTTACTTCAGCGGCTGCGAAGGTAGCAGGATCGATGCCACCGACGACCCAGAATACGACCGGCACACCCCATGCCGATCCGAACAGACCAAAATCTTCGCTGGCTGTCGCGGGCTGTACCTCATGCACGCGCTCGGTGCCGAAATGCCGTTCTAACGCTGCGACCACGGTCTGCGTTGCTGCCTCGTCGTTACGTGTCACAGGATACTCACTAAGAACGGAAAACGCGGGTCCTTTCGGCGCTCCAGATGCTGCTGCTTCTGCCTCCAATATCCGTTTAACCGCTGCAAGCACGCGACCGCGCACCTGTTCCTTGAAGGTTCGGATATTAAGCCTCAGCATGGCATGGTCCGGTATGACGTTATCGCTTGATCCCGCTCTTAGGGTGCCCACCGTGACCACGGCGCTGTCCGTCATCGCCACTTCCCGCGACACCACCCCCTGAAGCCGCATGACGGCTGCAGCCGCCATGACAACAGGATCAATACTTTTCTGCGGCATTGAACCGTGCGCACCGCGCCCATACATCGTTACCTCCCAACTGTCTCCGGCAGAGAGGATGGTCCCGGCACGCCAGCCTATCTCCCCCGCGCTAAGCGGCATTACATGCTGCGCGAGCATTATGTCAGGCTTAGGAAATCGCTTAACCATACCATCTGCGATCATAGCGCGTGCCCCCTGGGCGGTTTCTTCTCCAGGTTGGAATATTGCCATTACAGCGCCACGCCAGGCACTACGATTTTCGGCTAGAATCCGAGTCACTCCCATCAGCCATGCCACGTGCATGTCGTGGCCACAGGAATGTGCAATAGCAGTCGGTTGACCAAAGCGATCAGTGCCGGTCGCTTGGCTGGCATAAGGCAGGCCGGTGATTTCCTGAATTGGTAGCGCATCCATGTCAGCACGCAGCATCACCGTCGGGCCATCCCCGTTGTGGAGCAGCCCGACTACGCCAGTTCCCCCCACCTTCTCAGTAACCTCAAAGCCATGCCGTTTCAGCCAAGAAGCGGCGATGCTGGCTGTTCGATGCTCCTGCATGGATAATTCAGGATTGGCATGTATGTCCTTATAGATTTCTTCCAGTTCGAATAACAGTTTATCGGAAAGGCTTGACAATAGAACTGACATAAGTGGGCTTTTTTTTGAGCTGATGACCATTATGGTTCTCCCTGAGCGAACTTATTCAGATGCTGGTCCGAAGGAACCGCAAGATCACAGACGAGCCCCGAACGCTTTGATTGAGTCAGCGTGAGAATTTCTTGGGAAAGGCGAAGCGCGGCCTCCATTGGAAGGGCGCCGGCGTCCTCTACCAAGGCCAAAAGCTGAAGTATGTAGGCACGTCGAAAACTATCTTGACCCACTGCTTCGACAGCACATAGCACGCACATTTCGGCCTCTATGAGATATGAGCGTGAAGTTTGAGATAAGCGTAAGTCGATAAATTTATTTTGTCCATGGTGGATTGTTATCCCCGCGGTGTAGGCTGAAAAGATTTATTTAACACTTATGGCATTGATCTTGAAATTGATCTTGAAATAGGAGAGCGCGACAATGCTGAATTAGGGGGGCGGGAGGTTGCAACCTGGAAAGAAAGGTTGAAATCGGCCAAATTCAAAAGTATATACTTTTGAAGCTTTCATGTTGGCGCGCACCTCATTGTTTCTTTCCAACTGCTCGCAAGCTGTGCGGTTGTCAAAGGCTGCCGCCTTCTCCGATGATGTCCACGAGGTGGCCATTGTTTCCGTTGGACCCCGCAAGTTGGACCCCGCAAGATCATGGCGCAGGCCGAGGCGGCTTGGGATGGTTTGTTTGCCGCTCCGGGAGTTGGTCTGGGAGAGCGTATGCAGCCGATGACCCAGAAGCGTGAGCGTTTTTAATGCTGCGCTATATGTTGGATACCAGTCTCTGCATTCGCGTATCCGCCGCCAAGTCGAGCATTTTTCGGCCAGATTGGCGGTGTTGCCATTCGACAGCGACGCTGCCGCACACACGGCTGAGGTGAGAGGGGATCTTGAGCGCCGGGGATGAGTGATTGGTCCTTATGATCTGATGATCGCCGGCCATGCCCGCAGTCGGGGATTGGTAGTGGTTGCGGGTACCCGCCGTGAAGCGTAGCGCGAAATCTTCCAGGTCTGGTTGCCGGCTCATTGGTTGTATTGGCGCCTCGGCCTTATGGCGCGCTGCGGAACACTCATAAACTTCTATCCGGCAACGCAATTTCCCGGGTGCGGGGCAAGCTGTGCGCCGGCTTACGTTATTTGTCCCCTTGACGGGCTGTCAGTCCCGCCGCCAGTATCGGGGATGAATTTTGTGCCCGCCCGGCAAGATGCGATCGCGGCGCCGCAACGTGCGCGCGGCCGTCTCGATCTCGGCTTCACGCATGACGGCACAGACACGCGCCTTGATCGCTTCTACCAGGAAGGCTGCCTGAAAGCCCGTCTGCCGCGTGGTCCCGGCGTCGAGGCCGTCGCCCTCAACATTTCCGGCGGCATAGCCGGTGGCGATGCGCTGGATATCGCCCTGGCGCTGACACCCCGCGCCGTGGTCACGTTCACCACCCAGGCGGCCGAGCGTGTCTACCGCGTGCTTGAGGCCCCCGCCCGCATTCGCACACGCCTGACTGCAGGCGCCGGGGCGAGGCTACACTATTTGCCGCAGGAAACCATATTATTCGACGGTTTCAGCCTCGACCGTGCCCTCGATATCGACCTTTGCGCGGGAGCGGAATTCCTCGGCGTTGAATCCCTCATCTTCGGCCGCCTCGCCATGGGCGAAATTTTGCGCGAGGGCTATTTGCGCGACCGCATCTCGCTCAGCCGTGATGGCGCCTTGCTGTGGCAGGATTCCACTCGCCTCGAAGGTGATATCGCAGCCGGCCTTGACCGCCCCGGCGTGGCAGCGGGGGCGCGCGCCGTCGCCAGTGTTTTTGCGGTGGGCCCAGGAATGGCGGAGCGGCTTGGCGCCGTGCGCGCGGCATTGACGAGTGCTCATGCCAGTGCCAGCTGGACCGGCGATGTGCTGCTCGCCCGTATTTTGGCACCGGATGCAGCAGCGTTGCGGCATGTGGTTGCGCGAGCGCTCGCGGTTTTGCGGCCCGGTCCGCTGCCGCGCGTATGGCAAGGCTAGCGAAGGAACCAACCGAATGAATTTGACGCCGCGCGAGAAAGATAAATTGCTCATCGCGATGGCCGCGATGGTGGCGCGCAAGCGGCTCGAGCGCGGCGTCAAGCTCAACCACCCTGAGGCGGTGGCACTGATCACCGATTTCGTGGTTGAGGGCGCGCGCGACGGCAAACGCGTGGCTGAGCTGATGGAGGCGGGAGCGCATGTGCTCACTCGCGCCCAGGTTATGGAAGGGGTGGCGGAAATGATTCATGACGTGCAGGTCGAAGCGACCTTTCCCGATGGCACGAAACTCGTCACCGTGCACGAGCCCATCCGATGATACCGGGCGAGATTTTTACGCCGGACGGCGAGTTGGAGCTGAACGCGGGCCTCGAGAAAACCGTTCTCAGTGTCGCCAATAAAGGCGACCGCCCGATCCAGGTCGGGAGCCATTATCATTTCGCCGAAACCAACGCGGCCCTCTCATTCGACCGCGCCGCCGCCCACGGAAAGCGCCTCGATATCGCCGCCGGCACCGCCATCCGCTTCGAGCCCGGACAAAGCCGCGAGATTACCCTGGTCCCCTATCGCGGCCGGCGCGAGATTTATGGCTTCAGAGGTTTGACGATGGGGAGAGCAGAATAATGGCCCGCATCACCCGCGCTGCCTATGCCGATATGTTCGGCCCCACAGTGGGCGACCGCGTCCGGCTGGCCGACACGGAACTCTTCGCCGAAGTCGAAAGGGACTTTTGCATCTACGGTGAAGAAGTGAAATTCGGCGGCGGCAAGGTTATCCGCGATGGCATGGGCCAGTCGCAGATCACCAACGCGCAAGGCGCGGCCGATACCGTCATCACCAACGCCCTCATTATCGACCATTGGGGCATCGTCAAAGCCGATGTCGCCATCAGGGCCGGCCGTATCGCGAAAATCGGCAAGGCCGGCAACCCGGATGTGCAACCCGGTGTGGACATCATCATTGGCCCCGGCACGGAGATCATCGCCGGCGAGGGCAAGATCCTCACCGCCGGCGGCATCGATTCCCATATCCATTTCATCTGCCCGCAGCAGATCGAAGAGGCGCTGGCATCGGGCATCACCACCATGGTCGGCGGCGGTACCGGCCCGGCCACAGGCACGGCCGCCACCACCTGCACGCCCGGTCCCTTCCACCTCGCCCGCATGCTGCAGGCCGCGGAAGCCTTCCCCATGAACCTCGCCTTTACGGCCAAGGGCAATGCCAGCCAACCCGCGGCGCTCGAGGAAATGATCCGTGCCGGCGCGTCATCTCTCAAATTGCACGAAGATTGGGGCACAACGCCCGCCGCCATCGACAACTGCCTGTCCGTTGCCGATGAATTCGACGTGCAGGTGATGATCCATAGCGATACGCTGAATGAATCCGGCTTCGTCGAAGATACGATCGCCGCCTTCAAGGGCCGCACCATCCATGCCTTCCACACGGAAGGTGCCGGCGGCGGCCACGCCCCGGACATCATCCGTGTCGCCGGCCTGCCCAACGTGCTACCCAGTTCGACCAACCCCACGCGCCCCTATACGGTTAATACGCTCGATGAGCATCTCGACATGCTCATGGTCTGCCATCATCTTGACGCCTCCATCCCCGAAGACATCGCCTTTGCCGAATCCCGTATCCGCAAGGAAACCATCGCCGCGGAAGACATTTTGCACGATCTCGGCGCCCTCTCGATGTTCTCCTCCGACAGCCAGGCCATGGGCCGCGTTGGCGAGGTCATAATCCGCACCTGGCAGACAGCGCACAAAATGAAATTACAACGCGGCGGCCTGCCTGGTGATGGCGCTGGCGATAACGCCCGGATAAAACGCTACATCGCCAAATACACCATCAACCCCGCCATCGCCCAGGGCATGTCCGCCCATGTCGGCTCCATCGCTGCCGGCAAGCTCGCCGACCTCGTGCTCTGGTCGCCGGCCTTCTTCGGCATTAAGCCGGACATGGTGCTCAAGGCCGGCTCGATTGCCATGGCGCAAATGGGCGACGCCAATGCGTCCATCCCCACGCCGCAGCCGGTGCATTACCGCCCCATGTTCGGCGCCTATGGCCGCGCCCTGATCGAATCCTCACTGCTGTTCGTCTCGCAAGCTGCACTCGATGCTGATATCGGCAAGCGTCTCGGCCTCTCCCGGCCTCTGGTGGCCGTGCAAAATACCCGTGGCGGCATCGGCAAGAGATCCATGATCCATAACGACGCCACACCCGACATCGAAGTGAATCCCGAGACCTACGAGGTCCGCGCCGACGGCGAATTGCTAATCTGCGAGCCTGCCGAAGTGCTCCCCATGGCCCAGCGGTACTTCCTCTTTTGATGCGCGCCGTTCGCATCCTGCCGGCGGATCAGTGGCATACCGCCATCCATAGCGTCACGCTCGATTACGACCGCCGCTACCGCCGCCGTCTGCGTTTCGTTACGGACCAGGGTACGGAAATCCTCCTCGATCTGCCCGAAGCCGTCCATATCCGCGGCGGCGATGCGCTGGCGCTCGAAGACGGCTCTTACGTCGAAGTGCGGGCCGCGGACGAGGCATTGCTGGAAATCACGGCCCCAACGGCAGACGCTCTTATCCGCCTCGCCTGGCATCTCGGCAACCGCCATCTCGCCGTACAATTTCTGCCTAGCTGCCTGCGCATTCTGGAGGATCATGTCATCGCGGATATGGTGCGAAAGCTTGGCGGCAGCGCGGCGCAGATGACCGCTCCGTTCGACCCCGAGGGAGGCGCCTATCACAGCCATGGCTAATGCTTTGCTCAACCTCCTCACCTGGTTCTCGCCCGCCTTCCCCACGGGCGGCTTCGCCTATTCCGCCGGGCTGGAATGGGTCGTGGAGCAAGGCGGGGTTAACAATGAAACCACCCTTGCCCTGTGGCTCGAAGATAGCCTCGCGCTCGGATCACTCTGGACGGACGCGGTATTATTCCGCCGTGCCTATGCCGGCGAGGATGTCGCGGATCTCGCCCTCGCTTTATGCCCCGGCGCCGAACGCCGTCTGGAAACCAGTGCCCAGGGTGAAGCGTTTTGCGCCGCTGCGCTACCCTGGGGCGGCGCGCCAGCGGCCCCATATCCGGTTGCGGGTGCAAAACTCGCCTCCGTCCACGGCATCCCCGTGGACGACGCCTTGCTGGCTTATCTCCACGCTGCGGTTGCGGGCCAGATATCCGCCGCCGTGCGCCTCATCCCCCTCGGCCAATCAGCCGGTCTGCGGGCACAAAAAGCACTGGAGCCTGCCATCCGGGCAACAGTACATCAAAGCCAATCCCTCGAACTCGGCAGTGCTTCCTGGGCCGCCGATATCGCAGGGCAGAAGCACGAAACCCAATATACAAGGCTATTTCGCACATGAACACGAACGGACCATTACGCGTCGGCATTGGCGGCCCGGTGGGCAGCGGCAAAACCGCGCTGATGGATGCGCTCTGCCGCGCCTTCCGCGACAAGATCGACATCGCCGCCATCACCAACGATATCTACACAAAGGAAGACGCCGAGTTTCTCACCCGCGCGGGGTCTCTCGTCCCGGAACGAATCCTCGGCATCGAGACCGGAGGCTGCCCCCACACCGCCATACGCGAGGATGCCTCCATAAACCTCGCTGGCGTGGCGCAAATGGTGGCCCGCTTCCCACGCCTCGAACTCCTGCTCATCGAAAGCGGGGGCGATAACCTCGCTGCCACCTTTTCGCCAGAGCTTGCCGACTTGACCATCTATGTCATCGACGTCTCGGCCGGCGACAAGATCCCCCGAAAAGGCGGCCCCGGCATTACGAAAAGCGATTTGCTCGTTATCAACAAAACCGACCTCGCACCCCTGGTCGGCGCCAGCCTCGACGTTATGGACCGCGACGCCAGGCGCATGCGCGGATCAAGGCCTTTCGTGTTCGCGCAGGTGAAGAGCGGGCTGGGTGTGCAAGAGATAGCGGATTTTATTTCTATATCTGGCGGTTTGAAGTCGATGCCGGGGACACAAACCGAGAGCAGTTGAGCATTTTGTGCTATCGCAATCTAGCGAAACCAGCTGTACTCGGCAGATTTTCGTTGAGCGCTTCTCTGAGGACGTCGCGTTGGCTTACTGTCGCCGAACTGGTCGGTTTGAGAAGGTCGTGCATCACCTTGGATTGGCATTGGGTGGCCGACCATCTGCCGGACTGGCTCGCCGTCGGCAGATGCCGGTCAGCCGGGATACATTGCTCAGGACGGTTCGCAGGTATGCGGTGAAAGTGCCGAGCACTCCGGCCATCATCGGAATTGACGACTGGGTTTGGAAGCGGGGGCAACGATACGGCACGGTGATTTGTGATCTTGAGCGCCGGCAGATCATAGATATGCTGCCAGACCGGGAGGCAGCCACTGTTGAAGTCTGGCTCATTGATCCGCATTCAAATAGCCTTGCTGCACCAAATATGAGTCAGAGCCACGGTTGGAAGCGATTTGAAACAAACCCCTTTTAATCAACCCGACGGACACATTTTTCGCCGCCGTCGACAGTTTGCATTGATCGGGTGGCAGATTTTCGTAAGCGGAGTTCGAGATTTTGGCCGTGGGTATTGCGCCTTGATGCGTCGCCTCTGGTATTCAAGAGAGCAATTTAAATCATCAGATACGAACCTGCCGGTTCAGTTCAGATGATTATTCTAGCCGGCTCGGATGTTCATAGGCATAGCGCGTATAGACAGCACCTGCAACGAGCATGTGTGCACGCATTAGCTTTGCTGCTGTGTCGCTGTCTTTTGCGAAAATGCTGTTGAGAATGGCTGCATGTTCTTCATAGGAAATGAGAAGCCGCTGGATGCCGCGAAACTGCGCTCGGCGGAACGGGGCAATTCTTTGCCGCAGATTGGAGGCCAGCTCGATTAGAAACGAACTGTGGGTTCCGTTGTATATAGTTGTATGAAACTGCTTGTTGGTTGCGTCATATTCATCGATATTTTCATCCAGAACATGTTTGTGCGAGATATTGTGAAGGTGGTGTAGCTGGTATCGTTCCAAAGTCGTCATCCGCTCGGTGGCGATGCGGACGCACATTGCTTCAATCTCTGCCATGACCTCGAACATTTCGCCAATCCGGTCAAGCGTCAATTCGACGACGCGTGCGCCCCGGCGGGGCTCGATGGTTACCAGACCCGAGGACGCGAGTTCCCGCAAAGCCTCACGGACCGGGGTGCGTGAAGCACCGAAGCGTTCGGCCACCTCCTGCTCGTCGATCTGGGTGCCGGGAGCGATGGCGCCGGATGTGATGTCATCGGCCAGGCAATTGCGGATCTGGCTTGCAAGGGTTTCATTCGCAACGCGGATAGGTTCCATTTTTTCGGTCACGGTCATGCGGGCAAGTCCAAAAAAAATATCGTGAATAACAATTTTAACCAATTCAGAGGGCGACTTTATTTTCGTTCGGTCCCCGGGGAAAGCCCTTCCTCGACTAAATCCGGGATGTAATCGAATAACATATTGAAATTACTAAGTATACAAATATTTCTTCATTAAAAAATACAAAAGACCTTTTACAATAGCATTTTGTATAATATAAAAACAGAAAGTCGGGGGTACGAAATGTCCAATCAGTCAAAATCTGCGCCTCTCAGGTCGATTCTGCATCCCAGGTCGGCGCGGGCATGGCTGGAGCGTCTTTGGCCGGCGATCGCTGAGCGAGGGCGGAAGTTCGCACCCATTCCCGCAACAGACATCAACCCTCTTGAGCGCGCGAGGCAGTTGGCAGTCTCTTTGCTTTCTGAACGTGGTGAGGCGGCTGGCGCGGCGATCGCGCGCGAATTGCTCGAGGTTCTGGGGGGGTTGGCGCACGAACAGCGCGGTGCATTTTATGCTTATCTCGCGGAAGCGTTTGAACCTGACCAGGAAGCGTTAAAAGCTGCGGCGAATTCATATTTAACGGCACCTTCAGCTGATACGGCGGCCGTTCTTGCGGAACGTGCTGAACCGCCACGCCAGGAGCTGATGCGGCGGATCAACATGGCGCAGGGCGGTACAGCGGCACTGGTGCGGATGCGCAAGGAGCTTCCCGAGCACATGGCAGGGCACCCTGAGTTAAAGCGGGTTGACGCTGATCTGAAGCATCTCTTTGCGTCCTGGTTTAATCGCGGGTTTTTGGAAATGCGGCAGATAGATTGGCAAACACCAGCCGCAATTCTGGAAAAACTCATTGCCTATGAGGCTGTGCATGAAATCCAAGGCTGGGACGATTTGCGGCGCAGGCTGGCGGCGGACCGGCGGTGTTTTGCGTTCTTTCATCCGGCACTTCCAGGAGATCCTCTGATATTTGTTGAAGTGGCGTTGGTTAAGGGGCTTGCGGAATCTGTGCGCGCGCTATTGGAGCGTGATACGGATGAAGCTGCGCAATTGCGCAGGGCAAACGAAGCCGATACGGCGATTTTCTATTCGATATCAAACTGTCAGGATGGTTTGCGCGGAATTTCATTCGGGAATTTCTTGATCAAACAGGTGGTCGAGGAATTGCGGATTGGTTTGCCATGGATACAGCAATTTTCAACACTTTCTCCGATTCCTGGATTTCGGCGTTGGCTGGGGGTGAGGCTGAAGGCAAATGATCTGAGCGGCTTCACACTATCTGAGGCCGAAGGAAGCGCGCTGTTTTCCGCCACTGGAATGCCATACGAGGCAGAGCGCCCGTTGGCTTGTGTTCGCGCGGCAATCAGCAATGAGTCCTGGGTAAATATGTCCGCTTTCGCGCAGGCTTTGCGCCCGGCCCTGGTTCGGCTTTGTGCGATGTATCTTACCGAGAGCGGGACAGGTGGGTGGCGGCCTGATTCGGTTGCAAAATTTCATCTAGGCAATGGCGCCAGGCTGGAGCGTATAAATTGGATGGGTAATCCTGGTAAGCGCGGTATAGATGAATCTTACGGTCTCATGGTCAACTACCTATACGATCCGGCAACAATAGAGGCTAATCACGAGGCTTTTACCAAGGAGGGGGTTGTAGCCTGCTCTGCCGCGGTGACGGCGTTGCTGACGCCGGCAGCGGCGGTGCTAGCGGTACCCAAGTTGGCGCTTACCACGCGCAGGGGTAAGAAAGGCTAAGGCGGGAGCTACTAAGTAAAACAAGAAGAATAAAATTTTTGCCGGCGTTAGTTATAATAATCAAACATAATCGAGGAATGTACAATGAATTCAGCAATGGATCGGACGGTATCAAGCGCTGGCTCGACTTCGGGCAGGCTTACACGAACAAAGCTTAACCGGCAGCAGATTACCGGATTTTGGGGAGCGTGGTTCGGCTGGATGCTTGATGGCATGGATAGTGTCATCTATGCTCTTGTGTTGGCGCCTGCACTAACGGAATTGCTGCCACGGTCGGGAATTGAAGCGAAGCCTGCATCGGTCGCTTTTATTGGATCGATCCTGTTTGGTATGTTTTTGATCGGCTGGGGATTCTCCTTCATTTGGGGGCCGATTGCAGATCGCTTTGGACGCAAGAATACTCTGGCAGCCACTATTATGATCTACGCAATTTTTACTGGTGCTGCGGCACTTTCGCAAAATGTGTGGGAACTTGGTTTGTTCCGTCTGCTGGCCGGTATAGGCATTGGTGGCGAGTGGGCGCTGGCGGGCACTTATGTCGCGGAGAGCTGGCCCGAGGACCGGCGCAAGATGGGGGCAGGATATTTACAGACAGGATATTATGCCGGATTTTTCGTTGCGGCGGCGCTTAACTATACGGTTGGTGTGCATTTCGGCTGGCGTGCGATGTTTCTCTGCGGGTTTGCTCCGGTTATCATTTCGATTTTTGTTCTTACCGGCGTGAAAGAGTCGGCGAAATGGGAGCGTAAACATACAACCGGTGCAAATCGTCCGTTAGCGAAAATATTCCAGCGTCCTTATCGGTCTCAGACCATGGTGATGACTGCGTTGCTGACAATTGCAGTTATCGGACTTTGGGCCGCTGCGGTGTATGAGCCGACGGCCTTGATACAGCTTTCGCTAAAAGCAGGCATGGCTAAACCTGCGGCGATTCACATGGCTTCCATCGGTACAGGGATTCTCTCCATAGGTACGATTCTTGGTTGTATCACGTTGCCAGCAATTGCCGAACGGATTGGCCGGCGCCGGACGCTTGCAATTTATTTCACGATCATGCTCGTTATGATTGTCGCATCTTTTGGGTGGGCATTTTATCTTCCAAGCGGCACCGCATTGCCGGTATTCCTCGTCACGTTGTTTTTTCTTGGCATTGGCGGCGCTAATTTTGCGATGTTCAGCCTGTGGTTGCCTGAGTTATTTCCAACTGAAATCCGCGCGACGGCCTTTGCTTTCTGCACGTCATTTGGCCGGTTTATCGGCGCTGGTGTTAACTTTGCGCTGGCTGCAGCGGTGGCGCATGCGGGAACTGTGGGGGTACCGGTGGCATGTACGGCGATTGCATTTGCCGTGGGACTTTTAATTATACCATTCGGCCGCGAGACCGTTGGACAGATTCTGCCGGAGTAGCTTGTAACATGACCAATACATCAACAAAAAATGGCATCGCCGACAGCACCGGCGATGCCAAGATAGAGAATACAGGACCGTTGGCGGGCCTTAAAGTTTTTGATCTGACGCGGGTTCTTGCCGGGCCGACTTGTGTACAAATGTTGGCCGATCTGGGAGCGGACGTGATTAAGATCGAAAAGCCTGGTGCGGGAGACGACACCCGTAGTTTTGCCCCACCTTTTATGCCAGGCACAAAGGAAAGCGCTTATTTTGTTGGCGTTAATCGTAACAAACGTTCCGTTACGCTTGACATAAGTAAGCCGGAAGGGCAGTCGCTAGCGCGGGAGTTGATCGGAAAGTGCGACATTCTCGTTGAAAATTTCAAAGTTGGCGCGCTGACGAAATATGGTCTTGGCTATGAGCAATTGCATGCACTATTTCCGGGACT
This sequence comes from Acidocella aquatica, assembly GCF_030160635.1. Classification (GTDB taxonomy): domain Bacteria; phylum Pseudomonadota; class Alphaproteobacteria; order Acetobacterales; family Acetobacteraceae; genus Acidocella; species Acidocella aquatica. The sequence goes on along the minus strand of NZ_BSOS01000090.1, from coordinate 191,531 downwards.
GATTTATTGTTCAATCACAGGGTTTGGACAGACAGGCCCCTACGCGCCGCGGCCTGGATACGATAGTCTCATGCAAGCCATGGGCGGAATTATGAGTTTGACCGGTGAGCCGGATGGACTACCGCAAAAAGTCGGTGTGCCGGTCGCCGATATTTTTGCGGGGCTTTACGGTTGCATTGGCGTTCTTGCTGCGCTGCGCTACAAGGAGCGAACCGGCAGGGGGCAGCAGATTGATATCGGCATGCTTGATGCAAATGTCGCATGGCTTGCAAACCAGGGAATGAATTTTCTCGCAACTGGAGAGAATCCGCCACGTCTTGGTAATCAGCATCCTAATATTGTGCCATATCAGGTTTTTCCGACGGCGGATGGATATATGGTACTGTCTATCGGTAATGACCCGACTTTCGTAAGGTTTTGTAAAAATTTTGGTCTCGATGATATGCCCGAGGATGTGCGGTTCTCGACAAATGCCGCACGTGTCGCGAATCGTGATTTGGTAACAAAGACCCTTGCTCCGGTTCTTAAGTCTCAGACGACAGATTGGTGGGTTGAGAGGCTTGAGGTGTTGAAGATTGGCTGCGGCCCGATCAATACTTTGTCGCAAGTCTTTGCGGACCCACAAGTTATTGCTCGAAATATGGTCGTGGAAATGAAACATTCCTCCGGCCCTGAGGTTCAAGTTATTGCTAATCCGGTTCGGCTTTCGGATACGCCGGTTTCGTACCGAGCTGCACCGCCGGTTCTAGGGCAACATACCAGTGAAGTCATGGAATCGTGGCTGGGGCTTAGTGAAGTCGCTTGTGCAGAGCTTCATGCCAAGGGGGTTATTTAGAAATTCAACTTTTTGGGGGGTTGAATTGGCGGTTTCGCGTGTCAGTTCAAACGGGTGAAGGGTTTTTAGAACAATATATTGAAAGCCAGATGCTTGTGATGAATTAAATAATACAGAATGCAAAAAATTACCGCAAAAAGTATTATTCAAAGTTGACAAACGTCTAGTTTGTATTATTGTTTCGAAAAAAGCTTGGCTGCGCATAATAAGAAAGGCGAGACTAAAGGGGGGGGCCACCAAAGTGATTGGGTATTTCTCGGTATTTTCCTCAATGGGATGTAAGGCGAAAATTTCTCAAGTCGCTCTCTGGATATCATTCTAAATTTTACAGTTCTGCAAAAAAATAAATCAACATTGGGAGCTAATAATGAAACTAAGAAATCGGACGTTACTACTTTGTGGTGTTGGAGCCGCTTGCCTGGCTTTGATGCCTCACGAGGGTTACGCCCTGGGTGGCGGAGGTACTGGCTTTGGCACCATCGGCTCAACTAACTACAACGTCTCTGGGCTCGGGCCGCTGTCTGGCACTTATAACGTCTCGGGCGGCATTGATGGTTGGGCGAGCGCACTCAACAATCCTTCGCCCAACGCTGTCGGTCATGGCGTTTCCACTCTCGCCAGCGAAGGCGAAGTGTTCCTGCACATCACCAAATCCGCCGGCCCGCTGCAGTTGGTTTGGGCTGGTGGTCAGTACCAGACGCCGGCCATGGGGCTTACCAGCAATGCGGGCAACTTCAACAGCGTTGCGCCTTACGGCAGCGCCAGCAACCCGCGCTCGAATGAAACATTCTATTCCTGGGTGACGTATCAGCCCTCGCAGTATTACAGCGTTTCAGTTGGCCGTATGGCGTCGGTTGAAGGCGTTGAGTTCGGTATCGACTTCCTGAACCCATCGTTCTTCGTCTCTGAGCTGAACAATCTGGAAGCGACGCCTGGATATGCGTCCACAGCTTAACTTGTTCTATGGCAATTCGACCATCAACATCCAATACTCGGATACCTACCTGACCGGCCGCCACAACATGCTCTCCGCGGCCTGGACCTATAATCTAAACCCGTCTGGTTCGGACTATCTTATCGGTTTTGCTCACACCAATCTTGGCCATACCGGCAATCCGGGTCCCAATTTTGCTGTACGCAATTCAACGCTGGTCGGTCTTGGTGGTCAGTGGCTCGTGGGCAACTGGAGCTTCGTGCCAGAAATCGAGTATCAGTACCTCCCGCGCGGCTCGGTCACCCGCGCCAGCGGTGATCCGCGGCCGATGACGACGTATTATAACATTGCCGCGATGACGGACATCACCTATCAGTTTAACAAGAACTGGTCGGTTAACTTTCAGCCGCAATATGTCTACCAGAACAACGACAAGAAAGACCCCAACGCCAACATCTTTGGTAACTGGCTGCAGTTTGGTGTCGGCTCATCGCTGGGAGGCTACAACACCGGTGCGCCGGGAACATTCAGCGCTGGCACCAGCATGATGGGCCTGCAGATAACCCCCACCTGGCAGCAGAAGAACTTCTTCGTGCGCGGCACGGCGGCTTACACGCATGTTTCCGGATTTGCCAAAGGCACCGGTTACGGCCTGACCGGGAACGCTGCAGATCAGGTTGTGGGCGTGCTCGAGGTTGGATTCCTGATTGGCCAATACTAAGGCGTTATCAAAAACTACATATCGTAACAATAAATTTAGTGAGGATAAACATGCTTAACGTCAAGAAACTAGCGACCGCTGCCATGGTGACCGGACTTATGTCCGGCACCGCTCTGGCCGCGCCCTATCACTTCAATCTGGTCGACCAAATTCAATTGCCCGGTCACGGTGGGCACGGGGATTGGGTGGAGTATGATCCGGGTAACGGCTATGTTTATGTCTCGCTTGCTGACAAAGGTGTGGCAGTTGTTGATACGGCTACCGATAAGGTTGTGCAGTATCTTCCCACGCTGGATCATCCCGAAGGCGAAGCCGCTGACGCAAATTATGTCTACTGGGCTCTTGGAGCGGGTGCGGGGGCTGGAAAGGTTAACCAGCTTGCGGTTATTTCGAAGGCGACGTGGCAGGTTGTAAGCACGGTCAACACGGCGGGCACTTCACCGGATGGTGTGCAGATTGATGCCAAGGGGGGCAAGGTTTTCGTCGAATCCGACGATGCCAACACGGTTGAAGTTTATAATGAGGGGCCAAATCCCAAGTTGCAGGCTAACTGGTCGCTGATACCGGCGACCGGCAGCGGTCCGGATGTTGGGATGTTCGTGCCTTCTAAGAACGAGCTCTTTGTTCCCGATGACTCGTTGGAAGAAGTTCTCGATGCCAATACGGGTAAAATTCTGCGGTCGGTTGATACGCAGGTTGAGATCACCGCTTTTGGCGGTACCAAGGGGCAGATCTATGACCCGGTAACGAATGATATCTGGGTTGGCACGACCTCGGGCGGTGTGTTCATCTATAACGCGGATACCCTGAAGCCGGTTGGGCATCTGCCAGCCCATGGTTCGGTCGATCAGATGGATTATGATCCCAAGCTGCGCATCGCCTATGCTTTCCAGGGTGCGGCGAAGGGCTTCGATGCTTACAACATGAATACCATGAAGCCGATCGCCTTCACCACAACCGGCGTGCCGCTGACGCATACCGGAGCGGTCGATCTCGCGAACCATAAAATTTATGCTTTCGCAGGAAAAACCAACGTTCTCTATGTTTATCAGCCCATCGAAGGGGCAGCGCAGTAAGAACTGCAGTTGGTTCTAAAGCGCGGGGCGGTCCTCTCCAGTTGAGTGGGCCGCCCCATGCGGACCAGATTTTTACCTCAGTATATTTTTAAACCGTTGCGGTATTCGCGAGGGATTCTGCCGGCTGAATAATGGTTGCGAGCTGAACGTAACCATTTCGAGACCAGGCAATAAATACTTGAAATGGTTCCAACGGAAAAGATGAAGCGGCTATCCGCATTATCGGGAACGTCTGTGAAAGCGATGTCAGTGAAATATTTTTCCGCCATACAGCCGCGGTTCCAGCGGACGGCGCGCGTGCAGGACGGCGTTACATGCCGAAGCTGATGAAGCCTCGCGCTGTCTGGTTGTTGCCGTTGGCGCTCGCCGGCTGCACCATGTACCATGCGGCTCCGCTCAGCCTTAAACCGCCGCTGCAGACTTCGGTGGCGGGACTCAACCGAAACCTGCCCGATGGCACGGCCGTACAGCTTGGAATGCCGCTGAGCGCGCGCAACGTGGCGGCGCTGGCGGTATTGAACGACCCTGATCTGGTCGCGGCGCGGGCGGCGCACGGTGTTGCGCAGGCGGATTTGTTGAGTGCCGGTCTATTGCCTGACCCGGTTATCAGCGGCGGCTTTGCGGCACTTATCAGCGGGCCGGGCAGCGCACCATCAATCACCGGTAGCCTGATGCAAGATGTTTCAGCACTTATCACCTATTCGGCGAATGTGCGCGCCGCCAAGGCTGGTGTGGCGCAGGTGGATGCTGATATTCTGTGGCAGGAGTGGCAAGTCGCAAGCGCGGCGGAGCAGCTCTGCATTCTCATCCAAGGCGATAACGAGACGTTGGATAGCCTGCGTGCGGACCAGAACGCCCTGACCGCGGTCAATACAAGCACCAGCAATGCGACGGCAAGCGGCAATCTGACGATTGCCCAATCTTCATCCAGCCTGGCGGCGCTTGCAACGACGGCGACCGCCCTCAATAATGCGCGACAGACATTGGCGCAGGATCAGGACGCGTTGGACGCGTTGCTCGACCTGCAGCCGGGCGTTGTGATTGATATCAAAGCCGGTCCGGTCGATCAGATTGATCCGGCTCTTGCCAATGAGGCGATCGCCACGCTGGCGTCGCGCCGGCCGGACCTGATTGCGTTGCGTTACGGCTATCAGCAGGCGGATGCGCGGCTGCGAGCCGCTATTCTGACGCAGTTTCTGCCGGTGACGGTGGGGGCCGCTGGCGGTAGCGATACCAGCAAGGTGGTGAGCATCGGTCCACAGGTTTCGCTGACGCTTCCGTTGTTCAACCGTAACCGTGGTGGCATTGCCAGCGCCACCGCGACCAGGGCGCAGCTGGCGGCGCAGTTTAATGCCAGCCTCGCCAGTGCGCAAGGAAGCGCCGCGGCGTTACTCATGGAGATTGGCTTGCTGCAAAGCCAGAGTACCGCCGCCGCCCAGGCCGCGGATGTGGCCAGCGGTATCGCCGCGAATGCCCACACGGCATTTGTGAATGGAAATCTTGATGCGCTGAGTGCCGTGTCGCTGCAGACCGCTTCTGCGGATCGGCGGCGCGAGGCGATTGCGCTTCGCGTTCAACTGCTTACCGCCCGGTTGTCCCTGGCGACCCTGCTTGGCATCGGCTTGCCGCCGGTTGCCACAACTGATCTGGAGCCTGCCCAATGAAGAAGAGTCTGCTCTGGTTGAGCCTCGCGCTCCTAGCCGTGGGGGGAGGCGTTGTTTATGAAATGTCTGGGGGTAGCGGCAGCGATACCACGCCGACGCCCAGCGTGCTGGTAAACGTGATCCGGCTGGTGCCGGGTGCCTTGCCTGCCGTGGTGAGTGGCGATGGCAGTGTTATGGCGGGCCCGGGCGCCAGTGTGACGCTTAGTGCGCTGGCCAGCGGGGTGGTGAATACGCTCGATGTTGTGCCTGGACAGGCCGTTAGCGCGGGGCAGTTGTTGCTGAGCGTGGGGCCGGATGCGCAATCCATTGCGGATTATGCCAAGGCCAAAAGCGCGCTGGCTGCCGCGCAGGCAAACCAGGAGCACGTGAGTGCGTTGTTGGCCGGGCATCTGGCGACGACCACTGACCTAGCACTTGCCAATCAGGGTGTTCAGGATGCCGGCAGCACGCTGGCGGCGCTGAATGCGACCGGCTCTGGCCGTGTGCGGCGAATATTGGCTCCGGTAGGCGGCATTGTGGCGGCGGTGCAGGTTGCGCCTGGTACCGTGTTGACGCCTGGCGTGGCGTTGTTACAGATTGCCAAAGCGGATGGGCTGGTGGCGGGTGTAGGGATCGCGCCGGCGCAGGCGACGGATATAGCCGTTGGCGATCAGGTAAGTATGCAGCTTCTGGAAACGGGCGCCACTGTTACCGGCTCGGTTGTGCAAGTTGGCAGGATGATGGATGCCCAGACCGGGCTGGTTGATGTCACGGTGAGCTTTGCCGGAGGCACCACGCCGCAACTTGGCGATCCCGTGCAGGCCGCGATTACCACCGGTATGTTGAATGGCTATGTTGTGCCGCGCGATTGCGTGCAGTCCGACGAGCAGGGAACCTATGTCTTTCAGGTAGACAGCAAAAATGTTGCACACCGGGAGACTGTGAATGTGCTCGGAAATTTGGGCGATAAGACCATAATTGCCCCCAGCATCTCACCGGAAATGCCACTGGTTACCACGGGCGCGTATCAACTTGACGATGGCGTGCCGGTACGTTTGGCCAATAACGGAGCAGGCAATTGAATTTTCCGAGTTGGTTAAGCCGGCATCGCCGCTCTGTTCTCATGATGGCTGGCGCGCTGGCGCTGGCTGGTATTGCCGCCGCCGTGTCGTTGCCGATTGGTCTGTTTCCCAATATCTCGTTCCCTCGGGTGCGCGTCAACATCAGCACGGGTGACCAGCCGGCCGGGCAGATGATGCTGCAGGTGACGCAGCCGATGGAGCAGGCTGTGCGGGTGGTTCCCGGCGTTACAGATATCACATCCACAACCTCGCGCGGGGCGGCGCAGATTATTATCGATTTCGCCTGGGGTACGGATATGACGACCGCCACGCTGGCGGTTAACGCCGCGGTGACCCAGTTGTTGCCGAGCCTGCCCACGAATACGAATTACACTGTACTGCGAATGGATCCTACGGTGTTTCCATTCATGGCGTATTCACTTACGTCTAAAACCGTAAGCCAGGTGAAGCTGCAAAATCTGGCGCAATATCAGATTGTGCCGTTGCTCTCGGCGGTGGAGGGGATTTCGCAGGTACAGGTGCAGGGCGGCAATACGGCTGAGATCGAGGTGAATGTCGACCCGCAAAGGCTGGCTGCGTTTCATTTGACGCTGGCTAATGTGACACAAGCGATCACCGCGGCCAACGCTCTGCAATCGGTGGGCCGGGTCGAGGATCACGATCTGCTGTATTTGCTGTTGGAGAACAATGCGCCCAAGGGGTTGCAGGATATTAAGGACGTGGTGCTGCGGGGCGGGCCGCAGGGGGTTGTGCGCTTATCTGATGTTGCCGCGGTTTATGACGGTGTGCAGCCGAAATTCTATGATGTTCTGGCCGATGGCAAGAGTGCGGTGACGGTGCTGCTGTTCCAGCAGCGCGGCAGCAACTCCGTGGCGATCGCCAAGGCGGTGCAGGCAGCGCTGGATGGCTTTAAAGGGCAGATTCCGCCCGGTGTTAAGGTAAGCAAATGGTACGACCAGAGCACGCTGGTTGTGGCGGCGGCGAGCTCGGTACGCGATGCTATTTTGATTGGCGTCGTGCTGGCGGCCTTTGTATTGATGTTCTTTTTGCGTAGCTGGCGCATAACGTTGTTGGCGTTATTTATCGTGCCGGCTTCGATGGCCTCTGCCATTTTGGTGCTCAGTATGCTGGGCATGAGTTTCAATATCATGACGCTTGGCGGGTTGGCGGCTTCCGTCGGGCTGGTGATTGACGACGTCATTGTGATGATTGAGCATATTGCACGGCGCGCAAGCGGGGAGCTTTCCGCCGAGCATGTCAGCGATGGTGCGATCTGGACCCAGGATACACGTATTTTACATGCTGGCACGGAGTTTTTAACGCCACTTACCGGATCATCCGCGGCGACGCTGATTGTGTTCGCGCCGCTTGGGTTTTTAACAGGTGTTACCGGGGCGTTTTTTAAAGCGCTGTCGCTGACCATGGCTGCGACGTTGTTTGCGTCGTGGCTGCTGACGGCCTTTGCGGTGCCGCTGTTGGCGGGCAAGTTGATTGATTTTCAAAAATGGCACGATCCTGAGGCAGAACATCCAAGCTGGCTGACGCGTACGCATGGCAGCCTACTGGTGCGGGTGTTCAAGCAGCCGTTGGTTCTGGTTGTAGTGGTTGCGCTGCTGCTTGGCGTTGGCGCATTTTCCTTCACCCATGTGCAGACCGGCTTCATGCCTAATCTGGATGAAGGCGGGTTTGTTATGGATTATCAGTCGAACCCGGGCACGTCGCTGGCTGAAACGCGGCGCGAGATTGCGCAGGTTGAGGATATTCTGCGGGCCGACCCCGCGGTCGATAGTTTCTCGACACGTATCGGCGCGGGGTTTGGCGGAGATTTGAATGAGCCTAATCAGGGCGATATCGTGGTCCGTTTGACACCTGTTGGCACCCGGCCGGCAATCGATGAGGTGATGCAGCGCCTCGGTGACCAGATCACAGCCCAGGTTCCGGGGGTCGATACAGATTTGCATCAGCTCATGGGCGATGAAATTGGCGACCTTACCGGTGTGCCACAGCCGATTGAGATAAAGCTGGCTGGCTCGGACACCGGCCAGCTTGATGCCGCGGCGCAGCGCGTCTCCGATGCGATCACGAGTATTGCTGGAGTTAACTCGGTTGTTAACGGTATTGTGCCAGCAGGCGATGCCTATGATATTCATGTCGACCAAGTGCGTGCAGCGATGCTTGGCCTGGACCCAGCGACGGTTGCGGCAAGCTTGAATACGGAACTGGCAGGCAGCGTGGTGACGATGCTGCAACTTGCCAACCAGCAGATCGGCGTGCGCGTACAATTAAGTCCGCGGGCGCGCCATAATACCGATGATCTGGCTGGGGTTCTAATTGCGACACCGGCGGGTAGACTCGTACCGCTTGGCCAGATTGCAACATTTTCTATAGAGGCGGGGCAGCCGGAAATCACACGGGAAAATCTCCAGCAGATTGTCGCGGTGACCGCACGGATCGATGGCCGGGGGCTTGGCAGCACGATTGCCGATGTAAAAATCGCACTTGGCAAACCGGGCGTCCTGGGGGCGGGTGTGACATACACCCTGGGGGGGCTCTACCAACAGCAGCAGATTGCTTTTGCGGGGCTCGTGCGTGTCTTTATTGCCGCGTTGTTGGCTGAGTTTGTTCTCCTGCTGTTTTTGTATGAGCGTTTCGCGCTGGTGTTTTCGATTATGGGGACGGCGCTGCTCTCCACGACAGCGGTGTTCACGGGGCTCTTTCTCACGGGAATTGAGCTTAACATCACAGCGTTGATGGGTATGACGATGATTGTCGGCATCGCGACGGAAATGGCGATATTTTATATTTCTGAATATACTCTCCTGCTAAAGACCATGCCTGTCCGCGAAGCTCTGATTACCGCGAGTGCCAACCGGTTGCGGCCGATCGCCATGACGACGTTGGCTGCGATATTGACTCTGCTACCGCTGGCGCTTGATCTTGGTCAGGGGGCAGGAATGCAGCAACCTTTGGCGATTGCGATTATTTCCGGCTTGCTGGTGCAGTTTCCGCTGGTGCTACTGGCTCTGCCGGTATTGTTGTGGGTGACGCGGCCGGGTGACCAAGAGAATGACTTAAACGCATTATAATGAATGATATGGAATGACGAAAATGGATGCCAGTCCGCCGGTATTGAGAATTAAGGATAGAGTGGCGTACATTACACTGAACCGGCCGCATCATATAAATCGGTTGGAACATGGCGATCTGGTTGAATTAACAAAAATATTTTCGGGCATCTCGATGGACCGCGAAGTTAGGGTCGTTGTTCTGACAGGCACGGGGGATGTTTTCAGTGCGGGATTTGACTTGAATGCGATTGCCGCGGGAGATGTTGGCGACCCGGTAAGCGGGCCTGGAGGTTTTGGTCTCGTGGCCGATGCGCTTGAATGTTTGCCGCAGGCAACCATTGCGCGGCTTAACGGCGGTGTTTACGGGGGGGCGACAGATCTGGCACTCGCCTGCGATTTCAGGATCGGCGTGATGGAAATGGAGGCGGCGATGCCTGCCGCGCGGCTTGGGCTGCATTATTATAAAGGTGGGATAAAACGCTACGCAAGCCGCCTGGGGCTCGACAATGCCAAGCGGATGTTTCTTACAGCGGAACGTATTGGTGCACGCGCGTTGTTGGAGATGGGATATCTAACGCAACTTGTGACAGCTGATAGGCTGGATGAGGCAGTTGCACATCTGGCGCAGACTCTGGCGGCTAACGCGCCGCTTGCTGTTCAAGGCATGAAGTTATCGTTGAATGAATTCGCGCGCCAGGAGTGGGACGATGATGTATTTTTCTCGCGCGCCGAGATTGCTTTGAAGAGTGATGATTTGCGCAAGGGGGTTTCTGCGCTGCTGCAGAAACGAAAGCCGGGTTTTTGATTGTTGGTGCTACGGAATAAGCAGCAATGAACCGGATGTGCGGCGGGACTCAAGATCACGGTGTGCCTGGGGGGCATCTTTTAGAGCGTAGTTGGTTACGGGCCCGGACTTGATTATTCCGCCGGCAATCATACTGAATAGATCGGCGGCGCCTGCTTCTAATTGCGTGCGGCTGGCCATGTAGTGAGCAATTGTGCAGCGTGTGAAATAAAGAGACCCTTTGGCGCCGAGGATACTAAGATCAATAGGTGGAATTTTTCCCGAGGACATCCCGAAGCTTACCATCATGCCGCGGATGCGCAGACTGTCGAGTGAGGCGGTGAAGGTTGCCTTACCGACGGAATCATAAACGACATCGACGCCTTGCGGTACAATCTCTCGGACTTTTCCGGAAAAGTTACCTTCTTTATCGATAATGACATGGCTGGCGCCATAAGCACGAGCCAGCTCGGCTTTTTCCTCCGTGCTGACAATACCGATGACGTTTGCGCCGATGTGTTTAAGCCACTGCAGAGCAACAATGCCGACGCCGCCGGCGGCAGCGTGTAGCAGTACCCATTCCCCGGCCTTCACCTGATAGGCTGATTTTATGAGATACTGGGCGGTGAGGCCTTTAAAAAATAGTGCAGCGGCGGTTTGTGACGTGATTTCTTCCGGCAGGCGTACCGCGCGGTCAGCCTGTATGAGTCTTACATTGGCATAGGCGCCGGGCTGCCCGCCGGCATAGACGACGCGGTCGCCGATGCTGAGATGAGTAACATCGCTGCCCACAGCTTCAACGAAACCTGCGCCTTCAACGCCTATGCCGGTTGGCAAAGGTAATGGATAGAGGCCCATGCGATGGTAAATGTCAATGTAGTTAACACCGATTGCGTCATGTCGGAGACGTATCTGGCCAGGTCCTGGCTGACCGACGGCGGATGCGACCCACTCCAGGCGCTCTGCGCCACCAGGTTGCGTTACCACGTATCCGCCTTGTGCCATGAGCGATTCCTCGAAAATATCAATGCTTATAAGTATGGCAATAATTATTTAAAACTTCCAGCCCCGGATGAAACAATTATAAATTTTAAAGTATATTTTGCCGTGTAGTATAATCTTTAAAAGTGAGTGACCGAATATGGCTGTTCCTTCAATTTACTGTAATATCGGAAAGTTATGTTTTCCGCCATGGATATCACATCAGATGAGTGGCGCATGCTTCATTCAGGTGAGGGTTCAAGTTCTCAACGGACGGGGGTTTTTGAGCTGCTGCCGGTTTGGTGGACACGAGGATAAGATCGTAACGCAGGAACCGGAGAGAGGACATGACGAGACGGAAGTCTGGTGGTGAATTTAAAATTGAAGCTTTGAAGCTGGTTACGGAGCTGGGCGTATCGGTTGCCCAGGTGGCGCATGACCTGGATCTGGCGGAGAGCGTTTTGCGGGGAATATCGGCCTGACACAGGCACGGCCTGTCCTCCTGCTTTGACAATGCCCCCGGCAGCCATGCTATGGATATGCAAAGTGGGCGACATGAAATCACCAGAAACAGCTCATGCGGAGGCGGCGGACAGCGCCACATTGGTCAGGCCGGGAGAGGCCACGCAGTTCACGCGCCTGGCGTTGGTCCCGATGACATTTCTTCATCAACGGGGGCACGCGGCCATTCGCGCCGGCGGAGAATACCATCGTTTCGGGGAGGTTTCCTTGACCCATATGTGGTCGCGTGGCCAATATGAGGCGCGTGCGGCAGACCTGCCGCTTCGGAGTGATCAGTACCTGATAACATTGTGCCTGAGCGGCGGTTGCGAATTGCAAAAGCGAAGCCATTTCGCGCTTCATGCCAATCAGGCCATGATCATGCCGTGCGACGGTGTTCACGGGTTCTCGACAACAGGTGATCTTGAGACGCTTTCGCTGCGCACATCCGCTGCCTCGCTCCTGCGCGCCATCGGTGGTGGCACGCTCGCGCCGTTGCTTTACACGCCAATCGAAACCGCCCAGGGCCTTCCGCGCGTCCTTGCCGATACGATGAGTTCCTTCTGGAAAAGCCGCAATACGCTGATGGCGGGCGACGCCATGAACATACTGATGCCGATCGGCAGCTTCCTGCGCGGAATCTTTGAGGAGAAATTCAAATACACCGCAAGCGCCGCCGCTGCCAGCCAATCGCTGCACTGGCGCATCAGGGAAGACATTCTCTCCCATATGGGCCAGCCGGATATCTGCTCGGCGGCCTGCGCCGCCAAGCGCCTTGGTAGATCGCCGCGCGCCGTGCACGCGGCCCTGCGCGAGATGGGCACCAGTTTCAGCAATCTTGCCATGGACATACGCCTGTCCCAGGCGGCCCGCCTGCTGCGCTCGCCATTGTCCGGTCATCAGAGCATCACGGCGCTGGCATTGGCCGTGGGGTTTGAGGATATGTCACATTTCAGCCGGCGCTTCCGTCAGCGCTTCGGGCAAAGCCCTCGTGCGTATCGTGACGCGGGCCGGCCGGACTGAACGCCACAGACAAGTTTTCAGCACCCCCAGGCAAGTAGCGCGCCGAGCGGCGTGGTATTCCATAACTCTGAACAACATCTCAGAGGGATAAATGGACGATCGCATAACGCTAGCTCGGGAGTGGACGCTATCTGACGATCCGCGAGCCTCAATCTGCCCGTTCCGCGCCGCCGCCAGGCTGCATGATGGGCCGGACATCTTCTTTAAAACGGGTGAGGTCCATGTGCGAGACGCTGGCCTGGGCGGCAACTGGGTTGTCACGCGCCATGCCTTGCAGGAAGAAATCCTGCTCGATCCAGCACGTTTTTCGAGTCACCTGGCCATCGGTTTCTCAAAGCTGGCCGGCGATAGCTGGCCTCTGGTGCCGCTGGAGCTAGACCCGCCGGAGCACACATTATATCGCAAGGTAATCGCCCCCTGGTTCACACCCGCCAAGGCCCGGGAATTGAGCGGCGAAATCCGCGCACTCGCGGCGCGGCTGATTGAAGGGTTCCGCCGCCATGGCGCGGTGGAGTTTGTGACGGCGTTCGGCCAGCCCTACCCGATTACCGTCTTTCTGCTCATGATGGGCCTGGCGGTAGAGCAAATGCCCATCTTTCTGAACTGGGAGGAGGAACTACTGCGCGGCGAGACCATGGAAATACGCGGCGCGGCAGCAATTGGCATCAAATCCTACCTGCTGGATCTGATCGCTCAGCGCCGTCGCGCGCCGGGTGAGGATATTATCTCATATCTCTTGGCCTACAGGCTGGACGGCGCACCAATCCCCGACGACCGGCTCATGGGCCTGTGCTTCATGCTTTTCGCCGGCGGTCTGGATACGGTTGCCTCATCTCTGGGCTTCATCTTTCGCGAACTCGCGCTCCGGCCGGATCTCCAGGACGCTCTGCGCAATGACCTTGGAATCATTCCTGCCGCAACTGATGAATTTCTTCGCGCCTTCAGCGTCGTCAATACTTTCAGGTACGCCACATGCGATATGGTGTTTCATGGTGTGCAGCTCAATAAAGGCGACCTGATACAGCTGCCGCTGGGCCTGGCCTCGCGCGATGGGAAAATGCATGCCGCTCCTCACACAATTGACTTTTCCCGTGCGTCGAAGCGCTCCCTTGCATTCTCAACAGGCCCCCACACCTGCGCAGGAATGCACCTGGCGCGGACGGAGATCCGCATCGCGCTGGAAGAATGGATCAAACATGTCCCTTCCTGGCGGATCAGCGATCCAACGCAGATCACCACCGCAACGGAAAGTGTCTGGGCGCTGCACAGCCTACCCCTGGTCTGGCCGCCGGCGTCTTAAATCGCGGCCCGCGCCGGCCTCATACCATCTGACTTAGCCTTTGACACACGCCCAGGTTCTTGTTCCGATTGAAGCGATGCGGGCTGGATCGTTGACGAGGAACAACCAAGCCTGTTTGCAAGCTTCGAGCATGTGCTGCTCACAGGCTTCACGCTTGCCGCCGGCGTCGTCACCTGGGTGTTTGCGCCGATCAAGTTCCAGGCGGACATGGGACTCCTGCTGTCGTTCATGTTCATATGGAACATGCTCGGCGCGATGATCCTCGTGCCCTCGCTGGCATATTTCCTGCTGCCGCCATCGCTGTTCTCCAGGGCGGGATCATCAGCATGAGCCAGCGGGTCAGCCCCGGCGTCGGCACGACCCCCCACAGCTCGCCTGTTTCGCGGCAGCCAGCAAAGCGTGTGGGACGGTGTGATCGCACATGTGAGCACTGCCCTGGTATAGGGCAGCACGACGAACAGAGCCGAAGTCAGTCGTTGGGCGTTTGGGTTCCGAGGTGTCGGCCGGCGATGTAGCCGAAGGTCATGCCTGGGCCCAGTGTCCCGCCGGCGCCGCCATAGGCTTCGCCCAGCACCGCGGCCATGGCGTTACCCGCCGCGTAGAGACCGGGAATCGGGTTGCCGCTCCAATCCAACACCTGTGCGTCGCCGTTGGTCTTTGGCCCCCCGCAAGTGCCCAAAGCGCCGGACTCCATCTTGACGGCGTAATAGGGGGCCTGGTCGATCACGCCCAGGGTACGATACGGGGGTTCGAAGGCGGGATCGCCCCACATATAGAAATTGTCATAAGTGTTGTCGCCACGGTTGAAGTCGTCGTCATGGCCCTTGCGGACCAGGCCGTTGAACCGCGCCACGGTGGCCTTCAGGCCTTCGCCGTCGATCCCCGCCTTCGCGGCCAGCTCCTCCAGCGTATCGGCCTGCATCATGTAGGAGGGGATGGGAGACCCCGGCGGGGAAGTGAAGGCTGGATATTTGTTCTTGTAGCGCTGATCGATGATCAGCCAGTAGGGCAGGTTGGCGTAGGTATGACGCCCAGCGTCGAAGGCGTGCAGCGCCTTGCCCATGGCGTTGTAGTTGGCCGCCTCGTTCACGAACCGCTTGCCCGCGCGGTTGACCAGAATGGCACCGGGGCGGGCCCGTTCGTCCGAGCCCAGCATGTAGTTGGGTTTGGCATTGCGGTGCTGGGGTTTGAATTCGAGCACGCTCTGCTGCCAGAAGGCATTTTGCATATTGCCTAGTTGAGCGCCGGCCTCGATCGCCATCAGCAGGCCGTCGCCCTCGTTCTCCGGCACGCTCACCGGTCCGGTCAACGGGCCGCGCAGGAAGGCCTTGACCAGGGCTTCGTTCCACTCGAAGCCGCCGGTGGCGATGACGACGCCGCGGCGGGCACGCACGCGCAGATCGCGGCCGTTGGCATCTTCGGCGATGACGCCGATGACCCGCTCACCGTCCTTCACCAGCTTGCGCGCGCGTTTTTCGAATTCAACCGGGATGTTGCGATCCAGCACGGCCTTGAGCAGGGAGCCGATCAGCGCCTGTCCCAAACCTCGGTAATCGTGTTTTTCGCGCTCGGCGAGGGAGGCTTCATCCAGCGTGCCGTTGATCGCCTCCATCAGGCTGCCGCGCAGCGGGTAGGCCATTTTGGAGGGGTTCACCCGGGAGGCCCATTTTCCGAGCAGCTCGAAGGAGAAGGCTTCGTTGTCCAGCGAACGCCCGCCATCGGCCTTGGCGCCCGGCAGGTAGGGTTGATAGTCGGGAAAGTCGGCGTAGGCATGAAAGCGAACGGGGGTTTTGTCCGTGAAATAGCGGATCATCTCCGGGCCGCTCTCCATGAACGCGCCCAGGGTT
Source organism: Acidocella aquatica (assembly GCF_030160635.1). Classification (GTDB taxonomy): domain Bacteria; phylum Pseudomonadota; class Alphaproteobacteria; order Acetobacterales; family Acetobacteraceae; genus Acidocella; species Acidocella aquatica. Next base: position 175,736 of record NZ_BSOS01000090.1, on the reverse strand, counting down.
TCGGGGTCCAGCCCGTCCGGCGCAAGGGCTTCGAGGTAGGCGACGATGTCGTCGTCGGACTCCTCAATTCCGGCTTCGCGCTGATAATGGTTGTTGGGGATCCAGAGCATGCCGCCGGACATCGCGGTTGTCCCGCCGACCATCCCGGATTTTTCAAGAATGACGACATCCTTGGCGCCGAAATCATGCGCGGAGATCGCCGCTGTCAGGGCTGCCCCGCCGGAGCCCAGAACGACGACGTCAGCCTCCAGGTCCCATTTGAACTCCTCAGTCATCGTCCATCTCCCTGGTAATCCGTTCTTGCTGGAGCACGCGCGGTCACCATCGCCGCGTGTCCATTTGGTTAGGGTCACTATAGTTTTCAGCCGCGATAGGCAGCTACTCGCACATCTCATAGGTGGAGCCGCCCGATCGGGCGCTTCTCAGCGGCGTGTTAATATTCAAGCTCCCGCTTTTTCCGTCACGTCCTGAGTATACAGAACCTTGAAGGTGCGCCGGTGGATGTACCAGCGCCCCTCCTGCTTCACGTATTCATCCTCATACCGGCCGGAAACCCGCTGGGTTGTGCCGTCCTTGGTCCGGGCCACCTCGCTCGTATAAAACCGGCCGGTCGCGTGGTTTCCCTCCACCTGGATCGCGCCAGGGGAGGAGCTCATGAGGACAAATTCATAACCTGCCATGGCCTGGACCCAGAGTTCGACGATGGCCTTGCGCCCTTCCACCTTCTCCAGCCCGGGGAGGTTGAGCGTCCACACCGCATCTTCCGTCCAGTTCTGCTCCCATGCCTGCTTGTCGGCGCGCGTCACGGCGTCGCCGTAGGCCTCGACCAGCTCACGAATGGCCAGCCGATCCTCAATTGGTCCCGTAAACATCACGTTTGCTCCATTCTTGAAATATTCTGCGCGGATAACGTTTTTTGTTCAGTCGTGAATGCCGCACACATCATTGAGCCGCTCATGGAAAATCTGGATACGCTTTTCCTGATTGGCGAGGATGCCGCCCCGGAAGCCGCGCGAATGCAGCCCGAGCTGCTGACCGATGGCGACCGAGAGATCCTGATCCGCGACCTCACCCAGAGTCTTCTCGCCAAAGACGATATGTTCGCGGTCCACCGCCTGTAACGAGGTGGGGCCGTTGGGGCCGATGACCACATCGCTGCCGCCGATCTGGTGGGCCATGAACCAATGGTCGAAGATGCAGCGTTCCGGGTCGCTTGGGTGTGGTTCCGAGCGCAGAATCTGCACGCCATCCGGCCACATGGTGAAGGTGGTGTTGGGCCAGAGGGTGAAGTGGAAATAATCCACGATCTCCTCATCGCCCATCGCCGCATAATGCGCATAGCCCATTTGCGCGCCCACCGCGCGCTTGCGGGCGATGATCGCCTCGCGGGTCGCCATGGCGTTGCCGGCGAAGGGCGCGGGGTCCAGCCCCCAGTATTCCAGCGCCTGCGCCAGAGGAACATCGAGCTGGTTGCAGGTCTCGTAACGCGCCGAGGGTTGCAGCCCCTTCATGCGCATCATGTTATGGCCGACATCCGCGTAGATGCGGAAAACGCAGTCTGTATGGTCATCGTTGATCACGGTCGAGATCTGCGGATGCAGCGTCGGCAGGTGGTAGCTTTCGTTGAAGTTGTCGCGGACGATCTTCCAGTTGCACGGCACGTTCGAGGACACCGCGTAGACCCGCGTCATTTTGTCCATTTGCCATTGTTCCATATGGCGCGCCACATTTTCGCCGAGCCATTCGCGCAGGCTCGGGCCGCCCCGGTCCATGTTGAACCAGACGAGCCCGCCCCAGACGTCACAGGCGATTTCCGTGAGCCGGTGCTTGCCGCAGGGCGAGCCGCCGGGGAAATCATCCGGGTCCTGCACATGGGCCAGCATGCCGTCAGGATTGTAGCGCCAGCCGTGATAGCCGCATACAAGCTGCGGCGCGCCGCCAACCTCGGTCCAGGCCAGCCGGTAGCCGCGATGCAGACAGGCATTATAAAACGCCCGCACCGAGCCATCCGCCTGGCGCAGCATGACAACCGATTCCCGCCCGATGTTGTGGGTCAGAAAATCACCGGTATCGAGCAGGTCGGCGGCCATGCCGCCAACATGCCACACGCGGGTCCAGAGCTTGTTCCATTCCGCTTCAGCCCAGCGCGCTGCATAATAGCGCTCACCCGTGATCGGATCGCCGCGTACCGGCGGATCAACCGGGATGCTATCGGAGTCTTTCACCGAAAGTGCCATCGTAACTCTCTCTTGGTTTACTTTGTTGTATTTTCTTGAACGACCGACTAAATAGTTGCGTGAGGTTGGTGGAATGTCAAGGTCTACCTGAAAACAAGGCGAGCTGATGAGTGGCAACCTATTAAAACTGGCAGGTTCGGAGACCGGGATGGCGCCGCGGGTCGACCGCCGCCGCGCGCCGGAAACTGCCGCGCGGATTCTTGATTCCGCCGAAACCCTGTTCGCCCGCCGCGGCTTTTATGGCGTCAGCCTGCGCGACATTGCGGCCGAGGCCGGCGTGCCGCTGGCCCTGTCGCATTATCATTTCGGGTCCAAGGAAAATTTGTTCAGCGCGATCATCGATCGGCGCGCGGGCGAACATGCGGATAGCATCGCGGCGGCGCTTGCCGGGGCGATGCTGGTGGAGGGCAGCCGCGGCATGCGGCGCGCGGCGATCATCCGGGCGCTGATCAGCCCGATTGCCGAGCGGTTTGTGCATGGCGGCCCGGGGTGGAAGAATTACATCCGCCTGCTGGCCTTTGTTGCCAACCATCCGCAGGAGGAGGATTACGTCTCCCCCTTCAAGCGTCATTATGACAGCCTTATCCAGTCATTCGTGAAGGCGCTGGCGGCCATTCACCCGGAAATCGCCCCGCTGGATGTGCAATGGGGGTTTTTCTTCTATCAGGCGGCGATCACGCATATTCTGGTGGAAAGCGGCATGCTGGAGCGCCAGTCAGGCGGGGCGCTCGGATCGGGCGATTTCGCCGCCATGGTCGAGCGCATCGTCCCTTTCTTCAGTGCGGGCTTCCTGGGGCTAGGCGCCGTGGACTGACCGCTCGGCGCCTACAAGCCGAGTACGGTCTTTGCGATGATCGTGCGCTGGATCTCATTTGTGCCGCCGAAAATGGTCCAGGCGAGGCTGTTGAGGTAACGCGGGGCGGCAAGCTGGGCGGCCTTGTGGTAAAGCGGGGCGGGGGCGCTCTCGCCATAAAGCGGGCGCTGGCGTTCCAGGGCCAACCCGGCATAGCCGTAAAGCCGCGCGGCCATCGCGTCGATCTGCTGGCGCAATCGCGAGGCGGTGAGTTTGGCGAGCGAGGTTTGCGGCCCAGGCGGGCGGCCCTGCGCCAGATCGGCCAGGACGCGCAGCTCCGTCATCTCCAGGGCTTGCGCGGTCAGCTCCAGCCGCGCCAGATCGGTCATGAAGGCGGCATCATCGGCCATGGTGGCGCCTTCGCCATTTGGTTCATGGGCGGCGCAGAGGCGCAGCTTCTGGATGCCCGAGAGCAGCTTTGGCGCGTAGCACGCGCCGCCGCGCTCATTCTCGAGGAGGAATTTAGCGATGGTCCATCCCATGCCTTCCGCGCCCACCAGGTTTTCAACCGGGGCCGCCACATCGTCGAGAAACACCTCGTTAACCTCATGGTCGCCAGCCAGACCCTTGATCGGACGGACCTCGACGCCCGGCTGGTTCATGTCAACCAGGAGAAAGCTGATTCCCTTCTGGGGCTTGGCTTTCGGGTCGGTGCGAACGAGGCAGAAAATTTTGTTCGCATGGTGAGCATGGGTGGTCCATAGCTTGCGGCCGTTGATGACATAAACATCGCCGCGCCGCTCAGCCCGCGTTTTCAGGCTGGCGAGATCCGACCCCGCGCCCGGCTCCGAGAAGCCCTGGCACCAGTAGTCGCTGCCATCGAGGATACGGGGGAGAATCTCCGCCTTCTGCCTGGGGGTGCCAAATTTGCAGATCACCGGCCCCAATAGCTTGAGGCTTAGCAGCGGCAGGCTTGGCGCGTCGGCGAGGGCGCACTCCTTCTCGAAGATATAACGCTGCACTGGCGTCCATCCCGTGCCGCCGCACTCGGCCGGCCAGCTGGAGGCCAGCCAGCCTTTTTCATGGAGGATACGCTGCCATTCGCGGCCGATGTCGGGTTCCACGAAAACGCCGGGTGTTGCCACCGCGCCCGCGCGCAGGTGCGGCGCCAGATGCGTTGCCAGAAACGCGCGCACGTTTTGCTGGAAGGCTTCCTCCTCATGCGTGAACTGCAGATCCATTTTTCCTCAAACCCCCGTCATAACAAAACAATTGCCCAACGCCGCGCGCTGTGGCCGATTATGGAAACCCTCCACCGCGCTGGCTTCTATGAATTTAGCTAGGTTGCCCGCAGATACGCGCTTATCAGCTGTGCGGCTGCGCCTGCGAGGCGGATATCGCCGCGACGCTGCCCAAATAGCCGAGCTGCGTTGCCTTGAAGACGGTCTGGCTGCGGTTCACGGCTTCCAGCTTGGTTGCGGCATTATGGATGTGAAACCGCACGGTGGCGCAGCTCCGGCCGAGAATCATCGCAATTTCGGCGTCGGTCTTGCCCAGCGCGGCCCAGCGCAGGCATTCCACTTCGCGTTTTGAAAGCCGGCAGTTGCGCGCGATCCATGGGCGCTGGCTGGTTACGCGCGAATAGCCATTGATGAAGCGCCGGCCGTGATATTCCAGTATGTCGGCGTAAAGCGCGAATTCCCGCGAGAGGTCTTCGCGCCCCGTCTCCATGGGCGAGTAGCTGATCGCGCCGATCTGGCCAAACGGCAGATGCACGGGCACCACGATGAAGGATTCGGCGTTCACCGACTCCCGGAAATGCGACAAATCGACCTGATCGAGCAGCGGATTGGGCGCGCGGGTATGGATGCCGCGCGCGTTGGCCCAGAAAGGCTCGCTTTCATAGCGGCAGACGAAGGTAAGGGGCGAAATGAGCGCCAGCAGCGGCTTCTTCCACCATTGATCTTTTGAGCATGGCCAGCCGAAGACGGTCTCGGCCAGCGCGTTGCCTTCGGCGTCGGTCATGGGGAGTTTCGAGGCGATGTTGGGGCACACGGCCACCCGGAAGTTGCTGAGTTCACGGGCCATATCCCGCAAGGCTTCGGCGGCGGGGCGAATGTCCTGGACTGAGGATATTACAATGCCACGCCGCCCGAAAGGCAGCGAATCGGCTGGGTCGATGTGATCCGTACTGGCGGACACAGGCTCGCGCGTTCCCTCCATGATGTTTACGCTATCCCTCCCAACTTCTTTAGACAAGCGTTCAAAACCTATGACTACTTACAGGTAGGAAAGCCTAACCTATCCGGTCAGATTTAGCATAACGTCGCAGACAATAGGGCCCTCACACGGCGGCTGCCGGATGAGGAAGCGTTAGGGGGGAACCAACGTGAACTTCGATCTGAACCAAGAACAGATGATGCTGAGAGATTTGGTGGAGCGGTTTGTTGCCGATCATTATGATCCGATCCGCCGCCTGGCCTACATTGATGAGCCGTGCGGTTTCTCGCGAGAGAATTGGCGCATTCTGGCTGAGACGGGTCTGCTGGCCTTGCCCTTCGCGGAGGCCAACGGCGGCATCGGCGGCGGTGCGGCCGAGCTGATCACGGTTGCCGAGGCGCTGGGCAAGGGGGTGGCCGTGGAGCCGTTTCTGCCTGTCGTCCTCATCGCCGCCTCGCTGATCGAGCGTGGCGGGTCCGCCGCCATGAAGGCGGAGCTGCTGCCCCTTATCAGTGCCGGCGATTGCCTGCCGGCGCTTGCGCATCTTGAACGTGCCGGCCGGTTTCTGCCGGCACAGCCGCAAACGCGGGCGGTGGGGCTACGCGGCGATGTCCGCCTCGACGGAGAGAAAATTTGCGTGATCGGCGGCGGCTTTGCGGATCTGTTGCTGGTCACAGCCTGCGATGAGACGGGTGCCACCGGCCTCTACCGGGTGGATGCGCAGGCCGAAGGGGTGACGCGCACCGACTACCGCCTGGTTGACGGCGCGGTTGCGAGCGACATCATCTTCCGCGGTACACCGGCGCAATATCTGCCCGATGGGGCTGCGTGTTTCGAGGAAGTGCTGGATCAGGCCCGTCTCGCGATTTGCGCCGAGCTGGTCGGGCTGATGACGCATATGTTTGACGCCACGCTGGACTATGTAAAGACACGTCAGCAATTCGGCCAGCCGATCGGCCGGTTTCAGGCGGTGCAACACCGCCTGGCCGATGGTTATGTGCTGCTTGAACTCAGCCGCTCCCAGCTCTACCGCGCCGCCGCCCAGACGCCCGGCACAGCCGAAGCCCACCGCGCGATCATCGGTGCAAAAGCCTTGATCAGCGGCTTTGCGCGCGATATCGCCGAGGAGGCCGTGCAGCTTCATGGCGGCATCGGCACGACCGAGGAGCTGATGGTCGGTCAGGCCTTCAAGCGCACGCTGCTGCTCGCCTCGCTGCTGGGCGATAGTGAGTGGGATCTGCGCCATTATGTACAGCTGACGAAGGCGGCCTGAGGCGGTGTTCACGCGCATCACCCTGCTCAAACGCAGGCCGGGAATGACGGTTGAAGCGTTCCGCGACTATTATGAGACCCACCACCGGCTGATCGGCGAGCGCGTGCTGGCCGGGTTCGCGCAGCGTTATCTGCGCCGCTATGTTGCGCCGGCTGGCCAGGGTTTGGAGTTGCCCGATTTCGATGTGATGACCGAAATCAGCTTCCCCGACCGCGCCACGCATGACCGCTGCATCGCCGCGCTCTCCGAACCTTCGGTGGCAGAGTGGGTCATGGCCGATGAGGACCGTCTTTTTGATCGTGCGGCGATGCGGGTCTTCACGGTCGAAGAAGCAGAGAGTGCGCTGGAGCCGTTATCCATTGCATGAAGGCAGCCCCCTTTTCTGAGGGCGAGCAGTTTTTATGCGATTGGCCTGGACCTTTGGGTTCAATCCAATCGCATACTGATTTAGAGACGTGATCTGTCCTGAATCTGTCACGCCGGAGTGTAACATCAGAATGTCTCATAGCTTTCACCGGGTCATCAAGGCCGCCGACATCGCCGAGCGGTCCTTGCAGGCTTTTATCGTCAACCGCTGGCCGGTGCTGGTGGTGCGCGATGAGGGCAGGCTCCATGCCCTCATCAACCGCTGTACGCATCAGGCCGCGAGTCTTGCGCCCGATGGGCGGGTGCGGCGTGGCGCGATCATGTGCCCGTTGCATGGGGCGCGTTTCAAGCTTGAGGATGGCAGCTGCATGGGGGCGGTGGACTACAAGCCGCTGATGCGCTTCGATCTGCGCGAGGACGCGGAAGGCTGGATCGAGGTCGCGGTGCCCGATGAGGCGCCGAGGCCTGAGCATCTGCCCGTCACCCCGCTGGGTTGACGGCGGCGGGGCCGGGGGTTTCCAGGCCCTTTTTTGTCATCCGGCACTAGTGTCCTGCCCCTGAAGTCCGCTGCATCTCGCAGCGGACGGAAGGGATAAGCAGGCCACTGAAAACAAAGCACTCGTGTCCCGCGAGGGAAGATATTTTGATGTTACGAATTTTAGAATAGGGACACTAGGAAAGTTTGAGATCGGCCAGGGTCGAGATGTCCTCTCGTAACCGCACGATGGTTTTGCCCTTGGTCTGGCCCGCCATCAGGCGGATGAAGGCCTCCGGCGCGCGCTCAAGCCCGGTGGCGACATTCTCGGTGGCCTTGAGCTGGCCCGATTTGATCCAGCCGGCCATCGTCGATTCTGCTTCGGCCAGCATGTCCAGATGCTCATAGGCCAGGAAGCCGCGCATGGTGACACGGTGGACCAGCACCTGCCACAAATTGCGGAAGGCGTAGACATCCTTGCCCTGGTTGTAATCAGCAACCATGCCGCACACCACGATGCGCCCGAACGCCGCCATCAGCGGCAGCATGGTATCGAGGATTTTGCCGCCGACATTGTCGAAGAAGACATCGGCACCTTTGCCGCCGCAGGCCTCGCGGATGGCGGCGGCGAGATCGGGGGCGGTTTTATAGTCAACGGCGGCGTGCATGCCGAGCAGGCCGGTGACATCAGCCACTTTATCGGTGCTGGTGATGCCCACGGCGCGGCAGCCGCTCAGCCGCGCGATCTGGCCGGCGACGCTGCCCACCGCACCAGCCGCGGCGCTGACGACAACGACATCGCCGGGCTTCATCTCGCCGATACGCTTGAGCCCGACATAGGCGGTGATGCCCGACCAGCCGAGCGCGCCCATATAGGCGGTCAGCGGCACCGAGGGGTCGACATGGACATTCTCGGTGGCGAAATTATCGGCGGGGATGATGCTGTGTTCCTCCCAGCCGATGAAGCCGCGGGCATAGTCGCCAACCTTGAAGCCGGGATTGCGGGACTCGATAACCCGGCCGAGCACCATGGTCGGGATCAGCCCATCCAGCGGCACGGATGGCAGATAGCTGTCCTCTTTTTCATCGAGCATGCCGCGCACGGCGGGGTCGATGGCGAACACGAGGTTTTCGGTCAGCACCTCGCCTTCCTTGAGCGGGGGGATTTCCTGCTCGGCCATTTTGAAATTGCGGGCAACCGGAACGCCTGATGGGCGCGAGGCAAGCACGATGCGGCGGGTTTTCATGGGGGTCCTCTCTACTCTGTTATTTTGGTCAGGGATTACTATATAAAATTGTGATTTTAATATATACAAAAAATCATTCATTATATATCATTCTGCGGCATATCATAAAGTTAAAAAATCCTGGGAGGAGGTGTCATGGAAACGCCCATCAAGCTGTTGCTTATCGCTGGCGGTAAATATCATGATTTTGATTTCGCCCGGCTCGAGCTGTTGAAGCTGCTGGCCGAGCATGAACGTTTGCGCGTGCAGGTGGCCGATGATTATGAAAATCACGAGGCGATCGAGAACGCGGATGTGCTGGTGAGTTATACATGCGATGTGCAGCCAAGCCCGCGCGGCGTCGCGGCGCTTAAAACCTTTCTGGGCAAGGGCCGCCGCTGGCTAGCACTGCATGGCACCAATTCCGTTCTGGTCCAGCGTGGTGATGGCCGGTTCGACGCGCCGGACACCCACCCGGACTTCATGGAAGTGCTGGGCAGCCAGTTCAAGGCGCATCCGCCGATTTGTAAATTCCAGGTTCGCGTTTGCGATGATGGCCACGAGCTGAGCCGCGGCATCGCTGATTTCTGGGTCGAGGATGAGCTTTATCTCGCTGATTGCCACCCCGGCAACCATGTGTTGATGACCACGCGTTTTGGCGGCAATGCCGATCCGTTCGTGCGCAACGAGTGGCCGGAGGGCGAGCATCCGGTGCTTTATCATCGCGTTCATTCGGGGGGCGAGATCGTCTACTGCACGCTCGGCCATTGCCGTGGCAAGTTCGATGTGCCGGAGCTGACGCCGGTTTATCCCTATATCGAGCGCGGTGCCTGGAACACCCCGACCTATTACGAAATTCTCCGTCGTGGCCTGCGTTGGGCTGCCAAGCTTTAAGGCGATAGACTATGGACCTTCTTCCGGCCGAAGAGCAACTCCTGCTGAAGGAAAGCGCACGGCGGTTTCTTGCCGAGCAATACCCGAAATTTCGTGAGGCGCCCGCGGCGCGGCCTGGCTTTTCGCCGGCCGCCTGGGCGGGATTCGCGGATATGGGGTGGCTGGCCCTGGCGCTCCCCGAATCGGTGGGCGGTTTTGGCGGCAAGATGGAAGATGTAGTGTTGATATCGGAACAGTTTGGCGCGGCTCTGGTCGTCGAGCCATATCTTCCGGTCATCATCAGCGCGCAGCTGATCGCCAAACTGGGCGATGATGAACAGCATGCGATCCTCGATGCGGTGCTGGCCGGCACGCATTTGCTGGCGTTGGCCGTTGGCGAGACGCCGCGCCGCGCGGCGCTGGAGGGAATTGCGACGCGCGCGGCCCACAGCCAGGGAACCTGGGTTCTCAATGGCGCCAAGACGGCCGTGCGCGGCGGGGGGTTGGCTGATACGCTGCTGGTACTCGCACGGCTCGACGGGATGGGCGGGTTTGGCCTTTTCATGATCGATCCCGATGCGCCCGGCGTGACGCGAAGGGCCTGGCAGGGGGCGGATGGGGCGGATTTCGCGGATATGGAGTTTCGCAATGTCACCATGCCGCCTTCGGCGCTGTTGGGCGCAAGGCGCGATATTCTGCCCCATGTGGAGGCGGCGCTCGACCGCACGGCCATTGCCCTTTGCGCCGATGCGGTGGGGGCGATGAAAGTTCTGCTGGCGGCAACCGTTGAATACGCCAAGACGCGCGTGCAGTTCGGCAAGCCCATCGGCAGTTTCCAGGCGCTGACACATCGCATGGCGGATATGGCGGTGAAACAGGCGGAGGCCGAAGCGATTTTGCTGCTGGGCGCGCTCAAGGCCGAGGCGCCGAGCCATGAGCGCGTGCGCGCGGTTTCAGCCGCGCGGGTCAAGATCGCTGAATGTGCCCGTTTCATCGGCCAGCAGGCCGTGCAGCTTCACGGCGGCATGGGGGTGACCGAAGAATTACCGGTCGGGGCCTATTTCAAGCGGCTGACCGTGTTCGAGCTTGTGCTGGGCGATATAAATTTTCATCTTCGCCGCTACGCCTGGGTGGGGCGGACTGGTGTTTTGCGTGAAGGGTTGCTCTCTGTTCCCGAGATGCGCCCGGAGTATGCATTATGAACAAAATGAATCTGACGCTCGATGAGGACGCGGCCGCGTTTCGCGAGGAGGTGCGGGCCTTCCTGGACGCGAAGCTGCCGCCTGCGATGGCACGCGCGCAGCGGCTGACGACGACGGTTTTCTCCGAATATGAGCTGTCGCACCCGTGGCACGAGATTCTGGCGCGCAAGGGCTGGGCGGCGCCGGACTGGCCGGTTGAACACGGCGGCACCGGCTGGGATGCGACCCGCCGGTATATATTCGCCTCCGAAATGGAACGCGCGGCGACACCTTATATTTCGCCGATCGGCCTGCATATGGTCGGCCCCGTGCTGATCAAATTTGGAACCGCCGAACAGAAGAAACAGTTTTTGCCGCGCATTCTTGAAGCCAAGGATTATTGGTGCCAGGGTTTCTCGGAGCCTGGCGCGGGGTCTGATCTGGCATCTCTCAAGCTGCGCGCGGTGCGGCAGGGTGACGACTATGTGCTGAACGGCTCGAAGATATGGACAACGCACGCCCATGTGGCCAATTGGATGATCGCGCTTGTGCGCACATCAGACGGGCCAAAGCCACAGGCGGGAATCTCATGCCTGCTGGTGCCCATGACGGCGGCGGGCGTGCAGGTTCGCCCAATCCGCACCATTGGCGGGGACCATGAGGTGAACGAGGTATTTTTCGAGGACACGCGCGTGCCCGTGGAGAATCTCGTGGCCGCCGAGGGCCAGGGATGGGCGATTGCGAAATATCTTCTGGAATTCGAGCGCGGCAGTGTCATGGCGGCGGCGTCGTTGCGGCGCTCGCTCAATGAATTGCTCGATCGGGCGCTCGCGATTGATATTGACGATCCGGATATTGAATATTCGCTCTCACGGCTTGGAATAGATATCGATACGCTTGAGATGATGGAATTGACGATGCTCTCCAGCCTGTCGCGGGGGGAAGCGCCAGGCGCGGAATCCTCCATTCTCAAATTGCGCGTGAGCCAGTTGCAGCAGCAGGTGACGGAAATGGCATTGCAGCTTGCCGGTGAATCCGCCCTGCGCTGGGAAACACACCGCGCCTTTCATGAAATTTGTTCAACGCCGGATGAGGACGCGAACAAGCCGGCGTTGTCGCGTTATTTGAACACCAGGGCCAATACGATTTTCGGCGGATCCTCCGAAATTCAGAGAACCATTATCGCGAAGCAATTGTTGAAACTTTAGAAAAAAACAGAAGGGAAGAAAAATGGGACGGGTATCAGGAAAAGTTGCCATTGTCACGGGCGCGGCGCGTGGTCTGGGCGAGGCCGACGCGCGTTTGCTCGCGAAGGAGGGGGCGCGCGTCATTCTCACCGACATCAGCCCGAAAGTCATGGAAACCGCCGCGCAAATTGAAGGGGCGATCGGGGTTGTGCAGGATGTCACTTCGCCGGAGGGCTGGGCAGAGGTGATCGCGCTGGCGGAGGCGAAATTTGGCCGGCTGGATGTGCTGGTCAATAATGCCGGTATTGTTGATTTCACGACCATCGAGGAATCGACACTGGAAAATTTCAGAAGGGTCTATGCCATCTCGGCCGAGGGGACGTTCCTGGGTTGCCAGGCGGCGATTCCTCTGATGAAAAAATCGGGCGGCGGATCGATTATCAACATGTCGTCCGTTGCCTCGCTGACAGCCTATCCAATCGTTTGTTCCTATGCGGCGGCGAAGGGGGCCGTGCGCTCGATGTCGCGCAATATAGCGGTATATTGCCAGGAGCAGGGCTACAACATCCGTGTGAATGCGATATTGCCCGGCATCATCGCCAGTGACATGACCGCAGCGGCCGCCGAGGAAGTGAAGCGCCGCGGGCTGGATGTGCCGGTGGCCGACCCCGCCAAGGCGCCTAAGGTCGGCCAGCCCGAGGACATTGCGAATCTGGTGCTTTACCTGGCCTCTGATGAAAGCCGCATGGTCAACGCCACAGAGATCATCATCGATGACGCCGTGACGGCAAAGTAGGTTTCTCCCAGCCAAACTGGAGCGCCGCTGGAAACTGGCCCGGCGGCGCCTTTTTGTTTTTTATCGTTCGAGTGTTCCAGCTGCATTATTGTATGGCGCGCCCGGCAATTGAAATATGCGAAATGACAATAAAAGCATAAATGGAAGTGGACGGATGCGCGGGAATTTAATGGCAGATACCGGCGGTGACATGCGGCTCGCCTTTGTCCCCGGTGATGCCGGCGGGAGGCGTTAGGCGTGGCGGCGATTTTGGTGCCGGTCAAAGGCCATCCTTATGACCGCAACGCATTTTCGCAGATGCTGGAGGCGCTGCCCGGCGGACATGAGTTCACGCTGGTTGAGCATCCGGCGGTTGAGGCAGCCTTGGCGCCGGATTTCGTGACCCGTTTCGATGCGGTGCTGTTTTATGATATGCCCGGAATTGGCTTCAGGGTTCCCGAGCCGCCGGTCTTTGAGCCGCCGAGTGAGGCCTATCAGGCGCATATCGAGGCGCTGCTCGCAGCGGGCAAACCGCTGCTCTTTCTTCATCATGCCATCGCCGGCTGGCCGGCCTGGCCGCGCTACGGTGAGATTATCGGCGGGCGGTTTCTCTACCAGCCGGGTGATGTCCGGGGGCGGTTACGCCCTGATTCCGGCTATCGGCATGAGGTGACGCACCGTGTGCGCCCGCTCACGCGCCACCCCGTGCTGGAGGGGGTGGAACAGGGGTTTGAGATTACCGACGAACTTTATTTGTTCGAGGTGTTTGATGACAGTATTGTCCCATTGCTGGCCAGCGGCCACGTGTTTGCCGAGGAGAATTTCTGGTCGGCCGCGGCGGCCATGCGCGGCGCGTTCCATAGCCGCGAGGGCTGGAGGCATCCGCCGGGGAGTAATCTGATCGCCTGGACGCGGCGGGAGCGCAACAGCCCGATCCTCTACATACAATGCGGCGATTCAGCCGAGGCCTACGCCAATGAGGGGCTGCGGCGTCTGATCGGCAACGGGCTGGCCTGGTTGCTGGGGGGTGAGGCTTTTGCTTGACAGGTTTTGCATCGCGCGGCAAAGTTTATACAAGTTTTGTTTATAAATATAAAAAAGGGACGTGAAATGTTTCGCCACCCCGGCTCACAGGATGCGCCATGACGGATCCGGTTCTGCTGACGCGTGAGGGCGCGGTGGCGAGGCTCACGCTGAACCGCCCCGAGGCTGGAAATGCCATAGACCCCGCCATGGCCAAGGCCCTGCGCGAGGCCGCCATTTCATGCGCTGAAGACCCTGGCATACGATGTGTGGTGCTGCGCGCCAGCGGGCGGGTTTTTTGCGCGGGCGGGGATATCGGCGCGTTCTCGTCGCGGCTTGAGAGCTTGGGCGCGCTCACGCGCACGCTGACCGCCGATCTGCACGCCGCGATGGCGATATTCGCGCGGATGGAGAAACCGCTGGTCACGGCGGTGAACGGCCCGGCGGCAGGGGCGGGATTCAGCCTGGCGCTGGCGGGCGATCTGGTGCTGGCGGGGCAAAGTGCCGTGTTCGCGCCGGCCTATGGCGGCATTGGCCTCTCGCCCGATGGCGGTGCGAGCTGGCTGTTGCCCAGGTTGGTGGGGCTGCGCCGCGCGCAGGAGATGTTGCTGCTGGGGCTGCGCCTGAGTGCTGAGCAGGCGCTTGCCGAGCGTATGATCACCCGGCTTTGCCCCGATGAGACATTGCAGGCCGAGGCGGACGCGATGGCCGCGCGCGTGGCGGGCGGGGCGGTGCGCGCCTGGGGGCGCACGCGCGCCCTGTTGCTTGAGAGTTTTGCGGCCACACTGCCCGCCCAGCTGGAGGCCGAGGCCCGCGCCATCGCGCAAAGCGGCAATGATGCCGAGGCGCGCGAGGGGATCGCCGCGTTTCTGGCCAAGCGCAAGCCTGATTTTCTGGCGTGTGGCTGAGCCGCGGCGCGGGGATTTGCATGTTTTTGAAAGGGTGTGATGTGACCTACGAGACTTTGCTTGCCGAGACGCATGGCGCGGTAACCCTGTTGCGGTTGAACCGCCCCAACGCGTTGAACGCATTGAACAGCCAGGTGCTGCGCGACCTGATCGCGGCCTTTGCCGCCTATGATGCCGATGAGAGCCAGCGCTGCCTTGTGCTCACCGGCTCCGAGAAGGCCTTTGCCGCCGGGGCGGATATTAAGGAGATGCAGCCCAAGGGTTTTTCGGCCATGTATGGCGAGAATTTTTTTGCCGGTTTCGAGCGGGTGAGCGCCGCGCGTAAACCCTGGATCGCGGCGGTGGCCGGGTTCGCGCTGGGCGGTGGCTGCGAGCTGGCGATGATGGCCGATTACATTATTGCCGCTGACACCGCGCAGTTCGGCCAGCCGGAGATCAAGCTCGGGATTGCGCCGGGCATGGGCGGCTCGCAACGTTTGACGCGGGCGGTGGGCAAGGCGAAGGCGATGCAGATGTGCCTCACCGGGCGCATGATGAAGGCCGAGGAGGCGGAGCGGGCCTCGCTGGTGGCGCAGGTCGTGCCGGCGGCGCGGCTGCTGGAGGAGGCGCTGGCGCAGGCGCAGGCGATTGCCGCGATGGCGCCGCTGGCCGCGATGGCCAACAAGGAAATGGTGAATGCCGCGTTTGAGACCGGGCTGGCGCACGGGCTGCTGTTTGAGCGCCGGTTGTTCAACGGGCTTTGCGCCACGCAGGACAAGGTTGAAGGCATGGCTGCCTTTGCGGAGAAGCGCGCCCCGCAATGGCACGGCGCGTGAGCGCGCGGCGGCGCCCGGCCCGGCGATGGGGCGCGCCCGCCAGGCGGCCAAGCTTATGATAGGCTACAATGAGGCGCCATGATGATCGAGGCTGGCCAACTCGTCTGTAATGATCTGGAGCTGGCGCGCGGGCGGCCAGAGTGCGGGGGAGAACAGTGCCTGCACGGCGACGCCGAGCAATGCCGAGAGAATCCGGCTGGCCAGGTGCTCGACCAGGGGTTCACCGGCGGTGCGCAGGCGGGGCCAGTCGCGGCGCAGCAGCGTGGCGATGAAGCCGATGGTGTTGGCCACGCGCGCGCGCTGGCGCATGCCGAGCTCCGGGTCGGCCACCGCCTCGCCCCAGAAGCAGAACCAGACGTTCCAGTCATCCGCGCGCGCCGCATCAAGCGGCAGCAACACGGCGAGGCAGCCCGCCAGATCGGCCTGGCTGTCACGCGCGGCGAAAAACCGCGATGCGGCGCGGTCGGCGCTCAGCTCGTAGGTCTGGATCAGGAGTTGGCGCTTGTTCTCGAAATAATGGCTGACCACGGCGGTCGAGCAGCCGACCTCATCGGCGACGGCGCGCACGGTGAGTGCCGCCAGGCCGCTTTTGGCCACCAGCCGGAAGGCGGCCTCGGTCACCTCACGGCGGCGCTCATCATGGTCGACAATGGCGGGCATCTATGTCTCCGGGCCTGATGGTTTCGGGCTGCTCACGCCGGGGCGGGGCTTTGCCTGATTTGTAATCGCGTAACAATCAACTGGAAAGGATAAGACGATCATGCGTGGTGTCATCGTGACGGGGGCAGGCGGCGGTATGGGCCGGGCCATTGCCGAGGCTTTTGCAAAAGCCGGGGATAAGGTTCTGGTAGCGGATTTGAACGAGGCCGGGCTGGCGCAGACCGTGGCCGCGATTGAGGCGGCGGGCGGGAGCGCCATCGCGCAGCGCGCCAATGTCTCGCAGGAGGCTGATGTGGCCGCGCTGGTGGAAACCGCGAAACAGCGTTTTGGCCGGCTGGATGTCATGGTCAACAATGCCGCCATCCTCGGGCCGTGGGTGCCGATCCATGAGCAGAGCGCCGAGGCGCTGGATGCCGTGCTGGGGGTGAATGTGAAAGGCGTGGTGTTTGGCATGAAGCACGCGCTGCTGGCGATGCGCGCGGCGGGCCGGGGGGCGATTGTCAACATCGCCTCGGTGCAGGGGGTGCGGGTCGTCTATCCGGGGGCGGCGTTTTATGCCGCCAGCAAATCGGCCGTGGTCGCGCTGACGCGCGCGGCCGCGCTGGAGAATGGTTCCAGCAATATCCGCGTGAACGCGATCGCGCCGGGGCCGATCGACACGCCGATGCTGCGCGCGGCGGCGGGGGATGCGTGGCCGCCGGCGATCGTGGGCGATGTGCCGCTGGGCCGGCTGGGCATGCCCGAGGATATCGCCAAGGCGGTGTTCTGGCTGGCGGGGGATGAGGCCGCCTATGTCAGCGGCGCGCTGCTGGCGGTCGATGGCGGGTTTCTGGCGCCGTGAGGCAGGCGGGGCAGGCGGCTCAGGCCGCCTGCGCCCAGGCCAGGGCCATGAGCTCGGGCAACACCTGCACCCGCTCCAGCGCCTGCGCTGAGGCCGCCGTGCCGCGCAGCACGCGCCCCTTCACCCCGTGGAAAATCGCCGCGATGCGAAAGAACGAGAACGCCGCGTAGAATTTGTAATCCGGGATGCCCGCGCGCCCGGTATTGGCGCAATAGGCAGCGATGTAGTCTTCCTCGGAGGGAATGTTGAGCGCGGCGAGATCAGCACCCTTCAGCCCCGCCACGATATGCGGCGGCATGCGGTACATCATGGCGTGATAAGCGAAATCAGCCAGCGGGTGGCCGAGGGTTGAGAGCTCCCAGTCCAGCACGGCGAGCACGCGAGGCTCGGTGGGGTGGAAGATCATGTTGTCGCACCGGAAATCGCCATGCACCAGGCTGGTGGTGTCGTCAGCGGGGATATGGGCGCGCAGCCAGCTGATCAGCCGGTCCATGTTGGCGTCGCGCCCGGCCTCATGGTCTGCCTCATACTGCCCGGCCCAGCGTTCAATCTGGCGGGAGAAATAATTCCCGGTGCGGCCGAAATCGCCCAGCCCGAGCGCCATGTAATCGGCCTTGTGGAGTGCTGCGATGGCGCCGTTCATCGCGGCGAAATAGGCGGGGCGGGATGCGCGCGAAACATCGGGGAAGGTCGCGTCCCAGAAGATACGCCCTTCCACCATCTCCATGATGAAAAACCAGGTGCCGATCACGCTCTCATCGGTGCAGAGGCCAAAGACGCGGGGCACCGGCAGGCCGGAGCCAGATAGCGCGCTCAGCACCCGCGCCTCGCGCTCCACCGCGTGGGCGCCCTTGAGCAACTGCCCCGGCGGCTTGCGGCGCAGCACATAGCGCCGCCCGGGGGTGACGAGCTGGTAGGTGGGGTTGGACTGCCCGCCCTTGAACTGGCGCACGCTGAGCGGCCCGGAAAATCCCTCGACATGCGCTTCCATCCACCCGGCCAGACGGGCTTCATCGAAGCCGAAGCCGGGGCGGACCGCGGTGGTGCCCTCGTTTTCGGTCCCGCTCATGGCCGCTTCGCGTGGTCGCGCCGGATTTTGCGCGCGAGAGACCATTTATGCACCTCGGTCGGGCCGTCATAAATCCGGAAGGCGCGGATTTCACGGAATACCTGCTCGACGATCGTATCCCCGGTGACGCCGGTGCCGCCCATCACCTGGACGCAGCGATCGGCGATGGCAAAGAGTAGTTCCGAGACCGCAACCTTGGTCATGGAACTTTCCACCGTGCCGGATTCGCCGGTATCGAGCACATCGGCGCACCAATCGATCATCAGCTCCGCCTGTTTCAGCGCGATGAGGTTCTCCGCCAGCATGAAGCCCACGCCCTCATGCTCGATGAGCTTCTTACCGAACGCCTCGCGCGTGCAGGCGTATTGGCTGGCGATCTCCTGCGCGCGCGCGGCGGCGCCCCACCAGCGCATGCAATGCGAAAGCCGCGCGGGCGAGAGGCGGACCTGGGCGTATTTGAAGCCCTCGTCCACCTCGCCCAGAACATTGGCGGCCGGGACGCGCAGATTCTCGATGTTGAGCACCGCATGGCCGCCGGGCATGGAGCTGTCGATGGTGTCCAGAATGCGCTCGATGCTGATGGCCGGGTGCGGGAGCCTGACGAGGAACATGGTCGCGGCCGGGCGCTCGCCATCGCGCGTGCGGGCCATGACGATGCCGGTATGCGCGCCATCAAACCCGGTGATGAAGGCCTTGCGGCCGTTGATGACCCATTCATCGCCCGCGCGCACCGCGTGGGTTTTGAGCATCGAGGGGTCGGAGCCGGCGCCGCCCTCGGCAGCGGGTTCGGTCATCAGGAAGGCTGAGCGCGCCCGCCCCTCAACGACGGGCTGCAGAAACTCCGCTTTTTGCGCGGCGCTGGCCACGCGGCCCATGAGGAACATGTTGCCTTCATCGGGGGCCGCGGTGTTGCAGGCCAGCGGGCCGAGCGGCGAGAGGCCGGATTTTTTGAGGATGGCGGCGGTTTCACGCTGGGTGAGATGCGCGCCGCCGGGGCGGATATGCGGGGTGAGCACCCCGGCCGCGCGGGCTTTCTCGCGCAGCTCCATCACCAGTGAATCGAGCGGGCCGTGCGGGCCGCGGCGCGGGTCTGTCTCATAGGGGATCACCACCTCGCGCACGAAGCGCTCGACATCGCGCGTCAGCCTTGCGGTCAGTTCGGGGTCTGGGTTGGACATCCGATTAACTCCTTACAACGTGTTGACGAGGTGTCCGCCATCGACGGCGAGCACCGCGCCGCTCATATAGGCCGACGCCTCGGAAGCCAGCAGCAGCAGCGGCCCGTCAAGCTCCGCGGGCTGGCCGAGGCGGCGGGCGGGAATGCGCCGGATCAGCGCCTGGCCGGTCTCGGTTTCCCAGAATTCGCGATTGAGCGCGGTGTCCAGATAGCCCGGCGCCAGGGCGTTCACGCGGATATTGTAGCGCGCCAGCTCCAGGGCGAGGGTTTTGGTCATCTGCACCACGCCCGCCTTCGAGATGGCATAGGGCGCCACACCGCCCGCCTGGCGCAGCCCCAGGATGGAGGCGATGTTGACGATGGCCCCGCCGCGCCCATGCGCCTTCATCGCCCGTGCCGCTGCCTGCGCGACGAGGAACATGCCTTTGAGGTTGGTGTCGATCACCGTGTCCCAGTCCTCTTCGGTCTGGGCCAGTGCGGGGGCGCTGCGCACGATGCCGGCGTTGTTGATCAGCACGTCCACCTGCGCGATGGCCGGGGCGAGTGCCGCCACCGAGGCTGAGGAGGTGACATCCACCGGTACGGCGGTGACCGTGGCGCCAAGGCGGCGCGCGGCTTCGGCGGTCTCCTCCAGCGCGCCCTGGCGCCGCGCCGCGAGGATGAGGTTGGCCCCCGCCTTGGCCAGAACGGTGGCGAAATGCGCGCCAAGCCCCGAGGAGGCGCCGGTTACCAGCACCGTTTTGCCGGAGAGGCCGAAGAGCGTGTTCACGCTATTGAGCCGAGTAGCCGCCGTCGGCGGTGTAATAGGCGCCGGTGACGAAGCTCGCCTTGTCGGAGGCGAGCCACAGCGCCACTTCGGCGATCTCTTGCGCGGTCCCCCAACGCCCGAGGGCGTGCTTGGCGGCGATAGCGTCAATGCTCGCCTGATCGAGCTTGGCGGCCATGGGGGTGGCGATGAAACCCGGCCCGACGGCATTCACCCGCACCTTCTGCCCGGCGGCTTCCAGCGCCGCGGCGCGGGTGAGCCCGACGCAGCCATGCTTGGAGGCGACATAAGGGGCGGAATTGGGGATGGCGACGCTGCCGAGGACGCTGGCGATATTGACGATGGCCCCGCCCCCGGCGGCCGCGATGGCGGGGATTTGCGCCCGCATGCCGAGGAACACGCCGGTGAGGTTGACCGCGATCACGCGGCCCCAGTCTTCATCGGTGGTCTCGGTAAGCGCGCGCCCGCCCCCGGCGATGCCGGCGTTGTTGCAGGCAATGTGCAGCGCGCCGAAATGCTGATGCGCCGCGGCAACCAGCGCCACATGCCCCGCTGCCTCGGCGACGTCGGCCTTCACGAAAACGGCCTGTCCGCCCAGCGCCTCAATCGTGGCCACGGTCTCGGCACCCAGCGCCGCATTCACATCCGAGATCACCAGCCGGGCGCCCTCGCGCGCGTAGCTCTCGGCGATGGCCCGGCCAATTCCCGCGCCAGCGCCGGTCACCAGCGCCACTTTTCCTGTCAGCATCATCATTTCACCCTCATCTGAATTTTATGTTGGGCCGTTCAGGCCATCGACATGCCGCCGTCGCAGACAAACTCCGAGCCGGTTGAATAGCTGCTGTCGTCCGAGGCGAGGAACAGCGCCATGGCGGCCACATCCTCGGCCGTGGCGAGGCGGCCGAGCGGGGTGCCGGCGGCAACGCCGGCCAGCGCCGCGCCCTGGAACTGGGCGGTGAGCATTGGCGTATCCACGCCGCCGGGATGGATGGAGTTGACCCGCACCTTGAAGGGCGCCAACTCGGTGGCGGCGCATTTGGTCATGCCGCGCACCGCCCATTTTGTGCCGGAATAGGCGATGTTGTTGGGTGAGCCGACCAGCCCGCCGACCGATGAGACATTGATGATGCTGCCAGCGCCTTGCGCCTTCATCACCGGCGCGGCCGCGCGCATGCCGAGAAACACGCCAAGCTGGTTGATGCGCACGGTCTGCTCGAACATGGCGACGCTGGTTTCCTCCAACGGCGCCATTTTAAAGATTCCGGCGTTGTTCATCAGCACATCCAGCCGTCCGAAACGCTTGACGGCTTGGTCTATCGCCGCGGTCCAGCCGGCTTCATCGGTGACGTCCAGATGGAGCGTCAACAGATCAGGCGCGGCGGGGAGCGGCGCCACATCGGCCAGGACGAGATGCGCGCCCTGGCTGGCGAACAATTTCGCTGTGGCGGCGCCGATGCCGCCCGCTGAGCCGGTAATGAGCACGACTTTGCCGTCGAGTTTCCCCATTATAAAAATTCCTGTTATTTGTATAATTTAATATGCTGGATGTCGCGCCTCCACGCAACCCCGTTCGCGCACCGGCGCGACCGCCTCCGGCCCTGCGCGCGCCGGAGGCGGGAGGCGCGGCGGCTTACGGGTTGGGCCGCGGGGCGGTGGGGTCGTTACGCAGGTAATAATCGACCCATTTATGAAACACCTGGTTGCCGCGCTCGTTGCGCCCGAACACGACATGGTCGAGCGCGCCGGAGGCCAGCCCCTCCTGCACCTTCAAGCCCAGCATGTAATCCTCCTCGTTCACCACATCGCGGATGAACTGGCTGAAACTCTGCAGCCGCGCCTCTTCTTCCTCGTTCACGGGCGCGACTTTGGCGAGATAATGCAGAACCGTGCGATTTTCGGCCGCGGTGGGGCCGGGCAGAAGCTGGGCGATTTGTGTCAGCTCCGGGGCCACGAAAATCGAGACATTGGGGAAGAGCGTGCGCACGAAATCATAACCGTCGTTTTCATGCTGCCCCCATTCCTCGCGCGGCAAATCCTTCAGCTTGCCGATACTGAAGGTTGGGTAGCCGACGCGCATATGCGGGCCGAAAATATCAAAATGCATGATGTTGGTGTAGGAGCGGGGGGCAATGGTCTTGGGGTGAGCGGCGGAGAAATGATATCCCTCAAGATAGCCGTCGTAGGCGATCTTCCAGTTGGCGCCCTCGATTTCCTTCGAGCCGACATAATACCAGTCCTTGAATTTCTGCCCCTCGAGATCTTCGAGCATGCCGCCCAGGAAGGCTGGCATATCCATCTCTACCCCAGGGGTGAGGGTCACGAAGATCAGCCCGGCCACTTCCTGGCAGGGCAGGGCGGTAAGATTGAGGGTGCTGGTATCGACCTCGCCGAATTTGGCGCGCTCGGCAATGCCGAGCAGCCGCCCGTCGTTTGAGTAGGTCCACGCATGATAGGCGCAGGAGAAACGGCTGCAGTTGCCGGTTTTCTCCATGGCCAGCTTGTTGCCGCGATGGGTGCAAACATTCAGGAACGCGCGCGCCACGCCATCCTTGCCACGGGTGAGGAGAACGGGCTTGCCGACCATCGAGAGCGTCTTGAAATCGCCGGGCTTGGGCATCTCAATGGTAAGCGCCGCGAGCAGTGGCAGGCGCTTGAAGATGAGGTCGAGCTCCCGCTCGAAAATCTCGGGATCGGTGTAGTTTTTCACCGGCACGGGCATCACGCTGCCGGCAAGGTCGGTGGTGTGGTTGTCAACGTAGGAGATCATCGCCTCCGCCGCGTTCCCATAAGCTTGGATAAGGCTCATCTTGGACGGTGTTCCTTCCTTTGTGCGCCAGTGGCTGGCGTATTTTTTGTATACAAAAGACTTTTAGTATTATATTTAACTGCGTGTAAATCGTCAAATAAAAATGCCGGGCGGCGCCGGCGCAAGAACGGAAGAAACATCTTGATTCATACTGATGAGAATTGCGAATCCCCGCCAGGCGGGGCGCGGTGTCCGGGCCTGTCTTATGTGGATTTGCTGGGCAGGGACACGCGCCCGGTGCCGGCGTTTTTGCGTGCGGACCGTTATCGCTATCTCGGCTCCGAGCCGCTGGATGTTGACCGCTACGTCAACCCTGATGTTTTCCGGGCCGAGTGTGAAAAGATGTGGCCGCGGGTGTGGCAGTTCGCGGCGCGCGAGGAGGAACTGCCTGATCCTGGTGATTATGTGGTGTATGAAAACGCAGGCCGCTCCTACCTGGTGACGCGCCAGCCAGATGGCAGCGTGCGGGCGTTTTATAATGTATGCCTGCACCGGGGCCGCAAGTTGCGCACCGAGGACGGGTGTGCGGTCGATTTCAAATGCCCCTTCCATGCCTTCACCTGGGAGATTGATGGCAGCCTCAAGGATATTCCCTGCCGCTGGGATTTTGGGCATCTGACGGCTGAAAAAATGCAGCTGCCCCAGGCTACGGTGGCGCGCTGGGGTGGGTATATCTTTTTGCGCGAGGCCGAGGAGGGGCCAGGCATTGAGGAATATCTCGACCCGCTGCCACGCGAGTTCGCGCGTTGGGACCATGCGGGTTGCGCGACGACGCTGTGGGTGGGCAAGGTGATTGCCGCCAACTGGAAGGCGGTGTTGGAGGCCTTTATCGAAGCCTGGCATTCGCTTGAGACGCACAAGCAGCTTCTGCCGTTCACCGGCGATGCCAACAGCGCCTACCATGTGTTGGGAGAGCACGTGAACCTCGCCATCACGCCTTTCGCCACGCCCTCGCCGCATCTTGATCAGGGCGTTGCCTCCGACCGCTGGCTGGCGGAGCGTCTGGCGGAATATAACGCGCGGCCGGGTGACCCGGTGGTGCCGATTGAACTGGCCGATGGGCAGAGCGCGCGCGAGGCGGTGGCCGAACTGAACCGCCGCATGTTCCAGCAGCAATGCGGCTACGATTATACGGAGGCCTCCGACGCGGAAATGTTGGATGCATTCGTCTACAACGTCTTTCCTAATTTCTCTCCCTGGGGCGGGCATATGCCCAACATCGTCTATCGTTTCCGGCCCTGGCCGGATCATCGCGCCACGCTCATGGAGGTGCGGTTTCTGCGCAAAATCCCCGCCGGCGAGGCGCATCCACGTTGCCCGCCCATGCGTCTGCTCGGGCCGGGCGAGGGCTTCGCGGCGGTTGAGGCGCTGGGGCAGCTTGGGGGCGTGTTTGACCAGGATATGTGGAATTTGCCGCAGGTGCAGGCCGGGTGCGAGGCCAGCAAGACCGGCAAGATAGAGTTGGGAAATTACCAGGAAGTCCGCATCCGGCATTTCGCCCAGACGATGGACCACTATCTCGCCGGATAATTTGAAAAATTATATACAAAACGTCCTTATATATGTAATATAAGGCCATATAAAAAATACCGAAAGGAACGCCCGTGCCTGATGATACCGCTTCTCCGCCGCCCGCCATGGCCCGTTGCCCGGGTACTTCCTGGGATGATTTGATGGCCAGCGACACGCGCGGCGCCCCTGAATTCCTGAAACGCGACGATTATGTCGATCTCGGCTCCGAACCGCTGGATGTTGACCGCTACATCAACCCTGATGTTTTCCGCGCCGAGTGTGAGAAGATGTGGCCGCGGGTCTGGCAGTTCGCGGCGCGCGAGGAGGAGCTGCCTGATCCTGGTGATTATGTGGTGTATGAAAACGCTGGGCGCTCCTACCTGGTGACGCGCCAGCCAGATGGCAGCGTGCGGGCGTTTTATAATGTATGCCTGCACCGGGGCCGCAAGTTGCGCACCGAGGACGGGTGTGCGGTCGATTTCAAATGCCCCTTCCATGCCTTCACCTGGGAGATTGATGGCAGCCTCAAGGATATTCCCTGCCGCTGGGATTTTCCGCATCTGACGGATGAAAAAATGCAGTTGCCCGAGGCCACGGTGGCGCGCTGGCAGGGCTTTATTTTCATCCGCGAAGCCGAGGAGGGGCCGAGCATCGAGGAATATCTCGCCCCGCTGCCCGAGCATTTCAAGGATTGGCATCTGGAGCAATGCTGGACGTCTATTTGGGTCGCCAAAGTCGTCGATGCCAACTGGAAGACGACGGCGGAAGCCTTCATGGAAGCCTGGCACACGATAGAGACGCATCCGCAGCTCATGGATTACCTGGGGGATGCCAACACGAAATATAATCTCTATGGCGATCATGTGAATGTCGCGCTGACGCCCTACATCACCAATTCGCCCCATATTCCCGCGGGGAAGCTCACCGAGCAGGAGATCGCCGATATCGCCGCCGAGCGCACCGGGCTCGATAAGATGCCGGGTTATGAGCGCGTGATCGTTAAACCTGGCCAGACCGCCCGCCAGGCCATGGCGGAATTTAACCGCCAGCAATACGGGACTGATCTTGGGTATGATGTCTCGGGCGTCTCAGATACGGAGATGGTGGATCTTTTCACCTATAATGTTTTCCCTAATTTTTCGCCGTGGGGTGGACGGTCGCTCAATATCGTCTATCGCTGGCGGCCTTGGCCTGGCCATGAGCGTTGCCTGATGGAGGTGCGAATCCTTAGCCGCGCGCCGGCCGGCGAGACGCCGCCGCGTGCCGTGCCCATGCATTTGCTGGGTGAGCATGAGGCCTGGGCCGATGCGCCTGAGCTTGGCACGCTTGGATTCATTTTCGACCAGGATATGTTCAATCTCCCCTTCGTGCAGGAAGGCATGAAGGCCTCCAAGAACCGTAAGTTGGAGTTGGGCAATTATCAGGAAAGCCGCGTGCGGCATTTCGCCCGGACCCTTGATAAATATCTCGCTTAGGCGGATGAAATATATCAGAAGTTATATATAAACCCGAAAAAATCGGGTGTGTGTGTATTTTTTGGAGAGTGTAAAATAAACCGATGACAAGCGGGGGCGCTCGGTGTAGCCAGATTGTGAACCGAGCGATCAACCCAGGAGTGACAACCAGCCGTGAGCCGTAAGACCCAAGCCCAGCGAGTCCGCGAGATACTAGAGAATGAGATGGCCAGCGGAAAGCTGCCGCCTGGTTCGCGTGTTGATGAGGATAGCGTGGCCACGCGGCTTGAAGTCTCACGCACGCCGGTGCGTGAGGCGGTTTTGCAGATGGTGCAGGATGGGCTTCTCGAAAAACGGCCGCGCCAGGGCGCGTTCGTGCCCAACCTCGGCCTGCGCGAGATGGTGCAGATGTTTGAATTCACCGCTGAATTGTCGGGGATTTGCGGGAAATACGCGGCGCGCCGCATGACGCCGGATAATCTGCGTGAACTGCGCGCCATCCATAAAAAGATGGAGTCGCTCCTGGGCAAGGGCGACATCCACGCTTATGCCGATATGAACACTGATTTTCATGTCTACATAATGCGTCTCGCGCGCAATAATTATATGTTTGATACAACCCATAATTACGGCCTGCGTTTGCTTGGCTATTTTCGCACGCATTTGTTCTATCCCGGCAAAGCGGAGCAGGATTATCACGACCATTGCACGCTGATGGGCGCATTTGAGCGCCAGGACGGTGATCTCGCCTACGAATTGCTGCGCCAGCATGCGACCATTCATGGCGATGTATTGGCTGAATATCTCTTGCGCTCCGAGCCGTCGCCTGTTCCCGCGGCGAGACCGGAGCCGGAACCTGTTCGTATTTCCAAGCCGGCGCCTTCCCGTGTGTCCAAGCCGGCGGCGTGAATTTTTCAGCCTGGCGGGTATTCCTCGCCTAAAAAAATCGCGCCATTTTCTTCCAGCACACGCCACCGCCTCAACTGGGGGCAGCGCATCGCCCCCAGGCAACGCCCGCTCGCCAAATCGAATCGGGCGCCGTGCGCAAGGCAGAGCAGAAAACCGCTCCTGACGCGCCCTGATTCAGAAAAAGCGGCCTCGCCATGTGTGCAGCGGTCCTCAACCGCATGGGCAAAGCCCTGCGAGCGGCACAAATAAATCCGGTCGTGCCCTCTTTGCACCTGCAACCCTTGCCCCTCGGCCAAATCGGTGCTTGCCGCGGCTTCATGCCACTCCCCCAGGGCTGATTTTTTTGTGCCGTCGAACAAAATTTTTGCTACCATACAAACCTTGGCCATTTTTATATATATACAACGGCATTTTTGTATATTAAAACCGGCCTCATAGATACAGTGCCGCTTGCGCCAGAACAAATATACAGGCGCGTGGGAGGGAGCGAATAGAATGAAAACTAAAATTGAGCAGCTGGGTGTGGCCAGCGGGGCGAGATGCGCATGCAACTGAGCCGTGAACAATTGCTCCAGGCTTTTCGCAGCATGGTGAAAATCAGGGAGTTCGAGGAGCGTCTGCATATTGAAAATCCCAAAGGTGAAATCCCGGGATTTTTACATCTTTATGCCGGCCAGGAAGCGGTGGCGGTGGGGTTGTGTGAACAGCTGACAGAGCGGGACTATATCATCAGTACCCATCGCGGCCATGGTCATTGCATTGCCAAGGGCTGCGACATTCCCGCCATGATGCTGGAAATTTATGGCCGTGCCGACGGGCTTTGCAATGGCAAGGGCGGTTCGATGCATATTGCCGATGTTACCAAGGGCATGCTTGGCGCGAACGGCATTGTCGGCGGCGGGCAGCCCATTGCCGTAGGTGCCGCGATTGCTTGCAAGATGCGTGGCGATGGCTCTGTGGCCGCCTCTTTCACCGGAGATGGCGCGGCCAATCAGGGCACGGTGTTCGAGGCCATGAATCTCGCGGTCGTTTTGCAAGTGCCAAAAGTGTTTATGTTCGAAATGAACGGCTATTCGGAGCACACGGGGGGCAGTTACTCTACCGGCGCGAAGGATCCTGTGCAGCGCATACGCGGTTTTGGCATTCCCGTGTTTGAAGCGGATGGATTCGATCTTTTCTCGGTTTATGACGCGGTGCGCCAGGCGCTGGAAATTTCGCGCAATGGCGGTGGCCCCACGGCCGTTTATGCGCAAACGACGCGTTATTATGGACATTTCGAGGGTGACCCGATGCTCTACCGCGCGCCGGGCGAAGTAGAGAGGCTGCGCGCCGAAAATGACTGCCTGCAGAACTTCCGCCGGCGCGTGACGGAAGCCGGTCTTCTCACCGCGGGTGATCTTGATGGAATCGAGGTGGAAATCAGGGCGCTGGTCGACCATTCAGTGGTGGCTGCGAAAGCTGGGCGCGGGCATACGCCGGCCGAGCTTCTGACCAACGTTTACGCCAGTTACTGAGGAGATCGTCGATGTCGATCAAGACAATGCGAGAGGCTATCAACGAAGCCCTGCATCAGGAAATGGCGCGCGATTCCAGGGTGATTGTTCTGGGTGAGGATGTCTCGGGCGGGGCTGGCGGAACGTCTGGCCAGCGCGAGGCGGCGGGTGGTGTGTTTGGCCTCACCAAAGGCCTGTTGCCGCGTTTTGGCGAGGCGCGGGTGATCGATACGCCCATTTCGGAAGCCGCCATTATTGGTGCAGCCAACGGTGCGGCACTGGCGGGGCTGCGTCCCGTGGCCGAGATCATGTTTGCCGATTTTGTCGGCGTCTGCTTTGACCAGATACTCAATCAGGCGGCAAAATTCCGTTACATGTTCGGGCCTAACGCGAAGGCTCCGCTGGTCATCCGCATGACTATGGGAGCCGGCATGGGCGCGGCCGCGCAGCATTCGCAGACGCTCTATCCGCTCTTCACCGCCATTCCCGGAATCAAGGTGGTGACCCCCTCCAACGCCTATGACGCGAAGGGGCTGATGATCGCCGCGATCCGCGACGACGATCCAGTGATCTTCCTTGAGCATAAGATGCTCTATGGCGAATCCTGTGAAGTTCCCGATGAGCCCTATGCGTTGCCGTTCGGCGAGGCGGCGCTGGTGCGTTCGGGCGACGACGTGACCATCGTCGCCTTCGCGCGCATGGTGAACTTCGCGCGCGCGGCGGCGGACAAGTTGGCGGCTCAGGGCATCCATTGCGATGTGATAGATCCGCGCACGACCTCGCCGCTGGATGAGGATATGATCCTGGAGAGCGTGCGCGCCACGGGCCGGCTGGTGGTGGTCGATGAATCGCCGCCGCGCTGCTCGCTTGCCGCGGATGTTGCCGCGATGGTGGCCGAGCGCGCCTTTGGCTATCTCAAGGCGCCGGTGCGCCAGGTTACGGCGCCACACACGCCGGTGCCCTTCGCGAACGATCTTGAGAGTCTTTATATTCCGTCACCGGAAAAAATCATCCAGGCAGCGCTCGCCACCATGGCCAGCCGCTAGGAGAGGGAAGATATGTCGGAAATATTTGCCGTGACCATGCCCAAATGGGGATTGGAAATGACCGAGGGGCAGCTTGCCGCATGGCATGTGGCCGAAGGCGATGCCGTTGCCAAGGGCGCCGAGCTTGCGGATATTGAGACCGCCAAGATCGTCAACACGCTTGAGTGCGAGGACGATGGCGTGGTGGCCCGGCTGATTGGCAGGACGGGCGAGGTTTACCCCGTTGGGGCCTTGCTGGCAGTGGTTGCGCCGGCAGGTACGAGCGCCGCCGGAATTGATGCCTTCATAGCCCAGAAAACCGGCGCCGCGATGTCTGAGCCGGTGATTGCGCCGCAGGTGCCGCCAGCCGCGCCCAAGGCGACGCCGCTTGCCAAGCGCGCGGCGGTTGAGCTTGGCGTTGACCTGGCCAGCCTCACGCCGGATGGCGCGCGGATACGCCAGGCTGATGTGCAGGCCGCGGCGGTGACGCCCCTTGCGACGCCAAGAGCCTTGAAGCGTGCCGCCGAACTGGGTATCTCGCTGGCGGGCATCACCGGCACCGGCCGTCAGGGCCGCATTACCTGGGAGGACATCGAGCCCGGCGCTAGCGCGATCGCGCCCGTATCCCCCAAGATTGGTGTTGCGGCCCAGCGCGATGAGCTGTTGCCCCTGAGCGGCATGCGCCGCGCCATCGCCAACACGTTGCAGGCGGCAAAGCAAACCATCCCGCATTTCTACCTGACGATGGATGTGGAGATGGACCGGTTGCTGGCATTGCGCGCGGAGGTGAATACGCCAGCCAGCGCAACGAAACTCTCGGTCAATGATTTCCTGCTCTGCGCGGCGGCAAAGAGTCTTACCGCTTGCCCGGATATGAATGTGCATTTCACGCCCGAGGGCATCCGCCGTTTCGCGCGGGTGGATCTGGGCGTCGCCGTTTCCATTGAGGGTGGCCTGCTTGTGCCGGTCATCCGCGATGCCGCCAATCTTTCCCTGTCCGTCCTCTCCGCCGCGGCGCGCGATCTGGCGCTAAAGGCCCGGGGGCGGGGCCTGCAGAGCGATGACATGCAAGGTGGCACCTTCACTGTTTCAAATCTCGGCATGTTCGGCGTGCGGCAGTTCGAGGCGATCATCAACCCGCCGCAGGGTGGCATCCTCGCGGTGGGCGCGACCCGGCGCGAGGCGCGTGAGACCAAGGATGGCGGCGTTGGCTTTGTGACGGTGCTCTCAGTCACGCTCTCCTGCGACCACCGCGCGATCGACGGCGCGCTTGGCGCCCAGTTCCTGGCTGATTTCAAGGCGCGTGTCGAAGCGCCGCTCTCCCTTCTGGTCTGAGGTTTCATTTGAACGCGATGTCCCACAAGCTTAGTCCGCTCTTCGATGCCAAGACTCTCGTCATCGTAGGGGCCAGCCAGAATTATGAGCGCACCGGCGGGATTCCGGTTAATACCGCGCTGCGCCTGGGGTTTGGCCCTGACCGCCTGGCCCTCGTCAATCCGCGCTATCGGGAGATCGAGGGGTTTCCCTGCCATCCTGATATCGCCTCGCTGCCCTTCACGCCGGATCTCGCGGTGCTGGCGGTGCGCGCGAGCGAGACCCTGCAGACCCTGCGCGCTGCCCATGCCAAGGGCATACCCGCTGCCGTGCTGTTTGCTTCGGGTTTCGCCGAGGAACATACCGAGCAGGGCGAGGCGTTGCAGCGCGAGGTGGTTGAATTCGCGCGCGAGACCGGCATGGTCATCTCGGGGCCGAATTGTCTTGGCCATGCCAATTTCAGCACGCAGCTTTTCGCCACCTTCCTGAAGGGTTTTGAGACGCCGCAGCCGGCCGGGCCGGTTGGGGTGATCGCGCAAAGTGGCAACATGGCCGCCATTTTCATGGTGATGGGCGCGCGCGCCGGGCTTGGCTATTCCTGCTTTGCCAACACCGGCAACGAGGCGTGCGTCGAGTTTTCGGAATATCTTGAGTATCTTGCTGATGATCCGGGAACAAAAGCGGTGCTCGGCTATGTTGAGCAGCTGCGCGACGGCCCGCGTTTTCTGGCGACCGCCGCGCGGATGCGCGAACAGGCCAAGCCGTTGTTTCTGCTCAAAGTAGGCGATTCCGAAAAAGCGGCCGAGGCGGCGGCCTCGCACACGGCGGCGATGGCCGGCAACGCCATTGTCTACAAGGCAGCACTTCGCCAGGCCGGGGCAGCGGTGGGTGGCGATCCGGGACAGATCATCGACCTCGCCCGCCTTTGGCGCACAGGCCGGCGGCCCGCCGGGCTGCGTACCTGCATCGTCTCCGTCTCGGGGGCCGGGTGCGCCATTCTCTCTGACCGTTTCGCCGAAGCGGGGCTGGAAATTCCCACGCTCCCCGCTGAAGTGCAGACGAAGCTCGCGGCGCTGCTGCCGAGTTACGGCATGTGGACCAACCCGGTTGATCTGACCGGGCAGGTGACCAATGATCTCAGCTTTTTCACCGCCGCGTTGAACGCGCTGCTCGAGACCGATGCGCTGGATTGCATCGTGTTCTACATCATGGGCTATCTGCTTGATCTGGTGGCCCCGGCACTTATCGAGGCGGCCGGAAGGACGGGCAAGCTGTTGGTGGCGATTGACCCGACCGGCGCGGAACGCGTGGCCGAGCTGGAGGCCGCAGGTGTGGCCGTGCTGCCTGAAATTGGCCAGACGGCGCGCGCGCTCGGCGGCTATCTCGACTGGGCGGCCCGCTCACACAAGCCCGCCTGGGTCCCCGTGCCGCACGCGCCGCTCTCCACCGCCCCTTATAGGACACTGAACGAGGCGGAGGCAAAATCATTCCTCAAACGCTACGGTCTGCCTGTGGTGGAAGAGCGCATCGCCACCACGGCCGATGAAGCGGCGGCGATGGCGGCGGAGCTGGGCTGCCCGGTCGTGGTGAAGATATTGAGCGCCGATATTCTGCATAAGACCGAGGTTGGCGGCGTGCGGCTGGATTTGAAAACGCCTGAGGCCGCACGCGAAGCTTTCGTGATCGTTACGGAATCGGCGCGCAAGGCGCTGCCCGCGGCGCGCATTGAAGGTGTGACGGTTCAGCAGCAGGTTAGCGAAGGTGTCGGCATGCTGCTTGGCGTCACACGTGACCCGGTTTTCGGCCCGGTGCTGACCGCGGGCCTCGGCGGCGTGCTGACCGAGTTGTACCAGGATATTTCGCTGCGCCTGTTGCCCATCAATCGCGATATCGCGTGCGAGATGTTGCTGGAGTTGAAGGCGCACCCGCTGCTCACCGGCTTCCGCGGCGCCAAGCCTGCTGATGAGGAGGCGTTGATCGATGTGATGTTGAAGCTCTCCGATATGGTGATGCAAGCGGGGTCTGCCCTGCGCGATGTTGAAATCAACCCGGTTCTCGTGCGCCCGAACGGGCAGGGGGCGGTAATTGTCGATGCGCTGATCAGCGCGCAAATCTGACGGCCAAGGGGAATTGTGATGCCTGCAACCAATAAGCAATGGACTTTAATCCGCCGCCCGGTTGGCGATGACGTTGATGCGTGCCTGCGTTTTGAGGAAAAGCCGAAACCGGTGCCTGGGCCTGGGCAGATGCTGGTCCGCACCGCCTATCTTTCGCTCGATCCCGCCAACCGTCTATGGATGAAGGATGAGCCAAGCTATATGCCGCCCGTGCCGCTTGGGGGGCCGATGTATGGCGGCATCATCGGCACAGTCGAGGCCTCGGCGGCCGAGGGGTTTGTGCCGGGCGATCTGGTGGCGGGGCTTGGCGGCTGGGCGGAATATCATCTCTTCACCCCAGGCGAGGTAGGGCGCGTGACGCCGGTGGAGGGCGTGCCGCTGAGCGCGTGGATGAGCGTGCTGGGTGCCACCGGGATTACCGCTTATTTCGGCCTTCTTGAAGTTGGCAAACCCAAGGCTGGTGAAACCCTGGTGGTCTCGGCGGCGGCGGGGGCCGTGGGCTCGATCGTCGGGCAGATTGGCAAAATTATGGGTTGCCGCGTGATCGGCATTGCCGGTGGCGCGCAAAAATGCCGGCATCTCAAAACCCGCTTTGGCTTCGATGAAACCATCGATTACAAGAGCGAGAACGTCGCCGCGCGCCTGGCGGAGCTGGCGCCGCCGCGTGCGGATGGCGGGGGCGGCGTGGATATGTATTTTGAGAATGTCGGCGGTGAGATCGGCAATGCCGTCATCGAGAATATCGCCATGCGCGGGCGGGTCATGCTTTGCGGGATGATATCGCAGTATAATGCCAAAGAGCGGCCGCTGGGTGTTGATCTGACCAAAATTCTCATGTGCCGCGCGACGATCGAGGGCTTCCTGGTGCTCGATTATTTTCCGCGCGCCGCCGAGGCTGTTAACGCCCTGTCCGCTTGGATTCGCTCCGGTCAGCTGGTCTATGATGTTGATGTGCGCGAAGGGATCGAGAACACGTTGAGCGCCTTCCACAGCCTGTTTGCGCCCGGTGGCGGGCATACCGGCAAGCTGATGGTCAGGATCGATCCTGACATCTCCTAGGCTTGGGCGGTGCCGCGCAGAAAAAACGCCGAATATTATATAAATCCATTGCAATATTATTTTTAGTGTAGCATTATTTATATAAAACGAATGAGGCGAATTTGCCTTCGGGCGGTTCAGCATCGAGGGAGCGGGAGGCTGTAGCGGTGGTCCCGGTTTCATTTGGCTTCCGCCTCTTTTGGGGGCGGTGGAGTGCGAACGTAAGATAAAACAAAAACTCAAGGGAAGCGAGGAGTTCAAGGATGAAGACCAAATTATATCCCGGGAAAAATCTACGGCCGTTGCTGTTGGGCGGCACGGCTTTGCTGGGCGGCTTGTTGATGCCGGGCGCGCCGGCTCGCGCGTTCAGCGTCTATAGTAACGGCAGCGGAACGGAAATAAGCCTCGACACGACGGCCGAATGGTCGGCCATCTATCGTGTTAATAGTCCGTCGGCAATTCTCACCAACAACGTGAACGGCAATGATGGCGATCTCAATTTCCGCCATGGCATCGTTGACAACACATTTGACTTACTGCCCGTGCTTGACATCAAAGATGGCAATTACGGCGCGCATGTCAGCGGTGAGTTTTATCTAGACACGCCTTATCTTGGTACGACGCAGAACAACTCGCCGTCGACCTATAACCCATACTCGACGCCGAGCAACAAGGATTTCACCAGAGCCACGCGCAACATCAACGGCCAGAATGCCGTTCTGCTTGACGCCTTCGTCTATGGCTCGACCTCGTTTGGCCAGAACAACGGGCAGACCGTAACGGTGAAAATTGGCCGCCAGACGCTGCTTTGGGGCCAGAGTCTGTTCTTCGCGACAAACGGTATCTCCGCCGGTCAGGCGCCGATTGACGTCATCAAGGCTGAGAGCCTGCCCAACGCCCAGGCCCAGCAGATTTTTCTGCCCGTTGGCCAGGCGGTGGTCACCTATCAGCCGAACATGACCTATACGATCCAGGGCTTCTATCAGTTCGAGTGGCAGCCTGACACGTTCCAGGGCGTCGGCGCCTATTTCTCCAGTGCAGACGTTCTCGACAAAGGCGGGCAACGCCTGATCGCGGGCAGCAATGCCTATCTGTATCGCACGAAGGATATTCGTCCGCCGATCAATAACGGCGAATTCGGTCTCTCGGTCCAGGCCACCTACGGCAATTACGACGTTGGTCTCTATGCCGAACGGTTCGATGCCAAGGCGCCTTCGCTTTATCTGACCGCCGCGCAAGCTGGCCAGCCCAGCAACTCCGTTGGCAGTTATTATCTGGTTTATCCGCGTGATATTCAGCTCTTCGGCGCGGCGTTGTCCACGACGGTTGGGGCGGTGAATGTCGCCGGCGAAGTTTCAGGCCGCCGCAACATGCCGCTGGTCAGCGGTGCGGCCTTTACCTCAACTCCCGTTGGTCCGGCCAACTCTGGTGCTCTCTATGCCAAGGGTAGCACAATGGCGGCCCAGGCTTCGTTTATTTATGTCTCGCCGGGCCTTCCGCTCGACCCGGGCGGCATGACGATTGATGGGGAAGTTGCCATGAACCATGTGCTTTCGGTTGACTCCGGCGCCGCCGAGCTGACACCGCATCGCGATGCGACCGGTGGTGCTTTCGACGTTGTGTTCTCCCCGACCTATTACGAGGTTCTGCCCAACCTCACGGTTTCCTTCCCGATCGGCTTCAAGTATAATTTCCTTGGCCGCTCACAGATCGACGCAACCATGAATCACGGAACAGGGACAATCAACTTTGGCGTAACGGGCACTTACCGTTCTGTTTGGATTGCGGGCATAACCTATCAGGATTATCTGGGCCGGCCTGATCCCAGCCTCAACCCGCTGGCGGATCGCGGCTATGTGGCATTCAATATCCAGCGCACATTCTAACCAAAATATAAATGGCGAGGAACGACGTATGAAGAGAAGAACCTTTAACACCCTGATGACCAGCAGTGCCGGCGCGCTTGCCGCTGGTATGGCGGCGCCGAAGGCAGCCCGCGCGGTAGTGACGCCGGATCTGGCGGCGCAACTCAAAACAACGCTCACGCCCTTTGGCGCGGAGCGTGCCGGCAATGCCGATGGCTCGATCCCCGCCTGGACGGGCGGACTGACCACCACGCCCGACGGCTGGACTCCGGCCCAGCCGATGCCGGACATGTTCAAGTCCGATGCCAAGGTCGTCTCGATCAACGCCAGCAACATGGCCCAGTATGAGGACAAGCTGTGCGAGAGCGTGAAGTTCATGATGAAGAAGTGGCCCGACTTCCGCATCGATGTGTATCCCACACATCGTACGGCTGCCGCGCCACAATGGGTTTACGATAACACCTATCAGAATGCGCTGCGCACCACGCCGGTTGCCGGTGGCTCCCGCCTAGGGTTCGCCAACGCATATGGCGGAATTCCATTCCCCATCCCCGACCCGAATGACCCCTTGGAAGCGGGGGCTCAGATTATGTGGAACCACAATACCCGTTGGGAGTCCTGCAATTATAACCGGATGATCTCAGCGTGGGTGGTCAGCCAGGGGCAGTTGACGCTTGCCTTGGGCTACCGCAACACTGAAACCAGCCCTTATTATCAGCCCGACGGAACGCTCGAGACCTATAACGGTTACATTCGCCAGTATCACGAGCATTTCTACTCCCCGGCGAATTTCAATGGGCAGGAACTGATTGAGTGGCAGCCGACAAACACCACCAATCAACCGATGCAGGTTTGGCAGTATCTGGCCGGGCAAGGGCGCGTGCGCAAGGCGCCCGAACTGACCTATGACACACCAGCCTCCACGCTTGATGGCATCGGCGGTTACGACGAATATTATGTGTTCTACGGTGCGCTTGATCGCTATGACTGGAAGCTGCTTGGCAAGCGTGAGGTGTATATTCCCTACAACAATAACGCTCTGTTCCTGGCCACGCCGGAAAATGCTCATCAGCCGCATTTCATGAATCCCGATCTGGTGCGCTGGGAGTTGCATCGTGTCTGGGTTGTTGAAGCCACCCTGCACCAGGGCGCGCGCAACGTGCTGCCGCGGCGTGTGTTCTATGTTGACGAAGATACCTGGCATGCGGTGCTTGGCGATGCTTACGACGCCCAGGGCAATCTGTATCA
Source organism: Acidocella aquatica (assembly GCF_030160635.1). Taxonomy (GTDB): domain Bacteria; phylum Pseudomonadota; class Alphaproteobacteria; order Acetobacterales; family Acetobacteraceae; genus Acidocella; species Acidocella aquatica. The sequence continues at coordinate 139,090 of NZ_BSOS01000090.1, read as the reverse complement.
TCATCAGATCATGTTCATGGAGACACGGCCTGATGTGCCCTCGACAGCCTACGGCAACTCCCTGGTCTATAACCTGCAGGCCGATGAGTACGTGTCGGGCGGCGGTGCCTGGGATATGCCGGCACCCTACAACGAGCCTGTGAGCTTCGCGCCGCTGACGCCCAACACGTTCAATCCGCAGACACTGGGCGCTCAGGACTCTTTCTGAGGCGTTCTTATCTCCCCGCGGCGGCCAGTTGGAACTTGGTTGCCGCGGGTTCGATTTTCTGAAGATTGCAAAAGGAAGCCTGGCGTTGGTTCTCAAGATTTTCCTGCGTGTGTTATTTAGCCTGCTGTTGGCGGCACCGCCCGGCATCGGCTTGGCGGCGACGGGAATCCGCAATCTTGATAGTCCGGCGATCAAGCTTAAGGCCCCCGATAAGATTGTTTTAATCGCCATTACCAGGGCGGGTAACCGGCTGGTCGCGGTAGGGGAACATGGAGGAATCGCTTATTCCGATGATAATGGAATAGGCTGGACTCAAGCTGCGGTGCCGGTTGATGTGACCCTGACCAGTGTCGCCTTTGTTGATGCGCAACACGGGTGGGCGGCTGGGCATTACGGCGTTATCTTGCACACGAATGACGGAGGGTTGACCTGGCAGGAGCAGCTTAACGGCCTGCAGGCGAATCAATTAACCATGGACGCCGCGCAGCAGGCGGTGAAGGATGGCGACCAAAGCCTTGGCGCGCCGCTTGCCGTGCGCCGCGCGCAATTTTTTTTAGAGGGTGGGCCGGATAAACCATTTTTCAGCATTTTGGCGACAAGTCCGCAGGATGCGATGGTCTTCGGCGCGTACAGGATGGTTATGCGCACCCAGGATGGCGGTAAGACCTGGCAGGACTGGTCTTTGCATATCGGCGATCGGCTTAGTCATAATCTCTACGATGTCGCGACCGATGGAAATTCGATCTTCATTGCCGCTGAGACGGGATTAACATTTGTGTCAACCGATGGTGGGCAAAGTTTCCCGGAAACGACCCAGCCCACGGACGCCAGCCTGTTCGCCGTATCACCAACAGGCGATGGAGGAATATTCGTTTGCGGCGTCGCCGGCAGAGCCGCGCTCAGCGAGGATGGCGGGCAGAGTTGGACATCTGTTTTCGTGGGGTCAAGCAGCAATCTGACAAGCGCGCATTTGCTGCCCTCCGGTATTCTGGTGGTGGCGGCTGAATCAGGGCGGATCTTCGTCAGCCGCGATCATGGCCGCAGCTTTACGGTGTTATCGGATGTCCCGCCAATGTCGGTGTATGATTTCACACAGGCCCAAGACGATGATCTCGTCGCTGTGGGGAGCGGTGGTGTTTTCGTTGTTCCATCTAAAAATCTAAATAAATCGAATTAAGGAAACTTGGTTTTGGCTTCTCACTCTTCCAGTCCAGCGCCAATTATCGCCGATATCGCCGATTTTGATCGTCATTCCGGCTCAATACTCGAGCGTCTGTTATTTAATAATCGGCCCGTGGTGCTGCTCTTGTGCCTTATGACCACATTGGTCCTGGGGTTTCAAATTCATAAGCTAAAGCTGAATGCCAGTTTCGAGAACATGATTCCGACGCATCAGCCTTTCATCGTTAATTTTTTGAAGCATTATAACGAACTGCAATCCCAGGGCGATGCCATCGAAATTGCGGTAACGGCGGATCACGGCACGATCATATCCAAGAATTATCTCGCGACGCTGGAGCACATAAGCGACGAAGTATATCTTCTTCCTGGAGTCGACAGGCCCTTCATGACCTCGCTCTGGACACCATCGACCCGCTGGCTGGCGGTCACGCCGGATGGGTTGGAGGGCGGGCCAGTCATTGACGAGACATACGACGGATCGCCGCAAGCGCTCGACACGGTCCGTCAGAACATACAAAAGACTGGAAAAATTGGCGAATTAGTCTCGAACGATTTCACATCGAGCATGGTCTACGTGCCGTTGATGGAAACCAACAACCTCACCGGAAAGCCGCTTGACTATGGTCAACTTGCCCGGAATTTGAATGCCATTCGCGCGAAATATGACGCGCAGGGCGTGAGCTTGCACATTGTTGGTTTTGCCATGGTCATGGGCGACATGATCAATGCGATCAACAAAGTGCTGGTCTTCTTTTTGATCTCAATCTTCATCGCGACGGTCGTTCTCTTTTGGTATACGCGCTGTGTGCGTTCGACTGCGCTGGTTGTCACCGCTTCTCTGGTCGCGGTAACCTGGCAGATGGGGCTTGTGCCGTTGATGGGCTTCGATCTCAATCCATATTCCGTCCTTGTGCCGTTTTTGATTTTCGCCATCGGCATGAGTCATGGCGCGCAGAAAATGAATGGTGTGATGCAGGATATCGGGCGGGGCACGCATCCGCTTATCGCGGCACGCTATACCTTCAGGCGGCTCTTTCTTGCGGGTCTCGCCGCACTTGTCTGCGACGCGGCAAGCTTTGCGGTTCTGATGACCATCCGTATTGAAGCTATCCGGGAGCTGGCGTTGATCGCCTCGGTTGGTGTCGCAATCCTGATTTTTACCAATCTTATCATGCTGCCCATGCTGTTGAGTTATACAGGTGTCAGCAAGGCCGCCGCACTTCGCAGCCTGCGCAGCGAGACGGCCCAAGGCGGCGTTAAACATCCGCTCTGGAATTTCCTCGATCATTTCACGCGTCGCCGTTATGCCACGGCTGCCCTGCTTTGTGGTATCGTATTGGGTGGCCTTGGCTGGACAATCGGCCGCCATGTGCAGGTTGGCGATCTTGATCAGGGCGCGCCGGAGCTTCGCGCGAATTCACAATATAATTTGGATAACGCGTACATACTTTCGCATTACTCGACGGGCTCGGACACGCTTGTCGTGATGGTTGATACCCAGCCCTATCAGTGCGGCAACTTCAAGACTGTGAACACAGTCAATGCACTCGAATGGCGTCTGGATCAGCTGCCGCAGGTGCAGTCAACCAGTTCAATCGGCTCGTTCGCGCAGATGGCGACGATGCTGATGACCGAGAACTCACCAAAATGGTACGCCGTGGTTCGCAACCAAGCGTCGATTGATGATTTCGCTCAATTCGTCCCGCGTTCGCTGGAAAATTTCGGCTGCTCGTTCCTGCCCTTGTATGTGAATCTGAACGATCACAAGGCGGCGACGCTTACGAACGTGATCGATGCGGTGCAGACGTTTGTTAAAAATCCGGAGAACCAGAGCCCCAATTTCAAGATTTTGCTCGCCGGCGGAAATGCCGGCATTGCAGCTGCCACGAACATTGTTATCGAAGAAGCAAATAGCCAGATGCTCTATCTGGTCTACGCAACGGTGATTTTGTTCTGCTTCATTGCTTTCCGCTCCTGGCGTGCTGTGCTCTGCGCGGTGCTGCCCTTGATGCTCACGTCCACGCTGGCGCAGGCGCTGATGGTGACGCTGCATATTGGCATCAAGGTTGCAACGCTGCCGGTTATTGCATTGGGTGTCGGCATCGGCGTTGATTATGCGCTCTATGTTCTCTCCATTGTCCTTAAACAATTGCGTGATGGCGCGACTTTGTCGGATGCCTATCATCAGACCCTGCTTTTCACCGGTAAAGTCGTGCTGCTGACAGGCTTCACACTGGCCGCGGGCGTTGTCACCTGGGTTTTCGCGCCGATCAAATTTCAGGCTGACATGGGGCTTCTGCTGGCCTTCATGTTCCTCTGGAACATGCTGGGGGCGATGATCCTTCTACCCGCGCTCGCCTATTTCCTTTTGCCGCCAAGGCTTTTCGCCGCCCGGGGTGACAAGAAAAATCAACATGCCGCATCTGATCCAACGCCCTCCAACCCCGTATTGATGAGCCAGTAAAACTGATGTCCCCACAAGAAATCATTTTTCGTTTTTATGAACTCGTCGGCCAAGGTGATATGGCCGGGGCGGAAGCGATGATTCACCCTGAGTTCGCCGGTGAGGAGGCGGTCAGCCTTCCCTATGGCGGCACCTATAAAGGCCTGGAGGGGTGGCACCGCCTGCTTGCCAGCGTCGGTTCGGTCTTTACTGAATTCGTACCCACCGTCAAATATGCCCTCACCGATGATACCGGGACACGCGTGATTGTCATGGTCGATTTGACCGGCCGTTCGATTAAAACAGGCGAGCGCTTCGAGACAAGCTTGTTGGAGTTGTGGGAGCTGCGCGATGGCCTGATCAGCCTTGTGCGGCCTTATTACTGGGATACGCATTTACTGCGGCGCGTTTCTGGAATGGAGAATTGATTATGGAAAGCAATAAGCAAATCCTACAAAAATTCATCGAAGCCGCACAGAGACTGGATGATGAAACTGTAGGCGCCCTGATGCATCCCGCGTTTGTCGTTCATGAGGCCGCGGGGTTGCCCTATGCGGGTGAGTATCACGGCCTGGCGGGGTGGCAGAAACTCTTCTCAACTGTCATCGGCATATGGAGAGATGTCGCCATCAAGACCGAGATGTATATTGGCGCTGACGATGCTGAGGATTTTGCCGTTCTGATGGCCTTCTCGGGAAAATCCCCTGACGGTCAGGAGGGTTTCCAGACCCGTATCCTGGAGCATTGGCGGATGAAGGATGGAAAGGTGATCGAGGTTTGGCCCCATTACTGGGACACGCACGCCATGCGGGCTCTTTATGAACGGGGACAAAAGAAAGGCTGAGGTGGATCGGCGCCGGAACCCGGCGCCGATTTTATTTTACGAACCAGAGGCCATGAAAGCCTCGGAAATTTCATAGGCCCGCGGATTGCGCCGAAGTGTCAGCCCGCCATTCACCTGCAAATTTTGTCCGGTCATAAAGCAGCCGTCCTGGGAGAGCCAGATAGCGGCGTTCGCGATATCTTCCTTCGTGCCGACGCGGCCCAGCGGGTATTCCCGGGCGAAGCAGGCAACGACTTCAGGTTTTGCAAATGCGCCTTCCGTCATGGGTGTATCGGTCAACCCCGGGGAGATGGAATTGGCGCGAATGCCCTTTTCGCCGAACTCATTCGCGATGCATCTTATGACATGGTCGGTGCCTGCTTTCGTTCCCATATAGGCAGCGTGATTGTCGAGCATGATCGTAGCGGTGGCCGATGAAATTTGAATGATCGAGCCGCCCTTGGTCATGTGCGGAATCACCGCCTGGTAGAAATAATAGGGGCCGACGAATTGAAGCGCGGTCATTTTGGCGAGGTCATCCTCGGATGTTTCGAGGAATGGCACCAGCAATCCCCAGCCGGTGGAGTTGATGGCAATATCGATGCGGCCATATTTGTCCTGGGCGAAGGAGGCCAGCGCCTCGCAGTCAGACTTCTTGGTGATGTCGCATGGTTTATAGGCGCAGTTGTTTTCTTTCGAAAATTCGGCAAGTTCTTCCTCGCGCCGGCCTGAGACGATAACATTCGCCCCCTCGGAGAGAAAGCGTTTTGCCAGTGTCTGGCCAAGATTACCTTTGGCGCTTGCCCCTAGGATGATCGCGGTTTTGCCGTCGAGCTGTTTCATGGTGTTTCCTTTCATTATGCGGCGTGCTGTAACTCTATGAAATAACGGTATTAATATATCTAAAAGTCATGATTTTAAGCAGAAGGCGATGTTGATACATATCGGCATGCCGCTCATCGCCAATGGAAAATATCAAGGTTTAGACAGGCTTGTCTGCAACGGGTCATGAAAACCGGGGCCAAATTTGGTCCCGGAATACTTTGGTGCCCTGAACGAACGCCCGCCTGGCAGAGCATCAGAATCTCCGGCGCGCCTATTTCCCGATGATGGTGACCGCTGCCAACCCTGGCGCGCCATAAACCTGGCTGTAGCCTATCCCCGGGTTGCCCGGCACCTGGCGCCCGCCGCCCTGGCCGCGCAGCTGGATGACGTTCTCGTAGACCTGGCGCAGCCCCGAGGCGCCAATCGGCTCGCCGCAGGCCAGGCAACCGCCATCCGTGTTCACCGGCATCGGTCCTCCGATACGTGTGGCGCCCGATTGGATCAACTTCTCCTGCGCGCCATGCTCACAGAATCCGTTCTCCGCCATATGCATGATTTCAGCGCCCGATTCTGTATCCTGAAGCTGCAACACATTCATATCCTTGGGCCCAAGCCCGGCCATCTGGAAGGCAGCTTTGGCGGCCATCTCCGCTGGCGAGGGGCCGCGCTCAATGTCCAGGCTTGGCGAGAACACCTCGAACGAACCTTTTACCCTGGTCCGCATGGCGGCGCCGCGCAGCCTTATCTGGTCGCGCCCCAGCTGGCGCGCGCGCGCCGGGCTGGCCAGGATCAACGCCGCCCCACCCTCGGAGGGTGAGCAGAACATGAATTTGGTTAGCGGATCATTCACCATCTGCGCGTTAAGAATGTCATCCAGCGCCACCGGGGCACGCCGCCAGGCATGCGGCGCATGCACCGCATTGGCGAACGCCTTTTCCGCGACCAGCCCCAGCGTGCGCCGGCTGATGCCGTAGAGTGCCATGTAACGTTGGATCTTGTTGGCGAAAAACTGCGTGGTGAGCATCATGCCCAGCTCGCCGTACCAATCAGGCAGCCCCATATCGGCCGGCGCTGGGTTGAAGGAGCCGCGCGGATGCTTATCAAACCCCAGCACGAGCGCCAGATCGAACTCGCCGGACTTGATTGCCCAATAGGCTGAAAGCAGCGCCGAGCCGCCCGTGGCGCAGCCATTGGCGACGTTGATAAACTGCACGCCCGTGAGCCCCAGCCGCGGCAGCGCCGCATCGGCATCGCCGGCCGCGAAGGAGCCGCCAAAGGCGCATTGCACATCGCGCCACTCCACACCTGCATCGGCCAGCGCCGCCCGTGCCGCGAACACGCCCTGGTCAAGCCCGGAAAGCTCATGCCGCCCGAAGGGATGAATCCCCGCCCCGACAATAAAAACCTCGCTCATGCCCCCTCCGCCCGGAAGATGTAACAACTTTGTAAATCGCCATCGGCCCCATGGTTAAAGGGCACAATCTCCAACCGCATCGAAAGCCCCAGGCGCGGCTCAACCTCGCCGAACTCCAGGCGGGATTCCACAATCACCTCACCCGGCAACTCGACATAGCCGACCGCATAAGGCTGAAAGCCGCGTTCATCCTCATCACCAGCATAAGGCGGCGATTTCGGACGGAAGCGCTGCACCGTCCAGCTCCACAGCAGGCCGTGCGGCGAGAGTTCCACGGGCTCATAAAAAGCCCGCTCGCCGCCTTGCGGCAACGGAAACACAACATCTCCGCCCTCACGCCGCCGCCCACCCAGCAGACGCGGGCCCTCGGGCGTTTCGATGAACAAATCAGGCGCGATCGCGCGCATCAGCCAAGCCTCCGCACGGGGTCAGCTCCGTCCCAGCCCACCGAGAGGCTTTTGATGTGGGCAAACGCATCCAGTATCGCCTGGTTTGGCTGCAATACCTCAACCATGGTCCCCGGTCCGCCGCCGGTCTCAGCATAAAATGCCTCCACGCCGCCGGGGAGAAACGCCTCCTGCACCACGGTGCCGCCGGCATCCTGAATGATGCGCCGCGCCTTGGCCATGTCGCTGGTGATCAGGCAGACATGGTGCAGCCCTTCGCACCCCTCATCGCGCCAGGATTTATAGATCGAGGGCGTATCGTCGTGCTGCGCGATGATCTCGATCTGCAAATCGCCCCAATACCCGATGTAGACACTGAAATCGATCGCCACCGGCGCGCCTTTATAGGTAGCGGCGTCCATTTGCACATGGTCCAGCGCCACGAAGGGGCCAGCACCCATGGTCTGCGTCCAGTATTTCAGCGCCGCATCCACATCCGCGGGAACAAAGGCGAGCTGCATGACATTGCCAATACCGGCAATCAGATTCCTGGGCATCCGTCCGATTCCTTTTATACTTTTGTTGTAATTTTGTATAATCATAATTCATAAAACCGGGCAAGATACTTTGCGCCCGTCGCATTGACTACTATATTATTTATGGTCAAATTGTATATATGTAGAAATCCGGGATGCACCGGACGCACGGGGGAATCAGGATGGAATTCCAGAATGTAGCGGCAGTCGTAACGGGCGGCGCCTCCGGGCTTGGTGCGGCCACGGCCAGGCGGCTGGCGGCGCGCGGCTGTAAGGTTGCATTGTTTGATATGAACGAAGCCCTGGGCACTGCGCTCGCAGGCGAGATCGGCGGCATGTTCTGCGCCGTGGACATCACCAGCGACGAGGGTGTCGCCGCCGCGCTGGACGAGGCGGCCGCCCGGCACGGCACGGCGCGCATTCTGGTCAATTGCGCCGGCATCAGCCGCCCCGCCAAAACCGTGGGCCGTGAATTCGCGCCCGCGCCGCTGGCCGGGTTCCGCCAGCTTATCGAGATCAATCTCGTCGGCACCTTCAACGTCATCTCCAAATTCGCGGCGCGGCTGGCGGCTGCGGACCCGCACGGCGATGAACGCGGCGTGATCATCAATACCGCCTCCGTCGCCGCCTTTGAGGGGCAGGTGGGGCAGGCTTCGTACGCCGCCTCCAAAGGGGGTGTCGCGGCCATGACCCTGCCGATCTCCCGCGATCTCGCCCCCCATGGTATCCGGGTGATGACCATCGCCCCAGGATTGTTTCTCACCCCCATGCTGCTCGGCCTCCCGCAGGATGTGCGGGACTCACTCGGCCGGCAGGTGCCTTTCCCCAGCCGCCTCGGCAAGCCCGAAGAATACGCGATGCTGGTGGAAAGCATCATCACCAACCCGATGCTCAATGGCGAAACGATCCGGCTGGACGGCGCCATTCGCATGGGCCCCAAATAAAACCACCCCTCAGCCAACGCGCGCCGCGGCGCGCACAACAACCGGGAGAAACGCCATGGATCTAGGATTAGCGGGCAAAAAAGTCATTATTTCGGGCGGCAGCCGCGGCATTGGCCGCGCCATCGCCGAACTTTTCGCGGCGGAGGGGGCCGATGTCGCCTTTTTCTCCCGCAACGCCGCGCAGGTTGAGGACACCCGCACCGCCCTGGCCGCGTACGGCCATAAAGTGGTGGGCGATGTGCTGGATATGCAGGATATGGACGCCTACAAGGCGTGGCTGGTGAAGGCCGCGCAGGCCATGGGCGGCTGCGACATCTTCATCCACAACGCCAGCGCCTCCGGTTCGCAGGCCGCCACCGACTGGCAGAAATGCCTGGATGTGGACATTCTCGGCGGGGTCGCGGGATGCGAGACGCTGGAGCCCTACCTTGAGGCCTCCGGCGCCGGTTCGGTGATCCTGCTTTCGAGCACCGCCGCGGTTGAGACATTTTTCATGCCGCAGGCGTTTAATGCGATGAAAGCCGCTCTGCTCACCTATTCCAAGCAGCTCTCGCAGCATTGGGCGGGCAAGGGAATTCGCGTGAACGCGGTATCGCCCGGGCCGGTCTCTTTTCCCACCGGCAACTGGCAGGCGCTGAAGGGCGTGATGCCGGAAGTTTACGAGGCAACGGAAAAAGCGATCCCGCTCGGCCGCATGGGTAAACCTGAAGAGGTCGCGCGCGCGGTGGTGTTTCTCGCCAGTCCCGCGGCGAATTACATCACGGGCACCAACCTCATCATCGATGGTGGTTATACCAAGCGCGTCCAGTTCTGACGCGAAAGCCGATCGCATGACGCGCATGCGATCGGCTCAGTGTACCTCCAGGGCCGCAAGTACCCCGGAACAACGCTGGCTTTGCCCGCTTCTTTTCCGCCGCATCCATCACGGCTTGTAGCGCAGCGCGTTAACCAGCAGCGTGAACGCGGCCGGTAACTGCCGGCGGTCGGGGTAGTAGAGATGATAGCCGGGGAAATACGGGCACCAATCCTCCAAAACCCGTACAAGCCGCCCGCTCACCAGATGGGGCATCGCCTGATCCTCAAGAACATAGGCCAGCGCCAGCCCGTCTTGCGCGGCCTGCAGCATCATCTCCACATCGTTAACAATCAGTGGCCCATCGACCCTGACGTTGACCGCCCGCCCATTCTTCTCAAACTCCCAGGCATAGAGCCCGCCCGCCGTCGGCAGGCGGAGATTGATGCAGCGGTGGCGGGTCAGCTCATGCGGCGTGGCGGGGCTGCCAAAACGCTCCAGATAGGCAGGTGCCGCGACCACCGCCATGCGCAGATCCGGCCCGATCCGCACCGCGATCATATCCTTCGCCACCTGCTCGCCCAAACGCACGCCAGCGTCGAACCGTTCGGCGACGATGTCGATCAGACGCCCATCCAGCGATAATTCCACGCTGATATCGGGATAATCCTGCATCATCCGCTTGAGCACCGGCCACAGCACCGTCTGCGCGGCATGTTTGTGGGTGGTGATGCGCAACTCGCCCGAAGGTTTTTCCGCCAGGGCGGTGAGTGCGCTCAGCCGCGCGTCGATATCATCGAAAGCCGGGCGCAAGGTTGAGGCCAGTTGCTCCCCCGCCACCGTGAGAGCAACGGCCCGGGTGGTGCGGGTCAGCAGCTTCACCCCCATCGCTGCCTCCAGCCTGCGCACGATCTGGCTGATGGCAGATTGCGAGGTGCCGAGTGCCGCCGCCGCCCGGGTGAAGCTGCGTTCCTCTGCCACGCTGAGGAACACGGCCAGATCAGCCAAAGTGTCGCGCCTCATTTATAAGCTCCAGATATCACTTTATGCTTATTTTAGCATCTAATCGTCGTAATGGGCAGAGGCTATATACCCTCCGTATCATCGGTGGCTTCACCGCTCCCGCTTGCGTTCAGTGACATAACCATCCCCAACCCATGAGGCTATATTCATGAAAACCCGCCATCTTGGCTCTCTCGCCGTCTCGGAAATCGGCTTCGGCACGATGAGCTTCGCCTCCGCCTATGGTCCATCGCCCGAAAAAGCCGAGGCCATCCGCGTCATCCGCGGCGCCTATGAGCGCGGCGTGACCCTTTTCGACACCGCCGAAGTTTACGGCCCCTGGACCAATGAGGTGCTGGTGGGCGAGGCGCTGGCGCCGGTGCGTGATCGGGTGGTGGTCGCCACCAAATTCGGCTTCAATGTCGACCCCAAAACCGGCGTCCGCGGGGCGGGGGTCAACAGCCGGCCGGAGCATATCCGCCAAGTGGTTGATGCCAGCCTGGCCCGGCTGAATTTCGAGACGATCGACCTGCTCTACCAGCACCGCGTGGACCCAAACGTACCCATCGAGGACGTGGCCGGAACGGTGAAAGAGCTGATCCAGGCTGGCAAGGTGAAGCATTTCGGCCTGTCGGAGGCCGCCGCCAGCACCATTGCCCGCGCCCATGCGGTGCAACCCGTCACCGCCGTGCAGAGCGAATATTCGCTCTGGACCCGCGAGCCCGAGCCCGAGGTGCTACCGTTATGCGAAGAACTAGGCATCGGCTTCGTTCCCTGGGCGCCTCTGGGAGCGGGGTTTCTCACCGGCGCCATCGATGCCCGCACCGATTTCGCGCCCACCGATTTCCGCGCCATTTCTCCACGCTTTACTGAGACGGCGCGCGACGCGAACCAGGCCGTGGTGGATCTGCTGCGCCGGATCGCGGCGGCAAAAAATGCCACCCCGGCGCAGATCGCCCTGGCATGGCTGCTCGCGCGCAAGCCGTTCATCGTCCCCATTTTCGGCACCCGCCGGCTGGACCGGGTAGAGGAAAATCTCGGCGGCGCGGCGATTACGCTCAGCCAAGCTGACATGACCGAGATCGAGACCGCGATCAACGCCATCACGGTAACGGGCGCGCGCCTACCGGAAGCGGTGCTGGCGCTTTCATATCGATAATACAGACATAATAAGGAATTATCATGAACAAACGTGAATTGGGCGAAAGCGGCCTGACCGTCTCGGCCATTGGCTATGGTTGCATGGGGCTGAACTTTGGCTACGGCACGGCACTGCCGCGCGAAGACGCCGTGGCGCTGATCCGCGCGGCGCATGAGCGCGGCGTCACCTTTTTCGACACGGCCGAGGTTTACGGCCCCTACACCAATGAGGAGCTGGTGGGCGAGGCGCTGCAAGCCGTGCGCGACGAGGCCGTGATCGCCACCAAATTCGGCTTCAACATCGTGGATGGCAAAATGACCGGGCTGAACTCCCGCCCCGCGCAAATCCGCGCCGTGTGCGAAGCCTCGCTCAAGCGCCTGCGCACCGACCGCATCGATCTGTTCTATCAGCACCGCGTTGACCCGGATGTGCCCATCGAGGAGGTCGCCGGGGCGGTGAAAGAACTCATCGCCGAAGGCAAGGTGAAGCATTTCGGCCTCTCGGAGCCGGGCGCCGCCACGGTGCGCCGCGCTCATGCCGTGCAGAAAGTGAGCGCCTTGCAAAACGAATATTCGCTCTGGACACGCGGGCCGGAGACCAATGGCATTCTGGCGGCCTGCGCCGAGCTGGGCATTGGGCTGGTGCCCTACAGCCCGCTGGGAAAAGGTTTTCTCACCGGGGCCATGAACAAGGACACGGCGCTGAACGAGAATGATTTCCGCCGCACCCTGCCGCGCTTCACCCCTGAAGCCATGGCGGCCAACATGGCGCTGGTGGAATTGCTCAAATCCATCGCCGCACGGCACAATGCCACGCCGGCCCAGGTGGCGCTGGCTTGGCTGCTGGCGCAAAAACCGTGGATCGCGCCCATTCCCGGCACCACCAAGCTGCACCGGCTGGAGGAAAATCTCGGCGCGGCAAATCTGCTTCTTACACCCGCCGACCTGGCAGAGATCGAAACCGCGTCGGCCAAAATCCAGATCGAGGGTGAGCGCTACCCCGCACATCTCATGGCCACGGTGGGGCGCTGAGCGCGGCTGGAATCACCGCGGCACGGGCGAACAGCCGCATGGCAGACTGAAGCATGATTGCTTTAGAATCGGATCGTTTGAGGCTGACGCGCTGGCGCGTCAGCCTCAAACGTGAATCAGCCTTTCGAATCTATCGCACTAAGTGCGATCACTCTGGCCGGCTAATCGGGCAAAAGAATGTGGCTACATGGCGTGGGCGCCATGCGGGCGCACGCCGAAAAAGCGAAAGGCCACCCTGCGGCGGCCTTTTCGTAACGCTCTCACTTCCTTGAAGAAATTTGGAGCGGGCGATGGGATTCGAACCCACGACCCCAACCTTGGCAAGGTTGTGCTCTACCCCTGAGCTACGCCCGCTCATGGCGTGAGCGGCTCTTTAAGGCCCCTCGGAGAGGATTGCAAGCCTCCAACCGTGAGTTACTTTGCGTGGGGTGTGAGCGCGCGGATTGATACTATATACTGCCTCAAGGAAACCCATACGGATTAAGAGTGATGAGCAGCCTATTCAGTACCGAGACCGATGCGACTCCGGCGCCCCCGCCGGCCAACATGATTATCGACAGCGACCAGACCAGTTTTATGGCCGATGTGGTCGATGCCTCGCGTGAAATCCCCGTGCTGGTGGATTTTTGGGCGACATGGTGCGGCCCGTGCAAAACCCTGACACCGGCGCTGGAGAAAGTGGTGCGCGCGCAGGGCGGGCGGGTGCGGCTGGTGAAGATCGATATCGACAAGAACCAGGCCCTGGTGGCGCAGCTCACCCGCATGGGGTTGCCGTTGCAATCAGTGCCGACCGTTGTGGCGTTCTGGCAGGGGCAGGTGGCCGATACGTTCTCCGGCGCGCTGCCGGAGAGCGAGGTGAGGCGATTCGTCGAGGGCTTGCTGAAAATGGCGGGTTCGGCGGCGCCAGGGGCGGAGCTGATCGCGCAGGGCAAGGAATATTTGGAACAGGGCGATGCCGAATCGGCGGCGCAGCATTTTGCCGCCGCGGTGCAGGCTGACCGTGAGAAGCCGGAGGCGTGGTCCGGCCTGGCGCGGGCGCTGATCGCGCTGGGCGATGAGGAGCAGGCCGCCGAGGTGCTGGCCGGGGTGCCTGAGAAGCTGGCGGAGCATGGCGAGATCGCGGGCGCGCGCTCAGCGCTGGCGCTGGCTGCCGAGGGGCGCAAGGCGCAGGGCGCGCGGGCCGGGCTGGAGGCGCGGCTGGCCGCCAATCCTGATGATTTCGAGGCGCGTTATGAGCTGGCAACGGCGCTGAACGCCTCTGGCGAGCGTGATGCGGCGGCGGATGCGTTGCTGGAGATCGTGCGCCGCAACCGGGCCTGGAACGAGGATGCCGCGCGGCTGCAACTGCTGAAGTTTTTCGAGGCCTGGGGGTTTGACGATGAGGCCACCATGGCGGCGCGGCGCAAGCTTTCAGCGCTGTTATTTCGCTAGCGCATGGCGGCCTTGCCCCCCGCGTTGGAAGATCTACCAGAGGAGTTTCCGGTGTTTCCGCTCGCGGGGGCGCTGCTCCTGCCTGGCGGCAAGCTGCCGCTCAATATCTTCGAGCCGCGCTATCTCGCTTTGGTGGAGGATGCGTTGGCGGCAGGGCGGATGTTGGGCATGGTGCAGCCCGATAAACGGCTGGCGCGGGGGAATAATGGGCCTGGTCTGTATCGCATTGGCTGCCTGGGGCGGATTTCGGCTTTCGAGGAGAGCGGCGACGGACGCTATCTCATCACACTGAGCGGAGTCGCGCGGTTCACCATTGTCGAAGAAGTGGAGGCGCGGCGGGGTTATCGGCGGGTGCGTGGGGCGTTCAGCGGCTTTGCCGCGGATTTGCAGGAGCCGCAGGCCTGCTTGCCCTTTGAGCGTGGGATATTGGTGGCGGCGCTGCGCCGTTATTTTGCCCGGGCCGGGGTGGAGGCGAACTGGGACACCATCGCCGATATGCCCGATGCGGCGCTGGTTGTCTCGCTGGCCATGGCCTGCCCGTTTGACGTTGAGGAGAAACAGGCTTTGCTGGAGGCGCGCGACGAGGCCGAACGCGCCCGCGCGCTGCTGGCGCTGCTGGAGATAAATGCCTTCGAGGGTGGGCATGATGACGATGATGATGAACCGAAAGCGAGTTGAGCATGGATAACGAACCGCCGATCGACCCGAGGCTGCTGGAGATACTGGTCTGCCCGCTGACCCGCGGACCGTTGACCTATGATCGGGAGCACGGCGAATTGATCAGCGTTAAGGCCGGGCTGGCATATCCGATCCGCAACGGCATACCGATCATGCTGGCGGAAGAAGCGCGCGTTCTCACGCCGTGAGTGTGCCAGTACAGATTAAATTGAGGCGCGCGGAGAACCTGCTCGAACTCAGCTATGAGGATGGCAGCATGCTGCGCCTGCCGGCGGAGTATCTGCGCGTGGAAAGCCCCAGCGCCGAGGTGCAGGGCCACGGGCCGGGGCAGGCGGCTCTGGTGACGGGCAAGCAGCATGTGGGGATCACCGGCGTTGAGCCCACCGGCAATTACGCGCTGCGGCTGAGTTTTTCCGACGGGCATGATACCGGGATATTCACCTGGGACTATCTTGAGGAACTGGGGCGGGAACACGCCACCCGCTGGCAGCGCTACCTGCACCGGCTGGAGAGTGCTGGCGCCAGCCGCGCGTGATGGCGGAGAGCGAAACCGAACCGGTTATTTCCGTGGGCCGGATGCGGCTGATGGCGGTGATCATCGCGACCGCTTTGTTCATGCAAAATCTTGACTCCACCGTCATCGCCACGGCGCTGCCCGCGATGGCGCGGAGTTTTCATGCGCCGCCGCTGCATATGAGCGTGGCGCTGACCTCCTATCTGATCAGCCTTTCGGTGTTCATCCCGGCCAGCGGCTGGGTGGCGGACCATTTTGGCGCGCGGCAGGTGTTCCGCATCGCGATTGTGATTTTCACCCTCGCCTCGGTGGCCTGCGGGATGGCGCCGGGCCTGGGGTTTCTGGTTGCCGCGCGCGTGGTGCAGGGGCTGGGCGGGGCGATGATGCTGCCCGTTGGGCGGCTGGTGCTGCTGCGCTCGGTCAGCCGGGCGCAGATGGTGGCGGCGATGTCGTGGCTGACCATGCCGGCCCTCGTCGGCCCGATTCTGGGGCCACCGCTGGGCGGGTTCATCGTGACGTATTTTTCCTGGCGCTGGGTGTTCGATATCAATGTGCCGATCGGCATCATCGGGGTGATCGCGGTGAGCTTGTTCATCCCCGACAGCCGCGAGGCCGGGCGTGGCGGCAGGCTGGATGTCTGGGGGCTGATCCTGACCGGCTTTGCCATGGCGGCGATGATGGCCGGCTTTGAGACCGCGGGGCGCGGCCTTGTGCCGCTCTCCTGGACACTGGGCGCGCTGGCGGCCGGTGCGGGCGCGGTTGGGGTTTATCTGCTGCATATGCGCCGCCACCCGCAGCCGGTGCTGGATTTTGCGCTGCTGCGAATCCCCACCTTTGCCAGTTCGGTGGTGGCGGGCAGCCTGTTCCGCATTGCCGTGGGCGCGTTGCCGTTTCTGCTGCCGCTGATGCTGCAACTGGGGTTCGGCAAGTCGCCGATGCAGAGCGGGTTGATCACCTTTGCCTCGGCCGCCGGCGCGCTGGCGATGAAGCCCGCCGCGCAGCCGCTGTTGCGGCGGTTTGGATTTCGCACCGTGCTGATGCTCAACGGCTTTATCGCGGCGTTGTTCATCATGGTCTGCGCGAGTTTTCAGCCAGGCTGGCCGCCGCTGGTGTTGGATGGAATTTTGCTGCTGGGCGGGTTTTTCCGCTCGCTGCAGTTCACCGCCTTCAACACCATTGCCTATGGCGATATTCCGCGCGCGCAGATGTCAGCCGCCACCTCGCTGTATTCCACAATTCAGCAGCTCACGCTGACTTTGGGGATTGTGGTGGGAGCCACCACGCTGGAGCTATCGGCTCAGTGGCATCACCACGCGGTGGCGATGCAGTCGGATTATGCGATGGGGTTCATCGTGGTCGGGCTGTTCTCACTGATGGCGGTACCGTTTTGCGCGCGGCTGCACCCTAGTGCCGGAGAGGCGCTGAGCGGGCATCACGGGTAGTTCAGATTTCCCAGGCGGTGGCGGCCAGGCGGGCGGTGTGGATGCCGCACTCGGTCTTTTTCTGCCCGGCCCAGCGGCCGGAGCGTTTGTCCTGGCCGGGTAGCGGGCGCAGGGTGCAGGTGGCGCAGCCGATGGAGGTGTAGCCCTGGGCCTGCAGCGGGTGGCGCGGCAGGTTGTGGGTCACGAAATAGGCGTCCAGCTCGTCATCGTTCCAGAAGGCCAGCGGGTTGACCGTGATGCGGCCGTCGGCGCCCGGCTCCACCAGTTGCAGGTTGGCCCGCCCGCCGCCCTGCACACGCTTGCGCCCGGTGATCCAGGCGGTGAAGCCTTCCAGGGCTTCGTCCAGCGGGTTGGTTTTGCGGATGGCGCAGCAGAGTTCGGTGTCGCGCTCCCAGAGTGTGCCTTCAGGGTCCCAGGTGGTGAGCTGCGCCGGGCTGGGGCGGATGTTGCGCACGCCGGTGAGGCCGAGGCGCGCGATCAGCGCGTCGCGGTAGGCCAGGGTTTCGGGGAAGAGCTTGCCGGTTTCGAGGAAGATGACCGGCGTTGCCTTGTCGATCTGCGCGACCATGTGCAGCAGGATCGCCGATTCGGTGCCGAAGGATGACACCAGGGCGATTTTGCCGGCGAAGCGGGAGGTGATGGCATCAGCCAGCACAGCCTGCCCGGCGGCGGGGTCTACCGTATCGAGCATCACGCGGCGTCCTTATGGTTTTGCCGGGTCAGGGGCGGGAGGGGAGGGTTGGTCATGGCGAATACCTAAAAGCAAAAAAGAAGGGCTTACTGGGGTTTGGGGCAGGAGAGCCAACAGCGTTCCGCCATCAGGGCTTCAATGCGGCGGCTGATCTCGGGCATGCTCAAACCCTCGGCGCGCCAGCCGTGGCGCAGGGCCGCGATTTCCTCCACCCGCGCGTCCCATTCCGGGCCGAAACAGGCTTCCAGTCCGCGCCGGACGCCCCGCGCGAGGCCGGGGGCGGCGCCGTTGGTGGAAACGGTGATGAGCAGGTCGCCGCGCCGGACCTCGGCGACAGAATGGAAGTCACAGCCGGAGGGGACATCTTCCACATTCACCAGCACGCGCGCCTGCCGGGTGGCCTGCGCCAGCCCGGCGGCGATGTGTTCGGGCAGATCGGTGATCCAGAGCAGGTGCAATTCGGCCAGGGCGGCTGCATCGGGCAGGAAGGGGCGAAGAAATTCACCGGCCTGCGCCGCCAGCTCCGGTTCGGGCGCATCGGCGAAGACCAGGACGGCCTCGGCCCCCGCGCGGCGCAACGCCAGCAGCCGGCGCAGAGCAAGCGCGCCGTTGCCGGCGATGGCCAGCTGGAGGTGTTTCGGGTCGAGTGCCAAGGGAATCATGAACTCTTAGAAAATGATTTTTTCTCCAAGATCAATGACACAAGAAAAATAAGCATATTCTTCTTTTGGCCGGTGGGCAGACAAAAACTTTTAGCGTTTCAACCGGGCTTGCCGCAAAGTGAAACTTAGAAAAACTCCATTGGTCCGGTAGACTTATAGGGGGTTTGCGGAAGCGGCAGGGCGGGAGCGGGCATATCGCTGCCTGATAGTTCCAGAACAAACACCGTGCCGAGCGGGCCGGTTTGCGCCAGCGTGAGCTCGCCGCCATGGGCGCGCATAAGGTCGCGGGAGATGACAAGGCCCAGGCCCGAGCTGCCCTGGCGCCCCGAGCCGGCGAAGGGCTTGAACAGATTTTGCAGCACGCGCGGGGGCAGGCCGGGGCCGTAATCGGTTACGATGATTTTAGGGGCGTCGGTTTCGGTTTCCGCGGTGACGACCACGGCCTTTGCGCCGGCCTCGGCCGCGTTGCGCAGCAGGTTAAGCAGCACACGGTAGATCTGCATGCGGTCCAGCGGCAGGACCAGCTCGGCGGGAACATGGTTCTCGATGGTGATGACGGCGCCGTCCGGCCGGACGGCCAATATTGCTTCGTCCAACACGTCGCGCAGGCAAACCGGCGTGCGGATGATGGCGGGGGGGCCCTCGCGCGCGAAATCCACCGTGCGGCTCACCAGTTGGACAGCGCGTTCCACCGCGCCGCCCAGCGTGTGGGCGGCGCGCTGGGCGGAGGGGTCGGTGCTGTCCTGCAAATGGCTGGCGACGAGCAGTGCCGAGCTTAGGATGTTGCGCAGATCGTGGCTGATTTTTGCCACCGAGGTGCCGAGCGCGGCGAGGCGGGCGTTGCGCCAGAGTGCGGTGCGCATTGTCTCCAGCATCTCTTTAAGCTCTTGCGCGGCCTGGGCGATTTCATCATCTCCCCGGGCGGCCAGCGAGGTCAGCTCGCTCTGCCCGGCATGTTCCGGGTCGTTGCGGAAGCCGGAAATGCTCTCGGTCATGATCCGCATCGGCCGCACCAGCAGCCGGTTCAGCGCCGCGAACAGCAGCAAGCCGGTCACCAATGCGACAATGAGCGAAATCACCGCCAGATGTGAGGCGTAGCCGCGCAGATCCTTGTTCAGCGGGGCGGCATTGGCGATGATATCAACGGTGGCGCCGGCCTGGAGCGGGCTTGGGGCGATCACTTCGATCCGGGCGGCGCCGAGCCCGGCGATGCGCTGCAGGGCGCGCCAGCTGCTATAGAGAACGGTTTCGTGGGCCAGATAAATAAGGCGCGCCGGTTGCGCGATTCGGCCGCTCGCCACTTGCCGCACGGTCGAATCGGGCAGGGTCAGCTTGATCGCTTCCACGTCTGGGAGCTGCGGCAGGAATTGGGCCGGAGGCGGGGCCAGGTTGTTGTTTTGCGGGATGGCCGCGGAGAGTGCCGCGATATGGGCCAGGCTGATATGGTCCCACAGCCAGTGCTGGCGTTCATTGCCCAGCATGGGGGTCAGCAGCACCAGCTCAACGCCCAGGATGATGGCGACGGTCAACCAGAGCACGCGGCCCGAGAGGCTGGTGCCGAACAATTCGAGTTCGAGGTGCCGCATGAAGGTTTTGCGCTGGGGCCGCTTCATGCGGGAAGGACGATTCCGGCAGCCTCCCGCCCGGCGGCGAACAGGTTGTCCAAAAAGTTTTTCTCGGTGTTCATCTTGGAGGTCAGTGGATGACGGGCCAGCGCGGCGTCGGCGGAAATATCGAGCAGCCGGACCTGTTTGGGCAGCAGGGCGACTTCGGCATCCAGCGGCGCCTGGAAGGCGATTTCATGCAGGCGGTGGACGATGTCGGCGGTGCTGTTGGGCACGCCCTTACGCACGCGCGGCTGCGCGCGGATCAACACCAGCCGCTCCGGCCGGGGCGAGAGCACGGGGGCGAGCGCCGGGTTGCAGGAATAACCGCCGTCCCAATAGTGCCGCCCGCCGATGTTCACGGCGGGGAACATCATCGGGATGCAGGCGGAGGCCAGCAGCACGTCAACGCTCATTTCGCCGTTGCTGAATATCTTCGCGGCGCCGGATTCGACATCGGTCGCGGCGACGTAGAGGCGCGGCGCATCGGCGCTGCGGATGGCGTCCAGGTCCAGCAGCTCGGCGAGCAGGGGGCCGAGTGGATTTTGCCCGAAAGGATTGAGCTGGCCGGGGTTGAACAGGCGCAAGGCGCTGGTGATGCCGGCCCAGGCCATCTCGTTGCCCAGCTCCATCCCCTTGTCCCAGCCCCAGAGCCAGTCCATCGAGGCGTTCATGGGGCCAAAAATATGCGCCTCCGCGACCCGGTGCCATAGCTTGCTGACCGAGGCGCGCGCGCCTTTTGGCCCGTTATGGACATAGCCCTGAACCGCCATGGCGGCGATCATGGCGCCGGAGGAGACGCCGGTGACGGCTGAAAAGGTCAGCCCGTCCTCCAATAGGCGGTCCAGCGCGCCCCAGGTAAAGGCGCCATGCGCCCCGCCCCCTTGCAGGGCCAGAACGGTGCGCGGCCGAGTCGCTGAGGATATATGCATGGGAGCAAGCTGCACTTTGTAGCGGGCCAGGGCAAGCGCCGCGGCCTTTGCATTGACGGCACTGCGCGCGCCGCCTATATCCCGGCCTCGTTGCGCTGGACCGGGGACGGTTCGGCCGAAACCTGTTTTATCAGCTTATATTAGCTATCGCCGGAGTGAATCACGTGAAACGGACCTATCAACCTTCCAAACTTGTCCGCAAGCGCCGGCATGGTTTCCGCGCCCGCATGGCAACCGTTGGCGGCCGCAAGGTTATCGCCAACCGCCGTGCCAAAGGCCGCGCCAAACTTTCTGCCTGATTTTCCCCTCCCGCGCGCCTTTAAGGGCCTGACAATGCCCGCATTGTCTCCACCGGAAACTTTTAAGCGCCGCGCGGAGTTTCTGCGCATGGCCTCGCGCGGGCGGAAAATCGCCAAGCCTGGCTTCGTGATGCAGTTTTGCAGCAGTGAAAGCCAGGCCCCTTTGCGGACCGGTTACACCGCCACCAAAAAAATCGGCAACGCCGTGGCGCGCAATCGCGCGCGGCGGCGGCTGAAAGAGGCGGCCCGGCTGACATTGGCCGGGCGTGATCTCGCCGGTGTTGAGCTGGTGCTGATCTGCCGGCAGGAAACAGGGCGCATGCCGTTTGAAAGACTATGCGGCGGCATCGAAGCCGCTCTCGCGGAGGCGCTCAAGTGAGCCCGGCGGCCTATATGCTCTCGGGTGCCATCCGCGTTTATGAACTGACATTGCGCCCGGTGATCGGCGCCAATTGCCGTTTTTACCCCTCCTGCAGCGCCTATGCGCGGGAGGCGATCTGCACGCATGGCGCCGGGCGCGGCAGTTTGCTCGCCGGGCGCCGGATTTTGCGTTGCCATCCCTGGCATCCGGGCGGCTTCGACCCGGTTCCACCACTCAAGGACTCGTAAAGCCCCATGGACCAGAAGCGCCTGATGGTTGCCATCGCCCTGTCACTCGGCATCATGCTGGTGTTTCAGTATGCGTTCCAAAAATATCTGCCGCACCCAGCACCTGTGCCCGTGCAGAGCACTGCCCAGGTGCAGGCCGCCAGCGGCGCGCCCGCCAACGCGGCCAGCCCAGCGGCGTTGGCCGCCGCCAACGGGCCGCGCCTGGCCATAGACGCGCCAAAACTCTCCGGCAGCGTGGTGCTCACCGGCGCGGTGTTTGATGATGTGGTGCTGAAAAATTACCACGAGACCATCGCCCCGGATTCGCCGCTGGTGCAGATCCTCGGGCATCGCGGCGGAGACAAACCCTCCTACGCGCAGTTTGGCTGGACCGCGGTTGGCGATGTGAAGGTGCCCGATGACACGGCGCTATGGACGGCTTCGGCCGGCAAGCTGACGCCGCAGACGCCGGTTACCCTCTCCTGGGACAACGGGCAGGGGCTGACCTTCCAATTGCTGCTCTCAGTCGATGACAATTATATGTTCACAGTGAATCAGCAGGTGGTGAACCACACGGGCGCGGCGGTGAAGCTCTTCCCCTGGTCGCGCGTGGTGCGCGACTACAAGCCGGTTGAGCAGACAACCTATATTCTCTTCGATGGTCCGCTTGGTGTGTTCAACAACACGCTGAAGCAGGAATCCTATAAATCGCTGAAGGCCGACGGCGCGCAGGCGCCCGGCGGCGTGGCCTATAGCGAGACCAGCCCCGGCGGCTGGATCGGCATTACCGATAAATATTGGTTGACCGCCGTGGCGCCGGACCAGTCGGTGAACCTCACCGGCTCCATGAGCTATGGCACGGTGAGCGATGGCGACGGCAGCGCGTATCAGACCTCGTTCATCACCGCGGCCCCGCAGACCGTGGCGGCGGGGGGGACGGCAAACCTGACCAGCCATCTCTTCACCGGCGCCAAGGTGGTGAAAATTCTCGATGCGTATCAGAGCGAATACGGCATCCCCAATTTCTACAAGGCGGTGGATTTCGGGCATCTCTACATCATCACCAAGCCGATCTTCTTCGCGCTCGATTGGCTGAACTCGCTGCTGGGCAATTTCGGCCTGGCGATCATCGTGTTCACCGTTGGCATCAAGCTGCTGTTCTTCCCGCTGGCGAGCTACTCTTATCGCTCGATGGGCAAGATGAAACTGGTGCAGCCGAAGATCAAGGCGCTGCGCGAGCAGTATAAGGACGACAACACGAAGATCCAGCAAGAGACGATGGCGCTCTATAAGGCGGAGAAGATCAACCCCGCTTCCGGCTGTTTGCCGATGCTGGTGCAGATCCCCGTGTTCTTCTCGCTTTATAAAGTCATCTTCATCACCATCGAAATGCGCCAGGCGCCGTTCTTTGGCTGGATTCACGATCTCTCGGTGCCGGACCCGACCAATTTGTTCAACCTGTTCGGGCTGATCCCCTTCGATCCCACGCTCATCAGCCCGGTGCTGCATATCGGCGCCTTGCCGATTATCATGGGCTTTACCATGTTCATGCAGCAACGGCTTAACCCGGCGCCGGCGGACCCGGTGCAGGCGCGCATGTTTCAGTTCATGCCGCTTATTTTCACCTTCATGCTGGCGCGCTCCCCTTCCGGCCTTGTGCTATACTGGGCCTGGAACAATCTTCTTTCGGTAGGACAACAATGGCTGATCATGCGCCAGGCGGGCAACCCACGGGTGAGAGTGCCGGCGAAAATCTAGTTTTCGCGGCCGGGACTTTCAGCCCGGAGCAACTGGAGGCGGGGAGGAAACTCTTCGCCTCACATTGCGAATTTTTTTATGCGGCGCAGGCGCTCGACCATTTGCCGGAGCCGAACGGGATTGAAGTGGCCTTCGCGGGGCGCTCCAATGTCGGCAAATCCTCGCTGTTGAACGCGCTGACCGGGCGCAAGGCGCTGGCGCGCGTGTCGCACCAGCCGGGGCGCACGCGGCAGTTGAACTTCTTCCAGATGGAAGCCGCACCGATCGTGCTGGTGGACATGCCGGGCTACGGCTATGCCGAGGCGCCGAAAGCCATCAAGCGTGACTGGCAGGGGCTGATGCTCGATTATTTGCGCGGGCGGCCGAACCTGCGCCGGGTGTTTCTGCTGCTGGACGCGCGCATCGAGCTGAAACCGGCGGATGAGGTGGTGATGGAACTGCTCGACCAGTCGGCGGTGGCGTATCAACTGGTGTTGACCAAGGCCGATGACGTGAAGCCCGCGGCGCTGCGGCGCAAGCAGGAGGAGATCGCCGCGCTGACCAAGGAGCACCCGGCCGCGCTGCCGTTCGTGATTACCACCTCCAGCACCACGGGGCTTGGCATGGATGATTTGCGCGCCACCATCGCGGGCTTTATCTAGCAGCAGAGTTTTTCCAGGAGCCGAGATGAATACCGAGGAGCTGAAATCCGCCGCCGCCCAGGCGCATATCGTCGCCAGCGCGCTGCCGTTTCTGCGCCGTTACGCGGGCGCGACCATCGTGGTGAAATACGGCGGGCACGCGATGGGCGAGGATGTTCTGGCGGGCGAATTCGGCCGTGACATCGCGCTGCTCAAGCAGGTCGGCATCAATCCGGTGATCGTGCATGGCGGCGGGCCACAGATTAACGCCATGCTGGACCGGCTGGCGATCAAATCCAGCTTTATCGACGGGCTGCGCGTGACCGATGCCGCGATGGTCGAGGTGGTGGAAATGGTGCTGGCGGGCAGTGTGAACAAGCAGGTGGCCGGGCTGATCAACCGCGCCGGCGCGCTGGCGGTGGGCATCTCGGGCAAGGATGGCGGGCTGATCCGCGCGCGCAAGCTGCACCGCACCAAGAAGGACCCGGATTCGCATATTGAGAGCGTGCTGGACCTGGGGTTTGTCGGGGAACCCGCGTTCATTGATACGCGCGTGATCCATGCGCTGACCGGCGCCGGGCTGATCCCCGTGATCGCGCCCGTTGGCACAGGCGAGAACGGCGAGACTTATAATATCAATGCCGATACCGCGGCGGGCGCCATTGCAGGCGCGCTGAACGCCAACCGGCTGCTGATGCTCACCGATGTGCCCGGTGTGTTAGATAAGAACAAGAAGCTGATGCCGGATTTGTCGCTGGCGCAGATCCAGGCGCTGATCGCCGATGGCACCATCTCGGGCGGGATGATCCCGAAAGTGGAGACCTGCATGGAGGCCGTCACGCTTGGGGTCAAAGGGGCGACCATCCTGGATGGAAGGGTGCCGCATGCGCTATTGCTGGAGCTTTTCACCGATGGCGGCATCGGGACGATGATCCACAAATAGGCGTGGGGCGTGGCCACCCGGTGTTACCGGCGGTCAATCTCGCGTTCGACGCGGCGGTCGGGAATGAGCCATAAAATGGCGACGGCGGCGTAAATGCCATCGGCGCCCGTTGTGCTGAAAAACGCCAGGATAATTCCGGCCGTGTAGAGAATCGGGGAAATCTTGCCCTTGATGTCACGGCCGACGGCTTTTGAGAGAGCGGAGTTTTGGCCCTGGCTGCGGATGATCGTGCTTTGCAGGATATACCAGGCGATGGCCGCCATCAGCAGGCTGACGCCATACAGCGCGGTTGGGAGCGCGGCGGCATGGTGTTCGCCGAGCCAGGCGGTGGAGAAGGGGACCAGCGATAGCCAGAAAAGCAGATGCAGGTTGGCCCAGAGGATGCCGCCGGTGACGCGCGGGACAAGCTGGAAGAAATGATGGTGGTTGTTCCAGTAGATCGCGACATAAACGAAGCTGAGGATGTAGCTGACGAAGGTGGGGGCGGCGCCCAGCAGGGCGCTAAAACCAGTGCCCTGCGGGGCTTTCAGCTCCAGCACCATGATGGTGATGATGACGGCGATAACGCCGTCGCTGAATGCCGCCAAACGATCGTTTTCCATGGCGTTTAAGTTATCCCCGGTTGAAGCCGGCCATGAAAGCCCCCTGGCTTCGCTAACCGAAATTTACATCCCGCCCGGATAGTTGGGACCGCCAGCGCCTTCCGGCACCACCCAGTTGATGTTCTGGGTGGGGTCCTTGATGTCGCAGGTTTTGCAGTGGACGCAGTTTTGCGCGTTGATTTGCAGCTGCGGGTTGCCTGCCTCCTCGCCGACGATTTCATACACGCCGGCCGGGCAGTAGCGGGTCTCCGGGCTGGCGTATTCATTATAGTTGACGCTGATGGCCTTGCTGGCATCAAGCAGGGTGAGGTGAACCGGCTGGTTTTCCTCGTGGTTGGTGTTGGAGAGGAAGACGGAGGACAGGCGGTCAAAGGTGAGTTTGCCGTCGGGTTTGGGGTAGTCGATCGGCTGGCAGTCCTTGGCTTTTTTGAGCTGCAGGTGGTCGTAGTGGTTTTTCAGGGTCCAGGGGGCCTTGCCGCGGAAGATGTAGGTGTCGATGGCGGCGTTGATCATGCCGCCGTAAAAACCCCATTTGGCGAAGCCGGGGCGCACATTGCGCACGCTGTGCAGCTCGGGCCAGACCCAGCTGGCTTCCAGCTTGGTGGCGTAGGCGGTGACTTCATCCGGGCGCTCACCGGCCAGCGCCTCGGCGATGGCCTCGGCGGCGACCATGCCGGATTTCATCGCGGTATGGCTGCCTTTGATCTTGGGCACGTTGAGGGTGCCCGCCGCGCAGCCGATGAGCATGCCGCCGGGGAAGGTGAGTTTGGGCAGGGACTGGAAGCCGCCCTCATTGAGCGCGCGCGCACCGTAGGAGATACGCTTGGCCCCCTCGAAGAACGGCGCGATGGCCGGATGGGTTTTGTAGCGCTGCATTTCCTGGAAGGGCGAGAGATAGGGATTTTTGTAGTCCAGCCCAACGACGAAGCAGTAGGCCATGAGGTTTTCGCCGAAGAAGTAGATAGCCGAACCGCCATAGGTGTCGGATTTGAGGGGCCAGCCGACGCTGTGGATGGTGAGGCCCTTTTTGAAGTGCTCGGGTTTGACCTCCCAGAGTTCCTTGATGCCGATGCCGTAGGTCTGCGGGTCGTTTTTGGCGTTGAGGTCGAATTTGGCCATCAACTGCTTGGAGAGCGAGCCGCGGCAGCCTTCGGCGAATATGGTATAGGTGGCGCGCAGCTCCATGCCGCGCTGGAAGTTGCCCGTGGGCTTGGCGTCCTTGCCGATGCCCATATCCCCGGTGGCCACGCCCGCGACACGTTCGCCATCGAAGAGCACCTCAGCCGCGGCGAAGCCCGGATAGATTTCCACGCCGAGTTCTTCCGCCTGCTGGCCGAGCCAGCGCACCACGTTGCCCAGTGAGACGATGTAGTTGCCGTGGTTGTGCATGGTCGCCGGGGTGACCGGCGAGGTGAACGCCTTGGTCTCGGTGAGGTACATGAAGCGATCCTCGGACACCGGGGTGGCCAGCGGGATCAGCGCCGGGTCGCATTCGGGGAAGAGTTCGAGCAGGGCGCGCGGCTCGAGCACGGCGCCGGAGAGGGTGTGGGCGCCGACTTCGCCGCCTTTTTCCACCACGCAGACCGAAAGCTCCGGGTTGAGCTGCTTGAGCTTGATGGCTGCGGACAGGCCGCCAGGGCCAGCGCCTACCACCAGCACATCGAACTCCATCGCCTCGCGCGGTTCCATCTGGTCTGACATCTTGTTCACTCCTGTTCTGCTGGCAGTCGTATAAGGAAACTTGTTAGCTTGCGTAAAGTCTCGGCCGCTGGGTTGCCGGCTGGGAAAGGGTTAAAATCATATTGGCGGTTATTTCAATCGCTGAAGGTATGGTTAAGTATGGATTTATGGATTTGATCGAGGCGCTGCGCCTGCAAGTGGAGTGGGGAGCCGACGAGGCGCTGCTGGATGCGGTGCAGGACAGGCGCGCGGCGCAGGCTGCGCCCGTGGCTGTTACTGTGCAAGCGGCGGCTCCGGCCAAGCGGGTTCATACGCTCCGCCCCGCCGCCGCTTTGCCGGGGGGGGCGGCGCAGGCGGAGATGTTGGCGGAGGGTTGCGAGAGCCTGGAGGCGCTGGAAAAGGCGATCGCGGGGTTTAGCGGCTGCGCATTGCGCGACACGGCGACACAGCTCGTGTTTGCCGATGGCGCGGCGGATGCGCGGCTGGTCGTGGTGGGCGAGGCGCCCGGAGCGGAGGAAGACCGGGCGGGCCGGCCGTTTGTGGGGCCGGCCGGGCAGTTGCTGGATAAAATGCTGGGTAGCATCGGGCTGGACCGGAGCAAGGTGCGGATCATCAACACCGTGTTGTGGCGGCCGCCTGGCGACCGTTCGCCAACCGATGCCGAGGTGGCGGTGTGCCTGCCGTTTTTGTTGCGCCATATTGCCCTGGTGCGGCCGCGCGGCCTGCTGCTGCTGGGCGCGGTGGCGGCCAAGGCGGTGCTGCCCGAGCCAGAGCGCGGGCAGGGGATCAGGCGGCTGCGCGGCGTGTGGCGGCAGGTGAAAATACCGGGGCTGGCGGAGGCGATGCCATGCCTGCCAAGCTATCATCCGGCGTATCTGCTGCGCATGCCTTCAGCCAAGGCGGAGGCGTGGCGGGATTTATTGCAGCTGCGAGAATTTTTAGAGTCGAAGCCTGAGTAGCCTTAAATTGTGCTAATATCACGAAATCGTGATCGCAAGGACGGGCCGTAAGTCCAGGAAACTGCTGAAAACGTCTCATTCTATGAGATTCGTCTCTCATGTAGGTCTTGCGTCGCAGGGGCTGAATGTGTAGGGAAAATTCCTATGCGAGGAGCCCTCAACATGCTCTCCCGCCTGAACGTCACCCGGCTCGCTTTGGCCACGGTGTCAGTTTTTGCCCTCGGGCTCGTGGTCCCCACGAGTGCGGCGGCGAAGTCCCCGGTTTGGGGACAAGGTACGGGACCGATGCCGCCCCCCTCAGCGCCCGCTAGCGCAACAGGCGGGGACACCGTAGCCTATGCGGTACCGCGTAATGCCCCCTCTCCAGATGTTGAAATCGTGCTGCCGGAGCCGCTGCCGCCGAGTGCCGTGGCGATGTATCAGCGCATTCTCGCCGCGCAATCCGCCGGGGCGTTTACCGAGGCGGACCGGCTGATCGCCCGGCTGGACGATACCACGCTGGTGGGGCCGATTTTGGCGCAGCGGTATTTGAGCAATAATTACATCACAAAACCGGCCGAGCTGCTGGCTTGGTACGCGCAATACAGCAGCCAGCCGGAGGCGGCGGATGTGTATGCGCTGATGCAGCATAAGCTGCGCGCGAGCCAGATGCCGGCGGCACCGGTGGTCTCGCTGTTGCCCGAGACCACGATTACCGCGGGCGCCGCGGCACGCCCCGTGGCCGCGCCTGACAGCTACGTCTGGCACCGGCGGTTCATGGCCGGTATCCAGGCCTGGGAAAAAGGTGACCTGACCTCTGCCGCCGCCGCTTTTGATGCCACGGCCGGGATGGCGGGCATTTCCGATGATGACCGCGCCGCCAGCCAGTTCTGGGCGGCCCGCGCGGCGTTGCGCATGCAGCAGCCGGAGGCCTATCTGAACTGGCTGCACCAAGCCGCCTGGGCGGGTGATTCCTTCTATGGCATGCTGGCCGGACGGCTGCTTGGCCAGGGCTTTGGCCCAAGCGGCATCGCGGCGACGCTGACGGAAGCCGATATTACCGCCGTGGACGCAACGCCCGATGGGCATCTGGCCTTCGCGCTGTTGCAGGTGGGCGCCACTGACCAGGCCGAGACGGCGTTACGCGCCTTATGGCCGGCGATTCAGGCCAACCCTGACCTTGGCCGGGCCGTGATGGCGGTGGCCGCCCGTGCCGGGCTGGTGGATGTGACGATTTCCGTCGCCAGCGAGCTGCCAAGCCCGGTGGACGAAATCGCAGGCGCTCACCTGCCGCTCCCGGCGCTGCATCCCTCGGGCGGTTTTACCATTGATCCGGCGCTGGTCTACGCATTGGCGCGCACCGAATCCGGCTTTGATGTTCATGCCGTTTCGCGCTGCGGTGCGCGCGGGTTGATGCAGCTGATGCCGGTTACAGCTTCCTATGTCAGCCGGCAGGAGGGGGTGAGCGGTTCGCTGAGCGACCCTTCGGCGAACCTCGCCCTGGGGCAGGGATATATCCGTTACCTGGGCGGGCAGCCGGGGATCAATAATAACCTGTTGGCGATTTTGGCGAGCTATAACGCCGGGCCGAATGCCGCCGCTGGCTGGACATCGCAGGATGACAGCGACCCGCTGCTGTTCATCGAGACGATACCCAATGACGAGACCCGGCGTTTCGTGCGGCAGGTGATGGCCGATAGCTGGTTGTATGCCGAGGAGATCGGGCTGAAGCCGGAAAGCCTGGACCAGCTGGCGCAGGGGAATTTCCCTCAGCTTGGCGCGAATTTTTATACCGCCTCGGCGAACTGAGCCTGATGCACCGGATTGACGAGGCGAGGGTTTTTCTCCCGGTGCACATCGCGGTGGCGACGATCTCGGACACGCGCAACGCTGAAAACGACACCTCGGGCGACACGCTGGCGGCTCGCATTGCCGCGGCCGGGCATGTGGTTGCCGCCCGGGCGATTATTCGTGATGAGGCTGATGCGATCGAGGCGAGGCTGCGCGGTTGGATCGCCGATCCGCATATAGACGTGGTGATTACCACGGGGGGCACCGGCATAACCGGGCGGGATGTGACGCCCGAGGCGTTTGCGCGGGTGCTGGAGAAGACCATCGAGGGGTTCGGCGAGCTGTTCCGGATGCTTTCCTACCAGAAAATCGGCACCTCGACGATGCAGTCGCGGGCGCTGGGCGGGGTGGCCAATGGCACTTATCTGTTCGCGTTGCCGGGCAGCACGGGGGCCGTGAAGGATGGCTGGGACGATATTTTGCGCTACCAGCTCGATTCGCGCCACCGGCCTTGCAATCTGGTTGAGCTGATGCCGCGGCTCAAGGAACATCTGACCGGCTGAAAAGGCTGATGTTCTTATTTTGTTCTTGACTTGCCGGGGGTGGAATGACTTAATGCCACCAGAACGGAGCAGGAACATGGTGGCAGTTTCCCGGCTACAGATCAATCAGGATATTAAGCACGGCGTTTGGAAAGGCCGGGGCACGGCGCGCAATCCGCCGAACCGGTTTGAGCGCGCGCGGGTGGAGGCTTTTGATGACGGCTGGGATTTACCCGAGGAGGTGAGCCGGCCGCGGACCACGCTGATCCGCGATGCGGCGAAAAGCATCATCGCGCGCAATGACAGTCCGGATTTGAACTTCGAGCGCAGCGTCAATCCGTATCGAGGCTGCGAGCACGGGTGCATCTATTGTTTCGCCCGGCCGAGCCATGCGTATCTGGGATACTCCGCCGGGCTGGATTTCGAGACGCAGATTGTCTTCAAGCCGGAGGCGGCGCGGCTGCTGGAGAAGGAACTCTCAAAGCCGGGATATAAAGTGGGGACGATTGTGCTGGGGTCGAACACCGACCCGTATCAGCCGGTGGAGCGCACGCTCAGTATCACGCGCAGCCTGCTGGAGGTGCTGGAGCGGTTCAACCACCCGGTAAGCATCGTTACCAAATCAGCGGGCGTGTTGCGGGATGTGGATATTCTAAGCCGTATGGCGGCGAAAAATCTGGCGCAGGTGCATGTTTCCATCACCACGCTGGACCCAGTGCTGGCGCGCGCCATGGAACCGCGCGCGGCCTCGCCCGCGCGGCGGCTGGCGGTGATCGCCGGGCTGGCGGAGGCGGGGATTGCGGTGGGTGTGCTGGCTTCGCCGATGATCCCGGGGCTGAACGATGCGGAGTTGGAGAGCATCGTGGAAGCGGCGGCGAAGGCCGGGGCGCTGAGCGCGCATACGATTTTATTGCGGCTGCCGCATGAGTTGGGGGATTTGTTCTCAGACTGGCTGAACAAACATCTGCCCGAGCGGGCGGGGCATGTGCTGAGCCTTATCCGTCAGAGCCGGGCCGGAGCGTTGAATGACCCGAATTTTCACACGCGTTTTCAGGGGAGCGGACCGTATGCGGCGCTGCTGGGGCAGAGGATGGAGCGGGTGGTGCGGCAACTGCAACTGAACCAGGAGCGCGCGCCGCTGGATTGTGGGCAGTTCGCGGCGCCTGCGGCAAGGGCGGCGGTGGCGCAGATGAGTCTGTTTTAGAAAATAAAAAGGGGAGATGGATATGAATATCGTGATCGGATTGGCGTCGATGGTGGGCTGCGCTTGTATGTTTCTGGTTTGCGTGGCGCAGGTGTGCGAGATTGTGAGTGCCGCCCGGCAAATGGCCATGAGCAGCCGGACCATGGCGCCGCCGCGGGCCACGGCAGGGGGGCGGTTTTTATATGACCGGCGGTACGCCAGTGCTTCGGGGTTTTGATGAGGCGTTAACCCTTGGACCGGCAGAAGCACGCCGCCGCGTGGTCGTTGACCAGGCCGGCGGCCTGCATCCAGGCGTAGACGATAACGGGGCCAACGAATTTGAAGCCGCGTTGTTTGAGGGCCTTGGAAATTTGTTCGGAGAGGGGTGTGCTGACGGGCATTGTTTTGCCGTCGCCTTGCAGGGGGATGCCGCCGGTGAAACTCCAGGCGAAGGACGCGAAATCTTCACCTGCGTCGCGCATGGTGAGATAGGCTTGCGCGCCGCCGATGGTGGCGAGGATTTTGGCGCGGGCGCGGATGATGCCGGGGTCGGCCATCAGGCGCTCGACATCAGCCGGGGTGAAGCGAGCGACGATCTCGGGGTCGAAATGGGCGAAGGCGGTGCGGAAAGTGTCGCGGCGGTGCAGGATGGTGCGCCAGGAGAGGCCGGCCTGGAAGCCTTCGAGCATGAGGAGTTCCCAGAGGGCGCGGCTGTCACGCAGGGGGTTGCCCCATTCGTGGTCGTGGTAGGCGCGCATAATGGGGTCGCTCTCGGCCCAGGCGCAACGGGTTTTTGCGGTCATGTCCGCTCATACCATCCGCGCGAACGGCGGACGAGGGAGACGACGGTGAGCATGACAGGCACTTCGACCAGCACGCCGACCACGGTGGCCAGGGCGGCGCCGGACTGGAAGCCGAAGAGGACGATGGCGGTGGCGACGGCGAGTTCGAAAAAGTTGCTGGCGCCGATGAGGGCGGAGGGGCCTGCGACACACCAGGCGACTCCAAGCTGGCGGTTGAGCCAGTAGGCCAGGCCAGCGTTGAAGTAGACCTGGATGATGATCGGCACCGCCAACAGCGCGATAATTGTTGGCTGACGGACAATTTCCTGGCCTTGCAAACCGAAAAGTAACACCAAAGTGAGCAGGAGAGCAGAGAGCGAGAGCGGGGCGAGGCGGTGCAGGGTGCGGGCAAGCGCATCCTCGCCGCCTCGCAGGATCAGGCTGCGGCGCCAGAGCTGCGCAATGGCTACCGGCACCACGATATAGAGCACGACCGAGAGCAGCAGCGTGCTCCATGGCACGGTGATGGAGGAGATGCCAAGCAGCAGCGCCACGATCGGGGCGAAGGCGATGACCATGATGGCGTCGTTGAGCGCCACCTGCGAAAGGGTGAAATGCGGCTCACCCTCGACCAGATTGGACCAGACGAAGACCATGGCGGTGCAGGGTGCGGCGGCGAGCAGGATCAGCCCGGCGATGTAGGAGTTGATCTGGTCGGCCGGGAGCCATGGGCGGAAAAGATGGCCGATGAAAATCGCGGCGAGCAGCGCCATGGAGAAAGGTTTCACCAGCCAGTTGATGCCAAGGGTGGTGGCAATGCCGCGCCAGTGTTTGCCGACCTCGCCGAGCGCGGCGAAGTCGATTTTCAGCAGCATGGGGATGACCATGAGCCAGACCAGCAGAGCAACGGGCAGGTTCACATGCGCCAGGGTGGCGGCGCCGAGACTCTCGAAAACGCCGGAGAACAACTGGCCGAGAATGATGCCCGCGACGATGCACAGGCCGACCCAGAGGGTGAGGTAGCGTTCGAAAAAGCCCATGATTTCAGCCCTTCACGATGCGGTGGCCGGCGGCGTCGACCACGGCCTCGCCGTCTTCCTTGGTGAAGGCGCCGCGCTGCGGTTCGGGCAGCAGATCCAGCACGGCCTCTGAGGGGCGGCAGCTTTTGGTGCCTTTGGGCGTCACCACCACGGGGCGGTTGAGCAGGAGTGGGTGGGCGGCGATGGCGTCGAGAATGGTCTCGTCCGGCACATCGGCGTTGAGGCCGAGTTCGGCGGCGAGCTTTTCCTTCTCGCGCAGCAGCGCGCGCGCACCACCCGCCTGTTTGGCCAGCACCGTCAGTTCGGCGCGGCTGGGCGGGGTCTTGAGATATTCGATCACGACGGGTTCGATCCCGGCGTTGCGGATCATCGCCAGCGTGTTGCGTGAGGTGCCGCAGGCGGGGTTATGATAGATGGTGACGCTCTGTTCAGACATTATTTAGCTCCGGGAGAATGGGATGAAGCGCCAGGGGTTTGGCCGATTTCATGCAGCCTGGTGCCCAGCGCCATCTTGTCGACGCTGGCCAGCGGCAGGCTCAGGAACAAGCCGATGCGGTTTTTCAGGTATTTGAAGGCCTCCACGAAGGCTTTTTCGATCTGAATGTCATTGCCGGTGACGGCGGCTGGGTCGTCGATCCCCCAATGCGCGGTTATCGGGTGGCCGGGCCAGATCGGGCAAAGCTCGCCGGCGGCGTTGTCGCAGACGGTGAAGATGAAATCCATTGCAGGGGCACCGGGGGCGGAGAATTCGTCCCAGCTTTTTGAACGCAGGCCGGTGGTGGGGTAGCCGAAGCTTTCCAGCACTTTAAGCGCAAAGGGATTGACTGTGCCCTTGGGGTGGCTGCCGGCTGAATACGCATGGAAATGCCCGGCGCCCTCCTTGCGCAGGATTGATTCCGCGAGGATCGAACGGGCGGTGTTGCCGGTGCAGAGGAACATCACGTTGTAGGCGCGTTCAGTCATGGTTCATTTCCTTGGGCGGGAGGCACGCGCCAGGATTGCCCTGGCAACAGTTTTCCGTGAGGTAGGCGAGCAGGGCGTTCATGGCACTGTATTCAGCGGCGTATATCAATGAACGGCTTTCGCGCCGGAAGCTGATCAGCCCGGCATGACGCAATTGGTTGAGGTGGAAGGAGAGTGTGTTGGCGGGCAGGCCGAGGCGCCCGGCGATCTGCCCGGCAGGCAGGCCATCACTGCCGGCCTGGACGAGCAGGCGGAAAATGTCGAGCCGCGCGCCTTGTGCCAATGCGCCAAGGGCGGCAAGTGCCGTGTCTTTTTCCATGATTCCACAATAATGGAATTATAGAATCAGTCAATTCCGCCCGCTAGAGTGCGATCGTTTGAGGTTCGCTCAGGTGAGCGAACCTCAAACGATCGCACTAATACAGCCCGCCGAGGGATTTATCGATGGCCGATGGCGTTGGTGGCGGAGGGGTCGTCCCCGGCGCTGGGGACGCATCAGTTGTTCCAGGAGTCCCCGGCGTTCCGGGCGCGGGAGGTGTCGCGCCAGGGCTGCCGCCGAGCAGGCTGTCGTTCGCCTGGGCGCCAGGGGTCTGCCCGGGTTTGAAGGCTTCGGTCACCATGGTGCCGTCAGGTTCGGGCACCTGCTGTAGAGTCATGCCGGCGGGGGCGGGGAAGTCCATGTCCGGTTGGTTGGCCAGGGCCACTTTCATGTATTCGTTCCAGATCGGGCCACAGACATTGCCGCCGGTCTGGTCCTTGCCGAGGCTTGCGGGGGTGTCGAAGCCGATCCAGCAGCCGGTGAGCACGCCTGGGGTGAAGCCGATGAACCAGGCGTCGTTGAAATTATTGGTGGTGCCGGTTTTGCCCGCCACCGGCTGGCTGATCCCGGCCACGGCGGGGGTGCCGGTGCCGCGCAGCACAACGCCTTTCATCATGGTGAGCATCTGAAACACCGAATCAGGGTCAGCCAGCTGTGCGCCGGAATAGTCGATGATGGGCGGCTGCGTGGGGTCGCCGTTCATGCAGTTGTCGCAGTTCTGGTTCTGCGCCTGATAAAGCACCTTGCCGTCCGGGCCGGTGACACTGTCGATCAGCGTGGGTTGCACCTGCCGGCCGTATTCGTCGAGCGTGGCGTAGGCGGTGGCCATTTTCCACAGGGTGGTGTCAATCGCGCCGATCGCGGAGGGGTAATAAGGTGGCATCTGGTCGATGATGCCGAAGCTCTGGAAGGTGTTGGCGATGTTATCCAGGCCGATCTGGCGCGCCAGATGCAGGGTGGCGAGGTTGAGCGATTGTTCCAGCGCGTGGAAAACCGGCACCGGCCCCTGGAAACTGTCTTCATAATTGCCGGGGCGGTAGGTGGTGCCGTCGGACATCTGCTGCACGAAGGGGGCGTCCAGGACCGGCGCGTCGGGCTGCACGCCTTGTTCCATGGCGGTGAGATAGACCAGCGGTTTGACCGAGGAGCCGGGCTGGCGCTGCGCCTGGGTTACCCGGTTGAAGGGGCTGATGTCATGGCTCCAGCCGCCGACCATGGCGAGGACGCGCCCGGTGCGCGGGTCCATGGAGATCAGCGCGCCCTGGATTTTGGGGATTTGCTCCAGCGACAGGGTATTACCGCCGGAGATCATTATGATATCGCCGGGGTGCAGAATGCCGGCGACCGCGCCGGCGTGGGTCCAACGCATGTTCTGCAAGGGCAGAGTGCCGGTTTTGGCGGCGTTGCTGAGTGGGTCAATAAAGCCGATGCGGGCCGCGCTGTCGCCCGCATCGAGCACGATGCCAAGCCGCCAGTTGTGGCGCATGCCTGGCGGGGTTGCCTGCTTGGCCAGGTCAGCCTGCCAGTCAGCCGCCAGGGAGGCGTCGTCAATATGCGCGACCAGCCCATGCCAGCCGCCATAGATGCGGTCATAACGCTCCAGCCCGTTGCGCACCGCCTCGGTGGCGGCGCTCTGCAGAGTCTGGTCCAGGCTGGTATGCACAATCAGCCCGCCCTGGCCCACGGCATCGGCGCCAAAACGCTGCGTGAGGTCGGACTTCACGGCATCGGCGAAATAGCCGTCGCCGCTGGTGGTGGCGGGGGATGTGGCGCCCGCGTGCGGCAGCAGCGGCTCCGCGGTGGCGGCATCCGCCTGGGCCTGGCTGATGGCGCCATCGGCCAGCATGCGCCCGATGATGAAATTGCGCCGGGTCAGCGCGTCCTGCGGGTGGAGGAACGGATCGTAATTGGTCGGCGCCTTGGGCAGTGCCGCCAGCGTTGCGGCCTGCGCGATGTCCAGCTGGCTCAGGGGTTTGTTGAAATAGGTTTGCGCCGCGGCGGCGATGCCAAACGTGTTGTGGCCGAGGTCAACCTCGTTGAGGTAGAGCGTGATGACCTGCTGCTT
Source organism: Acidocella aquatica (assembly GCF_030160635.1). GTDB lineage: Bacteria > Pseudomonadota > Alphaproteobacteria > Acetobacterales > Acetobacteraceae > Acidocella > Acidocella aquatica. Next base: position 102,295 of record NZ_BSOS01000090.1, on the reverse strand, counting down.
GCTCATCGCCTGGCTCACGCGCATAGCCAGCAGCACTTCCTTGATCTTGGTGCCGAAGGTGATGTGGTTGTCGAGGAGCATGTTCTTCACCACCTGCTCGGTGATGGTGGAGGCCCCCTGCGGACGGCGCCCGCTGCCCATGCGCGCAATGTCGGTCAGCCCGGCGCGCATCATGGCCAGGGGGTTTATCCCCGGTTCCACCCAGAACAGCCTATCCTCGGCGGAAATGAATGCCTGCGCCACCAGCGGCGGGATCTGGTCGTAGGGCACATAGACGCAATGCTGGCCGCCGAGTTCGGAGACGAGGTGGAAATCATCCGAATAGACGCGGCTTTCCAGCGGCGGGGTGTAGGTTTTCAGGGCCTCGATGCTGGGTAGCCCGGCGCTGAAGACGAGGAAGGCGCCCGCGCCGATGATAATGGCGGCAACAGCGCCCAGGAATACCACACGGTACAGGCTGGTGACGAAGAAGCGGATGATCCGGCTGAAAAGACTGGGTTTTTGCGGGCCGCGCCCGGTTCCGCGCGGGGCGGAGGGCTTGCGTGGCGGCTGGCGTGGCGGATCTCGGCGGGTGGGGCTTAAACGTTCACCGGCGCTGAAGGAATCTCTTGAGTCGGGCATAGGCGGCTCCTTAGCACTCCATTTTCACGCCTGCGAGGATGGATTGAATAAAATTGCCGCAACAATTTAGGTGGGATTATGCGGGGAAGGCGCTAGCCGGCCATTCGCCCGCCGGCGAAATGCTCGAAATAGAGGTCGATGGCGGCGGTGATTTGTTTTGTCAGCACCGCGCGCTGCCTGGGGTTGCGCAGGCGGGCTTCGTCCAGCGGGTTGGTCAGGCAGCCCATTTCCAGCAGGGTGCTGGGGGTGGAAGGGTCGCGCAGCACCGCGAAATTGGCGCTGCGCCGCGGGTCTGGCAGCAGCGGGATCATGCCCTTGAAGGAATTTTTCAAATCCTGCGCCAGCGTGGCCGAGCCGAGCTTGGTCGCCCGCGTCTCCAGGCTGGCCAGGATTCCCGCCACCTGGGGAGACACACCGGTCATCGGCGCGCGCGCCGCGCCGGCATTGTTTTCGTCATCGGCGATGCTGGCGGCCAGTTTGTCGGAGGCGGTGTTTGAGAGGGTGAAAATTGAGGCGCCGCGCAACGCGGAGTCGGGCAGGTGGTCGCAATGCAGCGACAGGAACAAATCCGCCTTGGCCGCCACCGCGTCGGCGACACGCGTTTCCAGCGGGATGAACACATCGCGCATACGGGTCATGCGGACACGGTAACGCCTGGTGGCGAGCAGGCTTTGGCGCAGGGTCAGCCCAGTGGCGAGGGTGATATGTTTCTCGAACATGCCGTCCGGGGCAATGGCGCCGGGGTCGTGCCCGCCGTGGCCGGGGTCCAGCATCACCAGCGGCAGCGAGGGCGGCATGCGGGTTTTTGCGCGTGCGGGCGCGGCGCCGGTCAGGCCCGCGGCGGCGAGGCCAAGGGTGATTTGGGCGAAACGGCGGCGGCTGAGACAGTTTACGCACATGATACGGGATGCTGCCCACAAGGTTTGCGTGCGCACTTAGCGTAATATCTACGGTTTTGTCCACGACTTATTGAAAACATGGACTTTTATACAGAATGCCGAGGGTGGAACTCTTCTTTGGACAGCATCTTGCGGTATGGGGGCGGGTTCAGCTATAGGGTCTCGCAACGGAGTGTAGCTCAGCCTGGTTAGAGTACTGTGTTCGGAACGCAGGGGCCGGAGGTTCGAATCCTCTCACTCCGACCATTTTATGGTCTCATAAATTCTGGAACGGCGGGCTGTTTCAGGGCCATTGTGCTGAATTAAATTTCCCTTCAGATTATCCATCAGGCAGCGTTCCGCGAAACAGAAGCAGATGATGGGGGGAAGCAATGTCCGCAACCGTGCAAGAGGATTTCCGGCGCGCCCGTAATGTCGTGTTGGCGGCGTATCTGGGGTGGACGCTCGATGCGTTCGATTTTTTCATTCTCATTTTCACTTTTGATGATGTGGCCAAGACTTTTGGCGTTTCCGTCACCTCCATCACGCTGGCGATCACGCTCACCCTAGCCACCCGCGCGGTAGGCGCCTTTATCTTCGGCCGTCTGGCCGATAAATATGGCCGCAAGCCGGTGTTGATGCTGGTCATCTTCCTCTACTCGCTCTTTGAGGCGGCCAGCGGCTTTGCCTGGTCGTTTGCCTCGTTCCTCGCGATTCGCACGCTGTTTGGCGTGGCCATGGGCGGCGAATGGGGCGTGGGCAGCTCGCTGGCGATGGAGACGATCCCCGAGCGCTGGCGCGGCTGGGTCTCGGGGCTGCTCCAGGCGGGGTATCCCTCGGGCTATTTCCTCGCCACGCTGCTGTTTGGCTTTGCGTATCATTCCCTTGGCTGGCGCGGGATGTTTTTTGTGGGCGCGGCACCGGCGTTGCTTATTTTCTTCATCAACAGCCAGATCGAGGAAAGCCCGGCCTTCCAAAAAATCAAGGTCGGGCCTCGGATCTCCATCTGGGAGGTGCTGCGCAAGAATGCCAGGCTAGCGGTCTACGGCGTGGTGATGATGACGGCGTTCAACTTCTTTTCGCACGGCACGCAGGATATTTATCCCAAACTGTTCCTGGCCAAGCAGATGCACTTCAGCCACGCCACGCTCACTGATATTGTGCTGCTCTATAATCTCGGCGCCATTTTTGGCGGTATCGCGTTCGGCTGGCTGAGCCAGCGCATCGGCCGGCGCTACGCGATCATCGGCGCGTGCGTGCTCTCGCTGCTGGTGCTCTATTTCTGGGCGCATGGCACGAGCGCGGTGGAGATCGGCCTTGCCGCGTTCCTCATGCAGTTTGCGGTGCAGGGGGCCTGGGGGGTGGTGCCGGTGCATCTCAACGAGCTGTCGCCGGCGGAAATCCGCGGTACGTTTCCTGGTGTCATCTATCAGCTCGGCAATTTCATCGCTTCCGTGAATGCGCCGTTGCAGGTGGGCATCGCGGTGCAGCATGGCGGGGATTATGGCTACGCGCTGACCCTGGTGGCGGGTAGCGTGGCCGTGTTGTTGATTGTGCTGATGATCTTCGGCCCCGAGGCGCGCAATGTCTCGATGGCCGCCACGACCCATGCCTGAGGCGGAGTCTGAAGCGCCAGAATGAGGCTGCGGGGCTGGCTGAATGCGGCGCGGGTGAAGGCTGGCTGGCGCGCGGCGATTTTTGTGGCCCTGGGCGTGGTGCAGCTCGGCGTGGTGATGGCACTGCTCGCCATTGCCATCCGCCATACCGGGGATTCGGGGCTGATTGTTGGCGGCCGCTATACGCCGCTGTTCATCGGCCTGAACGAGCTGGCGCTGTTGCTGCCGGCCCTGGGCGCGACCGGGGCGATGGCGTTTCTGGAGGATGTGCCGTTCACCGCTTATGGCCTGGGCGGGGCAGGGCGGGGGCGGCTTGTCGCGCTGGGGCTTGCCTGCGGGGTGGCAGCGCTCGGGCTGCTGGCGCTGGCGCTGCTGGCGAGTGGCCATGGCGTTGCCGTATCAGGGGGAATCGGCTGGGTTGCGGGGATTGGCTACGGCGCCGCCTGGCTGGCGGTCAGCCTGCTCACCGGCGTTGCCGAGGAACTCGCCTTTCGTGGCTATTTGCTCACGGCGTTGGCGCGGGGCACAGGTTTTTGGCCGGCGGCCGGGCTGACCAGCCTGTTGTTTTGCGTATTGCATGGGTTGAATGCGGGAGAGAGCGCGATCGGCATGGCCGATATCTTCGGCGCCGGGCTGGTGCTCGCTCTGGGCATCCGGCTGACCGGCTCGCTGTGGTGGTCCATCGGGTTCCATGGCGGGTGGGATTATGCCGAAAACTACCTGTTCGGCACGCATGACAGCGGTGCAAGTTGCCTGGGCACACTCCTGGATTTTACCCCGCGCGGCGCCGCGTATCTTTCCGGCGGCGCCACCGGACCCGAGGGTAGCCTTTTCAGCCTGGGCGTGCTGGCCCTGGCCGGCGCGGGACTGTGGTTCAGCCGGGGGCGGCTGGCGCGGTGAGCTGCAATCCCCGGCTGCAAATTGGATGGGACGATTTTCCTTTTGATATGGATCAAAGCCGCATTCCTTGTTAATGATTGACCATGGCAACCTTACATGAGCTTTCGGAGTTCCGGCGCCCGCTTCCGATCAATCTCGCAAATCGGCCAACAGCCTCGAATTGTGATGATTGTGGCGCGCGCCATAGCGGGTTGTGCAATGCCCTGACCGATGACGAACTCGAATTTTTAACCCGCGCGGCGCAGCGCGTGAGCCTCGCCCCCGGCACCGTGTTTGTCGAAGAGGGGGAGAAGGCCTCGTATTTCTATAATATCAACCAGGGCAATGTGCGGCTGTTCAAATCCCTGCCGGACGGCCGCCGCCAGATCACCGGGTTTGCTGGGCCGGGATATTTCCTGGGTCTCGCCGCGGGTGAGAACAACGCCTTCTCCGCCGAGGCGATGGACCATGTGAAGCTCTGCCGCTTCAGCCGCGCCAGCCTCATGGCGGTGTTCGAGGAATTGCCGGTGCTGGAGCGCAAGCTGCTCGATGTCGCGATGCATGAACTCGTGCTTGCGCAGCAGCAGATGTTGTTGCTGGGCCGCAAAACCGCGATCGAACGGATCGCCAGCTTTCTGCTCGCCTGGGCGGAGCGGCTGGAAATCTGCCCGGCGGGCCGCTTGCCCGCACCCAATGCCGTAATGAAACTGCCGCTCTCGCGCACCGACCTTGCAGACTACCTGGGGCTGACGATCGAGACCGTGTCGCGCTCGCTCAGCCAGCTTAAACGCGATGGAATAATCGACATTCCCAACATCCACGAGATCATCCTGACCCGTCCGCGCGCGCTCTCGGAAATCGCTGAAGCCGCGGTTTGATCTGCGTCATGGCGCGGGGCCGGCCGGCCTGGGATGATCCGAACATATAATATGGAGGATATCATGAAGGTTGCCGAGCTGATGAACAAAAATATCGTTTCCGTGCAGCCCTCCACCGCCGTCGCGGACGCTGCGCGGATCATGCTTGCGAATCGGCTCACCGGCCTGCCCGTGCTCGATGACACGGGCAAACTGGTCGGCATTGTCAGCGAGGGGGATCTGTTGCGCCGCGCCGAGATCGGCACCGACGGCAAGCAGGCCGGGTGGCTGAAGACATTTCTGCTGCCCTCAACCGTCGCGGCTGATTATGTGGCCACGCATGCCCGCCATGTCAGCGGCGTGATGACGCATAACCCGGTGTTCGTGACCTCGGACACGGAACTGGCCGAAGCCGCGGATCTGATGCTGCGCAAGCACATCAAGCGCCTGCCGGTGCTCGATGACGGCAAGCTGGCCGGCATGATCAGCCGGACGGACCTGCTGCGCATCCTGGCCCGCAAGCTGATCGAAACGCCGGAAAACACCAGCGACGAGGCGATCAGCAATTATATCAAGGCTGAGCTGGAGCATGCCCGCTGGGCGCCCAAATCGGGGATCCGGATCAAGGTGGACGGCAAGAAGGTGACGCTGGAAGGCACGATCTTCAGCGACGAGGAGCGCCAGGCGGTGGTGGTGATCGCCGAGAACGCGCCGGGGGTTAAAGAGGTCACTGACAAGCTGCTGTTCGTTGATCCGGCCTCGGGCATGGCATTTCCCGCGCCCTGAAAATTTCGCCTGCGGGTGGGGTTGCAAGAAATTCGGCGCGCGTTGCTTGTGAGCGCCGGACTTAGTTGCTACAGCCTCCCGCACGGTCGGAGCGTAGCGCAGCCTGGTAGCGCATCAGTCTGGGGGACTGGGGGTCGTGGGTTCGAATCCCGCCGCTCCGACCATAACATTTCCATTCATTTCAGCGCGGGCGGGTTTGCATGAGCGAGGCTTTGTGCGTTCGCGGGTTGAGCAAATCCTTTGGCCGGCCGGTCATTGCGGGGCTCGACCTCAGTATTGCGCCGGGCGAGTTTTATGCTTTGCTGGGGCCTAACGGGGCGGGCAAAACCACCACATTGCGGATGATCGCCGGGCTGATGCGCCCCGATGCGGGCAGTGTTTCGGTGTTTGGCCGCGACGTGCTGGCCAACCCGTTGGGGGCCAAGGCGATTATGGCGTGGCTGCCTGATGAGCCGCTGCTCTATGACCGGCTGAGCCCGATGGAATATCTCGAATTCGTCGCCGGGCTGTGGCGGGTGGAGCCCGCGCTGGCCAAAAGCCGGGCCGAGGAGCTGCTGGAGACGCTGGGGCTGTGGGCGCACCGGTTTGAGCGTTGCGAGGGGTTCTCGCGCGGTATGAAGCAGAAGACCGTGCTGGCGGGGGCGCTGATCCATGAGCCGCGTTTTTTGCTGCTGGACGAGCCGTTCACCGGGCTGGATGCCGCCTCCGCCCGGCTGGTGAAGGAGATTCTCCAGGCGCGCGCGCAGGCAGGGGCGGCGGTTATACTCACCACGCATATCCTCGATGTCGCCGAGCGGCTGGCGACGCGCATCGGGATTATCTCCGGCGGGCGGCTGCTGGCGGAAGGCGATCTGGCGGCGCTGCAACGCCAGGCCGGGGTGGCGCATGGCTCGCTGGAGGACGTATTTTTGCAGCTGACCGCCGCCTGATGTTCAAACCGGCTGGTTTCCCCTGGCTGTTTCTCAATGAGGCGCGTGTGTTGTGGCGCGGTTCCATTTTGGTGCGCACGCATAAATATGTGCTGGCGCCGGTGATCATTGTCGGGCTCATGTTCCAGGGCATCGCGCTTGCCCTGGCGGCGCAGATCGTGCGCCATCCTCTCCCGCTGGGGCAGATGGTGCTGGTCGCCGATCTCAACCTATTTTTCTTTTTCTGGCTGATGCTCTCGCGCGCCATGACCGCGGCGATTGACGTGCTGTACGGGCGCGGGGATGTGGATTTTCTGCTGGCCTCGCCGATTCCGCCGGGGCGGGTGCTGGCGGTGCGCATGCTGGGCGTGGCGGGCAGCGTGGCCGCGCCCTGGGTGCTGTTGGGCGGGGTGCTGGCCAATGCGCTGGCGGTGTTCGGCCAGGCCTGGGCGCTGGCGATCTACCCGATGCTGCTGGCCGAGGCGGTGGTGGTGGCGGCGCTGGCCTTCGCGCTGGTGGTGTTGCTGGTCGGCTGGACGGGACCGAAACTGGCGCGCCGGGCCGGGCATATGCTGGCTCTGGTGATGGGGGTGTTTATTTTCGCGCTGGGGCAGGCGCCGCGCTTTTTGCCGCCCGCGGCACTGGGGCATTTCTGGTTGGCGTTGTTGCCGGCGGGGGATGCGCCAGGGTTGCAATATGTGTTCGCCAAGGGGCTGCTCGGGCAGCCCTGGCCGCTGGCCTTCAGCCTGGTGTTCAGCGGCACGGTGTTTTTGTTCGCCTGGGTGATGCTCGATGCGCGCTTTGCCTCGGGCACCATAACCGCGGCGGCCTACCGCCCCGGCGGCAGCGCGGCGCGCCAGGGCGGGGCGTTCCGCGCCGGTCCGTTTGCCGCTGTGCTGATGAAGAACCTGCGGCTGCTGACGCGATTTCCCGGTGTGGTGACGCAGACGGTGTATCGCTCGCTCACGCTGGTGCCGGTGGTGATGATCCTGACCGGCAGGCTGCGAACCGGCAGCGGGGTGGAGATAGTGGCGCCGCTGCTGGTGTTTCTGACCGGGCAGCTGGCGTTGTTCTTCATCTCGGTGATGGTGGGCTCCGACGAATCGCCGGAGCTGGCGGCCAGCGCGCCCGTGGCGCCCGGTTTTTTGCGGCGCGCTGCGCTGGTGGCGGCGGGTTATGCCACGCTGGTGCTGATGGCGCTGCCGGTTACCGGTGTGCTGGCGCGCGATGGCGTGTTGTTGCCAAGCCTGCTGCTGGGCATGGCGGGGGTGCTGGTGAGCAATCTGGCGCTTGGCCTGCGCCTGCCGATCCCGCTGGTGCGGGCTGATTTTGGCAAGGCGCAGACGGGCACGGTGCTGGGGTTGATCCTGGGCGTGGGCGTAAGCAGCGTGTGGTCGCTCGCGGTGTGGCTGTTGGTGACGCCCCGCGCGCTCTGGTGGCTGTTGCCGGGGTAGGGTTACGCGACCGGCACGTTGTCAAGCAGGCGGACATGGCCGAGCTTGGCGGCGGCGATCAGCCGGGCCGGTTGCGCCAGCGCGGCCAGCGGCTCCAGCGAATGCGCATGCACCAGCGCGACGTAGTCAGGCACCATTCCGGCCACGGCCAGATCATGCCGGGCGTTGTGAAGTGTCGCCGCGACTTCCTTACCGGCCGCGATATGTTTTGCCGCCTTGGTCAGCGCCGCGTAGAGCGCTGGGGCTGCCGCGCGCTCGGGCGGGAGCAGGAAACGGTTGCGCGAGGAGAGGGCGAGGCCGTCGGCATCGCGGGCGATCGGCACGGGGACAATCTTCACCGGCAGCAGCAGGTCCTCCACCATGCGCGAGATCACCTGCACCTGCTGCCAGTCCTTCTCGCCGAAATAGGCGGCGGCCGGGCGTATCTGGCCAAACAGCTTGGCGACCACCGTGGCGACCCCGGCGAAATGGGTCGGGCGGGCCGCACCCTCCCAGCGCGTGGCCGGGCCTGAAACGTGGATGGTGGTGGCGGTGTGCGCCGGATACATGGTGGGGACATCAGGCAGCCAGACCAGATCGCAGCCGGAGGCTTCCAGCTGGGCGAGATCGCCGGCCTCGTCGCGCGGGTAGCGGTTATAGTCCTCGTTCGGGCCAAACTGCGCCGGGTTGACGAAGATGCTGGCCACCACCGGCCGCCCGCCGGCCTTGGCCGCCGCCAGCAACGATAAATGCCCGCTGTGCAACGCGCCCATGGTCGGCACGAAGGCGGTGTCTCCCATGGTTTTGGTGGCCGCTTGCAGCTCTGTCAGGGTCCGGGCGATTTTCATAGCCTGCGGTTTTGACGATTTTGCGCCCCGCGTCCAGTGCGGCGTGTGACCGTTTGCGGAACGCCCTTTGCAGCATCGCCCGCAGCGGCTATCTCGAAGACATGAGTGCTGAGACAAAAGCGTGGGTGCGGGCGGAGCAGAAGCGCGGCCAGAGTGCGGCGCGGCTGCCGGTTTTATTGGGAGCGGCGCAGGTGGGGCTTGGCATCGCCCAGGCCTGGTGCGCGGCATATCTGCTAACCGCCGTGTTGCATCTGGCGCCGCGCGGACTGCCGGTTGTGCTCTATGCCATTGGCTTTATTGCTTTCGCGGCCCTGCGCGCGGCGGCCGGCATGCAGGCGGAGCGGCTGGGATTCGAGCGCGGGGCGGCGGCGCGGCGGCGGTTGCGCAACACGGTGCTGTCCACAATTCTGGCGCTGGGGCCGGTGGGGCTGCGCGGCAAGCATTCAGGCGAACTCGCCGCCACGGCGGTGGACCGGGTGGAGGCCATGGAAGGTTTGCACGCGCGCTGGATACCGGCGACCGCGCTGGCGATAATCGGCCCGGCGCTGGTGGGGCTGGTGGTGTTGTGGGTGGACTGGCGCGCGGGCGTGGTGTTGCTCACCGCCGGGCTGCTGGTGCCTTTTGCCATGGCGGTGGCGGGGATTGGCGCGGGCGTGGCGGCCAAGCGGCAGTTTATTGCCCTCACACGCCTGCAGACGCGGTTTTTGGACCGGATACGTGGTATTTCCACCATTGTTCTGGCCGGGCGGGCGGCGGATGAGGCCCGCGCCCTGGCGGCGGCGGCGCGCGAGTTGCGCCAGCGCACCATGCGGGTGCTGCGCGTGGCGTTTCTCTCCTCCACGGCGCTGGACCTGGCGGCGGCGGCGGCGCTGGTTGTCATTGTGTTGCGTTTCGCCGGGCCGCTGCGCCATGACCATGCCCTGGCGCCCACGGCCTTGTTCATTTTGCTGCTGGTGCCCGAGTTCTTCGCGCCGCTGCGGGCATTCTCCGCCGTGTATGCCGACCGCATGGCGGCCGAGGCCGTGGCCGATGCGTTTTGCGCGCTGCCGGAACCACCCGCCCCGGTGCCCGCCGCCGACATCCGCAGCGTCGCCGCGCATGGGCTGACCCTGGCGTTCGAGGATGTTTCCTTCACCTGGGATGCCGCCCGCGGCCCGGTGCTGGAGCATCTCTCCTTCCGCGCGGTCAGCGGGGAGATATTGCTGCTCACCGGCGCGTCCGGCGCGGGCAAATCCACGATCATGGATCTGATTCTCGGCTTCATCACGCCCGATTCCGGCCGCGTGACGATCAACAGCGTCGACCTGCCGGTACTGATCCCCGCCGCGCGGACCAAGATGATCGGCTGGATCGGCCAGAAGCCGATGATTTTCGCGGGCACCATTGAGGAGAACATCCGTTTCGCCCGGCCAGAGGCGGCGGATGAGGATGTTGCCGAGGCGATCCGCAACGCGCAGCTCTCCGCGCTGGTCGACTCTCTGCCCGAGGGGGTTAAAACGCCGCTGGGCGAGGGGGGCTTTGGCCTCTCGGGCGGGCAGGCGCAGCGCATCGCCATTGCCCGCGCGTTTCTGAAGGACGCGCCGCTGCTGCTGCTCGATGAGCCGACCGCGCATCTCGACCCCGCGGTGGAGCGCGAGGTGCTGGAGAGCATCAAGCGTCTGGCCACCGGGCGCACCGTTATTATGGCGACTCATTCAGCCATCGCGGTGGAGTTCGCGCGCAACTCCGGGGCGAAGCGGCTGGATCTGGACTCGCTGCGCCATGCGCGCAGGCGCGAGGTGCTGGCATGAGCCCGGTATCGCGGATTTTCCTGTTGTGGTGGCGCCAGGCGGGCTGGATGATATTTGGCGCCGCGCTGTTCCTGGCGGCGCTGGCGGCGGGGCTGGCGCTCATGGGGGCTTCCGGCCGCTATATCGCGCTCTCGCTGCTGGGCGGCGGCGTGCTGGTGCCGGCGATGCTGCAATATATCGGCGCTGCGCGGGTGGTGCTGCGCTATCTGGAGCGCGTGTTCACGCATGAGGCGATGTTCCGCGCCTTGGCGGGTCTGCGCATCTGGCTGTTCACCGGCTTGGCGCGCAGTGCCGCCGGCGGGCTTGGCTACCGCCGCGCGGGCGATGCGCTGGCGCGGCTGGTCAATGATGTCGATGCGTTGGATGGCCTGTTCCTGCGGATTTTCCTGCCTCTGCTGGGCGCGGTGCTGCTCACCCCCGTGCTGGCGGTGCTGCTCTGGCATGAGCATCCCTGGGCGCTGGCGGTGTTGCTGCCGTTTGGCTTTGTCGCTTTTTATCTGCCCGCGCTGGCGGCGCGCGCGGCGGGGCAAAACGGCGCCCGCGCCGGGCTTGCGATGTCTGGCCTGCGCAGCGCCGCGCTGGATGCGCTCTCGGGCCTGCGCGAGGTGAAGATATACGCAGCCGAGGGGCGGATGCTCGCCGCCGTGCAGGCGCGCGAGGCGGCGTATCTGGCGGCGCAGCGCGAGCTGGCCGGGCAGACCAGCGCGTTGAATGCAATCGCGTTTATCGCGGCGCAGGCGGGGCTGCTGCTGGCGATGCTGATCGGCCTGGCCGGGGCGCCAGTGTTTACCGTAATAACTGTTTTCGTGCTGATCACCGCGTTTGAGACGGTGCTCGGCCTGCCCCGCGCCGGGTTGCTCTACGGCCAGGCGCGCGCCGCCGCCGCCCGGGTGGTGGAAGCCGCAACCGCGCCGCCTGCGGTGGCCGAACCGCTAGCCCCCGTGCCGATGCCCGCGGGCAATTCGGTCGCCTTCGAGCATGTCAGCTTCCGCTACGCCGATAATTTGCCGTTTGTGTTTGAGAACCTCTCGCTGCAGCTCCCCGCCGGGTCGCGCACCGCCATCCTCGGGCCGTCGGGGGCGGGTAAATCCACCATCGCGGCACTGCTGCTCAAGCTCGTGGTGCCCCAGCGCGGGCAGATACGCCTGGGCGCTGCCGACCTTGCCGCGTTGCCGTCCGAGGCGGTGCGCCACCGTATCGCCTATCTCGGCCAGACCACGCATTTGTTCGCCGATACCATCCGCAACAATTTGCGCCTGGGCGACCCCACGGCGAGCGAGGAAAAACTATGGGCGGCGCTGGAGGCGGCGCAGTTGGCGCAGACCATCATGGGCCTGCCTGAAGGGTTGGACACCTGGCTGGGCGAGGGCGGGCAGAATCTTTCCGGCGGCCAGGGGCGGCGCCTGGCGCTGGCGCGCACATTGCTCTCCGAAGCGCCGATTCTGCTGCTCGACGAACCCTGCGCCGGGTTGGATGCCGATACCGAGACCGAGTTCATGAAGGTGCTCAATACCGCCACGCAGGGGCGCACGGTGGTGCTGATCGCCCACCGCCTCACCGGGGCGGAACAGCTAGACCGCATCTGGCGCCTGACCGGCGGCGCGCTGATGGCGGCGGCGGGCTGAGACAGGCGCCATCGCGCTCGAAGAAAAAATCTTGAAGCGCGTAAAAAATTTCCTATAATACAAATCGCCTGAATGCCTCACCGAGGGTTCGGGCGTTCGCCTGGCCGGCTTGCCAGATGGGAGCCGGATATATCTTTAACCTTGCTTGTTTCAGGAGGTTTCCTCATGACTTATGATTTCACGCCCTTATTCCGCACCGCGATCGGCTTTGACCGTCTGGCGCGTCTGGCGGACACCATCCCGCAGGATGCCGCGAGCTATCCCCCTTACAACATCGAGAAAACCGGCGACGAATCCTACCGCCTTACCCTCGCGGTGGCGGGTTTTTCGGCCGAGGATATCGAACTTACGGTGAAGGATAACGCTCTCATCGTCGCCGGCCGCGTGGCCGAAACCGCGGCGAAAGGCGAGTTCCTGCATCGTGGCATCGCGGCGCGGGCGTTTACCCGGCGTTTTGTGCTGGCTGACCACATGGTTGTCGAAGGTGCTGATATCGCCAACGGACTTTTACATGTGTCAATCAAGCGCGTGGTGCCGGAATCGGCGAAGCCGCGCCGTATCGCGGTTGTCGATGCGACCAAGGCGGGCAGTGCCACGGTGGAGCTGCCACACGCGGCGTAATCAGCAAGGAGGGGGCGAAAGCCCCCTCTATTGTGGAGCCGAGAGCAGATCCGTGCCAGTAAAAGTCGGGATCGCCAACAGGAGCTGGCCGTGGTCCATCACGGTAAGCGTTGGCCCTGGCTGCAAAGTCTTAAAATAAGGCGCGTAGAGCGCGCCGATTTTGGCCGCATTGCCGGGCATGGCGATAAGCAGAATGTTTTTACCCAGTAACGAGGACGGCGGCGCGGCATTGCCAAATTCGTGCGGCTCCGGCCCGAAGACCGTGACAACGGTTGCGGTGCCGCGCAGGGCGTAGCCGATTTTCCCCGCGTCGTACCAGCGCAATGCCGCCACCGCATCGATGCCGGGGGGAATTTCGGGGGCGAGCGAATCCCAGTTCACCACCTGCAGCAAGGGCGATTTTCCAGGTTTGGCGGGTATCGCTGAATTGGGGATAATGCCGTAGGTCACCTCGGCCGCGATCAACAGAGCGGCGCTGGTCAGCAATAAAGCCGAGAACACAGCAACCGCGTTGCGCCAGCGCGGGTGCCAGCCCGCGGCCCAATGGCCGAGCATCGGCAACAGCAGCAGATACCCCGGCGTTGCCCAATGGTAGAGAATACGGGTGGATGACCAGATACCGACCAGCGAGAACAGCACCACAGGCAAAATCGCCAGGCAGCTCAGCATCCAGCCGCGCCGCTCCCGCGGTCCGCGGCGCAGCGCGCCCAGCAGCAGGCCCATCATCGGCACCCATAGCCAGGGCAGCACGAACAGCGCCTCGCCGCCCCAGATGCTCAAAGGCGCCAGCGGATGCAGCCGCAGCCCTAGCGCCCGCCCGCTCTGGTAGCCGAAGGACTGCCAGCCGTGCCGCGCGTTCCAATAAAGCACCGGCGTGAACATCAACACCGCCAGAACCCCCGCACCCCAGGGGGCGAGGCGGCGCAACTGGGTGCGCGCCAGAGGGTCTGTGAGGAGCACGAACACCGCCCCCAGCAGCACCAGCGCGGCGCTGTATTTGCTCAACATCGCCAGCCCGGCGAAAAACCCCGCCGCCGCCCACCAGCGCGCTTCCGGCTCGGCCTCGCCATCGGCCACGCCAAGCGCGCGGCTCAGCGCATAGGCGGCGGCGAGCAGGGAGGCGTCGAGCGGGCCGTCGGGCAGGACCCAGCAGCCAAAGGCGAGCGAGAACACGGGTGAGATGTTATAGGCCACCACCGCCCAGAACCCCGCGCGCGCGCCATAAAGCCTGGTTGTGAGCAGATAAAGCAGCCAGGAAGAAACAGCCGAGAGGATGATGAACGGCAGGCGCACCACAATCGGGTCGGCACTGCCGAACACCCAGCGGCTGCCCAGCTCCAGCCACCAGGAGGCCAGGGGATGGTCGAAATACGAGGCGGCGAACTGGTGGCTGGCCGCCACCATGTAGCTCTCATCAATTCCCAGCCCGGTGTAGCGGGCGAATATCAGGCGCAGGGTCGTGGCCAGCAGCACGGTGATGAGGGCATTCTTCATGCCCGTTTGCATGGCGCGGTGTGGCGGGCTTGGCAAGCCGGTGGCAGAGCATGACCGCTTTAACTGCGATCATGCTCTGCCTCTTTTTCCGAGGGCGATCAATGTTTTCGGCTCGCTCATCCGAGCGACCCTCAAACGATCGCAACCTAGTTCGTGCCCGCCCCGAGGATCGCGCCGTTGTTGGCCTGCAGCAGCACCGCCATGTGCTGACCCGCGGGGCGGGACATGCTCATGGCCATCTGTTGTCCGCTCCACGGGCCGAGGCTGGTGATGCTGCGCACCACATTCACCTCGGTGACCACCGCGCCGCTGTTTTCACCGCCGCCGATATGCGTGATGTGTCTGGCATCGAAGCCGAGCAGCAGAATATTGCCGCTGCCGCTGCCCATGCCGATGACGAGGCGCACCATGGCGCCATCCTTCACGCTCACCGGCACATCCCCCGCCGGGGCGGCTTGCGCGGCGGCGATGGCGGCGGCGAGTTTGGTGGCGTCGGAGCCAACCAGCTGCACGGTGCCGTCCACGATGGCCTGCGGCGTGTATACGCTCTGGCTGTTGGCGAGGCCGGCGTACCAAGCCTGGCGGGCGGTGGCGGCTTTCAGGGAGTCCGGGTCTGACCATACCGGGCTGTTCCAGTAGGTGACGTTAAAGCTGAGCGGCAGCACGCCGGGGTTTTTCGCGTAGGTGGCGAGCAGTGCATCAGCGGGCGGGCAGGAGGCGCATGCCTGCGAGGTGAACAGCTCCACCACCACCGGGCGCGCCTGGGCGGCCGGGGCAAGGGCCAGGGAGGCCAGCAGCAGGGCGGCGCGCGCAGGCCTCAAGAGCCGCTGAACCAGTTGTAGCCCTGATCCTCCCAATAGCCGCCGGGGTAGATGTTGGTGACGGCCAGTTGCATGATGGATTTCGGGTTTTTAAAGCCGAGCTTGGTGGGGATGCGCAGGCGCACGGGCGCGCCAAAGGGCGGGGTAAGCGGCGCGCCCAGGAATTTCAACGCCAGTATGGTTTGCGGGTGCAGAGCGGAGGGCATGTCGATGCTCGAATAATATCCGTCCGCGCATTTGAAGGAAACATAGCGGCAGGTGGTGTCGGCGCCGATGCGGCGCAAGAAATCGCCCAGCGGCACCCCCTCCCATTCGCCGATCACGCGCCAGCCTTCGACGCAGGTGAGCCGGGTGATCTGCGAAGTCTGCGCCAGCGCGTTCAGCGCCGCCAGGGTCCAGGGGGATTTGTCCTGTATCTGGCCGCCAAGCTCGAGCTGATAGGTTGCCGGGTCCACCACCGGGACCTGGGAGATGTCGTAGAAGGCGTTGAAGCGCGGCGGGTTGGTGATCTGGTCCGCCCGGAAGGTCGGCGCCAGCGTGTGCGGGTCGAACAGCGCCTCCTGCACGCGGTCGTTCCAGGCGGACATGGCATGCAGGAATTTATCGGCAATGTCCGGGTGGGCCGGGTCTTCGTAGTCACAGCCGGGCAAGGTGCTCACGGCCCCCAGCGCCATGGCGCGAAAGAGCATGGAACGGCGGTTGACGTTTTTCATGGCTCGATCCTCCCGCCGGTGATCATCGGGGGTAGCACCTTGGGCACCATGGCGACCAGCAGCAGATGCACCACGAAAAAGCCCGCGATGGCCGTCATCGCGAAAAAATGAACATAGCGGGCGATGACATAGCCGCCGCACAGATCAGTAAAAAACCAGAGCTGCACCGGCTTCCATATCGCCAGGCCGGAGATGACGATAACCACGCCCGCGAACAGCACACCCAGATAGAGGAGTTTTTGCACGGCGTTATAAACGCCGGTTTCGTGCGGCAATTTGAAGCTGAGGGCGGCGGTGAAATCGCGCCACACCGCGCGCGGGCTGAGCGGAAAAAATTTCGCGAAATGCCCGCTGGCGGCACTCCAGATGAAATAGACCAGACCGTTGACGGCCAGCAGCCACATGAACGCCAGATGCCACGCAATGGCGGCGCCCAGCCATTGGCCGATGGTGATGAGCGGCGGGAAGGTGAAGGCGAACAGCGGCGAGGCGTCATAAATCTGCCAGCCGCTGCCGATCATCATCACAATGGCCAGCGCGTTCAGCCAATGGGTGAGCCGCAGCGGCCAGGGATGGATAACCCGGCGTTTTGGTTTTTTCTCAGCCATGACACTTCCCCTTGTTTCATCTCCGGCACAGGCTGCACCCGGGGCGGGGTTGCGTCCAGGCATGGAATTGATGCCCAAAGAGCATTGGCCCGTGTTGCCCATGGCGGGGCATACAGCTCTCGCCGGAGCTTGTCCGGCCATATAATCAGGAGATTTTCCCATGAAGTCACGCATTTTTTCCGCGGCAGTCTGCGCCTTGCTGCTCAGCTCGGGCGCCGCGCTGGCGCAGAGCACCAGCTCCATGAGCAGCAACGCCATGGGCGGCAATACGATGACGCCCGGCAGCATGAGCAGCAGCATGTCGCATGACACCATGGCGCCGGCGGCGAAAAAGACCGATGCGATGAAGCCGGACGCGATGAAGGCGAAGCCGATGGCGCCGGGCGGCATGTCCAGCAATGGCATGCAGCAATAATCCATTGTCATCGCGCCGGCACGGCGCGATAACGTTGTCAAAGGCGGGAGGGAGGGTCTGAACATCGAAACGCTGACATCCCGCCTCGATGCGCTGCTTGCCAGCCGCCGCCAGAGCGCGGAATGGGACGCAGCGTATCAGGAAATCCTGGCCAGGTTGAACCGGGAGGGGTTTCTCTCCGGCATTGCGCAAACCGGCGCGATGTTTCCGGATTTTGTGCTGCCCAGCGCTGAAGGCAGGCTGGTGGCGCTGGCGGAACAGTTGGCGCGGGGGCCGGTGGTGCTCTCGTTTTTTCGTGGTGAGTGGTGCCCGTTCTGTAAACTCACGCTCGACGCGCTGACGGAGGCGCTGCCACGTATCGAGGCGGCCGGGGCAAGCCTGCTGGCGCTGACACCCGAGACCGGCGGGCTGCCGCTGAGCATGAAAACCCGCCATGGCGCGGTGTTCGAGGTGCTGGCGGATGTGGATTTCGGGGTAGGTCTTTCCGCCGGCGTGGTTTTCAAGATTCCAAAACTCTACCGTGCGCGGCTCGATGCCGCGGGGTTAAACTTTCCGCAGCGCCACGGCAACGCCGCCTGGTGTCTGCCGGTGCCGGCCACCTTCATCATCGCGCCGGATGGTTGCATCGCCTGGCGGTTTGTCGATGTTGATTTCACCCACCGCGCGGAGCCGGATGATATATTGGCCGCGCTGAGGCGGATGTAGCGGATGGAACTCGCACAGGTCCGCTATTTCATCACTTTGTGCCGCGCGCTTAATTTTTCGCGCGCGGCGGAACAATGCAATGTCACCCAACCGGCGTTCTCGCGCGCCATTCAGCGGCTGGAGGACGAACTCGGCGGCGCGCTTTTGTTCCGTGAACGTAATTTAACCCAGCTCACCGAGCTGGGCCGCGTCATGCGCCCGCATCTGGAAACGATGCTGGAAGCGGCCGATGCCGCGACCGCGCTGGCGCAAGCAAAACGCGGGAGTTTTCAGGCAAGCCTGAAAATTGGCCTTGGCCCCGGCGTGGGCGCGGCCAGCATTGTTGGCGCGGTGCGCGAGGTCACGAAAATGCTGCCGGGCTGCGCGCTGCATTTTGATGAATCCAGCCCTGCGGCGCTGATTGACGCCATGTTGACCGACCGGCTGGACTGCGCGCTGCTGCCCGATGATTGTGATCTGCCCGAGCGGTTGAACCGCTGGCCGCTGTATACCGAAACCGCCGTCGCCGTTCTGCCGGTGGACCACCCGTTGGCGGCACGCAATGCGCTGTGTGGACAGGATGTGCTGGAGGAGACCATTCTGGTCGGTGACGCTTGTGGCGGCTTCGCGCAAAGTCTTGCGCGGATCAGCGGATTTTCGCTGCGCCTGCAACGCTGCAACGGTGCTGTGGGGCAACTGCTGGACCTTGTGGGCGCGGGTCTCGGCATCGCGTTGCTCTCCGGCCGGCTGGGCATTGCGCCGCCGCTGGTGGCGCGGCGTTTCACGGATCCGGAACTCTCGCGGCGAATTTTGCTTACCGCGGTCGCAGGGCGCCCGCTCAACCCGGCGGCGGCGAGTTTCGTGAAACTCTGCCGCGCTCAGGCGTTTTTATAACCCCGGCGCAGCATACGTTGCAGCGGCCGGTCCACGTTGAACGCCAGCCAGATCGCCACGGCGTAGATCAACACCAGCAACACGCCTTCCACCAGAATATTCGCACGCAGATGCGCGGGCAACAGCGTATCCACCGCCAGCAGCAGCGGCGAATGTGAAATATACAGCGGATAAGAGATGGCACCCGCCCAGGCCGCCCATTTGCCCAGATGGAAGACGCCGCAGCGCTCCAGCATGGCGAGGCCGAACATCACCCCGGCATAGCCCAGCGATAATACAGCGAGATCAATCGGCCCCGGATACACATATCCCCATTGCGTGACCCTGAGCTTCATGAACATCAGCGCGCCGCCGGTGAGCAGCCCGGCCAGCGCCAATATGATGCTGGGGCGCGACTTTATCAGCAGCCAGCCGCCAAGCAGCCCGGCGAAGAAATAGAGTTCAAAAACCGAAATGAAATGGTTGTTGAGCCCGACCGCGCGCAGGAACATGATGTTGTAGCGGTGGATATGGAAAAACCGGAACACATGGATCGGCACCAGCAGCCACAGCACGCTGAGCACCCAACCGGCAAGAATAACCCGGCCCACATGTGGCAGCAGGCACAGGCCGAACATGATATAAAACGCGACCTCGAAACGCAGCGTCCACGCCGGGGGGATCAGGTCGTTCACCACGCGCGGCGTCAGCGAAAACAGCGCCCAGTTGGTGCCAGCCGGGGCCAGGCCGTGGTAATAGTAGAACATCACCGGCAGCAGCATCAGCCAGTAGAGCGGGTAGATCCGGCAGATCCGCCGCCACCAGAATTTGAGCGGCCCGCGCCAGCGGCCAAAATCGCCGTGATGCGCGGTGATCATCACGAAGCCGCTGAGCACGAAGAAATATTGCACGCCGAGCGGGCCGGGGGCGGCATCCAGGCTGACCAGATGCGAGACCATGACCAGGCTGGCGGCAATCAACCGGCCAAGCTCCAGCGAGCCCAGCCGGTGCGCCGGCGCGCTCGATACGGATTTTTTCAAGTCCCGAGCAGGCCTTCCGCGCAGGCGTCCAGAATTGCCGCCGCGTCGATCTCGTATTCGCGGTAGAGATCGGTGATGTCGCCTGACTGGCCAAAACGGTCCGGCCCCAGCGCCATGATCCGGTTGCCGCGCACGCCGCCGAGCCAGGCATGGGCCGCCGGATGGCCGTCCAGCACGCTCACCAGCGCGGCGCCGGGCGCGAGCGGGGCCAGCAGGTCTTCGATGTGCGAACTGGCATGAACCCCCTGGCGGCGCTGGCGCTGGGCCTCGCGCCATCCGGCATACAGCCGGTCGGGGCTGGTGATGGCGAGCAGCCCGGCCTCGGGCACATCCTCGCGCAGCACGGCGAAGGCTTTTTCCGCCTCGCCCGCCACGGCGCCCTGGGTGGCGATGGCGATGCCCGCACCGGGTGCGGGCGGCACCACCCAATGCCCGCCTGCGATAACATGCGCGGCGTTCAGCTTGCGCTCGGGCTGCGTGAGCACCTGGGTGGAGAGCCGCAGCCACACGGCCGAGCCGTCGGGCTTTTGCATGTGCTCAAAGGCATGGCGCAGCAAAATCGCCAGCTCGTCGCAATAGGCGGGCTCGAAGCTCGCCAGCCGGTCCTGCACGATCGCCAGCAGTGGCGTGTTGGTGGCCTGGTGCTGCCCGCCCTCGGGCGCCAGGGTTATGCCGCTGGGGGTGGAGATGAGCAGAAACCGCGCATCCTGGTAGCAGGCATAGAACAACGCATCATGGCCGCGATTCACGAACGGGTCATACACCGTGCCGACGGGGAGCAGCCGCGCGCCGTTGAGATCGTGCGACAACCCGGCCGCGCCGAGCAGCAGGAAGAGGTTCTGCTCGGCGATGCCAAGCTCGATATGCTGCCCCTGCGGATTGGTGCCCCAGCGTTGCGCGCTGGCCAGCTTGCCGTCGCGGAACACATCCTCGCGGGTATGCCGGTCAAACACGCCGCGCCGGTTGATCCAGGGGCCGAGGTTGGTGGAAACCGCGACATCCGGGCTCATGGTGACGATATGGCGCGACATCTCGGCCGATTCGCCCTGCGCGCGGCCGATCTCGGAGAGGATTTCGCCAAACCCGGCCTGCGTGCTCATGCGCCGGCCAATAATGCGCGGCTGCGGCAGCATGGCGGGCACCGGCACGGTGGCGGCGGGCAGGCGGCGGCCGTTTGGGGTCAGCGGCGTGGCATAGGGCACGCTGTTGATAAAATTCTCCACCGCCCGGGGCTCGGCCAACCCCTCAAAACGGTCCCATTCATGGCCGGGGCGGATGTGCATGGCGGCGCGGAACGCGTCCATCTGCTCCACCGTCATCATGCCGGCGTGGTTGTCCTTATGCCCGGCAAAGGGCAGGCCCATGCCCTTAATGGTATAGGCGAGGAAGACGGTCGGCTGGCTGGACTGGGCAGCGGCGCGGAAGGCCTGGGTCAGGCTGCCCAGGTCGTGCCCGGCGAGGTTGGTCATCAGCGCGCCGAGTTCGGCGTCGTTCAACGGGTCGATAATGCCGCGCACGCCGCGGTTTTTGGCCAGATCCGCGAGGATCGCCTCCCGCCATGCCGCGCCGCCCTGAAAGGTGAGCGCCGAATAGGTCGAGTTCGGGCACGCATCCACCCAGTTGCGCAGCGCGCCACCGCCTGGCCGCGCGAACGCCGCCTCCAGCCGCTTGCCATATTTCAACATCACCACGCGCCAGCCCATGTCGCGGAACAACCCCTCGAACCGGCCGAACAGCCGGTCGGGCATCACAGAGTCGAGGCTTTGGCGGTTGTAGTCCACCACCCACCACACATCGCGGACATCGTGCTTCCAGCCTTCCAACAGGGCCTCGTAGATATTGCCCTCGTCCAGCTCCGCATCGCCCGCGATGGCGATTTGCCGCCCGCGCGGGGTGGCGGGGTCCACCATCGCGTGCGCGCGCACATAATCCTGCATCAACGAGGTGAAGCTGGTCATCGCCACGCCGAGGCCGACCGAGCCGGTGGAAAAATCGATCTCCGGGCCGTCCTTGGTGCGCGATGGATACGCCTGGGCGCCGCCAAACTGGCGCAGCCCCGCCATCTGTTCCACGCTCTGGCGGCCAAAAAGGTAGTTGACGGCATGCAGCACCGGCCCGGCATGCGGCTTCACGGCCACGCGGTCCTGCGGGCGCAGGCTGTCAAAATACAGCGCCGCCATGATGGAGGTGACCGAGGCGCAGGAGGCCTGATGCCCGCCGACCTTCAGGCCATCGCGATTCGGCCGCAAATGGTTGGCATTATGGATCATCCACGAGGACAGCCAGAGCAGCTTCTGCTCAACGGCTGCCAGCGTTTCCAATCCATCGAGTTCCGGTTCTATCGGCCGCATTTCATTCATAGGGCGGAGTCTAGAACAAACCTGGGGCCATGGGAATCACTTGTAATCACGCCCTGGATGTAACCGGCCGTAAAAAATTGCTGCATTGCAGCGGGGAGATTGGCGCGGTGTGATAATCCCCGCTTGCATCATCGCCTGGCCCCTTTGGCGGGGCGCTCGCCAGGGGGGTATAAAAAATTCACTTATGAAACGAAAATTGCGTCTGTAGTGCTGAGGCGCCGGCGCGGCGGCATCATCGGCTGCAAAACGGATGAATGTTGCATGACGAATAAATAATCCGGGTTCAGGGTAAAATTTTCTAACCGGCTGTCAAAATGCCGCGAATGTCATGGTCTTTCGGCACGGCTTATGCTCTGCTGGCACCGCCGTGCGGAAAGCTACATGGCGGTCAAACGCAGGGGAATATTCCAAATGGATTCGATCACGTTCAACACCGACGACACAGCCGCCGTTCCGCCGCCCGGAACCGTGGCGAATATCGATGCCCGGCGTGTAAAGATTCATCCCGATCATTGGTATCCGGTTGCGTGGTCGCGCGAGTTGAAGGCAGGGAAAACGCTGGCCGTGCGTTTCGCGGGGGACCCGGTGGTGTTGGTCCGCCCCAAGGAGGGCGCGGTGTTCGCGCTGGAAAATCGTTGCGCGCATCGGCAGGTGCCGCTCGATGCCGGCGTGGTTTCGGGTTGCGCCATCCGTTGCAGTTACCATGGCTGGACCTATGATGCCGCTGGCAACTGCATTGACGTGCCGTATCTCGGCAAAGGCAAATTGCCGAACGGCGTTAAGGCCTATCCCTGCCGCGAGGAAGCTGGATTGATTTTCATTTTTCCGGGCGACGCTGAAAAATCCGACAACTTTCCAAATCTCGCAGCCGCCGCCAACCCCGATTACAAAGTCCGCCGCTTTGGCCGGATGGTCGCGTGTCACTACTCCTTCATGCATGAAAACCTGATGGACATGAACCACCAGTTTTTGCATCGCAAACAGATGGGCCAGATACGGCCGCGCTATCTCGGCCGCAAACTGGGTGAGGATTGGCTGGAGGTGCAATACACATTTGCCCGCACGGCCGGTAAGCAGCCTTTGGGCGAGGCGGCGGTGTTTGGCGGGCGGCGCACGGCGGATGTGAATGACCGCGATGTGATGACCATCCGCACCGAATATCCATACCAGACCCTGCGCATCGTCGCGGCGGGCGGCGGGGAGCCGGTGATGGATTTGTGGATTTCCTATGTGCCGCAGGACAAAGCGCAGAAGACGATCCGCACCTTTGGTCTCCTCTCCATCCATAAGCCGGGCGGCATGCTCGGCCGCGCGGCGCTGAGCATCGGCTGGCCGTTTCTGGTTATGTTCACCGAGCGGATTTTTAAGGAGGACCGTTGGATCGTGGAGGCCGAACAAGCCGCGCATGACGCGCAGGACGGCAACTGGAACCAGGAGGTGTTTCCCGTGATCCGCGAACTGACGGCATTGCTGGCAAGCTGCGGGCTGCCGCTGGAGGGGGCGGTTGAGCCGATGGTTTTATAATCAATAATCGGCCGGATTGAACGGGGGACGCAAGCGCGCCATCAACGGCCCCAATACGGCGGGGATATCCTCCGCGAGCAACCCCGGCCCCACTTTCAGGGCCGCCGCGCCGTGCAGCCATACGGCGGCGCAGGCGGCCTCGAATGCGGGCATCTCCTGTGCCAGCAGGGCCGCGATGATCCCGGCCAGAACATCGCCGGTGCCGCCGCTGGCCAGATAAGGCGGCGCGTTGGCGTTGATCGCGGCGCGGCCGTCGGGCGCGGCGATGATAGTGTCAGCGCCTTTCAACACAGCCACCGCGCCCGTGGCTCGCGCGGCGGCGCGCGCGGCGCTCAGCCGGTCATGCCGCAGCGACCCGAATACGCGGCTGAACTCGCCCTCATGCGGGGTGATGACTGCGGCCCCGCGCAGTTTTTCCGGCGCGCCGGCGCAGGCGGTCAGCGCATCGGCATCGGCGACGATGATCCGGCCCGCGGCGATGAGCCGGGCCAGCTTGTGCCCGGCCAATGGCCCAAGCCCCGGCCCGCAGACCCATATCTTGCGCCGTGCATCCTGGAGCAGCACCTCAAGCGGCTCAGCCCGCACGATCAACCCGGCCTCGGGCGGCAAAAACGGCGCATCGGCGGCCAACGTGACCATTCCGGCGCCCGCGCGCCGCGCGCCCGCGCAGGCCAGCCGCGCGGCGCCCGGCATGTTGCCACAGAGCACGCTCACATCTCCGGCGCTATATTTGTGTCCGGTGGGCGCGCGTGCGGGCAAATGCCACAGCGCCGGGCCGTTCACCCAGGTTTGCGGGTTGATTTGCGCCAGCACCGAACCGGGCAAGCCGATGTCGCGGAGCACCAGCTCGCCGCACAGGCCCCGGCCGGGGTAGAGATAATGCCCGGGTTTGGCGCGGAAAAATGTCACAGTGAGTTCGGCCTGCGGCGCATAGCCGCGCACCGCGCCGGTGGCGCCGTCCAGGCCGGAGGGAACGTCGATCGCCACCAGCCGCTTTGCCGCGCGCAGCAGCGCCGCCACCTCCGGGGAGACATCGCGCGCCAGCCCAGCGCCGAAAATCGCGTCGATCACCAGCCCCGCGCGGGCCACCTCGGCCACGCTGGCCTTGTTCCAGGCGCGCACGGTTACCGCCCATCCGGCCTGGCGCAGATAATCCGCCGCGACATGGCCATCGCCGCCATTATTGCCGGGGCCGGCCAGCACCAGGGTAGAGCAGGGGGCGTATCGCTGCATTATGGCGCGCGCCACCGCGCGGCCCGCGGCATCCATCAGCGCCTGCGCGTTCCCAGCCAGGGCGTCGGCCCGCCCCATCTCGGCCGGTGTCAGCAGCTCGTTCATAAATATCCTTGGCCTTTCGCAAGAAACTGCGGTTAATTCATGTTCATGAAGGAGACTTATATATGGGCAAAGTAATTGCGGTTGCACAGCAAAAAGGGGGTGCGGGCAAGACCATGCTGGCAGCACAACTGGCCGTGGCCCTGGCGGAAACCGCAAGCGTGGCCGTGTTGGATATTGACCCGCAGGGCAGTCTGACCATCTGGGGCAAGCTGCGCGCCAACGCGCCCAAGGCGGCGCAGGCCCTCACGCTGGCCACGATTTCGGGCTGGCGCCTGGCAAATGAGGTGGAAAAACTAAAAGCCTCGCATGATTTCGTGCTCATCGACACGCCGCCGGTCATCGACTCGGACGCGCGGCGCGCCATCCGTGGGGCCGATCTGGTGCTGATACCGCTAAATCCGGCCCCGCCAGATCTTTGGGCGGCTGAGGGCACGTTGAAACTGGCGGCTGAGGAGAAACGCAAAACCGCGCTGATATTCAACCGGGCTCCCGCGGCCTCGCGGCTGCGCAAGCGGCTGGAGGCGGAGATCGCGGCGCGGGGATTGATCCTGCTGGATAGTGCACTGGCGAATCGGGCTGGCTACGCAAATGCCTTCGCCGATGGGTTGGGCGTGACCGAGGCAGGCCCCTCCACCCAGGCGGCGGCCGAGATTCGCGCCGCTGTTTTGGCCCTTAAAGCGGCGATTGGTTCATAAAATATGAAAAAAACTTCATAGCCACCCCTTCTCCAGGCAAGAAGCCGCATGAAAGGGCTTGCATGGTTGCCTTTTTTCCGCCACATACCTGCTCGTGACGCGAAGGGCAAAAAACCCGGAAGTGTCAGCCGCCAAGTTTAGGGAGCTACGCAATTCGTACCGAAAAGGTACAGGCCGGTCGCAACAGACCGGCCTTTTTTATGCGCGAAATTAATTTGACCCATGAATTATGTTGCACTGCAATATAGTGTAGCGGCTAACCCTTGCGGCGGTGGAACCGCGTGATGATCACCTCGCCCCACACACCCGCCAGCGTGAACGGGTCAGCGGCAACAAAAGCCTCAACCGCCGCGCGGTCCGCGGCCTCAATGAGAAAGAGCGATCCGATCATCGTCTCGCCGTCATCGCTTTGCAGGGGGCCGGATAATGCGATGGTAATGCCATAGTCTGCGTCTGTTTCCACAAAGGCGCGATGCGCGGCATAATGTTCCAACCGGAGCGCGAGCGCGCCGGGCCGGTCGAGCGCATGGAGGGCAAATAACGGCATCGTATTTAACTCTCTCTCATTAAGAGGCTATAGTTAGAATCAATTTGCCTGTTTTACATTGCTTATCAACGCCACCCAGCTTTGAGTTTTGCGCTAAACCTGTGATTGTAAGGAATATCAGGATGAAGCTTCTCCGTTACGGCGATCCACACCAGGAAAAATGGGGCATTCTCGATGCGGGGGGGCATGTCCGCACGCTGGACGATGCGCTCGTCGGCGTGACCGGCGATCCGCTCAGCCCGGAATGGCTGGCGCAGCTGGAGGCATTGGACCCGGCGAAGCTCTCGATTCTCAAAACCGGCCGCCGCATCGGCCCGGCGATTCCCCGGCCGCTGAATTTTGTCTGCATCGGCCTCAATTACGCCGACCATGCGGCCGAAACCGGGGCCAAAATCCCCAAGGAGCCGATTCTCTTCCTCAAATCCCTCTCCGCTTTTTCAGGACCCTATGATGACATCGTCATCCCGCCTGGTTCACAGAAGACCGACTGGGAGGTGGAGCTTGGCGTTGTCATCGGCACCAAGGCCGCGCATGTGGCCGAGGCGGACGCGATGGACCACGTCGCGGGCTATTGCACCGTGAACGATGTCTCCGAGCGCGCCTACCAGACCGAGCGCGGCGGCACCTGGGACAAAGGCAAAGGCTGCGACAGTTTTGGCCCCGTCGGCCCTTATCTCGTCACCAAGGATGAAGTGCCCGATCCGCAAAACCTGAAGCTCTGGGCCGAGGTGGATGGCGTGCGCATGCAGGATGGCAGCACCAGCAACATGATCTTTGGCGTGCGGTTTCTGGTCAGCTATGTCAGCCAGTTCATCACCCTGCACCCCGGCGACATCATCGCGACGGGCACCCCCGCCGGCGTGGGGCTGGGCAAAAAACCAGAGCCCATCTTCCTGCGCCCCGGTCAGCAGATGAAAATCGGCGTGCAAGGGCTGGGCGAGCAAAGTTATAAGACGATCGGAGGTTAAGTTCATGGTTACAGAGTTCGCCGAAATCGAGGTCATCCCCGGAACCGAAGCGCAGTTCATCGCCGGGGTGGCGGCGAGCCGCGAAGCCTTTCTCCGTTCGCCCGGTTGCCATGGCCTGGAGCTGCACCAGAGCATCGAGAGCCCGCAGCATTTTGTGTTGCAGGTTAAGTGGGCAACCGTGGCCGACCATATGGAAAAATTCCGCGGCGCCGCCGAATTTCAGATCTGGCGCGGCAATGTCGGCCAGTTTTTCGCGGTGGCGCCAAAAGTCTGGCACAGCAACACCGTAGCCTGAGACTCCGGGCCGGTGGCGCGGGGCGGAGAATTTTGGTAGGGCGTGCCGATGGACCAGGCCCTACCCATTTCCGAAACCGGCGCGAAGATCCCGCCCCGGCGCACTTTCGCCATCATCTCCCATCCGGACGCCGGTAAAACCACGCTGACGGAGAAGCTGCTGCTCTTCGGCGGCGCCATCCGCGAGGCCGGCATGGTCAAGGCCCGCCAGGACCGCCGGCAGACCCGCTCGGACTGGATGAAGATCGAGCGCCAGCGCGGCATTTCGGTTACCTCCTCGGTGATGACCTTCGAGTTCGGCGGCGCCGTGTTCAACCTGCTCGACACGCCAGGCCACGAGGATTTCTCCGAGGACACCTACCGCACCCTCACAGCCGTGGATTCGGCGGTGATGGTGATCGACGCGGCCAAGGGCATCGAGCTGCAAACGAAAAAGCTCTTCGAGGTCTGCCGCCTACGCAACATCCCGATCACCACCTTCATCAACAAGGTGGACCGCGAGGGCCAGAATCCGTTCGAGCTGCTGGATGAGATCGCCAACACCCTGGCGCTGGACATCACGCCGATGGTCTGGCCCATCGGCACCGGCGGGCTGTTCCGCGGCTGCTATGATCTGCGCTCAAACCGTCTGGTCTCGGCGGTGAAACCCGGCCAGGACCCCGCGGGCGTGAAATTTGACATTCCGGCCAACCAGCAGGCGCAGCTGGAGGAGGATGTGGAGCTGATCCGCGCCGCCTACCCGGAGTTTGACCAGCAGGCCTTCTCCGAGGGGCACCTGACCCCGGTGTATTTTGGCTCGGCCCTCAAGGATTATTCGGTGCGCGAGCTGCTGGAAGGCTTGGTCGCCAACGCCCCCGCGCCGCAACCTCGCGCGGCCGATACGCGCGTGGTGGAACCAACTGAGATCCCCGTCACCGGCTTTGTCTTCAAGGTGCAGGCCAATATGGACCCCCAGCACCGCGACCGCATCGCCTTCACCCGCATCTGCTCAGGCAAATTCGTGCGCGGCATGAAGCTGATCCACTCGCGCACGCTCAAGCCCATGGCCATCCAGGCGCCGATCTTCTTCTTCGCGCAGGACCGCTCATTGGCCGAGGAAGCCTATCCGGGCGACATCATCGGCATCCCCAACCACGGCACGCTGCGCGTGGGCGACACGCTGACCGAGGGCGAGAAGCTGCGCTTCACCGGCATCCCGGATTTCGCCCCGGAAATCCTGCGCCGCGTGCGCCTGGCAGACCCGATGAAGGCCAAGCAGATGCGCAAGGCGCTGGAGGATCTGGCGGAGGAGGGCGTCACCCAGGTGTTCCGCCCGATGACCGGCGCGGAATGGATTGTCGGCGTTGTCGGCGCGTTGCAGCTCGATGTGCTCTCCAGCCGCATCGAGCAGGAATATTCCGTGCCCGTGGCTTTTGAGGCCGCCCCGTATGACACCGCCCGCTGGATATTCTCCGAGGATCAGGCGCGCCTGAAAACCTTCATCGAGCAGAACAAATCCGCCATGAGCGAAGACCGCGAAGGTGCGCCGGTCTACCTGGTGCGCAACAGCTGGGAGCTTAACCGCATGAAGGACAATTTCCCCGAAATCACCTTTTCCGCAACACGCGAGAGGCGCTGAGCGCACGCGGTTTTATAACGGTATGTTGCGGAATCTTACGGCCGGGTGTTCTCTACGCAAGACCTGGCCGATGAGGCCCTTACGCAACCATGGATTTTTGATTCACAATTCCATCAAGCGCCAGCAAACGGTTTACCAAAAGGGTAGATCGTTGCAACATCGCCGTTTCCATTTGTCTGGCACGTATCGCATCTGTGCGGCGCGCATTCACCGCGGCGATCGAGGTGTCGTGAAAAGCTTCGTGATGCTGGCCGATTTCGGTCCATAAAGCCGTTGCCTCGGGCACATCCATGTCACGGATCAGTTCGTTTCCGTCATTTTCATACCATTGTCCGAACTGGCAACTGCTATGGTCGCAACAATGAGGCTCCTCGGAGTTTTTTGCCAGGCAACTGCGGACCATTTTAACGTAGTTCACATGCTGCGTCACAGCACGTAATATCTGAATCGCCACATTCCCCTCCAGAACTGAGTTACAACCTTTCATACCATTTTTAAAAAATTAAATCTATCTAAAATAGCAAAAAACTCACGATTCCGTGAGTTTTTGAATAAACCTATTTTCCCGGAGGTTATCAAGCCGCCGGGCAAATTGGGCGGGCCTTAATATCCGGGGAGGGCTTTCCATTCGCGGCGGGGTTTGCTAGAGGGTGCGCGCGGCGGGTGCTTAGCTCAGTTGGTAGAGCAGCTGACTCTTAATCAGCTTGTCGTAGGTTCGATCCCTACAGCACCCACCATTCCCAATTGTTTACCTGTTTTCAGTAGAATATTCGCGGGTTCCTCAGCGGCAAACAGTTTCAACTGTTCAACGAACCAGCGCCCGGCAGGCCCTGGCGGCGTGTCGGCGCGGTAGGCGGCCGACATCGGCATAATTTCCCGCCCGTCGGGCTCATCCTCCACCCGTATTTCGCTCAGCGCGCCCTCGGCGATGTCGCGCGCCACCATGGCCAGCGGCATCCCGCCCCAGCCGAGTCCGGCCAGCAGAAACGCATGTTTGGCGCCCAGATCCGCCAGGCGCCAGTTGCGCGGCGACATCACGCGGAACTCCCGCCCGTGGGAAAGCTCGGTGCGGTCGGTCAGCACCAGTTGCACATGCCGGGCCAACTCGCATTCGGGCACCGGCCCCGCAATCTGCGCCAGCGGGTGGGTGGGAGCCGCGACGAACACAATCTTCACCCCCAGCAGGCGCTCACTCACAAGCTCCGGCACACTCAACGGCAGCGTGCCGATCACCCCCAGCTGGCACTGCCCATCCAGCACCGCCTTGGCCACACCGCCCAGCGCTTCCACATAGATGCGCAGCGGCGTCGCGGGGAAGCGCTCGCCGAAGGAAGCCGCCGCCCGCGTCAGCACCGCCATCGGGAACATCACGTCAATTGCCACGGAAAGTTCAGGCTCCACGCCCGAGGACATGCTCTTGGCGCGGGCCTTCAAGGCGTTGAGCGTGTTCGCCACCGCCCTTGCATCCGCCAGCAGCAGCCGCCCCGCCTCGGTCAGTACCGGGTAGCGCCCGGAGCGCTCAAACAACGCGACGCCAAGATGCGCCTCCAGGCCGGCGATGGTCTGGCTGATGACCGACTGTGCCCGGTTCAGGCGCCGCGCGGCGGCGGAAAAACTACCTTCCTCGGCGGCGGTGATAAAGCAGCGCAGCTGGTCGAAGGAAACGCCGTCGAGCATGGGGTTCGTCCTATATATCGGAATATACGATACTATCCATTAAAATCTATAGTCTTTTAAGAGTAGTTTGAAAAGCCTATATCGGCGCCATCGAACCACTTTGAAAGATTTCACCATGAAGCTTTTACATATCGACTCCAGCGTGCTCGGCGGCAACTCCGTTTCGCGCGGCCTCACCGCCGGTATCGTTGCGCAGCAAAAATCCCTGCACCCAGCACTGGAAGTCACCTATCTCGACCTGGCGCAGCAGCCGTTGCAACACCTCTCGCCCGCCCATATCGGCGCCATGTTCGGCCACCCGCCCGCTGATGCCGCTGTGCAGGCCGATATCGCCACCGGTGCCGCGTATCTGGACGCGTTGTTCGCCGCCGATATCATCGTCATCGGCGCGCCGATGTATAATTTCACGCTGCCGACGCAGCTGAAGAGCTGGATTGACCGTATGCTGGTGGCGGGCAAGTCCTTCAAATACACCGAGGCCGGTGTTCCGGTCGGGCTGCTGCCGGCTGGCAAGAAGGTATACATCGCCTCCTCGCGCGGTGGCGTGCATAGCGCCGGTTCGCCGACCGCCTTCCTCGACCATCAGGAAACCCTGCTGAAAGCCACGCTTGGCTTCATCGGCCTTACCGATGTCACCGTCATCCGCGCCGAGGGCGTGGCCGTGCCGGATCTGAAACCCGCCGCCATCGCCGCCGCGCAGGCGCAGATCGCCGCGCTCGCCGCTTAATTCAAGGAAAGACTTTTGCCATGAAATTCAACGTAAAAACTCTGACTCTCGGGGCCACGCTGCTTGCCGCCGCCCCCGCTCTTGCCCCCGCTTTCGCACAGGCGCAGAGCATCCCGCCGCTCAACACCAACCCCGCCGCCATTCCCGCGGCGGCCTATAGCGTTGAGCCCACCCACACGCGCGTGCTGTTCGCGGTCTCGCACATGGGCTTCACCACCTGGTACGGCCAGTTCACCAATGTTTCGGGCACGCTGAACCTTGACCCGAAGGCGCTGTCCTCCAGCTCGTTTGACATCACCATTCCCGCCAACACCATCTCCACCACCAACACCAAGCTGGATGGCGAGCTGAACAGCCCGGAATGGTTCGACACGGCGAAATACCCGGTCATCGAGTTCAAATCGGAGAAGATTGTCCGCACCGGGCGCGATACGGCCAAGGTGACGGGCGAGCTGACCTTCCATGGTGTCACCCGGCCCGAAACCCTGGATGTCACCTTCAACGCCTCCGGCGTGAACATGCTGAGCAAGCAATACACCGTGGGCTTCAACGCCAGCGGCCATATCAAGCGCAGCGACTTCAACCAGAAAACCTATGTCCCGCTGATCGGCGATGATGTCACGCTCATCATCAGCGCGGCCTTCGTCAAGTAAGCCCGTGGCCCCGGCACGCTACAACACGGTCGCGATCATCCTGCATTGGGTGAT
Organism: Acidocella aquatica; assembly: GCF_030160635.1. Taxonomy (GTDB): domain Bacteria; phylum Pseudomonadota; class Alphaproteobacteria; order Acetobacterales; family Acetobacteraceae; genus Acidocella; species Acidocella aquatica. The sequence continues at coordinate 70,330 of NZ_BSOS01000090.1, read as the reverse complement.
CGCGCTGGGTATCCTGGTGCAGATCGTCATGGGCCTCGCCATGACGCATCTCGCCATCCCCATCGGGCTGAAATTCCAGCTCTACCAGTTGCATAAATCCATCGGCATCACGGTGCTGCTGGCGGTTTTTGTGCGTGTCGCGTGGCGGCTGGCGAATCGTCCGCCCGCCTTGCCGGCCACCATGCCCGCGCTGGAGCGCTTCGCCGCCGAGGCGACGCATTGGGGGCTTTATGCGCTGATGTTCGCCCTCCCGCTCACCGGCTGGGCGGAGGTTACCGTCTCGCCGTATCATATTCCCACCGTGCTCTTCCGCCTGGTTCCCTGGCCGGATTTTCCCGGTCTCGCCGGGTTCGCTGGCGGCAAGCTGGCTGATGCCATCGCCACCTTCGTGCATACGCGGCTCGCATTTCTGATCATCGCGCTGCTCGGCCTGCATGCCGCCGCCGCCTTGCGCCACCATTTCCTCCTGCGCGACGGTATTCTGCGCCGGATGCTTCCCTTTCTTTAAAGGATTTCTCCGATGAAACGTCTTGCCTCCGGCCTCACCCTGCTCGCGCTTGCCTCCTCCCCGGCACTGGCCGCCAACTGGACCATGGTACCCGCGCAAAGCACGCTGGGTTTCTCCGGCGTGCAGACCGGCTCGCCCTTTCAGGGAACATTCGGGCAATGGAGCGCGCAGATCAGTTTTGATCCCGCCACCCCCCAGGCCGCGCATATAAAAATCACCATCGCCACATCGAGCGCCAAAACCGGCGATACCCAGCGCGACGAGGCGATGCCCGGCGCCGACTGGTTCGATGCATCAGCCTTCCCGCAGGCGGTGTTTGAGGCCACGGGCTTCACGCCCGAGGGCGGGGCGAACTACCAGACCACCGGCACGCTGACGATTCGCGGCATCAGCCAGAAGCTGACCCTGCCGTTCTCACTGGTTGTCACCGGCAATCAGGCCGTGGCCAAGGGGCAGGTCGCGCTCAAGCGCACTGATTACGGCGTCGGCCAGGGTAATTGGGCCACCGGCGACTGGGTCTCGTTCACCGCCGGTGTCAACTTCACCCTGGTGGCGAACAAAAACTAAGCCGCCGGCCGCACTTCCACCGTGATATGCGAGAGCGCGCGGAAACGTTGCAGGCGGGTGCGGTAATATTCCGCATCGCGGCCCTGGCTGGTGGTCACCGACACAATGGCGCCCAAATGCCCCGGCCCCAGGCGCCAGAGGTGCAGATCAGCCAGCTCGTCGCCACCCTCCTCGATGGTCTCGCGCATGGTTTGCGCCATATCCTGGTCCGGGTTCATATCGAGCAGGATGCCCCCGGTGTCGCGCACCAGGCCCACCGCCCAGCTCGCGATAACACAGGCGCCGACGATGCCGGCCAGCGGATCCATCCACATCAGACCAAAGAGTTTTGCGGTGAACAGGCCGATGATGACCAGCACGGAGACGGCGGCATCAGCCATCACATGCACCAGCGCCGCGCGCATATTGTTGTCACGCCCGGTTTTCTCGTGCGCGTGCTGGTGTTCGGCGTACACAACCGTATGGCTCTCACCGTTGATATACGTGGTGGCGCTGAATTCATGCGGCTCGGGAATCTCCTCGGCCGACTCCAGATAGCCGCCGCGCGAGAGCATGGTGAAGGTTTCGGCGCGGCCATCGGGGCGGGAAATCTCGATCCGCGCGGTGGCGGGCAGGGGGGCCGTCCCGGCATACAGCCGGAAGCAAGGCGGGACGCCCTCCTCGAAAATCTCCAGGCTCAGCGAGCCATTTTGCGTTTCCAGGCGGCGCACCTCATCATGCGGGTGGTCATGCGCGTGATCATGCCCATGGCTATGCCCATGGTCGTGCCCGCCGCTCAGCAGCCAGGCGCTGACCACGTTCACAACCAACCCCAGCACGGCAATCGGGATCGCCTGATTAAAATGAATTGGCACCGGCGCAAAAAACCGGCGCACCGCCTCAAAGCCGATCAACAGCGCGATCATGCCGAGGATGATCGCGGAGGTGAACCCCGCGAGGTCGCCAAGCTTGCCGGTGCCAAACGAGAAGCGCGGGTCATGCGCGTGCCTGCGGGCAAAGGTGTAGGCCAATGCCGCCAGCAACAAGGCGCCCGCATGGGTGCTCATGTGCAGCCCATCGGCCACCAGCGCGATCGAGCCGAACCACCACCCGCCAACAATCTCCAGCACCATCATGGCGGCGCAGAGCCAGATCACGATCCATGTGCGGCGCTCGTTCTGCGCATGGGTGCCGCCCAGAAACACATGATCATGGGCGGTAGCGGCCGGTCTGGTCTCGGTCATGGCAATCTCATTTCAAATAGGTTCTGATCACGCCGAGCAATTGCTCAGCACCTTCGGTGTTCAGCGCGCCGGGGTATTTTTCAGGGTCCACCAGATGCGTCATCACATGCTCCTCCACCACCTCGGCCATCAGCCCGGCGATGGCCCCGCGCACGGCCGCGATCAGATGCATCACCTGCTCGCAGCCCGCCTCCGCCTCCAGCGTGCGCTCAATGGCGTCAATCTGGCCTTTGATCCGGCGCACGCGCGCCAGGAGCTTTTGTTTGCCGCGGACGGTATGGGTCATGCCGCCTGATAACATACCCCCCCACCCTATAAAAGGGTGCGGTCCACGGTAAATTTACAAGCGCGATGGTTGCCGGGCGGTTGCGCCGGCCACGCCAAGATTGAACGTGCGGGCAAAGGCGGCGGCATTCATGGGGCGGCCAAAATAATAACCCTGGCCCTCATCGCAGCCTTCCCGCACCAGGGCGAGGGCCTGTGCCTTGGACTCAATTCCCTCCGCCGTTACCTTCAGGTGCAACGAGCGGGCCAGCGCGAGCACGGCATGAATCACGGCGGCTTCCGCCTGGTTGTCGCAGATGGAGTGCGTAAAACTGCGGTCGATCTTCAGCCGCGACACGGGAAAGCGCGTGAGCATGCTGAGCGAGGCGAAGCCCGTGCCGTAATCATCAAACGCAACGCCCACCCCCAGCTCGCGCAACTCCTGCAATGGAGCGATGATATCATCCTCATGCCGCAGGATGATGTTTTCGGTAATTTCGAGTTCCAGCGCCTCCGGAGGCAGTCCGGCGGCCGCGCAGGTGCGCACCACCCATTCCACCAGATTGCCGGAGCGAAACTGCGCGCCAAAAATATTCACCCCGATCCGGAAATCAGCCTTTCCCTGCGCCCGCCAGAGTGCCGCCTGGCGGCAGGCGGTCTCGATCACCCAGGCGCCGACGCGGGCCGAGAGCAGCCCGCCCTCCAGCGCGCTCAGGAAATGCTCCGGGGTGAGCAGGCCCTGCTCGGGATGGCGCCAGCGCAGCAGCGCTTCCGCCCCCGTCAATGCGCCATCGGCCAGGCGAACCTGCGGCTGGTAGAACATCTCAAACTCGCCGCGTTCCAGCGCCAGGCGCAGCTCTGTGTCGCGCAGCACCTTGCCTTGAGCCTGGGCGCGTAAGCCCGCGTGGTAGATGCGCGCGCAATGCCGGCCTTCCGCCTTGGCCTGGTAAAGTGCCAGATCGGCATTGGCGAAGAGTTGTTCGGGGTCTTTGCCATGCAGCGGGTGGATGGCGATGCCGATGCTCGCGCCGATGTTGATCGGGTGGCCATCCAGCATGACCGGCTGCGAAATCTCCGTAATCAGCAGATCAGCCCTGGCCATGACCGCGACCGGGCCGGTCACGCCGGGCAGCAGTAACGCGAATTCATCCCCGCCGAGCCGCGCCGCGGTGTCCGGTGGCTGTGCGGCGCGCTGAATCCGCTCGGAAATCTCGCCCAAAACCCGGTCCCCGGCGGAATGGCCCAGCGTATCGTTGACATATTTGAAACCGTCCAGGTCGATCAGCAGAAGCGCCCCGGCGCTACGGATATTGCGGGCGAGTTGCGCCCGCAGCGCGTTGCGGTTCAATAGCCCGGTCAGCGCGTCCTGCTGCGAGAGCAGCAGCAGCCGTTCCTCATTGGCGTCGCGTTCGGCGACATAGCGCCGCACGGCCAAAATTTCAGCCGCTTTATTACGACTCCATCGCTGCCAGATCTGCCCGACGCTTGTAACCAGAAACAGGCCGGAGGCGAGCAGGCTCAGAAGAACCGGCAGGGACGGGCCTTCATGCCGTGACAGGGTGTTGAACGGCAGCAAGCAGAAATAGACAAGATAAGGAAAAACCATGGCTTGAAACGCCGCCAGGCAGCCAATGGTGATCAAAACGGAGTTCAGAATCGTGCCGCAGAGCAAAAAAGCAGCGGTCACATCGCCCCAGCTTCCCAGTTTTTGGCCAAGCAGCATGGTCGCAGCCCCGAACAAGACCGAACTCAGGGCGATGATCGTCAGGGCGATGACATGTTCGCGGCCTTCATGGGGTGGGATATCGCGTTTCACGGCCGAGAAATAGAAGACCTCCACCCCCTGGAGGCTGATATATGCCGTCATCAGGGGAATGCTCCAGGTCCAGCCAAGCAGCAGACCGCCACAGACCATTTGGGTAAGCCCCGCGGCCAGCCGGGTGCTGAGTTGCCTGCGCCGGTCACGCATCACCTCGGCAAGCGAAATTTGCGCTGTATTCAGCATTGCACCGGCGCCCGGCATCCGCGCGTGACGCCGCGGGTTAAAGGCGAACCTAACCAGCCGGTTAAATTGCGGCGCAATTCAACCGGGCACGATCTGCTACGGACGGCATTTTTTTGCGGTTTCAAAAATCCCCACGGTTTTTCTATCGAAACAGTTACACAGTTCACCCGCCTTCGCAATATAAACGGGGTTTTGGTTAACTATTCATAACTCCCTGCGGGGCCAGAGGTTGGGACAAACCCCGCGGGAAGTTGAACCTTTCCGGGCCGCGTGCTTATCGGGGGGTAAATTGGCCGCTCATTTTGGTGCAGGGACAAGTATGAACATCGCGATCATCGTTGCCGCCGGCCGCGGCTACCGTCTGGGCGGGCCGCTGCCCAAGCAATATCTGCCGTTGGCCGGGCAGCCGATTCTGCGCCACACCATCCAGGCCCTGGCCTCGCATCCGCGCATCGGCGCCGTGCAGGTGCTCATCCACCCCGATGACAGCGCTCTCTACGCCGCCGCCACCGCCGGGCTGAGCATCCTCCCGCCGCTGTTGGGCGGCGCCGCGCGGCAGGATTCGGTGCGTCTCGGGCTGGAGGGGGTCGCCGGGCTGAACCCCGCCAAAGTGCTGATCCATGACGCGGTGCGGCCCTTTATCACCCACACCACCATTTCCGCCGTGCTGGAGGCGCTGGAGCGCTCCCCTTGCGCGCTCGCCGGCGTGCCCCTGGCCGATACGCTCAAGCGCGTGGAAAACGGCCGCGTCACCGCCACGGTGGACCGCGCCAATCTCTACCGCGCGCAAACCCCGCAGGGCTTCGGCTACGCCGCCATTTTGGCCGCGCACCGCCAGGTGCAAGGGCTGGGGATTGAGTTCACCGACGATTGCATGATCGCCGAGCATCTGGGCATGCCGGTGGAAATGGTCCTGGGCTCGGAAGACAATTTCAAGATCACCACCGCGCAGGACCTGCAACGCGCCGAGATTTTTCTAAAAACCAAGCTTCAGGAAGGAGCCACACCATGAGTTATGAGACCATTATCGTCGAACAGAAAGGCCGCGTCGGCCAGATCACCCTCAACCGCCCGCAGGCGCTGAACGCGCTGAACAGCCAGCTGATGAACGAGCTGGTCACCGCCGCCGAGGCGTTTGACCGCTCGAACGAGACCGGCGCCATCCTCATCACCGGCTCGGCCAAGGCCTTTGCCGCCGGGGCGGACATCAAGGAGATGCAGAGCAAGACCTATATGGAAGCCTATCTGAGCGATTTCTTCTCCACCTGGGACCGGCTGACCGCGCTGCGCACCCCGCTCATCGCGGCGGTCGCGGGCTTCGCGCTGGGCGGCGGCTGCGAGCTGGCGATGATGTGCGACATTTTGCTGGCAGCCGATACCGCGAAGTTTGGCCAGCCGGAGATCAAGCTTGGCGTGATGCCCGGCATGGGCGGCTCGCAGCGGCTCACCCGCGCCGTCGGCAAGGCGAAGGCGATGGAAATGTGCCTCACCGGCCGCATGATGGGCGCCGAGGAAGCCGAACGCGCCGGGCTCGTGGCACGCATCTTCCCCGCCACCGAGCTCGTGGAAGAAGCCCTGAAGATCGCCACCACCATCGCTTCCATGTCCAAGCCGATTGCGATGATGACCAAGGAGACCGTCTCGCGCGCCTTTGAATCCTCGTTGCGCGAAGGTATTTTCTTCGAGCGCCGGTTGTTCCATTCGCAATTCGCCACCAACGACCAGAAGGAAGGCATGGCCGCCTTCGTTGAGAAGCGCCCCGCGAATTTCACTCATTCTTAGTTCATTCATTTTTAGAGAGTGCGATGACCCCGGCTTGCCCCGCTCAGCGGCAAAAGCCGGGGTCTGAATCGCCCTCTGGACTGAGTGCGATGACCCCGGCATGACTGCTTAACATCAGTTATGGCCGCGCCGCCTGCTTTCGGGTCACTGCCCAAAACCGGCTGATATTTCGCGGAAAAGTTTAGCTGGCTGGGACGGGAGGATTCGAACCTCCGAATGGCGGAATCAAAATCCGCTGCCTTACCACTTGGCGACGTCCCAATGCGCCCTGCTCATATGTCGGCAAGGGCAGGGTCGTAAAGCCCCCCACCCCAACACCACCAGCCCGGCTGGTTTATCCCCCCCGCCGCCGCCGCCGCTTGCGCCGGCGTGGCAAACAACGCGAAGCATGTCGCGCCGGAGCCGCTCATGCGCGCCAGCAGCGCGCCGGGCAGCTCCGCCAGCGCGTTCAGCACCTCGCCGATCACCGGCTCAATCCCGATTGCCGCCGCCTGCAGATCATTCGTGCACCGCGCCAGATCAGCCGCCATGCCAGCCGCATCCGCCCAGCGGTCCGCCAGTTCCGCCGGTGGCGTAAATCCCCCCCGCCGCGCGCGAAACACCGCCGGCGTGGGCACCGCCACCCCCGGATTCACCAGCACCATGCCAAATTGGGGCAGCGCCGGCGCCGGGGATAAAACCTCGCCAATTCCGCCCATCCGCGCCGGTTTCGAGTCCAGACAAACCGGCACATCCGCCCCCAGCCCAAGGGCAATCTCCTCCAGAGGCGCCTTTATGCCCCAGTAGCGCGCCAGCAACCGCAACGCCGCCGCGGCATCGGCCGAGCCGCCGCCAATGCCTGACGCCACCGGCAGGTTTTTCTCGAGCGAAAGCGCCGCATGCCCATCGGGCCGCAACGCCCGCGCCGCGCGCAACAAAAGATTATCCGGCTCCGCCCGCAACACCCCGCCAAACCGCCCAGAGAGGCTAAGCGTCAGCGCCTCGCCGGGTGCCACGCCCACCACATCCCCCACGGCGGGAAACACCGCCAGACTGTCGAGCAAATGATACCCATCCGCCCGTTTACCGGTGACATGCAGGAACAAATTCACCTTCGCCGGTGCAAAACGCCGCAGCATCATGAAACCGGCGGAAAATTCTGCTGGATCTTCGCCTTCAGCTCGGCTTCCAGCTTCGCATCCGGCCCCAGCGAAAGGGCGCGCTGCCACTGATACGCCGCCTGCAGTTTCTCGCCCGCCTGCCAGAATGCATCACCCAGATGCCCATTCACTTCGGCATCGTCGGGCGAGAGCTGCACCGCCTGCGTCAACAGACTTAGCGCGGTCTGGATATTGCCCCGCTTCATGTTCACATAGCCCAGCGAGTCGATCACCGCGCCGTCATTGGGGTCAAGCGCCATTGCGCGCTCCAGCATCGCCTGCGCCTCGTCCAGTTTTTCACCCTTCATGGCCCAGGTGTAACCTATATAGTTCAGCACATACGGCTGGTTCGGCCCCAGCGCCAACGCCTGCAGCATGTCAGGTTCCGCCGCCGCCCAGTCCTTCACCGTATCTTCGCAAATGCCGCGGTCAAAGAACAATGACCACGCGGCCGGCGGCGGCGGGTCACCCATGGCCGCAATCGCCTTGCTGTAATAGGGAATTGCCGCCTCCATCTCATTGGCGGCGCGCAACGTGTCTCCGGCGGTCGCCAGCAGGCCCGGGTCCTGCGGGCTTATCGCGATCAACTTGTCGAGCAGTGTGACGGCGTCGGCGGAGCGTCCCAGGCTTGCGAGCAAATTGGCTTCCTGCATGGCCACCGGGGCGAACAGAGGATCATGTGGCGTTACGGGTGCCAGGGCATCCAGGGCGTTTTGCAACATAACAGGGGAGGGGGTCGCCGCCGGATTATCCGCGCCGGAGAGCGTATTGGCCAGCAGCAGCCGCGCGGCGGTTAAATCCGGCCGTAATTGCAGGGCAAAACGCAGAAACACCTGCTGCAGAAATGCCGATGAAGACTGGTTCAATGATCCCGCCAGGGTGAGATACGCTTCCGCCAGTCCTTGTGATGCCGTCGCCACCACGGGCTGCGCGATCTGCGCCTGCAACCCCGGCAGCGCAATCTGCAAATCGGGATGCGCCTGCGCCAGTGAATCCAGCTCCTGCTGCGCCAGCGCCTGCGCCCCCTGGCGCGCCTGCCAGCTCGCCAGAATCTGCGCCAACCGCAGATTTGGCTGCTCATTGCTCACGGCGTTGTAATATTGCGCCGCATCGCTGATATCGTGCCCCGCATCGGCGATCATCGCCGCGTTCAGCACATAAACCGGCGCGAACGCCCCGGCGCTGAAATACGGCTGCAACACCTTCAGCGCCGCCTGTGTATTGCCCTGGCCAAACCTGGACCACGCCAGCAGAACCGGCTTTATCAACCCCAGCAGATCATCCTGGGGCAGAGCGCCATACACCGCCGCCGCCTGCGCGTAGTCGCCAGCCATCGCGGCCTGATTGCCCAGCAGCAGCGCCGCCAGCGTATTGCCCGGCAGCTGCGGCGCCAGCGCCAGCGCCTGGGGGGCGCCCGCCTGCACCGAGGCCAGAAATCCTTCCCCGATCATCGCCGGATTGCCCGGCGCGGCCGCCAGCCCCCGGGTAAAATATTTCACCGCTGCCGCTGGGTCGTTCCGCGCGGCGGCATAATGGGCCGCCAGATACGCACCGTAGGCGGCATTTGGCGGCGGGTAGCTTGCCGCCCCGCTAGGCCCCGCCGCCGCGCAGGCCGAAAGCATTACGCAGGCGGCAACGGCAAAACGGCGGCGAACCAGGGAGAACTTATCCATCGCCCCGGTGTAGCAGCGCCGCCCGATCAGGCAAAGCGCGTGTTTACATTCCTGGCTTGTGAGCCTCTCCCGGCTGCGTTACGCTTCCATGACGCTGGCGCCAGAGCAACATTTGATCAGATGGAATCATCTGATCGGGTAAAATTGCTCGCCAAAACCAAAATGCTCTATGGCCAAGACCTAACCTGCTGCTAGGAAAATACCGCGCATGAACCCAGGCTTTCAGGCAACCACCGCCGGCATCACCGTCACGGTGCGGGTTTTTTATCTGGCCGACCAGTCAGACCCCGAGGCCGCGCGTTTCGCCTGGGCCTACCGTGTCACCATCACCAACGCCAGCCCGCTCACCGTGCAGCTGCTCCGCCGCACCTGGCACATCACCGATGCCCACGGCCGCAGCCAGCATGTGCATGGCGAGGGCGTCATCGGTGAAACCCCGGTGCTGGAGCCTGGCGAGACCTTTGAATACACTTCCGGCACGCCGCTCTCCACGCCCTCCGGCTTCATGACCGGCCAATACCACATGCTCGCGGTGGACGAGGACCGCCAGTTTGACATTGAAATCCCGGCTTTCAGCTTGGATAGCCCGCACCAAAACACAAGGGTTCATTAATCGTTTTGGCGCAAAACTGCGGCCACATGCGCTGTCATGGGTTGCGGGTTTTTTGTCATTGCCCATATGGCCGTTTAGGGCTTCACATAGCGGCGTGATTTCTCGCGGCGCGAAATTGATCCACCTTCGGGGGCTAATCGTATAACTCAACACCCTGATCGCTCAGGTACTTAATAACATCGCAGACGGAGACCCGCCTTGAACGTCGTGACATCCAAAGCAAAGCTCACCAAGGCGCCGCGCGCCGCCAAAAAGCCCAGCCGCGCGGAAGCTGAATCCGCCGTCCGCACCCTGCTCCTCTGGGCCGGGGAAGACCCTGAGCGCGAGGGCCTGCTCGATACGCCCGGCCGTGTCGTGCGCTCATATGAAGAATTTTTCCGTGGCTACGGTGAAGACCCGGTCGCCCTGCTCGCCCGTACCTTTGAGGAAATCGAGGGTTACGACGAGATGGTCGTGTTGCGCGATATCCGCGTCGAGAGCCATTGCGAGCATCACATGGTCCCCATCATCGGCAAGGCGCATGTCGCCTACCTGCCGGGCACCCGCGTCGTCGGCATCTCCAAGCTTGCCCGCGTGGTTGATGCCTATGCCCACCGCTTTCAGATCCAGGAAAAACTAACCGCGCAGATCGCCAATACCATCAATGACGTGCTGCAGCCGCGCGGCGTCGCGGTGGTCATCGAGGCGGGGCATCAGTGCATGTCCACCCGTGGCGTCCACAAACCGGGTGCCAGCATGGTCACCAGCCGCATGCTCGGCGCCTTCCGCGATGACCCCTCAACCCGCCGCGAGTTTTTGGCGATGATCTCGCCGCGCAGCTGCACGGCGGTGGAGGCCTAAAACCGCTCCCAAGTTGCCCGAAGCCGTATTCACCGTTAAGCAACGGCCGGACCATATCCGGCCGCTTTAACCTGATGCTTTAACCTGGGGGCGAACCATTTTGCGTAGCCAGACTCTTTCCCGCGCCAGCGCGTCCCGTGCAATCGCCCTCGCGGCACTCACCCTGCTGCCGGGTTGCGGCCATTTATTAGGCGGCGGCGCCAGCGCCAGCCTCGGCCAGACCGCCGCCGCCCCCACCGTGTTTGGCTACGCCACGGCGGACGAACCCCAGGCCGCCTTGGCCGCCCGCCAGATCCTCAACCAGGGCGGCAATGCCGCTGACGCCGCCGCCGCCGCTGGCTTTGTGCTCAGCGTCACCCTGCCTTCGCGCGCCGGTCTTGGCGGCGGCGGCGCCTGCATCGTTAAAATGCCGGATTCCCAGGGCAATGCCCAACCGCCCGTCGCCTTGCTGTTCCCGGCCGGCGCCCCCGCGAGCCTCTCCGGCAACCGCCCCGCCGCTGTCCCCAGTCTCGCGCGCGGCCTGCTGGCCTTGCAGGCCCGCTACGGTGTGCTCCCCGCCGCCAGCGTTATCGTTCCCGCTGAGCGTCTCGCAGGTGGCGTGCCTGTCTCCCCGGCCCTCGAGTCCGACCTCCAGGTGGTCGGCGGCGCCCTTGCGTCAGACCCCGCCGCCGCTGCCGTCTTCGCCCCCAATGGCGCGCTGTTGCCCACCGGCGCCAATCTGGTGCAGCCAGACCTCGCCGCCACGCTGGAATCGCTGCGCGTCCTCGGCGTCCAGGGGCTCTACGCCGGCAGCTACGCGCAGAATTTCGCCGCCGCGGCTGATCAGGCCGGCGCCGGGCTCCTGGCGTCAGACCTCGCCACCAACCTTCCGCATTTCACCGCGCCCAATATCAGCAGCAACGGCGCTCTCACCACCGCGTCCCTGCCGGCCGCCACACCAGGCCCCATACAGCCCGCCACCGCCAGCTTCTCCGCGCTGGACAAAAACGGCGGCGTGGTAAGCTGTGCCGTCACCATGAACAACCTGTTCGGCACCGGCCGCATCGCACCTGGCACCGGCATCCTCCTCGCCGCCGCCCCGCGCCCCGGCCAGCCCGCGCCGCTGGCCGCCACAGTCACCTACACTGCCAACGGCACCTTCCGCGCCACCACCACCGGCACCGGCCAGGGCGCCATCTCGCGCGCCAACGCCATCTCCTGCCCTGGCGGCGTTCCCGGCGGGGAGGCAACCTGCACCGCCACCGCCGACCCATCCGGCCAGGGTCTCGCGATCGGTGGGCGTTAGGCGCACAAAGCTCCCTGGCCTGAACGTGCCGAACGCGGCCCGCCGATGAAAATCGGCATAGGCCGGGCGGTTCCGCCCTTCCGGGTGATGGATGTCATCGCCGAGGCCAACGCCCGCGCGCAACGCCGCCAACCGGGCGATGCAAGGATTTTGCGCCTGGAAGTTGGCCAGCCCGGCACCGGCCTGCCGCTGGGCGCGCGTCTGGCGGCCGAGGCCGCGCTGCGCACCGGCGCCACATTGGGCTACACCGAGGCTCTGGGCATGTTGCCCCTGCGTGAGCGCATCGCCGCGCATATTCAGGACTGGTACGGTACAACCATCGCCCCGGCCCGCATCGCGGTGACATTCGGCGCTTCGGGGGCGTTTCCGCTGGCCTTTCTGGCCGCGTTCGACCCCGGCGATACCATCGCCCTGGCCGCCCCCTATTACCCGCCATATGTTAATATCGCCACCGCGCTGGGCCTGAAACCGCTGATCCTCCCCTGCGGCATCGAAACCGGCTTTCAGCCCACGGTTGCCATGCTGGAGGCGTTGGAGCGCAAGCCCGACGGGCTGATCGTGGCCAGCCCGGCCAACCCCACCGGCTCCATGCTCTCCCCTGATGAGCTTAAAGCCCTGGCGCGCTACTGCCACGCCAACGGTATCCGTTTGATCTCGGATGAGATCTACCACGGCCTGACCTACGGCAAACCCATCGCCTCTGCCGCCCAGTTTTCTGAAAGCGCGATCGTCATCAACTCCTTTTCCAAGTATTTCTCCATGACCGGCTGGCGCGTCGGCTGGATGGTGTGCCCTGAGGAGCTGGTGCGCCCGGTGGAGCGGCTGGCGGCGAATTTTTTCGTCTCACCCTCCTATATCTCACAGGTCGCCGCCCAGGCCGCCTTCGCCTGCACGCAGGAGCTGGAAGCCAACCGCGCCCGCTACGCCACCGCGCGCCAGATGCTGCTCACCGGCCTTGAAACCGCTGGTTTTACGAAAATTTCGCCGCCAGACGGCGCCTTTTACCTCTATGCCGACAGCTCAAGCCGCGCCGCCGACAGCGGCGCCTTCTGTGCCCGGCTGCTTGACGAAGCCGATATTGCCGTTACACCCGGCTACGATTTCGACGCACAAAGGGGCAAGAATTTCTTCAGGATGAGCTATTGCGCCGCGCTACCGGACATAGAGGAAGCCATTTTCCGCCTGTGTCGCCTCAAACCCTAGACTAAAGATTGTGTGCTAGAGTACTTTTCACGAGCAACGACATACAATATCAGTGACGCGCCCACCAAGGGTGCCATAACCGAGGTAGAGAATAGAACCATGAAACTGCTGGTCGCCGTAAAACGAGTGGTCGATTACAACGTCAAGGTCCGGGTCAAATCGGACCATACAGCCGTTGAGACCGCCGGCGTTAAAATGTCGATGAACCCGTTTGATGAAATCGCCGTCGAGGAAGCCGTCCGCCTGAAGGAAAAGGGCATCGCCACGGAAATCATCGCCGTCTCGCTGGGCGTTACGCAGTGCCAGGAGACCATCCGCACCGCGCTCGCCATGGGCGCTGACCGCGGTATTCTGGTGGAGACCGACGTTGCGCTTGAACCTCTGGCCGTCGCCAAAATGCTCAAGGCCATCGCCATCAAGGAAGGTGCGGAGCTGGTCCTCCTCGGCAAGCAGGCGATCGATGATGACATGAACGCCACCGGCCAGATGCTCGCCGCTTTGCTCGGCTGGCCCCAGGGCACCTTCGCCAGCAAGGTCGAAATCGCCGATGGCACCGCCACCGTCACCCGCGAGGTTGATGGCGGGCTGGAAACCGTCGCCCTGACCATGCCCGCCGTTATCACCGCCGACCTGCGGTTGAACGAGCCGCGCTACGCCTCGCTGCCCAACATCATGAAGGCCCGCAAGAAGACCATCGACGTGATGAAGCCGGAAGACCTGGGCGTTGACCCGGCGCCGCGCCTGAGCATCCTCAGCGTCAACGAGCCGCCGGTGCGCAAGGCTGGCATCAAGGTGGCCGATGTTGCCGCCCTTATCGACAAACTCCGTAATGAAGCGAAGGTGATCTGATCATGACCTCACTTGTTGTTCTCGACTTTGATGCCCATGGCATCAAGCAGCCCTCCCGTTCGGCCATCGCCGCGGCAGCGCTGCTGGGTGAAGTTCATGTGCTGATCGCAGGTTCGGGCGTCGGCAACGCGCCCGCCGAGGCCGCGAAAATCGCCGGTGTCGCCAAGGTGCTGGTGGCCGACGATGCCTCGTTGACGCATGGCCTGGCCGAACCGCTCTCAGCCCTCATCGTCTCGCTCGCGGGCAGCTACGCGCACATCATGTGGGCCGCCACCGCCGCTGGCAAAAACGTGCTGCCGCGCGTCGCCGCCCTGCTCGATGTTCAGCCGCTCAGCGACATCTCCGGCGTGGTCGATGCCGATACCTTCATCCGCCCGATCTATGCCGGCAACGCGCTCGCCACGGTCAAATCCTCCGACTCCAAAAAAGTCATCACCGTGCGCGCCTCCAGCTTCGACCCCGTCGCGGCCGAAGGCGGCTCCGCCAGCATTGAAACCCTGACCGTCGCGGCCGTTGCCCCGCAGTCCAAATATCTCTCCTCGGAGCTTTCCAAGAGCGAGCGTCCCGAACTCACCGCGGCGAAAATCATCGTCTCCGGCGGGCGCGGCATGCAGAACGGCGAGAACTTCACCAAGCTGCTCGACCCCATAGCCGACAAGCTCGGCGCCGCCGTCGGCGCCTCGCGCGCGGCGGTGGATGCAGGCTTCGTCCCCAACGACTATCAGGTCGGCCAGACCGGCAAGATCGTCGCCCCGGACCTCTACATCGCCGTCGGCATCTCGGGCGCCATCCAGCACCTGGCCGGCATGAAGGACTCCAAGGTCATCGTCGCCATCAACAAGGACGAAGACGCACCAATCTTCCAGGTGGCCGATTACGGCCTCGTCGGCGACCTCTTCACCATCCTGCCGGAGCTTGAAAAAGCACTATGAAAATCACGCACGTTGGCGTCATCGGCGCCGGTCTCATGGGCAATGGCATTGCCCATGCCTCCCTGCTCGCGGGCTTCAACGTGATACATGTGGACTCGTTTGAAGCGGCGCTCCCCAAGGCCCTGGCAACCATGACCAAAAACATGGACCGCCAAGTCGCCAAGGGCAGCCTCACCGCCCAGGCGAAGGACGAGGCGCTGAGCCGCCTCGTCACCTCCACCAGCTACACCGCTCTCGCCAACGCCCAGGTCATCATCGAGGCAGCGCCCGAGCGCGAGGAGATCAAGGAGGCCATCTACAAGGCGCTCACCCCCCTCATCGGGGCTGACACCATCATCGCCTCCAACACCTCCTCCATCTCCATCACCAAGCTGGCCAGCATCACCGGCCGGGCCGACAGATTCATCGGCATGCACTTCTTCAACCCGGTGCCGGTGATGAAACTGGTGGAAATCATCCGTGGCATGGCCACCTCGGACGAGACCTACAACACCATTTACGCGCTGGCCGAAAAACTCGGCAAAACCATCGCCACGGCGGCCGATGCCCCCGGCTTCATCGTCAATCGCATCCTCTGCCCCATGCTCAACGAGGCGATTTTCGCCCTGGCTGAGGGCGTGGGCACTGTCACCTCGATCGACTCCGGCATGAAACTCGGCGCCAACCACCCGATGGGCCCGCTCGAACTGGCGGATTTCGTCGGCCTGGATACGCTGCTGGAAGTCATGCGCGTGCTCCACAACGGCCTCGGCGAAGACAAATACCGCCCCGCGCCGCTGCTGATAAAATACGTGGAAGCGGGCTGGTACGGCCGCAAATCCGGGCGTGGTTTTTACGATTATTCAGTGACGCCGCCAAAGCCTGCGCGCTAAACCAATATCTGGCGCGCGATAGCTTGGCGTTTAGGCTCGCTCGCCCGAGCAAGCCTAAATGGTTATCCCAGAGCCTGATCGCTTTAAATGCGATCGGGCTCTGGCCATTTTTATGAGGGTGATTCACGTTTGAGGTTCGCTCGGTTGAGCGAACCTCAAACGATCGCGCTAATCCTTTGACGGACTCTCAATTTCAGGCGTTTCAACGTCCGGCGCTTCAATGTCGGGCGTTTCAACCTCTGGCACGGTGTGCTCTGGGCCGGTTTCCGGCGCCCTGTTCACATCGGAAGCATCTGGTTTCTGTGACGCTGGCTTAACACCCGTCTCCGGCTTTTGCAGGTCTTCGGCGGGTTCCTCGCCGCGCTGTGGTGTGGCAACCGCCGGTCCCGCGCGGCTTGCCGGCGCGCCGGTCCAATCCTCCGCATCGAGCATTTCAGTATCGATCAGGTCGATGCTGATCGAATCGGCGGCGGTCAGCTCGCCCTGAATTTCGACCAGATTCTGGCCGTTCAGATGCAGCCCGGCCGGCGCGCCGGAGGCGAGCAGACCATCGGCGGTGACCAGCTGCCCCTTTGCATTGGTCTGGAAATAACCGCGCACCTCGACCACGCCTCCCGGCTGGCCCAGCGCAACCGGGGCGGGCAGGGCGGTATCGGCCCGCAGGCCCTGCGCGCTCAAGCTTCCGCTAACGATAACCCGCTCACCGGCGGAGAGCCGTGCCGTGAGGCTGGGCTGCGCCAGAATACTGGTGCCGGCGACCGCCAGCCGCCCAGGCGCCAGCGATGTGACGACCGCCGCAAGCTGGAAATGATTGCCGGGCGGCAGCCGGGTTATCCGTTGCGCCACCCAGTCGCCCGAGGGCCTGGGCAGCGCGGAGACCGCAACCAGGGCGCCGGGGGTGATCCCGGCAAAGGGCGTCTGGCCGGGTGGCGCGACCACATGCTGCCCGAGCACGGTGGCGCTGGCGCCATCCGGGGCGATATCCGTCACCTGGCCGATGATCGGGTGCACAATGGCGATTTCCCTGGCGTAGCCGCCGCGCGCCGTGGTGATGACGCCCCTTACATTGGCGATATCACCCACGCGCAACGCCGATACCGTGGCCGGAGCGCCATCAATCATCACCAGCGTCCGGCCGTCGATGGCATATTCACGGCCGTTCACGAACACGCTGCCAAAGGCCTGGATCGGCCCATACCCGGTGACCGGCATGCCGGAGCGCGCAATGCCGGTGCCGCCAATGCCGCCCGTTCCGGCGCTGATCCCGGTGCCGCCGATGCCGCCGGTCCCCGCGCTGATCCCGGTGCCGCCAATGCCGCCGGTTTCACTGGTTTGCGCCCGCGCCGGCGCGGGGAGTACCACCGCGCATGCCCATAACAGGGCGAGCGCCAGCCCAAGCGGGAACATCCCGGCGCAGCGCGAAGCCTTGATGCGGGTTTGCGGGAGAACATTCATGTCAGGGTTGGTCTTCGGCGCTGGTTTCGTAATAATACACGCCCAGCCGCAGCCGTTTCAGCGGCAACCCGGCATCGGCGGCCGGCGAATCGGCACTGCTTTCCAGCAGTTTCTCGTTGGCCCGCCGGAGCATCCTGTCAGCCATCGTGGAGAGCGCGGGGCGCACCGCCTCTAGCTGGCGCGCGCTGATCCCGTTATGAAAGAGTGCGCGCTCGATGAACGGCGGCTCATCAGGGGCCAGGTTATGCAGCGCACTGCGCAGATGATCGCTGACATTGGCGGCAAGAAACAGCATTTTGTCCTTCGGCGTCCCCGGCGTGAACGCCGCCCGCAGCAGATACAAATGGTCCTCATCGTCACGCTCGACGATACCGGCCCGGTTCAGCTCCTCGATCACCGTGCGGGCGCGCACATCAACCTTGGCGGCCCGCAGCAACGAGTCGAAATTGGGCTCCGCGTCACTGCCGCGCGTGCCGAGATGGCGGGGTTCGCCGTGCGCATCAAGAAACACCGGGGCCGAAACCCAGGTTGCCACAACCCGCGCCGCCATGTTGACGCCTGCCATCGGGTCGCGGACCTCGCTTTTGCGCGCCTGCAGCGCATCATCGCGCAGGCGCTTCACCTCGCGGCGGTTAATTCCAGTGACCAGGCTGATAGTGCTGTCCGTCGGCGCTTCCTCAGCGGTGTGGCGGCCGAGCGCCTCCTCGACATAAATTTTTTTCAGCAGATCGCGCAGCGCGATATAACCCACCCCGCGCCGCATCAGATAAACGATGAGCGGGCTGAGCAAGCGGCGCACCATGGTTTCAACGTCTGCTTCCATTAACTCCTAAACTCTTCCTTCCCGGCGGGTCCGGCAATAAGCTCCGCGTGCCCGCATTATTTTCCCTGCTTAATCCTGCCGCCGCAAATTTGTGGGCATTTGTTCCACATAGCTTGCTGTCACCGTTTTGCAAGCCCCGCGGCGCGAAATCCGCCGGGTTATTGCGGAAAATGACCTGACGGTCATTGGCATGTTTGCAGGCTATTTCAATCTAAAATTGAAACACCCGCCATTAAGCCCCAACGCCGGGCGTGGCCCCCGTGCCGGAGCGCAACATCGCCGCCTGGCTGCGAAAATTGCTTTTTACCCGGATGAGAACCTTAACCGGTATCAGCATGAGCAAAAATGCACAGAGCGGAAAAGCGACAGCCAGAAAATCTCCCACAACCGAAATATCCCGGTTGATGAACCGGCATGCCGACAAGGCAAAGGCCGTGACGATTCCAAATAAAATATGATCAAGCGCAGACATGGATTTGAATATGACGATGAAAGGTGACAATGCCGCGTGTCCTTCGTGTTTGATGAAGATGGTTGGTGTTTGGGTGAGTCCGTCAGCGAAAAAAAGCCCGTTTTTTCATTCCCGCCATACCGCAAGCGCAATTCACGGAAATCTCCTGCTGCGCTACGATTCAGCCGGTCCACAATCGGTGGGCGAAGCATGTCTTATTAAAAAACCATTAATATATCTCAATCGGGATGGTTGGTTTCAAAATCGCGATGAAATTATCATCCGTGGGAAGTGAAAGCATGAAGGGAAAAGAAGCCTCCAATCCAAAATGCGATGCCAGGGCGGAAATATCACGCTTTCTGAAATAATTGAGGTATTCAGGAAAATTGAATTTATACCACCGCTTTCCCATGAAACGCCGGTTAAGTGAGCCGTAGTTGGCAAGTTTCAATACCGCGAGGCCATCAAATCTGAGCTTTTGGCCGAGCAGTTCAACCACGCTGCGCGCATCGGGATCGCGCTCCAGATGCGAATGCAGCACCACCCCGGCCAGCGAACGGTCAGGAAACCGCGATAACCCTTCGGCCGCCGTGGTGCTTAAAACCGTCGCGCCTGATTGCGTGGCCTCCGTGCGGGTACGCACCGAAAATGCCGGGAATGCCTCCAGGCCATAGATGGAAAACCGCCGGGAAATGAGCCGGAGATTATCCCGGTGACAGCCGACATCAACCACATTTCCGGAATCCGGGCCAAGTTTGTTCAATATCTCATAAGGCTCCAGCGGAGAAAACATAAACCTCCGCCAACAGGTCGCGCGGTCCAGCCAGTTCAGAAGCCGATCACCCAGGAGCAACCGGCCATCGCGCGCGGCATGCGTTTGCGCCGCGGCGCCGGGCGCTACCGGAACATAAGTAAATCCGCAGTTCACGCATTCAACAAGGTGCCTGCCCACCTTCGCATAGGCCAGCGCCCGTGCGGCCCTGCCGCCATTTTCACAAACGGCGCAGGCCCGCATGCGCATGCCCGGTGAATTCGCCAGGCCGCCTTGTTCAGCCGGCTGGTGATCGCGGCCCGATGAGTCAGCGCTACGACGGTTCACCGAAAATGCTCCAAACGGGTTGCAGGACAAACCACCAGCCTGCGCGCGCTAAACGCGCTTCAGCCTGGCAGGTATGAAGGCTTGGCTCGATTATCGTGGAAGAAAGTCCCACGGTCAAGTGCGTGTGGCAATCACCGCCTGATTATGCGTTCCGGTGCATAATCAGTGGTAAACCCGGGCTCAGAATTTCTCGGTCAGCCCCATTCCCGCACCGAACGCAGGGCTGTTGGGTGTCAGGCCGCGGGTGAGATAGGTCTGAAACTCAAGCGCCGCTGTAAGCCGGACGGTATACGCCCCAATCAACTGTTCGGCCGGTCCGGCCCCGCGCTGGAGTGTTCCGCTATCAAGGAACAAGGCTGTCACATAGCCATGGTGGGGTACAACCACGCTGGCCCCGGCCTCGAACGTAAAGGCGTTCCGCAGCTTCAGCCCGGGCGCCTGCCCAACCACCCTGTAGCCGGCCCGCGCGTAGGGCAGAATCCTGCCATCCAAATTCCATTCAAAATGGCTGCCAAACTCAATATCGGGCCGTCCGGTGCCAAGCCCCTGGGCGCGCGAGGCGGTCGGTATCTTAACTTTCACATAGGGTCTGACGGAAGGCCGGTACCCGGCGGTATCAAGCACGCGGTAATCGCCGCCAACCCAGATATCCCCAAGCCCGGTGCGCCATACAGGGTGGCCACTTGTCTGGATAACCGAACCGCCGCTCAGAAGCCCCGCCCCCGTCAACGCGATATAGGGAATCTCCAGGCGCATGCGCAGCCGCGCGCCATGATACTCAAAAGTCACCGGCACTTCGTAAACGCTAACGGTGTTCGATGTTCCGAACGTCCCGCCGAAATACGACGGCTCGACATTGATGCTGAACGGCCTCGCCGGGTCCGCCCGCGCCGCCGCCGGCAGCGCCAGCCCCAACAACAGGCAGCTCCCGATGCGCCGGGCCGCCATGGGGGTACGGCACCTCTTGCGAGGTTCAAGGCCGGCTCCAAAATTGGCACGATGCGAAACGGTCATGAGATAATGACGAATTGTCCTGAATAACTGAATATATGCAAGCGTTTGAGTTCCAGAGCCGGATGACATCTCATGCCTGAATCCGCCTCTCGATTATTAGGATAGAGGGCGATTCAGACTTCAAATTGGCCCGCAAAGCGGGTAAATTTGAAGTCATTGCACTCTAGAGCGTGATTGCCTCACGTCAATCACGCTCAACCTTATGTTTTACGATCAATTTCATTGGTTTAGCTTGAATCGGGTGATTCAAGCTAAACCAATATTGATCTAGGGGATGCATTTCCGGCGGCAAGCCGTCTCGCCGGACTTTACCCTGACAAACGTAAATGTGACGGGTTTTTTATAAATCATCACCCCCGCCAGCCTCAGCCTGCGTGCAGAAACAGACCGATGGTGAGCAGGATGCCAATGGCGGTGATGCCGATGCGCAGCACCGTCTCGTTGATGCGCCGGAGCATATAAACGCCAACCTGGCCGCCGCCGATGGCGGCGATCGCCACCAGCAGCACAAGCCGCCAATGGATGCTGGTTTGCACAATGAATATGACAACAGCGGCAACATTGATGACACCGGCGAGCATGTTCTTGGTCGCCCCGGCGTGGCGCACGGAGAGCCCGGCCGCGGTGAGCGCCGCCAGCATCAGAATACCGATGCCGCCGCCAAAATAGCCACCGTAGATCGCGATGAGCAACTGCGCCACCATGGCGCCGCGCGGGGTGATGTGCGCGGGCTCATCCTCGGCGCGCTTTTTCGCGGCAAAACTGCCCCAGGCGAAAACCGCGGTGGCGAACAGAACCAGATAAGGCACGAGATGGGTGAAAATGCTCACCGGCGTGGCCAGCAGCAAAACCGCGCCAATCCCCCCGCCAACCAGGCTGATGCCAACCAGCATGCGGATGGAAAGCCCAGCCGCCCCCTCCACCAGGCTGCGCCCGGCGAGCGAGGTTGTCACCTGGCCGGGGAACAGCGCGATGGTGGAGGTGATGTTGGCGGCGAGCGGGTTAAGCCCGGCGAACAGCAGCGCCGGGAAGACCAGAAACGAACCGCCGCCCGCCAGCGCATTTTGCGCGCCGGCGATGAACGAGGCCAGCGCCAGGAGAATGAGGGCCGGGATCATGTGGATTACGCCAGGGCTTTCAGCTCATTGGCCGGTGGGCGCGCGCCGATCCGGCTGATCGCCAGTGCCGCCGCGCTGGCGCCCAGCGTACCGGCGGCGTGCAGGCTCCCGCCCTTGGTGTAGGCGGTGAGGAAGCCCGCGGCATAGGCATCGCCCGCGCCTGTGGTGTCGACCACCTGGGTTGGCGCCGCGGCGACATGGGTTTGCGTGCCCTCGTGCAGGATGATGCTGCCAGCCTCGCTGCGGGTGAGCACCGCGAGTTTGATATCGCGCGCGGCCTCGGCGGCCGCCTCGGCAAAATCATTGCGCTGATACAGGCTGCAGATTTCCGCTTCGTTGGCGAAGATGATGTCGATACCCTCGGCGATGAGGCGGCGGAAGCCATCGCGGTGGCGGTCCACGCAGAACGCATCGGAGAGCGAGAGTGCCGTTTTCTGCCCCGCCGCGCGCGCGGTTCTGGCGGCTTCGGCGAAGGCGGCCTGGGCCGCCGGCGGGTCGAACAGATAGCCCTCCAGATAGGTCACGGCGGAGGCGGCGATCACGGTCTCGTCCAGGTCGGCCAGCGAGAATTCGCCGCCCGCGCCCAGGTAGGTGTTCATGGTGCGCTGGCCGTCCGGCGTAACCAGAATGAGGCACCGCGCGGTGGGGATATGCGCCTGCAGCGGCGCGGTGGGGAAGTGCACGCCGTGCGCGGTGATCTCGCGGCGGAACGTCTCGCCCATCTCATCCGCCGCAACCTTGCCAAGGAAGGCGACGCGCGCGCCAAGTGCCGCGGCCACCGCGCAGGTGTTGGCAACCGAGCCGCCCGAGGCCGTCAACCCGCCCTGCATGGCGGCGGTGAGTCTGGTGGCGGTGTCGGCATCAATCAGCGACATGCTGCCCTTGGGCATGTCATGCCGGTTTAAAAATGCGTCATCAGTTGGTAACAAGAGATCAACGATGGCATTGCCGATGCCGGTGATATCGTAACGGGTGACGGCCATGCTGCTCTCTCCAAGGGTTTTGCGCCCGGCGATACCACTGCTGCTGGCGCGCGGGCAAATGTTTGCGCCGCATGGCTGAGGTTGTCCCGGTACAGCGGCCCGTGCTAGCCCATTGGTACCATTTTTGTGCCACGGAGGATTCGTGTTCAACAAACGCAAGCCTGAAGAGCCGAAACCCGCCGCCCCGCTGCCGCCGGTTGCCGAGACCCCCGTGCCGGAAGCCGCCGCCGCGGCCGCCGAACCCGATGCCGCCCCGGCTCAATACAATTTCAAGGAGACCACGATGGCCCGTTCCCCCTTCACGCCGCATATGCCAGCCCCCGCCGCCCCCGCCGTGCCGGCCCGCTCCACCGTGAGCAGCACCGCCGCCGGCCCGCGCGATGACGGCCAGCGCCGCACCCTCGTGGTCGGCCGCGGCATCAGCGTCCAGGGCACCGTGCAGGACGCCGAACGCCTGGTGGTTGAAGGCACCGTGGAAGCCGCCATGATCAATGGTCTGGTCGAACTCTCCATCGCCCAGGGCGGCTTGTTCAAGGGCGAAGTCGAGGTTGACGAAGCCGAAGTCGCCGGCACCATCGACGGCACGCTCGTCGCTCGCCACGCGCTCATCGTCCGCTCCTCAGGCCGCGTGCTGGGCACCGCGCGCTGCCGCCGCCTGCAGGTGGAGGACGGCGGCCAGATCACCGGCCGGATCGAAATGCTGACCGACACCGGCCTCCCCGCCCACGAGGATTAAGCCGCTCCCCCGCCACCCCACCAAACCTGTCACCCCGGCGACCAACCCCGTCACCCCAGCGAAAGCTGGGGTCTCCACCAACCCCGTCACCCCAGCGAAAGCTGGGGTCCCCGCCTCCCAGCGCCCTACCGCCGCGAGAAATCCACCACCCCGGCAAAACCGGTTTCGGTGCCGAAGGCGAGGTGCGAGCCTGACGGGTTCCACGCAAGCGCGCTGATGGCGCCGCGGCCCGGCCCGCAGACCGGCAGGATATGTTCCTGGGCGATATCGGCGATGAGCAGCAGGCCAGTGTCAAAACCGGCGGCCAGCACCTCGGTCTCCGGATGGCAGGCGATGCGCTTGGCGATGCCGTCGCCCATCCCAAGCTCCAGCGGAGCCTTGCCCATCGGCCCGCCGCCGAAGAAGGGCCACAGCACAATGGTATCCGCCCCGGCGGTGGCCAGCCAGCGCCCGGAACGGGTGAAGCCGAAGGATTCGCACTTGGCCGGGTAGCCCGCCATGCGCATGTGCTTGCCTTCCGGCAGGGTCCAGCCGTGCAGGGCATTTTCCTGCATCGAGGTCACCACGGCCTCGCCCTGCGGGTGGATGGCGACTCCGGTATGGCTGCCCTTCCACTCCAGTTTGCGCGGCGTCTCAGAGGTGGAGGCGGTGAACCAAAGCGAGGCGCCGTTATAATGTGACGCGGCGATGCGCTTGCCCTTGCTGTCAAAAGCGATGCCGGTGACGGTGCTGGGGTGGGGCAGGGCGCGCAGCACCTCGCCCTTGCCGTTGAACAGATGCAGGTTCTTGCCGGCGGCGGCGGCGAGCAGCGGCACTTTGCCGGCGTAACTCGCCACATGATCCACCCATTTGGAGCCGAATCGGGCAATTTCGGTGATGCCGCCCTCCAGGCTCACCGCGAGCAGCCTGCCGTCATCACCGCCGGTGATAAACCCCGGCGCCACCGGGTGGCGCGCTAGGGAGAGCACGGCGCCCTTATGCGCCGTAACACTGGACCAAAGCCCCGCCGTGGCCAGGCGCAGGCTGCCATCCCCCATGGCGAAGGCGCAGGTCTGGCCCGTAGCGTCGAAACAGGCGGCAATGGCATGGGCGCCGAGTTCGGCGGTGTTGCCGCGGGCGTTCAAAAGCTGATCAAGATCTGACATGCGCCGATTTGTGCCGAACTCGGGCGCGCGGGGCAAGGCCGGTACATTCTGCCGCCTCCAAGTGTGGCAAATTTGCCGCGTCAATTGAGAAATATTTTTTTAGCGGAACTGTTTTTAATGCGGCGCGGCGTTCTTGAGATAGATCAAGGTAGCCGATCGTTCTGGCTGTCAGATCACAGCCATCATTCAGTAGGAGTGCGCGATGAAGCGGAATAAATTGAACTGGGCGAGTGCGATGGGCGCATTGGCCGGCGTTGTGGCGATAACGGCGATGCCAAGGGAGGCTCGAGCGATTCCGGCCTTCGCCGCGCAGACCGGCATGCCCTGTTCGGCCTGTCACATCGGCTTCCCACAACTCACCCCATTTGGCCGTGCCTTTAAAATGGACGGCTATGTGCAGGGCGGCACTTTCCCTGACATAAAAAACTTCGCGGCGATGGTCGAAGGCGGCTTCACCCAGTTGCACGATAAAGTGCCGGGCGGCTTGGCGCCGGATTTCCGCAGCAACAATGCATGGTCGATCCAGCAGACCAGCCTGTTCTATGGTGGCGCGCTGGATGGCAACATCGGCCTGGGTGGCTTTGTCCAGGGCACGTTTGACGGCATCGGCCATCAGTTCCACTGGGACAACCTGGACATCCGCCTGGCGCAGATGACAACACTCGCCAACAAGCGGCTGGTCTATGGCTTCACCTTCAACAACGCGCCGGGTCTCACTGATTTGTGGAACACGCTGCCGGCCTGGGGCTATCCCTTTATTCCGGCCGGGCTGGGTGTCGGGCAGACAGCCGGGCTGCAGACCACCGGCCTGGCGCAGGCGGTGGCCGGCGTAGGCGGCTACGCCGCGCTCAACGTCACACCGTCGGACCTGCTCTACGCCGAAGCCGACCTCTACAAGGCGCTGCCGAATCACGCCGCCTTCACCCTGGGCGTAGGGCCTGAAGCGCCGATCCCTGGGCCGATTCCCTACTGGCGCCTGGCCTTGCAGCACAGCTCCTGGAAGCAGTCGATCGAACTTGGCACCTCCGGGCTGATCGATCATCCCTATCCCTCCGGCTTCACCCATGGGCCGACGGATACGCTGGCCGATGTCGGCGTGGACGCGCAATACCAGTATATCACCGTGAAACATGCGTTCTCCGTGCAGGCCGCATATTTCCATGAGTTCCAGCACTGGGCTGCGTCTTACCCACAAGGCGGCACCGCCAACCTGAACGATTCGCTCGATAGCGAATCACTGAACGCCTCCTATCTATGGCACCAGATGTTCGGCGTGACGGAAGCATTCGATAACATCACCGGCAATGCGGATTCCGGGCTCTACAACACCGGCACCGCCAACGCCAATGGCAAACCCAATACCCAGAGCTACACCACCGAGCTGGATTACTATCCCTTCAACACCGATGGCCCCAAATTCTTCCCCTGGGTGAATGCCAAGTTCTTCATCGAGGATACGTTCTACACCCAGTTCAACGGATTGGCGCATAACTACGACGGCAACGGCCGTTCCGCCCAAGCCAACGACGTGTTGTTCACCGGTATCTGGCTGGTGTTCTGAGCGCCGCATAAAACCTTAAGTTACGAAAAAAAGCGGCTGGGGTCATTCCCAGCCGCTTTTTTATTCATGATATTATAATTGTCTTGAACTTGCACGGCGGCCATGCAAAGCTTGCGCATGTTTTTGGTAACCGCTCCTGTCGGGCTTAGCTTCAAGGAAGAACTTCTTCTTCTTTGCGCACGCATAGGCTTCAGCCCCCCCCGCGCCTGAGATTTTTTCTTGCCCGCGTCAATTGCGCGGGCGCGATCATTAAATCTTTAGGGAGAAGCAGTTATGTTGGATAAAGCTGGCGATGCCGTTAACTGGCAGAGCGTTGATAACGCACATCATTTACACCCGTTTACAGACCATAAGGCGCTGCACGAAGGCCGTGTGCGCGTCATCACCGAGGGTGACGGGGTATTTCTGAAAGACTCAGACGGCAACCGCATTCTGGACGGCATGGCCGGCCTGTGGTGCGTCAACGCCGGTTACAGCCGCCCCGAGCTGGTGCAGGCTGCCGCCGCGCAGATGACCAAACTGCCTTACTACAACACGTTCTTTAAAACCACGAACCCGCCGGCCGCCGCTCTCGCGCAGCGTCTGGCCAAGCTCGCCCCCGAGGGCATCAACCACGTCTTCTTCGCCTGCTCCGGCTCCGAGGCGGTAGACACCGCCCTGCGCACCGCGCGTGTTTACTGGCAGACCCTGGGCAAGCCGGAAAAGAAATTCGTCATCGGCCGTGAATATGGCTACCACGGTTCCACCACCCTCGGCGCCTCCGCCGGCGGGATGGTGGACATGCACCGCCAGGCTGGCGACATGCCAAACTTCGTGCAGGTCATGCCGCCTTATTGGTATGGCTACGGCGGCCAGATGAGCCCGGCTGAATTCGGGATTTATGCCGCCAAACAGGTGGAAGATAAAATCAAGGAACTCGGCGCTGATAACGTCGCCGCCTTCATCGGCGAGCCGCTGCAAGGCTCCGGCGGCGTCATCATCCCGCCCGAAACCTACTGGCCCGAGATCAACCGCATCTGCAAGGAACACGACATCCTGCTGATCGCCGATGAAGTGATCTGCGGATTTGGCCGCACCGGCAAAATGTTCGGCTCCGATTATTTCGGTATCAAGCCGGATATGATGACGGTCGCCAAGGGCATCACCTCAGGCTACATCCCGCTCTCCGCGGTGCTGATGCATGACCGTGTGGCCAATGTGCTCATCAACCAGACCGGCGAATATTATCACGGCTTCACCTATTCGGGGCATCCGGTTGCTTGCGCCGTGGCGCTGAAGAATCTTGATATCATCGAAGGCGAGGGGCTGGTTGAGCGCTCTGTGGTGATGGGCGAGGTGCTGCGCCAGAAATTCCACGAAGTGTTCGACGATCACCCGCTCGTGGGCGACGTGCGCGGCATCGGGCTGATCGGCGGCATCGAGCTGAGCGCCGATAAGCGCACCCGCCGGTTCTTCGAGAAAAACGGCCGCGTCGGCCAGATGTGCCGTGACTTCTGCATCAACAACGGGCTGATCATGCGTGCCGTGCGCGATACAATGGTGTTCGCCCCGCCGCTGATCATCTCGCATGAGGAAATCGACCTCATGGTCGCGCTGGCGAAGAAATCCTTCGACCAGACCTATGAGAAAGTGAAGCATGAGGTGGCATTGTGAGCGCGCCGGCGATTGCCGGCAACACCGATAAACTGGAGTTGATGGCTCAGGCTGAATATATTGAAGCCTTCATCATCGACGTGAACGGTGTGCCGCGCGGCAAGTGGCTGCAGCCGGACAAGGCGAAAGCCTTGCTCGGCGTCGGCATCGCTATGCCGCGCTCGGCCTTCCTGCTGGATATCTGGGGCCGCGACGTGGTGGAGGGCGGCATCGCCCTTGACACCGGCGACCCCGACGGCCTCTGCACCGCCGTCCCGCATTCCATCACCCATATGGGCTGGGCGGACGGCACGGCCTGCCAGGCCATGCTGACCATGCGCGAGGCTGACGGCAGCCATTTCTACCTCGATCCGCGCGGTGTCCTCTCGCGCGTGCTGGAGCGCTACACCGCCGCCGGCCTCACCCCCGCGCTGGGGGTGGAGCTGGAGTTCTACCTGGTGGACCAGGGCCAGACCGGCGGTTTGAAAATCGCCCCGCGCGGCGCCGATTATTCCGGCTGGCGCGGCTGGCATATCGATGCGGTGGGCCTGGGCGAAATCCATGACTATCAGCCGATCCTGCGCGAGATGATGTCCAACGCAAAATCGCAGGGCATCACGCTGGAAACGCTGATCAGCGAGAACGGCCCAGGGCAGTTTGAGGTGACGCTGAAATACTCGACCGACGCTCTGCGCGTCGCCGACTCAGCGACATTGTTCAAGCGCACCATCAAGCAGGTGGCGCGCAAACACGGGCTAACCGCGACCTTCATGGCCAAGCCCTATGGGCAATGGGCGGGCAGCGGCATGCATGTGCATATGTCGATGCTTGATCGCAACGGCAGCAACGTCTTCATGGGCACGCCCGAGCGCGCCGCGCCGATGCTCTACAACGCACTGGGCGGAATCATCAAGGCGCTGCCTGACACGATGCTGACTCTGGCGCCGCACGCCAACTCCTACCGGCGCTTTGCCCCCGGCGTCCACGCGCCCACCTTCGGCGACTGGGGCCACGACAACCGCATGGCGGCGATGCGCGTCATCACCGCTGACCCGCAGGCCTCACGCATCGAGCACCGCGTCGCCGGCGCTGACTGCAACCCCTATCTCGCCTTCGCCTCGCTGCTCGGCTCGGCGCTGAACGGGATCGAGACCAAAGCCGACCCCGGACCGGAAACTTTTGGCGAGCGGCGCAGCCCCAGCGCGCCATCACTGCCGATCGCCTGGTCCGCTGCTCTCGATAAATTCTCAGACTCTCCGCACATCGCCAGCATTTTCGGCGCCGACTTCCAGCGTGTCTTCACAGCCTGCAAGCGTCAGGAGGTGAATGAGATGCGGCGGCGGATCTCCGATGTCGAATACGATGCGTATCTGGAGACAGCATGAGAAACGTCACAGTCGCGGCCACGCAAATGGCCTGCGGAGCCAACGCTCCGGAAAACATCGCGCGGGCCGAGAAACTGGTCCGCGCGGCGGCGGCGCAGGGTGCGCAGATCATTCTGATCCAGGAATTGTTTGAAACACCTTATTTCTGCCAGGACCAGATCCACGCCTATTTCGGGCTGGCGAAATCCCTGGAGGAAAACGCGGCGGTCAAACATTTCGCGCCCATCGCCAAGGAGCTTGGCGTCGTGCTGCCGATCTCGGTGTTCGAGCGCGCCGGCCAGAGTTTCTTCAACACCATCGTCATCCTTGATGCCGATGGTGCCAATCTCGGCTACTACCGCAAATCCCACATCCCCGATGGCCCCGGCTATTCCGAGAAATTCTATTTCTCTCCCGGCGATACCGGCTTCAAGGTGTGGGATACCAAATACGCCCGCATCGGCGTCGGCATCTGCTGGGACCAGTGGTTTCCCGAAACCGCGCGCGCCATGGCGCTGATGGGCGCGGAGCTGCTCTTCTTCCCCACCGCCATCGGTTCCGAGCCGCAGGACTCCACGCTGGACTCCAGCGGCCATTGGCAGCGCACCATGCAGGGCCACGCCGCCGCCAATCTCACCCCGCTGGTCGCCTCCAACCGTGTCGGCACCGAGCAGGGGGCGCATGGCACCGCGCTCACCTTCTATGGCTCGTCGTTCATCGCCGATAACACGGGCGCCAAAGTCGCCGAGGCTGACCGTGTTGCGGAAACCTTCCTCACCGCCACGTTCGACCTTGAAGCCCTGGCCCACATCCGCGCCTCCTGGGGCGTTTTCCGTGACCGCCGCCCCGAACTCTACACCCCGCTGCTCACGCTTGATGGCAGGCATATTCATGGTGCCCGCTAACCAGGCGGCCGCCTGCGCGCCAGTGCCACGTGAACTTGGCTTTGCGATGCCGGCGGAGTGGGCGCCCCATGCGGGCTGCTGGATGATCTGGCCCGAGCGGCCGGATAACTGGCGCTTAGGCGCCAAGCCCGCGCAGGCGGCCTTCACGGCGGTGGCCTCGGCCATCGCCCGCTTCGAGCCGGTAACAATGCTGGTCAGCGCCCGGCAATTCGCGCACGCCCGCGCGATGTTGCCCGAAGCGGTGCGCGTGGTTGAGCTCAGCACCAACGATTCCTGGGCGCGCGATGTGGGCGCGTCCTTTCTGCTCAACCCGGCGGGGGAGCGCGCCGGGGTGGACTGGCCCTTCAACGCCTGGGGCGGTCTGCAGGGCGGCTTATATTTTCCGTGGGATCTGGACGACCAGGTAGCCGCCAAAATGCTCGAGATGGAGCGCGCACGGCGCTTCCGCGCGCCAAAAATCATCGAGGGCGGGGCGATTCACGTCGATGGCGAAGGCAGCGTGCTCGTTACAGAGGCATGTTTGCTCAACGAAAACCGCAACCCGGGCGCGACCCGCCAGGAGATGGAGCGGGTGTTGAAAGATTATCTCGGCGCCTCGCATGTCATCTGGCTGGGCGAGGGCGTGCCCGGCGACGAGACCGGCGGACATATCGATAATCTGGCCTGCTTCGTGCGCCCCGGCGTCGTGCTGCTCACCTGGTGCGACGATCCGGCCGACCCGCATTATGAAATCTCCCGCGCGGCGCATGAGCGTCTGCAAGGCGCGCGCGATGCAAAGGGCCGCCCGATCACGGTCGAGCATATCCCGATGCCCACGCCGATGTTCATCTCCGAGGAAGAAGCCGCCGGAATCGACCATGCCGAAAACGGCATGAACCGCGCGGCTGGCGAACGCCTCGCGGCCTCTTACGTGAATTTTTATATTGCGAACGGCGCGATAATTGCACCATGCTTCGGTGTCGCAACGGATGCCGCCGCCCGGGCCGTATTGGCCCGGCTTTTCCCAGAGCGGGAGATTGTCATGGTGGCGGCCCGCGAAATTCTCCTGGGTGGGGGCAATATTCATTGCATCACCCAGCAACTGCCAAGGACTTAAAGTTAAATATCAAGGGGGCTAGAATGAGTACAAAACTAAAATCAAATTCTCTATCGTTCTTCGAATCTATCATCATGGGAATCGCCGGTTCCGCACCGGGGTTCTCCATCGCCGTGGCCATCGCGGGCCTGCTGGCAACTGCCGGGGCGGTGTCGCCGAATGCGCTGCTGGTTTTCGCGGTGCCGATGCTGGGTATCGCGGTCGCCTACAAGGGCCTCAATGTTAAAATGACAAATGCCGGCGCCGCCTATGAGTGGACCAAATCGGTGTTCGGCGGATTTTTTGGCTATTTCTCGGGCTGGGCCCTGCTCATCGCCGCCATGGTGTTCATGGTCACCGGCAGCGTGCCGCTCGGCACCGCAACCATTGACCTTTTTGATCCCTCGCTGGCGAGCAACGTGGTGTTGACCACCTTCATCGGCGCGCTCTGGTTTGTGGGCATTGGCGCCGTGCTTATCGCCGGCATCGAGCTTACCAGCAAAATCCAGGTGGTGATGAGCTCGATCGAGCTGCTGATCCTCTTCGGCATCTCCATAGCGGCCTTCCTTCACACCAGCGCCTCCGGCGCGGTGACGCATTTCTCCTGGTCCTGGTTCGGCTTCAACTACGCGCCGGGCACCTTCATTTCTTCCTCGCTGGTGGTGGTGTTCCTCTACTGGGGCTGGGATGTTACCTGCAACCTCGCCGAAGAAACCAAGATTGACACCCCCAACGCGGCTGGCCAGGGCGGGTTCCTGAGCATCTTCGTCACCATCGCCTCCTTCGTCGCCTTCACGGTGGCGGCGCTGATGATGTTCACCCTCGCCGAATCCTCCGGCTATTCCGATAACCTGATCTACCACGTCGCGGTTGCCGCGGGCCTGGGCAAGGCGGGCGGCTATGCGGCCTCCCTGGCGCTTATTCTCTCCTCGGTCGCCACGCTCGAGACCACCATGCTGCAATTCTCCCGCACCCTCTTCGCCATGGGCCGGGACCGTGCGCTCCCCACCTTCTTCGCACTTGTTCACGCCAAGACGGTGACGCCGGTGCGCACCATGTACCTGCTGCTGGCCGTCGGCCTGGTGATGATCTTCATCTCCAGCTTCATGCCCTCCATCGCCACCATCCTGGGTGATTCGGTGAGCGCCATCGCGGTGCAGGTCTGCTACTATTACGGTCTGGCCGGGCTGGTCTGCGCCTGGGTCTATCGCGACAGCTACAAAACCTCGCTCTGGACCTTCATCCACTACGCCGTGTACCCGCTCCTCAGCGCCCTGGCCCTCATCGGCCTCGGCCTCTACGCGCTCTCGACCTTCAATATGACCGTGAAGATCGTCGGTGTCGGCGGGTTGCTCATCGGCATCATCTTCTACCGCCCCTCCGGCTACGGCACGCTGGTTGCCGACATCGTGGCGGAAGAATAAGCAGCCCTACCCTGGCCGGGGCGGCAACGCCCCGGTTTTTGAAACCATGTGAGCGGGCCAGAACCAAAACGGTGCTGGCCCGCAAGCCGTCTATAACGCCTTGCGGAACGTCAGGTTGATCCGCCGCCGGCCCAGCAACGGGTGCACCCCCTCGCGCAGCGGCAGCACGCCATGAAAATTCAGCCGCGCGGCCCCGCCCCAGGCCACCACATCGCCGCTGTGCAGCTCGATGCGCGCCGCCTTGTCAGCGCGGGCCGCGCCGCCCCATAAAAACACCGCCGGCAGCCCGAGCGAGAGCGAGACGATGGGCGCTGAAAAATCCACCTCATCGCGGTCCTGGTGCAGGGCCATGCGTGCGCCAGGCTCATAGAGGTTGATCAGGCAGGCATCGGGCGCAAACCCCGCAAACCCGGCCGCCGCCGCGGCACGCGCCGCCAGCCGGGCAAAACACCCCGGCATCGCGGGCCAGCTCCTCTCGCTCAGCGGGTCCACCGCGCTGTAGCGATAGCCCCGCCGGTCAGAGACCCAGCCCGCCGCGCCGCAATTGCTCATATGCACCGACATCGGCTTGCCCCCCGGCGTCACCACCTGGCGCCACGGCGCCATGGCGATCACCGCCTCCACCGCCGCCAACAGGGCTTCCTCCTCGCCGCGCGCGAACCCCGGCAGCTGCGTCAGCCCCGGGGTGCTTACCGGAAACAGCTCCGCCGTCATGCCTCGGGCAGCATCAGCTCCCGCACGCGCCCGCCGGCCTGGATATGCCGCTCCAGCACCTGCTCAACCGCCGCGAAGGAATCCAATTTATACCACACACCCTCGGGATAGAGCACGGCGCAGGGGCCAAGCTCGCAGCGGTCCAGGCAGCCCGCCTGGTTCACCCGCACATTTTGTATCTTCAGCTCCTTCACCCGCGCCTTCATATAGTCGCGGATTTTCTCCGAACCCTTTGAGGCGCAGCAACCGCGCTCATGGCCCTCCGGCCTGCGGTTGCCGCACACGAACACATGCGTCTCAAAATACGGCGCGGGGTCGTCTGGCAGTCTGGTACCCAAAATCCTGCTCCTGCAAATCCGGCGTCATTCGCCGTGCAGCTTCAAAAACCCTGCGCGGCGTTTGCGCAAGGCCTCAACCCGCTCCGCCGGGGTCATTTTTACGGTCCCTGCCGGCAGCACGCTTGTCAGCTCGGCGAATTTCACCTTCCGGGTCGAGGGCACCGGCTCGCGGGTCGCGCGGTAGTTGCGAAACACCACGGTGCCCTGCAGATGGCCTGTGGTGTCGATCCAGTTGGCAACGCCCGGGTCCTTATGCGCCACCACGGCCCTGAAGCCGCCATCGGCATCCACCGCCGCGTGGCGCATGCTGATCGAGGTTTGGCGATAGGTGAAGTTGAGCGAGCGCGACCACACATCCCCGGCCTGGAGCGACCAGTACACACCATCGGGCAGCCGATCGAGCTCGATCACCAGCGCCTCGTCCGGCGCCAGGTCGAACACCGCCATCGCGTAGTTGGAGGATGGGCTGCCAACCTGGCTCGTCACCGTGCCGGGCAGGAACGCCATGTGATTGAAGCCGCCGCCGTTCTTTGTGTAGAATTCATAAAGGTTGATGTTGAAGTCGCGGATCATATACCGCAAAAATTCAGTCGCGCGGTCGATGCGCGCCGCCATCGCGGTCTCATCGAATTCATCGGCGTCATAATAATCATCCGCGATTTCGCTGATCCGGTCGAGCTGCATCGTGCAGGGCTTGTCGTTCCAGTCGCCCATGAAACGGCGGAACAGCAGGAAGTGATAAGGGCTTTCGCGGTCAAGCTTAATCCAGTTTCCCTTGTGCTCGTCGGCGCTGAGAATAAATTCGAACGAGCCGTCGGCGCCAATCTCAAACGTTGAAAAATCGTAATTGCCAATGGCCCTTGAGTCCGGGTGGCCTGACAGATGATTGAGCACCTGCGCCAAAATCAGCACGCAGTCACCATAATTTCCCGTCAGCCGGTAGGTCTGGCGCCCATCCAGAAAGGTGACGGCATAATGCAGGTCCGGCCCGTTCTGGCCCAGCGTATACATTTCCGTCTGCCAGCCGGTGTTCACAAACAGACGCGGATTGTGCATGCGCGGCGCCACCGCGAAATTGTAGCACATCGCCAGCGCCTCCATCATGGTATGATAGGCCTTCGCGCGATGCTGCGGGATGTCCTTGAACCGGCTGCTGTCTTCCATCCAGCCCAGCACCTCCTGCTGCGCGGCGTGGAAACGCTCCCAGGCTTCCTTCAGGATGGGGGCGGCGGTGGTGCTGATCTCGCTCATGCTGGATTCCTCTTCGTTTTGGACATTCTTGCGTGGTTGCCCCGTGCTGTCAATGTGGTACGCTTGTTGACAATGTGTTGTATGCCTATAAATATAAGACACAAAAATATGGAGGAAGGTTACTCTGCCATGGAACTCTCAAATCAGCGCCGCGTTAGCTGGACCCCGCCGGGCCGCCCCGATTGGGTCGCGAAAATCAATGCCGAGGGCAAGCATCTCGACATTAAAAGCATCGTCCCGCTGGATGCGCGCTCGCTCATCGCCTCGGCCGCCGCCAACACCGGCCTGAGCGATTTCGGCAGCGATGACTGGCGCGAACCCTTCGAGCTGGTCTGCCGTGGTCTCGATGACGAGGCCGAGCTGAACCTGATGGGCCGGATCATGACCCGCTCCGACATGCTGATGCTGCTCGAAGGCCGCCTGCAGGTCGAGGAGGCCTACCGCCGCCACCCGGAAATCGAGGACGAGGAAATCATCGCCCCCATCCTCATCACCGGCCAGGGCCGCACCGGCACCTCGGCGATGATCAACCTGCTGGCCGCCGACCCTGACAACGCGGTCATGCGCACCTGGCAGGCGATGTTCCCCGGCCTGCCGCCAGCGCATGAGGGCGAAGACCCGCGCATCGCCATCGCCGACGCGCGCATGCGCATGTGGAGCCGCGTGACCCCGGAAATGGACGCGATCCATGAATGGACCGCCGAGGTGCCGACTGAAAGCATCCATGTCTATTGCCTGAGCTTCCAGATGCCTTCATGGCAGAACATCTACGGCCAATCGCCCAGCCACACCGCCTATATGGCGTCGCGTTCAAAAGTTAACGCCGTGGCCTATGAAAAGCGGGTGCTCAAGCTTCAGCAATGGCGCCAGCCCAAACGCCAATGGGTGCTCAAATCGCCTGATGCGCTGAACTATATGCCCGATGTGCTGCAGGTCTACCCTGACATTCAGCTGGTCTGGATGCACCGCGACCCGATCGTCGCTCTCGCCTCGGCGGTCAACATGGTCGGCACCCTGGCCTGGGCGCGCAGCGACCGGATTATCCCCGCGGGAACTTTTGGCGCGGTGGCGGACCCCGTTTCCAGCTCACAGATGCTGGCCAGGCCGATCGACTGGATCGAGGCCGGGATCATCCCAAAAAACCGCCTGCACAGCACGCAGTATGACGATTTCATCAACGACCCGCTGAGCGTGGTGCGCGGCATCTACCAATTCGCCGGGCGCGAGATCAGCGCGGCGGGCCTCCAGGGCATGCAGGCCTATATCGGCCGCCACCCGCGCACCAGCCGCCCCGCGCACCGCTACGCAACGGGCGAGGCGGATATGATCGCGGCCGAGCGCAAGGCGTTTCAACGCTATCAGGACTATTTCAACGTCCCCAGCGAAATCTGAAATTGTTAGAGCCTGATCGCTTTAAGTGCGATCAGGCTCTGGCCATTTTTCTGAGGACGATTCACGCTTTCGGCTCGCTCAGGCGAGCGAACCTCAAACGATCGCGTTCTAAAGCGGCGCCAGCAACCTTGGCGCCGCACCGCTTACTCCAGCAGTGCTGCGCGCACGCTCTCCAGCTCGGCCTTGGTCAGGCCGATGGCTTCACACAAAAAATTCTCGACCGAGCCGTGTCTGGCCTCGATGGTGGAGAACATTGATTCAATATACGCCCGCTCGGCATGCATCATCGGCGCCCAGATGGATTGCTCGACATCCTTCAGCGCATTGGTGTCAAAATCCGTCAGCACGATCGCAAGATTATGCTCGAAAAAATGCTCGGTGAGCAGATAATCCTCGATCACGGCCTCGCGCGGCACACCCAGAACATCCAGCAGCAGCGCGGCGGCCACGCCGGTGCGGTCCTTGCCGGCGGCGCAATGGAACAACAGCGGCACATCGCCTCTGGCAATGCGGCGGAACAGTTCGGTATAGGATTCCGCCTGCTCATAGGCCAGGTGCTTGTAGATATCGACCATCTTCTGGCGCGAGGTCTCCGCCGTGGCGCCGGGGGCGGACAAGGCCGAGATCAAATCCGCCGTGCTGCCGGTGTGGTCGCGCGCCCAAACCTCATACCCGGCATCCGGTGCGTGGCGCGAGGGGCGGCGCTTGCGCTCGCGGTTGTCGCGCAGATCGAAGATCAGGCGGATGTTCAAATTCGCGATGAGATCATGGTCTTCATCGGTGAGGCGCGCCAGATTTGCCGAGCGATACACCCGGCCCATCGCCACGCGCTTGCCGCCGGCCGTGATGTAGCCGCCAATATCGCGGAAGTTATGCCCCCCGGCGAGGTGCAGGATGCGTGGGTCGTTCAGGGCCGATGTCAGTGAATTGCTCATGTTGCCTCCATATAGGGAACATGCCGTTTGGTTGCCACGACATAGCCCGGAGTTGTATGATATTTTTATGTCGCGGCATCCGGCTCAAGCCGCCGGCGGCCTTGCATCAAGGCCGCCGGCGTTTGCGGGTCAAACCAGCGTGGCGCTGCAGCGGTCCAACACAACGCTATCGCGTTCCACCGCAATGGCGCGGAAGCGCAGCCGGTCCGGCTCCTCGAAAAACTCGAAGCGGATCGTCTCGCCGGGCATCACCGGCTTGCTGAAGCGCACGAACATGCCGCCGAAGCGGGCGGGGTCATTGCCGCAATAGCTGGAGAGAACAGCCCGGCAGGCGATGCCGTTGGTACACAGCCCGTGCAAAATCGGCTTGTCGAACCCCGCCTTGCGCGCAATCGCCGGGTCCGCGTGCAGCGGGTTCCAGTCGCCGCTCAGGCGATAAATGAGCGCCTGGCGGGGCAGGGTGGGGATTATCACCACGCGGTCGGGCGCGCGCTCGGGCACCGGCTCGGCCGCCGCCGGTACCGTGCCGAACCCGCCCTCGCCGCCGTTGCCGCGCAAAAACAGCGTGGAGCGCACGGTGGCGATCTTCTCGCCGCTGGCGGCGTCGAACAGCTCTTTCTCCTGGTGCAGCAGCGCGCCGCGCCCAGGGCCTTTATCCTCAACCCCGGCAACGCGGTATTCGCCGCGCAGCGTGCCGGTGGCGGGCATCGGCCGGTGCATCTTAAATTCCTGCTCGGCGTGCAGCAGCTTCACCCAGTCGATGCCGTATTCCGCGTCCTGCGCCCAAAAGCCAGGATGGCAGAGCACATTCACATATGACGGCACACAGAGCAGATTGCCTTCATACACAAACGGCAGCTCGGCCTCATCCATCGGGTCGGCGCCAAAACCCAGGCCGAGCGCGTAGAGAATGGTGTCACGCTTGTCATAGCTCTGCTCGATCGAGCCGAGCTGCATGTTCCTGATTTTTTCAATATCCACGTGGGCGCCTTTCCTGATTCGTCGAAATAATATTGCTTTGGTTTTGCCTTTCGCGGCGGTTAACCGCAATGGCATGTGGCCGCTTCTGGTTCGCACGCACATTATATGCCTGGTCATGAAACGGCAAGCGCGGCCTCGCGCCCGCGTGCATTGACCGGGCGCGACCCCGGCCCATATTAGCCCCAGAATTGCGATCCGCTGGCGGGAAAGATTGAAATGAAACAGATTATTGCGGCCGGGCTGCTCACATGCCTGGCGGGTGGCCTTGCCTGCGCGCAGAGCGCGCCGCCCCCTGTTGTCGGGGTCATCACCGCCGCCAGCCAGCCGGTTTATGCCCAGCAGAGTTATGTCGGGCACATCCAGTCGCCCCAGACCGTTAACATCCAGGCGCGGGTCACCGGCTATCTGGAGTCGCAAAACTTCACCGATGGTCAGGCCGTGAAACAGGGCGACCTGCTCTATGTCATCGAGCCGCCGCCCTATCAGGCGCTGGTGGCCCAGGCGCAGGCGGCGCTGGCCCAGGCCCAGGCGCAGGCGCATGCCGCCCAGCTTACCCTAGGCCGGGCGCAGGCCTTGCTGCACACCGCCGCCGGCCAGCAATCCACGGTGGACCTCGCCCAGGCAACCTACCTCTCCGGCGAGGCGGCTGTGCAAAGCGCCCAGGCGCAGCTGCAAACCGCGCAGATCAACCTCGGCTACACCCAAATCCGCGCGCCGCTCGCGGGCATCATCGGCGCCACCACGGTGAACGTGGGCAATGTCGTCGGGCCGCAGAGCGGCGTGCTGGCCACCATCGTCGCCGAAGACCCGATGTATGTGGACTTCTCCCTGCCCATGGCTGACGCGCTGAAATACCGCGCCCGGGCCGCCCATATGGACGTGCTGCTGCAACTGCCGGACGGCTCCACCTACGCCCAGACCGGCACGGTCGATTTCATCAACAATCAGGTGACGCAAAACACCGACACCCTGGCCTGGCGCGCCAGCATCGCCAATCCTGACCATGCGTTGACCGATGGCGAGTTCGTCACGGTCACCTTGCGCGCCCGCCAGCCGCAATCGCGCATCGTCATCCCGCTTGCCGCCGTCATCGCCGATCAGCTCGGTGATTATGTGCTCGAGGTTGGGCCGGGGAACATCGTGAAGCGCCAGAACGTGACGCTGGGGCCGCTGACCACCACCGACGCGCCGGTGCTCTCCGGTGTCGCGCCGGGCGATAAAATCATCACCGAGGGCATCCAGTCGGTGCATCCGGGCATGCAGGTAAATCCCCAGCCCGCGGCCCAGAACTGATGCTCTCCGCCTTCTTCATTGATCGCCCGCGCTTTGCCATCGTCAACGCGCTCATCATCATCCTGGCCGGCGCCATCGCGCTCACGCGCATTCCGGTGGCGCAATTCCCCAACATCGTGCCGCCGCAGGTCATGGTCACGGTCAACTACCCCGGCGCCTCGGCGAAGGTGGTGGAGCAGACGGTGGCCGAGCCGATCGAGGAGGCCATCAACGGCCTCAACGATGAAATCTACATGTCCTCCACCAGCGCCAACGATGGCAGCTACACCCTGATGGTGAGCTTCCGCGTGGGGTCAGACCCCAACATCGACACGGTGAACGTCACCAACGCGGTGCAGCAGGCGACCTCGCAACTCCCGGCACTGGTGCAGCAGGAGGGCATTTCGGTCATCAAGCGCTCCTCCGCCATTCTGGATTATCTCTTCATCTCCAGCCCCGGCAACCAGCTCAGCCAGTTGCAGGTCTCCAACTACGTCACCCTCAACCTGCTGGACCCTCTGGCCCGCGTGCCCGGCGTCGGCCAGGCCTTCCTGTTCGGGCCGCAGAACTACTCTATGCGCGTCTACTACAACACCAACCGCCTCACCCAGCTCGGGCTCACCCCGCAGGACATCATAACAGCGCTGAAGGCGCAGAACGTGCAGGCGCCGGTCGGCGCCAT
Source organism: Acidocella aquatica (assembly GCF_030160635.1). Classification (GTDB taxonomy): domain Bacteria; phylum Pseudomonadota; class Alphaproteobacteria; order Acetobacterales; family Acetobacteraceae; genus Acidocella; species Acidocella aquatica. The sequence goes on along the minus strand of NZ_BSOS01000090.1, from coordinate 30,225 downwards.
CGGCGCCCCGCCCAACGCCGCCACGCAGCAGTTGCAGATGACGGTCGAGACACAAGGCCGCCTGACCACGGCGGAACAGTTCGGCGACGTCGTGCTGCGCGCCAACCCCGATGGCTCGCTGCTGCGCCTCAAGGACGTGGCGCAGGTGGTGCTGGGCGCGCAGACCCAGACGCGCATCAACAAAATCGACAACAGCGACGGCCAGGCCATCGGCATATTTCTGGCCCCCGGCGCCAATGCCATCGCCACCTCCGCCGCCGTGGCCAAGGAGCTGGCGGCGCTGCAACAGCATTTCCCGCCCTCGCTGAAGGCCAACATCGTCTTCGACACCTCAAGCTTCGTGCGCGAGACCATCCATGAGGTCGAGAGCACCTTGGCCGCCGCCTTCTTCCTGGTGGTGCTGGTGGTGTTTCTCTTTTTGGGCGACTGGCGCGCGGCGGTGGTGCCGATGGTGGTGCTGCCCATCGCCCTCACCGGCAGCTTCGCAGCGTTGCTGGCCTTTGGTTTTTCGGCCAACACGGTCACACTGCTGGCCCTGGTTGTCGCCACCGGCATCGTGGTGGATGACGCCATCGTGGTGGTGGAAAACGTCGAGCGGGTGATGACCGAGCGCCCCGATTTATCCCCCCGCGACGCCGCCAAGCTGGCAATGCGCCAGATCACCGCGCCGATCATCGCCATCTCCCTCGTCCTGCTTTCGGTGTTCGTGCCGATCGCCTTCATCCCCGGCCTCTCCGGCCTGCTGTTCCAGCAATTCGCCGTCACCGTCAGCGTGGCGATGCTGATCTCCGCCTTCAACGCGCTCACCCTCTCCCCGGCGCTCTGCGTGCTTCTGCTCCGCCCCGGCCACCGGGCGCATGGCGTGCTGGAGCACGTCCTGCGCGGGATCGACCGCGCCCGCGACGGCTACACCAGCATCGTCACCCGGGGGTTGCGCAAGGCATGGCTCGGCCTGGCGGTCATCGCCGCCTTCGCGCTGGCCGCCGGCGCCATGGCGATGTTCACCCCCGGCGGGTTTCTGCCCAATGAGGATCAGGGCGCCTTCTTCGCGCAGATAACCCTGCCGCCCGGCGCCTCGGTCAACCGCACTGAGGTTGCGGCCGACGCGCTGGTGAAAAAATTGGAGAAACTGCCCCAGGTCAGCCATGTCATGTCGGTCATGGGCTTTTCGATCCTCGATGCCGCCTCGGAGTCCAATTCCGCCTTTTTCCTGGTCCGCCTGAAACCTTTTGCCGAGCGCCCCGGTGTTGCCAACAACGCCGATACCGCGATCAAGCATGTGTTCGGCATCGGCAGCCAGCTGCGTGACGCCCGGCTGGTCGCCTTCAATTTCCCGGCGATCTCGGGCCTCTCGATCAACGGCGGGCTGCAATACGAGCTGGAGAACACCGAGGGCGCATCCCCGGCGCGGATGCAGGCGGTGCTCAACGGGCTGCTGATCTCGGCTGGCCAGGACAAGCGGCTCGGCAAGGTCTTCTCCACCTACAACGCGCAAACCCCCACGCTGTTCCTCAACATAGACCGCGACAAGGCCGGCGCGCTCGGCGTGAACATGAGCGACATCTACACCACCCTGCAGGCCACGCTGGGCGGCTATTTCGTCAACCAGTTCAACCTGTATGGCCGCGTCTGGCAGGTGAATATCCAGGGCATCGCGCCCGACCGCGCAACGCCGGACGCCATTTACCAAAGCTATGTGCGCTCCAGCACCGGGGCGATGGTGCCGCTGCGCGCCCTGGCCACCACCAGCACCATTCTGGAGCCGCCCATCATCTCGCGCTACGACGACACCGAGGCGGTCCCCGTCGTCGCCAACCCGGCGCCCGGAGTCTCCTCGGCCACGGCCATCAAGGCGATGACGGAGATTTCCAACCGCACCCTGCCGCCGGGCTACAGCTTCGAGTGGACCGGCACCGCCTATCTCGAAAACGCCGCCGCCGGCCAAACCGGCCCGATTCTGCTGCTCTCGGTGCTGTTCGCCTATCTCTTCCTGGTGGCGCTCTATGAGAGCTGGGTGATCCCGGTGCCGGTGCTGCTCTCAGTCGTCATCGGCGTGTTCGGCGCGCTGTTCGGCGTCTGGGCGTGCGGGCTCAACATCAATCTCTATGTGCAGATCGGCATGGTCACCCTCATCGCCATGGCGGCGAAAAACGGCATCCTGATCGTCGAATTCGCCAAGGAGCGCCGCGCCGAGGGCCTGCCCATCATCGAGGCCGCCGTGCTGGGCGCGCGCATGCGCTTTCGCGCGGTGATGATGACCTCCATCGCCTTCATCGCCGGGCTGATCCCCCTGGTCATCGCCACCGGCGCCGCGCAAATCAGCCGCCGCTCGCTCGGCACCCCGGTTTTCGCCGGGATGATCGCGGCCTCCCTGGTGGGAATTTTCATCATTCCGCTGCTTTATGCCGTGTTTCAGCGCCTGCGCGAGAAAACGGCGGCGGCGCGGGCGCGGCGCAAGATGGGGCATTGAGAGCGGCTTACCGCGGATAATTACGAAATCACCGTCCTTTTCGTAATATCATTGCGCAAATCGGGGTTCTGTCATGCTTTTTCGCACCGCGCGGCAAAGGTGACAGTGCGCGCAAAAAGTAATAGGTGACGCGCCAGTTTGAGAAGCAAAACAGGGATACCAGTATCATGCGCGTTTATTATGACCAGGATGCCGACGTTAACCTCATCAAGGGCAAGAAAGTCGCCATCGTCGGCTACGGCAGCCAGGGCCACGCCCATGCGCTGAACCTCAAGGACAGCGGCGTGAAAGAGCTCGCCGTGGCCCTGCGCCCCGGCTCCACCGCCATCGCCAAGGCCGAGGGCGCGGGCCTGAAGGTCATGGACCCCTCCGCCGCCGCCAAATGGGCCGATGTGGTGATGGTGCTGACCCCCGATGAAGGCCAGGGCGACCTCTACCGCGAACACCTCGCCCCCAACATGCGCCCCGGCACCGCGCTGGCCTTCGCGCATGGCCTGAACATCCATTTCAACCTCATCGAGCCGCGCGCCGACATTGACGTGTTCATGATCGCGCCCAAAGGCCCCGGCCACACCGTGCGCAGCGAATATCAGCGCGGCGGCGGCGTGCCGAGCCTGGTCGCCGTGGCGCAGAACGCCACCGGCAACGCGCTGGACATCGCCCTTTCCTACGCCTCGGCCAATGGCGGCGGCCGCGCCGGCATCATCGAGACCACCTTCAAGGAAGAATGCGAGACCGATCTGTTCGGCGAGCAGGCCGTGCTGTGCGGCGGCGTGGTGGAGCTCATTAAGGCCGGTTTCGAAACCCTGGTTGAAGCCGGCTACGCGCCGGAGATGGCCTATTTCGAGTGCCTGCATGAGGTGAAGCTGATCGTCGACCTCATCTTCGAGGGCGGCATCGCCAACATGAACTACTCCATCTCCAACACCGCTGAATATGGCGAATACGTCACCGGCCCGCGCATCATCACGGCCGAGACCAAGAAGGAGATGAAGAAGGTGCTGGAAGACATCCAGATGGGCCGCTTCACCCGCGACTGGATGCTGGAGAACAAGGTCAGCCAGACCAACTTCAAGGCCATGCGCCGCGCCACCGCCGCCCACCCGATCGAGGAAGTCGGCGGCAAGCTGCGCGCCATGATGCCGTGGATCTCCAAGAACGCCCTGGTGGACAAAGCCAAGAACTAATGGCCATGCATCGCGCGCGGCCTCTCCGCGAGTTCCGCGCGCGATGATCCACCTCATCAAACTGGCCGTCGGGGTGCGTGATTTCGCGCACCTCGCCGCCCTCCAGGCCAGCCGCGCCACCGCCGGCCAGCCGTTGCGCTACCAAACCCGCAACCTCCCCAAACGCGCCGATGAACTTTGTGACGGCGGCTCCCTCTATTGGGTGATCGGCGGCATCGTGCAGGCCCGCCAAAAAATCCTCGGCGTCGAATCGGCCACGCGCGAAGACGGTTCGCGCTGCGCCGTGCTCCTGCTTGCCCCTGTGCCGGTGCAGGTCGCGGGCTTTGCCAAAAAGGCATTTCAGGGCTGGCGCTACCTGGAACCCGCCGAGGCCCCGCCCGACCTCGCGGCTTCGGGCGCTCAGGCCGATGAAATGCCCGAGGACATGCGCCGCGCGCTGGCCGGGCTTGGTCTTTTGTAACCGGACCTATCGAAAATTTTGACGAACCGGCGGCTCATGCTAGGTGCGCCGCAGTTAGTAGGAGACCCAGGACATGGCGGTTCACGCCTTTATATTCCCCGGACAAGGGAGCCAGACCGTCGGCATGGGCCGCGACCTGGCAGCGGCTTTCGCCCCCGCGCGCGCGGTTTTCGAGGAAGTCGACGAAGTTTTGAAGCAGAAGCTCTCGAAGCTGATGTTCGAGGGCCCGATCGAGGAGCTGACCCTCACCGAGAACGCGCAGCCCGCGCTGATGGCCGTCTCCCTCGCCGTGCTGCGGGTGCTCCAGGCCGAGGGCGGGTTGGTGCTCAAGGAAAAAGTGGCGCTGGTCGCCGGCCACAGCCTGGGCGAATACAGCGCCCTCGCCGCCGTGGAGTCGTTCTCCATCGCCGACACCGCCCGCCTGCTGAAGCTGCGCGGCCAGGCCATGCAGCGCGCCGTCCCGGCGGGGCAGGGGGCCATGGCCGCCCTGCTCGGTGTTGAGCTTGAAGTGGCGCGTGAAATCTGCGCCGAGGCCGAAATGGGCCCGAACGGGCGCGAAATCGTCGCCTGCGCCAATGACAACGGCGGCGGCCAGGTGGTCATCTCCGGCCACAAGGGCGCGGTCGAGCGTGCCATCGAAATCGCCAAAACCAAGGGCGTGAAGCGCGCCATGCTGCTGCCTGTCTCGGCACCTTTCCATTGCGCGTTGATGGCCCCGGCGGCCGACGCCATGGCCGAGGCCTTCGCCAACACCCCGCCGCGCGCGCCGCTGCTCCCGCTGGTCGCCAATGTCAGCGCCGCCAAGGCCACCGACCCCAACCTGATCCGCGATCTTCTGGTGCAACAGGTGACCGCCACCGTGCGCTGGCGCGAGAGCGTGCAGACAATGGCCGCCCTGGGCGTTGACAGCTTCATCGAGCTTGGCACCGGCAAGGTGCTCGCTGGGCTGGTCAGGCGCATCGCGCCAGACGCCGCCACCGCCTCCGCCGGTTCCCCGGCTGATATTGAAGCCCTGCTGAAAGTTCTCTGAATGTTTGACCTGACAGGAAAAACCGCGCTGGTCACCGGCGCCTCCGGCGGCATCGGCGCGCAAATCGCCCGCGCCCTGCACAAACAAGGCGCCACCGTCGCCCTCTCGGGCACGCGGCGCGAGGCGCTGGATGCGCTGGCGGCTGAATTTTCGGAGCGGGTGCATGTCATCCCCGCCGACCTCTCGCAGCCCGAGGCCGCGCTTGAGCTGATCAACGCCGCTGAGGCCGCGATGGGCAAAGTCGACATCCTGGTCAACAACGCCGGCCTGACCAAGGACGGTCTGGCCATGCGCATGTCCGACGCCGACTGGGACAAGGTGCTCAACGTTGATCTGGCCGCTCCCTTCCGCCTGATCCGCGCGGCGCTCAAGTTCATGCTGCGCCGCAAGGCCGGGCGGATCATCAACATCGGCTCCGTGGTCGGCTCCACCGGCAACCCCGGCCAGGCCAACTATGCCGCCGCCAAGGCCGGGCTCATCGGCATGACCAAGGCGCTGGCGCAGGAAGTTGCCTCGCGCGGCATCACCGTCAACCTCGTCGCCCCGGGCTTCATCGCCACCCCGATGACCGATGTGCTGAGCGACTCGCAGCGCGCCGACCTCGCCACCAAAATCCCGCTCGGCCGCCTGGGCTCCCCGGCTGACATCGCCGCCGCCGTGGTCTATCTGGCCGCCGAGGAGGCCGGATGGGTCACCGGAGCCACCCTGCACATCAACGGCGGAATGGCGATGCTCTAGCGCCTGCTTGGCGCGGCACAATAAACCGTGCTAAGCGCGCGGCGTCTGAAGATTAACCAAATTGTCTCCTGCGGTGCCCCCGGCACCAAGGGTCTCCACCACATCAGTTCTAGGAAAGTGAATTTTATGAGCGAAATCGCCGACAAGGTTAAGAAAATTGTTGTCGAGCATCTCGGCGTTGACGAGGGCAAGGTCACCACGGAAGCCTCTTTCATCGACGACCTGGGTGCTGACTCGCTGGACACCGTGGAACTGGTGATGGCGTTCGAGGAAGCTTTCGGCGTTGAAATCCCCGAAGATGCCGCCGAAAAGATCACCACGGTCAAAGACGCGATCGAATACATCGAGAAGCAGAAAGCCGAATAATCAGGCTGACTGAACGATACCCGTTCGAGGAGTTCGCATGCGCCGTGTTGTCGTAACAGGGATGGGAATCGCCAGCCCGCTTGGGGTTGGTGTTGAGCATGTCTGGAAGAGGCTGATCAACGGAGACTCCGGGATCACCGCCATTGAGTCATTCGACACCACGGAGCTGACGGCGAAAATCGCCGGTCAGGTCCCGGCCGGCAAAGCCGCCGATGGCGGTCTCGACCTCTCCGAGTGGATTGCCGTCAAAGAGCTGAAGAAGATGGATCGCTTTATCCATCTCGGCATCGCCGCGGCGAGCATGGCCATCGAGGACTCCGGCTGGATTCCGCAGACCGAGGAAGAGAAATACGTCAGCGGCGTGATGATCGGCTCGGGAATCGGCGGCCTGCAGACCATTTATGACGCCTCGATCACCGTGCATGAGGGGCGCGCCAAGCGGCTCTCGCCGTTCTTCATCCCTGCCGCCCTCATCAATCTGGTCTCGGGGCAGGTCTCCATCAAATACGGGCTGAAAGGCCCCAACCACTCCGCCGTCACGGCCTGCGCCACCGGCGTGCATGCCATTGGCGACGCGGCGCGGCTCATTGGCTTCGGCGATGCCGATGTCATGGTCGCCGGCGGCGCCGAGGCTGCGGTCAACCCGCTCGGCATTGCCGGGTTCTGCGCAGCCCGCGCGCTTTCCACCGGCTTTAACGACCGCCCGGCCGAAGCCTCCCGCGCCTGGGACAAAGACCGTGACGGCTTCGTCATGGGCGAAGGCTCCGGCGTGGTGGTGCTTGAGGAATACGAGCACGCCAAAAAGCGCGGCGCCAAAATCTACGCCGAAATCGGCGGCTACGGCATGTCCGGCGACGCGCACCACATCACCGCCCCGGCCGAACATCATGACGGCGCCTTCCGCGCGATGAAGGCGGCGTTCAAAAACGGCGGCCTCTCCCCCGCGGATGTGCAATACGTCAACGCGCACGGCACCTCGACCCCCATGGGCGACGATCTGGAGCTTGAGGCGGTGGAGAACATGTTCGGCGATGCCGCCAAGGGCCTCGCCATGTCCTCGACCAAATCCGCCACCGGCCACCTGCTCGGCGCCGCCGGGGCGATCGAGGCTATCTTCAGCATCCTCGCCATCCGCGATGGCATTGTGCCGCCCACGCTCAACCTGCATGAGCCAAGCCGCGCCAGCGTGATCGATCGCGTGGCCCTGAAGGCGCAGGAGCGCAAGGTCAACGTCGCCCTCTCCAACAGCTTCGGCTTTGGCGGCACCAACGCCTCGATCCTGTTCAAAAGGGCGCCCTGAGGCAGCGGTTGCGCGCTAACCCCCCGGCCGGCCTGGCATGAGCACAAAATTGCCGCGCCTGCGGGGGCGGATCATCATTTTTCTGGTCACCTTGCTGGTCCTGCTCCGCCTTGAGCGCATGGCGGTGGAGCAAAGCTTCAACGGCCCCGGCCCGCTGCAGGCCAGCACCGATCTGGTGATCCCGCCGGGCGGCATTGCCGCCACCGGCGCCGTGCTCGCGCGCGCTGGCGCCATCGGCAATCCGCTTATCTTCCGCATCGCGGTGTTCCTCACCCGGGCGGATGGTCCACTGCATGCTGGTGAATTTCTCATTCCCGCGCGCTCCAGCCTCGCCGATATTCTGCGCATCCTACGCCAAGGCGCCCCGGTGCAGCACCAGGTCACCATCCCCGAGGGGCTGACAGGCGCGGAAATCGCCAAAATCCTCAACGCCGCCAGCCCTGCCAGCGGCAGCGTCGCCACCCCGCCCGAAGGCTCGGTGCTGCCGCAAACCTACGACTTCACTCTGGGCACCAAACGCGAGGCCATCCTGGCGCGGGCGCAAAAAGCGATGCAGCGCAGCCTGGACGCAGCCTGGGCCCAGCGCGACCCGGCACTGCCGCTGCAATCGCCACAACAGGCCCTCACCCTCGCCTCCATCGTGCAGGCGGAAACCCCGGTGGCCGCCGAACTGCCGAAAGTCGCCGCCGTTTATGAAAACCGGCTGGCCATGGGCATGAAGCTCCAGGCCGACCCCACCGTCATCTACGCCGCGAGCGGCGGGCAAACCTCGGGTGGCATGCCGATCAGCCGCGCCGACCTCGCCAACCCGTCACCCTACAACACTTACGCCCATCCAGGCCTGCCCCCGGGGCCGATCTGCGCGCCGGGGCTGGCCGCCATCCAGGCCGTGCTGCACCCAGCCTCAACGCAGGCGCTGTATTTCGTCGCCACCGGCACTGGCGGCCATGTGTTCGCTGATAATTTCAAGACGCAACTGCGCAACATCGAGACCTATCGTGCCACCCTGGCGGCGCAGGCCGCCCCTTAACAGTGATATGGCGCCAGGCCGCCCCTTAACAGTGATATGGCGCAGGCCGCCCCTTAAACTACACGCCGCCGCTAACCTGGCGGGTCCAGTCCGGCAGGTTGTAATAGTTGCAGATGCGGGCAATCTTGCCGTCCCGGATGGTGAAAAACGCACCAGCGGGCAGAATGTAGCGCTGCCCCCGCGCCTCGGGCAGCCCCTCATCGGTATTCAAATAAGTGCCATGCACCATGAATTCCGCCGCCGCCCGGCTGCCGTCATGGTTGACCATCACCACCACATCGCGGATCTCCTCACGGTAGCAATGGTCCATGCGGGCCAGAAACACGCGGAACAGGCCGCGCCCGCGCTGCTCCTCCCCCTGGTTGATGCCGTGGATGACATCCTCGGTAAGCAGCGCCAGAAACGCCTCCCGATCACCCGCATTGAAGGTTTGATAATAGGTTTCGACCAGTTGGCTTGTTGCGGCGGTGGACATGATATTCCTCTCGGGCTTTGGGCATAAAAAAACCCACGGCAAAGGGCGTGGGTTTTTTAAGGTCCGGTTGCGGCCGGTTAGCCTTTGCGGGTGCCGATGCTGGCGAAGCGCTTGTTGAACTTGGCGACCTGGCCGCCGGTGTCCATCACGCGCTGCACGCCGGTCCACGCCGGGTGAGACTTCGGATCGATATCCAGGCGCAGCGTGTCGCCGGCCTTGCCCATGCAGGACATGGTCTTGAATTCCGTACCATCGGTCATGATGATGTTGATCTCGTGATAGTCCGGATGAATATTGGCTTTCACCGTGTGCGCTCCTGGATATTGCACCACCGATCCCGACCGGCGGCATTGAATTGAAGCGCCGCCTTTACGCGCCAGCGGCCCCGGATGCAAGGGCAGCCTTGCCAAAAGGCGCGGCGGGGTTGGTGCGGGGGCATGCCAGCTGTGCCGGGGCGCCGGTTGCGAGGCCCGGGTAAATATTTGATAGGCCAGTATGGCGCATCCCGCGTGCCATTGCGGACCGGGAAACAGGGCGGCGGGGGAGGGCACGATGCTGATTCGGGGATTGCTCATATTACTGCTCTGCCAGCTGGCGGGCACCGTGATCGCGACGGCAACCTACCTGCCGGTGCCAGGCCCGGTGCTCGGGCTGGTGATGCTGCTGGCCTATCTGCTCAAAACCGGCGGCCCCTCGGCGCATCTGCGCGATGTCTCGCAAGGGTTGCTGAAATATCTCGGCCTGCTCTTCGTGCCCGCCGGCGTGGGCGTGGTGAACGAACTGCCGGTGCTGCGCCAGAACGCCCTGGCCATCGCCATCGCGATTCCCGTGTCCACGCTGCTCGGGCTGGTGGTTACGGGCATGCTGATGCAGTGGTTCGTCAACCGCGCGGCAGCGGCCGATGCATAATCTCCTGCCGCTGCCGCTTTTTCATGTCTGGGTCTATCTGCAGACCCAGCCGCTGCTCGGCCTCACCGCCACGCTCTGCGTCTGGGAGGCCGCCAGCTTCATCGACCGCAAGGCCGGCCGCTCGGCCCTGAGCAACCCGACGGTGCTCTCCATCGTCATCATGGCGGCGCTGCTGCTGCTCACCCATACCAGCTACCAGACCTATTTCGCGGGCGCGGTGTATATCCACTTCCTGCTTGGCCCGGCCACCGTTGCCCTGGCCGTCCCGATGTTTGCCAACTGGCCGGCGATCCGGGCGAATTTCCTCGCTATTTTCGTCTCGCTCAGCGCCGGTTCCTTCGTGGCCGCCGGCTCGGCCATGGTCATCGCCCATGCGCTGGGCGCCCCGCGCGACGTGGTGATCTCCCTTGGCCCCAAATCGGTGACAACCCCCATCGCCATGGGAATTTCACAAAACCTCGGCGGCATCCCCTCGCTCACGGCGGTGTTCGTCATGGTCACGGCGATGTTCGGCACATTGGTTTGTTCGGGCATGTTCCGCTTCACCCGCGTGGCGGACTGGCGCGCGCGCGGGCTGGCGGCGGGCACCGTCGCGCACGGGCTGGCCACCGCGCGCATGCTCACCCTCAACGAGACGGCGGGCGCCTTCGGCGGGCTGGCGATCGGGCTGAACGGCATCATCACCTCGCTGGCGCTGCCGCTGCTGGTCTCCATCTTCGGGTTCTGAAACGCTTCACCAGACCCCGATATTAGCCGTCCTGGCGCGGCGGCGCACATAAAACGTCCAGCCGATCTGCACCGCCAGCGGCAGCAGCAGAAACGGCGGCTTCCAGGCCGGGGGCAGGTTGAGGAACACCAGCGCGCACACCCCGCCGAGCAAGGTGAACCCCCAGTGCAGCAGGGCCACCACCCGCGCGTCCATCCCCGCGCGGCGCACCACTTGGTAGAGATGCCCGTTATGCGCGCGGGCGATGTTCTCCCCCGCCAGCAGCCGGCGGATCAGCGTGAAGCCGACATCGTACAAAACGCCCGAGAGCAGCAGCGGCACCAGCAGGAAGGAGAGCGGCGCGCCCTCGAAGCGCGTGGCGGCGATGCCGAACAGCGCCAGCATGAAGCCGCAGAACTGGCTGCCGACATCGCCCATGAAAATCCGCCCCTGTGGAAAGTTGAACGGCAGAAACCCCAACACCCCGCCCGCCAGCAGCAGCGAGGCGGTATAGACAAAAAAACCGCCATATATCCCGGCGATTCCGGCCAGGAACAGGCAGGCGAACAGCGTCACCCCGGCGGCCAGCCCGTTCAGCCCGTCGATGAAGTTCATCGCATTGGTGACAAACAGCAAAAAAAACACGGTGAGCGGCATGCCCGCCCAGCCGAGGTTGAGCACCCCGTAATAGGGCAGCGCCAGCGTGGGCATCCAAAGCCCGGCGGCCACGGCGGCCACCGCCGCGGCGAGCTGGGTGGCCAGTTTGATCACAAATGAGAGATCGAGCAGATCATCGAGAAAGGAGATCCCCGCCATCAGAAACGCGGCGCCGATCACGCCCAGGAAATACCCCTCCGCGATGCGCGAGACCTGCCCATAGCGGTGCAGCAGCAGCACGCCGAGCATGAAGGCGGCGACAATGCCAACCCCGCCTGATTTCGGCGTGGTCCGGCTGTGCGCCTTGCGGGCGTCCGGGCGGTCGGGCACGCCGAGCATGATCATCCCGCGCACGATAATGGCCGAGAAAATGGCCAGCCCGGCCATGAGGGCGATATGCCGGGGCAGGGCGAGCAGGCCGAGGGAGATGGCGGGATTCATATGTAACCGACCATGGCTGAAAGCCGCGCAAATTTGAAGATGCCGCGAATTGATGACAACCCCTGGTGGCGGGGGCTTGCCTGCGGCACACGGCCAAGCCAGAACCGCATTCAGGCGAATTGGGGGTATGGATATGAGGATTGCGATCATCGGTGGCGGCTATGTTGGCCTGGTCTCGGGCGCCTGTTTCGCCGAGTTCGGCGTCTCGGTCGCGGTGGTGGAGGCTGATGCCGCCAAGCGCGCCATGCTGCTGGAGGGAAAAATCCCCATCTACGAGCCGGGGCTGGACCGGCTGGTGGCCGAAAACACCGCCGCCGGGCGCCTGAGCTTCCCCGCCACGCTGGAGGAGGGCATCGCCCAGGCCGAGGCCGTGTTCATCGCGGTCGGCACCCCCACCCGCCGTGGCGATGGCCATGCCGACCTTACCTATGTCTTCGCCGCGGTGGAGCAGGTGCTGCGCGCGTTGGACCATCCGGCGGTGATCGTCACCAAATCCACCGTGCCGGTGGGCACCGGGCGCAAAATCGCGGAGCTGGCGCAAAAGCTGCGGCCCGATCTGGCGATCGAGGTCGCGGCCAACCCGGAGTTTCTGCGCGAGGGCAGCGCGATCACCGATTTCATGCGGCCGGACCGCGTGGTGGTGGGCGCCGAGAGCGAGCGCGCCCGCGAGGTGTTGCAACGGCTCTACCGCCCGCTTTATCTGCGCGAGGCGCCGATCGTCTTCACCGGGCTGGAGAGCGCCGAGCTGACCAAATACGCAGCCAACGGGTTCCTGGCGATGAAGATCACCTTCATCAACGAAATGGCCGATCTGTGCGAGAAACTGGGCGCGGATGTGAACGACGTGGCGCGCGGCATCGGGCTGGATGGCCGCATCGGCCGCAAGTTCCTGCATGCCGGGCCGGGGTTCGGCGGCTCCTGCTTCCCCAAGGACACGCTGGCGCTGATGCGCATCGCCGAAGAGGCGGGCGCGCCGAGCCGGTTGATCGAGGCGGTCGTGGCGGTGAACGATGCGCGCAAGGAGGCGATGGCGGGGCGCGTGGTGGCGGCCTGCGGCGGGAGCGTGCAGGGCCTGCGCATCGCCGTGCTGGGCCTGGCCTTCAAGCCCGAGACCGATGACATGCGCGAGGCACCCTCGCTGCCGCTCATCCAGGGGCTGGCGGCCGCCGGCGCGCAGGTCGTGGCGTTCGACCCCGAGGCGATGGCTGGCGCAAGGCCGCTGCTGCCCGGTGGCGTTATCTTCGCAACCGGCGTGAACGACGCCCTGGCCGGCGCCGACGCGCTGGTATTGGTGACCGAATGGAATGAATTCCGCGCCCTGGCCCCGGTTATGCTGCGCCAGTTGATGCGCGGCAGCGTCGTGGTGGACCTGCGCAATGTATTCGACCCGCAGGCCCTGCGCGACGCGGGATTTGCCTATCACGGCATTGGCCGGGCATAAAACCCCGCCATGCCGCCCTGCCATCACCCGATTTTTAAGGATAGCGCCCATTGACCGCCGTTCACACGCATTATCCGGATTTCGCCAACCCCGAACTGCTTGAAAAAATCCCGCTTTCGGCCCGCACGATTCTTGATGTCGGCTGTGCCCAGGGGGCGCTGGGCGCCGATTATCTGCGCCGCAACCCCAGGGCGCGGGTGCTCGGCATCGACCTCGACGAGGACGCCGCAGCCCACGCCAGGGAGCGGATTTCCGAAGTGTTCTGCGGCGATGTTGAAAAAAACCCGATGCCCTTCAATGTGCCCGAAGGGATCGACTGCATCATCTATGGCGATGTGCTTGAACATCTGGTCGACCCCTGGGCGCTGTTGGCCGAACACGCGAAATATCTCTCGCCCGAGGGCACGGTGCTGGTCTGCATGCCCAATGTCGAGCATTGGTCCTTTGCCGCCCGGCTGCTGACCGGCAGTTTTGACTATGAGGAGCAGGGGCTGTTCGACCATACGCATCTGCGCTGGTTCACCCCGCGCATGATGGGCCAGGCCCTGGCCAATGCCGGGCTGCAACTCTCCGATGTCGCCCCGCGGCCGATCGCGCGCGAGCAGGCGGAGCAGTTCGTCACCGCGATTGCGCCCGGCCTGCAGGCGCTCGGCGTCAACCCGGCGGAATATCTCAACCGCGCGGTGCCGCTGCAATTCATCTGGCGCGCCCGTAAATCGGCGCAGGCGCGCATCGAGCTGAGCGCCACCATGCTGACGCCCCAGGGCGGGGTGAGCGATGTGCGCGTCATCGAGCCGATCCGCGCCATGCGGACCGACAGCGCGTTGCTGGGCACCATCGCCAGCGAGGCGGATTTTGACCCCCGCCTGGCCGATTCGCCGCGCATCGCCGTGCTGCACCGGCCGTTGCTGCTGGGTGAATCCGGCATCGCGCGGCTGCGCGCGCTGCTGGAGAAGGATTATGTGATCGTCAGCGAGTTCGACGACCACCCGCAGTTCATGGAAGACCGCGGCATCAATCTGGGCGAGCTGCTGACCTTCCGCGGCGTCCACGCGATCCAGACCAGCACGGCGGCGCTGGCCGAGACGCTGGCGCCGCAGAACCCGGAAATCCAGGTGTTCCGCAACGGCATTTTCGCGCTGCCGCCGGTGAATAATTTCAACGACCCCGACCATCTGACGCTGTTTTTCGGCGCGCTCAACCGCGAGGCCGACTGGGCGCCGCTGATGCCAGTGCTCAACGAGGTGGCGCGCGCCGTTGGCGATCGGCTGCGCTTCCATGTCCTGCGCGACGAGGGTTTTTACAACGCCCTGGAGACGCCGCATAAACGCTTCGACCCGATGGCCGATTACGCGACCTATATGAGCATGCTGGGCGCCGCGGATATCGCCTTCATGCCGCTGGCCGATACGCCCTTCAACCGCGCCAAGTCCGACCTCAAGTTCATCGAGGCCGGGGCGGCGCGCGTGGCGGCGATCGCCAGCAACGTGGTTTATGCGGGCAGCATCCAGAACGGCAAAACCGGCATGCTCTTCAACGACCCGGGGGAGCTGCGCGCGAGCCTGCTGCGGCTGCTCGCCTACCCCGAGGCCACGCGCAAAATGGCCGACCAGGCGCGCGCCTATGTCGCGGGAGAGCGCATGCTCGCCTATCAGGTCGCCGCGCGCACGCAATGGTATCGCAGCCTGTGGGATCGCCGGGCGGAGCTGAACGAGGCCCTCAAGGCGCGGGTGCCGGAACTCTTCGCCTGATGGCGGCAGCCCGCAAAATACGGATCGCCGCGCATATCGAGGTAGACTGGCTGGAGCGGCGCACGGCCTCCGCGCTCTGCCCCAATTGCGGCGCCGCGGTCGAGGCTGAGCAGTTTCTTGAAATCGACTACCGCCCGCCCGATGCGGTGCATCGCTTCGTGCTGCAAATCTGCCCGGCCTGTACGGCGCGTTTCGTCGATAACACGCACACGATGGACTATGGCACCGATGAGCTGATCGAGATCGGTTGGAACATCTATCAGGTGCAGCTGGGGGCGGGCGTGTGGCCCATCTCGGCGCCGCTGACGCGGGTGCAAAAACCAGCCGGGGCGCGGGTGCTGGAAATTGGCGGGGCCTACGGCTTCGGGCTGGATTTCTCCATCCGCGCGCGCGGCTGGCAGGGCGTGGGGTATGACCCTTCGCCCCTGGCCGCCTTTGGCGCGCGCGAGCTGGGGCTGGACATCCGCCAGCGCTATTTCACGAAGGCCGAGGTGCCGGACGGCCCGTGGGACGTGGCGATCGCCACCGAGGTGCTGGAGCATCTGGAACATCCGCCGGAATTTCTGGCCCTGATGCGCGCGGCGCTGGGGGCGCAAGGCCTTCTGGTGCTCACCACGCCGGATGGCGGCTACATCACCCCGGCGCTGGAGGCAGGCGCGCTGATGCCGCTGCTCTCGCCGGGCGCGCATCTGGTGCTGCAGACCAAGGCCAGCCTGGAGCACGCGCTGCGCGCCGCCGGGTTCGCGCATGTCACCGTGCTGCGCGAGGGAATGTCGCTCACCGCCTATGCCAGCGCGGCGCTGTTTGAAATCTCTGGGGATGGCGCCGCCGGGCGGGTGATGTACCGGCATTATCTGGTGGAGCGCAGCCAGATCACCGCGCCGGGGAGCGATCTGTGTTTCGGCTTTGCCGGGCGCGGGTTGTTCGAGGCCGCGAATGATGGCGACGTGGCGGCGGTGGAAGCCGCGTGGAACGTGCTGCTGCCCGCGGCGCGGGCGCGCTTCGGGCTGGACCTGGCCGGTATGCGCGCCCTGCCCGAAGGTGCGGCGGATGCCAGCCTGGCCGGGCTGGCGCGGCTGATGCCGCTGGGGTTGGGGATGATTCTGTTCGGCCGGGCGATGCATCTGCTGAGCCTGGATACGGACCGCGCCGAACTGCTGGCGCTGCTGCGCCTCGCCGGGGCGGCGGTGGAAGCGTTGCAGGGCGCGCTGGCCAAGCGCTCGCTCACCGATGGCCTCTCGGCCAGCATCGGCCGCATCATCGAGACCGAGATATTGCTCTGCCAGGCCGAGGCGGGCGATGCCGCCAGCGCCGCCGGGCTAATCGTGCGCGGCGATGTGGTGGATGGCTGGCGCGGCTTCATCGCGCTGGTCAATGCCGAGGCGCTGGAGGCGGCGGGCGCGCTGAAGGCGGCGCTGCTGGCCGATATGCCGGACCCGGCGCTGCCCGATGACCTGCGCCGCAACGCGCTGCTCAGCCTGGCCAATTTCGTGCTGGCGCCGGGCGGGGAGACAATGCGCGCGTTTGAATATGCCCAGGCGCTGGGCGAGCTTGGCGAGGATGCTGATGCGGTTGTGCTGCAGGCGTTCACCCGGCTGGTGAATGCCTCGCGCTATGCCGAGGCGCAGGCGGCGGCGGCTTGCTATGGCATAGACGCCCTGGCAGCGCGCGCGGCGGGCACCAAAACCGGCCAGGACACGCGGCTGGCGCAGATGGTGCTCGACCTCGCGGCGGGCGACCCGGCGGAAATTCCGGGCCGGCTGGCGGGGCTGCAGATCGACCCGGCGCGGCGCGATATTCTGTTGCTGGAGGCGTTCATCCGGCTGGTGAACGCCTCGCGTTATGACGAGGCGCTGGGCTTCATCGCCGCGCATGAGGTCCCCGCCCTGGCGGCGCGGACCGGCGGCGAGGTGGCGCGCAACGCCGCCCTGGCGCGCATGGTGCTTGACCTTGCCGTGGGCGACCCGGCGGAGATACCGGCGCGGCTGGAGGGGCTGGAGATCGGCCCGGCGCGGCGCGATGTTTTGCTGCTGGAAGCCTTCATCCGGCTGGCCAATGCCTCGCGCCTCGCCGAGGCGCAGGCGTTCGCCGCGCGGCATGATGTGGCGGCGCTGGCCGCGCGCCAGGGCGGGGCGGCGGGGAGCAATGCCGCCATCGCGCTCGCGGTGGTGGACCTTGCGGTGGGCGACCCCGCGCTGGTGCCGGGGCGTTTCGCCGGGGTTGAGGTGGCGCCCGCGCGCCAGGTGGCGTTGCTGCTGGGTGCCTATACCGGGCTGGTCAACGCCGCGCGTTATGATGAAGCCGGGGCGCTGGCGGCGGCGGCGCCTTGTTTTGCCGAATTGGACAGCTTGCCGGGCGCCGCCGCCGATGACGCGCGGCTGGCCAGCGTGATGCTGGACCTGCATTTTGCCCGCACGCAGGCGGCGCTGGCGCGGATTTTCCGGCTGGAACAGCAAGGCGGCGACCCGGCGGTGCTCGGTCCGCTGCTGGTGGATGGTTTCGTGCGGCTGGTGAACGAAGGAGAATTCACCGAGGCGCTGGCGCATGGCCGCGCGGTGGAGCGCAGGCTGGCCGCCTGCAAGCCCAGCTTGCGCCATGACGCGCTGGCGGCGCTGCTAATGCTGGAGCTGCGCCAGGGCGATGGCACGCGCATCGTGCAGCGGCTGGAGGAAGCCCTGCGCGGCGGGCTGGAGGAGGCGCGTATGGAGGGCCTGGCGCTCGCCGCCTTCGTGACCCTGGTGAACGCCGGGGATTTTGCCAGCGCACGGCTGCTGCTGCATCTGGTTGAGCCGCTGCTGCTGAAACTGCGCCCGCCCCACGACGAAGCCGCCTGCAACGCGCTGTTCGCGGCGGGGATGCTGTTTTTGCAGCAGCGCGACGACTGGCGCCGCGCCGCCGCGGTGTTCGCCCGGCTGCGCGATGCGCTGGTGAAGCGCCACCCCCCTGGCGCGGCCGCGGCCCCGCTGTTCTGGCCGGCGTTTCGCGGTGAGATCGTGGTGCTCAACCATTTGCAGCGCGGCGAAGAGGCGATGGCCCTGTTGCGGAGTTTCACCGGGGTTTATCCAGATGCGCCGGACGACCTGCGCCAACAACTTGAGGGCTCCCCGGCATGATCGGTTATCTGAAAAAGCAGGTTCGCGCGTTTTTCGTGGGCTGCAAATGGTATGTGCTGGTCCCCTTGGCCCGCGCCATCGGCCAGTTGCGCAGCCCGCGCCAGATTTTGCGGGTCTGGCCGGAGGGTGAGGTCACGCTCGGGCCGAAAATCGCGATCTTCATGCATTTTGACGGGCGCGGCGTGGTGCGTGCGCAATTGCTCGACTATATGCGCGAACTGCGCGATGCCGGCCGCACGGTGGTCTTCGTCAGCAATGCCGGCAAGCTTTTGCCCGCCTCCCTGCAGGCGGTGCGCGAGATATGCGCGGTGGTGATCCTGCGGCGCAACATCGGCTACGATTTCGGCGCCTGGCGCGATGCGGTGGATTATCTCGGGCTGCCGCGCGCGGGCACTGAAGAGGTGATCCTCGTCAACGACAGCGTGTTCGGCCCGCTGGTGCCGCTGGGCGATGTGCTGCGCCGCCTCAACTACGAGAAGGCCGATATATGGGGCCTGACGGAGAGCTGGCAGGTGCGCTACCATCTGCAATCGTTCTTCCTGGCGTTCGGCCCGGCGGCGCTGCGCGCTGAGGCCTGGGGGAAATTCTGGCGCAGCGTGCGCCCGGTGCCGATGAAATTCTATATCGTGAACGCCTATGAGGTGGGCGTGACCCAGGCGATGGTGAAGGGCGGGCTGCGCTGCGCTGCGCTATGGCCTTATGAGAAGCTGATCAAGCTGGTCAACCGCGACGAGCTGGAAAAGCTGATCCTGGCCGAGGAGAGCGAGCTGGGCAAGGCCGACCCGATCCAGATCACCCGTAAGCTCCAGGTGCTGCGCATCCGCGACGGCGTGGCCCGGCGCGTGGCGCTCAACCCGACCTCGGATTTATGGCGCCAGCTGCTGCTCTCGGGCTTTCCCTTCATCAAGCGCGAGCTGCTGCGCGACAACCCGACCAAGGTCGAGGACGTGGGCGACTGGGTGGAGGTGGTGCGCGACAGCCTGGCCGCCGACCCGGAGCCGATTTTGCAGGACCTCCGCACCATGCTGAAGGGCGGTGCGCCCTGATCCGTATGCTGCTGCGGGTGGTGGCGATCCTGCTGTGGACGCTGTTTTGCATGCCCATTCAGGCGCTGCTGCTGGTGCTGCCGGGGCGTGGCAAGGTGGGCTTCGCCCAGGTTTACTGGCGCGGCGTGGCGCGCGTGCTGGGGCTGCGGCTGCGGGTCGTGGGGGAGATCTCGGCGCACCGGCCGAGCCTCTTCATCGCCAACCATTGCTCCTGGCTGGATATCGTGGCGCTGGGCAGCGTGCTGCCGGGTTGTTTTGTCGCCAAGGGGGAGATCGGGCGCTGGCCTTTCATCAGCTGGATCGCGCGGCTGGGGCGCACCGTGTTCGTCTCGCGCAACCGCACCAATGTGGCGCGCGAACAGGGCGCGCTGGCGGCGCGGCTGAACGCGGGGGACGGCATTATTCTGTTTCCTGAGGGCACCACCTCCGACGGCAACCGGATTTTGCCGTTCGCCTCGTCGTTTTTTGTGCTGGCGGACGCGGCCGCCAAACCCTATGTGCAGCCGGTGACATTGGTTTACGACGGGCTGGATGGGATGCCGGTTTTGCGCGCCGACCGGCCGGAGATCGCCTGGTATGGCGATATGGAGCTGGCCCCGCATTTCAACCGGATCGGCCGGCGGCGCAGTGTCCATGCGACGATTTTGCTGGATGCGCCGATCGCCCCCGGAACCTTCCCCAATCGCAAGGCATTTGCCGCGGCGCTGGAAGCGCGTATCGCGCATAATGCCGCGGCCCTCAGACAAGGACGTATCGAAGCATGATGAACAAGGTGGCCGCATTGTATCAGTTTTTGCGGCTGGAACAGCCCGGGGCGGTGCGCGAGGAGTTTCAGGCCGCCTGCGCGGAGCTGGGAATTTTTGGCACCATTCTGGTCAGCCCGGAGGGGATCAACGGCACCATCGCCGGGGCGCCGGCGGCGATTGATGCGTTTGTGGAACGCCTGCGCGCGCCCACCGCCGCGCGTCCGGCATTCGAGCGGCTGGAGGTGAAGTTTTCCCACGCCGGGGCCGCCCATTTTGACCGGCTGAAGATCAAGCTGAAACGCGAGATCATCACCTTTGGCCAGAGCGTGGATGAGGCCACGCGGCTTGGCCAGTATGTGGCGCCGCTTGCGTGGAACGCGCTGCTGGAGGACCCCGATGTGGTGCTGGTGGATACCCGCAACGGATTCGAGGTTGAATTCGGCACGTTCGAAGGGGCGATCGACCCGGGGCTGACCAGTTTCACCGGGTTCAAGGATTTTGTGAACGAGCGGCTGGCGGATGCGAAACATAAAAAAATCGCGATGTTCTGCACCGGCGGCATACGCTGCGAGAAGGCCAGCGCCTTTATGCTGGAGGCGGGGTTTGAGCAGGTTTTCCAGCTTCAGGGCGGGATTTTGCGGTATCTGGAAGAGATGCCGCAGGCGCAGAGCAAGTGGCGCGGGGCGTGTTTTGTGTTCGACCAGCGGGTGGCGCTGGGGCATGGGCTTGAGATTAAGTCACGGGATAATCATCTAAATTTTCTTGACACGGCGCCATGAAACAGAGCTTCGTGGGGATACGCTCAGGAGGATTCCCATGGAATTGACCTTGACCTGCCGGGGTTACACGCGCTTTTCCGTCCGGGAAAACCGGATGGAATTCTGCAAATGAACGTGACGGATCGCAACACCCGTAGACTGCATATTGTGACGCATGGCTGCCAGATGAACGTGTACGATAGTGCGCGCATGGCCGATGTTCTGGCGCCCCTGGGCTACTCAACCGTGGACAGCCCCGAAGGGGCGGATATGGTGATTATGAACACCTGCCACATCCGCGAGCGGGCGGCGGAGAAGGTATTCTCCGCGCTGGGCCGGCTGCGGGACCTCAAGGAGGCCACCGGCAACCGGATGATGATCGCCGTGACCGGCTGTGTGGCGCAGGCGGAGGGGGATATCCTGCTCAAACGCGCGCCCTATGTGGATATGGTGGTTGGGCCGCAGGCGTATCACCGGCTGCCGGAGCTGATCGCGCAGGTGCACCGCGGCAAGGGGGCGGTGATCGACACTGATTTTCCGGTCGAGAAAAAATTTGATTTTCTGCCAGATGCGGCGGCGCCGCAGGGGGTGATCGCGAACCTGACCATCCAGGAAGGCTGCGACAAATTCTGCTCGTTCTGTGTGGTGCCCTATACGCGGGGCGCCGAGGCCTCGCGCCCGGTGGCCGGCATAGTGGCCGAGGCGCGGCGGATGGTGGCGCAGGGGACGCGCGAAATTGCGCTGCTCGGGCAGAATGTGAACGCCTATCACGGCGAAGGGCCGGATGGGCGGATTTGGAGCCTGGCGCGGCTGCTGAGCGAATTGGCGGAGATCCCGGGGTTGAGCCGGTTGCGCTATACGACCTCGCATCCCTCCGACATGACCGAGGAGCTGATTCTGGCGCACCGGGATAATCCGGCGCTGATGCCGTTTTTGCATCTGCCGGTGCAGTCCGGCTCGGATAAAATTCTGGCGGCGATGAACCGCAAGCATAAGGCCGATGACTTCAGGCGGATCGTGGCGCGGTTGCGCGAGGTGCGGCCGGATATGGCGTTCACCTCGGACTTTATCATCGGGCATCCGGGCGAGAGCGATGCGGACTTTGCCGCCACCATGGCGCTGGTGCGCGAGACCGGGTTCGCCTTGGCTTACAGTTTCAATTATTCCCCGCGCCCCGGCACCCCGGCGGCGGGGCTGGCGCAGATTGCCGATGAGGTGAAGAACGCGCGGCTGTATGAGTTGCAGGCGGAGCTGCGGCGCCAGCAGGATGCGTTCAACGCCGCGACCGTGGGGCTGAACACCCCGGTGCTCTTTACCGGGCTTGGCCGCCACCCGGGCCAGATTGCCGGGCGATCGCTTTATGCGCAGCCGGTTGTTGTGGACTCTCCGGTGGAGCTGACCGGCGAAATTCACGCGGTGAAAATTACCCAGGCTAATCCCAACTCCCTTTTAGGCACGCTATTGGACAAGGAGAAAATCGCAGCTTGAGCCAGATCATCGCATCCACTTCTACCCAACCCGCCCCGCCCCCGCGGTCCCTCACCCTTACCTTTGGCGACAACGCGCTGCTCTCGTTGTTGCTGGGGGACCATGACCGGCATCTGGCCAGGATCGAGCAGCGGCTCGGTGTGCGGCTGGCGTGCCGGGGGAACCGTGTTTCCATCACCGGCTCGCTTGAGCAGGTTGCCGCGGCGGAAGCGACGCTGGCGGCGCTCTACCGGCAGTTGGAACGTGGCGAGATGATCGATGGGCCAAAGGTGGATGCGGCGATGCGGATGAGCGACCCGGCGGTGGAGCCGCGGCTGCCGCTCTCGGATCTGCCCGCGATCCGCACGCGCAAGGGGGCGGTTGGCCCGCGCAGCGCGGCGCAGGCGGCGTATATTGACCAGCTGGCGCGCCATGAGATGGTGTTTGCGCTCGGGCCCGCGGGCACTGGCAAGACCTATTTGGCGGTGGCGCAGGCGGTGGCGATGCTGACCTCGGGCCGGGTGGACCGCATTGTGCTCTCCCGCCCGGCGGTGGAGGCGGGCGAGCGGCTTGGGTTTTTGCCTGGTGATATGAAAGAGAAAGTAGATCCGTATCTGCGCCCGCTCTATGACGCGCTGAACGACATGCTGCCCGGCGACCAACTGACCAAGCGGATGACGACGGGGGAGATCGAGATCGCGCCGCTGGCGTTCATGCGCGGGCGGACACTGGCGCATGCGTTCGTGATTTTGGACGAGGCGCAGAACACTACCGCCGTGCAGATGAAAATGTTTTTGACCCGCATGGGCGAGGGCACGCGCATGGTGATTACCGGCGATTTGACGCAGGTGGATTTGCCCACCGGCACACGCTCGGGGCTGGCGGATGCGCTGGACACGCTGGAGGGGATTTCGGGCATTGGCGTGGCGCGGTTCAATAATGCCGATGTGGTGCGCCATCCGCTGGTCGGGCGGATTGTGGAGGCCTATGACCAGCGCCATGCCGCCGCCCGGGAAGTCTCGCGCGAGCGGCACGGATAAAACGGATAAATGGAACCTGGAAGTCGTTACCCCTTCGGGGGCGAAGTGGTTGTGGCAGACCGGCGCTGGAATTTTTATGTGCGTGATGTGGGGCGCGTGGTGGCGCGCGCATTGCGGGCGGCGGGGTGCGAGGCGGATGTGGTGCTCACCGATGACCGCACGGTGCGGCGGCTGAATTATCGCGACCGGGGCAAGAACAAGCCGACCAATGTTTTGACCTATGAGCGGCCGCCGGAAATTTTACTGGCGCTGGGCGTGGTGCGGCGCGAGGCGGAACGGGAAGGCAAGACGGTGATGGCGCATCTGGTGCATCTGCTGGTGCATGGCGCGCTGCATTTGCAGGGCTATGACCATCATCACGTGGGCGAGGCGCGGGAGATGGAAAGCGAGGAGGCGAAAATTCTGGCGCGGTTGAAGGTGGCGAATCCATGGAAAAACCGATGAGCTCGGCATTTGGACGGATTTTGAACCGGTTGCGCAGCAATGAGCAGTCGGTGCGCGATTCCATCGCGGAATTGGTGCTGGAGGCCGGGGCGGAAGGCGCGCTGAGCGAAGGCGGCGAGGGGGTGGGGCTGAATTTGCAGGAGCGCGCGCTGATCGCCAATGTGTTGCGGTTGCGCGAGATGAGCGCCGATGACGTGATGGTGCCGCGGCCCGATATCATCGCGATGCGCGCCGATGTTAGTCTGGAGCAGGCGATAGAGTTGTTGCGCCAGGAAGGGCATTCGCGGTTGCCGGTGTATCGGGAGCATCTCGATGACCTGCTGGGGATGGTGCATATCAAGGATGTTTTTGCCTTCAGCGGAACGCCGGCGGAGTTTTCGGTGGAGAAAATCCTGCGCAAGCCGTTGCTGGTGGCGCCGCAGGTGGGGGTTTTGGATTTGTTGTTGCAGATGCGCCAGACGCGCACGCATCTGGCGCTGGTGGTCGATGAGTATGGCGGGATCGACGGGCTGGTGACGATCGAGGATTTGGTTGAGACGATTGTTGGCGATATTTCCGACGAACATGATGAGATTGAAGGCCCGATGGTGGTGGAGCGGGCGGATGGCTCGCTGGATTTGAACGCGCTGCTGCCGGTGGAGGCGTTTGAGGAGAAGATGGGGCAGGTGCTCTCAAGCGATGAGCGCGATGCGGATATCGAGACCGTGGGCGGGCTGGTGTTTAACATGGCGGGGCGGGTGCCGGCGAAGGGGGAGATTATCGCGCATCCCTCGGGGGTGGAGTTTTTGGTTTTGGAGGCGGATGCCAGGCGGATACGCAGGCTGCGGGCGCGCCGGACGCTGACGCCGGAGGCCGAGGAGAGCGCGGCGAAGGATGAGAGCTGAGGGGGTGCTTCACGTGAAGCAGTTGTGAGGAAGTTTAAATAACGCACTGTTAGTGCGGTTTAATTTTTTGCTTGCACCCCA
The DNA here is from genome assembly GCF_030160635.1 of Acidocella aquatica. GTDB lineage: Bacteria > Pseudomonadota > Alphaproteobacteria > Acetobacterales > Acetobacteraceae > Acidocella > Acidocella aquatica. Next base: position 5,685 of record NZ_BSOS01000090.1, on the reverse strand, counting down.
ATTTGTGCGGTTTTGTAACGAAAAAACAATGAAATTGATGGTGATCTTTACGGCAAGCGCCTGATTCACGCTTTCGGCTCGCTCATCCGAGCGAACCTCAAACGATCGCACTCTAGAGCTTGATCGCTTTAAGTGCGATCATGCTCTAACCTGTTTTTCTGAGGGCGATTCACGCTTTCGGCTCGCTCATCCGAGCGAACCTCAAACGATCGCACTCTAGCTGTTCAGTTTTCGTGGCTGCAGGGTTTTGGTGGCCTCCGGCGGGATCGCCCCGGCGGCAAGCCGGCGGTAGAGGGTATTGCGGCTGATGCCGAGCTTGCGCGCGGCGGCGGCGACGTTGCCGCCGGTCTCCGCCACGGCGTTGCCGATCAGCGCGTCGGCGCGTGCGCGCAGGGTGACGGGGCGGGCCGTGGGCGGCGGAGCGGTGTGTTTGCGGTTGAGTTCGGCCTGTGCCTCCTCGCTCAGATGTTCCAGGCGCAGCTCGGTGTCTCCCGTATCGAGCATCAGGCATGCGGTCCGCAGCATGCCGGCGAGCTGGCGCAGATTGCCGGGCCAGGGGTAGCGGGCAAATGCGCCGGCCAGTTCGGGGGCAAGTTGCAATTGTGTGCCATCGCCGCGCTCGAGGGCCTCGCGGGCCAGGATACGCTCGATCAGTTCCGGGAGATCGGTGCGTTCGCGCGCGGGGGGCAGGGCGATCGTCAGCCCGTTCAGGCGGTAGTATAAATCCGCGCGGAATTCCTGCGTGCCGATGCGCGCCTTCAGGTCGCAATGCGTGGCGCTGATGAGCAGAAAATCGACCGGCACCGGCTTGCCGCCGATGGGGGTCACGTAGCCATCCTCCAGCACGCGCAGCAGACGGGTTTGCATGTGCAGCGGCATGTCGCCGATTTCGTCGAGAAACAGCGTGCCCCCATGGGCCTCGCGGATGCGCCCGAGCGCACCCTCGCGCCGCGCGCCGGTGAAGGAGCCGGGGGCGTGGCCGAAGAGTTCGGATTCGATGAGGCTTTCCGGCAGCGCCGCGCAGTTAACCGCGACAAACGGCTTTTGCGCGCGCCCGCTGGAGGCGTGGATGGCGCGGGCGAAGACGTCCTTTCCGGCGCCGGTTTCGCCTTGCAGCAGAATGGGCACCTTGCGGCCCAGCACGCGGCGTGCCTGCGCAATCGCGGTATGCACGCGCGCGTCTCCGGTATCGAGCGCGCCCAGGGCATCCTCCGTGGTGGTTTTCGGCGCCACCGCGGGCAGGTTTCCCGGCAGGAATTGTGGCGGACGCACATGCTCGACCATGATAAACATGCTCTCGCTCCCGCGCCGGTGCAGTGCCACGGGGCGGCCCTGGGCGTGGCGGTTCAGGTCCAGCAGTTCGCGCAGGCCGATACCCAGCGCCGAGGCAATGTCGCGCTCGCCGATATCGGCCGGGGTCAGGCCCAGCAGGTGAAAGCCGGTGCGGTTGGCGCCGATGATGCGGCCGTCCTCGCTCAGGGCAAGGGTGCCTTCCATGACGCTGCCGAGGCAGGCGCTGCTCAGGTGGAAGCGCAGCTTCATCTGGTTGACGAAGGTGAGTTCGAAAATACGGTTTTCGATCATCTGCGCGGCGGCGCGCACGAGGCCGAACGTATGGGGATGGTAGCGCCGCGCGTCACAGGAAATATCGATGACGCCGAGCATCCGCCCGCCCGGCTCGACCAGCGGCGCCGCGGCGCAGGCAAGGAAATTGTTGTGGCGCAGATAATGTTCGGTGCCGTTCACCACGATCGGCCGGCCCTCGATCAGCGCCGTGCCGACGGCGTTGGTGCCGCGCGTGTTCTCTGCCCAGCAGGCGCCGGGCTGCAGGGCAACCTGCGCGGCGCGGGTGCAGAAATCAGTGTCGCCGGCGGATTCCAGGAGATAGCCGTTCTCGTCGGAAAGCAGCATGACACAGCCGGAATCGCGGATCTGGCTATAGATGTAGTCTATGACCGGGCGTGCCTGGGCGATGAGCGTGGCGCGGCGGTCTGTGGCGGCGCGCAATTGTGTCTGGCCCATGTGCGGGCCGTCGACACGGGCGAGTTCGGGCATCAGCCCCGCTTGCCGGCAACGCTGCCAGGAGCGGCTGATATCGGCTGGATCAGTCGCGAGCCTCGCGGGCTGGCGAAGCATTAGTCCTGCGCTGGCAGTTTCGGCAAATGGCTCCATGGACCGGCATTTCCCTCACCCTGATGAATTATTGAAACTCTTTATCGGGTCTTTCCTGGATCTTTTGGTTAGGCGGCGTGAATGTCTGTGGCAAGTTATTACCACTGATGTTCCATTTTGGTACAGTGTCCTGCTTTGGCGCGGTCAGGTGTTCCGGCGGATGGGACATGCTGCGCAGCAGCATTGGCGGAATGCCTCGCGGATAAGCATTTGTGTGGTTTTGGCATGCTCTTTGCTATAATGTTTTCAAGGCTCCCAACGTGGCGCCGATACGTGTCCGAAAACCAAAAACGAGGAAACCCACATGCTTGATGCAGCCATTGCTCCCCTGCCCGGAAGCGCCGTGAGCGGATTTGCCTTTAAACCACGCTACGACAATTTCATCGGCGGCAAGTTCACCGCTCCCCTTGCGGGCCAGTATTTTGATAATGTCTCCCCCATCACCGGCCAGGTGTTCACCCAGGCCGCCCGCTCGACCGAGGCCGATATTAATCTGGCGCTCGATGCGGCGCATGCCGCCGCCGAGGCCTGGGGCAAAACCTCGCCGGCCGCGCGCGCGCTCATTCTCAACCGCATGGCTGATAAAATGGAGCAGAACCTCGACCTGCTCGCCTATGCGGAGACCGTGGACAACGGCAAGCCGATCCGCGAGACCACCTTTGCCGATATTCCGCTCGCGATTGACCATATGCGCTATTTCGCCGCCTGCGTGCGCGCGCAGGAAGGTGCGCTGAGCCAGATTGACGATGACACCGTTGCCTACCATTTTCATGAGCCGCTTGGCGTGGTTGGCCAGATCATCCCCTGGAACTTCCCGATCCTGATGGCGATCTGGAAACTCGCCCCGGCGCTCGCCGCGGGCAATTGCGTGGTGTTGAAACCGGCCGAGCAGACGCCTGTTTCCATCATGGTGCTGGCTGAGCTGGTGGGCGACATGCTGCCGCCCGGCGTGTTGAATATTGTGAATGGCTTTGGCCTGGAAGCGGGCAAGCCGCTCGCCTCCTCCAGCCGGATCGCCAAAATCGCCTTTACCGGCGAGACCACGACCGGCCGGTTGATCATGCAATATGCCAGCCACAATCTCATCCCCGTCACGCTGGAACTCGGTGGCAAATCGCCCAACATCTTCTTCGAGGATGTGATGGCGCAGGATGATGACTTTTTGGACAAGGCGATTGAAGGCCTGGTGATGTTCGCCTTCAACCAGGGTGAGGTTTGCACCTGCCCGTCGCGCGCGCTGATCCAGGAGAGCATTTACGACCGGTTCATGGAAAAAGTGCTGAAGCGGGTGCATGCCATCAAGCAGGGCAACCCGCTGGATATGAGCACCATGCTGGGCGCGCAGGCTTCCTCCGAACAGGTGCAGAAAATTCTCTCCTATATCGACATCGGCAAGCAGGAAGGTGCCAAGCTGCTGACCGGCGGTGTCCGCCCGGCGATGGAGGGTGGTATCTCCGGTGGTTTTTATATCGAACCGACAATGTTTCTGGGCAACAACAAGATGCGGCTGTTCCAGGAAGAGATTTTTGGGCCGGTGCTCGCGGTTACCACTTTCAAGGACGAGGCCGAGGCGCTGGAACTCGCCAATGATACGCTCTACGGCCTGGGTGCCGGCGTGTGGTCGCGCGATGGCAACCGTGCCTACCGCATGGGCCGCGGCATAAAGGCCGGGCGCGTGTGGACCAATTGCTACCATGCCTATCCGGCGCATGCGGCGTTCGGCGGGTATAAGCAATCGGGCATTGGCCGCGAGAACCATAAGATGATGCTCGACCATTATCAGCAGACCAAGAACCTGCTGGTGAGCTACAGCCCCAAGGCGCTTGGATTTTTCTGAGCAGGGCACGGCGATGAGCAATAAACCAGCGCGCGTGCTCGCCACCCCGGCGGCACGCGGGCTGATCGCGAAGCTGACGGCGGAACATGGCCCTATCATGTTCCACCAGTCCGGCGGCTGCTGCGACGGCTCATCGCCGATGTGCTTTAAACAGGGCGACTATCTGCTCAGCCCGGACGATGTGGAGCTGGGCGAAATCGGCGGGGCGAAATTCCATATGAGCCCCTCGCAGTTTGAATACTGGAAATACACGCAACTCATCATCGACGTGGTGCCCGGCATGGGCGGCATGTTCTCGTTGGAGAACGGGTCGGGGCAGCGATTTTTGACCCGCTCGCGCGTGTTCACCGAAGCGGAGCTGGCGGCCCTGGCCTGACACAAGGCCGCCGGACTCCGCGCCGGGTTTCATAACATCAGGATTGTATTTGCCAGATACCGCGGCCGCGCGCGCGGTTGTGCGGACGGCGTGATGCCGCTCGCGGGATTTTTGCGCGGAAAAATGTTGAAAATATAAACAAACAGGGACCGATAAAATGACAAAAACAAAATCTGATCCGCGCCTGCTGGTTGGCGCGGCGGCGGTGGTGCTTGGCTTCGTGGTCTGCGCTCCGGCCAATGCCAGTGAGCTTTGGAATCCTTATCTGCGTGGCGTGAACGAAGGGCTGGCCGCCGGCGCCACCCCGCCGCCCGGCGTTTACGGCGTGTTGGATAATTACTGGACGGACACCACGGTTAAAGACAACACAGGCCATAATATTCCTGGTGCTACCGCGAATATTCTGGTCGAGGTGCCGATTGTTTTGTGGGTTCCGGGCATTAATGTGCTGGGCGCCAGCTATTCGCTCGCCATTGCCCAGCCGTTTGACTACACGTCAGCATCCGGCATCACCGGCCACACCGGCAGCGGCAACTGGGGCACGTTCAACACGATTCTCATCCCCGGCCAGCTGGCCTGGACCCTGCCCCATGATTATTTTGTGAAGACCGGACTGGAACTCTATTTGCCCGATGCCAGCTCCACCATGCCCGATCTGATCAACGGCAAGCTGAACAATGGCGGCCTGCCCTCGGGCAATGGGTATTTCGCGGTGCAGGAAGATCTCGGGTTGAGCTGGCTGAGCAATGGCTGGAATATCAGCGCCGACATGCATCTGGCTGAACCTGTTACCGCCGATAAAACCACTGGCTATAACTACATGTCCGGCGATCAGTTCTCGGTTGATTATACGCTCGCGAAGACCATCGGCGCCTGGACTTTTGGCATCGGCGCGCATCAGATGAACCAGATCACGGCTGATACGTTGAATGGCGTGCGTCTGACGAACCACATGGAAGAAAGCTATGGCGCCGGGCCGATGGTGGGCTATCAGTTTGGCGGCATCAATGTTCTCGCCAGCTGGGACCAGAACATCTATACCAAGAACGACGTGGCGGGCACGATTGTTAATGTTCGCCTGATTACCAAGTTCTAGAGCAATATGCGTTTCGATTGACGCGGAGCGTTCAAGCTAAACGCATGGAATCACTCGTTCAAAAATAAGGCTGGAGGATTCAGCTATTCGCTGAATTCTCCAGCGTGTGATCGGTTTAGGTTCGTTCATCCTGAGCGGCCTAGCATTACAGTTGTGATTTAGATTTGATGTACGCTTTCTGTGCGGCGGCTTGGTGAGCTCGGC
>NZ_BSOS01000089.1 GCF_030160635.1 Acidocella aquatica | reverse complement strand
AGTCAAAAGCCGATTCGGGAAGCCTAAAAATAACCGAAGTCAATAAAATATGCCAAAGTAGTGCTAACAATAAAAAAATATTGGGCGAACGAGTTAAATCAGGCCACATGGAGTTTAGAGTGGAACTTTATGGTGCTGTCCGGCGAGCCGTGATGGTCGATGGTTTGAGCCACCGCGAGGCTGCGCGGCGGTTTGGGGTTCATCGGAACACGATTTCCAAGATGCTGCAGTATTCGCCGGTTAATTGTATGGGGGGTTGGGGAGGTTTTGGTGTAGCCGGTATCGCGCCTTTCAATGCGGCTGCCGGTGGCGGCCACATCAAAACATCGCAGCTACAATCTACCCCATTCTAAACATGCTCACGTCAGACAGATGCAGGAACGAAATCATCAACGCCGGTTATGAGCGGATATAAAGTAATCAGAATTGTGTCCCACGGGATAAAAGATTGACTTCTCCTGAGTAAATTCCTTCAGCCAGTCCGGTCCATATTCACGGCCGATGCCTGAGCGTTTGAAGCCGCCGATGGGAGCAAAAGTCATTTTGCCGGTGCCGCCGTTGAGCGAGACGCTGCCGGCGCGGATGCGTTTGGCCATGGCGAAGCCGGTGGCGGCATCTGCGGTTTCGATCCCGCCGTTGAGGCCATAGCGGGAGTCGTTGGCGATGGCGATGGCTTCGTCATCAGTGTCGAAGCCGATGATCACGCCGACGGGGCCAAAGATTTCCTCCTGGGCGATGGTCATGGCGTTGTCGACGTCATCGAACAGGGTGATTTCGGTGAAAAAGCCCTTTGGTAAGCCGGCAGGGCGGCCGCCGCCGTGGACGAGTTTGGCGCCTTGTTCATGGCCGGACTGGATCAGGCGTTCGACTTTGGTGCGCTGGGATTCACGGATCAGCGGGCCCATTAGCACGCTGGGGTCGGCGGGATTGCCGATTTTCCAATGCTTGGCAACGGCTTTGGCGACTTCCACGAATTGCCGACGGATGGAGTTGTGTACCAGCAGGCGGGTGAGGATGGCGCAACCCTGCCCGGCGTTGACTGAGAGGATGGCAACGGCCATGGCCGCGGCGCGCTCGATGTCAGCGTCGGCGCGCACGATGAGTGCGGATTTGCCGCCGAGTTCGAGATGTATGCGTTTAAGCGTGGGAGCGGCCTGGGCCATGATCGCAGCACCCACGGTCTCGGAGCCGGTGAAGGTGATGAGGTCGATGCGTGGGTCGGTGGTGAGCAGGGTGCCCACATCAGGACCGCCGGTGATGATGTTGAGCACACCGGGGGGTATGCCAGCTTCCAAGGCCGCTTCGCCGAATAAAAGTGCCGAGAAAGGCGTAAAAGGTGAGGGTTTGAGGACCAGCGTGTTGCCGGCAAGCAGGACCGGGACGATTTTGCTGAGGTTTAGCAGGAAGGGGAAATTGTAGCCGGTGATGCCGGTGACCACGCCCACAGGCTCGCGGATGACGGTGGTGCCGCCGAGTATTTGTGGGCCTGTAGGGTTCATGAAGTTGGGCGTGGATTCCACGGGTAGTTGCACGGTTTGTTCCCGCGCGGCGTGTTCAAGCGCTGAGAGAAAATGCGCGAGCGGGGCGTCCACCTGCATGGCGTTGGTGATGCCCTGGGCGCAGCCGACTTCGGCGACGATGAGTGCCACGATCTGCTCGCGCCGGGCCAGAAGGGCCGCGTGCAGACGGCGCATGATGTCGGCGCGCTCGGACGTTTTCAGCCAGGGCCAGGCGTCATGGTCAAACGCTTGGCGTGCGGCGGCGATGGCGGCGTGCGCGTGCTCCAACGTGCCGACAGGGGCGCTGCCGATAACCTCCTCGGTCGCGGGGTTGATGATGTCCTCATGCGTCTGTGCGCCAGCCCACTCGCCGTCGATGTATAGGCGGTTGATGTGCGTGAAGGGAATTGTCATGCGCGATCCTTGGCTTTAGCGATTGAGAATGAAATCAGCCGCGCGCAGGGCGATGGCCATGGCAGGGGCATTGGTGTTGCCCGAGACGAGGGTGGGCATGATGGAAGTATCCACCACGCGCAGGCCCTGCACGCCCCGTACGCGCAATTGCGGGTCGAGCACAGCGGCATCATCCGCACCCATGCGGCACGTGCCGGCGATATGGAAGGCGGTGCCGCCAAGGCTGATGGCGTTTTGCAGCACGTCCTCGTCGGTTTGGATGCGCGCGCCTGGGTCGGTTTCCTCGGTGATCCAGGGTTTGAGTGCTGGTTGCTGGCCAAAACGGCGCAGCCAGCGGAATAGCGAGACCGCGCTGATGCGGTCGATCTCAGCGGTGAAATGATTGGCCTCGATGATCGGCGCGACCGCCGGGTCAGCGGATTGGATGCGGATTTCACCCTGGCTCTCCGGCTTGGTGAAGTAGCCGATGACGTTGAGGCCGGGGTATTTGTCGATTTCGATGCCGGCTTTACCGGGGCGCATGGAGTACAGGCCGAGGCCGATTTGCGCGTCTGGGCGGGTGAGTTCCGGGCGGGTTTTCACGAAGCCGCCGACCTCGTGCGCGGCGTGGGTGAGCGGGCCGCTGGAGAACAGTAAATACTGCAGCACCGAGCGCAGCAAGCCGAGCCCTGAGAGGCTGGCGTTGAGACTGCCGCCGCGCAGGCGGTATTGAGTGGAGAGGTAACGGTGTTCGCGCAGGTTGCGGCCCACGTTGGGCGAGTCCGCGACCAGAGGTATATTGAGGCTGGCGAGCAAAGCGGCGGGGCCGACACCCGATAATTGCAGCAGTTTTGGCGACTGGATGGCGCCGGCGCTGATGATGACCTCGCGTGCGGCGGCGACGCTGTGGGTACCGGTTTTGTTGCGCAAGGACACGCCGGTGGCGCGGCGGTTCTGGAATTCTATGCGCAGGACTTCTGTTTCGGGCAGCACGTGCAGGTTTGCGCGGCCGCGTACGGGGGTAAGGAACGCGCGGGCGGCGGAGAAGCGCTTGCCGTGGAAGGTGGTGGTGGGCTGGTAGCTCATGCCGCCATCGGTAACGGCGGGAATACCGTTCATGTCATCGACATGGGCAACGCCCATTTCCTCGCCGGCTTGCAGCAGCGCGGCGCAAACGGGGGAGCCGGCAGGCTGCATGCTGATTTTTAGCGGGCCGCCCTTGCCGCGCCATTGGTTGGCAGGGAGTTCATGGTCCTCCAGGGCGACGAAATGCCTGCCGAGGTCATCCCAACCCCAGCCAGTGCAGCCAAGATCGCGCCAGCCGTCGTAGTCAGCCGGGGCGCCGCGCACATAGACCATGCCGTTGATGGAGGAAGAGCCGCCGACGGTGCGGCCTTTGAGCCATGTTTCAACGGGTGCGTTACCGCGTGGGGAGACCTGGTAGGCAGACACATGCGGGTTGCCGGGCACTAGAAGCTTGCCGATGCCGCGCGGCATGCGGATGAGCGGGCTGGTGTCGTCGGGTCCGCTTTCGACCACCAAAACAGTGGTTGAAGGGTCTTCCGAGAGGCGATTGGCCAGGACGCAGCCCGAGGAGCCGGCGCCGACGATGATGTAGTCGTAGCTGTTTTGCAAAGGAAACCTACCCGGTATTTTCCTGGCCAGCATCATTGCCGCCTTATGATAATGCCCTCACCCTGGCTGTGGCGCCAGGGTGAGAAACCTCTCCAACGGAAGGTGCGTCGAGGCTCGATTGTTTGCCTTTGGGGGCAAATAAAAATGGAGTACGGTGGAATGGCTGGTAATAACAACATCGTCGAGAATCTTCTGAACGAGGTGGCGCTGCCAGATGTGTTGCGCGATCAGGTTCGCCCGGGACTGGCCGCCGCGCTGGCGTCGCTGGCGAGGGAACAAGGGCTGAAAGACGATGGCCGTGGAAGGGCGATTGCGCAGTTCCAGAACAATTTGAGCCGGTTGGCGGCGATTGCCGCCGACCGGCTTCGCTACCCGGAAATTGCGGAGGTCAAAATCGAGCGGCCGGTGTTTATTCTGGGCTTGCCACGCTGCGGCACTAGCCTGTTGCATGCGTTGATTGGGACCGATGACAATGTGCGCACGCCGATGTCCTGGGAGGTGGCGGCGCCTTCGCCGCCGCCGGAAGCCGCGACTTTCCGTAGTGACCCGCGTGCCGCGGCGTTCGATAAATATGTCGACGAGAATTTTGTTGGTCCGCTGGCGGAAGTGCGCAAGGCGCACCCGATCGGCGCCTGGATTCCGCAGGAATGCGGAATGATTTTGGAAACATCGTTCCAGAGCCTTAACCTGCCAATGTTGTTCCGGTTGCGCGATTACTATCAATGGTACCTGAATGCAAATACGGTTTTTGCCTATCAGGTACATAAAATGTGGCTGCAACATCTGGCCTGGCGCAATCCGCGCGCACGCTGGGTACTGAAGGTACAAGAACATGCCTACCATATTCCTGAACTTCTGTCGGTCTATCCCGATGCCATGTTTGTGCAGCCGCATCGTGATCCGGTTACGGTACTGGCTTCGATTTCCCGTTTACTAGAATCGCTGCGCAGCATGGTCTTCGCGCGGCAAGACCGCGCGGAGCTTGGTGAGGAGCTATTGCACCTGTGGCATGACGGCCAGGTGAAAATGATGGCGCAGCGCGCAGCGCATCCGGACATGCCGATGTATGATCTGCGTTACAAGGATATTTCGCGTGATCCGGTCGGCGCGGTGCAGGGAATTTATGATTTTGCGGGGATAGCTTTTTCCAGCGAAACCGCTGCCGGCATTACGCAATGGCTGGCCGCAAACCCCGCCGACAAGCATGGAAGACATACATATACACTGGAAGACTATGGTTTGACCGGGGCACGGGTGCGTGATGTGTATAATGACTATATACAGGCCTATAAGGATTACATTTGATGGAATGGCCGGAGTACCTGCAGCTGCTGAGCGCCACGGATGAACTGCTCCCACTGCTTGCCAATCCGGCGGATGAGGCATTGCGCCAAGAGGCTTACCGGCTTTTTTTTCTCAGTATATCATCAGGGTTTTTCAGCACTTTCGCTGACCCTGACAGACCGGATTTTGTTCCCGCCGTGAACACGCATTTTAATGCAAGCTCAGCAAATCCTGATTTTGTGTATTATCAGGCAACGATCGACGGAACGGGGGTGTACCGCATTGCCGGCACGCGTGGCGACGGATTATTCGTGCTGCTGGATATCTCCGCTGGCGGCCTGGGGGTGATGGATGAACTTGGGCCTTCACTTGGGCTGATAGATTTCGATACGTTGACCTTGAACGCCAGCGGCGCTTTTGAACTGTTGTTGAGTGCCGAGAAGCCGGCAAATTGGCACGGGGATTGGCGGCAAATAGATCCTAGAGCGCGGACATTGGTGCTGCGCCAAGCCTCTTACGACTGGGGTGTGGGGCGCGATGGACGTTTCGCCATCGAGCGAATGGACAAGCCGCTGGCACCGCTCCGGCTGGATGCCGCCGAAACCGCGCGGCGGTTGGAACGTCTGGCCGGATACCCCAAACGCTACGCCGGACTCTGGTTGCGCCACATGGCAGGGCAGCGTGAGAAAAAACTCGTCAACAGTTTTGAGCATGACGACTGGGCTGGGCGCGGCGGTGTTGCCGGGCAACACTACTACCAGGGCTTGTTCAAGCTGGAGCCTGGCCATGTGCTGGTTCTTGAGACCGCATTGCCCGAGCGCGTGCGGTACTGGAACGTGCAATTGGGCGACCCTCTGTGGAATGCGATCGACTGGCTGAACCGTCAGGGTAGCCTGAACGGCGGGCAGGCGCGGTTGGATAGCGATGGCAGCTTCCGCGCCGTGATTGCGCTGGAAGACCCCGGCGTGCCCAATTGGCTGGACCCTGGGGGCTGGAGCGAAGGGTCGGTTATGCTGCGTTGGACCGAGGCCAGTTCCGGTCCGGCTCCAGTGCTTACGCCCGTGCCGCTTGCAGACTTACGCGCGGCGTTGCCGCCGCAGACCCCGGTTGTAACGCCGGAGGAGCGCCAGGTAGCCTTGCGGCAGCGCCGCCGCGGTGTGCAACTGCGCCGCCGCTGGTGAGCGTGCGGGGCGGACAAAAATAAAACGAAGGTTTTTTAATAGGACTTCTATGAAATGACCGAGCTATGGTCCCGGGATTAATACGCAGGCGGATGCTGCTCTCCTAAAGATGTTTGTACCTGAAGGGACTGATGGCGATGAGTGCGGCAGAGAAGACTGAACTTGCTCCCATTCCAGGGCATGTACCGCTGGAGCGGGTTTATGATTTTGATTACATCTACGATGCGCGGCTATTGGAAAATCCGCACGAGCGGATGAAGTCTCTCCACAAGGAGGCGCCGCCGCTGTTTTATTCGCCGCGCTACGGTGGGCATTGGGTTGTCACCGGCAAGGAGGAACTGCGACAGGTGGCCTGCGACCCCGAGCTTTTCACCAGCGTCACGCGGGGGATTCCCGCGATGGCGGAACAGCCGGTGTTGATTCCTCTGACGTTTGATCCACCGCGGCATACGCAATATCGCGCCCCGCTAAATGCAAAATTTACCGCGAAGGGCGTAGCACCGCTTGAAGGTGCCGTGCGCGCGATGGCGGCTGGGTTGATCGACGCGGTCGCGGCGCAGGGGTATTGCGAGTTTATGAACGATGTCGCGGAGCCGCTGCCGCCGACGTTGTTTTTTAATATTGCTGGCATGCCGACGGATCGGCTGAAGGAATTCCGTCAACTGGCGGAGGATGCGACGGCCGCACCAGATCCGTGCGTGCGGATGACGAGCATCAAGAAAATTGCAGCAATTTTGAAAGAGACTGTGGATGCGCGCATGGCTGAACCGCGCGACGACCTGATTTCCGAGATGGTGACCAAGGATTTTGGCGGCCAACGGTTGACACCTGACGAAATCCTCAATTACGCCGTTTTGTTGTTCCTTGGCGGGCTGGAGACCGTGGTGAATGCCTTGTGCTTCACGGCGCGGTATTTGGCGTTGCATCCGGCGTTGCAGGCGGAACTACGGGCCGACCCAACACGGATACCGTTGGTGATGGAGGAGATGTTGCGGTTGCATGGCATTGCCATGGCGGTGCGGCGGGCGACGCGGGACACCGAGCTTGATGGTGTGGCGATTCAAAAGGACGACATGTTCATGCTGATGGTGCCAGCAGTGAATTATGACCCGGTGGCATTTGAGAATGCGGAGAGCATGTGCCCGGGCCGCAAGGAGGCGCTGGCCACGTTCAACATGGGGCCACACCGCTGTATTGGTGCCAACTTGGCGCGGTTGGAGATGAGAGTGTTTTTTGAGGAGTGGCTAAAGCGGATTCCGGAGTTCCGGCTTGATCAGGCGCGGCCACCAAAGTTTTTTGGCGGGTTGAATTTGGCGGTGCGGTCGTTGAACTTGGTGTGGGGCTGAGAACATGACGCGTATTATCTACATTCAACATGACGGCCGCGAGGATCCGGTGGATTTGCCGGTTGGGTACACGCTAATGCAGGGGGCGGTGCTTAATGATATCCCCGGCATTGCCGCCGAGTGTGGCGGAGCGGCGGCTTGCGGGACGTGTCGCGTGCAGTTGGCACCCGATTGGGTGACGCACGTGCCGGCGGCGGAGGAAATCGAGCTTTCGATTCTCGATGATGCTGACACCAGCTGGCGTTTATCCTGCCAGATCACGGTGATGGCGGAGATGGATGGGATGGTGGTGCATCTGCCGGAAAACCAGACGTAAAAAATATACGGACAAGGGGAGAAAACCAATGACGGATCGCCGCCAGGCTGGTTTGGATGTGGTTGCGAAAATGCTGTCGCCGGAGGTGGCCAAGGCGCTGGATGGTGCGGCGCGTTCGCCGGAGTTCGGCGCGTTTATTGGTGAGTTGGCATTACGTAACGTGTTCTCTGAATTATGGACGCGGCCTGGGTTGGATTTGCGGTCGCGCAGTCTGGTCACGTTGAGCATATTGATCGCGCTGCGGGCAAGCGATGAGCTGGAAGTGCATCTACTGGTGGCGCTGCGCAACGGGTTGTCCTTAAGCGAAATAGAGGAAGTGATCTACCACGCTTCGGGCTATGCCGGTTTCCCTGCGGCGAGTGTGGCGCGCACCACGGCGTTGACGGTGTTCCGCAAACATAAACTTGTCGAAAGCTGAGCGAGGCGATTTTGGAAAATTTACAGGGCAAGACAGCGGTTGTAACCGGCGGGGCGAGCGGCATCGGGCGCGCCAGCGCGTTGGCGTTGGCGCAGCGCGGGGTTAACCTCGTGGTGGCTGATATTGATGAGGCCGGCGCGCTGGCGGTGGCGCACGAGATTACGCAAGCGGGCGGCCAGGCGGTTGGCGTGAAATGTGATGTTGGCCAGGACCGCGCCTTTGAGGAGTTGAAGGCGCTCGTGCTGGCGCGGTTCGGCGGTGTGGCGATTGTGATGAACAATGTCGGCGTGCTCACGCGCGGACTGCCGGAGCAGATTCCGCTGGAGGAATGGCAGCGGATTTTGAACCTCAATCTACTCTCTGTGGTGCGCAGCAATCTGGCATTTCTGCCGCTGCTACTGGCGCAAGGCGAAGGGCATATTGTCAACACCGCGTCCTTCGCCGGGTTGTTCACTTATTCGTTCGACCGCGCGCCCTATGCGGCGGCCAAGGCGGCGATTATTCAGATTTCCGAAGGTCTGGCGCTTTATCTGCGGCCAAAAGGAATTGGCGTGACGGTGCTGTGCCCTGGGCCGGTGAAGACGAATATTATGAGCACGCTGCGCAGCTTTGGGCCGCCGACCGATACCAGGGGGCCGGGGGCGATGTTCCGGCTCATGGAGGCGGATGAGGTGGGCGAGCAGGTGGTGGAGGCGATTGTAAGCAACCGCTTCATGCTGCCAACCGACGAAGCAGTGCGCGAACTGCTGGTGCGGCGGGCGCGCGATTGGGATGGCTTTATCGAGGAACAGATCGTCAATCCACAGATCATTGTGCCTGCGGCGAAACTTACGTAAGCCGGGCTTTAGTGGCAAACTCCTTACGCGCTGGACCGGCGCGCATGGAGAGGCGGGAGCATGGCGGACAAAAAGACACAATCGCTACAGCGCGTGTTGGAATGCGCGATGCGATTGCTGGCCGAAAAGGCTTTTGAAGCAGTGTCGATAATGGAGGTCGCGGAGCAGGCGCATTGCTCTACCGCGACGATTTACGATGTGTACGGCAGCAAGGAAAATCTGTTCATCGCCGCAGTGACGCATGCGTTGCAGACCATGGAAATTCCACGGCTGCCTGCGCAGGGTTTGAACAATCCGCTGGAAAAGTTGCTGGCCTATGTGGAGGCGCGGACGCGCTGGTTCGCCCGGCCGGAACAGCGCAAGGTCTCGCGTTCGATGGTCTCGCCCTTCGCGCGCATGCGCAAGATTGTGGCCGCGCGGATGCAGGACGAGCGGGCGTATATGCAGGACATGCTCACGCATATTGTAAAGATGACGGTGGACGTAGGGCTGTTGCGCGACGTCGGAGACGACGTGATTGTCTACAACATCATGGCCGGGACGATTTATGAGCCGCTGTTGTTTGGGCTAATTTTTGGCGAGGAAACGGTGGTGCGGTTTGAGGACGTGGTACGCAAAGTTTTTACTCCACTGGTAACCGAGGCGGGAAAAGTGGAGCTGGATAAGTTTTTAGGCAAAATGTGCAAACGGTAACTTACAGCCGGATGATGACGTTCGCGTGCGGGTTGTGCCGGTCACACGTTCGGCGCGAGAAAGCGGGCGAGTTGCAAGGCGATCTGGCCACGCGCGCCGGTGACCGCCGCCGGTGATGAGCATCGCCTTGCCGGTGGGGTTGATGACCACGAAACCCTCTTGGCGCAGAGTGGTAGCCATGTGTTTCCGCGATGCCGGTTTTGCCCGCTAGTTCAATATTGTTGTTAGTTATTCCAGTGTCTCCCGCAGTGGCTACCGCTCAACACTACGATATTTGCGTGGTTCGGCGGACGTTCCATTGGCATTCTCAGTACGATTTATTTATAAAATAGTTCATTGTTTATTCGGTGGTTTCGAAATTCGTAACAAAATCGGCGGGCGGGTTGGGGCCCCAGAGGAACATGGAATCTTCGGGGGCATGATCGCCCGCAGGCCAGTCGGCCGAGGGCGGAATGTAGTCCATGTCAGCCGAATATTCGCAATAGCTGCCCCAGGGGTCGCGCACATAGTGGAAATAGTTGGAGCCAAGCACATGGCGGCCGAGCCCCCAGCCGGCGGCGTAGCCTTTTACGGCCATCTGCATCGCGCCGAGGCCGATCTCATTCACCGAACCGATATCCCAGCTACAATGGTGAATGCCGGGGCCGTTGGATTTTAGCACCGCGATCATGTGATGCTCGCTGCCGTGCGCGCCGTGCATGAAAGCGACGAATTCGCGCGAGCGGTCTGACAAGCGCATACCGAGGGTGGTGGTGTAGAACTTTACCGCGCGGTCGACATCGGTCGTGAAGATGGCGACATGGCTAAGCCGCCTGGGGTGGACAAGCTGGACCTTGCTGCGCTCCGGGGCGCCGGCGACGCCGGCGGGAACGGAGAGCGCGGCGAAGACGGATTTTTCCGCCGGCGATGATTTTGCTTTTACGGCCAATTCGATGAGGATGCCGTCAGGGTCGGTAAACCAGATGCCGTCTCCATCATGCCCTGGGGGCGGCGCGAGGCGGGCGATGTCGAGCTGGTTGAGGCGGGTGTTGAAGGCGGCCAGATCATCGGCAAAAATACCAAAGGAAAGGTGGCCGAATTTTTTCCGCGTCCCCTGTTGCAGGTGGCCCCAGCGATGCGTGCCGCCAAGGGTATACAGCCCCAGGTCATTGCCTTCGGCGCGCGCTTCCAGGCCGAAAGTTGAGTAGAATTGGGACGCTTTTGCGAGGTCGGGAACCGTAATGGCGAAATGGTCCACCGAATGCACGCCCAGCACGCCGGGGCGGCGCTGTCCCTGAACCTGAGTACTGGTATCTGTCATAGGCTGATCCTTAACATGGTTTTAAAATGGGGGCTGGAACAACAAGGTTGCGGGCCGAGGATTTTAGACAGCATATTTAACTCATTGAAAAAAATTGTGTTTTGTCTTTCGGGCGCGCTCTTTAGGTTTAAAAACGCATGTTCAGGGTATCGCGCACCTTACGTTGGATAGGTATCTGCGGCGGCGAGGCACCTAAGCGGCGGGCTGGCGCGGTTTGACGCCGATGGCCGTTTCTGCTGCTTTCGTCCTGCCGGTTAATTTGCACGAGGAAAGTCCTCGCTTTCGGAAGCAGCCGCTTAACACTAATTATCCCGGAGCACTTGATCACTGCATCCGGAGCGGTTGAGGGCGTCATACGGTTCCGCTGTGATCTCCTGGGTTTTTATTATGTCTGGAATTACCTCTAATGACATTATGTCTTCTCCAGTTATGGCTTGGGTGGGGCCATCTGTCAGGCCCACAGTTTGGGCACCCCTCCGAATGGTAGGTGAGATGAGACCAAGGTCGGCATGAGAACCTATCGTCCTCAAGGATCGGAGCGGAGCAAGAACGCTCGTTATCGCGTAACAATGCCATAAGGGCAAATATTTTAAGGAGTAGCTATGGGTGGACTTCCCGCATTTACAAACGCAGATTTCGTGCTCTCTAAAGAGAAGCGTGCGGAAATTACCGCCGGCTTGACAGAGCGCCAGGCTTTCATGGTCAACCAGTGGATGAACCTCCACGAGGTCATCAACCGTGGTGACTGGGATGGCATGGACGCATTCTTCGACACCGAGAAAATGACCTATGACAACCCTAACCGCCCTGACCTGGGGACCTACAAGGTGTGGAAGACCTCGCCACAGGGGCTGTACAAGACTTTCCCGCCTTCTATTTATCGCACACTGAAGGCGTGGGGCCGCGGTGATAACGAGATTTGCGTGCTCTGCCATCACCATGGCAAGCATACAGGCGGCAATTACATGGGCATCAAACCGACCGGCAATGACCTGAATGTTGTCTGGTTCTCCTGGCTCCGTTTCGAGGGCGACAAGATTGTGCATATCTATTCGATCTCGGATGTGTATTCGATGCTGATCGATATAGGCGTAATTGCGGCGCCGCAACCAGTGGATCCGTACAAATAAATCTCATTGGCGGGGTGACGTTGCGTTACCCCGCCCTTTTTTATTTAGGCAATACGAATGAAACTTAACGTTGGCGTTCCAAATTCCATGCATGTGGCAGCCATGGTGCAACCTTGGGAGTTAGCCTTGAGCGGCGCGCAGGTTGGCCAGGCGATGGCGCTCGCGGACCAGCTTGGTTTCAATAAATGTATGTTGGGCGAACATTTTATCATCCCAAATGAACATATTGCACTCTCGGGCGATCATTATTTTCACACCCCGGTCGCTTTGAGCTTTATAGCCGGGCACACTAAAAATCTAAGGCTGTCGTCCTCGGTTTCAATCGTCCCTTTGCAAAACCCGATTGTACAGGCCAAGGCGTGGTCGACTCTTGACTGGTTGAGCGGCGGTCGTGCCGAGGCAATGTTTGGTGTCGGCTGGCTGAAGGAAGAATTCGACATGCTCGGTGTAAATTTTCATGAGCGCGGAAAAATCGCCGATGAATACATTGCCGCGATGCAAGCGCTGTGGACAATGGATGCGCCCGAATTCGAGGGTAAATACGTCAGCTTCAAGGACATCGGTTTCGCACCCAAGCCGGTACAGCGCCCCCGCCTGCCAGTCTGGCTTGGCGGTGACGCGGAGCCGGTTTTGAAGCGCGTGGCGAAATTTGGTGATGGCTGGTCGCCGTTCCGCACGCCACCCGAGAAGTTTCCTGCATGCATTGATTTCATCAAATCGCAACGGGAATACGATGGGCGGCCGATCAACGTGTTCTTCGCGCTCGAAATGTTGAATGTCGGCGCGCATCATGAGGTGCTGGACGATCCGCGCGCGCCCGGTACGAGGAGCAAACAGAAGATACTCGACCAGATCGGATGGCTTAGCGAGCTTGGCATTACCGAGACAATCGTGCCGTTGCCGCCGGGTATTAGTGGGCTGGCGGAGTACTCCGACCGCTTGCGTTGGGTCGCGACGGAAATTATGCCGCATATCGCCTGATTAAAGTTTGAGGAAAAATATATAATGTCTACGCTTCCATCACACATTCCATCGAATCTCGTTCACGATTGCACAATTGCAGATCGTACGGTCTATTTCGAGAACGTGTACGAGACGAAACTCGCTCATGTGCACGCCACCACCCCACCCATTTTCTGGTGCCCGAACATTTATCCGGGTGGGACAGGTGCCTGGGTTGTCAGGCGTTCCGAGTATCTGAAGGAAGTCTACGCTGACGACGATCTGTTCACGAAAAAGGGCTTTTCTGGCTTCGCACAGTTTATCGGCGAGGACTGGAGCTTGGTGCCGACCGAACTGACAGGCGAGCCGCATGCCCAGGTCAGGCGCACGCTGAATCCTGTGTTCGCGCCAGCGAAGATGTTCTCGCTCGACGATATGGTGCGCAATCGGGCGCGCAGCCTCATCGCTACATTCAAGGACCGCGGCCATTGCGATTTCGTGTCTGAATTCGCGGTACCTTTCCCGGTCACTATCTTCCTTGACCTGTTCGGTCTTGACCAGTCACAGATTCCCCAATTCCTATCCTGGGAACACGACTTGCTGCACACCACGGACATGAATGCGCGGATCAAGGCCACGCACGAGGTCAAAAAATACCTACTGGATGCAATTCAGGCGCGACGAGAAAATCCGAAAGATGATTTGATTACCTATGCCCTTGATTATGAGTTCGACGGCAAGCCTTGGACAAACGAAATGGTCTACGGCTATTGCTTCAACCTGTTCGTTGGCGGGTTGGACACCGTAACGGCCAACATTGGGCTGCATCTTTATCATCTGGCGGCGCACGCCGAACAGCAGGCTGAGCTACGCGCTGACCCGGCCAAGCTTACTCTGGCGATTGAGGAGCTGTTGCGTGCCTATGGCGCGGTGACCACCTACCGTACTGTCACGCGGGAAGTTGATTTTCATGGCGTAAAAATGTTGCCGGGCGATAAAGTGGCGATGTCGACCTCGCTCGCTGCACGTGACCCGGAAGCCTGGGACCACCCGGATGAAATCCGCTTCGATCGCAAGCCGAGTCATCTGACCTTCGGTAGTTCCTCTCACCGCTGTCTCGGTATGCATTTGGCGCGCCGCGAACTGTTGATCGCGATGCAGGAGATGCTGGCGAGTCTGCCGGCGTTCGAGTTGGATAAATCGCAGCCTGTGCCGTTCTGGATGGGATCCATCATTCAGGTCCGCAAATTGCCGCTCGTGTGGCAAGTCTAACAGTGTGAAGACCATCGAGCTGCGGATCGATGTTTCGACCGCGGCAGGGATCGCTGATGCGCAATTGGCGGCCTCACTGCATATGCCCGATGCCTTACCAGATGGGCATGCACTGGAACTTCTGGTTTGCCTGCATGGTGGCGGCTACCGGCGCCGCTACTGGCACGCCAACTATCCGGGTTTTGCAGGCTATAGTTTCGCGGAACATCTTACGGCGAAAGGACGCGCTGTGCTCGCCGTCGACCTGCTTGGCATGGGGGAAAGCACGAGTCCGGAACCTGAGACGTTGCTCAGCCGTCTAAAAATCAGCGCGGCGAATGACCAGGCAACCCGCTACGCAGTTGCCGGCCTTACCGATAGAACCTTCGCCCGCGCCGGCAAGGTTACGGTAACCGGCGTCGGCCATTCGATCGGCGGGATGATGGTTATTACCCAACAGGCGAGCCATAAATCCTTCGACCGTCTGGTTGTTCTGGGTTGGTCCAATGAGCCGATGGTGCTGGTGGATGCCGACCCCGCCACTATGGCAGCAGCGATTCAGCCAGGCTATCTCGCCTCGCCCCGCCTGGTTATGCGCGCGTTGTTTTATGCTCCGGATGTTCCTCTGGCGCTTATTGAAGCAGACGAGGCCGATGGGTCATTGACACCGGCGTGCCTTGGGCGCGACGCGCTACAACCTGGTATCGTGCATCAGGCTGCGGCGGAAATCACCTGTCCAGTGTTCGTGATGCATGGCGCAATCGACACCAGTCCCCACCCACATGCCGAAGTGGGCTATTTCCGGGCAAGCCCGGATGTCACTCTAATGGTTTTGCCGGAAACGGCGCATTGCCACAATTTTGCAACTTTGCGCCATCGACTCTGGGACCGGCTTGACATTTGGATTTCGAGCCTGCCCCGTTAGACCTTCCACACCAACGGAAGTTCGACTGGCTGAATAATGCCGCCCAGGTGTGCCTGCAGGGTCTGGCCGTCAGCGATGGCGAATTCAGGAAGTCCAGCCAGAATCTCTTCCATTGCAATTCGCATCTCCCGCCGGGCCAGATGCATGCCAACGCATAGATGCGGTCCGTAGCCAAAGCTTACATGATGCGGCTTGCGGGTCAGGACCACCTCGTTCGGGCGGTCGTATTCCTGCGGGTCGCGTCCGGCAATCGCGGTTGACATTGCGACCTTGTCGCCGGGCATGATCTTCACACCGCGGATCTCGGTTTCCTTGATACAGGTGCGGAACGTAGTGACAGCGCCATATGCGCGCATCATCTCCTCGATGGCATCAGGGATCATCGAGGGATTGGTGCGAAGCATTCTCTGGTCTTCGGGATGTTCGGCCAAATGCCGGAACTGCCAACCCATATTGGTGGATACGGTATCTAGTCCGCCGATGAACAGATTGAAGGCGAAGCCAACCAGTTCATCATTTGTCAATTTGCGGCCATCAACGGTGGCCTTTACGCCGTAGCTGATAAGGTCGTCCCTGGGATTAATTTCACGGTCGGCGATTTCGCCGCGCAGGTAGTCCACCACGTTACGGGTCGCCTGGGCGAGGCGGCCCATGTCGGAGTTGTGCAGAAGGTCCATTTCCCAGGCCATGAACCGAGGCGTGAGCTCATGTGGCAGCCCCATCAGCTCAAGAAATATCTTAATCGGGAATTCGAAAGCAAAATCCGCCATAAACTCGCAACGCCCGGTAGTCTTAAACCCTTCGACATATTCGCGCGCATAGCCTCGGATACGGCCTTCCAGCTGCGTCATTGCCTTCGGCGTGAAAATGGGATTCACGAAAGCGCGGTACAGCGCATGCATCGGCGGGTCGGTTTCCACCGGTAGGCTGCTCCACGTCTCGCCGATGATCTTCGCAAAAGGTGCAAAGTCCTTATTGGAAAAATGTTCGGTATCAAAATATATTTTCCGCAAATCCTCAGTCCGCCGGACGATCCAGGCGGGAGTGAAGCCGGGATAGGCATCCAACGCATAAAAAACCTCAGGCAATTTATGCACGCCGGGGATGATCGTCGTAAACGGGTTTTCCGCAGTCACGCCGCCATAGGTGATCGGGTAGTCACGCACGAGGTCTGGACTCACATGCGCTGGCAGTTGGGAAGGAGAAATTGTCATGGCTGGAACTCCGGGGGTGTTGGTGGATTCAGTGGGAGTCGGCGGCGGCGTAAACGTGCATGCGTGCAACGTTTGCGCGCGCGGGCTGTTCAAGCAGGTAACGGACTGCACGAGCGATGTCCTCTGGTTGCAATGGCGTGATATATTCATCCCAGCCCTGCTCGCCGTGCGCTTTCATGTCGGCAAATATTTCAGTGGCCGTGGTGCCGGGGGCGACCAGACCGACCCGCACGCCGGACCCGGCAAGCTCAATGCGTAGCGCATCGGAGGCCATTTCCAGGGCCTTTTTTAACCCGCCGTAGATGCCAACGCCAGCGGCGGTGAGATGCGCGCCGATACTTGAGATATTGACAATGGATCCACCGCCGGCCGCTTTCATAGCGCGGGCAAATACATAGCTGGTGCGCACAGGGGCCTCGTAGTTAGTGGCGATCATCGGGCTCAGATGCGCCAGATCAAACGTATCCAGGGGGCCCACGCGAAGAATCCCGGCATTGTTGACAAGAATATCTGCCCGGCCGAATTGGGCGGTGGCAAAAGCAAGGAGGGTTTCCGGGGTCTCGGGCATCGTGATGTCGGCGCTGAGAACTGCGCTCTTACCGGGAAGGTCGGCAGCCAGAGCCTCCAGCCGGTCCTGGCGACGGGCGGTTAATACCAGATACGCACCCGCTTCTGATAACTCACGCGCGATCGCGGCGCCGATGCCGCTTGATGCACCGGTGATTACCGCAACCCTACCTGCGATTGCTCCCATGACTTCCTCATTTGGTTTGTCTTTGTTTGTAGCAAGCTGGTTTTTCCGAGGCGGGTACCTCTCTTCAGACAGGGCTTTGTCAAGGTTTTTAAGTGTGTAGATTACGCCCTGCCCTTAGATAGGTTCTCAGAGCAATCCGGGTTCTAACGTGACACCCCAGATAGATGCTCCGGGAGGACGTCTATAACGAGATAAAATAGAGCGGGATGACATGGATTTTTCATTTTCCGAGGAGCAGTTGGCATTCCGCGACATGGTGCGCCGCTGGGTAGATGCCGAGGCGCCAAAGGACTGGATGCGTAAACTTGAGGCCGATGAGCTGAATTATCCATTTGCATTCTGGGATAAGCTGAAAAAGGCCGGGTTCTTCGGAATCGGGATCGACGAGGAATGGGGCGGCCAAGGGGGTGATATCATGATGCAGATGATATTTGCCCGTGAACTGGCCCGTACGGCCGGTGGCTTGCTGTGGACCTGGGGTCTGACCTCCTTCGCCGGTGCTAAATCCATAGGTATTTACGGTACGCCGGACCAGAAGCAGCGCTGGCTACCGCCGATGGCCGCGGGTGATCTGCGTGTTTCCATGGGCATGACGGAACCAGGCGGTGGAACCGATGTGCTGGGCGCAATGAAAACTTTCGCGGCCAAGGTTGACGGCGGCTGGCGTGTGAATGGCGCAAAAATGTGGACCACGGCCGCGCGTGTAGCCGACCGCATCCTGGTTTTGGCGCGTAGCGACAAGAATGTTGAAAAACGGCATCATGGCCTGACATTGTTCTTCATGGACGCAAAGTCAGAAGGTGTATCCGCGACGCTCCTGCCCAAGCTTGGTATGCGGGCCATGGGATCATGCTCGCTGACCCTTGATAATGTCTTTGTGCCGGATTCGGATGTGCTCGGCGAGCCGGGCAAGGCTTGGTACATGATGTTGTCTACACTCAACAACGAGCGGATTATGGTCGGCGCGCAATGTCTCGGTGCGATCGACGGCGTGCTGGAGGATGCTCTGGCCTACGCCATGCAGCGTCACGCATTTGGCAAGCCGATCGGGCAGTTTCAGATTATCCAGCATTACATTGCTGATATCGCTACATGGCAGCAGCAGACGGAGTTGTTGCTGAACTATGTGGCGTGGTTGCAGGCCAAGGGAGAAGATTGCGGCGTGCAGGCCAATATGCTGAAAATGGTCGCCTCTGAAAATGCCGTGAAAGCGGCGGACCTGGGCATCCAGATCTTGGGTGGTATGGGTTATTCGGCTGAGACGGACATGCAGCGTTACTGGCGTGACCACCGGATTTTACGTATGACACCAATCAGCAATGAAATGGTGCGCAACTCGATTGCCGAGAGTCTCGGATTGCCGAGGTCTTTTTAAATGATTGAAAATTCCAAACTGCCCCCAGCGCCGGACGTTGCTGGGATCTCACTGGACGGCACCGAGATCTATGTCATTTCGGTAGAGGAAAATGCGGAGCTGTGCGCATCAACAGGCGTTGCGCCGGCGGCGGATGGCTGTGCACACCCGATCTATTATTATATCGCAACGCAGGTTGCGATGGGAAAAACCGTCGCTGGTGTTTGTAATGTTTGTAAATTTGATGTTGATGATGGGCCGATGATGGGCAGCTCTGGCGTGGTATTCCAGAAGCCATTGATGGTGGGGGTGCCTTATCGCGTAAAGGGAAAAATTCTTGGGCTAGTACGCAAGCGTAGCCGCAAGCTAGGTGTGATGGACGTACTGACCTACCGATTAAGTCTGCGCGACGAAACCGATGCTGAAGTATTACAAACGGAAAACGTCTGGGTGCTGCCGCGGAGGGAGCTTGCATGAGTTACGCTGTTGGTCAGGAGTTGCCGGCTTTCATCATCGAGTCGGTGTCCGCCGAGGCAATGAAGAAATGGGCCGTGTTTCTGCGCGATCCGAATCCGATTCATCTCGATGTTGAGGTTGTAAAGGCAAAAGGTCTTGGTAGCCGTGTAATCAATCAGGGTCCAGCAAATGTTGCTTATGTTATGAATATGCTGCTGGCCGCTTTTCCGGGGGGACGGATTGAGGCGATGGAGTCCAAGTTCGTCGATAACGTGTATGCAGGGGACCAGCTCCAAGCAGGAGGTATTGTGACCGGCGTTGCAGATGGCCGGGTGAATTGCGATGTTTGGCTGCGTGCCGATGGGCAGCGATTGGTGATCTCGGGCACTGCGGCTATTTTGACACAACTGGTTTTGTAATAACGATTGAAGGAGAGGCATCATGCCTAGCGGACCGTTTGCCCATGTTTGCATTTTGGTTAAGGACCTTGATAAATCCATCGCGGATTGGACCAAAATTCTAGGAATTTTCGATCCGGCTTCCCTCGAGAAGCCGATCGTAAAATATGATGAATTCTCCAGCGGTGACGACCAGGGAATGAAATGGGCCACTTTCGTGAATGAGAATTCCACGGAGATTCAGTTTATCCAGCCTGCACCCGGCACGCCGCTTGGTGACCGGCTGGAGAAGGTGGGCGAGCATGTTCATCACCTCTGTTTCACCACAGATGATGTTCCAGGTGCAATGGCGCGTGCTCAAGCCGAGGGGCTTCAAGTGTTCGAGAAT
This sequence comes from Acidocella aquatica, assembly GCF_030160635.1. Classification (GTDB taxonomy): domain Bacteria; phylum Pseudomonadota; class Alphaproteobacteria; order Acetobacterales; family Acetobacteraceae; genus Acidocella; species Acidocella aquatica. The sequence goes on along the minus strand of NZ_BSOS01000089.1, from coordinate 5,242 downwards.
GGCAAAACCTATAACGATAAGGACATGCCCTGGCAGACCTGGAGTTGGATCGGTCCGAAGAGCGCGCATGGTGTCTTAATTGAGGTCGCGGCGCCGTATGAGAGCCATGACGATGGCAAATGGTATCACGCGCCAGGTAAATTCGCGTATAAGGTGCCCGGATCCACCGAGGTGAAGTGATGTCGCGCAATGCCTTCGTCATTGGTGGGTCTGGCGGGCTTGGAAGCGCAATCTGTCGCCGTTTGGCCGGGGAATGGGATACTGTCGCGATTGGCTACCGGTCCCGTGCCGATATGGCGCAGGCTCTTGCGGAGGAAATTGGTGCGCATTGCGCTGCGGTGCCGGTGCAATGCGACCTTGGCGATGCGGGAGGCGTAATCAAAGCAATTGCCGGCTTTGCGGAGAAGGCGGGCGGTATTGGCACGATGGTTTTTGCTGGCGGCGTGTCCATCAAACAGCCCTTTGTCAGTAAAATCGGCGAGGCCGCATGGCGCGAGGTTATTGAGACTGAGTTGATGGGGTTTATTCGTGTGGTTGGCGCGACATTGCCGATCTTCCGCCGCCAGCAACTGGGTAATTTTGTTAGCGTGGTCTCAGTTGCCGCGCATAGCTATCCACCGGGGGACGCTCTCTCGGCTGTGCCCAAAGCAGGCATCGAAATGCTGGGGCGGGCAATTGCCAAGGAAGAAGGCCGTTTTGGCATTCGCGCCAACATGGTTGCACCTGGAATCATCGATGCAGGGCTGGGCGCAATTTTTTTAAAAGATCTATACAGCGAGGAAATTTGGGAAACTCAACGCAACCGCATTGCATTGAGACGCTTTGGTACTGGTGATGAGGTGGCGCAGGCGGTGGCGTTTCTGGCCTCTGAACAGGCGCGTTACATAACGGGCCAAACACTTATTGTTGATGGTGGCTTCAGTCTATAACAAATTAGGTAGCAAAAATGTTGAAGTCTCTCGCAAATAAAGTGGCAATTGTTACGGGGGCGGCAACCGGGATCGGGCTGGAAAGTGCGCGGGTTTTGGCCGAGCACGGTGCAACAGTGGTTCTTGCCGATATTGATGCAACCGGCGTTGAACATGCCGCAGCATTGCTGGTGCGCGAAGGACTCGCAGCCTTCCCATTGGCCTTCGACCTCACAGATGAAGCGCAGATTGCCGCCAGCGTCTGCCAGGTGGTCGAAAAATACGGGCGGATCGATATCGTCCACAACAATGCCGCGATCCAGACCAATGCACAGCGTGCGGGAGACCGCGACGTGATCAACATTGAGACGAGCGCCTGGGATGCTGCAATGGCCGTGAATGTGCGCGGCCCAATGCTCTTGTGTAAGCATGCGTTGCCGGTGATGATCTCGAATGGCGGCGGTTCAATCATCCACTCATCGTCTGGCTTTGGGTTGCTGGGGGAGGTTACGCTTACTGCCTATGGAAGTTCAAAGGCGGCGCTGATCAATTTGAGCCGGTTTATTGCGACCCAGTACGGCAAGAGCGGCATCCGATCAAATGTAGTGGCCATAGGCTTTGTGTTGACGCAAAATGCCATTGAATCGACGCCGCAGGCTGTGAAAGATATACTGCTGCAGCACACACTCAACCCCACCCTTGGCACCCCGCGCAACATAGCTGACGTTGTCGCGTTTTTGGCTTCCGATAAATCGGTCTTCATTAACGGCGCATTGATCCCTGTTGATGGCGGGTTCACGGCGCATCAACCGAGTGTCGTCCATTTCCAGGAGCTTTTTGCGAGTGCGGGAAGTAACCAGCTTTAGCGGCAAAAGCGGCATTGTTTCAGGGTGACTTCACGCCCAGTCACCCTGAAACATCAGGTTTGCTTTAATCTTCTGGCGCGATGGTGACCTTCAGGCCGTTGAGTGCGTCAGCGAAGGAAATCTGGCAGGATAGCCGTGACGTCTCGTTCCGGTGCGATGATCCATCCAGTAGATCGTTCTCATCGGCGCTCATCGGCGGTAACGCTGCGGCAAAAGCGGGGTCGACGTATACATGGCACGTGGCGCAGGAGCAGCAACCGCCGCAAAGGGCTAAAAGCTCGTCAATTCCGGCATCGCGGATGATCTCCATGACGGTCGCGCCCGCTTTGCCGCTTACGCTTTGTTCCTTGTTTTCGCGCGTGGTGACAATAAGGTGTGGCATTATATAATTCCTGAATTTTTGTAATCTGGAAGTGAATGAGAGTCGCTTAGATGATAAAAATCAATAGGGCCATACCTTCCAAAAGGAGGGAAACCCATGAGTGATCAGGTCAATCAATGATTTTTTACTTAAATTAGGGATCGGGGGAAAATGAATAAAATCATTAAACTCGTCAGACAAAAGATAGGGTCTTGCTCTGGAGGATAGGTTGTGCTTCAGTTGGATGTACCTATCCTTTTAGGGTGGACCGAAAATCAAGAAGGAGGACTAACCGGTGGGATTTGTCTCGACCGCGATTGAGCCCAAGCGCCTTGAAGGGGCTATTGTTGCACGTGAACGGCTGCTCGGGTTTCTCGACGATATTGGCAACTCCCGTGTGACGACGGTGAGCGCGCCGGCCGGCTATGGCAAAACCTCGGCGATGGTGCAATGGGCTCAGAGTTTTGCAGAGCAGGGGCGCAAAGTCTTGTGGGTTGCCCCGCGTAAGGGTATCTCCACGGCGGAGAAATTTGTCTCCACTTTGACGGAAGCATTTGTCAAAGGCGATTTTATTTGGCCAACATTGCCACGAGACAATTCGCCCGCGGAATATATTGCTGATTTGCTCGCCGCCCAGCCACAGCCTCCGGTTCTGGTGATTGACGATGCCCACATGCTCAACCGCCCCATTCTGGATTTGATTGGCGATATCATCGCCATCGCGCGCGACTCTCTCACCACCATCATTGCCTCACGTGGTTCTCCCCTAATCCAGGTGGCGCGGCTGCATTCGCTAGGTTTATTGTACGAAGTAAAAGCAGGAGATTTAAAGTTTTCATATGATGATACGCTGGAATTTATGGCCCGCAAGTCCATTCCGCCGGTTGGGGATGAAGCGTTGCGTGAATTGGTTGACGAAACGGATGGCTGGGCCGCCGGCATCGCAATGGCATGCGCACGGATGCGTTTTCGTACGCCGTCGAAAACGAAGAGTTCACCGAAAGCCGGACCGCTTTCGGTCGATATAGAGCAATATTTTGTCGAGGAGGTGATGCGGCCTCAGTCGGAGCAGGTGCGCAATTTTATTGTGAGTACTGCCATTTTGGACGAGCTGACGCCGAGCGCTTGCGTTGCCGTGACGGAACGCGATAATGGTCGGCAGATGCTGGAGTTGATCGAATCAGGAGGGCTCTTTGTCGAACTGGTCGACGTGGAAAAGAGTACTTACGTATATCATAAGCTTTTTCGTTCGATGGTGCTTCGACGCCTGAACAACTATGATCCCGATCGAGCCTGTCAACTGCACCGCCTGGCGAGCCAGCATTTTGCCGCCACCGGCCAGTCACTCCGGGCCATTGAACACGCGGCGCTCAGCCGGGATCAGATTTTTTTGGCGGATCAGCTTGACCTATTGGCAGAGCCCTTAACCTATGAGGGGCATTTATACCGGATTGAGGAGTTAAGCTCATCAATTCCTTGCTCAATCATGGCGACACGGCCTATGCTTTTGCTGTCGCTGGCGTGGCGCAGTATCCGCCGGCTGAATTTCAGTTCGGCGGAAAAACTGATTGATCTTGCAACACGGCACGTTAATTCTCTACAGGCTGAAGGAGGCATAGAGGATTACCGTTATATGCATTTGCAACGCATGATAGATCACCGGCGCGTCATGCTGGATGCGGCGCTGGACGACATGCCGAAAGTTGAGGTTTCAGCAGCTAAACTTCTCGCTGATCTGGGCGATAACTATGCATATCTGAGCTGTACGTTGCTGGCGCAGCTCATGGCGGCGCGGCGTGAGCTCTATCACTTTCAGGACATCCAGAGACTTGAAGCGGAAACAAGGCGTGCGCTCAACCGCCCGGGTGCGGATTTCGCTTCAATTGCATTAAAAGCCTCGATCGCGCCGACGCTGGTAGTGCAAGGCAAGACTGATGCCGCCAAGCATTTTCTGGAAGAGGCGCTTACCCTCGCCTGCGCGCTGCAGGGGGAAGGTTCGGGGCTGGCAGCTTTGCCCGCTTTGCCACTTGCAGAATTGCTTTACGATTGTGGCGACCTTGAGCAGGCGCGCAAACTGGTTGATGCGCATATTCCCGTGGCGCGGCAGTGGGGTTTTATTGATCAGTTATCAGCGGGACATCTGGTTCGCGCCAGATTGGCTGTGGCAGCCGGTGATGTCGATGGTGCCCTGAAAGGACTCGAGGAAGCCAATCTGATTGCCATTGAGTGCGGATTGGACCGTTTGCGTGCCTTGGTGGTGGCCGAACAGGTGCGAATTCTCCTGCGTAACGGCCGGCCGGCTCAGGCGCAGTCGGTGTTCGACAACAGCGCTCTGGCACCAACCGCCGAGCCGTTGCCGACTCTCAATCCGCTGCGGCGCAGTGAGAGCATCGCCATCGCCTGGCTTCGACTCGAGATTCAAAATCATCGTCTGGTTAGGGCCCGCAAAATCGCCAGCCGCTGGTGTGAGCTGGCGCGGCGCACGGGAGTGCTGCGCTCTGTTGTGAGCTTTGAGCTGCTGCTGGCTGAAATTGCGGTTCAGGCAGGCAATCGTTCAGAAGCCCGGCGCGCGGTGCGAGAAGCTGTCTCACTTGCCGCACCCACTGGCTGGACCAGGATTTTTCTGGATGAAGGCGATGTGATCGGCTCGCTTATTGTTGAAGCTTACGGTCAAGGCCCTGTGCTGGACACGCCGCCGGACCGGCTGGCAGCGAAGCTGGTGAAGGCTTTTAGAGGAGGGACGGTGATTGAGCCGGAAGAAAATTGTGGCCTGGGCAGTAAGCTGGCCAACCGGGAGTTTGATATTCTGGGGATGGTAGCGGGTGGTCTGCGCAACCGTGAAATTGGCGATCGCCTCGGTCTGACTGAGGGAACCGTTAAGTGGTATATGCAACAAATTTACGACAAATTGGGAGTTAGACGCCGGCCGCAGGCGGTAATGCGGGCACGCCAGTTGGGTATCCTGGCTTAACCTATCCGGCGGTAGAGGGGCACCCTGGCGCCGGACGCCATGTTGATCATTCAGATTTAAAGGGAGCCCCATGCACGACAACAAAGTCATCATCAGCTGCGCGGTCACGGGTGCCATTCATACGCCCTCGATGTCG
>NZ_BSOS01000088.1 GCF_030160635.1 Acidocella aquatica | reverse complement strand
ATAACCAATTCTTACATCAAATCAACGGTTTACGCTATGCTCGCCAGCAGTCCTGCATAATCCGGGTTAGCCGCCGCCGCTTTGTCGCCGTTCGCATGACATAAGCCGAACGAGTCTGCTATTCAGACTTCAGTAGTTGGACAGTATCCAGTTCCTCCAACGCCGCAAAAAACCGCTTGTTCATAGGCAGGCCATCCTGACCCCATTCATCCATATTGGCGATCCACGCCTGGCACCCATACAGCGGCCAGCGGCGGTAGTTTTCCCAGATCGTATTCATATCCGGCACATCCTGCACCCCCATGGCGACAAGGTGGTCGCGGTAATGCGCGATCAGCGAGCGATCATTGGCGCGGCGTTCCTCGGTCGTGAGGGCCGCGATCAGGAAATACGTCAGATCCCGCCACGGCCGGCCCTTGCGTACCAGTTGCCAGTCTATCCAAATGCGTTCGCCGTTAGGGCGCAGGTAGCTGTTGCCTTGATGAGAATCACCATGCACGATGCAGTAAGGTCCCGGCTGGCGCTGCTCGAACCTGCTCAGCGCCGCGAACACGCCGTGGAAACTTTGCGGGTCGTCCAGCAGCCAGCGTGGCAAAAAGGCGCGGTATTCCTCTTTCGCCAGGTTTATCTCGATGAAGCGCCACATGATGTTGAGCTGGTCGCAATCCACCGGCGTGTCCATGGAGCGCGGTAGCCAGAGGAATTGCTCCAACCTCTTATCACCCCAACTGCCGCCGTGCAGCTTGGCCATGCTCTCCATTGCCTTGGCGACATTATCGACCCCGATATGGTCCGTGCTGTGCCCGAACCTGCCGCCCGCGGCGACCAGATCTTCCATCACCACCAAGCCCTGGTAATGCCCCCCGATATCCCAATCGGCAAAATAAAATTCCGGTGCGGGAACCTTCATCGCATCGCGGGCAAAATGGTAAAATCTAGCCTCCAGCGCGTGAATATCCACATCGGTGAAGCCGCCGGACCAGTTGGACTTCAGGCAGACATTTTCGGGAATGCCTGCGGCTTTACCAACGTCATTGAGCTGTAGTTTCACCCGCATCTTCGTGGTGTGGCTGTTGCGTAGTTCCACCACCTCCAAATCCTCCACGATTAGGCCAGGATATTTGTTGCGCATCACGCTGGTGAGCCATTCCGGCGTTACTTCTGCCAGATCGCTCGGCAGCGGCGCTGTGCGTTGTGGATACGGACGGTCATTGAGTGCCGGGCCGCTTTGAACATTTGCCAATTTGGTCTCTCCCTGGAGCATATTTTCGTTCAACCGCCATTTTTAACCACTTTATATGCGATCTCCCCTGTCCGCAGGCAGGGGAGGTGGCTCAGGTCACTGCCTAGCCTCTTCGTAATCAGGGAGAAAATCCAATGTTGGACGCCTACGATGTCATCAATGCCGGGGCAGGCTATGCCGGTCCGGGTAGTTTATAAATATTCTATAGAATATATTTACGCTCGGTACAGGCTCGGCTAAGGTGGGCCTTGGAGTGCAAATCATGACCCTGCCCAGCCTGAAACTCACAGCCCCTTCCACATTGCGCGAAGCCGTGTCCGAGCAACTACGCACGGCCATCGTGGCCGGTGAACTTGCACCAGGTACGCCGCTGAAGGAAACCGAACTGGCGTTGCGCCTGGGTGTGAGTGCGACCCCGCTGCGGGAGGCGTTCGTCGATCTGGCTTCGGAAGGCCTGGTTGAGATCGAGACCCACAGGCGCAAGCGGGTGACACCGATTCATCTGGCCGAGACGCTGGATTTGTTGCGCGTGCAGAGCGCGCTCTGGCGCTTGGGTTACATCTGGAGCTTCCCAAAAATTGGACTGGCCGAATTGCGGCAGTTGGACGAGGCGATTTTTGCCTACAAATCATGCCTGGCGGAGCGAGACACGCTGGGGGCCATCCGTGCGGGGCACCGCTTTCATACCATATTTATCGAGGCGTCCGGCAACAGTGAGCTGCTGCGGGTCACGCTCGACCGTCGCTTCCTGATTGCCCGGTTTATCCTATTGCACGGCAAATCAACAATTTCCCGTGCAGGGCTGCAACAGCATATTGCCATGCTGGACTCATTCCGCCGGGGTGACACCGCTGATGTTCTCGCACGCCTGGACCAATTGGCGGCGCGTATGATCGCCCTCGCGCAACCTGATAATTACCGAGGCCGCAATGAATACAACGAGTTAAAGGAAACATGATAATGGATTTTTCATTACCGGAGGAGTGCCGCGCATTCCGTGACACAGTGCACCGCTGGGTTGACGCGGAGGCGCCAAAGAAATGGGCGCGCGAGCTGGAGCGTGACGAGCATAATTACCCGTTCGAATTATGGGATAAGTTCACCGCCGCCGGGTTTCATGGCGTCGGCATTCCCGAGGAATATGGCGGTCAGGGCGGCGACGTTATCATGCAGATGCTGCTCGCGCGCGAATTGGCACGCTCGCTCGGTGGCCTCGCCTGGATATGGGGCATTACCTCTTTCGCAGGCTCCAAATCCATCGGGCTCTATGGCACTGAAGCGCAAAAAAAGAAATATCTGCCACTGATCTCAACCGGCCAACTCAAAGCCGCCATCGCGTTCACTGAACCATCCGGCGGCACTGACCTTCTTGGTTCGATGCGCACCAACGCCGAACGCGTTGAGGGCGGCTGGAAGATCAACGGCGAGAAGATATGGAGCTCCTCCGCGCATGTGGCGGATTATCTGCTGTGCATTGCCCGCACCGATAAAAACGTGGCGAAGAAACACCAGGGCCTTACGCTGTTCTGGGTGCCCACCAATAACACGCCGGGTTTGACCATCACCCCGCTTGCCAAGCTTGGCATGCGCTCCATGGGTTCGTGTTCCGTGCATTTAGCAGATGTGTTCGTCGCCGATGAGAATGTTCTCGGCGAGCCGGACCGAGCCTGGTACATGCTTCTGCCCACGCTCAACAACGAGCGGATCATGGTCGGCGCTTTTTGCCTTGGCGTGATTGACGGTATCCTCGAGGACGCCGTGGATTACATGAAACAGCGCCACGCTTTCGGAAAACCCATCGGGCAGTTCCAGGCTTTGCAGCATTACGTGGCCGATATCGCGACGATGCAGACCACTACCGAGTTGATGTTGCATTATTGCGCCTGGAAGCAGAGTAAAGGTGAAAACGTTGGTAACGAGGCCAATATGCTCAAACTGATAGCTTCCGAGAATGCCAACCAAGCGGCCGACCTTGGGATTCAGATATTGGGTGGCATGGGCTATTCAGCGGAGACCGACATGCAACGCTACTGGCGCGATTCCCGGCTGTGGCGCATCGGGCCCATCACCAATGAAATGGTCCGCAACGGCATCGCCGAAAATCTTGGTTTGCCGCGCTCATTTTGAATATGCTTAATCGGAGGAAATATCCATGACAAAAAATGTAGCACAGGATCTCGCGGAAAAAGTCGTTATCGTCACAGGCGCCGGCTCGGGAATCGGACGGGCCATGGCGCTGCGCTTTGCCGGCACGGGCGCAAAAGTCCTGGTCGCCGATGTCGGCGCCAAAACCGCGGCGGAAACCCATGAATTGATAAAAATCAACGGCGGAAACTCAATTGTTTCGATCACCGATGTCGGCGACGAGGCCAGCGTGAATACAATGGTGGCCCTCGCCGCATCCACCTGGGGCCGGATCGACGTGCTGTGCAACAACGCCGGAGTCATGGACCGCATGGAGCCGGTGGGTGATGTCACAACCGCGCAGTGGGACCGCATTCTCCGCATTAATCTTAGCAGTGTCATGTACGGCACCCGCGCGGTGCTCCCGCATATGCTGGAACGCGGGGCAGGCGCGATCATCAACACTGCCTCCATCGCCGGGCTTCGTGGTGGTTCTGCCGGGGCGGCCTATACCGCCTCCAAGCATGCAATCGTTGGGCTAACCAAAAACACAGCCTGGGCCTACGCAAAGCGCGGTATCCGCTGCAACGCGATTTGCCCGGGCGCGGTAGACACCAATGTCTCCGGCGGGCTGGGGCTGGCCGCGTTTGATCCTGCCGGTCTGGCGCTGTATGGGCCGATTCTGGCCGTGAACGACCGCATCGCCGCACCAGACCAGATCGCGACTATTGCGCTCTTCCTTGCCTCCGACGCAGCATCGTTTGTGAATGGTGCGATTTTGCCGGCCGATGGTGGCTGGGTTGCCGGCTAGCTGGTGCCCCAGGGCATGAAAACATACGGTCCGATTCCTGGCCGTATAACGCTTGGCCGAGGCACGTTTGACGTGCCGCCGCCGGGCTACGTTATCGAAGAGTATTTTATCTCGGGGCGAGCCAAGCGGTATAAAATTGCCGCCGCGCCCGCGGGCGCTGGCTTGGCCGATTCCCGAACCGCGCCGTTTAATACCCGTTTGCTCACCGTGCGGCCATCCACACCCGCGGCTTTCAACGGCATCGTCCTGGTTGAATGGCTCAATGTCAGCAGTGGTACGGATGCGGCGCCGGAGTGGAGCTATCTCCACCGCGAGATCGTGCGCGGCGGCTATGCCTATATCGGCGTCTCGGCGCAAAAAATCGGCCTGGAGGGTAGCAATACCGGCATCCCTGGGATTCTCCCCCTGAAACAAGCCGATCCAGACCGTTACGCCCGCCTGAAGCATCCTGGCGACGCCTACGCATTCGATATTTTCAGCCAAGCATCGCGGCTGGCTCTGGTAACGGGGCAGGGGGGTATTCTTGGCGAACTTTCGTCCCGGCATGTCATCGCCATGGGTGAGTCACAGTCAGCCTCGTTCCTCACTACCTATGTGAATGTGATTGACCCGCTGGATAAAATCTTTGACGGCTTTTTAGTTCATTCCCGCTTCAGGGGGGCCACGCCTATAAACGGCAACTATGTGCCGAGCAGTCAGAACCGCGACCCTAATTACACCGGGCTGAACGTGATAATTAGCCCCTGCGTGCGCGTACCGGTGCTGATGTTTATCACGGAAACGGACCTTATGGCGCCGTTGATCGGCTATCTGCCGGCACGTCAAGCCGACACCGGGCTCATCCGCACCTGGGAAGTAGCAGGCACCGCGCATGCTGATACTTACGTGATGCTCGGCGCTGCGATAGATACTGGTACAGCCCCAATCGAGGCGCTCGCAACCGCCTTTACGCCCATCAGTACGTTTTTTGGGCAGGTTCTGGATAGTCCGATGAATGCGGCTCCTCAGCATCACTATGTTTTGCAAGCCGCGCTGAACGCCCTGGCGAAATGGGTCAGTACCGGGCAAGCGCCTGCCAGCGCACCCCGTCTCGCGGCAAATGACGGTCTGCGGCCCTCGCTGATGACCGATGCTCTGGGCAACGCTCTGGGCGGGGTCAGGTCGCCCTGGGTGGACGTTCCAACGGCCAGGCTATCCGGCCTTGGGCAGTCCCCGGGTGGCTTTGCCATGCTGTTCGGCTCCACTTCGCCGTTCGACTCACGAACGCTCGCCCGGCTTTATCCCGGCGGATGGCAGGAATACAGTAGAAAGTTCAGCGCCGCCCTATCTGATGCCATTTCCGCCGGCCATATCTTGGCTGCAGATCAGGCTGAAATCCTTGCCCTCGCCGCGGCTTTATGGCCGCGACAGATTTTAGAAAATTAACGTCCCGTGTGCCATTGCGAAAGCGCCGTCGCAAGGTCGAGCGTCACTGGCGCCGCGCCGGGCAAGGTCTCGCCGGAACGGCTGAACCGCGGGGCCGGTGCTGCCTGCATGATATGCTCCTGCACCACGAAGGTGCCCCTCGCTTGGTTATGCGCATGGGCGGGCGCTTCGAGCATCGAGAGCACTGGGCTAACGCAAGCATCCTCAGAATCGAACAAAGCGGCCCATTCGTCGCGCGTTTTACGTTTGAACGTCGCTTCCAGTTGCGCGCTAAGTTGCGGCCACAGGCTGGCGTCGTTCTGGTCCTTGGGTTTCGCGGCAATACCGGTAATCCTCAGCAGGTTCGCATAAAATTGCGGTTCCAGCGCGCCTACGGCAACATATTTGCCATCCGCGCATTCATAGCAACGATAGAACGGCCGCCCGCCATCCAGCAAATTGGCACCGCGTTCCTCGCTCCATTGGCCGGCCTGCGAAAGCGCCTGAAACAGACTCATCAACAATGCAGTCCCGTCCGTCATCGCCACATCGACAACCTGGCCCTGGCCGGAGCGTTGCGCCTCCAGCAAGGCGGCGAGCACGCCGGTCGCCAGAAACATTGCACCTCCACCATAATCACCGATCAGATTGAGTGGTATGGTGGGTGGTTCGCCAGGGTTGCCAATGGCATTCAGCGCGCCAGTTATGGCAATGTAGTTAATGTCATGTCCCGCGCGCAGGCTAAGCGGGCCTTCCTGCCCCCAGCCTGTCATGCGGGCGTAAACCAGGCGCGGATTGGCTGCGAGCGCTGGGGCGGGGCCAAGCCCAAGGCGCTCCAGCACGCCGGGACGGTAGCCTTCCAAGACGGCGTCAGCACTGGCGATCAGTTGCAAAATCGCGTCCCGGTCGGCGGGAGATTTCAGGTTAGCCGTCACCGCCGTCCGCCCTCGGAATAATATGGCGCCGCCAACATCTGCATAGGCCGATTCGACGCCATCGCGCACAATGCGCACCACCTCGGCACCTAACCCCGCCAGCAGCATGCCGCAGAACGGCACCGGCCCCAGCCCTTCGAATTCGACGATACGAAAACCGTGCAGCGGTCCCTTGCCCATGGGCTTAAGTCGACATACCGCCGGTGACAGCAATCACCTGGCCGGAGATATAATCGGCCTCTGGCAGGCAAAGCAGAAAGATCGCCCCCGCCGCTTCCTCCGGCGTACCGGCGCGGCCAAACGGAATCGCGGCACGCATTGCCTGTACACTCTCCGCCGGCATGCCAACGCCAACTTCATGGCCATCAACTTCGATCATGGTTTTCTGCTGCACCACGGCGGTGAGTCGCGTTTCGATCAACCCGAACGCGACGGCGTTGACGTTAACAAGAAAGCGGCCCCATTCTTTCGCAAGCGTCTTCGTCATGCCGACAATCCCCGCCTTGGCCGTGGAATAGTTGATCTGCCCGACATTGCCGCCCAGGCCGACGATCGAAGACACGTTAACGACCTTGCGATGCCGCGATGTCCCTGCGGCAGCCTCGCTGGCAGCCGCTTCCCGGAAATAGCGCCCGGCCGCGCGTAAAATGCGAAATGGCGCCTTCACATGCACATCCAGAATGGCGTCGAACTGCTCATCGCTCATGCGCACGGCCATGCCGTCCCAGGTAAATCCGGCATTATTCACGATGATATCGACATCTCCGAACTCTTCCAACGCGGTGGCGATGAAACGGTCGCCAAAATCCGGTGCGGTGACGCTGCCGGCACAAATCACGGCCTGACCGCCTTCGGCTTTGATGGCGCCGGCGATTTCATGGGCAACTTTGGCGTCAAGGTCGTTAATCACCAGCCGAGCGCCTTCACTTGCAAGCTTAAGGCACACGGCGCGGCCAATGCCCCGCCCGCCGCCGGTAACCAGAGCGACCTTGCCGCGCAGCCGGTTGCCGGCTTGCTTTTGTTCCATGGTAAAATCCTGATTAGAAAGATGATTCACTGAAATTCATCGCTTTCGTTCAGTTGGCAGAAAATTGCTTTAATTTAAAGAGCAGTGACCTCTACAACCAGGCCGTCGAGTTCCTCGGTCACCTTGACCTGACATGACAATCGTAGCTGTGCATATTTCGGATCATCGTTGTCGAGCATCGACTCTTCCAGCAGTTGGCGGGCTGGTAAGCGGGAAACCCATTCCGGCGCGACATACACAAGGCAAGTCGCGCAGGCCGCGGCGCCACCGCACTCCGCCGGAACACCGGAAACGTTGTTGTTTACAGCGCCTTGCATCACAGAATTCCCAATGGGAATCTCAAAAGTTTCTGAACTTCCGCTGGGCTGGACGTAGGTGATCTTCGGCATTTTAAATCCTTGTCTCAGTTTTATGGATCGGGGGTTTTTTCGACGGGTGTCAGGTTGCTCATGAAGGCCGTGAAATCCGCGCCGAGCACCGGTAACGGTAGATTGAGCTTCTCGGCAAGATAAAGCGTCATCAGGTTGGCATTCAGGGATTCGTTATTGGCGGAAATATTGCCGATAGAAACCTGCCGGTCGAATGCGCCCACTGCCACAAGGGCCATGCGCAAAGCCGCGACGATATCGTAATATTCCATGTCGCGCGTTTTTCGGCCAGAAGCCGCTTCGTAAATCGCGATGGTCTCCTCACGCGTCGGCAGGCCGGGCAAGCGCTTGGCGCCGAACCGGCGGCTAAACAGGTCATCGAAATACAGCCACCAGGAGAGGTCAAGTTCTGGAGGCCCAAGCGCCGCGAGTTCCCAATCGATCAGCGCGGCGATACTGCCATCAGGCATAAACATGGTGTTTGAGGGTGTCGGGTCACCCCAGAGAACACAGGTATCCGCTTCGGCGGGCTTGTTTTTCAGCACATACTCCATGGCCGCATCTGCAATCGGCATGGCACGGCCTTTGCCGGCAAAGGCATGCCATTCCCTTATGTAGCCAATATACTGGTCCAACCCTGTTTTGCCACGGTCCGGACGCGCAAGAAAAGCGAAGCCATCCCTCCAATCCAGCGCATGTAGTTTCGCAAAGGCTGTAATGGCGTTGGACCATGCCTTGTGGCGCAACTCGGGCGAAAAACCAACCAGAAAGCCCTCAACGTTGTAATTAGGCCGCTGCGTGGCGGATTGTCCTTCAACACGGCCCATCACCAAAAATGGCGCGCCCAGCAGGTCGGTATCTTCCTCCAGTCCGATCCAATCCGGCACAGGAACACCGCCTTTTTCGTTCAGTGCCTTCATCATGTTGGCCTGAATTTTAAGGTCGCTGCCGAACACGACTTCATAGGATTGCGGCTGCACGCGCACCACCAGCGTGCGGGCATGCGCGCCGGCAGCATCATTATAGGATACATTAACAAAAAATATTTCCGCCGAAAACCCCGAACCCAGCTGAACATTCAGCGGTGCCATTGTAAGATCAAGCCATTCCGGCTTTTTGCGCGCCAGCCAGCTTTTCAGCCGCAGAGTGATTGTCTCAGAGTCCAACACGATATTTGCTCCGCTGTTCAGGTGGTTCGGTTATGCGCCGGCCATCGCCGCGGCAAGGTCCGCGTAATGCGGTTGATGCGCCAGCGACCCACCGTTGATACCAATTGACTCACCCGTGATGTACCCCGATTCGTCGCTGGCGAGGAACGCCACCAACGCGGCAATATCATCGGGCGTGCCAAAGCGGTTGGTCAGCACATGCCGCTTGATGATCTCCTTCAGGCCCGGAGCGGTGGCTTCCAGCGCTGGGGTCAATATCACACCAGGTGCAATGGCGTTACAGCGGATACCCTGCTGGCCGTATTGCGTGGCTACATATTTAGTGAGCGCAATAATCGCGCCCTTTGAAGACCCATAAGCAATCCGTGCGAGATCACCCATCACGCCCGACCCCGAAGCAGTATTAATGATAGAGCCAGCCCCGGCGCTAATCATATAGGGCAGCGCATATTTACAGCCGAGCAGGTAGCCAGTGACATTAATCGACATGGTCGTGTTCCAGACCTCGATTGGAATGTCGATCGCCGTGGTGTCCTGAGCCTGCAACACAGGGTCGGTCATCGCGGCGTTATTATGCAGAATGTCCAACCGGCCGAAATGCGCAACGGTCCGCTCCACCAACGCTTTCACCGACTCCGGCGCGGCGGCGTCAAACTGCACCGCGAGGGCCATGTCCCCCAGCGGCTCGGCCGCGCGGCGGGCGCTGTCCTCGATCAGATCAGCGATCGCCACGCGCGCCCCCTCGGCCACCAGCCGGCGCGCTACGGCGGCGCCAATTCCGCCGCCACCACCGGTGACAATTGCAACTCTACCTTCAAGCCGACGCATCAGACATCTCCCTTTTTATAATCCGGCACGGCAGCCGTTGCGGCGCACCTAAACGCTTTGTGGACATGCCCATCTTAATAGAACAGGTCAGCAAGGCCCCTGGCGTAGAAAGCGAGTTTCTCATCGGCCAAAGCATAATGCGGTACCACCGGTGTAATGGCGTCGGCATGTTGCATCCGCTTGGCCACCCGCGCGCGTACTTCCGAGGCAGGCCCCACCAGAGCGATGCTTTCCACCATTTCATCGGGACAGGCAGCGATCATGCCCGCAATATCACCTGCGGCAAAGGCGGCTTGCAAACTGCGCGCGGCATCGCCAAAGCCAATGGTTTCAAAGTAGCGCAGATATTGCGGCGATTGGCTATAATAGGCGACCGTCGGCCGCGCATCATCGATTGCGGCCTTGCGGTCATCGTTTACTGCGACCCACATTTGCAGGTTCACCGTTACGGAACTGCGTGCTCGCCCGGCTTTCACCAGGCCGTTTTGCAACGCCGGGGAGGCCTGCTCGGCAATCCAGGTCTCGTTCCACAGCGGGTGCCCAAGCAGGCCGTCGGCAATTTCCCCGGCCATGGTGCAGGCATTCTGGAACACCGCAGGCATGAAAATCGGAATCTCCGTGCGTACCGGCGGGCTAAGGGTACGGAAATGGCGTAGGTCAAGCTTGTGGTACTCACCTTCAAGGATTTCCAACTCGCCGGTGTGTCCCTTGGCCACAATCTGGCGCACCAGGGAAATCACTTCCCGCATATGCGCGAGCGGCTTACCGTAGGCGGCGCCAAAAGCTCCTTCGCTCAGGCTCTGCGCGCTCGAGCCCAGCCCCAGCACGGCGCGCCCATCGCTCAAACGGTCCAGATCCAGAATGTTGCAGGCGGTCTCCAGAGGGCTCCGCACGAAGGCCAGCGCGATGCCGGTGCCAAGCTTCAAAGTTTTGCTCACGGCACCAGCTGCCGAAAGCGTGCCGAACGGTGCCGCAAAAGTCTGTGACGACCAAAGGCCGCTGAGCCCAAGGGACTCATAGCGCTGTACGGTGGCGACGAGTTCCTCGCGCGGCAAAGGAGGCAACTGCGCCCAGATTTCAGGGTCGATTTTCATGACTTTCCGTTTCGTGATTCCAGACAAAAGCGGTCCTGCCGGGCGGTAGGGTCTTGTCGTGGATCGCTGCGGCGCATATCTCTAGATGCTAAGGCAACAGTCCGGAGAGAATGAACGCCGCAAAGGTATCAATCTGGCGGCTGGTTTTGTCCGGACTGATCTCATCGGCCTCGCCCATGCGGATGAGCAGTGGGCCCGAGGCAAAATAGAATCCGACCCCCTCCACCAGGACGGCCATGAGGGCGCTGGCTGAAATATCGCGCACTGGCCTTTGGTTGGCTATGCTGGCGAGCAGCGCGCTGAGCTTTTCCTTGAAGGGCATGGCGTAAGCGTTCGCCAGATAGTCGAGCCGCCAAGTCGCGCGCCGGCCTTCGGTGTGCAGGAGGCCGACGAAATCGGGGTTTTCGGCGGTCCAGCGGCAGAGGCGGTGGATCAGTTCGGCCAGTCGCGTTTTATCATCCAGGCCGGGTTCGTCGAACGCGGCCATCACTGGCGGCGCGACCCGGGCGATATGGGCATCCACGGCCCGGCGCCACAAATCGGCTTTTGATCCAAACCGGACATTGATAAGGTTGTGACTGACGCCAAGTTCCTTGGCGAGTTCGCGCAGTGTCGTGCCCTCATAGCCGCGCTGCGCAAAGGTGTTAAAGGCGAGGTCCAGAACCACATCCTCGCGCACCACCCCAACCGCGTCGTTCGACGGCCGGCCTCTGGGTCTTGAAATTTTCGCCGCAGCGGGGGCCGGATTATCTAGGTCGGTGTTTTGCATCTTACTCTTTCTATACTCATTTCTCTTGACAATAAAATTGTCGTTCGTCAATTTAGTAATGGAGAGAAAACATGCAAAATCAAAAGCAAACAACCCACTCGAACTCAGCCTCGTGGTGGGCGGTGGCTCGTAGCGAAGAAGTTACCAGTAAGAAGCCCTTGTCATCGGATATCGGCAATCAGGAACTTGTGATCTGGCGTGATGCCGCCGGTATTGCCCGGGCCATGGAAGACCGTTGCCCGCACCGCCGCGCCCCCCTGTCACGCGGCTGCGTGCGTGAAAACGGGCTGATCCAGTGCGGCTATCACGGCTGGAGTTTTGACGGCGAGACCGGCCGCCTCAGAGAAATTCCCAATATGAAAAGTGAGCAGAGGTTCCCCCCTCTATATAAGGCACAAAGCTTTGCCGTGGCGGAAAGCGGCGGTTTCGTGCGGGTTTGCCTCACCCCTGGCGCCGAAGCGCCAGCCGTGGACGCAGCGAGCCTGCCGCTGTACGGGACAGCGCATGTGGGGCTCGCGCAAGAGCACTATCTCTCAACGTTTTTTGATGATCCAGGCATGTTGTTTGGCATAAAAGGGGTGGAATTCACGCCTTACCTCGCGTCCGACTTAAAGGCAGAAGCCGGCCGGCTGGTCATGGAGCGCAATTGCCAATGGCGCGGGCTACATTGGCCGTCCTCATTCAGTTCCGAGTTCCCGATCTCCCTGCTCTCCAAGACGGACCCATTGACCGGTGAGACGGAACTGACGTTGCGTGATGATGCCTTACGCACGCTGCTCACCGCCGTGATTGCGCCAGTTCCAGCCGCTCGAGGTAGTACCGCCATTCGCTGGCGGGCACGGCTTGCCAAGACGCTCAATGGTCTGCGCGCGAAGCAGCTTCTAATCGGCGCACCCTTCCGGGTGTTCGATACCATCGACGCCGCTGCGCTCAGAAGACTAACGCCCTCCGCCTCGGTGCAATGGCAGGATCTGCGCGCGGCGATTATTCAAACCAGCCAGGCAAGTGCTGCCTGACGCAACGGGAGATCTCACCATGCTTGATAACATAGCTGGGCCAGACGACAGCGCATTCACGAGTCCGGCCGCGTTGAATGATATCAACAACTGGGTGCCGCATGATATCGTGATGCGCGACGCGTGGTTCCCATTGGCTCATTCGGCGGCGGTCGGAAAGAAGCCCGTCCGGCGCTCGGTATATTCGGTGCCGTATTTCCTCTGGCGGGAAGATGGCAAGGCTGTTGCCGCCTCGGTTCTGCCAGGTGCCGGTGCGCTGCCCGAGACCGGCCTGACCGATGCCGCCGGGCGCTACCCGGTTATGGAGCATTACGGCTACGTCTGGTGCTGGTACGGCAATCCGCTTGCCGCCGATCCGCTGCATTTGCCGAGCATCCCCTACCTGCCGCCCAATGGCGGCCTGCCCGGTTATCTCACCGGCACGGTAAGGTTTGATTGCGCTGCACCGGTATCGTTGGAAAATCTAATCGATCTGACGCATGCGGATTTCCTGCATGCGAACGTGGTCGGCGACGAGAAGTCCGAAAGCGAGACGGTTGAGGTGTTTTCGGACTCCGAGACCGTGACGATGGTGCGGACCTGCATCGGCAAGTCAGTGGCACCGGTTATGAAATTTTTCAGCGGCATCCGTCAGCCGACCCAACAAGTTCGCCAGGTGATCCGCATTTATCTGCGCAGCCACGCGGCCATCGCCTATGGCAGGTTCACGCCAGGCGATGACGTGCCGTTATTCCACCCCTGCGTGCCGGAAACGCGTGACCGCACGCGATTAGACTATACCATGAACACATCAAATGCCGGTCTGTTATTCCGCCATGTCATGCCGAAAGCCAGCTATATCGTTTCGCGGCAGGACAGCTCCATGACCTCGCCGCAAAGCCCGCGCTACATGCACGAATCCAAACGCCGCGACCTGCATTCGAAGTTCGATGTAGCCGGCCAGCGTTACCGTCTGCTAATGAAAAACCTCGTCGCACGCCAGGCCGCGGGGGATTTTTCCTATCGCGACAATGTCAGTGCCGACTGCAGTGATTTGATTGGCTTGCGCAAGGAACTTTTTCGCTACTGATCGCTTATAATAATCAACAGGGACCACCGGTAACGGCTGAGGATGAAAAATCATGACTAAACTGAACGCGGTCGGTGGTGAACGCCGGTTTTGGGGAACGATGCCGGTGCTGCCAGGGCCGGCACTTAAGGCGAACGTGCAGCATATGGAGTCGGTCGGGTACGAGGGCGTGTTCGTGCTGCAAATCTATGGGCCGCCGTTCGTGCCGCTCGCCGCTGCCTCCACGGTGACAACCAAGCTGAAGCTGGCAACCGGCATCGCCATCGCCGGCACCCGCAGCCCGTTGGAAACCGCGCACGCAGCAATCGACCTCGACCGCATCAGCGAGGGTCGTTTTATTCTGGGCCTAGGTAGCAGCATTCCCTCCTGCACCACCGGAATGTATGGCATGCCGCCGGTCAAGCCGCTGGGATTTCTGCGCGAGACAGTGGATGCGGTGCGCTATCTCATGGCTAACTCGCACAAGGGCCTCAACCCATATAACGGCACTTATTATAAAGCGGATTTCGAGGAAATGATGCTGACCGCGCCGCCCTTACGTGAGCGAATTCCCATATGGATTGCCGCATTGCAGGAAAAAATGACCGACCTCGCCATCGAGATCGGCGACGGCCTGCTGGTGCATGCGTTGTGGTCGGCCCGCTACACGGCAGATGTCCAGGCGCCGGTCATCGCTGCAGCTATCGCCAAGCATGGGCGCAAGCGGGAGGATATCGAAATCAACGCCTGGCCGTGGATTGCCATCAACGACGACAAGCAGCAGGCGATCAATGATGCGCGCGCAACAGTGGCGGCTTATTCGGGCTATAAGCAATATGAGCCCTTTTTCGAGAAACAGGGCTTTGGCGGCCAGGCCCGCGCGTGTCAGCTCGCGCTAGGACAACACGGCGAGGTCTCCTCAGTCGTGCATAACATCCCTGACGAGATGGTCCTGGCGTTCTGCGCATGCGGCAGTGTCGCTGATGTATTGGAACAGATCGAACCCTATTGGAGCGTGGTCGATTCGCTGACACTGATGACGCCGTATCGCGACCTTTCGATGGAAAAGCTCTACTTCTACCATAATGGCCTTTCCCAATTGGTGGCAGCGGCCAAAGCCTGAGCGGCCCTGAATTCGCGCTACCCCGGAGAGCGTGGCAGCCTGAGTTGGCCGCCCCGCTTCCTGGCAGCGGGGGATTGAACAAGGAAACGAGGGTTGGGGCAGGCCGGCTTGTACCCTGTTACCGCACGGCTGCCACATCCTCTCCGAGCACTCCTTTGGTGCTTCCCAGAGGAGGGACATCCGATCTGAAGTAAACAAGCATCCGTAAGCCCGGTGATGTTCCCTACCTTACCAGCTATCGCCCTACCTGAAGACAGGTTTGCAAAACTTGCCGCTTGTCCAGAACGTGGTCATAAGGAAATGCACCCAAGTTACCGCGGTAGTTGTTGATTAGTAAGCGTGATTACAAAAAAACGGGCACTAAGCAATGGCGCGGCGGAACGAGCATTTTTCTTTGATGGATTAAAAATGAAAAGGCTTGGCACCTGAGTTTCCGTTGTGGAACAATTCTGGGGAAGGGAGGCAAAAATGACTGAAAGATATAGCCGTCGGAAGTTAAATCTACTTAGTTCAACGGTTTTTGGGAAAACCGGTGGCCGTGGACAATTTGGCATCGGTTTGATGCTTGCGGGGACTATGGGCGCGCTGCTGGCGGCCGCCCCGCATCAGGCGCACGCGCTTAACCTTTATAATGGTTTGAATTACGGGAATAATCTTGAAATCGACCTGAGTACGACTCTTTCATACACCCCAATCTGGCGTGTGCAGAGTCCCTCGCAGAGGCTAATCGGGTTTGGGAATGCCAACGGCAGTGAGGGTGATCTTAATTTCCGGCACGGTCTGGTTTCAAATCAATTCGAAATTCTGCCGGTCTTAGACATCAAAGATGGCAACTATGGCGCTCATTTCAGCGCTGAGGGATATGTAAACACGAGCTATCTCGGCACGAACCAGAACAATCAACCCCAAACGCTTAATCCAATATCGCTCGGCAAGAGCACGGATTTCACCAGCGCGACGCGTAACGTGGATGGCTTGAACGCGCGTGTTCTTGATGCGTTTGTCTACGGCACCGAGCGCTTTGGCGCTGGCGATCAACAGTCGTTCACGCTGAAAGTTGGTCGCCAGACGCTGCTCTGGGGACAATCTCTCTTTTTGACGAATAATGGTATTGCCGCAGGTATGGCGCCGATTGATATCATTACGGCCAATGATAATCCCAATGCGCAGACCCAGCAGATCATAGAGCCGGTTGGCCAGGTGGTCGCCACCTACCAGCCCAACCCGATCGTAACCCTGCAGGCCTATTACCAATTTGAGTGGGCGCACGATTATTTCCAGGGCGTTGGCGCGTATTTCAATACCACGGACGTCTTGGACAAAGGCGGCCAAAGCCTTATCCTAGGGCCAGGGTTTAGGGTTCTGCGTTCAAAGGATTTGAGCCCCGAACACCAAAACGGCCAGTTCGGTGCGTCACTGCAGCTAACGCTCGGCAATTATGACGTTGGCTTCTACGGTCTGCGCTATGACTCCAAGGCGCCCACCATCTACCTGCCTTATGTTGTCTATCCTGGCATCGGAGCTGTGCCGACGTCATACCGTCTGGTTTATCCTCGTGATATCTGGATGGAAGGTGCGTCCGTGTCGACGACAATCGGGCCGGCTAACGTCGCGGCTGAGACTTCGTTCCGTCAGCACATGAACCTCGCAACGGGTGCGAATTTTGCAACACCCGCGAATAACGCCAACTCCAACCCGGCCTATCCAACAGGTGATACATGGGCAGCACAGGTATCAGCTCTCTACGTGTCGCCGCCAATTCCGTTTGACCCAGGCGGAGTTTCGGTGGACGGCGAAGTTGGTATGAACCATGTTCTGAAGGTGACGGCCAATAGTGCTGCCATCGATTCATACGCCAACCATTCGGTGACACGTTCCTCCACAGCAGCGCAGCTTCAGATGGTCGTGACGCCTAGCTATTATGACGTTATTCCCAATCTGCAGCTTACCTTCCCGATTGGCCTGGCATACAATTTCTACGGACGTTCAATGGTTGATCCAACCGAAAACAACGGTACTGGCTCGGTGAACGTTGGCGTTACCGCAACCTATCGGGTGACCTGGATCGCCTCGATTACCTATAACGATTACATCGGAGCTGCAAACCCACTTATGCAAGGCGAACCAGCGTCGGCAGATCGGAGCTATGTCATGCTCAACTTCCAGCATACCTTCTAAGTCACGGGAGAGAGATAAAAATGAAAAGACGCACATTTAGTTTGCTCGCCGGCACCAGCATGCTGGCGTTGACGGGAGCGAAAAAGAACGCATTTGCACAATCGGCATCTGATTTTGCAACGCTCAGCACGACAACCTTGACGCCGTTTGGCTCCGAGCGCGCCGGTAATGCGGCAGGAACTATTCCGGCATGGACCGGAGGCTTTACCACCGTCCCCGCTGATTGGAAGATCGGCTCCGAGATGGTGCCGGATTTTTGGGCGGATGAACGCCCGCTCTACACGGTCGATGCGTCTAATATGGCGCAATATGCCAGCGTTTTGACCGACGGTGTTAAGCAGTTAATTCAAAAACAAGGTTTCTCGTTACAAGTCTATCCTACGCACCGTACCCAGGCCTCACCGCAATGGGTGTATGATAATATCGTTAAAAACTCCACGAGCGCGAAGCTGAATGAACCCGATGGGCGAACTGGCTTTACCGGTGCCTTTGGCGGCGTCCCGTTCCCGGTGCCCGATACCAGTAACCCGCTTTCAGCAGGCGCACAGGTCATCTGGAATCACCGTTGCCGCTGGATGGGGACAGCCAACACGGAAATTGGTTGTTCCATGGTTTCCAACGGTGGCCAAATTGTTCTGGCTGGTGCTGGTAAAACGGAAAATTCCTTTCCGTTCTACGATCCAAATGGCAGCGTTGCGACGTATCAAGGCTATGTTTACCGCAACCATGAAGTGCTGTTTGGCCCGGGCACTTTCGTTGGTGAGCAGATTACCGACCAGTTTGCGACCAATTCTTTGCAAAATCCTGATATTTTGTGGGAGCTTTTGCCTGGGCAAGGGCGCGTTCGTAAGGCGCCGGAACTCAAATACGATACACCATCAGGATTCACCGACGGTATCGCCAACTTTGATGAATACTATTGCTTCGATGGCGCGCTGGACCGTTATGACTGGAAGCTGCTCGGCAAACAGGAAATGCTGGTCCCCTATAATAACAATAAGCTGCGCCGTACACCGGTCGACGTTGCCCATCTCCCTAAGTTCGTGAATCCTGACGCCGTGCGGTGGGAGTTGCATCGGGTCTGGGTTGTTGATGCAACCCTACATCCTGGTGAGCGGCATGTGGTTCCTCATCGCCGCTTTTTCGTTGATGAAGATACATGGACGATTACCCTGGCCGATGAATGGGACGCCAATGGAGATCTCGAAAAATGCGGCATGAACTACAACATTGCCTTTCCAAATCTTCCAGGCACAATCTTGTTGAATACGGTTTTATACAACCTGCAAACGGGCGACTACGTGACGATCTCGGGGCCATGGGGTAACTCGCCATACAACGCCCCGATATCCTTCGCACCAATCCCGCCGAGCGACCTTGAACCGCAAGCCATGGCGGCGGCGGCGTCGTACTAAGCAAACGTCAAATCAGATATACGTTGCTTGCAAAAGCGTATGAAATTGTAACGATGTTGGCGAAAATTTCCCTTGGCCCCCCAGCCAAGGGAAATTTATTCTCAAGACGAGGTGGAGAAAACCGATTGCTCTGGCAAAAGATAATTTTTATGACTGATTGCTTGTTCGTGCCGGCGCGCAGAAACTTTGGCAAATTTCTTCTGCCTCTCCTGTTTTTGCTCCTGGCTGGTTCAGGTCTAGCCATGGCAGACACTAATTATAGCGTACTCAATGAGAATGCTATCACGGTCGCGGATCCAAGCCGTGTTCTATTGATCAGCATAGCCCATGCGGGCAACCGGCTGGTGGCAGTTGGCGAGCATGGCGTTATTGTTTACTCCGACGACAATGGGCAAACTTGGCATCAGGCTGTGGTGCCGGTTCGCGTCACAATTACCTCTGTTGCGTTTGCAACGCCGCTAGTCGGTTGGGCAGGGGCAGACTATGGCTTGGTGCTTCATACAACTGATGGTGGTCTGACCTGGACTAAGCAGATTATGGGCGCGGAAATCAATCAATTGATGGTGGCAAACGCGACTCAGTTTCTTGCCACAAATCCAAACGATCCTAAAGCCCAAATGGCTGTGCGGCGCGCCAACATACTTATGAGTGCTGGTCCGGATAAACCCATTTTGTCGCTGGTAGCAATGAGTCCAGAGGTTGCTATTGCATTTGGGGCGTACCGCCTGGCGATTGCGACGAACGATGGCGGCAAGACCTGGACCGATCTGAGTCTTCAGGTTGCTGATCCCATCAGCCATAATCTGTACGATACGGCTTGGATTGGTACATCCCTCTACATAGCCGGTGAGGCTGGTACAGTCCTGCGCTCGGATGACCAGGGAAAGACATTTGTCCTGCTGCCAACACCATCAGAGAACACGCTTTTTGGCATATTCGATGCGGGGAGCAACATTGTCCTCGCATACGGTGTCGCCGGCGCGGCCTTTGAGAGCGCCAACCAGGGGCAAAGCTGGAGCCAGGTAAACGTTCCAAGTCAAAGCAATTTAACCGCCGGAATAACACTTAAATCTGGGACAATTCTTCTTGCCAACGAAGCGGGTAATGTCTTCCTTAGTTCCGATAACGGCAAGAATTTTCATATGATCCCTGGAAATCAGGGCATGGGAATTTTCGGGGTAGCACAAGCGGCGAATGGTAACGTCGTGCTAGTTGGCACCAGCGGTGTGCGCGTCGTGCCGTTGTCTTCTTTGAACTAGTGCGTTTGGCGTTTAGAGAGACGTAACTCAAAGGATCGAACGGTGCTTGATTACAAGAATAGTGGCGACATGAAAGTTCATGCTAAGGTTGAGAGCTTTGATAAAAAGAGCGGCTCTTGGTTTGAGGGCATTTTATTCAATAACAGGCTTGTGTTTCTGACCATATGCATCGTTATAACGATATTCCTTGGCATAAAGTCTCTGGACGTTAGGATCAACGCCGACTTTAACGATACGATTCCAACGAAACAACCGTTCATCGTAAACTACCTGAAGCATTATGCAGATCTGCAATCTCAAGCGAATGCAGTGGAAATTTCAGTTACCGCTGACACAGGAACGATTATTGATAAGAATTATCTGAATACACTAAGAAAAATTAGCGATAAAGTATACCTGCTTCCGGGTGTTGATCGTCCCTTCATGACGTCACTGTGGACGCCCAATACCCGTTGGATTGCAGTTACGGCTGATGGTCTGGATAGCGGTCCGGTGATCGGTGACACATACGATGGTTCGCCCAAGCAGCTCGAAGGTGTGCGGCAGAACATTTTGAAGACCGGCGAAGTAGGCAAGCTTGTGTCTGACAATTTCAAATCAAGCATGATCTACGTCCCGCTGCTTGAAATAAATAATCTGACGGGCAAACCACTTGATTACGGTGATCTTTCGCGGCAGCTGAATGCGATCAGAGATCAGTACGACTCTCAAGGCGTGACATTGCATATCATCGGCTTTGCGATGGTGGTGGGTGACATGATCAATGGAATCAACGAAGTACTGATGTTCTTCGCCGTTTCGGTTTTGATCGCTACGATGTTTTTGTATTGGTACACACGTTGTATCCGCAGTACCTTGCTGGTTGTCTTTGCCTCTATTACGGCCGTGGTTTGGCAAATGGGCATTTTGTCCCTTCTGGGTTACGATTTAACGCCCTATTCCGTTTTAGTTCCGTTTCTAGTTTTTGCGATTGGCATGAGCCATGGCGCCCAGAAAATGAATGGCGTTATGCAGGATATCGGTCGTGGAACGCACCCACTTGTCGCGGCGCGTTACACATTCCGGCGCTTATTTCTTGCAGGCTTTGCGGCACTTATTTGCGATGTTACAAGCTTTGCAGTGCTGATGATGATCCAGATCGTTGCCATCCGGCAGTTGGCGACCATCGCCAGTATAGGTGTTGGTATTTTGGTCATTACAAATTTGATGATGTTGCCTACCATGCTAAGCTATACCGGGGTAGACAGTAGGGCAGCCTTGCGGTCCCTGGCAAGCACGCCAGAACCCGGACCGCCGCGCTCCAGAAATTTTCTTTGGAATTTTCTGGATTTGTTTACAAGGCGCAACTATGCGATCGGTGCCATCGTATTTATGCTCGCTTTAGGTGTTTTTGGCTGGTACGTTGGCCGTGGAGTTCAGGTGGGGGACCTTGATAATGGCGCCCCGGAATTGCGGCAAAGCTCTCAGTATAACCAAGATAACGCATTCATTGGCGAAAATTTCAAAACCGGGAGTGATACTTTTATTGTTCTGACGGATACCCCCGAACAGGGTTGCCTGAATTATGATGTACTGATTGCTTTAGGTGAGTTGCAGTGGCAGCTAGATCAGCTTCCGGTTGTAAAGTCGACAAATTCGCTCGCATCATTTGCTGAATACGGGTCGATGCTTATGACAGAAGATGCGCCAAAATGGTTTGGTATTGAGCCCAATCAGCCGATGCTCAACAGCCTCAACGGCGGTTTGCCAGCAAACCTCAGTAATTTTACCTGCTCCTTTGATCCTTTGTATATTTCGTTACGAGATCATAAAGCAAAAACACTTGATACAGTAGTTAATGTTGTCCAAAAATTTATCGCCAATCCGAAAAACCAAAGTCCTAATTTCAAAATGTCCCTCGCTGGCGGTAATGCTGGTATCGCGGCTGCGACCAATATCGTCATCAAACAAGCCAATGAGAATATGCTGTTTCTGGTCTACTTCGTAGTCATCGTCTTTTGCCTGATCACATTCCGCTCCTGGCGCGCCGTGATCTGCGCCGTGGTACCGCTAACCATCACCTCATTGCTGGCACAGGCATTAATGGTCTGGCTCGGTATAGGCATCAAAGTTGCCACCTTACCGGTGGTAGCACTTGGTGTCGGCATCGGCGTTGATTATGCCTTATATGTCCTTAGCATCATGCTCAAAAACTTGCGTGAAGGGGCGACGTTATCCGATGCCTATCACCAGACACTGCTGTTCACCGGCCGTGTGGTGATCCTTACTGGCATCACGCTGGCCACCGGCGTTGTCACCTGGATTTTTGCACCGATCAAATTCCAGGCCGATATGGGCTTGCTGCTCTCGTTCATGTTCTTGTGGAATATGTTCGGCGCCATGGTGTTGCTGCCGTCATTGGCCTATTTCTTGCTGCCGTCACGTTTGTTTCAGAAGCAGACACCATCAGGGTAAATCCGCCATCTCGGCTTGTGTGAAATGATTCAGGCTGGACAATTAGGAGTTCAAAATACCATGGAGAATGATGCCGGCACCTGGGATGTCATTGTGATTGGTTCGGGGGCGGCGGGGTTATCTGCGGCGCTCTCGGCCGCGAAGCGTGGCCTAAAAGTTCTTGTCGTGGAAAAAACCCATTGGTTTGGTGGAACAACCGCGCTTTCAGGCGGTGGCATCTGGATTCCTGGTAATCATCATGCCACGGCTGCTGGCATTACGGATACAGTGGAGGCGGGCCGGCAATATATTCAGTCCCTTGTGGGAGAGAAACTACGAACTGAGGTATTGGATGCATATCTGCAAGCTGGTCCGGAAATGTTGCAATTTTACGAAAAAAATACCGAGGTTCGGTTCACCATCGCGGAGCACTCACCCGACTGGCACCAGGAACGACCTGGTGCTTCCTTGGATGGCCGGTTGTTGCGTCCGCTTGAGTATGACGCAAAAAAACTGAACGGACTTTTCGAGCAACTGCGCATCCCCCGGGCGGAATTCAATGCACCGGGAGGTTTCATGATCGATCTGCCAGATCTACCTCATCTGACCAACGCCAAATCCTCACTTAAATCCTTCCTCTATATGGTGAAACTTGGCGCCCGATTCGGCTGGGACAAATTACGCGGCCACCCGCGTGGCACGCGCCTGACCATGGGCAACGCTCTTGCGGCGCGGCTGTTGAAATCGGCGCGCGACGCCGGTGTTGTCTTGTGGCGCGATACTTCCGTGTCACAACTCATCGTTGGGGCGGAAGGCGTTACAGGCATCCGCATTGAGCGCGATGGCATTTCTCAGACTCTGGGCACCCGCCGTGGTGTGGTCCTAGCCTCCGGCGGCTTCTCGGCCAATCAGCAACTTCGCCGGGCTTACATGCCTTTTCCAGATCAACATGTTTCTACCACTGTGGAAAGCGCCACCGGCGATGGCATGAACATGGGCCTCGAAGCCGGGGCATCCTTGGATGACGAGAACTATGCCAATGGCGTCTGGTGCGTTGTCTCCACCGCGAAGAAAGAGGATGGCACGACAGCACTTTATGCGCATCTCATAGACATGTCCAAGCCAGGCTGCATTGCAGTTGACCGGCAAGGAAAACGTTTCGGTAATGAAGCATCGCAAACATTTGTCGACGATATGCACCGCACCGGGAATGTGCCTGCGTATATCATCGCCGACTCACGTTTCGTTAAAGCATATGGCCTGGGATTGGTGTATCCCGGCGCGATGGGTCTAAAAAAGCTGCTCAAATCCGGCTATATCGTAGAGGCGGAGACTCTTGAGGAACTAGCGACCAAAATCGGCGTTGATCCCATGGGCCTCAAAGCGACTGCGGCGCGCATGAACGAGTTCGCCAAAACGGGGAATGATCTGGATTTCAACAAAGGAGAGTCGGTACTTGACCGAGATCTAGGCGACCCGGCGCATGGACCCAATCCCTGCCTTGGTACTGTGGAAAAGGGACCGTTCTACGCCGTGCAGATCACTTCTGGAGACGGTTCCACGACGGTCGGCCTGCGGATCAACGGTAAGGCCCAAGTTCTTGGCCAGAATGGTCAGCCTGTCAAAGGTCTGTACGCGGCGGGGCTGGACGCCAACTCCATTTGGCGTGGCAAGGCGCCAGCCCATGGCTGCAACGTCGGACCGGCGATCACCTTGGGCTACATCGCGGGACGCAGTTTGAGCGCGGGATAGGCCGTGCCAAATAAATAGGGCCGGGGGGCTTGGTCGCAACTGATGCGAGAAGTTTTTTTATTCATACTCAAAGCGCATGCCGAGGAGAACCAGCCATGACACTGGAAGAAATATCCGACCGCCTGGAAATTCAGGAATTGATGGTGGAATATTGCTACGCAATAGACACTCGAGACTGGGACGCGCTCGATGAGGTGTTCACGCCCGATGCGGTGATCGACTATACCGAAATGGTCGGCGTGAAAGGCACCTTGCCGGAGATCAAAGCGTTCCTCGCGCAAAGCATGCAGGTGCTGCGCACCACACAGCATATTATTTCGACCACAAAACTTAAAATCGAGGGTGACCACGCTTATGGCAAGACCATCTGCACCAACCCAATGGTGTTGCAACCGGACGGTCATGTGATGGTGGTTGGCTTGTGGTACCGGGATGAATTTGTCCGGACGCCGAAAGGCTGGCGAATCAGTTCACGTTACGAGGAAAATTGCTGGCGGTATAATGTCCCGCCCGGTCTGTTGCCGGAAAGCTGATTAGCTATGGTGCAACTTTAACCCCGGACACGGCCACGGAAGGGAAGCGAGGCGTCCTGAGCTGCCGAGGGTGATGAAGGCCGTTTGCCGGTTCCATCCTCCGAAGGCGATGTTGGTGGTTAGGAAATCCGGCATGGCAATTGCCTGCCGCAGTCCGCCTGTGGGAGAAAATACAAGAATGTGGCCAAGGCCCGGCGAGGCGCAGCAGATATTGCCGGCGCTATCTACGGCCAAGCTGTCCAGAAACTGGCCGGGGCCGGCGCGGCCAAGGATGCTCCCTCCATGCGGCAAGTGGCCGGCTGCCCGGTCTATCATGCCTGGCGCCGAAAGGCGGAATTGCCAGAGGTGGGAGGAGTAGGTTTCGGCGACATAGAGCGTATTGCCATCAGGTGCGAGACCGATGCCGTTGGCGCCGTCGAGTAGGGGGATGACTTCGGTAATGGCGCTGCCATCGGCTTTGGCGTAGTATACCCCGCCGCGCTGGCGGGTGCGGCCACGATCACGTCCGAAATCAGTGAACCAGAAGCCGCCATGCGCGTCGAACACGAGATCGTTTGGTCCCCAAAACGGTGTTTCCGTGGTGTGGGCGTAGAGTGTGCGCACGCTGCCGGAGGAAAGATCGACAGTCTGGATGGCACCCGGCGGTGTATCGTGAGGGGCTTCGCTGGGAAGCCAGATACCGGGCATGTGGGAAGGCCCCACGCCTCCGTTGTTGCAAATATAGCAGAGTCCGTCTGGGCCGATGGCGGCGCCATTCGGTCCGCCGCCGGTTTGCGCGACGACCGTGCGCGCACCGTCCGGGCTGATGCGCGTGAGACACCCGCTCATTACTTCGACGACGAGGATACCGCCATCGCCCAGCACAACCGGTCCTTCGGGAAATGCCAGACCGGTGGCGATGATTTGCGGTTCAGTGGCCAAGTTTCTCGCGTCCCCCGGTTACGATCTTATCGCCCATGCGCTCGCGCGCACGCTCTTCCGCAGCCAGCGCCGCCGCAGTGGTATGGCGCACGTCATCAGTGGTCAGGCGGGGTGTCAGATGATCCCAGTTCGAGACCACCAGGCTTGACTGATCCACCAGTGCCGAACCGCGCAGGGTTTGACCATTTTGCCAGACTTGCGCGGCGGTAGAGGCGCTGTTCGTCCGGTAAAAGGCGACGTAGTTGTGGACGGGCGTGGTTGGCATGATCTGGCCATGCGGACGGAAGGTGAGGAAAGCACCGGAGTGGACGCCAGGGCGTGTGACAGCAGCGGGGAAGTATTCGTTATTGTACCAATCGCGGAACGCCGGCTCCTGGCCCGGCGCCGGGTTGAGCTGTTCGAGGATGACGCCGCCGCGATGCGGGATTTGCGGGTTGTTGTCGCGGAATTGCAGCGGATAGTAGTGATAATCCTCCAGGACGGTGTCATCGAACGCGTCGGTGACTTGCATGCGCGTGGTCAGCGCATTGTCCCAATGCTCGCGAGCGAACAGGGAGGCGTCGAACACATCGTAAAATGCCAGGTAACGCCAGTCGAATTTCTGCGGCAGCGTGTAAGGCTGGAGCATACTCCGCTGGAAGCGTTGGGCCGCGATGGCACCGCGAAAGCG
Organism: Acidocella aquatica; assembly: GCF_030160635.1. Taxonomy (GTDB): domain Bacteria; phylum Pseudomonadota; class Alphaproteobacteria; order Acetobacterales; family Acetobacteraceae; genus Acidocella; species Acidocella aquatica. The sequence goes on along the minus strand of NZ_BSOS01000088.1, from coordinate 71,312 downwards.
AAGTGCGTCGCGTAAATGGATGTTGGTGTACCAATCGTTAAAATCTTCGTCCCGGCCAGGCCGGGGTTTGCTGAGCACGACGAGTATGGCTTCGATCATTGCAGCACCTCGGGAATCGGGAGTGAACGCGGGGCGCACATGTTTTGGCGAGAGCTGACGGGATGTTTGCCGTCAATGCCAAAAGTCCCATAACGCTCACCGCGTTTTGCGCCGATTGAGGGTTGATCAGAAGGTCCGGCAAGCGCTGAATCACGCGCCAGGATATCGATCACCAAGCCGGTGAATTCTGGATGCTCGAACAAATTATGCTCCCATCATCATTTTTCGGCACATATGGTTTTGGTTGGCTTTGATTTCGTTGTGAAAACCAGTACTTGGGCAGCCGGACGACCTCCTAGGGGCCTTTGCCTGCCGCCCACCGGTTTACACTGGTTTCATATCTTGCGCCCGCGCTTTGCCCGCGACGATCCCCTGGTGCAGCGCGGTGGAATTGCCCGCTCCGGCATAAAACAGCATGAGCAAAGGAATTTCCGCAAGCTGCTCATCGGTCAACTCGCCATTTACAATGGCACCCGCAACCTGGATGGCCACGAGGTCGGAACGGCCCAGCATCGCCGTCGCGCCGATCACCAGCAGGCGCTTGTCGCGCATTGACAAGCCTGGCCGCGACCAGATTTCGCCAAACAGGTGGCTGACCGTCTCGTTGACAAAAGGATTGCCGTCCTGCCCCTGCATGAGGGCGGACGAGCCCGCGCCATAAACCTGCTCAACCACCGCAAGGCCATTTTTCCAACGTGCATCTTCACTCATTTGCCGGCGCTCCCTTTATAATTATTTCAGCCCAGTGGTTTCCCGTCCGGTCGCCTGAGTCAATTCAACCAGAGGCAATGGTATATGGAGCGCTTTGCCCAGATCCAATGCGGCATCAAGGTCCTTATGCATAAGGCCCAGCACATACTCACGCACCTTCGCCTCGTCGGGATTGGTGAGCGGGTCGCCCGGGCGGCCCATCAGCATCATCGGACCACCCACGCCGCCGGAACTATCCTCAATGACCTGCGCCAGCTGTCGCACATCCACACCCGCCGCGCGGGCAAGGGACGCACCTTCATAACCGGCACGCAAGCAACCGTACACCACGACATTGCGCGCAATTTTCGCAGCCATGCCGGCATTGGGCCCGCCCATATGCGCGACGGATTTGGCAAACCCATCGAGTACAGGCTTCACCGCCGCCAGACGCTCCGGCGTGGCGCCGACCAGACAGACCAAACCGTTGGTGCGGGCGGCCTGCCCACCGGTGACGCCGCAGTCGACCAGGCCAACACCCGCAGCATCCGTCAGCGCGCGGATTTTCTGCAACGCTTCAAGCGAAACCGTTGCCACCAGAACGATGTTCAAATCCGGCCGCGCGGCGGCGAGAACGCCGTCAGGCCCGTTCAGCACGTCGATGGTCTGTTCGGCGCTGACCACGGCTATGATGACAACATCGGATTTTTCAGCGAGTTCGCGCGGCGAGGATATCACCGGCGGGACACCTTCCAGTTCATCAGCGGCATTTTTGCGTACATCGTAAACCGCAGCGAGCATCCCTGCGCGCGCCAGGCACAAGGCTACGCCGCTCCCGATCACACCAAGCCCAATTACCCCTGCTTTTATCATCTTTTCGTCCTTCATTCAGATACCACGAAATTCATTTGAGTTTATCTGTGAGCAAACAATCCCGGAAGCGCTGCCGCTGCGCTGCGTTCACCCCGGCATCGGTAAAGTAGTTTTCAACATTTCCCCAGCCCTGCCGCACGGAAGCAAAAGCCGCCGCCAGATAGGCCGGATAAACACCAATCATGGCATCGATGGTTGCTTCGCTTGGTGTAAAGCCAAACGTCTCCTCGAACGCATGCGAGATCGAGCCGCCCAGCCGCAGGTTTTTCGCGAAGATGTCCGAGCGCAGGTAGTCTCCAACAATATCCTGCTGTGCCACTCCGAGCAGCGCCAAAAGCAGCCCGATAAGCACGCCGGTTCTATCCTTGCCGGCAGTACAATGGATCAGCGCAGGAATTTCACCATCCACGATCGCCTGTATCAGTGCGCCCACATGCGGCTGCAACGCCCCCGGCATTGCCCCGTAATTGGTCGTCATCGCCCCGATCGCCCCCGCCTCGGAGGGATCATGGCGCAAGGCGGCCCAGCCCTCATTGGCCGCGACGCGCAGGTCGTTCGATATTTCCATATTCAGCACGCGGCCGGACGGACTCCAATCGTTGGGGGCCGCCGCCCGTTCAACCTCCGCCCGCAGATCGCAGATCAGCCTGATATCAAGTTCGGCCAGCTCCGCACGGTGCTCTTCGAAAAAGCTCGCCGGTCCCTCGGAACGGTAAATTGCGCCATGCCGCACAAAGCGCCCGTCAGCCGCAGGCAAGCCGCCAAGGTCACGAAAATTCAGCCGGGAGAGGGCGGCTGTCATGCAGATTTCAGGGCATTATTTGGATATGAATGCCCCAGCATTTGAGATGAACGTAATCTTCCGCGGATCGCCATGGCAACTGCTTCCCCCTCCATATGACAATAATTCGTCAGCCGCGGGTGCAACCCTACCAGAGGACGGGCCATGCCAAGGAGAGCGTGCTCTCAGTCCAGCGCGCCATAGGCTTGCAGGCGAAACGGCTGGAACGATTCGCTGCGGCGAGCTTTTAAGACCCACTCTGGGTCCATGATCAGCGCCCGGCCCATCCCGGCAAGATCAAACTCGCCACGCGCCATCCGCGCCGCGACCACATCGAGATTATTCACCATGCGGGTTTCCTCTACGAATGAGGTTTGCAAGTCTTTGTCCAGGCCAATGCCTCCAACCGCCATGCTTGGCTTGCCCGTGAGTTTTTTTGCCCAACCGGCCAGTCCCATGTCCGAACCCGCAAAGGCTGGGGTAGTGAACTTGCGCGTGCTGGCGTCGAACAGGTCGACTCCCCCCTCGGAAAGCGGTCCCAGCAGCGAGGCAAGTTCATCTGGCGTCTGTGCATTACGGGCGTCATAATCCTGTATTTTCCATTGCGAGAAACGCAAAATGACCGGGAAATTTGGTCCGACTGCGGCGCGAACGGCTTTCACCACCTCCACGCCAAAGCGAACACGCCGGGTGATATCGCCGCCCCAGGCGTCATCGCGCAGATTGGTGCCGGGCCAGAAGAAACTGTCGATAAGGTAGCCATGCGCCGCATGGATCGCCACGCCGTCGAAATCCGCCGCCTGGGCATTGGCGGCGCTGCGCGCATAGGCAGCGATGATATCGGCAATGTCGTTTTCGCTCATTGGTGTGGTCGGGGGTGAAACCTCGTGCAGATAGTCTGGCGGCAATATGGCTTTTTCCGTGGGGCCCCATATCCCTGAGGGCCGCATCGAGGGGTATTGCGGGAATGGTCCCGTACCGGAGCGGCGGATGCCGCCCATGTGCCAGAGCTGCGGGATAATAGCGCCGCCTTGCGCATGCACGCCGGCCGTCACCTTGGCCCAGGCGGCCACTGCATCGCCGTGCAGCACCGGTACGTCGCGCTCACCCATGCTCCCCGCCCCCAGGGCGGAGGGATGATCGACGCCGATTCCCTCGGTGATAATCAGCCCCACATCGGCGGCGGCCCGGCGGCGGTAATAGGCGGCGACGTTCTCTCCTGGTATGCCACCCGGCGAAAAATTCCGTGTCATCGGCGACATCACGAAGCGATTGCGCAGCTTCAGGTTTTTCAATCCGAACGGCTGAAATAGGATATCGATTGGCGACGCCATGCGGCCTCCTTATGCGTTTATTTTTTTTCGATGCTCAATGGCCCGCCGGCACCTATCGTCGTGGAGGTTGCCCGCGGCAAAATTGCTGCGCAGTTTCGCAAAAAGCATGAAGGAGGAGACAAACATGGAGCCGCTCGAAGAATTGGCTGCATGCCAAAGAATCAAGGACGTCAAGGCACGTTATTGCCGGTATCTTGATACAAAGAATTGGGAAAGTTTTGCCGCATTGTTCACGCCAGATGCCATTCTTGACGTAAGTGAGGATACCGGCACCGCGCCTTACCAAGGACGGGGCGCGATTGTACGTGCGGTGCTGCATGCCGTGCAGCACGCCAAAACCGCGCACCATGTGCATAGCCCTGAGATCATTTTTGACGGCCCGGATGGCGCTGACGTTGTATGGGCGATGCAGGACCGGGTGATCTGGGAGACAGGTAAATCACCAGTGCCAGGGGCCAGCGCGCTTACGGGCTACGGGCATTACCACGAACATTATGTGCGTGAGGGCGAGGTATGGTTTATTGCAAGCCTGAAGCTCACACGTTTGATGAGTGAATTTCAGCCATGACGCGCTCCCGCCATCGGGCAGGTATCGTTGCGCGCGCGCTCATGGCAGTAGCATGAGGCATGTGCGTTTAAGGTAAGCGGGAGATACGTGGCAATGACAATGAAAAACCTGTTTTCAGTTAGTGGCAAAGTGGCGCTCGTGACCGGTGGCACCAGCGGGATCGGCCTGATGATTGCCCAGGGCCTGGTTGAAAACGGTGCCATTACCTACATCGCCGGGCGGAATGGATCGGCCTGCCAGGAGGTTGCGGCTTCGCTCTCGGCCAACGGCACCTGCCACGGTTTGCAGGGCGATATTTCCACGAATGAAGGAATTCAGGCGCTGCTGCATACGCTCGGTGAACGTGAGACGCACCTCGATATTCTGGTGAATAACGCCGGTGCCATGAGCGAAGCGCCGATCGACAGCTTTTCGGAAACCGACTGGGACAGCGTGGTGGATCTCAACCTGAAATCAGCGTTCTTTATGGTGCAGGCGGCGCTACCGCTGCTGCGAAAAGCCGCGGCCAAAGGCCCGCATGCCAGCGTCATCAACACTGGTTCGATCGGCGGACGCCGGGTTGGGCCAAAGGAAAATTACGCCTACGCCGCTGCCAAGGCCGGCCTGCACCACATGACCGGATCGCTCGCCAAGCGTCTCGGGCCGGAGAACATTACGGTAAACGCGATTGCACCGGGGATTTTCCCCTCGCGGATGACCGTGCTGTCAGAGGAGATGCTTAAAATGGTCATCGGCATGATCCCGGTGCGGCGCGTGGGTGAGCCCGAGGATGTGGCCGGGTCGGTGATCTACCTGGCGAGCCGCGCGGGCGGCTTCACCAATGGGGCCGTGTTGCCGATGGATGGCGGTTCGTCGCTGTAGTTTCAGCGGTTGTCCATGTTGGTGGCGGCGCTGGCGCTGGAGACCATGGTGGTCAGGCTGAGCCCGCCGTCCACCACAAGATTGACGCCGGTGATGAACCCCGCCGCCGGGCTGGCCAGAAACAGCGCGGCGTTGGCGAGGTCTTCCGGGAGGCCGATGCGGCGCAACGGAATGTCGCCGGCGCGGGCGTCTCGCTTTGCGGGATCTGAGTAGGATTTCGCCGTCATCGCCGTCATGGTCGGGCCGGGAGAGATGCAGTTAGCGCGGATGCCGTCGGGCCCCCATTCCAGCGCCATTTGCTGCACAAGCATGGCCGCCGCCGCTTTGCTCGCGCTGTAGGCACCCAGGGCAGGGGCTGGGTGCTGGGAAGCCATGGAGGCGGTCACCACAATCGCGCCACGTGATTGCTTCAGCAGCGGATAGGCGGCTTTTGCCAGCATAAAGGTGGCGCGGGAGTTGATCGCGAAGATGCGGTCGTATTCCTCCAGCGAGATATCCTGTAATTTGAAACTATGGATGGCGCCAGCGTTGCTGATGAGCGCGTCGATGCCGCCGAAGTTTTGCCGCGCGGCCTCGACGATCTGATCGGCAGCATCCGGGCTGGAGAGATCCGCCATGTATGCAACGGCATGCGTGCCGCTGGCTTGCAGCGTTTCTACGATTGCCTTGAGACCCTCAGGGTCGCGGTCCACCAGCAGAAGTTGCGCGGTCGATTCGAAAAGCTTGAAGCGGGTTGCCAATATCGCGGTGGCGCGGCCGATTCCGCTCGCGGCGCCGGTGATAATGAGTCTCATCGCCGCCGTCTCAGGCCAGACCGAGGAGGAAGTTCGCGATGGGGCCGGGATTGCCGACGATGATCGCGTGATCGCCTTCGAACTCATGCACCCGCCAGCCCAGCGCGCGTGCGCGTTCGTGCATCGGTTTCATGATGGTGTGCCTCACGGCGAGGTAATCGACATTCGCGCCCAAAGTCTCAGCCCCGGCGGGAACCGGGTTGACCAGGCAGGCGAGGGGCATATCGCTCAAATGTGCCAGCAGCCACTCCTGGCGTTCGGGTGTCATGAGATGCGGTTCCGTTTTTGCCTGCTCGCGTTGCTGCTGGTCAACGCCAGAGCCGATAGGCCCTTCGCCTTTCGCCAGCATCGCGGCGATGCCTGCCGCTTGTTCGGGCGGCATGAAACCGATGGCAACCCCAGGAGCCTGACCGGCGTGGGCAACGATGGCGTCGATGTAGACAATACGCTTGATCCGGTCCGGCTCGGCCTGCTTCACCGCGGGGAGCACTACGCCGGAATAGCTGTGGCCGACCAGGATGCAATCCGTGATGTCCTCGTATTTGAGGACATTGGCGATGTCCTTCGCATGTGTCGCGGAGGTGATGTCGCGGCTGATGAGGTGGCTGCGTTCGCCAAAGCCGGTGTAGGTCGGGGTGTAGACGGTGTGGCCGGCCTGGGTGAGCAGGGGCTTGAGGAAGCGCCACACCCAGCCGCCCATGCCGCCGCCATGACAAAGCACATAAGTCGCCATCTCGGTGTCTCCCGCTGTTAGTTCAATATGTGATTAGATTGAACCAGATGGTTCGAGCTAACCGTATAAAATTGGTCAATAAAATATAAAGCCCTAGACTTCTTGTACGATCTTGTTGCGCAAAACTCCGATTCTCTCAATTTCGATTTCACACACATCGCCCGGCTTCATCCACAGCGGCGGCTTGCGCGCGGCACCGATGCCAGAAGGCGTGCCCATGACCAGAATATCGCCGGGCAGCAGGGCAAAGGCGGTGCTGAGCAGCGCGATCGTGGTTTCCACGTCGAACACCATGTCAGCCGTAGTGGCGTGCTGCACGACTTCGCCGTTCAGGCGGGTCTCGATCTTCAGGCCCGAGGCGCCGGGCGGCAGTTCGTCGGCGGTGACAAAATATGGGCCGAAGGCGCCGGTGTCGTCAAAGTTCTTGCCGACCGTCCATTGCGGGGTTTTCATCTGGTAGTCGCGCACCGAACCATCGTTGAAGATGGAGTAGCCGATGACGTGGCCGAGCGCGTCCGCTTTGGCGACATGGCGGGCCTTTTTGCCCATCACGGCGACCATTTCGCCTTCGAAATCCAGCGCGTCGGAAACCTTTGGCCGCAGAATCGGCGCTTCGTGGCCAATGAGGCCGGATGCGAAGCGGGCGAACACGGTGGGGAAGGCCGGCACCTCAAACCCGCCCTCGGCGGCGTGGTCCTTATAGTTGAGGCCGAGACAAATGATTTTGCCGGGGTTGGGCAACGGCGGCAGATAAGCGATGGTGGTTTCGTCAATTTCCGGGCCTTTCGCCAACGCGGCGCCGGCGGTCTTCAGGCCTTCCAGCCCGCCATTGAGCAGGTCCGGCAGGTCGCCCGGATAGCCGGCATCGCCCGCGAACAGGCCGTGGAACGCGCCGTTATGCGCAACCGCCAGACCAAGCCGCCCGTTTTGTGAAAATCGCAGGAACCGCATGTGTTTATCCTTCCCATCGCCACGGCTGTGGCAGACAATCGATGTTATTTGACCTTACGTTCGTCGAGGCCGAGGCCGCGGCCAATGATTTCTTTCATGATTTCAGAAGTGCCCGCGAAAATGCGCGAAACCCGCGCGTCGGTGTACATGCGCGAAATCCGGTATTCATCCATGTAGCCAGCACCACCGTGCAACTGCACGCAGGCGTCCATCACCTTGCCTTCAAGCTCAGTCGCCAGCAGCTTCACCGAGGCGGCGACCTCCGAGGGCAGGCGGCCGTCGTTATACAGAAGGGCGCATTGGTCGATGAACGTCTGCACGGCGTCAAGTTCCGAACGTAGCTGCGCCATCACGAAGCGGCTGTGCTGGAACGTGCCGATGGGCTTGCCGAAAGCCTTGCGCTGCATCACGTAGTCGAGCGTGATGTCGAACGCCTCCTGCGCCGCCGCGATGGCGCCTATGCCGGCGATCAGGCGCTCGCCCGCGAGGAACTGCGCCAGATTGCGAAAGCCTGAGGTGGGATCACCCAGCACGTTTTCCTTGGGGATGATAACATCCTCGAAGAATAACTCCGATGTGTCCTGCGCCGAGAGGCCCATTTTGGAGAGGCGGCGGCCGCGCTCAAAGCCCTTCATGCCGCGCTCGACCAGGAACAGGCCGATGCCATGCTTTTCCGCCGAAGTGCGGGCGGCGACGACGACGAGGTCAGCCAGAAATCCGTTTGAGATGTAGGTTTTGGAGCCGTTTAGGACCCAGTGGCCGCCTTTATCCTCTGCGCGGGTTTTCATGCCCGCGAGATCGCTGCCGGCGCCGGGTTCGGTCATGGCGACAGCCAGGATGGTCTCGCCGGAGATGCAGCCGGGGAGGAAGCGCGCCTTTTGCTCGGGTGTGCCGAGCTTGTTGAGATAAGGCCCGACCAGACCGGAGTGCAAGTTGATATAGAATCCGATTTCGCCGTGGCGGATGTTTTCCTCGTAGACAATCTGCTCGTAACGGAAATCGGCAACACCTGCCCCGCCGTATTCGGGGTCGGCGTACATCAACAGATAGCCTTGCTCACCGGCTTTGAGGAACGCCTCGCGGTCAACGTAGCCGCGTTCGCGCCATTTCTCTGCGTGCGGGGCAATTTCCCTCTGGAAGAAACGCCGGACCTGATCGCGGAACATGTCATGATCCGCGTCAAAAATGAGCCGTTGCATGGCCATTATTATGCCGCCGCTGATTTTTTGGTTTTGCTGAGGAATTGCTGACCCGCCGCCGCGCGCTGGCGCAACCAAGCGGAGGGGCGGAAGCGCTTGCCGTGCTTGTCCGCCAGATTGTCGCACGTCTTCACAAAACTCTCCAGGCCGACGGTGTCGATGTATGACAGTGTGCCACCGGTCCAGATCGGGAAATTCCAGCCAAGGACCGACCCGATGTCACCATCTTCAGCGTGCATCAGCACATTTTCTTCCAGGCAGCGGGCCGTCTCGATCGCCTGCACGCAGAGGAAGCGGTTCTTGATCTCATCGATCGGGGGTTGCTCGGCGGCAAGCGGGAAAACAGACGCCAGACCGGGCCAGAGATGCTTTTTGCCGCCGGCAGGATATTCGTAGAAGCCGCCACCAGCCTTGCGGCTGGAGCGTTTTGCCTCAAGGATCATCCGGCGCAGGACGTTGGTGCCGACAGGTGGCTCGTAGCTGCTACCCAGATCGGCAATGGCTTGGTCGACAATTTTCAAGGGCAGATCCAGAGTCACTTCGTCGAGCAACGCCAGCGGGCCGATGGCCATGCCGGCCTGACGGGCGCCATTTTCAATGCGTGCCGGGCTGATGCCTTCCTCCAGCATTGCCATGCCCTCATGCGTGAAGGTGGCGAACACGCGGGAGGTGTAGAAGCCGCGATTGTCGTTCACCACGATCGGCGTCTTGCGCAATTGGGCTACGAAATCCAGCCCATGGGCCAGGGTTTCCGGGCTGGTGGATTTGCCCATGATGACCTCGACCAGCGCCATGCGCTCAACCGGCGAAAAGAAGTGCAGGCCGATGAAACGGTCCGGCCGGATTGAGGCTTTGGAGAGGATTGTGATCGGCAATGTAGAGGTGTTGGTGGCGAATACAGCGGTGGCGGGAAGCACGGCCTCGGCCTTGGCCGTTACATCCGCTTTAACTTTCACGTCCTCGAACACGGCCTCCACCACCAGATCGGCACCCGCCAGCAGGGCGTAATCATCCGTGGGGGTTATACGCGCGAGCAGGGCATCCACCGATGCCTGGGTGCGGCGCTTGCGCTCGACATCCTTGGCAAGGTTGGCCGCGATGGCGGCCTTACCGGCCGCCGCGCGCTCGGCCGTGCCATCGAGCAGCACAACCTCAATGCCAACTCCCGCCGCCACGTTGGCAATGCCGGCGCCCATAAGGCCGGCGCCGAGAATTCCAAGCTTCTTCACGGTAGATTTGGGTACGTTGGCCGGACGGTAGGCCAGATGTTCAGCCGCGCCCTTGTTGATGAAATTGGTGCGGATGATGTTACGGGCCACTGGGCTGGTTAGCAGCTTCGCGAAATATTTGGACTCAATTTTCAGTGCGCGGTCGAACGGCAGTTGGACGCCTTCGAACACCGCGGAGGTGATGGCAATGGGTGCCGGGTAGTTGCGGCCCATGGTGGTCGCCTTTGCCGCCTTGAAGGAGAAGAACCCCGCAGCTGACGGGTTGAGCAGTCCGGCAGTTTCAGGCAGCGAAAAGCCCTTTTTGTCCCAGGCCCGGACCGGGTCGGGATGTTCCGCCAGCCATTGCTTTGCCGCACTCAGCAACTCGGCAGCAGGTACGATTTTATCAACCAGACCAGCCGCGAGCGCCTGTGCCGGAGCCAGGTTGGTGCCTTCGAGAAGCAGGTCCAGCCCGCGTTCTACGCCAACCAGCCGCACCAGACGCTGTGTGCCGCCGGAACCGGGCAATAGGCCGACCTTCACTTCTGGCAGACCGACGACGGCCTTGGGATCATCGACGATCACGCGGCCATGGCAGGCGAGACATAGCTCATACCCTCCACCGAGCGCCGCGCCGTTGATTGCCGCCACCCAGGGTTTGCCGCTGGTTTCCATGCGGCGATGCATCGCGGTGGCCTTCTGGCTGAACGCATACGCCTCGGCCTTGGTCATGCCATTGTCGTAGCAACCGACCAGGAATTTGAGGTCGGCACCGGCCATGAACAGTTTTTTTGCCGAGGTGACGACAACACCGGTTACGCTGGCATCCTGAGCCAGCTGTTCCACCGCTTCGGTTAATTCCTCGACGAAAACCGGGGAGACCAAATTTACCGATTCATCGGCATTGTCGAGCGTGAGGATGGCAACGCCATCAGCGTCGGTATCAATCCGGATATGCTTCATAACTGCTTCGTCCCAGTCTGGTAGCGCTTGCTTAGATGCGCTCGATGATTGTTGCCGTCCCCATGCCATTGCCCACGCAAAGCGTGATCAGGCCGGTTTCGAGATCGCGGCGCTCCAGCTCGTCGAGCAGGGTTCCCAGGATCATAGCGCCCGTGGCACCCAGCGGGTGGCCCATGGCGATCGCTCCGCCGTTCACGTTCACGATCGCGGGGTCAAGGCCGATGGCGCGCATGAAGCGCATGACCACCGCCGCGAAGGCTTCGTTAATTTCGAACAGGTCGATGTCCTTTTTGGTCATGCCCATGCGTTTGAACAATTTATTGGTAACGTCAGCGGGCGCAGTGAGCATGATGGTCGGCTCACTGCCGATAGAGGCAAAGCCCTTGATGCGCCCACGCGGTCTGAGGCCCGCAGCCTTGCCGAATTCAGCGCTGCCAACCAGCACGCCGGCTGAACCATCAACAATGCCGCTGGAATTGCCGCCGTGGTGGACATGGCTGACGGCTTCCATTTCCGGGTAACGCTCCAGCGCGACGGCATCAAAGCCACCTTTCATGCCCATGCCCTCGAACGAGGCTTTCAGCGTACTCAGGGTCTCCAGTGTAGTGCCGGGGCGCATGTGTTCGTCATGGTCCAGCAGAATTTCACCCAGCACGTCATGGATAGGAAGGATCGACTTCTTGAACCGCCCGGCTTTCCAGGCCTCCGCGGCGCGTTGCTGGCTCTGCACCGCATAAGCGTCGACATCGGTGCGGCTGAAGCCATCTAGCGTGGCGATCATATCCGCGCCGATACCCTGCGGCGCGTAGTAGTTGCGGTAGGCGACGCCGGGGTCGGCGCACCAGCCGCCGCTGTCCGCTCCCATGAAGGTGCGTGACATGCACTCGATACCGCCGCCGATGACGGCGTTTGCCTGGCCGGACATTACCAGTGCGGCCGCGGTGTTCACCGCCTCAAGCCCGGACGCGCAAAAGCGGTGGATTTGCTGACCGGGTACGACATGCGCATAGCCAGCGTTGACCACGGCGCCACGGGCGATATTGCCGCCCTGCTCACCCACGGGCTGCGCGCAGCCCAGTATCACGTCGTCGAGCAAGCTCGTGTCCAGCCCGTTGCGGTCGCGCAGGGCGGCGAGTACCTGCGTTGCCAGCTCAATTGCCGGAATCTCATGCAACGACCCGTCGGAGCGCCCTTTACCGCGCGGCGTGCGAACATGATCGTAAATAAAAGCTTCTGCCACATCGATCTCCAGATGAATGCGGGGACACTCATACCCCCCTGAATCGGGGTGCACGGTATCCCGCATGTATGCCAGGCAAACTATTCCGGCTCTTCAATCCTTAACCTATCGGGCGGCAGGACGTCCGCCAGCCACCCATGAGGATTGGCATTGTTCATTTTGGCCATTTAGCCGCCCACCGAACTATGCCAAACAGGCTCGCTTTCCTTAATTATGGCCGTGACCTGGACATTTTTTGCCAAATCGATACCCAGGACATCAATGCTCATAATTGCTCTCCTTGTTCCCGTGTTGGATTTTATCATCCGATAAGCCGGCATATCCTGCCGAGGGGCGAGAGAGCCGTCCATCCCATTAAATGGCGCGTCAAATATGGTGGCATGTATGCCTCGATGGTGTCGCAGATGAAGGCGATTGAGGACGAGAACCGGCGTCTGAAGAAGATGTTTGCGGAATTGAGCATGCAGAACGATCTGCTCAAGGAGGCATTAGGAAAAAAATAGCCCGGCCATCTCAACGCCGCGAGATGGCCGAGACGGCGGTGGCGAGGCGCGGGGTCAGCATTGCGCTGGCCTGCCGGACAGCCAGAACTTCACCACACGCTTAATTTGCCTGAGCATTGCAGGCGAGGTGTAATTTTGGTCCTTCTGTTTTTGTGTTGCCCTGTCGTGTTGTTTTTGACACAAAGCCACATATTCGTCGATAACTGCACTGAAACCGTGATTAAATATTGACAAACCGTTACGTTGTTTGAACTCAACTTCATACAATAGCTTGAGGGCTGAGCGTTTAGCGACTTCAAGCTGATCCGTCTTCAACCCACGCCATATGTACTGACGTGGCGCGACATGAACGCGCGCCTCATATGAGCTGCCGCGCAGTGACAGCACCACCTTGCCACCCTCAAGCCGTATCTTGCCGTCCATTTTTGCCTATACCCCACCTCAGAACCAGCCTGAAAGGCCAAAAGTGTCTATGGAGTGTATAGGCAAAAGCAAGCGCTTCCTACGGCGTAACCTTTTGAAATATCCCGCTAAAAATCGCTATTTGACGGCCCCATGGCAGTATTTAAACTTCTTGCCCGAGCCGCAGGGGCAGGGGGCGTTGCGCGGCGTCGCGCCCCAGGTTTCCGGGCGGGCGGGGTCTACTTCGTCCTCGCGGTAGGGGCGCGGGGGTTGGGCCTGCACCACGGGTTCGGCCAGGGCCAGTTCGCCCGTCATGCCGCCGGGGAGCGGGTGGTTTTCCATCGTCACCGGCGGCGGCGGTGGCGGCGGGGCCTCGGCAATGCTCACATGGGCGGTCAGGCGGGTCACGCGCTCTTTCAATTCATCCAGCATGGCATTGAAGAGTTTGAAAGCCTCGCGCTTGTATTCGTTCAACGGGTCGCGCTGGCCGTAGGAGCGCAGGCCGATGCCCTGGCGCAGATAATCCAGCGCCAGCAGATGCTCTTTCCACACATGGTCAAGCGTCTGCAGCAAAATCGATTTTTCGATGTAGTTGGTCAGGTCAACGCCAAACCGCTGCGCCTTGGCATCCGCCTCCGCCTGCGCGGCCTCGGTGATGCGCTCGCGCAGATGGTTCTCGTCGATCCCCTCTTCCGCCGCCCATTCCATAATCGGCAGGTTCAGCCCGAGCACGCGGGCAATATCTTCCGCCAGTTCCGCGCTCTGCCATTGTTCGGCGAAGGCGCGCTCAGGGATACGCAGCGCGACCAGCGTGGTGATCACATCCTCGCGCATTTCCGCCACCACGGCGGAGACAGCCTCCGCACTCATGAACTCGCGGCGCTGGGCATAAACCTCCTTGCGCTGGTCGTTCATAACGTCGTCATATTTCAGCACGTTCTTGCGCATGTCGAAGTTGCGCGTCTCAACCTTTTTCTGCGCCTTCTCCAGCGCCTTGTTGATCCACGGGTGGATAATCGCCTCACCCTCGCGCAGGCCGAGCTTCTGCAACATCCCGCCCATGCGGTCGGAGCCGAAGATGCGCATCAAATCGTCTTCCAGCGAGAGGAAGAAGCGCGAGCCGCCGGGGTCGCCCTGGCGGCCGGAGCGCCCGCGCAGCTGGTTGTCGATGCGCCGGCTCTCATGGCGCTCGGTGCCGATGACAAACAGGCCCCCGGCGGCTTTCACCTTCGCGTGATTGACCTCGATTTCCGCGCGGATCACCTCCGGCGGCGTCTCGGGCTCCAGCGCCACGCGCATCTCGTAATTGCCGCCGAGCTTAATATCCGTGCCGCGGCCCGCCATGTTGGTGGCGATGGTAATGGCGCCCGGCGCCCCGGCCTGCGCCACGATCTTGGCTTCCTGCTCGTGAAAACGCGCATTCAGCACGCTGTGTTTGATCTTTTTATTGTTGAGCAGCTCGGAGATGATCTCGGATTTCTCGATGCTGGTGGTGCCCACCAGCACGGGCTGCCCGCGCTCGCGGCATTCGGCGATCAGCGTTGCCACCGCCTCGTATTTTTCCGCCGCCGTGCGGTAGATCTCGTCGTCATGGTCAATACGCGTGACCGGCACATTGGTGGGGATTTCCACCACCTGGAGCTTATATATCTGCTCGAATTCGTCGGCCTCGGTCATCGCCGTGCCGGTCATCCCGGCCAGCTTGGGGTAGAGGCGGAAGTAGTTCTGGAAGGTGATGGAGGCGAGAGTCTGGTTCTCGCGCTCAACGGTGACAGCCTCCTTGGCTTCCAGCGCCTGGTGCAGCCCGTCGGAATAGCGCCGGCCTTCCAGCATGCGCCCGGTGAACTCGTCAATGATCATCACCTTGCCGTCGCGCACGATGTAATCCACATCGCGGGTGAACAGCACGCGCGCGCGCAGGCTTTGCTGCACATGGTGAACCAGCGAGATGTTGAAGATATCGTAGAGATTGCCCTCGGTCAGCAGCCCGGCCTCGCGCAGCATGTCCTCGACGATCTCCGAGCCATGGTCGGTCATCACCACGGTGCGGGCTTTCTCGTCCTTCTCGTAGAATTCGTGGGTGCCATCCTCCTTGCGGCCACGATGCAAAAAGTCCTGCACCACGGCATCCACCTTGCTGTAGAGCTCGGTCGGCTCGTCGGAGGGGCCGGAGATGATGAGCGGCGTGCGCGCCTCGTCGATCAGGATGGAGTCCACCTCGTCAACGATGGCGAAGTTGAACGGCCGCTGGGTCATGTCCTCCAGCCGGTACTTCATGTTGTCGCGCAGATAGTCAAAGCCGAGTTCGTTATTGGTGCCGTAGGTGATATCGGCGGCGTAGGCCTCGCGGCGCTGGGCATCGTCCAGCCCGGGGATGATGATCCCGGTGCTAAGCCCGAGGAAGCGGTAGAGCTGGCCCATCCACTCGGCATCGCGCTTGGCCAGATAGTCGTTCACGGTGACAACATGCACCCCAAGCCCAGGCAGGGCGTTGAGATACACGGCGAGCGTCGCGACCAGGGTTTTGCCCTCGCCGGTCTTCATCTCCGAGATCTTGCCGGAATGCAGAACCATGCCGCCGATCATCTGCACGTCAAAATGGCGCAGCCCGAGCACGCGTTTGGCCCCTTCGCGCACCACGGCGAAGGCTTCCTCCAGCAGCTCGTCCAGGGTCTCGCCCTTTTCCAGCCGCGCGCGGAACTCCGTTGTTTTCGCGCGCAGGGCCTCGTCGCTGAGTTCGCTCAGCGCGGGCTCGAAAGCGGCAATCGCGGCGACGCGGCGCCGGAACCCCTTCAAGGCACGGTCGTTACTGGTACCGAAGACGGCGCGGGCAAGACTGGCAAACATTTCTGGGCGGATTCCGCATATCTAAAGAGGGTTCTGCGCCGTTCACATAGTCGCGGGGGGGGGCAGGGTCAATTCGCGGCCTGTTTTTCGCACCGGGGCGGGGTTAAAAACATTATATTAATTTTACAAAAGCAGAAATTGCTCAGGGAGCAGGGGCGCGGGCAGGGTGGCGTCGCCCAGCGCCTCGCCCGCCGCGATTTCGATGTTGCGCACCAGCGCGTCCAGCGGCAGGCCGTTCGGCGAGAGGGAGAACGGCTCCTCAAGCTGCTCGCCCAGCGCGTCCAGGCCAAAGAAGGCATAGGCCAGGATCATGGTGAGGAGGGGGGTGGCCAGTCCCAGATTGTCCACCATGCCAAAGGGCAGCAGCAGGCAGAACAGCCAGGCGGTGCGGTGCAGCAGCAGCGAGTAGGCAAACGGCGGCGGGGTTGTGCGCAGGCGCTCGCACGCGGCCTGCACGGCGCTCATCGCCGCCAGATGGTCCGCAAATGCGCGGTACAATATGTCCCCAAGTGCCCCCTGGCGCCGCACCTCGTTCAAATCCGCCGCCTGCGCCCCCAAAATCGCCGCCGCCCGGCTCCGGCCGCGGGGCAGAGCCTCCCATTCGCCAGGCGCCAGCCAGGGCCGCGCGCTCTCCTGCGGCTCATCGCGCAGCTGGCCGCGCAGGGCATGGGCAAACGCCACGGTGCGGCGCGCCACGCGCTGGCGGGTGCCGCCAGGCAGCAGGGTCACCGCCTCGCGCAGCAGGTCACGGCTCACGGCCACCAGTTCGCCCCATTGCTTGCGGCCTTCCCACCAGCGCTCGTAACAGATGTTGTTGCGGAAGCCGAGAAAGATCGACAGCGCCAGCCCCAGCAGGGTGAAAGGGGCGGGGTTTATGTCATGGAAATACGCCGGGGCCAGCTGGTGCAGCCACACCGCCAGGATCGATATGCCCAGCACGGCCAGCAGGCGGGAGGCTATTTCGGGGACGATCGAACCGCGCAGGATAAACCACAGGCCAAATGCGGTGGGGCGGGGGCGGATAATCATGCCCCGGCATACAGGCCGGCCCCGCGCCCGGCAACATGGCTTAGCCCCCAGTCTTGCCGGATTTGGGCAGTTGGCTCATAGGTGCGCAAAAACTGGAAGGTATTTTGCTCCATGCGTTTCACCACTAAGCTCTCGGTTCTGGCCCTTATGACGAGCCTCGCCGCCCCGGCCGCTTTCGCGCAGTCCACCCCCGCGCCCGCCCCCGCCGCCACGCCCGCGCCGCAGGCCGACCCGGTGGTTGCCTCGGTCAACGGGATGAAGATCCACTTCAGCGATATCCAGGCCGACGCGCAGGACATTCCGGCGCAGATGCAGCAGATGCCGCCCAACCAGCTCTTCCCCATCCTCGTGAGCCAGGAGATTGACCGCAAGGCCCTGCTCGTGGCCGCCAAAAAGGAAGGCCTGGAGAAAGACCCGGCCGTTGCCGCCGCGATGGAAGCGGCCGCCGATGTGAAGCTGGAAAATGCCTATGTGCAGAAGCACATCGCCAGCGCCGTTTCGCCCGCCGCCGTGCAGGCCGAATACAACAAGGACTATGCCGGCAAACCCGGCCCGGACCAGATCGACGCGCGCCATATCCTGGTGAAAACCCAGGCCGAGGCGCAGGCGATCATCGACCAGCTGAACAAGGGCGCTGACTTTGCCACCCTCGCGAAGAAAGACAGCATCGACCCCGGCGCCGCCAACGGCGGCGAGCTGGGCTGGTTCAGCCAGGATGAAATGGTCCCGGCCTTCGCCGACGCCGCTTTCGCGCTTGCCCCCGGCCAATACACCAAGGCCCCGGTGCAGACGCAGTTTGGCTGGCATGTCATCCTCTGCGAAGGCAAGCGCAAGGGCCCGACCCCAGCACTGGCCGATGTGCAGGCGCAGATCCGCCAGACCCTGGCTGATAACGCCATCAAGGCCACGCTGGCCGATGTGCGCAGCAAGGTGAAGGTCCAGGTCTACAACGCGGACGGCACCGCCGCCCCGCAGGCCGCCCCGGCACAATAATGGCCGGGCCGATCCCCACCTCTCCGCTGGCGCTGCCGCTGCCAAAGCTGCCCCCCCTGGCAGGGGTGCGGCTGGCCACCGGCGAGGCGGGAATCCGCTACAAGGGCCGCACCGATGTGCTGCTCGCAGACTTCGCCGAAGGCACGACGGTGGCCGGGGTTTTCACCAAAAACCTCTGCCCCGGCGCGCCGGTGAGCTATTGCCGCGAAGCCATTAAAGGCGGCCTCGCCCGCGGCCTCGTCGTCAACGCGGGCAACGCCAACGTGTTCAACGGTCTGCTCGGCGTCCGCGCGGTGGAGACCACCGCCGCCGCCGCCGCCGCCACGCTGGGCACCACACCCGAACAAATTTTCCTGGCCTCCACAGGGGTCATCGGCGAACCACTGCCGGCGCATAAAATCGTCGCGGTGCTGGATACGCTGAAAGCCAACCTGGCGGCTGACCGCTTCGCCGAAGCGGCGCAAGCCATCATGACCACCGACACCTTCCCCAAAGCCTCCACCCGCACCGCGCGGCTGGGCGGGGTGGAAGTGCGCGTCACCGGCATCGCCAAGGGCAGCGGCATGATCGCGCCCGATATGGCGACCATGCTCTCCTTCATCTTCACCGATGCCGCAATCCCCGCGCCCGCCCTGCAGGCGATGCTGAGCAAGGGCGTGGATACCACCTTCAACTGCATCACCATCGACTCTGATACTTCCACGTCTGACACCGTGTTGCTCTTCGCCACCGGCCAGGCAGGCAACGCCCCCACCGAAGACCCCGGCGAGCTGGGCGAATTCCGCCGCGCCCTGCATGAGGTGATGCACGAGCTGGCCCTTATGGTCGTGCGCGACGGCGAGGGCGCGCAAAAACTTGTGCAGATCACCGTGGACGGCGCCGTCTCCAACGCCTCGGCGCGCAAAATCGCCATGGCCATCGCCAACTCCCCCCTGGTGAAAACCGCCATCGCCGGAGAAGACGCCAACTGGGGCCGGATCGTCATGGCCGTGGGCAAGGCCGGTGAACCAGCCGACCGTGACAAACTCGGCGTCGCCGTCGGCGGCACCTGGATGGCCCAGGCCGGCGGCATCGTCCCCGGCTACGATGAAACCCCCGTGGTGGCCCATATGAAAGGCCAGGAAATCAACATCGAAGTTGACATCGGCCTCGGCCAGGGCCGCGCCACCGTGTGGACCTGCGACCTGACCCACGGCTACATCGACATCAACGGCTCCTACCGCAGCTGAAGCCCAGGTGCTGGGGGTGAATTTTTGGGGCAGGCAAGGCCAAGGGGCAGGGCTCCTTGGCCTTGCTCACTGAAAACACCCCCGCTCCGGTGTTCGTCCCTTAGAGCCTGATCGCTTTAAGTGCGATCAGGCTCTGGCCGTTTTTCTGAGAGCGATTCACGCTTTCGGCTCGCTCGGTTGAGCGAACCTCAAACGATCGCCCTCTAAGCCGTGGTTCGTGCCGCGTTCATCAGGCGGGCCATTTCCTTGATCGCGGCTGGCAGGCCGGTAAGCAGCGCCTCGCCCATCAGGAAGTGGCCGATATTGAGTTCGCGGATTTCCGGCAGTGCTGCGATGGGGGTGACATTGGAGAAGGTCAGCCCGTGCCCGGCGTGGCATTCCAGCCCCAGCTGCGTGGTCAGCGCGGCGGCGGCGCGCAGCCGTTCGAGCTCGCCGGGGTGCCCGTTGGCGTAGGCGCCGGTGTGCAGTTCCACCACGGCGGCGCCTACCTCGGCGGCGGCGCGCACCTGCGCCGGGTCGGGGTCGACGAACAGCGAGACAATAATCCCCGCCGCGTTCAGCCGGGCGATGATCGGCCGCAGCGCCTCACGCTGGCCGATCACATCCAGCCCGCCCTCGGTGGTGATCTCGGCGCGGCGCTCCGGCACGATGCAAACGCCATGCGGGCGCAGTTTGACCGCGATCGCGGTCATCTCCGCCGTCGCCGCCATCTCGAAATTCACCGGCACCGCGGCCCAGCCGCAAATCGCCTCCGCGTCGGCGTCGCGAATATGGCGGCGGTCCTCGCGCAGATGAATGGTGATCCCATCCGCCCCCGCCGCGACGCAGGCTTTCGCCACGCTCAGCGGGTCTGGATGCCCGCCGCCGCGCGCGTTGCGCAGCGTGGCGACGTGATCGACGTTAACGCCTAAGCGTATTGTCTGGCGCGCGGCCGCCCCATCAGCCCCACGCGCGGATGTATGTTCGCTCATCGGCTAAATATGCAGCGCGCGGCCGTCGGCGGCCAGTGCGGCTTCCTTCACAACTTCGCTCAAAGTGGGGTGCGCATGGCAGATGCGCGCCACATCCTCGGCCGAGGCGCCGAATTCGATGGCGGTAACCAGCTCGGCGATCAACGTCCCGGCGTCCGGCCCGATGATATGCGCGCCGAGCAGCCGGTCAGTGGTTTTATCGGCAAGAATTTTGGCAAACCCCTCCATCTCGCCCATGGCGCGCGCGCGGCCATTGGCCATGAAGGGGAATTTGCCAACCTTGTACTCAACCCCCGCGGCCTTCAGCTCTTCCTCGGTCTTGCCCACATTGGCCACTTCCGGCCAAGTATACACCACGCCCGGAATGGCGTCGTAATTCACATGCCCGGCCTGCCCGGCCAGGAGTTCGGCCAGCGCCACCCCCTCTTCCTCGGCCTTATGCGCCAGCATCGGCCCGGCGATGACATCGCCGATCGCATAAATGCCCGGCACGTTGGTGGCGTAATGCCCATCGGTCAGCACCAGCCCGCGCGCATCCGCCGCCACCCCGGCGGCCGCCAGGTTCAGCCCCTCGGTATAGGCCCGCCGGCCGATCGCCAGCAGCACGATATCCGCCTCCAGCGTCTCCGCCGCGCCGCCCTTGGCCGGCTCAATGGTCAGCGTAACGCCCGTCTTGCTGGTCTTGGCGCCGGTCACCTTGTGGCCGAGCTTGAACTTGAAGCCCTGCTTGGTCAGTGACTGCTGGAATGCCTTGGAAATCTCGCCATCCAGGCCGGGGGTAATGCGGTCGAGGAATTCAACCACCGTCACCTGCGCCCCCAGCCGCGCCCACACGCTGCCCAGCTCCAGCCCGATCACCCCGCCGCCGATCACCACCAGCCGCCCCGGCACCTTATCCAGCTCCAGCGCCCCGGTGGAGGTGACAATGCGCGTCTCATCAACCTCAACCCCCTTCAGCGGCACAGACTCACTGCCCGTGGCGATGACGATGCTCTTCGCGGTGTAAGCGGTGCCCGCAACCTCAATCGCGTTCGGGCCGGTGAAGCTCGCCGCGCCCTTGATCCAGGTGATCTTGTTCTTCTTGAACAGAAACTCGATGCCCTTGGTATTGGCGCCGACCACCTCGCCCTTGCGGGCCTGCATGCGCGCCAGATCGAAGCTGACCTCGCCAACCGCGATGCCATGGTCCTTCAACCCATGCGCGGCCTGATGAAACACCTCGGAGGACTGCAACAGCGCCTTGGAGGGGATGCAGCCGATGTTCAGGCAGGTGCCGCCCAGCGTGGCGCGCTTCTCGACACAGGCGACCTTCATGCCCAGCTGCGCCGCGCGTATGGCGCATACATACCCGCCAGGGCCGGAACCGATCACAATAAGGTCGAAATTCTCAGCCATTTTTCCGCTCCGCGCCATATGGTTTCAAAAAGATGCGCTGGCCTCATACCCCCGCAGCCCGCCTCAAGCAATTCGGACGCCTCATAACAGCAGTTTAATAATAACGGTCCTTATCCAGGCCGCCCCAGCACACAACGTTAACAAAACGAACAAAACTCACCCCGGAGCGCAACGTGTCACTTATTCTGCTGATCTTAATCCTGTTTCTCCTCTTTGGCGGCGGCGGCGGCTATTACGCCCATCGCAACTACGGCAGCTCCGGCTTAGGCGGCGTGCTGGGCTTCCTCCTGGTGATCCTGGTCATCGTTTGGCTTTTCGGCGGCATGGGAATGATGGGCCATTACCATTACTAGAGCCTGATCGCTTTAAGTGCGATCAGGCTCTGGCTATTTTTCTGAGGGCGATTCACGCTTTCGGTTCGCTCGGTTGAGCGAACCTCAAACGATCGCACTCTGGCCGTTTTTCTGAGGGCGATTCACGCTTTCGGCTCGCTCGGTTGAGCGAACCTCAAACGATCGCACTCTAACGGCTGAATTCTTGCACTAAGCCTGCTGGCATGGCTATGTCCGCGCCATGCCAGCACTCTCCGCCCGCGTCGGCCGCACCGAACTCGCCGCCACCTTCGCCCAGGCCGCCCGCGCCCGCGCCCTGCGCGCCGAAGGCCACGATGTCATCTCCCTCTCCCTCGGCGAGCCCGACTTTCCCACCCCCGAACATGTGGTGGAAGCCGCCCACGCCGCCGCCCGGCGCGGCGAGACCAAATACCCCCCCCTGGCCGGAACCGAAGCGTTGCGGGCGGCCGTGCGCCGCAAATACCTGCGCGACCAGAAGCTCGATGTCCCGCAGGCCAGCATCCTCATCACCAACGGCGGCAAACAGGCCATCTTCAACGTGGTCATGGCCGTCATCAACACCGGCGATGAAGTCATCATCCCCGCCCCCGCCTGGGCCGGCTACGAGCAAACCATCCAGTTCGCCGGCGGCACCCCCGTCTTCGTGCCCTGCCCGCAGGACAAAGGCTTCGTCCTCCAGCCCGAAGATCTCGAAGCCGCGATCACACCGCGCACCAAGCTGCTGCTGCTCAACTACCCCAACAACCCCTCCGGCGCCGCCATCAGCCCCGCCGGGCTGGAAGCCATCGCCGCGGTGCTGCGCCGCAACCCGGAAATCTGGATCCTCTCGGATGATATTTACGAGCATCTGCTCTTCGATCATTTCAACTATGCCACCCTGGCCGCCATCGCGCCGGACCTCGCCGATCGCACCGTCACCATGACCGGCGTCTCCAAAAGCTACGCCATGACCGGCTGGCGCATCGGCTTCGCCGCCCTGCCGCCCGCGCTCATCAAAGCCTGCACCGTGGTCCAGGCCACCACCACCTCCGGCGTCTCCTCCATAGGCCAGGCAGCAGCACTCGCCGCCCTCGAAGGCCCGCAAGACCTCCTGCACGAGCGCGCCGCCGCCTACCAATCCCGGCGAAACCTCGTCGTAAGCCGCCTGAACCAAATCCCCGGCATCGAATGCCACAAACCCGACGGCGCCTTCTACGTCTTCCCCAACATCACCGGATGCCTCGGCAAAACCACCCAGGCCGGCCGCCTCCTCACCAGCGACACAGACTTCACCGCCGCCCTGCTGGACGAAGCCCACGTCAGCGTCGTCCAGGGCGCCGCCTTCGCCATGAGCCCCCATATCCGCATCTCAACCGCAACCTCCGAGGCCACCCTGGCCCGCGCCTGCGAACGCATCGCCACCTTCTGCGCCACGCTGCGATAACCCCCCTCGGGGCGAGCGTTGGTGCTGGGGTAGGCAAGGCCAAGGGGCGCCGCCCCTTGGAACCCCGCCAAAGGCTGAGCCTTTGGAATCCATTACCAAGGTTTCTGAAAAGGGCTCGCTCCAGCCTCTTCAACGCCCGTGTGGCGAGCCCTTTTCAGAAACCTTATTAACGCGTTCGAAGGGCGCGGCCCTTCGCAGGGGTCCAGGGGACGGCGTCCCCTGGCCTTGCCTACCCCAGCGCTATCGCCCGCCCCGGGGGTTTACTGCTTCGCGACGTAGGCGATATCGGCGGCGATGCCTTGGATGTCGGGGGTGTTGGTATCCAGCCCGGCGATGATGAACTGCGGCTTGTTACGGGCGTTGAACACATAAACGGCGGCTGAGTGGGTGACGGTATAGACCGGTGTTTTGGTGACTGAGAACACCACGCGGTAGCGCCGGGCGAGGGCGTAGAGCTGGTCGGCGGTGCCGCGCAGGCCGGCGAAGTTGGGGCCGAACTGGCTAGTATATTTCGCCAGCACGGCGGGTGTATCGCGGTCGGGGTCGACGGTGACAAACACCACACGCACCTTGGCGGCGGCATCGCCCATCTGTTTGAGCACGCGCGCGGCGTTATACATGGTTGCCGGGCATTCATCCGGGCAGTTGGTATAGCCAAAGAACAGCAGCGTGACCTTGCCCTTAAAATCCGCCGCGCTCACCGGCTTGCCGGTATTCACATCGGTCATGTTGAAGGCGAGGTCCGGCACCAGCCCGGCGACGTTCACATCCTGCGGCGAGAGGGTATGGTGGCAGGCGCTCAGCGCCAGGCAGGCCAACAACAAAAAGGCGCGGCGTATCATCATGCTTCCTCTTCATCGGCTTCCAGCCCGAGCAGGCTCTGCGCCGCCCCGGCCTCCACCATCTCCACCGTGCGCAGCACCCGGCCCACGGCGCGCGTCCGCACCCGCGCCTTTTCAATATTGGTCGTCATCGCCGCGGCGTTATTGGCGAGCTTGCCCAGCACATCGTCCATCTTGCTCATCTCCGCGCGCGTCGCCCCCAGCAGCTTGCCGATCTCCCCGGCCCGCTTCTCCAGGTCCAGCGTGATATGCCCAAGGTGGATGGTCTGCAACAGCGCGGGCAACAGCGTCGGCCCCAGGATAATCACCTTCTCGCGCACCCGTATCTCGTCGATGAGGTTGGGAATCCTTGCCACCTCGGCGAACAGCCCGTCGCTGGGCAGATACATCACGCCAAACTCCACCGTCTCCGGCGGGCAGATATATTTCTCGCGGATCTTCTTCGCCTCCAGCCGCACCCGTGCCGCGATCCCCTCGCGCGCCGCCCGCTCGCCTTCCACATCCGCCTTCTCGGCCGCGTTCAGCAGGCGCTCATAATCCTCTGTCGGGAATTTGGAATCCACCGGCAGCCACAAGGTGCTGCGCGAGGGCATCCGCAGCGCGAAATCCACCCGCTCACGCTGCCCCTCCCGCAGCGCGAAATTGCGCTCGAACGCACCGGGCGGCAGCACCTGTTCCAGCATCGCGCCCAGCTGCGCCTCGCCCCAGCCGCCGCGCGTCTTCACATTGGAGAATATCCGCTTCAAATCCCCTATCTGCGCGGCGGCTGACTGCACCTCCCCCATCGCCTGCTGCACCTGGGCGAACTGCTCCAGCACGCGGGCGAAGCTGTTGGTCATCTGCTGTTCCACCGCCTCGTGCAGTTTTTCGTTCACCGAGGTCTGGATCGCCCCCAGCCGCGTCTCCAGCAATGCGATGGTGCGCTGCGAATCTTCCGCCGCCGCCCGGCGCAGCCCCTCCACGGCGTTGGCCATGTTCTGCGTCGCCCCGCTTATCTGCGCAAAGGCCTGCGAGAGCGCATCGGTCGTCCCGGTCTGGATCGCCCCCGCCAGCCGCCCCTCCATCGCGGCCAGGCTGGCGCGCAAAAACTCCGCCTCCGCCCGGCTGGCAGCCAGCACCTTGTCCAACCCCAGTTGCAGCCGCTCCGGCGCCGCGCGCGCCGCGCGCATCGCGGCCCAGCCAAAAACCATGGCCGCCACGCCGATAAGCCCAACAAAAGCCAGGAGCAGGAGTTGCATGTTCATGCTACCAGCCTAGCAAGCTTAAACGATTCGCGGGAGCCGCCAGCATGGACTACCAGTATCTTGAGGATTTCCACCCCGGCCAGGTGTTCGAGAGCGCGCCGATAACGGTCACCGAGGCCGAGATCATCGAATTCGCCGAAAAATACGACGCCCAGCCCATGCATGTTGACCCGGTGGCCGCCCAGGGCATCACCGGCGGCCTCATCGCCAGCGGCTGGCACACCGCGGCCCTCACCATGAACCGCTTCATCACCGCCGGTTTCTACAACCCCGCCCCCGGCGCGCTCGGCCTTGGCTGCGAATCGCTCAAATGGCCCAAACCCGTGCGCCCCGGCGATGCCCTGCGCCTGCGCCTCGAAGTTCTCTCCGTGCGCCCCAGCGCCAGACGGCCCGGCAGCGGCGTCGTCACCAACCGCTTCACCACGCTCAACCAACATAATGATATCGTGCAGGAAATGGTCAGCTCTGTTATGATCGCCCGGCGTAACGCCTGACATAAGGGAACCACCATGAACAGCGCCGTCACCGTCATTGCCTTCCTCGTTATCATTGCCGGCGCCGCCATCGGCTATCTGCTGCAACAACCCGTCATCGGCGGCGTCATCGTGCTCATCGGCGTCATCCTCGCCCTCACCCTGCGCACCGCCGCCGAGTGGGAGCGCTCGGTTGTCCTGCGCCTTGGCCGCTACGCCGGCGTGCGCGGCCCCGGCCTCTACTTCCTCATCCCCGCCTTCGAGCTGGTCTACACCGTGGTCGACACGCGCCGCCAAAGCACCCGCATCTCGGCGGAGGACACACTCACCGCCGATGCCGTCTCCGTCACCATGGACTCGATCATGTTTTGGCGCGTCTCCGATGTGAAGCGCGCCGCCACCGAACTCACCGACTACCGCAACATGATCGCGCAGATCGCCCAGACTTCGCTGCGCGAAGTCATCAGCGCCACCACCCTGGGCGACATCCTCTCCAACCGCGAGGCGATGGACGAGAAACTGCGCGCCTACATCACCAAAAAATCCGACGGCTGGGGCATCGGCGACATCTCGGTTGAAATCCGCGACGTCAAAATCCCCCCCGAACTCAACGATGCGATGAGCCGCAACGCCCAGGCCGAAAAAGAGAAACAGGCCCGCGTCACCCTCGCCAGCGCCGAGGTCGCCATCGCCGAACAAATCGCCGACGCCTCGCGTATTTACGAAAACAACCCGGTCGCCCTGCAAATCCGCCAGATGGGCCTGATCTACGACATGAACAAAGACCGCGGCGTCACCATCCTGGTCCCCACCGGCATGGCCAACGCCCTGGGTGCGAGCATCGCGCTAAACGTCAACAACCCCGACCGCCCCAAACCTTTATCCGCAACAGCATTCTCTCCCCCGCCCGGCAGCGGCTCGGTGCCAAAGGCTTAATGCGGCAAACGTAGGATGGGTAAGCGCAGCGCCACCCATCCCTTTTGCCCGCCCCATTCATTCCGCTCCAGCATCCTCCCGCCATGACGGATTACCGGCGCAACAGACTCCCTGGCGGCACTTATTTTTTCACCGTCAATCTGTATGATCGCCAACGCCCACTCCTCGTGCAACATGTCGATATCCTGCGCGATGCAGTGCGCAAGGTTAAAGCAAACGCCCCGTTTCATATTGACGCCTGGGTGGTCCTGCCAGACCATCTGCACTGCCTATGGACTTTGCCTGAAGGTGACGCGGATTTTTCAGCGCGGTGGCAGGCGATTAAAACCACATTTTCCAAGGAAATGCCGCGAGGTGAATTCCTCTCGCCAAGCCGCCGCGCCAAGGCCGAGCGCGGGATCTGGCAGCGGCGGTTCTGGGAACATACCATCCGCGATGAACAAGATTACGCCGCGTATATGGACTATATCCATTTCAACCCCGTGAAACACGGCCTCGTTACTGAGGTTGCGCAGTGGCCGTATTCATCATTTCACCGCACGGTGAAAATCGGGCTTTACCCAACGGCCTGGGCCGGCAGCGGCGCCACGCTGAATGATATGGGCGAAGCTTGGACGCAAGAAACCGATGGGTAGCGCTGCGCTCACCCACCCTACGGCTGCTCCGCTCGCGGGGGAGAAAGTCGCACCATGGACTTTTATCTAAGCCGGAAGGTCGCCTCCAGCCCCCGTAGGATGGGTAAGCGCAGCGCCACACATCCCCCTTTTTCGCCAGCCCACCCTATCCGCTCCGGCATCATCCCAAAACGGCAAACCCCCTACCCAAACTCATAAGCATCCATCCGTAAAAACGAATACTCCGTCGAGCTGTGCAGCCGCTTCACCGCCGCTCCCGCCCCGGCCGCGCCCATCGCCACATACAGCGGCAACAAATGCTCCTCCGTCGGGTGCTCCTCCGCCGCAAAGGGCGCCAGCCGCCGGTAGTCCACCAGCGCCGCCACATCCCCCGCGCGCAGCTTCTCGTCCATCCAATCCGAGAACGCGGTCACATCCGGCGTCTCCGGCGCGTCAATCTCGGGCATCCCCCGGCGAAACCGCCTTAAATCATGCGTGAAACTGCCGCTGCCCACCACCAGCACGCCTTCCGCCCGCAGCGGCGCCAGCGCCGCCCCCAGGGCATGGTGATACGCCGCCCCCAGGTGCGACTGCACCGAGAGCTGCAACACCGGAATCTCCGCCTGCGGATACGCCAGCAAAAGCGGCACCCAGGCCCCATGGTCCAGCCCGCGCGCGGTGTCTATCCCCGCGGCAAACCCCGCCTCGCGCAGGCTCTGCGCCACCCGCTCGGCAAGCTCCGGCGCGGTGGGCGGGGCATAATGCAGCGTGTAAAGCTCCTTCGGGAAGCCATAAAAATCATGAATCGTATCATTGCGCGCGGGCGCGTTCAGCATCGGCGTCTGCGTCTCCCAATGCGCCGAGGCCACCAAAATCGCCTTCGGCCGGGGCAGCAGCCCGCCCAGCCCCATCAGAAAATCCCGCGCCGGCGTGTCCATCAGCGCCATCATCGGCGAGCCGTGGCTCAAAAACAGTGCTGGCAACATCGCCCTAGCCCCCCGCCCGCTGCGCGAGCCGGAACGCATCCGCCGGATAAGTGCCCAAAATCTTTATCTCGGTCGAGAAAAACGTCAGCTCCTCAAACGCCAGGCGCAGTTTCTCCTGCGCCGGGTGTCCCTCCACCTCCGCCAGAAACTGCGTCGCGGTAAAAGTCCCGTTCACCATGTAGCTCTCCAGCTTGGTCATGTTCACGCCGTTCGTCGCAAACCCGCCCAGCGCCTTGAACAGCGCCGCGGGAACATTGCGCACGTTAAACACAAACGTCGTCATCAAATTGGGCGTATCCGGCGCAAAAACAACCGGCTCCTTCGCCATCACATAAAACCGCGTCGTATTGTGGGATTCATCCTCCACATTGCGCCGCAAAATCTGCAACCCGTGCAGCTCCCCCGCCAGCGAGGAGGCAATCGCCGCATCCTCCATGCTGTTCTTCGCGGCAACAATCTCCGCCGCCCCGGCGGTGTCATACTCCACCACCGGGGTCGCCCCCAGCTCGCGGATCAACCGCCTTACCTGCCCCAGCGCCACCGGGTGCGAATGTATCCGCTTGATGCTCGCAATGCTCGCCCCCGGCGGCGCCAACAGGCAGTGCTCGATGCGCAAAAACTTCTCACCGATGATCGAGAGCCCGCTCTCCGGCAGCAGCGCATGCATATCCGCCACCCGCCCGGCCAGCGAATTCTCCGGCGGCAACATCGCCAGCTCCGCCCGCCCCTCGTGCACCGCCTCAATCGCCGCCTCAAACGTCTCGCAGGGCAGGGTTGTCATCTCCGGGTAGGAGAGCCGGCATATAAGGTCCGAATAGGCGCCAAACTGGCCCTGAAAAGCGATGCTGCTCATGAATAATGCCCCAAATTCCTGCGTGCCAGTTCCAAATCCGCCTGCGTATCCACCCCAAAAGGCGCCGCCGGCACCCGCGCCACGCCAATGCGCATCCCCGCCTCCAGCGCGCGCAACTGCTCCAGTTTTTCGCGCAACTCCAGCGGCGAGGGCGCCAGGGCCACAAACCGCGCCAGCGCCGCCCGGCGGTAGGCATAAATCCCGATATGGTGCCACAGCGCCCCCGCGCCCGAGGGCACGCGGTTGCGCGAAAAATACAGCGCCGGCGCCACCTCCTGCCCCTCGCCAAACGCACAGGCGCATTTCACCACCGAATGCGCCTTCGCCTCCTCCTCCGAGGTGACCGGCGCCACCAGCGTCGCGATATCGTAGGCCGGGTCCGCCAGGGGGCGCAGCACCGCATGCAGATATTCCGGCGAAATACTCGGCAGATCCCCCTGCAGATTGATAATCACATCATGCACCCCGCCGGGGTCGAGCAGGTTCAGCGCATCAAAAATCCGGTCCGAGCCCGATGGATGCCCGGGGTCGGTCAACACCGCCACCCCGCCTGCCGCCTCCACCGCGCGCGCGATCACCGCCTCCCCGCAGGCCACCGCCACCGGCCCCAAACCGGCCGCGCGCGCCCGCTCCAACACATGCACAATCATCGGCAGCCCGGCGATATCGGCCAAAACCTTGTCGGGCAGACGGGTGGAGCCCATGCGGGCGGGGATGAGGATGATCGGTGTCACGTTATCACTGTCTCGCTGATGCTTGTCGTGCCTGCCTAAATCGCTATAGGGGTAAGCGCAATTGCGGCAAATAACGAGAGGGTCAGGTTTAGGCATGAGCGGTAAAGGCAAGGACAGTCTGCTGGGCAACAAAATCGCAGCCGGTCTGCTGACCGCCGGGCTGATTTTCTGGGGTGCCAACCGCATCGCCAGCATCGTGGTGCCCGACGAGGCGCCAAAAACCCCGGCGATCAAAATCACCGGCCTGCAAACCGCCGCAGCCCCCGTGGCCGCGGCAGCGGCCGGGCTGGAGTCGATCATCCCGCTCATCGCCACTGGCGATGTCGCCAAGGGTGCCGCCTTCGTGCAGCAGCAATGCGCGGCCTGCCACACCCTCACCCCCGGCGGCGCCGCGGGTGTCGGCCCCAATCTTTATGGCTTCATGGGCACGCCGATGTTCTCCGGCAGCTTCGCCTATTCCGATGCCGTGAAGGACAAAGCCAAGGGCAACTGGAATTATGACAACATAAACGCCTGGCTCGCCGCGCCGATGAGCTTCGCCCCCGGCACTGGCATGTCCTACGCCGGCATCAAAAACGTGCAGACCCGGGCCGATGTCGTGGCCTATCTGCGCACCCTGGCCGCCACCCCCGTGCCGCTGCCGGCCGCCGATGAAATCAAAGCCGCCACCGCGGCCGCCGCTCCGGCGACCCCGGCCGCTGCCGGCGCCCCGGCCGCGGAAACAGAGCCCAGCATCGACACGCTCTTCGCAACGGCTGACATCGCCAAGGGCAAAGCCCTGGTGATGCAGCAATGCGCCGCCTGCCACACCCTGGCCAAGGGCGGCGCCGCGGGCGTCGGCCCCAATCTGTATGGCATCATCGGCGCCAAGGCGTTCTCCGCCCCCGGCTTCAGCTATTCCGCCGCAGTCAAGAGCAAGGCCGGCGCCGCCTGGACCGATGACACCCTGAGCGCCTGGTTGGAGAACCCCATGGGTTACGCGCCCGGAACCATGATGGCCTATCCCGGCATCAAAAACGCGCAGGCCCGCGCGAACGTGATCGCCTATCTCAACAGCAACTCTGACACCCCCGAGAAGCTGCCGTGAACCTTGCGGCCCTGCTCGCCACCGCGGAGGCGGCGCTTGACGCCGCCGGGGCCGCCATCCGCCCCTATTTCCGCACCGGCGTTCTCTCGGACGATAAATCCGATGAAAGCCCGGTCACGGTGGCCGACAAGCTGGCCGAAGAGACCCTGCGCACCATCCTGCGCGAAAAATTCCCCGATTTCGGTATTCTGGGCGAGGAACTCGCCGACCACAACGCAGACGCCAAATACGTCTGGGTGATCGACCCGATCGACGGCACCCGCGCCTTCATCACCGGCCGCCTCACCTTCTGCACGCTATTGGGTCTCTTGGAGGATGGCGTCCCCATCCTGGGCTTCATCGACCAGCCCATCACCAACGAGCGCTGGCGCGGCGGGCGCGATGTTCCCGCGCGCTTCACCGGCCCCCTCGGCGGCACCATCGGTCCGCGCCCCATCACCACCCTGGCCGAGGCCGAACTCTCCTCCACCGCGCCCGAGATGTTCCCCACCGATGCCGCCGCCGCCCGCTTCAAACGCCTGCAATCGGCCTCGCGGCGCATCTACTGGGGGGGCGATGCCTACGCCTACGGCCTGCTCGCCCTCGGCCAGATCGACATCGTCGCCGAATTCGGCCTGAAACCATGGGATTGGGTGGCCCTCGCCCCGGTCATCGAAGCCGCCGGCGGCACCATCACCGGCTGGTCCGGCGAAAAACTCCGCATGGGCTGCGACGGCACCGTGCTGGCCGCCGCCAACCCCGCCCTTCACGCGGCGGCGCTAAAGGCTCTCGGCTAAACCAATATTGATCGTAAAACATAAGGTAGAGCGTGATTGACGTGAGGCAATCACGTAGTCCGCCGCCGTCCATTCATTCCTTTTTCGTACCAAACCCGCACAAATTGGGGTGCAAGTAAAAAATTAAGCATTACTAACAATATGTTATAGTAAATCCCTCACAAAAGCTTCACGTGAAGCACCCGGCCCTTGATCCCGCCACCGCTCTCACCTAACTGATCGGTCCACAAATCCCCCCTACCCAGAGGATCGCATGACCGAAACCGTCACCGCAGAAACCTATGATTTTGGCACCGAGGTCGGCCGCCTGCTCGACCTCGTGGTCCACTCCCTCTACTCCGACCGCGAAATTTTCCTGCGCGAGCTGGTCGCCAACGCCGCTGACGCCACCGACAAACGCCGCTTCCTCGCCCTCTCCGATGGCGCGTTGGCCTTGCCTGAAAACCCCGCCATCAAAATCTCCACCGATAAACTAACCCAGACCATCACCATCTCCGACCACGGCACCGGCATGAGCAAGGAGGAGCTGGCGGACCACCTGGGCACCATCGCCCGCTCCGGCACCGCCGCCTTCACCTCCTCCCTGGCCGCAAAAAGCCCGGAGGAGCGCCCCAGCCTGATCGGCCAGTTCGGCGTCGGCTTCTACTCCGCCTTCATGGTGGCCGATGAGGTCGAGGTCATCTCGCGCAAGGCCGGGCACCAGGAGGCCTGG
Source organism: Acidocella aquatica (assembly GCF_030160635.1). GTDB lineage: Bacteria > Pseudomonadota > Alphaproteobacteria > Acetobacterales > Acetobacteraceae > Acidocella > Acidocella aquatica. Next base: position 38,616 of record NZ_BSOS01000088.1, on the reverse strand, counting down.
GCCTGGCTCTCCAACGGCAAGGGGAAATACACAATCAAACCCGCCGCGCGCGACGAATCGGGCACCACCATCATCCTGCACATCAAGCCGGAGGCGGAGGAGTTCCTCGAGCCGCTGCGCATCAAAACCATCATCCGCAAATGGGCCGACCATATCGCCCTGCCCATCGAGCTTGAGGAAGACGGCAAGTTCGCCTCCGTCACCGAGGGCAACGCCCTCTGGCGCCGCAACAAATCCGAAATCTCCAAGGAGGATTACACCGCCTTCTACCGCCACACCGGCCACGCGTGGGACGAACCCTGGGCCACCATCCACTGGCGCGCCGAGGGCACTCTGGAATTCTCGGCCCTGCTCTTCATCCCCTCCAGCAAACCCTTCATGCCGGTGGAGGAAACCCGCGAATCCAAGGTCCGCCTGCATGTGAAGCGCATGTTCATCACCGATGAAGCCAGGCTCCTGCCCAATTGGCTCTCCTTCGTCACCGGCGTGGTCGACACTGAAGATCTCCCCCTCAACGTCAGCCGCGAAATCCTGCAGGCCACCCCCGTGCTGGATAAAATCCGCAAGGCGCTGGTCAACCGTGTCCTCTCCGAGCTGAAATCCCAGGCCAAGGATTCCGAAACCTTCAAAACCTTCCAGGATAATTTCGGCGCCGTGCTGAAGGAGGGGCTCTACGACGACACCGGCCACGCCGCCGATATCGCGGGCCTGCTGCGCTTCGCCTCCACCAAGGAGGACGCCACCACGCTCGATGACTACATCGCCCGCATGCCCGAGGGCCAGAGCGACATCTACTACCTCGCGGGCGACGCCACCAACCTCAAAACCTCGCCCCAGCTCGAAGGCTTCGCCGAAAAAGGCTACGAGGTGCTGCTCCTCGCCGACCCGATTGACGCCTTCTGGCCAACACGGATGGAGAGCTACAAGGACAAAAAACTAAAAAGCGCCTCCCAGGCCGCCAGCCTCTTCGCGCCGGCGGAAAGCAGTGCGGACATCACCGCGCTCTGCGAAAACCTGGCCAAGGCGCTGGAAGGCAAGGTCTCGGGCGTCACCGCCTCAACCCGGCTGAAGGACAGCCCGGCGATGCTGGTGGCCAGCGAGGCCGGGCCGGATCTGGCCATGCAGCGCATGCTGCGCCGCGCCGGGCGCCCCGTGTTCGGCCTGCCGCCCGCGCTGGAGATCAACCCCGGCCACAAGCTCATCCAGGCCCTGGCAACCCGCGCGGAGCTGGAAAGCGAGGCCAATCTGCTGCTGGACCTCGCCAAACTCCAGGAAGGCGACCTCCCCGAAGACCCCGCCGCCTTCGTGCGCCACATCGCCAACGCCATCGCCGGGGCGTAGCCGCATAAAAAAGCCGGGGAATAATTTTCCCCGGCTTTTTTGTCACCCTGACAGACCGCCAGACTCATTCCCCCGGGCTAATTACCGAGGTTGATCTGGCTCTTGTTGGTGGCGGCCCCCGTCACGGCGCCCGCGGCACCGCCGATGAGCGCCCCCGTACCGGCGCCCATGCCGGTCACCGCGCCAATAATCGCCCCGCCGCCCGCACCGATCGCGCCGCCCGAAAGCGCGCGCTGCCCCGTCGTGTCGCCACAGCCGGCAAGCGCCGTCAATGAACCGGCTAACATCAAGCCAACCGTCAATTTACGCAACATGGCAAATCTCCACTGTAATTATTCAGTTTGATATGGTCCGCCGCCGCGGAAATTCAAGACAGAACGAAATAACAACGACCATTCCGGGCTGTCTTTCCCGCGGCTCAGTTCCCGACGATCGGCTTGCCAAGGTTGAGGTCGCGCGGGCTGATGGCGGCACCCGCGACAGCCCCCACGCCACCGCCGATGGCAGCACCCGCCCCCGGGCCGATGCCCGTCACCGCGCCCAGAATAGCGCCCGTACCCGCGCCGATGGCACCGCCCGAGAGTGCGCGCGGCCCAGGGCTATACCCGCAACCAGCAAGGGCGAGGGTGGCCAGCAGCAGCACGGGCAGAACACGCGGACTTAAATTCATCATATAAAACCTTTCGCAGTTTAAAGAGCCTTATATGACCCCAGGCATGGGGAGTGCCACAGCGCTTGGCTGACCGGGCAATTAAAGTCCCGCAACAATGCATCCTATCTGGCGCGGGCCTTGCCGCCCGTCACCCCTGGCTGTAATCCCTGCCTCGGATTTCTGCTTTGCCTCTGGAGCGGCCAGACGCAAAACAGCTTAAGAAAGGTTTTTGATGTTCTCTAAACTTCTCGGCCTCATGTCGGCCGACATGGCAATCGATCTCGGCACGGCGAACACCCTGGTCTACGTCAAGGGCCGCGGCATCGTGCTGGCGGAACCCTCCGTGGTGGCCATCGCCGATGTAAAGGGCCGCAAACATGTGCTGGCCGTCGGCGAGGAAGCCAAAATGATGCTCGGCCGCACGCCGGGCAACATCTCCGCCATCCGCCCCCTGCGCGACGGCGTGATCGCCGATTTCGAGGTCGCGGAGGAGATGATCAAGCACTTCATCCGCAAGGTGCACAACCGCCGCGGCTTCTCCTCGCCCATCATCATCATCTGCGTCCCCTCCGGCTCCACCGCCGTGGAGCGCCGCGCCATCCAGGAAGCCGCTGAATCAGCCGGGGCGCGCAAGGTCTTCCTCATCGAGGAACCCATGGCCGCCGCCATCGGCGCCAATTTGCCCGTCACCGAACCCTCCGGCTCCATGGTTGTCGATATCGGCGGCGGCACCACCGAAGTCGCCGTCATCTCGCTGGGCGGCATCGTGTATGCCCGCTCCGTGCGCGTCGGCGGCGACAAAATGGATGAAGCCATCATCTCCTACATCCGCCGCGCCTTTAACCTGCTGATCGGCGAAAGCTCGGCCGAACGCATCAAGATGGACATCGGCGCCGCCTGGATGGACAGCGCCGACGACGGCCCCTCACGCTTCGTCAAGGGCCGCGACCTGATCAACGGCGTGCCGCGCGAGGTTACCGTCACCCAGCGCCAGATCGCCGAAAGCCTGGCCGAACCGGTGGGCCAGATCGTCGAGGCCGTGAAGGTCGCGCTGGAAAACACCCCGCCGGAACTCGCGGCCGATATCGTCGACAAGGGCATCATGCTCACCGGCGGCGGCGCCCTGCTGCACCGGCTCGACGAGGTGCTGCGCGTCTCCACCGGCCTGCCCGTGATGGTGGCGGAGAACCCGCTGCAATGCGTCGCCCTGGGCACCGGGCGCGCGCTGGAGGAGATCAAGCGCCTGCGCACCGTCCTGTCCTCGATGTATTAAACCTCCCGGGGCCGGGGTTCATCCCCGGCCGGCCCGGCCTATGGCGCGGTGGCGGGATGGGCGGCGGCGTAGCTGAGCTGCTCAGGCGTCATCTCAAACCCAACCAGAATCTGCGTCTGCGCGCTATCGGGCGTGTTGGGCAGCTCAACCGCGAGCGGCTTGCTGGTGGCTTGCGCGATGCTGGCATTGCCGTTGAATTTCAGGACGATGCTGTAATAATTTTCCTGCACGATGGTATCGCCCTGGGTGATGGCGACGAAATACGGCAGGGTGATCGGCGCGCCCTGGTTGGCGGGACCGTTGCTGGCGCTGAATCCAGCCTGGAATTTCACTTCCAGCAGATTTTTTTTCACCTTCAGCAGACACGACCCCGCGACCCCGGTGATCCGCGCCGTGGTGACCTGCGCCCCCACATCGGAACGGCCCGGCAGGAAGGTGGTTAAATTCTGCGTCTGGGCGAGCACCGCCACCTGCGGGCAATATTGCTGCGCAACCGGCTTGGGCGCCGGCGGCGCGGCCGGGGTGGAGGATGCGGGCGTTGAGGCGCAACCGGCGAGGGCGGCCAGCATAGCAAGCGAAAGCAGGGGGGTGGTGAACTGTTTCATGGTGCCTCCCTTGCCAGATTTTTTTGTAAAGGTCATCTACACGCCATGGCGGTTTATACAGAAGTTACGGACGAGGCCCTGGCCGAATTCCTCACGCATTACAACATCGGCTCGATGGTCGCCTTCCGCGGCATCGCCGAGGGGGTGGAGAACAGCAACTACGCGCTGAAAACCACGCAGGGGGATTTTATTCTCACCTTGTACGAAAAACGCGTCGACCCCGCTGATCTCCCCTGGTTTCTGGGCCTGATGGAGCATCTGGCCGCGCATGGCCTCTCCTGCCCGCTCCCGGTGCGCGCGCGCGACGGCAAAAACCTCAACCCGCTGGCCGGCAAGATCGCCGCCATCACCACCTTCCTGCCCGGCGTGTGGCCGCGCCGGGTGCTGGTGGAACATTGCGAACCGCTGGGCGCGGCACTGGCCAAACTGCACCTGACAGGCGCCGGATTCGCCCCCACCCGCGCCAATGCCCTGGCGCCGGACGCCTGGGCCGAACTGCTCGCAAAATCCGCCCCGCGCGCGGATAGCGTGCAGCCGGGGCTGGGCGGCGAACTGGCGCAGATGCTGCACGGTATCGTCGCCAACTGGCCGCGAAACTTGCCCACCGGGCACATCCACGCCGATTTATTTCCCGATAATGTCTTTTTCCTCGACGGCGAAATCTCCGGGCTGATCGATTTCTACTTCGCCTGCACCGATATCTACGCCTACGACATCGCCATCTGCCTCAACGCCTGGTGCTTCGAGAAGGATTTCAGCTTCAACGTCACCAAATCGCGCGCGCTGCTGCGCGGCTACATGGCCCACCGCGCGCTCAGCGAAGCTGAAACCGCCGCCCTGCCCGTGCTCGCCCAGGGTGCCGCCATGCGCTTCCTGCTCACCCGGCTCTACGACTGGCTGAACACACCCCCAGGCGCCATGGTCACCCCCAAAGACCCGTTGGACTACTACCGTCGCCTGCGCTTCCACAACGCCGCCCAAGGGCCCGCCGCCTATGGCCTCTGATACCCCCGCCACCACCGAAAACGCGGTCGAAATCTGGACCGACGGCGGCTGCCGCCCCAACCCAGGCCCCGGCGGCTGGGCCGCCATCCTCAAATTCAAAGGCACCACGCGCGAACTCTCCGGCGGCGAAATGGATACCACCAATAACCGCATGGAACTCACCGCCGCCGCCCAAGCCCTCGCCGTCCTTACCCGCCCCTGCCGCGTCATCCTCAATACCGACAGCCAATACCTCAAGGACGGCATCACCCGCTGGCATACCGGCTGGGTCCGCAAAAACTGGCGCACCGCGGGCGGCGACCCGGTGAAAAACATGGACCTCTGGAAACTCATCCTGGAAGCCGCCAAACCACACGAAATCACCTGGAAATGGGTAAAAGGCCACTCCGGCAACCCAATGAACGACCGCGCCGACGAACTCGCAACCGCCGCCCGCGAACGCGTCGAAGCCCAGGGAGTTGGCGGCTGAACTCGGGAAGCAGGCAAAGCCCCTTGGCCTTGCTCACTGAAAACATTCCCCGCTCCGGTGTTTGATCGCTTTAAATGCGATCAGGCTCTGGCCGTTTTTCTGAGGGCGATTCACGCTTTCGGCTCGCTCGGTTGAGCGAACCTCAAACGATCGCACTCTAAACCGTCATGCCGGCGCGGGGGTCGAAATCTGGTTGTTCCCAGGTTTTCAGGAAGTCTTCCAGCGCCGCGTCTGCGGGGCCGATTGTGACGCGCAGTTTCACCAGCAGGTCGCCGGCGTGGTGGTGGCTGTGGGCGGGCACGCCGCGGCCGCGCAGGCGCATTTCGGTGCCGGTGTCGCTATGGGGTTTTATGCTCAGCGCCACGGGGCCGGCGGGGGTGGGCAGGGTGATTTTGCCGCCGAGCACAGCCTCACGCAGGGAGATTGGCAGGTCCATGCGGATGTTCTGCCCCTCGCGGCGGAAGAATTTATGCGGGGCGACGGTGATTTCAATCAGTGCGTCGCCGGCGGGGCCGCCGTTGCGGCCGGGTTGGCCGCGCCCGCGCAGGCGCAGCACGTCGCCGTCGGTGGTGCCGTGGGGGATTTTCACGTCCAGGGTCTGGCCGTCGGGCAAAGTGAGGCGCTTGGTGGTGCCGTTCACGGCTTCGAGGAAGTCGGCGGTGAGGGCGTAGCGGGCATCCTGGCCGCGCGCCGGGCCTGCGGGGCGGCCGCGCTGCTCGAACATGCTGGCGAAGATGTCTTCGAAATTGCCGCCGCCGAAGCCGCCCGCGCCAGCGCCGCCGGGGCCTTGGCGGAAGCCTTGCGGGGCGCGTTCGGCGCCGCTGGCGTCGATTTCGCCACGGTCGTAGCGGGCGCGTTTTTCGGAGTCGGAGAGCAGCTCATTGGCCGCCGAGGCGCTTTTGAACGCCTCTTCGGCCGCCTTGTTGCCGGGGTTGAGGTCCGGGTGGTGTTTTTTCGCGAGCTTGCGGTAGGCCGCGCGGATTTGTTCCGGTGTGGCGTCTTTCGCCACGCCGAGGATTTTATAAGGATCGTCTGCCATGCGTATCATTTAGGGGCATTGCGCGGATTATAACAGGGTGCGGGCGCGCAGAGACGGATGACATTAGATGGAATCGCTGCGCGATTCCATCTAATGTCTGAATCCGTCTCTAAATTATAAAGATAGAGGGCGATTCACGCTTTCGGCTCGCTCGGTTGAGCGAACCTCAAACGATCACACTCTAATGCCTCAGCGTGCTGGAGAGGAACTGGCGGAAGCGCGGGGATTGCGGGTTGGTGAACATCTCCGCGGGTTTGCCTTCCTCCTCGGTGAGGCCCTGGTGCAGGAACATCACGCGGCTGGCGACCTCGCGGGCGAAGCCCATCTCATGGGTGACCACCAGCATGGTGCGGCCTTCCTTGGCCAGGTCGCGCATCACTTTGAGCACCTCGCCGACCAGTTCGGGGTCGAGCGCGGAGGTTGGCTCGTCGAACAGCAGCACATCGGGTTCCATCGCCAGGGCGCGGGCGATGGCGACGCGCTGCTGCTGGCCGCCGGAGAGCTGCGCCGGGTAGGCGTGGTGTTTGGCGGCGAGGCCGACCTTCTCCAGCATGGCCTCGGCGCGGGCGGTGGCGGTTTTTTTGTCCAGTTTCAGCACATGCAGCGGCGCTTCGATGACGTTTTGCAGCACGGTCATATGGGCCCAGAGGTTGAATTGCTGAAACACCATGGCGAGGCGCGAGCGCAGGCGCTCGACCTGTTTGGGGCTGGCGGCGTTGCGGGCGTTGCGGCCCTCGCGCATCTCTATCAGCTCGCCCTTGATGCGCACGCTGCCCTGGTCGGGCATTTCCAGCAGGTTGATGCAACGCAAAAACGTGCTTTTGCCGGAGCCGGAGGCGCCGAGAATCGCGATCACATCCTGGTCATGGGCGGTGAGGGAGATGCCTTTCAACACCTCCAGGGCGCCGAATCGCTTGTGGATGTTTTCGACGATGAGGGCGGGGGGCGGCTGAATCGGCTCTGACATACTCAAAATCCCCATATTTTCATGAAGCTTCAGAAAACCTTATTTAGGTTCAGAAAACAGCTTTGCAAAACCCGTGCCCTGCGTCACTATGTAATCGTCCTTATTCGGACGCAGGAGAGTGTGGGGGGCCTTTGGGTTGTTTCCTCGCCGCCGAAGGCGCAACCGGCCCCCGGAAACGCTCAGGCAGAAAGGGCTGCGTCTGTAAGCGGGGCACTCTGGAAAGCCGGCGGGCTCTTCTCCGCCGCACCGACGGGGTCAAGGGTTGAGGGTTTTGCCCTTGCCCGAATCTCTCAGGTTCACAAACAGAGGGGGGTCAGTTCGCGCGGCACTTGGCTGGGCACTGATTGGTTCTGGGGGTATTGTGATAAAAACACCATTGGACGGAATGCACCGCCGCCTCGGCGCGCGCATGGTAGAGTTCGCAGGCTATGAGATGCCGTTGCAATATACGGGCATCATCGCCGAGCATCAGGCGTGCCGGGAAGGTGCCGCGCTGTTTGATGTTTCGCATATGGGCCAGGCGCATGTTGTGGATGCCAGGGCGTTCGAGGCGCTGGTGCCGGGCGATATTCTGGGCCTGCAACCGGGGCGCCAGCGCTATACGCTGCTGCTTAATGAGGCGGGCGGCATTATTGATGACCTGATGGTGGCCAATTTCGGCACGCATCTGCAACTGGTGCTCAACGCCGGGCGCAAGCATGTGGATCTGGCGCATATCCAGGCGCATGGCGTGGCGATCACCCCGCATTTCGAGCGGGCGCTGGTGGCGCTGCAGGGGCCGAAGGCGGTGGCGATGCTGCCCGAGGCGGCGGCGCTGAGGTTCATGGATGCGGCGAAGCTCGATGTTGCGGGGATCGCCTGTGTTGTCACCCGCTCGGGCTATACCGGGGAGGATGGTTTCGAGATCGGCTGCGCGGCGGAGGATGCGCAGGCGCTGGCCGGTTTGTTGCTGGAGCGCGGCGCCACCCCCGCCGGGCTGGGCGCACGCGATTCGCTGCGGCTGGAGGCCGGGCTTTGTTTGTATGGCAATGACATCGGCGAGGGGCGCAACCCGGTCGAGGCGAACCTGACCTGGGCGATTGCCAAGCGCCGCAAGACCGGTTGGGACTTCCTCGGCGCCGCGCCGGTGCGCGCGGCGCTGGAGGCCGGGCCGGCGGAGAAGCTCGTTGGCATTAAGGTGAGCGGGCGCGCCCCGGCCCGCGCGGGGGCGGAGATACGCAATGCGCAGGGTGAGCGCGTGGGCGCGGTCACCTCCGGCTGCTTCGCGCCGAGCCTGAATGCACCCATCGCGCTGGGCTATGTCCGCGCCGATTGCGCCGCCGAGGGCACCGCGCTTGACCTTATCGTCCGCGACAAGCCAATTCCCGGTGTTGTCGCGCCGCTTCCTTTTGTTCCCCATCATTACGCCCGCTGAAAGGTATTTTTCATGACCCAGATTTTTTATTCCAAAGACCACGAGTGGGTGCAGATCGGCGAGGATGGCCTTGCCACCATTGGCATCACTGACCATGCGCAGGAGGCGCTGGGCGATATCGTGTTCGTTGAGCTGCCCGAGCCGGGGCGCAATATTGTGGCGCATGAGGCCTGCGCCGTGGTGGAGAGCGTGAAGGCCGCCTCGGATGTTTATGCGCCGCTGACCGGCACCGTGACCGAGAACAACCAGGCCATCGTTGAGGAACCGGCGCTGGTCAACACCGCGGCCGAGACCACGGCCTGGTTTTTCCGCATGCGCCTGGAAGACCCCACCTCGGTGAACGCGCTGATGAGCAAGGCCGCCTACGACGAATTTTTGGGGAGCCTGTAATGTCCGCATTGGAGGAGCTGGCGGCGCTTGAGGCGGGGGATGGGTTTGTTGCGCGCCATATCGGCCCGGATGACGCGCAGGTGGCGGCGATGCTTGCCACCACCGGGGCGCTCAGCCTCGATGAGCTGATGGCGCAGACGATCCCCTCGAGCATCCGCACCAACGCGCCGCTGGCGCTGCCCCAGGCCAGCGATGAAGCCGCCGTGCTGGCCGATTTACGCGCGCTGGCGGCGCGCAATGTGATGAAGAAATCGCTGATCGGCCAGGGGTATCACGGCACGCTCACCCCGCCGGTGATCTTGCGCAATGTGCTGGAGAATCCGGGCTGGTACACCGCCTATACGCCGTATCAGGCGGAGATTTCGCAAGGCCGGCTGGAGGCGATTCTCAATTACCAGACCATGATCTGCGAGCTGACGGGCATGGGCATCGCCAATGCCTCGCTGCTGGATGAGGCCACCGCCGCCGCCGAGGCGGTTTCGATGGCGCACGGGCTGAACAAGAGCAAGTCGGACACCATCGCGATTGCCGCCGATGTGCATCCGCAGACCCGCGCGGTGATCGCGACCCGCGCCTGGCCGCTGGGTTTCGTGCTGGTGGATTTCGCGGCAGGGGATGTGGCGGCGATCGCGGCGGCGAAGCCGTTTGCCGTGGTGTTGAATTATCCGGGCAGCAGCGGCGAGGTGCGCGACCTTGCGGGCGAAATCGCCGCCGCGCATGAGGCGGGCGCGCTGGCCGTGGTCTGCGCTGACCTGCTGGCGCTCACATGGCTCACCCCGCCCGGCGAGATGGGCGCGGATGTGGTGGTGGGCTCGGCGCAGCGCTTTGGTGTGCCGATGGGCTTTGGCGGCCCGCATGCCGGGTATTTCGCCACCTCCGACGCCTATAAGCGGCATATGCCGGGGCGGCTGGTCGGGGTTTCGGTGGATGCCGCCGGGCGTCCGGCGATGCGCCTGGCGTTGCAGACGCGCGAGCAGCATATCCGCCGCGAGAAGGCGACCTCCAACATCTGCACAGCCCAGGTGTTGCTGGCGGTGATGGCCGGGTTCTATGCCGTGTGGCACGGGCCGGAGGGCTTGCGGCGCATTGCGCGGCGGGTGAATTTGCAGGCGCGGCTGCTGGCCGATGTGGCGGTGAAGGCCGGGTTCACGCTGCGCCATGCGGTGTTTTTTGATACGCTGGCGCTGGAGGCCGGGGCGCGCGCCGATGCGCTGATGCAGGGCGCGCTGGCGGCCGGGTTCAACCTGCGCCGGTTGGATGCCACGGGCGTTGGCATTGCGCTGGATGAAACCGTGACCCGCGCCGAGCTGGAGACGCTGGCCAGTTTGCTGGGCGGCGTGCTGGGCGAGGCGGCGGCGGCGGTTCCGGCGGGGCTGCTGCGGCGGAGCAAATTTTGCACCGGGGCGGTGTTCTCGGCGCATCATTCCGAAACCGCGATGATGCGGTATTTGAAGAAGCTGGAGGACAAGGATGTCGCGCTGAACCGCTCGATGATCCCGCTTGGCTCCTGCACCATGAAGCTGAACGCCAGCGCCGAGATGCAGGCCATCACCTGGCCGGAGTTCGCCAATATCCACCCGTTCGCGCCGGTGGAGCAGACTACGGGGTTCACGGCGCTGATCGGCGAGCTGGGGGAGTTTCTCAAGGCTGTCACCGGTTTCGCGGGCATTTCGCTGCAACCCAACTCCGGGGCGCAGGGCGAGTTCGCGGGGCTGCTGGCGATCCGCGCCTGGCATGAGGCGCGCGGCCAGGGGGGGCGTAAAATCTGCCTCATCCCCGCCTCGGCGCACGGCACCAACCCGGCCTCCGCCGCGATGGCGGGGTATCAGGTGGTGGTGGTCGGCTGCGACCGCGACGGCAATGTGGACATTGCCGACCTGAACGCGAAAATCGCCCAGCACCGGGAGGCGCTGGCGGCGCTGATGATTACCTACCCGAGCACGCATGGGGTGTATGAGCCGGGCATCCGCGATATCTGCCAGGCCGTGCATGCGGCCGGAGGGCAGGTTTATATGGATGGCGCGAACATGAACGCGCAGGTGGGGCTGACCTCACCGGCTTCCATCGGCGCGGATGTTTGCCACCTCAACCTGCACAAGACCTTCTGTATCCCCCATGGCGGCGGCGGGCCGGGGGTGGGGCCGATCGGCGTGGCGGCGCATCTGGTGCCGCATCTGCCCAACCACCCGCTGCGCGCCGATGCCGGCCCGGCCACGGGCTATGGGCCGGTTTCCGCCGCACCCTATGGCTCGGCGCTGATCCTGCCGATCCCCTATGCCTATATCCGCCTGATGGGGCCGGAGGGGATCACGCGGGCGACCAAGATCGCCATCCTCAACGCCAACTACATCGCCGCGCGGCTGGAGCCGCATTACCCGATTTTGTATCGCGGCGCGCAGAACCGGGTGGCGCATGAGTGCATCATCGACTGCCGGGGCTTTGGCGCCACATCGGGCGTGCAGGTGGAGGATATCGCCAAGCGGCTGGCCGATTATGGCTTCCATGCGCCCACCATGTCATGGCCGGTGGCGGGGACGCTGATGATCGAGCCGACCGAGAGCGAGGACAAGGGCGAGCTGGATCGTTTCTGCGAGGCGATGATCGCCATCGCGGGGGAGATTGCCAGCATTGCATCAGGCGCGTGGCCGCAGGCCGACAACCCGCTGAAGAACGCGCCGCACACGGCGGAGGAGGTAACGGGGGCGCAATGGAGCCACCCCTATAGCCGCGCGCAGGCGGCGCATCCGCTGCCATTTGTGGCCGCCGCCAAGTACTGGCCGCCGGTGAAACGGGTGGACAACGTTTATGGCGACCGGAACCTCGTTTGCTCCTGCGCCCCGCTGGAGGCTTACGCAGCGGCGGCGGAATAAAATATCATAATTTTTTACGCAAAAACCTCTTGCGCCCGGGGGGGTATGGCCTCATAAGCCCCCCCTCTTGGCCCAGGGGGGCGCGGCGTGGTGCTGCGTTCTACAGGCTGTCTACTAGTTGAGGGGGTTCGAAATGAACGCACTTGCCCGACTGGGGATGGTCTCGGAATCTCCGAGCGAAAACCAGACGTCCACGGTCTCCTTGGAGCCGGCTAAAGACTATTTCGTGGAACGCGACGGCATTAAATATGCCGGAATGCACCTGTTGATCGACCTTTGGGGCGCGTCGAATCTCGACAGCCCGGAGCTGATCGACAAAACCCTGTGCGCCGGGGCGATTGAAGCCGGCGCCACCATCCTGCACCACCATTTTCACCACTTCACCCCCAACGGTGGCGTGAGCGGCGTGGTTGTGCTGGCGGAGAGCCATATCTCCATCCACACCTGGCCGGAACGCAATTTCGCGGCGCTGGATGTGTTCATGTGCGGCGTTTGCGACCCGTACAAGGTGATCCCGTTCCTGCGCGAGGCTTTCAAGCCGACGCATGTGCAGGTTAACGAACAGAAACGCGGCCTGATCGCGTAAATGGGTGGGCGAGGGGCTGCGCCCCTCGTGACCCGCGTGAGGTTTTGAACCCCGGGGGGCGCAAGCTCCCCGATTTTTCTGCTGACCGATGCGATGAGGAATATTGCCAAATGACCGATACCTGGTTGAATGAGACCCTTTACCCGGACTGGGGCCAGCGCTTCAGGTTCGTGCGCCAGCTGGCGCGCGTGAAGAGCGCGTTTCAGGACATTGCCGTGTTCGAGACTGATAGCCATGGCCGCGTGCTGACGCTCGATGGCGTGGTGCAGATCACCGAGCGCGATGAGTTCGTGTATCAGGAGATGCTGACGCATGTGCCGCTGCTGGCGCACGGCAACGCCAAGAACGTGCTGATCATCGGCGCGGGTGATGGCGGCGTGCTGAAGCATGTGCTGATGCACAAGGGCGTTGAGCGCGCTGTGATGGCCGAGATTGACGGCGAGGTGATCCGCCTCTCCAAGGAATTTTTGCCCAGTATTGGCGGGGATGCCTGGAATGATCCGCGCGCCGAGGTGATCGTGGGTGATGGGATCGACTATGTGCGCCGCGCGCCCGATGCCTCGTTCGATGTGATCATTGTGGATTCGACCGACCCGATCGGCGTGGGCGAGGTGCTGTTCACCGATGAGTTCTACCAGAACGCGGCGCGGATTTTGAGCGCGAGCGGGTTGATCGTGAACCAGTGCGGCGTGCCGTTCATGCAGGCGGACGAGCTGCGCGAGACCTCCGCCCGCCGGGCGCAGTTTTTCCCGCATGTGACCGCGTATGTCGCCGCGGTGCCGACCTATGTGGGCGGCTATATGACATTGGGCTGGGCGGGCAAGGATGCGTCGCTGACGCAGCTTTCACCCGAGGTGATTGCCAAGCGTGCCGAGGCCGCGGGCATTGCGGGCAAGAGCGAGTATTGGACGCCGCATGTGCATGTGGCGGCGTTCTGGCTGCCGCCGTATATCGCGCGTCACCTGCCGGCCTGAGTTAAAAAATCGGCAAAGCAGCCCAGCATGTAGTTGATATGTGCTGGGCCGAGCGCCGGATATACGCCGATCCAGAAGGTTGAGGTCATGACCAGGTCGGCGTTCGGCGTGGCGCCCGCAATCCGGAAGTTCTGGCCCTGCATGTAGGGCTGGTGAATCAGATTGCCGCCGAAGAGATAGCGCGTGGCGATGCGCGCGGCGTGTAGATGCGCCACCAGGGCATCACGCGTGAAGGGTGCGCCGGGGCGCACGGTGAGCGGGAAGCCGAACCACGATGGCTGCGCGTTCGCGGTGGCCTCGGGCAGGATGAGGAATTCCTCGAATTTTTTCAGCCCCGCGTATAAAGTGGCGAAGTTTGCGCGCCGGTCAGCGATGAAGCCATCCAGCCGCTCGAGCTGTTTGACCCCGACGGCCGCCTGCATGTCGGTCATTTTCAGGTTATAGCCGAGGTGGCTGTAGATGTATTTATGGTCGTAGCCCTCCGGCAGGCCGCCGAGTTGCCAGCCGAAACGTTTTTTGCAGGTGTTGTCATTGCCCGGCGGGCACCAGCAGTCACGCCCCCAGTCGCGCAGGGATTCCAGAATCCGCTTATGGGTGCTGGATTTGGTGAAAACCGCGCCGCCCTCGCCGGTGGTGATGTGGTGCGCCGGATAGAAGCTGAGCGTGCCGATTTCGCCGAAGCTGCCCACGGCCTCGCCATTATAGCGCGCGCCCAGCGCGTCGCAGCAGTCTTCCACCACGCGCAGGCCGTGTTTTTGCGCCAGCGCCATTACGGCGCCGAGGTCAAACGGGTTGCCCAGCGTGTGCGCGAGCACGATGGCGCGGGTGCGCGGGGTGACCGCGGCTTCCATCGCCGTGATGTCAATATTGTATGTGGGTAGCGAGACGTCAACGAACACCGGCACCAGCCCGTTTTGTAGAATGGGGTTTACAGTGGTGGGGAAGCCGGTGGCGCAGGTGATGACTTCATCGCCGGGCTTTAAGGCGTCACGCCCCAGCGAGGGGCTGGTTAGCGCGGTGACGGCGAGCAGATTGGCCGAGGAGCCGGAGTTGACGGTGAGGGCGTAGCGGCTCTCCAGCACGGTTGCCAGCCTGGCCTCGAATTCATCGTTGAAGCGCCCGGTGGTGAGCCAGAATTCCAAAGCGGAATCCACGAGATTCACCATTTCCGGGGCGCCGTATACCTTGCCGGACACCGGCACGGGCGAGCGTGCGGGGTTAAACGGCGGGGCGCCGTGCGCAAGCTGGGCATAGCGCGCGGTTAGCCGCAGGATTTCGTTGCGCAAGTCTTCCGCTTCACTGCTCATGCTTTTTCATACGCCCTGATCTGGGATTTCGTGAACGCGGTCATGCCGCCGCCGTCGCGGTAATGCCGGTACCATGCCACCGTGGCGCCGAGCGCCTGGGGCAGCTCCCAGCCGGGGCGCCAGCCGAGTTCGCGCCGGGCTTTACCCGAGTCCAGCCGCAGCACCGGGGCCTCGTGCGGGGCGGCCTGGGGCGGCTCGATGCGGTACGCCGCGCCGCCCCCCCATAGGCGGCAGATTTCGGCCGCGAGTGTCTCCACCGGGACCTCGCTTGCGGGGGCAGGGCCGAAATTCCAGCTCGCGCGGGCCGCTGGCGGGTTTTTCCACAAATGCTCCGCCGCGAGGAGATAGCCGCACAGCGGGTCCAGCACATGCTGCCAGGGGCGCACCGCCGCCGGGTTGCGAATCCGCAAGGCTTCGCCAGCAAAAATGCCGCGGAAGAAATCAGGCACCAGGCGGTCGGCCGCCCAGTCGCCGCCGCCGATGACATTGCCGCTGCGCACGGTGGCGATTTTTTGGCCCGCCGGCATGGGGAAGGATGCGGTGACAAGTTCGGCGCAGGCCTTGCTCGCGCTATAGGGGTCATGCCCGCCGAGGGGGCTGGCCTCGTCATGCCGGGCGGTGCGGCTTTCGGCATAGACCTTGTCGCTGGTGATGATGAGGATCACCTGGGCGGTTGGAATTTTCCGTGCCGCGTCCAGCAGGTTTGCCGTGCCCATGATGTTGGTGGCGAAGGTTTCCACCGGGGCGGCGTAGGAGACGCGCACCAGCGGTTGCGCCGCCAGGTGCAGCACGATCTCCGGCTGGAAGGAGGCCATCGCTGCATGCAGGGCCGCGGCGTCACGCACATCGCCCAGATGATGCGCGCAATGCGCGGCGACATCGCAGAGGCTGAAGAGATCCGGCGTGGTGTTGGGCGCCAGCGCGTAGCCGCCAACAATGGCGCCGAGTTGGTGCAGCCAGAGCGTGAGCCAGCCGCCCTTGAACCCGGTGTGCCCGGTGAGGAAAACCCGCTTGCCGGCCCAGAATGCCGGTTGCGGCCGTTTCAGCCCTGCCATGTCATCCAGGGCGCGGTGCCGGTTTCGCAGAAATGGTCGAGCAGCATGCGGTCGCGCAGCGTGTCCATCGGCTGCCAGAAGCCATGGTGGCGGTAGGCCATCAGCTCGCCCGCCGCCGCGAGTTTTTCCATCGGCTCCTTTTCCCAGAGCGTGGCGTCGCCCTCGATCAAATCCAGCGCCACCGGCGAGAGCACGAAAAATCCGCCGCTGATGAGGCCGGATTCCTCCACCGGCTTTTCCTCGAAACGGTCAACCAGATCGCCCGCCAGATGCAGCGCGCCGAAGCGCGCCAGCGGGCGCACGGCGGCCACGGTGGCGAGCTTGCCATGGTTTTTGTGGAATTGCAGCGCCGCGCCAATGTCGATATCGGCCACGGCGTCGCCATAGGTCATGCAGAACAGGGCGTCATCGCCAAGGTATTTGCGGATTTTGGCGAGCCTGCCGCCGGTTTGCGTCTCCAGCCCGGTTTCCACCAGAGTCACGCGCCAGTCCTCGGCCTCGCTGCGGTGGATGGTGATGCCTGAGCGCAGGTCGACCGTGATGTCGCTGGAGTGCAGATTGTAATTGTAGAAATATTCCTTGATCCGCGCGCCCTTGTAGCCGAGGCAGATGATGAAATCCTCGATGCCGTATTGGGCGTAGATTTTCATGATGTGCCAGAGGATGGGGCGGCCGCCGATCTCGACCATGGGCTTGGGTTTGGAGTCTGTCTCCTCCGATAGCCGCGAGCCGCGCCCGCCCGCCAGGATCACGGCCTTTACCCCCCGTAACGGCAAAGCCTCATGCGTCATGGCGCTGGTTCCATTTGGTTACACTACTGGCATGGCTAAGGCTTCCCGGCGCGGGCGTCAATTTCACGCAGGGCGCCATATAGGCGTTGCAGCGCCGTGTAGGCGAAGGCCAGCAGCAGCGCGGCCAGGTGTATGATTACCCACCACCACAGCGCCTCGCGCAGCAGCCAGAAGCCGGTTTGCAACGCGGGCGAGAGCACGCCGAGGAGTGCGCGCACCGGCGCCTCCCACAGTAGCAGCACAATGGCGGGGAGAAAAAGCCGGGGCAGGCGGGCGGCCAGCGCATAGAGGCCGGGCAGGGTGAAGAGCAGGAAGATCGCGCGGTAATAGACGTTTTGCGCCGCGAAGAAGCAGAGCACGAGCAGGGCCGCGCCGCCGAGCAGAAACACCAGCCGCGCCGGGTCGATGGTCTTCTCCCAGCCGGCGTAGCGGCGGGCCAGCCACAGGCTCCACCCCAGGGCGCCGCCGCACAGCAGCCAGGAGGCCAGCGCCACCACCTGCGCGCCGGAGGAAAACACATGCGCGCCAAAAAACTGGTTCAGCCGCGTGGCGGTGAGGATATGCAGCCAGTTGAAGCCGCGGGGCAGGTCGATCTGCCCAAAGGTGGCGCGGAAGGGCGTGCTGCTCGGCACGATGCGGATGGCGGTGGCCGTGGCGTGCCCGAACCGCAGCAGGTAGAGCGCCGCCGCGCCGCCGCTCAGCGCCACCAGTGCCAGAAACAGCTTCAGCCGCTCGCGCAGCGCCAGAAACAGCAGCGCGGCGGGGTAGAATTTTGCCCCCGCGGCCAGGAGAAACACCGCATAGGCGCCAAACCGCCGCCGCGGCCCCAGTAGCAGCCAAGGCAGCGCCAGCGCGGCGGCGATGAAGATCGCGGCGTCCAGATTGCCCTGTTCCAGCGCGTAGAAACTGGTGGTGGAAACCGTTGCCGCCAGCCTGAGCCGCAATTCACCCCGCGAGGCCGGAACCGGGAGGCGGGCCAGCGCCGCGCAGAAGCCCAGAGCGAGCAGCACGCCGCCCAGTGCGGTATCGGCCGGGCCAATGGGCAGATAGGCAGCGCGCAGCAGCAGCGGCGCGTAGTTATACACCCCGCCGCCCAGGCAGGCGCTGGGCAGATACACATTCACGCCCTGCCGCCAGCAGGCCCCTGCCTGCAAAATCGCGCCCAGGTCAACAAAGGGCACCGCCTTGCGCACACCGTCAGGGATGGCGGTGAGGGCCAGGTAGAGCGGCAGGTCAACCGCGCGGAGCAGCCAGCAGGCGAGAAAAACCCCAAGGTAGACCAGGCTGATGGCGTAACGGCGCAGGGTGGGAGAGCGAGGCATGCGGCGGCCCTCGCACAAGAGCCGCCGCCGGGCAAGTTCACCTTAATTCACAGAGGATATGTCTGGCTGGCATTCTTGGTTAACCAGTCGAAGAAGACACTGATCGGATCGTTGGCGGGGGCGCCTCTGCGAAGGACAAAGTAATTATATTCGTCATTGATGGTCCGGTCCGATAAGCGGACCAATCGCCCCGCGGCGAGATCGTCCTGGATGATATCGGTTGGACAAAGCGCGATGCCCTGCCCCGCCAGAACAGCCGCGCGCAAAAGATTGAAATCACCGAATATGATTTCCGCCGGGCCATGATTGGCGACCGGATAAGCATCGCCGAGCCATTTGCGCCAGCCTGAGGTGTCAGTGTCATGCAGCAAATTGCATTTTGCGATGTCCGCGGCCTCGGTAAGCTGGGCGTGGGTTTGCACAAAGCCCTGGCTGCAAACAGGCACGCTGGCGCCCGAGAGCAGCCGGAGGATGTCCATTTTCGGTGCAATGGGTTTGTCCTTCGCGTAGACGATGGCGATGTCAACGTCTTCAAAGTTAATTTCATGGCCGAAAATTGCGTATATGATCTTGAGGTCGATTTTTGGAGCCGTCTCACGAAATAACGGTAGCCTGGGAATCAGCCAGCAAATCGCAACCGAGGGGATAACGGCGACGGTTAATTGTTGCTTTCTGTTTTTCCGGCGCATCTCCTGGCATGCGGTGTCAATATCGGAAAATGCCAGGCGGAGGGCGCCGGCGAGCGAAGTTGCGCTCTGCGTGAAGCTAAGGGTTTTCCCCCGGCGATCAAACAGGCTGGTGTCGAGCCATTCTTCGAGATGCCGCATTTGGTGGCTTACGGCCGAGGGTGTTACGTTGAGTTCATCCGCGGCGCCATAAAAGGTGCGGTGCCGGAAGACGGCGTCGAAAACCCTGAGAGCATTTAGCGGCGCGTAGCCCACATCGCCTCCTCGATAAGGTGAATTATTCTCATTTTATAATGAGATATTCTCGTTTGACAACGCATATTTGTTGAACAAAACTCATGTTAGCATAGGCTTTGATGGATTGGGAATACTGATTCCATCCTGGCTGAATATTTACCGCCGATATCTCTGGCGAGGTTTTGTTGGTGGGTGTGGCTGGATGGTTTCCGGCCGGTCAGGGGGGGCGGATGATGCGTGAAACGGAGGGCGGATTTTAGGAGCGCCGGGAGGCGTTGGGCGCATGTGCTGCAATGATTGCAATCAGGGGTTGAGGCGGCTCATCCTTTTGCGGGCGCCCTGCGGCGTGGGCGGGTTGAGGCTGCCAAGCATAAACAAAAATATCTTGGTATATCAAAGATATTCAAGAAAACAAGAAAACCGGGGACAAGTTTAATACATCGGTTGTCGACGACGAGGAACGTCACGCGGCTAGTTCTGCGTTAAACAAGTAAGGAAATAATTTCATGGATAGTGTCTTAATTGATGAGCTGGCATGGACCGAGTATCGGCGGCGTGCTGTCGATGAGCGTCAGCCGGTGCTGATTCCGCTCGGTGCCCTGGAACAACACGGCCCGCATATGTCGATGAATCCGGATGTTGTGATTCCCAGCGCCATTGCGGCGGCGGTCGCGCGCAATGTTGGGGCTCTGGTTGCGCCGGCTTTCGCTTATGGTGCCAAATCGCAGCAGAAAAGCGGCGGCGGTAATCATATGTGCGGCACGGCAAGTCTGGATGGCCATACGTTGACCTTGGCGTTGAAGGATATCCTGAAAGAGTTCGCGCGGCACGGTGTGCGCCGGGTTGCGCTGATGAACGGACATTATGAAAATCTGCCGTTCGTGACGGAAGGAACGGAGCTCGCCATTCAGGAATTGAAATGGGGCGGCATAAATGATTTTCGGGTGATCATCATCTCCTATTGGGATTTCGTGAACCAGGACACGATCCAGAAGGTTTTCCCGGAGGATTTCACGGGATGGGATGTAGAGCATGGCGGCATCCTCGAGACGTCGCTGATGCTTCATCTGAAGCCTGCTCTTGTTGATATGTCGCTGGCTCCCATTCAGCCGCCGGCGAAATTTCCGCCCTACACGGTTTTTCCGCCGATCCCTGAATGGACGCCGGAATCAGGTTGTCTTTCATCGCCTGCCGCGGCAACCGCGGAGAAGGGGAAGATCCTGTTTGATGTAACGGTTGAGGGCATAACGGGCGCGCTGGGAACAGAGCCGGCCTGGCAACAAAAATAAAAGGGGACGTTTTACAATGAGCAACAGATTAGATCATGAATATGTCGCATCGGACAAGGTTGGCGCGGTTGAGCAGCACGGGATCGACCCGATACCCATTGCCGACCGCCATGGTTCACCGTTTGAACTGTTCAAATTATGGGTCGGGGCGAATGTCAATTATGTCGTAATCGTAACGGGTGCGTTCGCGCTATCCGTTGGTGTGACATTCAGCCAGGCGATTATCGCGATCATCACAGGCAATCTGATCGGATGCCTGATGGTTGGCCTGACCTCGATCCAGGGACCGAAAACGGGTACGTCAGGTATGATGACTTCACGTGTCAGCTTCGGGCAATTGGGGTCCGTGCTGCCGAAGGTCGTGAATGTGGTTTCGGCGCTAAGTTGGTTCTCGATCAACTCGATCGTCGCCACGGAGGCGCTTGAGGAACTCTTCAAGCTTGCCGGATTTGGCGGGCATGGTGCCGTGTGGGTCGCTCTCGCGCTCGTGCTGGCCGCGGAACTTCTCATCGCGATATATGGACATGCGACGATCATTGCGGCGGAAGGGCTTATTGCCGTGGTCCTGGCGGCGCTATTCTTCGGCTTGGCATTGTTTGTGGTGCCGCATGTGCCGATGCACCAGCTTTTGACTTTCAACAACCATCAGGGCTCGTTCAGCGCCTGGCTGGTCGCGGTGGGGATCATCGCATCCTACCCGATTGGCTGGACAAATTTTGCCTCCGATTATAGCCGCTATTTTCCGCCGGGCATGAGCTGGAAGAAGATCGCGTTGTCGGCAGGTCTCGGGCAGTTCGTTTCTCTTGCCTTGTGTGAAGTCATTGGTGTGGTGTTCGCGATCGCCGTTGGTGGCAATCTCGGCAACGACCCTGTGAGTGCGCTGGGGCAGTTCTTGCCGACCTGGTTCATGGTGCCGCTGTTGATGGCGGTGATCTTTGGTGGTGTGGCCGCCAATGTTCCCAATGGCTATACCGCGAGCTTGGGGCTGCTGGCCCTGCGTCTCCCGATGTCGCGCCTGGTTTCGTTAGCGGTCATTGCATTTTTCACGGTACTCGTGCGCGTTGCTGTAGTGTATTACGGCGCATTTTTCGATGTCTATCAGAATTTCCTGAACTACATGGTCTTCTGGACTGGGCCGTGGGCGGCGATTATCATCGTGGACTACTTCCTTCGTGATGGGGTCTACAACTCTGCCGATATGATGAAGTGGGGGAGTGGGCGTTATTGGTATCAAAGCGGTATATTCTGGCCCGGCGTGATCGCCTTTTCCGTTGGCATCGTCATGTCTCTGGTCTTCTCCAACTCATCGACCTATGCCAGCCCGCTGATGGTGAATGTTCTAGGGTGGGGTGATTTGAGCGTCGAAGCGGGCATCATCTCCGCGGGGCTGGTTTATTGGGCGATGGCCAGGTCGTATATCAAGGCGGCCGTATATGCCAAGGCGCACGCTTAAACGAGCCGGAAGGAACGATCGCAAACCTGCTTGCCAGTCGTGTAATTGAGCTCGGTTGACAAGCTGATTTCGGAATAAAAACATGCAGCCGGGCATTCATTGTCCGGCTGCATGGCGTTTGGGGCGCATGCCGCCTTTTGCGCGATCAAGCCGTGTCGGCTGTCCTTTAGAGATACGCTAACCAGTTTCGCCAGGCGCCGCCGATGTGCGTGTGACGCGCCATTATGATGAATTAAACTCATCTTTTTGGTGAAAACATATCATTTGACTGTCCTATAAATACAGAGGAATTTATCTAAAGGCGATAAAAGCCAATGATGAAAAATTCTAATGGAGAAAACGAACGTGGAACAAGAACGTTTACAGAATTTTGCGAATAATGGTGTGAAGGTGCAGCCGACCTTCTCCGCGCAGGAGATGACGAGGCGCCTGGCCGGCATTCGCGGGCATATGGCAGAGCAGAACATCGATGCTGCATTGTTCACGTCGTATCATAATATCTGCTATTATTCCGACTTCTTGTATTGTTATTTCGGCCGCCGCTACGGCCTGCTGGTTGACCACAACATATCCACCAGCATCTCGGCGGGTATTGATGCGGGCCAGCCCTGGCGCCGGACGTTTGGCAACAACATCACATACACGGATTGGCGGAAAGACAATTACTTCCATGCCGTGCGGCAGCTGGTCGGAGGCGTGAAGCGTCTTGGCATCGAGTTCGATCACGTCAATATAGACCTGCTGAATCTCCTAAAGGCAGAGTTCCCCACCATTGAGTTCGTAGACATCGCTTATTCGGCGCAGCGTCTGCGCATGATAAAATCGGCTGAAGAAATCGAGCATATCACGAAAATGACGAGGATCGCCGATATTGGCGGCGCCGCCTGCGTTGAGGCGATCAAGGTTGGTGTTCCCGAGCATGAGGTGGCACTGCATTCGACGGCTACGATGGTGCGCGAAATCGCAAAGGTCTGGCCGCATGGCGAGTTGATGGATACCTGGACCTGGTTTCAATCGGGCGTCAATACCGATGGCGCGCACAACCCGGTGACCAGCCGTAAAATCGAGCGCGGTGACATTCTCAGCCTCAACTGCTTCCCCATGGTTGCCGGCTACTACGTCGCGCTGGAACGCACGTTGTTTGCCGAAACTGCGACTGATGAAAACATCCGCTTGTGGGAGTTTAATTGCAGTGTGCATGATCGTGGCAAGGAGCTGCTGGTGCCGGGCAAGAAATGCGCCGATGTGGCGCGCGAACTGAACGAGATGTATGCCGCCGAGGGGCTGCTGCAGTACCGCTCCTTCGGTTACGGTCACTCCTTTGGTGTGCTTTGCCATTATTATGGCCGCGAGGGCGCGTTGGAACTGCGCGAGGATTGTGAGACAGTGCTGCAGCCGGGCATGGTCGTCTCCATGGAGCCGATGATCACCATCCCCGAGGGCAAGCCTGGCGCGGGTGGCTATCGTGAGCATGATATTCTCGTCCTCACCGAGGATGGAAACCGCAACATCACGGCTTTCCCCTACGGGCCTGAGCACCTCATCGTGAAGTGACGTACACCCCGTGACACGGAAATGATGCTTAATCGCAATATAAAATTACGTGTCACGGGGCAGCCATTGCCAAAATAGAATGCCGGGAAGGGGAGATGTTGTGAAAAACGTTAAGAACATCATGTCAGATCAGGACCAAAAAATGCAGGATATACAAGATTTTTTTGATCTGGATCTCGCGGCCGCCGATCCAGTGATCGCGGATGCGTTGCGCCATGAGCTGAACCGCCAGCGCCATGGGCTGGAGCTTATTGCGAGCGAGAACGTCGTATCGGCTGCGGTTCTGGAGGCGCAGGGCAGCATTTTAACCAATAAATACGCGGAAGGTTATCCGGGCCGGCGTTATTATGGCGGCTGTGAATATGTGGATGTGATCGAGCAGGTGGCGATTGACCGCGCCAGGCTGTTGTTCGGCTGTGCGTTTGCAAATGTCCAGCCGCACTCGGGCGCGCAGGCGAATGGCGCGGTTTTGTTCGCGCTGCTGCAGCCCGGCGACACCATCATGGGCATGAGCCTCGCCCATGGCGGGCATCTGACGCATGGCGCCGCGCCGACCCTCTCGGGCAAATGGCTGAATGCCGTGCAATATGGCGTGAATCCCGGAACGCAAACGATCGATTACGACGAGGTGGCGCGTCTGGCGCATGAGCACCGTCCGCGTTTGATTATTGCCGGGGGCTCGGCCATTCCCCGTGTTATCGATTTTGCCCGCTTCCGCGCGATTGCCGATGAGGTTGGCGCGTTTCTGATGGTCGATATCGCGCATATTGCGGGCCTGGTCGCGGCGGGGGTGCATCCCAGCCCGTTTCCGCATGCGCATGTCGTCACCAGCACGACGCATAAAACCTTGCGCGGGCCGCGTGGCGGGCTGATTTTGACGAATGATGAGGCGCTTGCGAAGAAGCTGAACTCGGCGGTGTTTCCCGGGCTTCAGGGTGGGCCGCTTGAGCATGTCATCGCGGCGAAGGCGGTCGCGTTTGGCGAGGCGCTGAGCCCGAAATTCAAGACCTACGCGCGCGCGGTCGTCGAGAACGCGGCTGTTCTGGCCGCAGGGCTTGCGAACAGAGGGTGCGGCATTGTTTCGGGCGGCACGGATACGCACCTTGTTCTGGTCGACCTCAGGCCGAAGGGGCTGACGGGCAAAGCCGCCGAGCAGGCGCTCGACCGCGCGGGCATTACCTGCAACAAAAACGGCATTCCATTTGATCCGGAGAAACCGGCGATTACCTCCGGGATCAGGCTGGGCACGCCGGCCTGTACCACGCGCGGCTTTGGCGCCGGTGAATTTGAGCATGTCGCTGCGTTGATCAGCGAGATGCTGGGTTCCATCGGCAAGCCTGAAGAGGAGGCCGTGACACGCGCCGTGCGTGGGAAAGTGAATGAATTATGCGACGCATTTCCGCTTTATCCGTCGTTTCGTTAGAGCGCGATCGTTTGAGGTTCGCTCAACCGAGCGAGCCGAAAGCGTGAATCGCCCTCAGAAAAGCGGCCAGAGTCTGATCGCACTTAAAGCGATCAGGCTTTAGCCCGCAGGTCCGGGGCGGCGTTTCCGCGATTTCGAATATCCGCAGCAATCAACCAAAAACTTAAGGCGTTATGATCTGATGCAACGCTACTCCGCACTCGCGCTGATCCGGCAGTCGATTAACGGCCATAAAGGCTGGAAGCCCCAATGGCGCGAGCCTGAACCAAAGCGATCTTATGACGCCATCATTGTCGGTGGTGGCGGCCATGGGCTGGGCGCTGCGTATTATCTGGCCAGGAAGCACGGCATGCGCAATATCGCGGTGCTCGAGAAAGGCTGGATCGGCGGCGGCAATACCGGGCGCAACACCACCATCATTCGCTCGAACTATCTGTTCGACGAAAGTGCGGCGCTTTATGACCATGCGTTGAAGCTTTGGGAGGGCTTGTCCCAGGAGCTGAATTACAATGTCATGTTCTCGCAGCGCGGCGTGCTGATGGTGGCGCATAATGTGCATGACGAGCAGAGTTTCAAACGCCATGTTTCCGCCAACCGGCTGAACGGCGTTGATAATGAGTGGCTGACGCCTGAGCAGGCCAAGGAATTTTGCCCGCCCCTGAACATCGCGCCCGGTATGCGCCATGCCGTCACTGGCGCGGCCCTGCAGCGCCGGGCCGGCACCGCGCGGCATGATGCGGTGGCCTGGGGCTATGCTCGCGCGGCGGATGCGCTGGGCGTTGATATCATCCAGAATTGCGAGGTTACGGGGATCGAGCGTGATGCGTCCGGCCATGTGACAGGTGTGCAGACCACACGCGGGCCGATCGCCTCGCGCCGCATCGGCGTGAGCGCCGCGGGCAGCACCTCGCTGGTGATGGCGATGGCCGGGCTGCGCATGCCGCTGGAAAGCTATCCGTTGCAGGCGCTGGTGTCAGAGCCGGTGAAGCCGATTTTTCCGTGCGTCGTGATGTCGAACACGATTCACGCCTATATCAGCCAGTCCGATAAGGGCGAACTGGTGATTGGCGCGGGGACTGATGCCTATATCTCCTACAGCCAGCGCGGCGCGTTGCATATTCCGATGCACACGTTGGAAGCGATCTGCGAATTATTCCCCATTTTTCGCCGCATGCGGATGATGCGCAACTGGGGGGGGATTGTCGATGTCACGCCTGACCGCTCGCCTATTTTGGGAAAAACCCCGGTGCCTGGGCTTTATGTGAATTGTGGCTGGGGGACCGGCGGCTTCAAGGCGACGCCCGGCTCGGCGGATCTCTTCGCCTATACCATCGCCAGGGACGAGCCGCACCCGATCAATGCCCCATTTAATCTTGAACGTTTTGGCGCCGGCCGGCTGATTGATGAAGCCGCCGCCGCCGCCGTCGCCCACTGAAGGAAGCCAGGAGATGCTTTTAATTCCATGCCCCTATTGCGGCAACCGGCCCGAAATTGAATTTGCCTATGGCGGCGAGGCTCATGTTGTGCGCGCCGCCGATCCGGGCCAGGTCGATGACGCCGGATGGACCGAATTTCTGTATTGCCGGAACAATCCGCGCGGAGACCACGCCGAGCGCTGGCGCCATGCCTATGGCTGCGGGCGGTTCTTCAACGTCAAACGCAACACCTACACTGACCATATCGAGGCGAGCTATCGCATCGGGGAGACACGCCCATGACCCAGGCTTACCGGCTTGCGGCGGGCGGGCGGATCGACCGCTCGCGCACACTTGGCTTCAGCTTCGATGGCAAGCATTACAAGGGCTATCAGGGCGATACGCTGGCTTCGGCACTACTGGCCAATGGCGTGCATCTCGTTGGGCGGTCATTCAAATATCACCGTCCGCGCGGCATTCTCTCGGCGGGGGCCGAGGAGCCGAATGCGCTTGCCGGCGTTGGCTGCGATGACGCTCATTATACGCCTAATCTGCGCGCCACCCAGGTGGAGCTGTATGACGGGCTGAAGGCGGAAAGCCAGAACCGGTCTCCTTCGCTGGTGCGCGATTACGGGGCCGTGAACGATCTGCTCTGGCGCTTTTTTCCGGCCGGGTTCTACTATAAGACCTTCATGTGGCCGAGGAAGGCGTGGACGAAATTCTTCGAGCCGCGCATTCGCGAAATGGCAGGTCTCGGCCGGTCGCCGCAAACGCCGGACGCCGCGTGTTATGCGCAGCGTTTCGCGCATTGCGATGTGCTGGTGATCGGCGCCGGGCCTGCTGGCCTCGCCGCGGCGCTGGCCGCCGCCAAAACCGGCGCGCGGGTGATTTTGTGCGATGAACAAGCCGAGCCGGGTGGCTCGCTCCTCGCGGAACCGGATGCGGTGATCGACGGCTTGCCCGCGGCGGACTGGCTCAAGGCGGCGCTGGCCCAGCTTGCGGCGTTCCCAAAGGTTAAGGTTTTGGCGCGCACCATCGCTTTTGGCTATTTTCCGCATAACATGCTCGGGCTTGCGGAGTCGCTGACTGATCATGCCGGTGAGCCGGATGATACATCGCCCCGGGGCAGGCTCTGGCAGGTGCGGGCGAAGGAGGTGGTGATCGCGGCTGGCGCGATCGAGCGGCCGCTGGTCTTCCCTGATAATGACCGTCCGGGCATCATGCTGGCGGAGGCGGCGCGTATCTATGCCGAACGCTACGGTGTTTTGCCGGGCCGCAAGCCCCTGGTGTTCACCGCGCATGACAGCGCCTACCGGACCGCGCTGGCGCTGCACCGCGCCGGTTGCGCGGTTGCGGGGATCGTGGATATGCGCCCGGCCGCGGATGGCCCCTATGCCGCGGCGGCGCGCCGGGCGGGGTTGCCGATTTATCTGGCCTCCACCGTTTCGGGCACGGGCGGGCGGCTGCGCGTGGCCCGTGCCACCGTGGTTTCGCTGGCGGGTGGTGCTGAGCAGCGGATTGACTGTGACACCATTCTGATGTCGGGCGGCTTCACGCCCAGCGTGCATCTCTTTTCGCAGAGCCGCGGCAAATTGGTGTTTGATGCCACACTGGATGCGTTTTTACCGGGCGCGCCGGCCGAGGCATGCCGCGTCGCGGGGGCCGGGGCGGGTTTGCAGACGTTGAAGGAGGCGTTGGAGTCTGGTGCCGCGGCGGGCGCCGGCGCCGTGGGGGGAGCCGCGGTTACCTATCAGGTCACGAATGCGCCGCTCGCGCGCGGCGGCTTCATCGGTGTTGTGCCGGGTCATGTGGATCCAACTTCCGTGCGCGCCTTTGTTGATTATCAGAACGATGTCACCGCAAAGGATGTTTCGCTGGCGTTGCGCGAGGGGATGCGCTCGGTTGAGCATGTCAAGCGCTTCACGACCACCGGCATGGCGACTGACCAGGGCAAGCTTTCCAACATGAATGCGTTGGGAATTATGTCGGCGGAACTGGGCAAGCCGGTTTCCGCGATCGGCACCACGACGTTCCGCATGCCCTATACGCCGGTGCCGTTTGGCTATTTCGCCGGATACGCGCGCGGCGAATTGTTCGAGCCCGAGCGCCGCACCGCGATTCACGGCTGGGCGGCCGAGCGGGGCGCGGTGTTTGAGGATGTCGGCCTTTGGAAGCGTGCGCGCTACTTTCCCCAAGGCGGGGAGGACATGCGCGCGGCGGTCGCGCGGGAGTGCCGCGCGGTGCGTGGCGGCGTGGGCATATTCGATGCCTCAACTCTGGGCAAGATCGAGGTGGTTGGCCCCGATGCGGCGGAGTTTCTCAACCGCATGTATATCAACGCATGGACCAAGCTGCAGCCGGGACGGTTGCGGTATGGCATATTGCTGCGCGAGGACGGTTTCATCATTGATGACGGGGTGATCGGCAGGGTCTCCGAGACATGTTTCCACGTCACCACTACCACGGGCGGCGCACCGCGTGTGCTGGCGATGATGGAGGATTATCTGCAAACCGAGTTTCCCGAACTCGATGTCTGGCTGACCTCGACCACCGAGCAATATGCGGTGATCGCGCTACAGGGGCCGCTGGCGCGCCAGGTTATTGAACCGCTGGTGGAGGGGGCGGATATTTCCGCCAAGGCCATGCCGCATATGAGCATGGTGGAATGCCGCATCGCGGGGGTTCCCGCCAGGCTGTTCCGTGTCAGCTTCACGGGTGAACTCGGCTTTGAGATCAACGTGCCCGCCGATTATGGCCGGAGCGTTTGGGAGGCGTTGATGGAGAGCGGGCTTGCGCATGGCATCACGCCTTATGGCACCGAGACCATGCATGTGCTGCGCGCGGAGAAGGGGTATATCATCGTTGGCCAGGAGACCGACGGCACGGTGACGCCAGCCGATGTTGGTTATAGCGGGATGATTGGCAAGGCGAAGCCTGATTTCGTGGGCAAGCGGGCTCTCGCGCGCGAGGCCTTCGCCACGCAGACCAACCGCAAGCAGCTTGTCGGCCTGCTCACCGCCGATCCGGCTCTTGTGCTGGAGGAAGGCGCGCATATCGTCGCCGACCCCGCGCAACCCAAGCCGATGACAATGCTTGGCCACATCACCTCCTCCTATTGGAGCGAGACCCTCGGCCGGTCGATCGCGTTGGCCTTGTTGCGCGACGGCGCGGCACGAACCGGCGAGACGCTCCATGTCCCGCTTGAAAGCGGCGATGCGCGCGTCACGGTGGTTTCATCCGTTTTCTATGACCCGGAAGGAGTCAGGCTCAATGGCTAATCTTGTGCACATGGTTGCGCCAGCGCGGCGCGTTCCCCCCTGCGCGGATACGGGTGACCGGCGCTACACCCCGGTTAATGGCGGCGCGCGTTTTCTGCTGCGGTTGCGCGAAGCCGCGATCGGCCCGGCGGCGGAGGCGCTTGGCATCGATCTCGCGGTGCCGCTTAACCGCGCCTCGGTGGTGAACAGCCGCGGCGCGATGCGCCTAAGCCCGGATGAATGGCTGTTGCTCTGGCCCGAAACCGAGGCCGCTAGCGTGGCGCCACTCCTCGCGGCGCGGCTGACGGATAGGCGTTATTCGCTGACGGACATCAGCCATCGCCAGACCGGCCTCATGCTCAATGGCGCGGCAGTGCCTGATATTCTCAACAGCGGTTGCGCGCTTGATTTTGACCTCGCCGCCTTTCCGGTTGGGATGGTGACACGCACGAATTTTTTTAAGGCGGAAGCCGTGCTTTGGCGCCAGGATGAGTTTAGTTTTTATCTGGAGGTTTGGCGATCTTTTGTGCCCTATGTCTGGAGTCTGCTATCCATCGTCGGCCGTGAATACCCGGAATAGACGATGATAAGCGTATTTGAGCTGTTCAAGGCCGGGATAGGCCCATCGTCTTCGCACACCACGGGGCCGATGCGTGCGGCCAATCATTTTGTTGCAGGATTGATGGCGGCGGGGGTGGCTGCGCGCGTCGCGCGGCTGCGCGTTACGCTGTTTGGTTCGCTGGCGTGGACGGGCAAGGGGCATGCCACGGACAAGGCGGTTGTTCTTGGGCTGGCCGGCGAATTGCCCGATACAGTGGACCCCGGCCGCGCGGAGTCCCTGGTCGCGGATATTTCGCTACGTGGCAGGCTCGCATTAGGTGGAAGGGAAATTCCGTTTATCCCCGCAACCGATATCACATTTGACCGTGAAACACCGGCGCCGCGCCACCCCAATACATTGGCGTTCGAGGCGCTGGATGACACCGGCGCCTGCCTTGCCGCGGAGCGCTGGTGTTCGGTTGGCGGCGGGTTTGTGGTGCGCGAGGACCAGCCAGGCGAACGCGGCGCGATTTTAGCGCCGGTGCCTTATCCATTCGATCATGCGGTTGATCTTTTGCGCATAGGCCGGGAGACGGGGTTGACGATCGCTGCGATTGTGCGCGCAAACGAATTCGCGCTCCGCCCGGAGGCGGAGGTTATTGCGTATGTGGATCGGATGATTGCCATCATGATGGCCGTGATCGACAGGGGGTTGTGTGGCGAGGGCCTGTTGCCAGGCGCGTTGAAGGTGCCGCGCCGCGCCAGAGCTTTGCACGAACGGCTTGAAGCCGATACAAACCGCAACGACATGGCCCCGCATGAGAAGATGGACTGGGTCAGCCTGTTTGCCATGGCGGTGAACGAGGAAAATGCGGCCGGCGGGCGGATCGTCACCGCGCCGACCAATGGCGCTGCTGGTGTCATACCCGCGGTGTTGCGCTATTACCGTACGATGTGCCCTGGCGCGTCGGACGAGGGCATGCGGAATTTCATATTCGTGGCTGCCGCGATCGGCGGATTGTTCAAGACCAATGCCTCGATTTCCGGCGCTGAAGTGGGCTGCCAGGGTGAGGTCGGGGTTGCGGCATCGATGGCGGCCGCCGGGCTGGCGGCGGCGCGTGGCTGCAGCAACGAGCAGGTGGAAAACGCCGCAGAGATCGCCATGGAGCATCATCTGGGCATGACCTGCGACCCGATTGGCGGGCTGGTGCAGATACCCTGCATCGAGCGCAATGCGTTTGGCGCCATCAAGGCGATCAGCGCGGCCTCGCTGGCCAAACGCGGCGATGGTTCCCATTTCGTCTCGCTCGATCAGGTTATTGCAACGATGCGCCAAACCGGCGCGGACATGAACTCAAAATACAAGGAAACATCACTCGGCGGACTTGCCGCGAATTTTATCGAATGTTGAAGATTTTTCAGGGATTTTTTCTGCATTTTGCCGCCCTGGTTGCCCATTGCGGAGGCGCATATGGCCTGGCACGGATGTCCTCCCGGTTATCCAAACCGGCCTGTTGACGAAATATGTTGTTCGCATCGTGGTTATTTCGGGATATCCGCAAGGGCATCCGAAACTCCCGCGCCAATTTTATCCCGGGCGTTGGTAATTTCCGTTGATATTCAACGATAACGCGAGACCAGCCAGAAAGCTCTTCATGCGCCAAGCGGCATTGATAACGGCGGCGGCGCCGTCCTTTCCTGTCGCCCGTGCCGCGCTCAGCGGCTTGCTGGCCATGTTTGTGGGTATCGGCATTGCCCGCTTCAGCTTCGCGCCGCTCGTGCCGGCGCTGGCCCAGGCGCATTGGTACAGCGCCGCGGACGCCTTTTGGTTTGCCACCGCGAATCTCGCAGGATATTTCATCGGCGTGGCGGTGGCCAGGGCGTGGCGCCGCTCTTATCCGGCGAAACCTGCGATGGTGCTGTCAATGGGCGTCACGGCCACCGCGACGTTATGCTGCGCGTTGAACTGGGGTTGGGTTTGGTTTGCTCTTTGGCGTTTGGTCTCTGGCGTGACCGGTGGGATCATAATGGTGCTGATGGCGTCATCGGTTGTGGGCAGGGTGCCAGCCGCGGTGCGCGGACGGGTGAGCGGGTTCGCGTTTTCGGGGATGGGCGCGGGCACGGCCTTCAGCGCGCTGCTGATGCCGCATCTCCTGCTCCGCGGGCTGGCTTTTACCTGGAGTGCGCTGGGTATTTTATGCGCGGTGGCGACGCTGGCCGTGGCGTTGATAATGCCAGACTCGCGCGTTGAACCGGCGCCCCGGCATGTTGCCAATGGCTTGCCGCCGCGTGCTGTGGTGGTGCTGATCGCCGCCTATGCGCTCGCAGCGCTTGGATTCATGCCACACATGCTCTTCTGGTCCAGTTTCGTGGCGCTTGGCTTGGGGCGCGGCGTAGCGGCTGGCGCGATGATGGCGGCCTGGGTTGGCGTGGCGGCCATGCTGGGCCCGCCTGTGTTGGGGCGGGTTGCGGACCGGTTCGGCTTTCTGCCTGCATTGGGCAGCGGTTTTTTGGTGATGGGCTTCGCCGTTGCGATACCGCTATTCACGCATGCTGCCGCGGCACTGGTTTTATCCGCCATTTGTGTTGGAGCGGTGGCATTGGGAACGGTGATGCTGGTGGCAGGGGCCATTGCGGGCATGGTGCCCTCGGCCCGGCTCGCGGCGGATTGGGGGCTGGCGGCCATGGTCTATTCGGTGACGCAGGCAATTGCCGCGGCGCTGCTGTCGCATCTGTTTCGTGTAACGGGCAGCTACGGTCTGCTGTTCAGCATCGGGGCGCTGGCAATGGCCGGTGGTTTTCTGCTGATTTTACTAACAGCGCGGATGGCGCGGGGCATGAGGACATCGTGACGTAGCTCCATCCTGCGTGCCTCTGCCGGCGACATGATTTGCGGCCCGTGGTTTTCATTGTGCTTTGAAATTTACCAGAAAATCAGAAGTTGCCGTGAATTATCGCGTCATTCTGGTTTCTCTGGGTCATCCGTTGAGAGGCTTGCGCGGAAATGATCCGCAAGACGGGTCAGCAGCTTTGTTAGCGTCTCTGTGCCCTTCAAGCCCAGAACGCCGTTGATCTCCGCGGTCAACCCTTGGGTCTCGCGGTCAAAGAAAATCTCCAGTGAGCGCCCCTTTGCGGTAAGCTCAACCATGACGACACGGCGGTCCTCAGTCGATTGTTTCCGCTTGACCAGACCTCGGCTTTCAAGCCGCTTGACGGTCTGCCCGACGGTGGCGTTGCCGATGTCCAGCCGTTTTGATAATTCCGTCTGCGATAGTGGTGCTGCCCGCCAAAGCTCATGCAATACATACGCGCCAGCGGGATGCACGCCACTTCCCGCAACCCTGCCGATGAAGCTGGTTGTCTGCAGCCGCGCCACCACCTGGAGCATGTAGGCGGCGCCGTTTTTTACCGGGTCCATTTCGGGTTTTGTAATGGTATTGGGCCGGCGCGAGGTGCCTGGCCTTCCCTCCTTAACGCTTCGCGGCAAGACCTGCTCCTCAATCAATTAGCCGGGTTGTTCAGGTTTATCAGCTGGGCCGTTAAATGCAATGGTGCGAACAGCATGGGCTTCAGAACGCCCGCCGGGCAATCCATTGTTCCTGCATATGATTATGTTCTCGCATATATCTGTGCGCAACCATTGCGCCGATTACCACATTACCGGAAAATTTTAAGAAAATGCAGGATAAAAACTCTGCGATGCAATTAACCACGCTGACGCCTGCCCGGACGCTGCTTGCGGGAAATGGCTTTTCCGCTTCGGCGCGTGGCCGCCATGGGGCGTGATGCTGCACTGCGGCCGGCTGTTGGGCGGTGGCTTCTGCATCAGAAGGAATCGCTAAATTTTTTTCAAAACATTGCCTTTGGTGGTTCACTTGCGGGTCATAAGCGTGCATACTTAATCTCTGACTGATCATGAAAATTGCGCGGAAAATCAAAACCAGGAGGAATAATAACATGGATTTAGGACTCAAGGAGCGGAAGGTTATTATCGGCGGCGCGGCGCGTGGCATCAGCAAGGCGATTACGGAATTGCTGGCGGCCGAGGGTGCGGAAATCGGCATGTTTTCCCGTAATGCCGAAGCCTTGGAGGCGCATCGCGCCGCATTGGCGAAAAATGGTGCAAAGGTGATCGCGCAAGCATTTACGCTGACCGATCGCGAAGGTTACAAATCTTTTCTGGGTGGCCTCGCCGAAAAACTGGGCGGCGCGGATATTTTTATCCATAGCCTCAGCTCTTCGGGCAATGCCGCAACACAGGATTGGCAACAGAGTTTTGAAATCGACATGCTTGGCGCGGTTGATGGGTGCGAGGCATTGCAGCCTTATCTTGCGAAATCCGGCAGTGGTTCGGTGATTTTGATGTCGAGCACCGCGGCGGTGGAGACTTTTTTGATTCCTCAGGCATTTAACGCCATCAAGGCGGCGCTTATAACTTACGGCAAGCAGCTCTCCCAGGCCTGGGCCGCTGAGGGTATTCGCGTCAACATTGTCTCTCCCGGTCCGGTGAGCTATCCGGGCGGCAACTGGGAAATGATCAAGGGAGCCATGCCGGGTCTTTATGATGCCACGCTGGCACAGATTCCGCTGGGGCGTTTCGGGGCGCCGGATGATGTGGCGAAGGCGGTGGCATTTCTCGCGAGTCCGGCGGCATCTTATATCACCGGCACCAATCTCATCATTGATGGCGGTTACACCAAACGCGTTCAGTTCTGACCGTGAAAGGCCCGGCGAAAGCCGGGTTATCCCGGAGATAAAAAAGACCGCCTCAATGATGAGGCGGTCTTTTTTTAATCAGGCCGCCAAAGCAGGATCGCGCTATAGCGGCGGCATTGCCAGATATCGTGCCAAGGTCTGATGAAGATGGCGGATGCGCACTTCCTGATAGGCAGAGAACATCACGCCGGCGGTGCCACCGTCGCGCAGGCCCGCTTGGCACATTGCCAGCCCCACCGAGTCCTGGTCATAAATCTGTCCAAGCCACGGCGGCAATGCGCCGCACGCGGCGAAACTGTCGCCGGGGCCTAAATCCACATGCTCCGTTTCGGGTACCGGCGATCCGTCTTGCGGCTTTGGCTTAAAAATCATGAAGTCGAACACGGCTTGATTCGGATTATCGCGCACCGGTGTGAACCGGTAGGCATAAGGATAGGTAAGGGAGCGGAACAGGACGAAATTCGGGAATACCGAATATTGCATCGCGTCCGCCGCTTCCGTGTCCGAGAGCGTGCTATAATCGCGGCCATCCGCCGCGCTCATCGCCTGGCGCGTCGCGGTGGCAAGGAATGTGCGGGCGCGCATGTCTTTGGGCAGTTGTGGAAATTCACTGCCGCCAAACACGGTCGCGAGCGAGGCTTCAAGGATCTCCTGCTCATTCAGCCTGCGGGGATACTGATCGCTCTGCACGCCGACGGGTTCGAGAAAACGGCTGATTGTCTCGTTGCCGGGCCAGACATCATATTGCGTGCTGGCGTCGCCGCCAAATGGCAGCGCCTGCGAATGAATGCCGGCGAGGTGGAAGGATTCGATAAATCCCTCAATGCAGGTTTTCCAGTTCGCATTCATTGTCTTGTGGATCATCTGCGCCAGATAAACGCTCTCGCGCGGCCAATCGGCAAAGTGTTCCGGCAGATTGGCGAGGTAGTCTTCCAGCGGCGCTGCATCCGGGTCCCGGTTGATGAACACAAACCCGCCCCAGCGGCCGGTGCGCGCTTCGGGCAGGTTGAATTTTGCTTCTTCGAGTTGTGGAAAATCCCAACGCGCCGGGACATGCGCCAGGCTGCCATCGAGGTTCCAGGCAAAGCCGTGAAACGGGCAGGTGAGTTTTTGCACGCTGGTGTCATGCGCGCAAAGCTGCATGCCGCGATGCAGGCAGCTATTGTAAAATGCCTTGATTTCATCGGGTCCGCTGCGGACGATGAGCAGCGAGGCACCGGGGCTGTGATAGACCACAAGGTCACCGGTTTCGGGAATTTGCTCCTCGCGGCATGCCACTTGCCAGACGCGCGGCCACATGCGCTCCAATTCCGCCTGGGCGAACTCGGGGCTGGTATATTGGGAGCGCGGCACGCCCGGCACGTCGATTGCGGCTTCGGAATAGGCGGTAAACAGCGCGGGGGCCGGCCGCGGATCATGCTTAATGACCTCCTGATAGCTTGGCGCTGAGGTATCGCGATAGGCTGGGGCGATCTTCGGCATGCTCTGGCAACTCCCGTTTTTCGGCCCCAAGGGGCTTTTGCGCCAGCATACGATCCGTCATGGGAAAGTCAATATATTATGCTAGCATAATACTGTCCGGTTATGGCGCGGCGGATGAAGGCACGGAGGGCGCCTGCTGCGGTGCAACATTGATTTCAATCAAGGAGATTTCCACCAATTTATGATTATAGGTGACGGTGATCTTTGATCGATCCGTCCAAAAAATTCTCGGGCGGCCATTGTGCGGGAATGGTCCGGATTTTCACCATCGGGGTGATGGCGGGCCAGATGGAGGCGTTATGCGTGACCTTTCGCAGCTTCGTGCGGATATGGTGGAAAATCAGATAGAAGCGCGTGGAATCAAATCCAGCCTGGTATTGGCGGCGTTGCGCAAAGTGCCGCGGGAAGCTTTTATCTCAGACCGGCTTCGGGAATTTGCCTATGAGGATTCGCCGCTTCCCATCGCGGCGGGCCAGACCATATCCCAGCCCTATATCGTGGCGCTGATGACGGAGGCGCTCGGTCTGGCGGGCGGTGAGAAAATTCTCGAAATCGGCACCGGCTCGGGTTACGCGGCGGCTGTGCTGGGCGAAATTGCGGCGCAGGTCTACACGGTGGAGCGCATCGGCGAACTGGCCGAGACGGCAAGCGCGGCGCTGAAGGCTCTTGGCTATGACAATATCCATGTCCTGCATGCCGATGGCAGCCTGGGCTGGCCCCCGGAGGCACCCTATGATGCCATCATCGTCACGGCAGGCGGGCCGGAGGTTCCGCAATCGCTTAAGGAACAACTGAAGATCGGCGGCCGGCTGGTCATTCCGGTGGGCATCAATCCGCGCGCCCAGGAGCTTGTGCGCGTGACCAGGCTCCCCGGCGGCGCTTTCAAAAGCGAGGACCTCGCCGATGTCCGGTTTGTGCCGCTCATTGGCAATGAGGGCTGGAGCGAGGAAAATGCGCCGGCTCCGCCAGAGCCAGGCCCGGCGCGGCGGCGATTGGCCGAGGCGGATATCGTGGGCGCCATTTCCGTTGCGGCTGAACCGTTCGGCTCAATCGGCGAGGCAAATCTCGAGAGGCTGCTGGAGCGGATCGGTGATGCGAAAATTGTGTTGCTTGGTGAAGCGAGCCACGGCACAGCCGAGTTTTATCTGATGCGGCAGCGCA
This sequence comes from Acidocella aquatica, assembly GCF_030160635.1. Lineage (GTDB taxonomy): Bacteria > Pseudomonadota > Alphaproteobacteria > Acetobacterales > Acetobacteraceae > Acidocella > Acidocella aquatica. The sequence continues at coordinate 1,343 of NZ_BSOS01000088.1, read as the reverse complement.
TTTCCCAGGAGTTGATAGAACGCAAAGGCTTCCGCTTTGTCGCGATCGAAGGCGACTGGCCCGATGTGGCGCGCCTTGACCATTATGTGCGCCATTTTGAATATCCGCCCAGTGAATGGACGGCATTTGCGCGATTCCCGGCCTGGATGTGGCGCAACAAGGAGATGCGCTCGTTCGTGGATTGGCTGCACGCCCATAATAAAAATTATGCCGCCCCCCGGCGGATCGCGTTTTATGGGCTTGATCTCTACAGTCTCTACACCTCCATCGGCGTAATTCTAAAATATCTGGATGAAGTCGATCCGGATTCCGCGAAGATCGCACGGGAGCGATATGGCTGCCTGACGCCCTGGCAAAGTGACCCCGCGACATATGGCCGCGCGGCGTCGAACGGAAATTTGCGGAACTGCGAGGCTGAGGTGGTCCGCATGCTTGAGGATATCGTGCGCAAACAGAGCGACTATACCGTGCACGATGGTGAACGCTTCATGGATGCGATGCAAAACGCCCGGCTGGTGAGCGATGCCGAGCGGTATTACCGGATCATGTATCAGGGCAGCCGCGCCTCCTGGAATCTGCGCGACAACCATATGTTCGAGACATTGAAGGCGCTGCTGGATTTTCATGGCACGGACGCCAAGGCCATCGTCTGGGCGCATAACTCCCACATCGGCAATGCCGCGGCGACGGAGATGGCGGCGCGCGGCGAGTTCAACATCGGCCAATTGTGCAAAGGCAGTTTTGGCGATGGCGCCTATGCCATAGGTTTTGGCACCCATTCAGGAACAGTGGCCGCGGCTTCCAGCTGGGACGGCGTGATGGAGATCAAATCCGTGCGCCCATCGCTTCCACAAAGCTATGAGCGGCTTTGCCATGAAACCGGCCATCCACGCTTTATGCTGCCGTTGCGCGCCGAGTCAGCCCCGCGGGCGCGCGCTAAACTGCTGACCCCCCATCTGGAACGGGCGATAGGTGTCATTTACCGGCCGGAGACCGAACGCGGCAGCCATTATTTCCAGGCCGTTCTGCCGGAGCAATTCGACGAGTATGTCTGGTTCGATTCAACCCAGGCGGTGACCCCCTTCGAGACCAAAGAGCTTGAGGGGCTACCCGATACCTATCCCTTTGGTTTGTGACATCTCCAGCGCGCCGCGCGTGCTGGCTTGGGGCGCCGGGTTGTGACAAAAAGCCCGCGGATAAGCTAGGCAGATTACCATATACAAGCGTACAACATTGTAATATATCGGGCGCAGGTTGCGTCCGAGGGGAGATATTCTATGCACGACAACAAAGTCATCATCAGCTGCGCGGTCACGGGTGCCATTCATACGCCCTCGATGTCG
>NZ_BSOS01000087.1 GCF_030160635.1 Acidocella aquatica | reverse complement strand
GCAGCCCGGTAGCTCGTCAGGCTCATAACCTGAAGGTCCCTGGTTCAAATCCAGGTCCCGCAACCAACAAATCAAACTAAATCAATAGCTTAAAGCCACCGCAAGGTGGCTTTTGGCTTATCTACGCCCTAGGGCAGTGTTAGGGTAATTTAACTCGAAATCCCAAACCTGATGGGCTATGGTCGTTGCCTGACTAGATCCTCAACCGCAGCGCAATATGTGCCAAGGGGTCGTCATGCCGACCATCGAGTTGCTGGGCGGAAAGGTCCAGATTTATCAGCGCGGCAATAGCCGCTTCTGGCAGGCGCGGGCGTCTGTCGGCAACAAGCAGCGCCAGTTCAGTACCAAGCAGGAGATTCAGGATCTGGCGGCCAAAGCCGCCGAGACATGGTATTTTAGCCTGCAGGGCAAGAACCAGGCTGGCGTGCTGAATGACCGCCCGACCTTCAAAAAAGCGGCCGATCAGTTCCTCAAGGAATACGGCGTTATCACAGAAGGTGAGCGTTCCGAGAAATGGACCGAGAGCCACGCGATCAGGTTGCGGGTTCATCTGCTCCCGTTCTTTGGCAATTTGCCGCTCGACAAGGTGACGCCCGGTAAGGTGCAGGAATACCGGGTGCACCGGATGACGACCTACGCGGCACCAAACGCGCATTCCAAAAGTCAGCATAAGCCGAAAGCCAAGCCGCCGGCGCGCAGCACCTTGCATGATGAGGTGGTGACGCTGCGCATGGTGCTCAAAACTGCCATCCGGCATGGCTGGCTGGAGCATCTGCCGGACCTGACACCACCCTACCGCACGCAGGGAAAGATTGTGCACCGGCCCTGGTTCAGCCCCGAGGAATATAAGCAGCTTTACGAGGCGGCGCGGGCGAATGCGAAGGCGCCGGAGCGGGCTCATTACAGATGGAATGCCGAGCAGGTTTATGACTTTGTGCTGTTCATGGCGAACACCGGCCTGCGGCCGGACGAAGCCTTCAACCTCCAGCACCGCGACGTCACGATTGCCCAGGACGAAAGCAATAAGCCAGAAATTCTAGAGATCGAGGTTCGCGGCAAGCGCGGTGTTGGTCATTGTAAGAGCATGCCAGGTGCTGTGCGCGTCTATCAGCGGCTACTCGCCCGCGCGAAGCCGGCGCATGGCGAGTCTAGACGCGAGCGGCAACTGCGACGCAGGAGCGGCGGTGAGCCACCGGCGATGCCGGAGCTCGAATATCCGAAGCCAACCGACCGCGTGTTCCCGGGCAATCACATCAAGCTGTTCAATAATTTGCTTGAGCGGGCAGGGCTGAAAATTGATCGCGATGGCAAAGCCAGGACTGCCTATAGTTTGCGCCATACTTATATTTGCATGCGTCTGATGGAAGGTGCGGATATCTATCAGGTCGCGAAGAATTGCCGCACCTCGGTCGAGATGATCGAGAAGCACTACGCCGTCCACCTCAAGAACACGCTCGATGCCGCAGCGATCAACGTAGTGCGAAAGAAGGCTGCGAAGGGGAAGCCGAAAGCAAAAGCTTCCAGCGTGGATGCCGATTAAACGTAAAATGGTAGTTGTGAAAACACAGTGCACAACGCCGCTAATCTGAAGCCGGCCGTAGGGCCGGCCAAGAAGCGATCCGCTCGCCGGATCGCGCCAAAAGCGCACCCTTTGCGGGTGCGCAATCAGGGGCTTGGCCCCGTTAAAATTAGACTCATCGTCTATTCAAAACGCCTTGGCGATCAGCATCTCCTCGGCGCGGGTGGTATAGCGCGGCGAATGCCGCGCTTGGCGCCCGGCCCAGGTTTTGATCATGCCGGTTGCCGCCGGGCGCAACGTTCCGCTGCCAAAACGGGCGTTGACGGCGTCGAGTGCCGCCATGGCGCGGGCAGATTTGACCGCATCTCGGGTGCTGAAAAGCCTGCTTTGCTTCTGGGCGGGCGCAAAATCGCCCAGCATGATACCCGCCTTGAAATACCTGAAATTCGGTCGCCAGATGGTGCGCAGCAGGCGCACCGCCTCGGTGATCAGGGTCAATGTGTCGGCGGTTGGTTCTATTTGTGCGGCGCGGCTGGCGCTGTACCAAGCATCGCCATTATGCGGGTTGGTGTGGGCAAATACCGAGAGGTGGCCAGCTTGCAGCCCGTCGGTCCGTAGCTTCTCGGCGGCGCGGGTGGCGAAAGCGGCCACGGCCTCACGCAACTCGCCCCAGGAGGTAACCAACCGCCCGAACGAACGTGTAACGGCGATGGCCTGGCGCGGTGGCGGCATCAGCGTAAGCGGAATGCAGCTTTGGCCGCGCAATTCGGCCTGCACGCGCGCGCCGGTAACGGTGAGCAGCTCGCGCACCTGTTCGGGCGCCAGCCTCACGAAATCGGCGATGCTGGTGATGCCTAGTTTGTTGAGTTTTTCAGCGGTCTTGCCGCCGATGCCCCAAACCATGCTGAGCGGTGATTGCGCGTAGCAGGTGGCGCGAGTTGCGGGGTCGCGCAAATCGCATACGCCGTGGAGGGTATAATCATCCTTGGCGATGCGGTTGGCGAGTTTGGCGATGGTTTTGGTGGGGCCGATGCCGACACAGGTGGGGATTTTGGCGAGGCGGCGGACATCATCACGCAGGCGGCGGCAGAAATTTTCCAAATCGGGCAGGCCAGTGAGGTCGAGGAACATCTCGTCGATGCTGTAGGGTTCCACCTGCGGTACGCGGGCGGCCAAAACCTCGTACATGCGTCGGCTCATATCGCCGTAGAGCGGGTAATTGCTGGAGCGCCACTCGACTTGTTTGCACGCGGGCCGGCGCAAAGCGAGGTGCCAGGGCTCGCCCATCTTGATGCCGAGTGCCTTGGCCTCAGTGGTGCGGGCGATGGCGCAGCCGTCATTATTGCTCAGCACCACCAGGGGCACGCCGCGCAGTTCGGGCGCGAAGGCGCGCTCGGCGGAGCAGTAAAAGCTGTTGCCGTCGATTAAGGCGAATACCGGCATGGCTTAGACTTGCGTGCGGATGAGGCCGGTGACCACGGCCCAGATCTCGGCGTCGTCCCCCGCGACTGCGATGGGGGCGGTGCCTTCGACGCCGGAGGCCAGCCACCATTGCTGCTGGCGATAGGCGAGTTGGCCGACCAGCACCGCGCCGTTAAGCATCACCACCGCGACCTTGCCGTGGGCTGGGGGCGAGGCGGCATCGGCGATTAAAATATCGCCCGCGAAAATGCCGCGTGAGGCGAGGGCATCCCCCGCCACGCGCACCGGGTAGCGGCTGGGGCGTGAGAGGTCGAGCATGGCGGCGAGGTCGATCCGGCCTTCGAGGTTGTCTCCGGCAGGGGAGGCAAAGCCGGTGGTATTGCCCCCGTTGTAGTTCATGCGCCGACTCCGTTTGCCCAATGTAGGGATTGGAACATATAGTGAACATGCGCTGCCAGCAAGCTGAAAAGACTCAATGTTTATAAACTGGGCAGGGCGCGGTAGGCTCTGTGTATGTGCGGGCGTTTTGTCAGTACCACGCCACCGGAGGCGATCGCCCGGATGGTCAAGGCGGTGAACCCGGTGCCAAACGTTGCGCCGAGTTGGAATATTGCGCCCAGCCAGCAGGCCATGGCGGTGCGGCGTCACCCCAAGACCGGGGAGCGGCATCTCGATCTGCTGACCTGGGGCTTTGTGCCGCACTGGGCGGATGACCTGAAGACCGAGCGCAAACCGATCAATGCGCGCGCTGAGACGGTGGCAACGTCACCGATGTTCCGAGCTGCTTTTGCCCATAACCGCTGCCTGGTGCCGGCGGATGCTTATTACGAGTGGCAGATGACGACGGACGGCAAGCAGCCCTTCGCCTTTGCCCGCCAGGATGGTGCGCCGATGATGTTGGCCGGGTTGTGGGATGTCTGGCAGGGGGCGGGAGGTGCGAGGCTGCGCAGCTTTACCCTCATCACGACCAGCGCCAACGAAATCGCCCGGCCGATCCATGGCCGGATGCCGGTGATCGTGGAGGCTGGGGATTGGCCGTTGTGGCTGGGTGATGAAGAAGGGGATCCAGGCGAGTTGTTGCAGCCCGCAGGCGATGAAGTTCTCAAAGCCTGGCCCGTCAGCTGCCGGGTGAACAGCCCGGCGAATGACGACGTGCAGCTGGTGGAGGAAAGGTGGTGAGGTCTGGATTTGGTTAAGACGGGCCGGTTGCCACCTGTCTTGCGCCCCTTGGGTTGCGCGTAGGAGGGAGACTTGCTCCCCTTCTACGTCTTAGGCGTCTTGTCGCGAAGCGGAACGATGATTTCATAGAAACAGAAGTTCACCGTTTCTGCGCTGAATAGCCATATTTTTTGAGACGTTCAGAGGCCTTCTTGATTTCATCGTCGGTAAATAATTCTCGCCACTCCGGTTCTTCGATCACGACCGCTTCCACTGTCAGGTCAAGCCTGTTACGTTCATACAATGCGGTATAACCGACTGATGGTTTCAAGGCGCTGATGAGCGTCTTTGCCGTTAGCAATCCGCCATTTCTTGTAATCATGTCGTAAAAAATACTGGCCGTATAATTAGCTTGCTCCTTTGCATTTTTGTAAATCTCAAACATTCTTGCTGTAAAACGCTGCTCCAGACTCTTCGACATTTTTCTGGTCTCCCGTTGTTGAAAACCTTATCCAGCCCCTCGTTCGGCTTACGTCAAACCTCAATCGGTGCAGTGCGCCAGATTTCCTTGGCCAAAGTAATCATCAGTTCATGCCTCTTCTCGATAGATGCGGCATTCCATTCGGGAAAAGCCCCCAGCATTTCATTGATGCGGGTTATGGATGTATTCTGCCCGGCTTCGATTAGTTGCGGCAGGCTGCGTGTCAGGTAGTTCCCGCTCTTTTCGTACTCGACCTTTTTGATGTCATAGAAGTCGTTGCCCGCAACAATGTTGAGAGGCTTTTCTAGTAGAGTCAGATTGCCTAGTCGACTTTTATAGTCGTCATATTCTGCCGAAGGGTTTTGCTCGGCCCAGGTTGCCCGCAACTCGGGTTTGGGGGTATTCGGAAGGATGTGCTCGATTTCCAATCTGGTGTACGGCTCAAGGCTGTTTGGGTCCTTCAAGCCTTTGAAGGCCATATCGACATGTTGCGTTAGCTTCGCCAGAAAATAGCGGGTCCGGTATTGTTGCATTGAGTAGAATGACATGCGCTTGAGCGCGTCACTTAGTTCTGGAGTCTTGTCCTCGATGCTTTTCTTGAAGCGATCCGTAACAAACGCATTGAGCTTCAATTTCTGTTCCGTTGCATCTGTAACATCGCCGATCGTGCGAAGCTCATCAGCCCATAGAGAGAAGTTCCGTTCCAGATCCTTAGTCGGTGTCTTCGTAAAAATATAACAGAACAGGAAGCTCTCCATTTGCGCCACGAGATGGTCAAAAAGCGGTTTTGGAAAATTCGCCGCAGCCAGAAGCAGGACGTAATGCAGGCTGAAAGCGCCGCCGGTTAGACGGTTGAGGCTTTCCATTGTCAGATTGGATTTGCCGTCATTGCCTTGCCTGTTAGCGAAGGCAAGATAGTGTTCGACGTTGCGGATAATTTTTCGCACAAACTCAAAAGGCTTATTGGCGTAATCGCACAGAGCAGCATTGCCCTTTTCGACGAGCCAGTCATAAATCTCATCCTCGCGCACGACGGCGTCGTTGCGGTTGTTTTTGATGACATAGTTTGCCATCAAGAAATAACGGAGGAACCGGAGCGGCTTTTCATTTTGCTTCTCAAGCGGCTTAGTGATTTTTTTCCACTCATCCTTGAGCTGGGTGAATTTTTCCTGTTTGACTTGCGTAAAGAGCAGGTTCTTGAGTAAGTCCATCGGGTTCAATCCGACGCCGCGTTCGTTGATGGTTTCAAAGATTTTAAGCGCGCTGCTTACATCTGTCGAAATCTGGATGAAGACGACGTTGCTCGCCAGATGCCCAAGATATTTTCTGAGCTTCGCCTCAACGTCGTAATTTTCCTGGAGATAGCGATGAAGCGTATCATAAGCATTTACGAGATTTTCTAGTGAACCGAAGCTCGCAATATTCGCCGCCTGAATGCGGGCACGAACGGTCTGCGGTTCCGCATCTAGTTCCACGATCTTCGCCATAATCTCGCCGGCATTCTCGTAGCGCGGTTCCAGCTTGAGGCTATGCTTTATCAGCCCGTCATTGGCGATGTAGTTCTTGGAAATCAGGTCGCCGATTGCCTTGCGCTGTTCGTCCCCCTTAAAAACATGCTTCAAAGCGCAAAGCAGAAGGAAGAACGTGGTCAGGCGCTGCTGGCCGTCGATCACGTCGAAATGGTTCTTGTCGGGGGTCGGCGAGACCAGGATCGTGCCTATAAAATATTCCCGTGCCGAGTCCGCCTCAAACTGCTCGTTGATGTCTTCAAGCAACTGCTGGACTTCCTTGTCCGTCCAGACATATTCGCGCTGATAATCGGGGACGATGTAGAAATTTTCGGTAAAAGCCTCGACGATACTGTAGCGGTGGTTCTCAATCCGGGCCAAGGCCTTCCTCCTGCGGTTATCTTAATGCCGTTCCAAAAACCACGGACCCGAGTCAGTATGCCCGATCATGCCATGGCGGGCTAGCAGGGAAAAGTGACACTGAAATAAATGCTGCGTGCTCGGGGTGTAGCAGACCCCCTCGTTCACCCTTGATTACAATATCCGCTATCGGCAGATCCGCCCCCCTGAACGTCCCCGATGGGTGCGTTGCTGCCAACAACCGCGGCGACTCGGTACCGTGCTCGAGAGTGAGAGTTGGGTGGGCCGCTTCATGACAGGTTTTGGTCCGGAGGAGAGGCTTCCGGCGCCTGTCATGGAGAAGTGCCATGGATATCAATGCGTCTGCCGCGGTGGCGGTTGTGGGGGCGAATGCTGGTCGGGCTGGGTCGGCGGGTTTTAAGGTCGATGTCAGCCGGGGTGAGCGGCTGGGGCGGGTGTCGTCGGAATGGTTTTCGCGGCCCGATGATGAGCGGTTTCTGTCACTGCCGGAGTTGTATGAGGCGGTGCGCGCCCGGGCCGACCGGGCTGAGGCGCGAACCGTGGAGAGCCGGGCGATTCGGGTTGAAGCTCGGCGGGATGATGGTGAGCGGCTGGCGCTCATTGTGCCGGGACAAGAGCGGCCAGTGGCGCCGACCCATTGGAGTTTTGGGCAGCTTTGCGGGCTGGTGGGTGCACCGGCCGGGTATTTGCGTGAGTTGCCCGCGCCGCTGGCGGGGATCAATCTGCAGCACGGGCTGCTCAACCACCGCGCCGAGCTGGTAAAGACCCTGGAGACCGATGATGGGCGGGTGGAACTGCGCGCCGTGACCGGCCCGGATTACGGGCGCATCTGGGACCATGAGTTGGTCGCGGCGGTGATGCGGATCGCCGGCAACGGTACGGGTGACACGAATTGGAAGGTGCCGGGCGTGCTGGACTGGGCGACCATGACGCACAACCCGTATGTGGATGTGACGAAGAAGACGACCACGCTCTATGCCAGCGACCGGGACGTGTTTTTGTTCCTGGTCGATGACACGCACCCGATCGAGGCGGGGCGCTTGCCCAATGGTGAACCCGATCTGTATTTTCGGGGGTTCTATTGCTGGAATTCCGAGGTTGGCTCGAAGACCTTGGGTATCGCGTCGTTTTATCTGCGCGCGGTGTGCGCCAACAGGAACATCTGGGGTGCCGAGGATTTCCAGGAGATCAGTATCCGGCACAGCAAATTCGCGACGCAGCGGTTTGCGCATGAGGCTGCACCGGCGCTACGGCGATTTGCCAACTCCTCGCCGGCGCCATTCGTGGCGGGGATCAAGGCGGCGCGGGAACAGATTGTCGCGCGCCAGGATGATGAGCGCGAGAGCTTCCTGCGCAAACGCGGCTTCAGCAAGGGCGAGACAGCGAAGATTATCGCCACCGTGCTGGAGGAGGAAGGTCATCCGCCCGAGAGCGTGTTCGATTTCGTGCAGGGCATCACCGCGTTGGCGCGCTCGCGCCCACATCAGGATGCCAGGCTGGAGTTGGAGGGCAAAGCGAAGATGCTGCTGGAGCGGGCGGCGTAACGGGCGCGTTATTCTTTGTGTTGATGTTTGCCGTGGGCCGGTTTTGGTCCACGGCATTTTTTATGGGGCGGGGCAGAGAGGCAGAGGGCGGCTGGGAATTTCTTGACGGGTGACAGGCCAGGAGAGTGGCTCCGGGCCGCCCGTCATGGAGTTTTCCCCATGGCCAAAACTATTCAGAAAATCACGCTCAGCGCCTCGCGCGATATCCCGTTTGATCGGCTGGTGCTGTCGCAATCCAATGTCCGGCGGGTGAAGGCCGGCGTGTCGATCGAGGAGCTTGCGGCGGATATCGCGCGGCGCACGCTGCTGCAAAGCATCACGGTGCGCCCGGTGCTGGATGAGGCGGGTGCCGAGACCGGAACGTTCGAAATCCCCGCCGGTGGGCGGCGCTACCGGGCGCTGGAATTGCTGGTGCGGCAAAAGCGCCTCGCCAAGACCGCGCCGATTCCCTGCGTCGTCCGCACCGAAGGCATCGCCGAGGAGGACAGCCTGGCGGAAAATGTGCAACGCGCGCCGCTGCATCCGCTGGATCAGTTCCGGGCGTTTCAGGCGCTGCGCGAGAAGGGCCAGAGCGAGGAGGAGATCGCGGCGGTGTTTTTTGTCGCAGTCTCGGTGGTGAAGCAGCGGCTGCGGCTGGCTGCCGTCTCGACCCGGCTGCTGGAGGTCTATGCCGAGGACGAGATGACACTCGAGCAGTTGATGGCGTTTTCAGTCAGCCCCGACCATGAGCGCCAGGAGCAGGTGTGGGAGGCGCTACAGCGTTCCTACAATAAGGAGCCATACCAGATCCGCCGAATGTTGACCGAAGGCGCGGTGCGCGCCTCGGACAAGCGGGCGCAATATGCCGGTGAGGACTATGTGGCGGCGGGCGGTGCCATCATGCGCGATTTGTTTCAGCAGGATGATGGCGGTTGGTTGCAGGATGCCGGATTGCTGGCGCGCGTGGTGGCGGAAAAGTTGGAGCGCGATGCCGATGCGCTCCGCGCCGAAGGGTGGAAATGGGTCGAAGCCGCGACCGAGTTCCCGTATGGCCACAGTTACGGCCTACGCAGGATTCCTGGAGCCCGCCGCCAGCTAACTGAGCAGGAGATCGTCCAGGTTGAGGCGCTGCGCGCCGAGGCTGAGCAACTCGAGGAAGAAGCCGCGGCGGCGGACGAGGTCTCCGATGATGCCGATGCCCGCCTCGCGGAAATCGAAGCGGAGATTAACGCGCTGACCCAGCGCCCGCCGGTCTATGACCCTGCCGAGATTGCCATGGCGGGGGTGTTTGTCAGCATCGACGGCAATGGCGCGCTGCGGGTGGAACGCGGCTATGTCCGCCCCGAGGATGAGCCGACGGTGGTTGAGGAAGCCGATGAGGCGGCTTTGGCAGGTGAGGGTAGTGGTGCCGCAGACGATGATAGCGATCCCGCCATGCCGGAAAGCCGCATCATCGCCGCGCATGTCGGTGATGCGGCCGAACCGGAGGTCGAGGAGGAAGATGGCATCAAGCCCTTGCCTGACCGGCTGCTGACCGAGCTGACCGCGTATCGCACGCTGGCGCTGCGCGAGGCGTTGGGCAACGAGCCCGGTACTGCTTACCTCGCCCTGCTGCACGCGCTGTGCCTGCGGCTATTCTACCGCTACGGTGCCGAATCCTGCCTGGAGATTGAGGTGAAGAGCGTGATGTTCGGCGCGCAGGCGTCAGGCCTGGCTGACACGCCCTTGGCGGCACGGGTTGACGCGCGGCACGAGGCTTGGGCAGCGCAATTGCCGGAGGATACCAGCCAATTGTGGGATGTTCTGGCGGCATTCGACAGCGACAGCCGCGAGGCGTTATTCGCCCATTGCGTGGCGCTGACGCTGAACGCCACGCATGATGTCTATAACCGGCGGCCCCGGGCGTTGGCGCATGCCGGGCGACTGGCGGAAATTTTGACGCTTGATCTGGCCGCTGCGGGGTGGGCGCCGAATGTGGACAATTACCTTGGCCGGGTAACGAAAGCGCGCATTCTGGAATCCGTACGCGAAGCCAAAGGAGAGCGGGCAGCGCAGCGTCTGGAAAACCTCAAGAAGGACACCATGGCCGAGGCCGCCGCGCAGGCGCTGGCGGGCTCTGGGTGGCTACCCGAGGTGCTGCGGACTGTGGGGGTTAGAACCTTCGTTAAGCAAGATGACGAAGCTGATGGAACGGATTCGCAAGGGGCAACAGTAGACCAAGCTGCAAAGGAAGCTGAAGCCGAGACGCTGCCGGTGGTCGAAGACGTCATGGGCGACGAATCACGCGTTGGTCCCCGGCAACCAGCCGAAGGTGCCATGCTTACCGATTCAGCATTTTTGGCGGCGGAATAAAACTCTCGATCACCCCAGGCGGTGTACGCCTCCTGGGCTGATAATGCCTATACAGGAGCCGGACCCGGGATGGGTTCGGCTTCTTTTTGTGGTGGGCGGCTTCAAAGCGGCGTGTGTCTCTGTTGGGTAAATCTGAGGCCGTCGGCTTTCGGGCGCCTCACCGGGAAACCAGACATACAGCCGACAGCCGAAGCAGATCGTCAGCCAGCGGCCCATTTTCTGGCGGAAAGCCTATTTATTTTTTCTCCTGAATTTTAAAGGCTAATTCTCTCGCAAAGAATGCTGCGCGGCCCTTTTGGGCTGGATGTTTCCGCTTCCCTTGTGATGTCAGAAGCTATCTCAAATCGTATTTTGATTGCGTCGCTCTGACCTGCTCCCAGTTTGCCTTGGCCCAATCGACCAGCCCTTGTGTGGGGCGCAGCAGACTCGTTCCCAGGTCTGTCATCTCATATTCGACGCGGGGCGGCACCTCGGGAAACACCTCGCGGATCACCATCCCATCACGTTCGAGATTTTTCAGGGTCGTGGACAGCATCCGCTGGGAAATCCCCGGAACCGCACGTTCGAGTTCAGAAAACCGGGCGCGCCCACCGAGAAGGTCAAGCGAAAGGATAACGAAGATCGTCCATTTATCGCCGATCTTCGTCAGCAGTTCCCGGACGGCCATTGGGTCAGAGCTTCTACAGATCGCTGCAGCGTCCAGAGGAATGACTTTGCTCGACTTCTTCATAACTTACCTCGGTGTTAGCGACTGACATCAAAGTGCCTTCTTCTTTGAAATCAGCTTCCGATTTATATGTAGCTCTCCTCTAGTAAGCAACCTTGCACAGCGCATGGAGAGTTCAGAATGCCTACACCGAAATACGCTGCCTACGCGCCCGCCGCCCCTTACTTCGATTTAGTAAGAGGGGCGCTCGGCGACCTGGTCGATGGCGAGCACTTTTTTGACATTATCACCGATGACACCATCTACGAGGTTCTTTACGATGTTCCTGGCTGGCCCCGTATAACCCGAGGTCGTTCCGATCTGATGGCCGCGTTCAAGGGCTATGTTAACAATATCGCACTTCAGTCGGCCGACCAGTTGATCGTCCACAAGACGGACGACGGCCATGTCGTCGTCATCGAATACGAGGTCCACGGGACGATCCTCGCCACCGACGTAAAATACAACAACCGGTTTTGCTCAATCATCAAGCTTGACCGCCGGAAGATCGCGCATTGGCGAGACTACATGGACTCGCTCGCGGCTTGGAACGCCTTGACGACGCAGAAGCGGAGTTAATACCATGAAGCAAATCCTGATGATTGACGTGAGCCCACGGGGAAAGGACTCGGCCAGCCGAGCCGTCGCGGAGACGCTCGTCGCGCGGCTTACTGTGCTCTATCCCTCAGCCCGGCTCATACGCCGCGACCTGGCCGCTGAGCCTCTGCCACATCTAGACGGGATCACGCTCCGGGCCATCACGACAAGGGACCCAGTGGAGGCAGAACAATTGCAGGCAGCGGCCCGCCAGTCGGATCAACTGACGGGAGAGCTTCTGGACTCCGATCTTCTAGTGATCGCTGCACCGATGTGGAATTTTGGCGTTCCCTCCGCGCTTAAGGCTTGGATCGACCTGGTCGTGCGGCCGGGCAGAACTTTCCGATACGCCGCTGGCGAGGTTCTCGGTCTGGCGAAGGACAAGAAAGCCATCCTAGTTTTGGCTTCGGGCGGCGTTTTTACAGAAGGCCCATGGCGTCCGTGGGACTTTGTTGAGCCTTATCTGCGGCAAATCCTGGGTTTCATAGGCATTGTGGATGTGCAGACCGTTCGAGTTGAGGGGATGAATATTCCTGAGTTGGCTATCAGCGCCGTGCCAAAGGCGAACAAAGTTGTTGAGGAGCTTGCCCTGTAGAGACTGTTCCCGAGCAAGGGGGTTGGCCGACTTGCAGCCCCATGCGCCATTTTCGGCTTTTTGTTCCAGGGCGTCATAATTAAGCCCTTCTTTCCAGGGGCGGTATCCGATGGCTATGTTGTCTCGATGCGCATGCCCCGAATTTGAACTCGCCAGCCGCCGCTGCAGGAAAGCCAGCCGCCGAAAATCCGTGCCAGGGAACGGCTACTTTCTGGACCAGCGAGCCTGTTCCCCTATGACTGGGTAGGATCGGCAGCAGAAAATCGAAGCAAGGTGCAGCATTTCATTTAGGGTGTCGACGCAGTCTTATCACATCAGCATCGTTTTCACGCCCAGTGCTGCGCCGGCATCGCCGAGGCGGCGGTCCAACGTACACAGCGTGGCGCCGTGATCCGCGCAGATGGCGAGATGCAAAGCATCGCCCGCGCTTAAGCCCAGCGTGTATTGATCCGCGAAGCGGGCGGCGGCGCGGAATTGCATCCCGCTGACCGGGAGGTGCCGGAAGGTTTCGGCCGCCAATTGTGTGAACATGGCCAGGGCATCGGCACGGTGCGCCGGTTGCAACTGGCCGGTGCGCAGTTTGATCGACAAGGCCGAAGAGAATTCGGTGACCACCCAGTCGCTGATGGCGAGGTCTCCGGCTTGTTGTGCGGCCAGCCAGGCCTGCATGCGCTCGGTCTCGGCTTCATTGGTCAGGGCGGCGACTAGTAACGACGTGTCGAGATACAGGCTCAATAGCGCGCCTCATCGCGCATCTTGCGGATGGCCTCGCGCGCGGGCTCTGCCTGCTTGGGCATGGCGGCGGTCGCGGCGCGCAGGGCATCGAGACTGACCGGTTTGCGCGGCGTATCGGCGGAGACAATCTGTGCCACCGGCTTGCCCCGGCGGGTGATTCCCACAGCCTCCCCGGCGGCGGCCCGTTCGACCAGCTCGCTTAGATGCGCCTTAGCGTCGGCGAGGTTAACGCTGTTCATGGGATGCTCCTGACCAATTAGATGGTCATGTATAGCATGAAGCCCAGCCGAGTGGAAGATTTTCGAGGGGTGCGGTGGCCAGGCGCACTTCCGATTCGGAAGATAGCGCGTGGGCAGGGTGGAACGATAGGCTGCGCTGTTCGGCCCAACGCCGAATGCGAACCTGAATTGATGGGCAATCTGTAGCGATGGAGGGGCAACGATGCCCAAGCAGGATTTTTCTATGACGGCGGCGGCGCTGGCGCAGATGCTGGCCCGGCAGGCCGAGGCGGTGTGCCGGCATTATCTGCCCGCCGGGCGGCGTGAAGGGCGTTATTGGCTGGTGGGAGATGTTCATAACACGCCAGGGCGGTCTTTGTTTGTGCGGCTCAGCGGCGGCGGCATGGGCAAGGGTGCGGCGGGGCGCTGGCAGGATGCCGCCGAGGGCACGCATGGCGATTTGCTGGACTTGATCCGCGAGCGCTGCGGCTTGCTCGAGTTCCGGGACGTGGCCGAGGAGGCGCGGCAGTTTTTGGGGCTGGCGGCGGATGATCATGCTGGCGGCGACAAGCACAGTCACCATCAACCTCACAGCCATGTGCCGAGTTTACCGGGCGCCTGTGCCGTCCCCGGGCCGCAGGCGGATGATGGCGGTGATGCAGCGCCTGACGCCGCCCAGGCCCAGCGCGCCGCACGGCGTTTGTTCGGCATGGCGCAGCCCCTCTCGGGCACTCTTGCTGAAACCTATCTGCACCGGCGCGGCATTGCGGCGGCGGCACTTACTGACATTGGCGCGTTACGGTTCCATCCACGCTGTTACTACCGCGCGACTCCCGATTCACCGCCAGAACCCTGGCCCGCTTTGATCGCGGCGGTGACGGACTTCGAGGGCACCATCACGGGCGTCCAACGCACCTGGCTTGATCCTGACGGGTTTGATCCCCTCGATCCCATCCGGCTGGGCAAAGCACCGCTGGCAGTTCCACGTCGGGCGCTGGGGCTATTGCTTGGCCATGCCGTGCGGTTCGGTCCTACCACGGGCAATGATGTTCTTGCTGCCGGGGAGGGTATCGAGACCATGCTGTCGCTGCGCTGTGTGCTGCCCGCCATGAAGATGGCGGCCGCACTTTCGGCCGGGCATCTCGCCACTCACCTGCTCCCCGCTGGGCTGCGGCGGCTTTATATCGCCCGTGACGCCGATGCGGCTGGTGACCGCGCCGTGGCAAGTTTGACCGGACGCGCAATTGCCGCCGGGGTCGAGGCGATCACGCTCTCGCCCCGCCTTGGCGATTTCAACGATGACCTCCGCGTGCTTGGCCTCGCCGAATTGCGGGCACATCTGCGGGTCCAATTGGCGCCAGAGGATGCCGTCCGCTTCATGGCGTGCGGCTGAGATTTTACGCAGCGGATTGGCGAGTGACGGCCCGCCAACGCCGGGATTATCGCCACCGCCGGGCACTTCATGCCCCTTTCTGCCGGGCGGCCGCGCCGCCGGCCTTCCGAGAGGGCGCTCTGTGCCGCGTGCGGCGGCGGCCCGCAATGGCGGCGGGGCCGCTATTTTCCGCCGCCCCGGGGCATGATCGGCAACATTGATCATGCCATGCGATGCCCGGGGCTTTGCAGCGCGAAGCAAAATAGCGGCCCCGCCGCCATCCTCCGCTGCGCTCCGGCGCGATGCGTGCGGGCCGCCACCGCCCACGGCCTGGATCGCCATGGAAGGCCGCGATGGGCGCGGGCTTCCGGCAAACAGGAGCATCCCATGACCCGCGACGATGACGACACCGGCTATGAGCCACCCCACGCGTCTTCACCCACCGCGCATATTCTCAGTGAACTGCAACTCTACGGCTACCACCCCGGCCAGGATGAGCCCGACCCAAGGCCCTTGCCCGAAGCGCCGCTGATCGCGGGCGCCGTTGCCGATATCTTCGATGCCTTTGCCGCCACCCTGACGGACACGCGACTGGAGCCTGATCTCGAGGAACTGCTCTGGGCGACGGTCAATCTATTCCACCGCGCCGTAGGCCGGATTGAACGGGCGCTCGACGATAACGAGCAGGCGCAAAAACGCAGCCAGAAAGAACAGGATGGCTCCGAGATACGCTCAGTCGAGCTCGAACGCCTCACGGCGGAGGGGCAGACACTGCTGGAACGGCGCGACTGCCTGGAATTCTTCCGCGACCAGGCCGCCGAGCAATTCGAGCGCCAAACACGTTCAGCCTGGCGCCCGCGCTCGGGCTCGATGGTCAATCACCGGGTGCTGACCGCTTCTCTCATCGACAGCCGCGATTTTATCGCCGCCAAGCGCAGGGCGGACACCGAGCCGCTGCTGCCATCTGGCCCCAAAATCGCCTTCACGGGCGGGATGGAGTTCAACGACCACATGCTGATCTGGGACAAGCTCGACAAGGTGCATGCCAAGCACCCGGACATGGTGCTGCTGCATGGTGGCAGCCCGAAGGGCGCTGAGCGCATCGCCGCCGCCTGGGCGGATGCGCGCAAGGTCACGCAGATTGCCTACAAGCCCGATTGGGCACGGCATGCGAAGGCGGCACCGTTCAAGCGTAATGACGCACTGTTGGAGGCGTTGCCAATCGGCGTCATGGTTTTCCCGGGCACCGGCATCCAGGAGAACTTGGCGGACAAATCCAAGAAGCTCGGCATTCCGGTGTGGAGCTTTTGGAGTGGGGGCGCATAGTTCCCACAACGCTGAGGCGCCGCTTTAACCGGCAGCACCGCGCGCAGGCGGGCAGCACCCGCCTTTGCCGCCTTCGGCCTGGATGGGTGGGCATGGAATGCTGCCGAAGGAGCAAAAAACGCAGCAATCCCCCGGCTTTGGCCGCAACAGGGTGCCGCATCCCTTACACTCGTAAAAATACTGGCAGGCATTGGTCGGCATCGTCTCGACCGCCTGGAAGCCGCAATGCGGGCAGGTGATGGCCGATTCCAAGATCACGGATGCCTCACGCATAGAGATAGCCGATCACCAGCAGCACCAGCCCGGCGATGAGGCCGATGGTTGTCAGGCCACGAATCAGTGGCTTGGAACAGAGTGAGCCGGTTGCGCAAACACCAGCCGGCTGACGCCGCCATAGCAAGCCAGCCCCCGCGATGAGGCACAGCGCCGCCAGGGTGAGCAACAGCGGCCGGTGGGGTGCCGCGAGCAGCGCAACGCCCCCCAACCATGCCGTGCTAAACCCCGCCGTCGCCAACAGGAATGGAAGGCCGCAGCATGAGGCCACGCCAAACGCGGCGGCGAGGCCGCTCAGGGTCAACAGCGCCGCGCTGGTGTCGCGCATGGGACGATTGGGCCGGGCTGGCCCGGTAGGTCTGGGTTCGGTTGGGTCTGGCGGCATGTCACGGGTTCCTTGCGGTGGGCGCCATCGCCTCGTAACATCTGTAGTTACTACAGACTCAAGCCCTGAATTGAGGTGGCCGATGAACCGAGATGCCATGAGCCACGATGACATGCCGATTGGAGAGTTCTCGCGCCGCACGGGCTGCGCGATTGAGACGATCCGGTTTTACGAAAAGATTTGCATTCTGCCGAAACCGCGCAGGCGTGGGCGGTACCGGCTATACCAGACCGCCGATATTGGCCGCCTTGTCTTCGTGCGGCGCGCGCGGGAGCTGGGGTTTACCCTGGATGAGGTGCGTGAATTGCTGCGTCTGTCTGGTGCCGGAGCAGAAGCATGCGGGGAAGTGCGGGAACTCGCCGCCGCGCATTTGAACGATGTGCGGGCACGGATTGCCGATTTGAAGGCCATGGAGCGCGTGCTGGCGGATGCTGTAAAGCGTTGCGCTGCGGGTGCCGATGCGGCCTGCCCGCTGATCGAGACGCTTTCCGCGGTATGATACTCGCCCCGCCCGGCATCACCGGGCGGAATTCATCGCGGTGTTTGTCCCGGTTTGTTTTCGGACCGGGACGTAAAAGATATTCGCCTCGTGCGGTATTGTCGTGGATTGGCATAGTCAGGTGCGAATTTCGATTCATCGCCTGGCCAGAATGATCGGTCCACGGCGAAGCTCATGACCATGTGCCGGCCAATCCGCTTTGTCCATTGATGTGAGGGCTGGGCTGGTGTCGGAGCTACCGGTTATATGCAGCATGATGACGCGGTGGCGTCTGCAAGACAGGTTGCACTCATATGCCATGGACGATGCCGCTTTGATGAAAGCCCCGAGTGTCGTCAGACATCTCCTGGCTGCCTGCCCCAAGCCGCGCCACGCGGCCTCTCCGTGGCTGATCTGACCGAAGGACGATCGCCTTCCTGCAATGGCGGCATCTGACTTTTTTCCCCGGCAGCGCTGCTGCCTCCTCGCGGACGCTGCGCTCCAAAAAAGCCAGAAGCCGCCATCCTCCGCTGACGCTACGGCCGCAGGCGGTGCAGGCCGATCGTGCCCCCGGTCAATAGATCGCCATCGAGGCTGCGATGGTCGCGGGCTCGAAACAGCATAGGAGAATTGACATGGCTAACATTGGAACCTTCAAGAAAGCCGGCAACGAAATCCACGGCGAGATTGTGACCTTAAGCGTGCAGACGAAGAATGTGCGTATCGTGCCTGAAACGAACCGTAGCAACGACAACGCACCCAGCCATCGTATATTCTGTGGACGCGCAGAGCTCGGTGCTGGCTGGTCTAAGCGTTCTGCCGAAGGGCGCGATTATATCTCGGTCAAGCTGGATGATCCGAGCTTCAGCGCACCGATCTACGCCAATCTCTTCGACGATGAAAGCGGTGAGGGCTACACCCTGATCTGGTCCCGCAGCCGCAAGCAAAGCGGGGAGTAACAACCGCGATGAACCCCGCCCGGCGATGCCGGGCGGGATTTGTTATGAACAATTGGCGGGAGCTTTTGGGAATGTCGATGTCAGCAGGAACATAGATTCAAAAGAAATCTCGCAGCTTTTTGAAAAAAGCTGCACCAAAAACTTTGGAATCAAAAACATACCCATAATCTGCCGTCAAGCATACAACAACGTGAAAGCCCGGCGTTCAGTTTTGTGCCATGTCGAATATGAACGTGGCAAAGACGCGCGCCTCAAAGCGAACGATCATCATTCTAAATTGGGTGTCCGCTTGTGCAGGGCGTTCTCCAAAATGACAGCAATCTGCTCCAACTCTCTTGTCGTCGCGCATGTCGCCCCTGACCGAGAACATTCATCGGCAAGTACCTCAAATGCTTTGGGCTCTCCGATCAGAGTTTCCGCCAGCTCGAGTGGCGTCATTTCATAAGCATCGCGATGCCAGGCAAGCTCGGGAGCATGGTCTACAAGACGCTTTACGGCATGTGCATTTCCGGACCAAGTGGCCGTGTGCAGTGGGGAGCGATTGTCGACTGTCAGCAGATCAGTGCGGCAATGATGATCGAGTAGGGCGTCCACGCAGGTGGAGACACGTGATTTGATTACCGCATGCAATGCGCCAAGCCCTCTATAATCTTGTTTGTCCGGGTCAGCCCCCTTTGCCAACAGCAACCGCACCAGTTCGGTGTTGCCCTCCTCGGCCATCAACATCAGCGGGGTTTGGGCTTTGAAATCCGGCCAATTCAGCTGGTCAGCGGGTCCGTATTGAATGAGCAGGCCAAGGTACTCATTCCAAGCCTTCAAAAGATCGGGGCGCATGGATTGTAAATCGGCAGCTACCTTGGAGAGATTTTTGATGATAAACATAAGGAATGAATTGCCCTCGACATCCGGGAATGGCGAGGCCAAGCGCTTCTTGTTTACCTGTATCCATTGCACAAAGCCGTCCCGGTCTCCCTGGATAAGGAATTTCAGAAACGGTTCGCCAAGCTCCCTTGTCTCTTTCTCTGACCGCGGCCGCCGTATCTCGATGTCCGGATAAGGTTTGTACAGCGTGTCCCAGAAATAGCCGGAGATGGAGCGGGCCGCACCTTCTATCGTTGGCATTGTTCCCGGAGGAAAAATGTCCCCTCGCAGCATGTCTCGGAAATAGGGCTCATGGTTGCCCTGAATAAGCCGTCGATCGGCAAGCTCAAGAGCGAAGCAGTCCCGGGCGATTTCACCTCGCATCCGCCCAAACGAACGCTCTTTGCATGCGGCTCGCGCCGCCTGGAAAAACTTGAGCGCGCCGTCAAAATCATTCTGCGCCAGGAGATGTTTTGCCTTATATTGCAGAATGATCGCACTCCAGGTCTCGTAGCCCGGGCTATCCGCAGCTTGTTGAAGAAGTTCCTGCACGCGGTCTTTGGTTTCCTTCGTACGAAGCTGACGCTCGTTGTTCAGGTGGCGGTGAAGCTCAACCACAATGGCATGCATTTTTTCCTCAGGCGTCTGGGCAAGTTCGTGAAAGCGGACAATGGATGCCCGCAAAATGCGTTCGCTTAAGTTCTTGCTCGAGGCGATCTCGGTGACGACGCCAAAGCGGGTCTCAGCTTGCAGCTTCGGCCATGGGGCGCCTGCTTTGAGACCTGCGGTTAATTCACCAGCAGCGGTCGACACCTCCGTGATCGCCTCCATACGACGGACATTGCGCACCAGAATATCGAGGTTGCCTTGCTCGTCTGTGGGCCAAAGATCCTCCAGCGGAGCGCCGGCGGGCTCTTCTGCAAAATGACGATTCAGGATCTGGCTCAGCAGAAAAATGCCGCCTTCCTCAGCGGAAGGCTGAATTGAAGGCAACGGACCGCACGCAAGCTGAGGCGGCAAGTGCTCCTCGAACCATGTCGCCTCGACATCCGCGCCGTTACCACCATGGTGCCGCCAAGCATCGACGGTGAGGTTGTAGACAAACTTATAGAGGTTGAAGGCCTGCAATAGCTTGTTCTGCTTCTGATCGGCGCAAGTCCGCTCGACGCCAGGGCAGAGGACTTCAAGTAAGCGGACATAGCCATTCTGTGCTGCCCGGGCGATGCGCAGATACTGGCGGATGGTGTGCGGTAAGGGAGGCGCATAGCGATCTGCAAGCAGGTTTACAAAGTGTTCCTGTTCTTCGGCACTTGCCTGCCCCTGCAGGACGGCCTCCAGACGGCCCAGCGCGGTCATAGGAATTTCGTCCCGCAAACGCTCAGCGGTCAGCTGTTTGCTGCTTACGAAAGCGAGTGCGGCGGCGAATTTTTCTTTTGGCGTTGCCTGCTCGGCAACAGAAAAGGCACCTTTGAATTCAAGCTTCGCCTTGTCAGAAAAATATTTTTTGAGCGTTGACCACTCCGGCGTCGTGTCCTTACGCCACCCATAGAGAGTACGTCGAAGACCTTCATGCCTCCCATTGGTCGCATCCCAACGCTGGTCGGCGAATTTCTCAAGGGGTATTCCGAGTAGGTCCAACAGCCAATCTACGACTTGCGCGACAGGGAGGTACAGGCTGGTTTCCCCGCCCCGTTCCCGAGGTTCGGGAAGGTACCAAAAGCGTCCGCCTGGCATATTCCGGTCCATGCGGCAGTCAGTGGTCCACCAGGCGATGTGGCGCGCCAGACCGGGAATGTAAAAATAGCCCAGCAGCATCCACAGCACTTGGCGCTGATCCGCGTCAAACGTCCACGTGCCGAGTTCCAGCGCCTTGTAGGCGTTGGCGAAGGTTTGGAAGTTGCGCCCGGCGCTGACCCTTGCCGCATCGTCCAGTTCCAACGCGTCAAAAATAGCCGTCACCACCTCCCGGCCTATTTCGAAGTGCTTTTCGAGGCTGGCCTCGCCGGTTGCGAACTTGTTCTTCTTGTTTGTCTGGAAGCTGGTGCCCCCCAGGCTCTGGAGAACTTCCAGGAGTATGGCTTCGGTTGATGGCAAGGTCGTCATGGTGCCTCTCTATGGTTGCGATGCCTTCGATCTGCGCCTTTGCGGCCATTCTGACACTGCAATCTCTCGTACCCCCCTGTCGCGCGTCGTTCCAGAGCCCTGGAGAAGGGGGGGACGGCAGATTTCGTATGATCTGCTCCGCTAACGGGCTTTGTACGGGTTCCACCTTTCGGAGCCCAACCCATGCACACGAACACAACACTGGTCATCAACTGGCATCTCACCGAGGCATGCAATTATAGTTGCCGCTACTGCTATGCTAAATGGGACGAGGCCGCTTCGTCCCGCGAGTTAATCCGCGATCCTGAGAAAACCGAAGCACTCTTGGCGGAGCTGTACCGCTTCTTCGCGCCCGGCAATGCCGGGAACCCGCTCCGGGGCATGATGCGGTGGAAGAACGTCCGCCTCAATCTGGCGGGTGGCGAACCGCTTCTGCATCACCGGAGACTGCCTGAGGTCATCCGAGAGGCACGGGCGCTTGGATTCGAGGCTTCGTTAATCACGAACGCCAGTCGCTTGACGGGTGAGATGGTCGCCGGGCTGGCGCCGCACCTCACGTGGCTGGGGATCAGCCTCGATTCCGCCTCTGCCACGACAAATCGGGCGATCGGCCGCGCTAATCGTCACGGCAATCTGCTCGACCTTGAGACGCTGGCTGAGGTGCTGGATGCCGCGCGGTGCGTACATCCGCAGTTGAAGCTCAAGCTCAACACGGTGGTGAACAAGCTGAACGCGGACGAGGATTTAAGCCCCTTGATTACACGCTTGGCCCCTGACAAGTGGAAGGTGCTGCGCATGTTGCCGATGGTGACTAATGAGTTGGCCGTCTCGGACGAGGATTTCAATGGCTTCGTCGCGCGGCATCAGCACTTCGCCACCATCCTCTGCGCGGAAGACAATCAGGAGATGCGTGACTCGTATCTGATGGTCGATCCTTGCGGCCGGTTCTTTCAGAATGGGCAGCAGGAGGTGGGCCAGGGGTACATATATAGCCAGCCGATTACGGAGGTCGGGGCAGCCAAAGCTTTCGGAGACATCTCGTTCGACCCCGACCGGTTCTGCGCTCGCTACCCTCTGTCTGCGAAGGGAGCCTCTAAATGAAATACTCCACGGATAAGGACATGGATAATTTCATCAGGAAGCTTTTGCGGGAGGGCTGGAGCTATCAGAGAGGGCGTAAGCACGGGCGCCTAGTTGCCCCAGATGGCAAATCCTTCGTAACGATAGCAGGGTCGCCTGGTGATTACCGGAGTTTTGAAAATTTTCGTCGAGATGTGAAAAAAATTGTCAAGAATAGTAGCCTCTATGCGGCACGCTCCTCGATGGGCTTGTCACCGGCTTGATGAGGTAATGCAGGTCGATGGGCTGAATGCTTGGTGCAATGCTACCGGTGTGGAGACCCACCCTTTCGGTTTCAGCCAGTTCCCGCCAAAACTGGTCAGGTTTACCTGTCGGAAAGTTAGGCTTCTGGTGAGCTATTTACCGGCGAGTGCGGGTCCTGCTGGTGATATCGGGTCGGTCCAGACCGGCATGAAGCAGTAATGCCGGCCGTCGGCGTCTTGCTGCATGGATTTGCGGCAGGTGGCCATGGCGGTGGCGCCGTCATTATCCTGCATCAACTGCCCCCAGGCGATTGCCTCGGCCGGACCGGCTTTCATCGCCATGGAGATCAGATGACTGGCTGTCTCGCCCTGGAAGCGCCCGGCATTCAGCCCGGCGGCATAGGTGAACAAGCTGGGCACCAGAATGGCCAGCGCTAATGCCAGACCCAGGGCCACGATGCTGCGGACGCGCAGGGTAATGATTTTCTGCCGCATGGTGCGGTCGGCGGCATTGGCTAGTTGCGGGGCGAGCTGTTTGACGATGTCCATGCCCGAAGCATGCACCCGGTCGATGGCTTCATTCGCGATGGCGCCGGTTTGGGTTTTGAGGGTGTTGGCAATGTCGAGCTGGGTCGCCTCGCTGGCCTGGTAGAGGTCACTCAGCGCGCCGACACACATGGCCAGGGCCTGCAACTGTTCCGCCAGAGGGTCGCTTTTCAGGGCGGCGGCAGCGGCGGCGCGGCGCAGGACCATCTGGGCGTCGGCGATCTGCTCGTGCAGGGTCTCACGGCGGGAGGTGGGGCTTATGGGATCCATGATCTGATCCCGGCGAAGCGGCGGTCCATGGCGTCCAGCCAGACTCGCACCCGGGCGGCGTCAAACAGACCGAGCGGCGGATTGATGGTGCCGTCGCGCGCGGCGGCAAAACTGCATTGCCGGCTTTCGACGGCCTCGGCGGCGTGCAGCCGGGGCATCCAGAGCTTCACGCAGTCGGCGGCCAAACTGCCATAAGCGTTGGAGGCTGTGAGTCGCGCAAAGGCGCGCTCTCGGGTTGAGCCGGGTTCAATGCCGTATTCATTGAGCACCAGGGCTTGGGCGGTTGGCGTGAAGCCGCGCGCCGCCAAAGTGAGGGCGGGGAGGAGATCTTCGGGCTGCGGGCCGGTGAGGTGGAGAATCACCGGCGCCATGCCGGCAGCCTCGATATGGGTGGCCAGGCCCGGCATCTCGGCGGCGAGGGAGCGCAGGGTGGTGTCGCCGCCGCCCAGGTCGATAAGGGCGGATTGCCGTTCGGTGATGCAATATTCGATCAACCCCTGCAGCCAGATGGCGACCCCGGCGGGGTTGTCGGTGTCCGGCCGAGCGACATCGGCGAAATAGGCGGAGAAGGTAGCGTTGCTGGGGTCGACATCGGCCAGGATCGGCTTGCCGCTATTGCGGATGGAGGTTTCGGTCAGCCAGCGGAGCAGGGTGGTTTTGCCGGTTTTGCCGCGCCCGGCGGCAAAGATGATTTTGGCCCGGCCGGTAAGGTCGATGCCCTTCTCGATGTCGGGTTCTGGCTCCTTGGGCGGCGCCAGGCTGATGATGTCGGCGCGCGGGCCGGTGAATTTTATGGCGCTGGGGCGATAGGGCGTGGCGCCCGATGGCTTGGTTGGTGGTGGCGTTTGCGGTTTGTCTTCGGGCATCAGCGTGGCTCCTTGGGTTCAGGTGGGCCGAATGTCTGGCGGTGGCTGCGGGCGATGTCAGCCGGGGTGGATTCGCTTGGCGTGGATGATGATTCCGGGATGCGGAATGAGGCGGGCTTGAAGCGGGGAGCCGCGGCAACCGCTGGCGGCGGAGGCACGTTGGGCGCAGATGGCGGATTTGGCGGCAGGTCCGTTTGAGCAACCGCACCGGGAGGTATGGCAGTTTGGGCCATTGGCTGTGCTTCGGGTTTTGGCTGCCGTTGTCGATAGCCTTTGAGGGGCATCAGCGCTCGTGACAGCTCGCTGCGTAGCCTCTTGTCGGTCCAGGGCGTACCGGTTCGATAAGTGATGCCGACCTTGGTCAGTGCTGCACCGACCGCGGCCCAGGACCATTCGCCATGCACAAGCGAACGCAGCAGCTCATGATGCTGACGCAGCCATGGGCGCATAATATCGCCATGCCGCCAGAGCGGGCGGAAGATTTCAGCCAGGGCTTCAATGTCGGCATCAGTTGGTCTGCGCTTAAGCGACATGAACAGTCTTTCAAAAATAGCGGCGGGGAGTTTCACTATTTTTTACGCTGCGTGCAATCTTCCGAATCGGAAGTAGGAGACGGTGGATTGCTCAATCGCTGGTGCAAACAACAGCTCATTGGCTAGCTCAAACGCTACCGCAATGGCTATCTTATTGGCCTACTCAATGGCTATCTCTAATCTCGCTGGTCTGGTGTGGTATCGGGTTATGTTTCTGCTACAGACCAAGGAATGCTAGCGCATTCGCGAACGATGGTATCTTGAGCGTTACGCGGAGATATTTTTCGCAGCAATGACGTGGTGATGAACAACAGCAGCAGTGCAACCCCCTGAACAACCAAACGCCCATTTGCGCTTCCGGGATATTACCAATATTTCAATTTACGCAAACATTCGTAATGCGGTAGTGCAAAATGCGTTGTCTCCAAATCGACTGGGAGGCTTGTAATGATTGCTAATAACGATGATTGCTACGCAGAGATCGTCACGCAAATTGGCGAAGCCAAGAGCCTTGCCGCAATGCAAAAGATCGCTGGCGAAATATGCACGGTCTACAACCTGGCGAACATTGCCTATCATGCGCTCTATATTCCCGGTGCGAAGGTGTTCAATCCGATCCTACTGCTGACATATGATCCAGGCTGGATCGCACGATACAAGGACAACGACTACTTCAAAATCGATCCGGTGGTTGTGAGTGGCACGAAGAGCTTTTTGCCACTGGATTGGGCAAATCTCGACCGCGAAAGCGCCATTGCACGAAGCTTTTTTGCGGAAGCTGACCGGTATCATGTCGGCAGACAAGGAATAACCTTGCCTGTACGCGGGGGAGGGGGTGAACGCGCCTTATTCACAATCACCTCCAATATGTCGATGAGAGAATGGGACAAGCGCCGGATTGGCTACATGAAAGAGTTCCAGATGATCGCGCATTATATGCATGATCGAATTGTGGAGTTGTCTGGCTATCGAGATACCAAGCCAAAACCATTGTTATCGGCGCGCGAGATGACATGTCTTGAGTTTGCAGCGCAGGGCGCAGCTGTAAAGCAGATCGCAGGTAAGTTAAAAATTACTGACCGGGCCGTTCGTTTATTTTTGAGTTCTGCTTGCGCCAAGCTTGATTGTGCTAACATCCACCAGGCAGTTGCCAAAACCGTCTCACTCGAGATGCTGCGCCCGTAAATTTAAGTAGGCGGTTGCCACCCGACGAAGACCCATCCCCTCAAATCCTCAATCGCTTGAAAACAAGCCCTGTCACGCCTCGTGACCGGGGTGATTTATATTGTCCAGCGCGTAACTCGCCGGCCAAATTCAGATAAAATCTCGATGAATGCGTGATTGATTGCTCGTGTCAAGATTCCGATTCGGAAGATTGCAGGCCTGCTAATCTGGTTTGTAAAAATGAATCCACCGCGTCGGGGACGCTCAGCAATCGCCCCCCCCACCGGCGGTGACCAGACTTCGGCAGTCTAATTATTCACTGAACCTAAGCGGAGCGACGATGATCATAAATTTGAGCCGGGACGATAGGATCGAAAATCCCGCGTTATTCGACCAGATGTTCCAGTCCCGCGCGGCGGTCTTTCATGATCGCCTGGGTTGGGATGTCGTTGTTAAAGACGGTCGTGAAACGGATCGCTATGACGAGGAGGCGGATCCCGTCTATCTCCTCGCGGTTGATGGCGATCAGCGCGTGCACGGTTCGCTGCGGCTGCTTGCCACCACCGGGCCGACGATGCTGCAAGGCGAGTTTAAGCATTTCTTCGATGATGACGTCGACGTGGCGGCACCCACAATCTGGGAATGCACACGATTTTGCGTGCCTCCGATTGTGGGTAGATCCGCCCAAGATGTCGGCACAGTCTCCGCCGAATTACTGATCGGCTTGTGCGAGCTATGCCTGGTGTCGGGCATCGAGTTCGTCGTTGGTGTTTATGAAACGCCGATGACCCGCATCTATGCGCGGATCGGCTGGAGCCCGGAACCGCTGGCGCGCGCACGTCCGGAGATTGGGAACATAACCGCCGGTATCTGGGAGGCGACCCCGGCAGCGCTTTCATCCATGCGTCAACGCCTGTCCGCCCGGATGAGCGGACAGCGGGTTCTGGTGGCGTAGATGGCCGTGAGGCGGGCCAACTATCGGAGATATCGGCTCACCGGTATACTGGTGAGCCTGATCGCGGCAGGCCCGGCGCCAGTCTTCGCCGCGACGTTATCGGATGCGGATTTTGCCGGTCTCGCGGCCCGATGCGCGCCAGGGGTGCCGGAGAGGGTTTTGCGCGGCGTTGCCCGTACGGAGAGCAATTTTTATCCGTGGATGCTGCACGATAACAGCACTCACTTCAGTGCCAGCCCGGCGAGCCTGGCCAACGCCGAGGCTCAGGCGACTGCATGGATCGCCAAGGGGCATTCTGTCGATCTGGGCCTGATGCAAATCAACAGCGCCAATCTGCCCGCGCTGGGGATGACGATCGGCGCGGCGCTCGATCCCTGCGCGTCATTGACGGGCGGTGCGGCGGTGCTGCGGGCCGCTTATGGCTCTGGGCCGGTTGATACCGGGCAACAGGCCGCCCTGCTTATGGCGTTGTCGATCTACAATACCGGCTCACCACTCAAAGGGATCATGAACGGCTATGCGAGGCGCGTGATGCGCCACGCGGACGAGGCGGCATCTGGTTTTTCCGCGTCACCGCTACCGCCTGTCATTGCCCCGGACATGCCACCCGCTTGGG
Source organism: Acidocella aquatica (assembly GCF_030160635.1). GTDB lineage: Bacteria > Pseudomonadota > Alphaproteobacteria > Acetobacterales > Acetobacteraceae > Acidocella > Acidocella aquatica. Next base: position 33,932 of record NZ_BSOS01000087.1, on the reverse strand, counting down.
ATGTATCGGCCACCGGCAGTTACGCGAGGACACATGGCGCGCCCTGGCTGGTGCCGCTGGGGCTGGATGTCGCCGGGCGAAGCAATGCCGCGGCCGCTGAGGCCGATTCCCAACTCCAAACGATGAGGTCGCCATGATCGACATGATTGCCCCGATGCTTCTTGCACAGGCGCAGATGTTGCGTCTGACTAGATTATGGTCCGTAGCCGCCCGAGCGTGGCCCATGACGTTGCTGGCGGCTATGCTGGGGCTTCCGGCATTTGCCTACGCCCAGACCGTCTCGGGCGGGGCCAGCCCGCAGACGATGATCAATAATGTTTGCACCTTTATCCTGGGGCCGTTTGGCGAGACGATCGCCGTGCTCGGGATTATCGGCATCGGGTTTCTGTTCATGTTTGGCCGGGCGTCGCTGGGGGTTATTGCGGGCATCATAGGCGGCATCGTCATCATGTTCGGCGCTTCCTATCTCGGCCAGACCCTGACCGGGGGCGGTTGAGGTGGAGCCCCTTGAAGCTGACACGCTATATCTCGCGGCAACGAGGCCCGCGATGTTCATGGGCGTACCGCTGAGTCTGGGGGCGATGCTGCTCATGCTGGCTGGGCTGATTGTCGTGATCTTCAAGAACCCGCTTTATTTGACGGTGATGGCGCCGCTCTGGCTGGCGGCGCGGGAGTTGGTGGCGCGGGACTATAACGCTGTCGGTGTTGTGCTGATGTATTTGCGCACCGCTGGCCGGTCAGTTGATGGCAAGAGATGGGGCGGGGCTTCAGTGTCACCGGCACCGGGTCATGGCCGCGCTCGTTACCGGGGCATGCGCGATGTGGGGGGATAGTGCCCGCGCGGAGCGCACCGCCACGCAATATCTGCCCTATGTCGGCCATATCGGGCCGCAAACCTTGCTGCTGGAAGGCGGGGCGCTGCTGGCGATGGGGCATGTTGAGGGCCAGGCATTCGAGCTGGCCGATCATGCGCTGCGTAATGCAAGGCTGCGGCTGCTGAACACGACCTACCGCAATCTCGCCGACGACAATGTAACCATCCATACGCATCTCATCCGCCATGCCGATCTGGGGGCAACACCCGCCCGCCGGTTCCGCTCCGGCTTTGCCCACGCGCTGGACGCCGCATACCGCCACAAGGTGCTGGCAGGCCGGCTGTACCGGAATGATTATTTTATTAGCATGGTGGTCTCGCCGCGCAGCCCGCTGGGGCCCGGCATGGCTAGAAAATGGGCGCAGCTCGGGTGTAAATCCCCAGAAGCAGCGGATGGGCTGGCGCGAGAGTTAGAGGACCAATGGCTTGTTTTGGCCAATGGGCTGGAAGGGTTCAGAGTCCGGCGCCTTGGTGTGTATGAGCGGGATGGGATCGCCTTCTCGGAAATCGCCGAGGCGTTGCGCCTGATTATCACCGGCAGGCCGCTGCCGGTGCCGGTTGTCTCCGGGCATCTTGGTGATTCGATTTACACGGATCGCGTCATTTGCGGGCGTCGGGGCATAGAGATACGCGCGCCGGATAAGAGCTTTTTCGGGACGATTTTCTCCTTTCGGGAATATCCGGCGAAAACCCGGCCTGGGATGCTGAACACGCTGCTCTCCGTGCCGTTCCCCATCGTGCTGGCGCAGTCCTTCGCCTTCGTCACCCGTGCCCAGGCGCAGGATAGGCTGTCTTTGAAATCCGCCCAGATGCTGGGCGCGCAGGACAAGGCGGTCAGCCAGATCGCCGGGTTGGAGGAAGCGGCGGATGCCCTGGCCTCCAATGAATTTGTCATGGGCGCGCATCACCTCTCGCTGGCGGTCTATGGGGATAGTTTAGCGGCGGTAGAGGAGCACGCGGGGCGGGCGCGCGGGCGGTTGGCCGATGCCGGGGCGGTGGTGGTCGAGGAGCGGCTGGGGCTGGAGGCGGCCTTCTGGTCGCAACTCCCGGGTAATCTGGAATGGCGCACGCGGCCCGGGGCAATCAATTCCCGCAATTTTGCTGGGCTGTCGAGCTTTGATAATTTCCCAGCAGGAGAAGAGCGCGGACATTGGGGTGCTGCTATCGCGCGCTTCCGCACGGATGGTGGCACAGCCTATGACTACGTGCCGCATGTTGCCGATGTTGCGATGACGATCATCTTCGGTCCCATAGGCTCGGGCAAGACCGCGCTGCTGATGTTTCTGCTGGCGATGTTCGAGCAATCGATGGTGGAGGAGAATACCCCATCGAGCCGGGCTGGCTCGGTGGTGTTTTTCGACAAGGACCGGGGCGGGGAATTGCTGGTGCGCGCCACGGGCGGCACCTATCTCGAATTGCGGCGTGGTGAGGCGTCTGGCTTGGCACCGCTGCGTGGGCTGAAGGACACCGAAGCCGATCGGGATTTTCTGCGGGGTTGGCTGATCGCGTTAGTGCAAAGTGATGGCAAAGGCGGGCTGAGTCCGGAGGAAGAGAAGCGCCTGGAGCGTGCCATCACCCGGCAGATGAGCATGCCGGAAGAGTTGCGTTCGCTGGCTGGATTGCGGGAATTCCTCGGCCATGCCGATCCGATGGGGCTGGGTCCTCGCCTCGAGAAATGGTGCCGGGGTAATGCGCTGGGCTGGGCGTTCGATGGGGAGCGCGACGAGGTGCGGCTCGATGGCACGATCACCGGCGTCGATATGACCCAGCTGCTGGAGCACGACGAAGTCTGCGCGCCGGCCGGGGCTTATCTGCTCTATCGTGTGACACAAATCCTCGATGGGCGGCGCGTCGTGCTGAGTATCGATGAATTCCGCTTCTACCTTAAAAACCCGCAATTCGCGGCGGTGGTTGATAATCTTTTGTTGACGGTGCGCAAGAGTAATGGCGCGGTGTTTCTGGCGTTGCAGATGCCCGAGCATATTCTGGAAAGCCCGCTGGGGCCGTCGATCGTGGCGCAATGCCAGACGAAGATAATGTTCCCATCACCGACAGCGGATCGGGCCGTTTATATTGACGGCCTCAAATGCACTGAAGGGGAATATCGCGCGGTGCGCGAAGAGATGGCGGTCGGTAAGCGCCGCTTCCTGCTCAAGCGCGAGCAGGCCAGTGTTATTTGCGAATTCGATCTCGGCCAGATGCGCGATTATGTCGCTATACTTTCCGGCCGGGCGAATACCGTGCGCTTTGCAGAAAAACTGCGCCGCGAGCTGGGCGATGAGCCAGACAAATGGCTGCCGGAATTTTTAAGATCCTACCATGACGCCAAGGATTAAGAGGAGGATGATGTGAATCCGAATAGACTTGCATATGTGGTTGTGAGCGCGGGAGTCATGCTGAGCCTCTGCGTGGCGCCAAAGGCCGCCGCGCAAATGGCGGTGATCGACAGCGCCAATCTGGGCCAGAACATCCAGACTGCGGCGCAATCAGTCATCGCGGTGGAGCAGCTCAAGGCGCAATTGTCGCAGCTTGAGCAGACCTATCAGATGTTCACCAACCCCACCAATGTCATGGGCATGGCGGCTGGAATGGAGAACCAGTCGATCGAAAACCCAATGCCCATGGCGAACGCGATGGCGGGGCTGGTCGGAGGAACAACCGCGCCGTCCGGTGCGGCCGCAAGTTATTATAACCAGAGCCATGTTTATGCACCAACGGATGGTTCGGCCGCGAGTGCGCAGTTGAACGCCAATGGCAATGCCATCGCGAATATCGAAGGCATTGCATCGACGAATCTCGCCGCGATTCAACAGCGCATGCAGGATTTGCCGAATCTGGAATCGGATTTGAACGCTGCCACATCGATCACCCAGGTTGATGCGATCAATGGCCGCATCGCGGCGGAATCGCAATTCGTTCAGGCGCAGCAGGCCCAGGCGCAAAACCTTCAGGTGCTGGCGAGCGAGCAGGCATCGTCGCAGCAACAGCAGCAGCAAGAGCATTTCGATCAGGATCAGACCAACCTTGTGAGCGAATTACAATCCGATGCCGCTGCAAATGGAGGGCAATGATGATTTATCCATCCAGATTGCAGATCATAATTGGCGTGGCCGTTATCATTGCCGAGACTGGCGTGATTTTAGGTGTTGATTTTAACATGCGCTCGTCCAGAAATGCGGCACCGGGCCAGGCGAGAATGTCAGTTCCCGCTGCCGACGTGCATACAGCGAGTTGGTATGTCGCACATCCCGCCATCGCCAAATCGGATGAGGCGCGGTGTGGGGACAACGCCGCTTCAATATCGCAGGCGGCCTGTCAAAATGTTGAATCTGCCGAGGAGCAATTGCTTGCCGATGAGATGCATCGGGCTGCCATGTCGAATAGCGCCAACGCTAAACCAAACGCAGCTCCGGCACCATGAGGTAGAAAATGGCCAGCGCTGACAATTATGCGCCGTTTTACACTTTTGATCAGATTATCCAGGCGCCGTTTACCAGCAGCCTGGAGACAACGGTCAACGCGGCAATGTCAGCTGTGCAGGGACCGCTAACCGCACTGGTTGTGCTGTGGATCATAGTCACGGGCATTCTGGTTATGCGCGGCGACGTCGGAGTTCGCCAGGGGGTCAGCAGGATTATTACCATCAGTCTGGTCATTGCAATTTTGATGTCCACGACACTCTATGACCAATATATCGTGAGCTTCTTCACGGCGGGCTTGCCGAATTACTTTGCTTCGTCATTCCTGGGTGTGACCGGAACGGCACCGGCAGCGCATCAGTTTGACGCGCTTTGGAATTCCGCGTCAGAAGTTTTTGCGATTGCCGAAAATCATATGAATTTTTTGAATGTGCTTTATTCGGTGCAATTGGCGATCTTGCAGAGCCTTATGGTATTCCCCATTGGTCTGGTGTTCTTGATCTACGAATCGACAAGGATTTTGACGGATATTGTTGTGTGCCTGGGGCCGTTTGTTCTCTCGGGATATTTATTCAGCGCAACACGTGGCGTGGCTGACCGATTTATCGGCAAGCTGATCGGTTTGATGATTTTGACGCTGTTGGTTGATATTGTGCTCGCGATTATCATCAATGGCTTCGTCACCTACGTGAACAGCACGTTGGGGAATGTCGCGATTGCATCGAAGCCGGAAGCCATTTTGATTTGTACGCAACTCGTCATCTTTCTGGCGATTGGTAGCCTGATCACCTGCTTCTTGCCCGGGATCGCCGCTTATATCGGCGGCGGAATTTCCGTCAGCCCGCTAGCCATGGCCGCCTCGGCAACGCAAGCGGGGCGTATCGTTCAATCTTCACGGGGTAAATCAAACACAGGATTGGTCCGATGATCAGCAATGCTCGTCTTGTTCCATATTTTGCCGAGGGTGCAAGTTGCGCCTTTTGGGGGTGGATTCTCTACCGGCGGTTCGTGTCCTCAAAACCGCTTCCGGGTATTTTGGGATTCGCGGGAAAATTCATCAAATTTTGTCTCGTTCTCATCACCTTCGGGCTTCTCGCCGGATGTTCTAATTCCGATCCTCTTGCCGTGGCGTCCGGGCCGCTCTTTGTGCTGAATGCGGGGCACTGGCAGCCGACACCGCAGGATTTGGCCGCCCCTCCCAAGGTTGCGGACCGGTAGGGCGTGATGGATCAGAACTCCGGCACATTCCCTCTCGCGCCCGCCATGCTGGATAAGCATTACAGGGAGGTTTTGTCGTTTCAGGAAGCGCGGGCGCGCTCGGCGCGACTACTCTCCAAAGGCGCGCTGGTGGCGTTCGCTGTTTCCATGCTCGCGAATCTGGGGCTGGCATGGGCGGTGGCCTCGATGTTGCCATTGACCAAATTGGTGCCGGTGTATTTTCTCATTCGCCCGGATGGCACGATCGATAATTCAGTCGCGCTTTCAACCTTGCCGGCCTCCACGCATCAAGCGGTGATCCGCGCGGCCCTCTGGCAATATGTGCAGATGCGCGAAGGTTATTCCTATGATACCGCTCGCTACCGCTATGACATCGTCTCCGGCATGTCGGATGCCGCGACAAAAGCCGCCTATCAGGCGTGGTTCAATTATCCCAACCCGCAATCCCCGCAGGTGACCATCGGCAAGAATGGCGTCGTGACCGTGGAGCCGATTTCAGTGGCGCTGATCGGTCCTGGCGTGGCGCAAGTGCGTTACCAGCGGATCTTTGAGGCGGGCATGAATACCGCTGTTACGACCACCTGGACCGCAACGGAGCAATTCGAGCAGGTCGATACGATGCCTGATGCCGAACGGCTGGATGATCCTGGCGGCATCATCATTACAAGCTACCAGAACGAAGAGGATACAGCGCCATGAGACGAGCTTTTGCGTTGGTGCTCGTGGTTGGTGTGACAAGTATGGTGATGGCGCGCGGCGCCTATGCTGATCAAACGCCGGATGCGGGCCATTATGACAGCCGGATGCGCTATGTCGCCTACAATCCGGGCCAGGTGGTGCATCTATCGACGATCATCGGCGCGACGATGGTGGTGAGCTTTGCGCCGGATGAAACGGTCACCTCGGTGGCGGAGACGGACAGCCTGCATCTGGCGGCGGTGCCGAAGGGAAATTACCTGTTCCTCAAGCCGAGCGCCGCGCTCGAATTGCAGCCGATCATCGTGCTCACCCAGCGCCAGGATGGCGCGCTCCGACGCTATGTCTTCGAGATCGAGACCGTGAACGCCCCGAGCACGGCGGATGGGGCTGCAGGTGTGTTCTACTCGGTGCAGTTCACCTATCCGGCGGATGCGGCCAAAGCGGCGGCGGCGCGTGCAGCTGCCGATGCCAAAAAGGTGGAGGCGCTCAACCGGCTGGCTTTGGCGCGGGCGACACAAACCGCCGCACAGGCGGCATTCCAGACTGAGCAGAGCAACCCTTATGCCGGGCCGCGCAATTACAAATACGTCGCACGTGGAGACCGCTCGCTGGCACCCTTAGCAGTGTGGGATAATGGCTATTCCACGCTACTGCAATTTGCAGGCAACGCCCGCATCCCCTCGATCTTCGTGATTGACCCGGATGGGAAGGAGGCCACGGCCAGCTACGCGGTCCGCGGCGATATCGTGCAGCTCGACCAGACCGCACGGGAATGGCACCTGCGCGATGGCGGCACGGTCCTGGATATTTACAATCTCGGCTACCAGTCGGTGGGTGGTAATCCTGAGACCGGGACGACCAGCCCGGATGTGTCGCGCGTTGTCGTGCCGCCGGGTAACAGTATGCCGGGAGCGAAGCCATGAGCGGGCAAGCGCCCAACGGGCCGGAGGTGAGGAGCCGGAGCGATCAGGCGGCAGCCTCGCCGGTGGAGGATGGCCGTTCGCCCGTCGCGGGCACGCCGCGCCGGGAGCTGACAACCGGCACCAAGCTCGGCATTCTGGCGCTGGTGGCGGTTTTGGGGCTGGGCTTCATCTGGTTCAATGCGCTGTTCAGCCATAAGCGGGCGGACCAGCAAAAAATCATTCCAGCGGCATATACGAATGGCGGCGAAGTTTTTAACGGGCCACCGGACGCGGTCATGAAGCCCGCCGCGCAAAATTTGCCGGCGCCAGCCAATACAACAACGGGATTGTTGGACGCACCCGCGCAAGCCTCGCCTGCTGCGGCGCCGATCCTGGCCTTCTCCGGACCATCGGTGCCGGTTCCCAACCAGCCGGCCTCCTTGAGCGCCAGTCAGCCGGGCGCCACGGCGGCGGCGGCGATGCCGGATAATTCCCCCTTGGCGGCCCGGCTGAAGCCCACGGTTCTCGATGGCGAGCAGGCCACGGTTATGCAACATCCGGACATGGTGATCACCGAGGGCACGATGATCCCGTGCACGCTGCAAACCGCCATCGATAGCCAGCTTCCCGGCCTCGTTACCTGCGTTGTGCCAATCGACATTCGAGGGGCTACCGGAAATGTCGTTCTGCTTGATCGCGGCACAAAAATTGTCGGTCAAATGGAGAACGGTCTCTTGCAAGGCCAGAACCGGGTGTTCGTTGATTGGACCCGTGCAGAGACGCCGGATCATGTCATTGTTAAGCTGGATTCGCCGGGTTCCGACGATCTCGGGCGAGCGGGTTTACCGGGCGCGGTCAACAACCATTTCTGGGACCGGTTCGGCGGGGCGTTAATGCTGACCCTGGTGCAAGGCGGGCTGCAGGCCGGAACTCTGGCGGCGGCGGGGAATGGCAGCGGTAATTCGACGTCGCAGCAGACGGCACTCGGCTTTGTGTATGCCGCACAGAGCAATGGGCAGTCGGTTGCCAACACCGCCCTGGCAAACTCCATCAACATTCCGCCGACGCTGACCAAGAACCAGGGTGATACCGTGTCGCTGATCGTGGCGCATGATCTGGATTTTTCCAGCGTGTACCGGTTGCGGCTCGACGATACCGGCGTGGAGACGGGCAATGGCGGGTGAGGCGGCGCGTTTGCTAACATATCTGATGCAACCGCTGGCACCCTGGCTGGATGATCCCGCCACGGAAGAAATCTGCATCAACCGTCCGGGAGAGCTATTTGTCCGACAGCGCGGTCAGTTTCGTGTGGAAGCCGTGTTGCTCGATTATGCAGCCCTCGAGGATATCGCGACGCTGGCCGGAGCGCTGCGCAAGCAAGATGTCGGACCGCGCAGCCCGCTTTGCGCCACCGAATTGCCCGGCGGGGAGCGGCTGCAAATCTGCATGCCGCCCGCCGTTCCGGCTGGTACGCTCAGCATCACCATCCGCAAGCCGGGAGGCTCGGTGGCACCGCTCGACTCGCTGGTGAGCCGTTACCAGGTGGCGGGCTGGAATAACTGGGCCAGCCGCAAAGAGGCGGCGCAGCGGGACTTTGCCGCCTTGCTTGCCCTCTATGATGCTGGTGACATCAAAACCTTCTTGGAGCGCGCGGTGCAGGCGCGGCTCACCATCCTGCTGTGCGGTGCTACCGGATCGGGCAAGACGACGATGAGTAAAACCCTCATCAGCGCCATCCCGTCGCAGGAGCGGCTGATCACCATCGAGGACACGCTGGAGCTGGTCATCCCCCAGCCCAATCATGTCCGGTTGCTATATGCCAAGGATAATATCGGCTTGGCGCGGGTGACACCGGAGATGTTATTGCAAGCCAGCCTGCGCATGAAGCCAGATCGGATCCTATTGCAGGAGCTGCGTGACGATGCGGCCTGGACCTATATCAACGAGATCGTCTCCGGGCATCCCGGCTCAATCACCACCATCCATGGGCGTAATCCCGAGCAGGCTTTCAGGCGGTTGTTTGCCCTGGTGAAGGGCAGCCCGCAGGGTGGGAGGTGGGATGACAGGACGTTGATGGAGTTTTTATCCGCAGCCGTCGATCTGATCATTCCATTCCACAATGAGGGCGCGGTCTACGAGATCGGCGAAGTGTGGTTTGCGGCTGACGCTGCGCGCCGTGGTGAGAGTGCTGCGCATTTGTTGCGGGCGGCCTGAGTCATGAGCATCACCATCTCAGAGCAAACCGGCCAACTCATTGTCAAAGCAGGTTTTGGCTTTATCCTGGTGTTAATCGCCTGGACCGTGGTGGCGTCCTTCGTGTTTTTGTTCGGGACCGGGCTGCTGCATGAGTTTCCGCATCCATTCTGGCAATGGTGGCTATATGCGTTGAATTTTGATGGCAATCCGCGTGTGGCGCTCTGGCTCAAAATCAGTGCCGGGGTGGGTGCCGTGCCACCAATGCTGATGATCACGGCACTCATCTATCGCGGCCAGCAAGTGGTGGGGCCAAAACTCCGGCGGCCACTCTTTGGCGGTATCGTCAAATCGCCGCTGGCGGTGACTGATAATCATGGTCGCGCCGCGTGGATGACGATGGTGGAAGCGCGCGAGCGGTTCCCCGGCGCGCACCCGACCTTTGGCGGCATTGTCGTCGGCGAGGCGTATCGCGTTGATCAGGACAAAATTGCGGCCCGGCGGTTTGATCCTGAAAACGCCAAAACCTGGGGACAGGGTGGCCAGGCAGCGCTATTAATCGATCCGTGCCGAGAGGGGCCAACGCATTCGCTAATGGTCATTGGCAGTGGCGGCTACAAGACTACGACGGCAGTCTCGACTTTGCTCCATTGGACTGGCTCGGCGGTCATTCTTGATCCCGCCGGAGAGATCGCGCCGATGTTGCGGGACGCGCGCAAGGCGATGGGGCAGGCGGTGTATGAGCTCGATCTAAGAACAGATACCGGCTTCAATGTGCTGGACTGGATTGACATCGCCTCGCCGCTGGCTGCCACCAATATTGATTCCGTCGTTGCCTGGGTGTGCGGGGATACCAAGCCAGCGGCCAGAAAAGATGATTTTTTCGACAGCATGGCGCGCAATGTGGTGCGCTGTTTTTTGGCCCATATTTTATTCGACGAGACAGCGCCGCAAAAAATCAAAACCTTGCGCGCAGTACGCAGGGCGATCGCTATGCCAGTTAACGAGGTCCGCGCCGTGTTGCGGGGGATCTTCGAGGCCAGCCCCAGTGCCTATGCGCGCCAACTCGCTGGGCCGGTTTGCGGGCTGGTCGACGAGACGTTCAGTGGGGTGGTCGGTAGTGCCGCCGAGTTGACAACTTGGCTCGCCAATCCGGCGTTTGCCAATCTCGTTTGTGGGAATAGTTTTAAGACCTCGGCCTTGCTGGATGGCAAGGTGACGATATTCCTCAAAATGCCGTTGAAGGCGCTGGAAACGGAGCCCGGGATATCGCGCACCATCATCGGTGCGCTGCTGAATGCGGTCTACGAGGCCGATGGCGCGATGCAGGGCCGGGTACTGTTCCTGCTCGATGAGGCGGCGCGGCTTGGTTATATGAAAATCTTGGAAACTGCGCGGGATGCGGGGCGCAAATACGGCATCACCATGCAGCTACTTTATCAATCGAGTGGGCAGATCGTCGAACAATGGGGCGAACAGGGCAAACGCTCCTGGTATGACGGCGTATCCTATCGTTGCTATGCGGCGGTGCAGGATCTCGATACGGCCACTGAGCTGGAAAATTCCTTTGGCACCTATGGGGTAATGGCAAGTTCCGAGGGGATGAATACCGGCAAATCCGGTAAGGCGATGCAATCATCCTCGCTGTCGCGTGGTTCAAATATTTCCTATCATGAGATCGGCCGGCCGCTGATCCGCAAGGCGGAGCTGATGCATGACGTGCGTGATGACGAGATGTTTGTCCTGGCGCGCGGCATGGCCCCGTTGCGCTGCGGGCGGGCGATTTATTTCCGCAGACCCGAGATGCGGGCGCTTGTCGCGGAAAACCGCTTCCACAAGCCGGGGTATCAGACCGGCACCAACCAGCAATCAAACCAACAAGGAGTATGAACCGATGTCAGAAATAGACGCCGATCTCGACCGCGCCGCCGCCGCGTACTGGCTTTCGGTGGCGAGTAAATCCACACCGGAGAAGAATGCCGCCCTGGCCCGGGCAGCGAGCCTGCTGCGCGATGCACGGGCGGAGGCGCGTATCCCTGACAGCGCGCGCCAGCCAACGCTCAATGATCTGGAAGCACCGCCCCTGGAGGTGCCGCATAGGCGGCGGCTGACGCCATGAAAACTCGTTCTGATTCCGTGCCGGTTTGCCGTAGCGCCGTCTCGCTTGTTTGATGGAAAGTCTGAACGACAAGGCGAATCGTAGAGGCTCGGCCGTATCTTCGCATTTGTCCCTGGAGGCAATTGCCACGCGGCTGGCCGCACTTGATGCCGGACAAGCGGCGATGAATGGCGCGCTGGGGTTGATGCTTGACACGTTGCACGTTCAGACCACGATGCTGCGCAAGCTCAGTGAGTTTGCCGCCGCGGATTCAGCACCATCGCCGCTGCTTAAAACCTTGCAGGGTCTGACTGAGGCGATCATGGATCTGGATGCATCGGTCGGCGATGTGGAACGCAAATTCGACGGGCTGGCGCTGGTTCTGCGCGTGGCCTTTGGCGTGCCGCCCGGCGAAGCACCGCCGGATCATAACGGGCCGGAATGGCCACAGAGTCCGGCCATGGATGGTGAGGGCGGCTGAATGCTGACCTATCGCACCGGGGCGGCGGGAGCGCCGGCTGCGGCGAGGTTCATGAGCGAACATTTATTGCAGCAGACCTTGTCGCCCGAGATGGCGGCGATGGCGGAATATTACGAGCAGGGCGTGACGCCGCCAACGCTCGCCGATGCGGCCGCGTCGCGCTACGGCCGGTTCACGGCCGGTGGCACTCCTTTGGTGGCGGATACGCTGGATGGGCTGGTGCGGGTGGAAGCGGAACGCCTTGCCGAAAGCGGCGCTGCAATAGCCACGGGCGCGGATAATGGGCTGGATGAACTGATTTTGCGGGCTTTGGCGGCCTTTGCGGCGGCGGGGCTGGTGGGCCGTGAAGAAGCGCTGGGCCGTCTGGCTCGGCGGTCTGGGGCGAGACCAACCAGAGACGGGGGCGGTGAGGGGACAGACGACAAAGAGAGACACTTGGACGCTGCGATGGCCGAGGCCGCCATCGCGCCAGATCGTAGCAGTGCGACGGCAACGCCGCGGCGGGATATGAACCCGCTGCTGGCGCGGCGGTTAGGAATCGAGCTGCGACGCGGGCTGAAGCCGGATGAGGTGGCGTGCCTGCTGAACGGCCAGCGCGCGGATGGCGGCACCATCGAGGGCCGGGTGCAGCGCGCCTCGAGCCTGCCGCTGGCGCAGATTTTTGGCTTGGATGCAGCACGGGTGCCAACGCCCGAAGAATTGGCGCGGATGCTGGCGGGGCGGAAGGTCAATGGTGAGCCGTTGTCCGCTGAGGAGCCCGAGCGGGTGGTAAGGCGTTTGCTCTCGAGCCTGGGCGTCAAAGACAAAACGCCTTCCCCCGAACAGCGGACGCATATTCTGGCCGGGCGTGATGCCGAGGGGCGGGGGTTAAGTGCCCGCCAATACCGGACCATTCTTGAAGCCGCCAAGATGCGGATTGGCTATATCGATCTGACCTTCTCCGCGCCCAAATCCCTCTCCATCGCCTGGGCCTTCGCGCCCACCAAAGCCGAACAGGCGATGCTGCATCAGGCGCACCGAGACGCCATCGACAATGTCATGACCACCATTGAGGGGGAGATTGGCCGCGCTTCAATCGGGGATGCGGCTAAACGGGGTTATGAGGCCGGTTCCATCGGCTGGGTATCCTTCGATCATTACGCGGCCCGGCCCACGGTTGAGATCGTGCGGGAAGACGAGCACGGCCAGCCGGTCACTGAGCTGCATACGCTGACCGGCACGCAAGGCCGTGCGCCGGGCGACATGCAGATGCACACCCATGTTGCCGTCTTCAACATCGTGGAGACGCCGAGCGGGCGAGTGGGCAGCATCAACCTCGCCTTGCTCGAAGGGCGAATCCATGAATGGGGCGCGCTGTATCAGGCCTATCTCGCCAATCATCTGCGCGCCGATGGCGTCGCGGTGGAGCTCGATGCCCGCACGGAAATGGCCAAGCTCTCAGCTGTGCCGGAAAGCATCGTGGCGCAGTTCAGCAAGCGGACAGCAAGCGGCACGGACGCGGCGCGGGAATATGCGCGGGCGCAAGGGCTTGAGTGGGATGATCTCGCGCCCGCCCGGAAAATCGCCCTGCTCAAATCCGGGGTACAGAACCCGCGCGAGGCCAAAAGCGATGATGTTAGCGACCTCGCTGCCTGGCGAGCGACGGCGACGCGGCTGGGTTATGAGCACCGGAGCGTGCTGCGTCCGGATGGTGTCATGCCTCTCCCCAGCCGTGAGCAGCGGCTGGAGACCGCCTTCCAGGCCGCTTTGCCGTTGCTGGCCAAGCAATTCGACCGGCGGGCTGTGATTGATGGTGCAGATGCCCGGATCGCCGCCGCCAAGGGGCTGATCGCCGCGGGGATTGGGGAGGCCCGCGATGTCGACGCCATCACACAGGCTTTCCGCGAACGGGGTGTTCAGCGCCGGGGTGAGGACGCCGCGTTGATCTGGGGGCGTGTTCCGGGGCGGCAGGGCAGGGACCGGGTGGCGGTAACAACGACGCTCGAGGTTCGGGAGGAACAGACACTCGTTGAGGCGGCGCGGGCTGGGGCGCACGACCGCTCTGCCGCGCTCTCGCGCAAAGCCATCGCGACGGCTGTGGCCTCATTCCCGGAGATCGATTTTACAAGTGCGCATGGCCGGGCGCAGCGGCGGATCATCGATCAGCTGGGCACTGGCGGGCGGGTGGGGCTCGCCATAGGCGTGGCGGGCTCCGGCAAGAGCACATTATTGAAGCCGTTGGTTCGGGCCTGGCAGGCGGATGGCAGGGTGGTCCATGGCATCGCCCTGGCGTGGCGGCAGTCGGATGATCTGGCGGAAGCCGGGATAGCGGCCGCGAATACCCGCGCTGTGACGGCGTTCCTGCGGGATTTGGAGCGGGGAAAGCTGGTCCTCGGCCGCAAATCCGTGGTGGTCGTTGATGAGGTGGGGTTGCTTGGCACACGTCAACTGAACGCGATCATGGCGGCGCAGGCGGAGAAGGGCTTCCAACTGGTCATGATTGGTGACCCTAAGCAGATGCAGGCGGTGGAGGCCGGGCCGGTGATCGAGCTGCTGCGCCAGGCCCTGGGCGCCGAAAAGGTGCCGGAATTGGGCTCTTCGGTCAGGCAAAAGGCGGCGGACGAGCGCGAGACCGTGCTGATGTTCCGCAATGGCCAGACAGAAGAGGCCGTACGCCGGAAGGATGCAAACGGCACGTTGCAGGTTGTGCCGGGCGGATATGAAGAGGCGGTGGCGCAAACGGCTTACCTATGGCGGCAGCGGCTTGAGGCGAACCGGGATCGGCCAGACTTCAGCATTTCGGTGAGCGCGCCGAGTAACGCGGAAGCGCATGACATCAGCCTGGCCATCCGCCAGCAGCGCCGGACCATGGGAGAAATTGGGGCGAATCAAATCACGATCAAAGCCACCTATGGCGCGGGAGAGCGGGACTATGAGTTGGCACTCGCCGTGGGAGATCGGGTGCGCCTGTTCCGGCGTACAAATGCAAAATTCATAGAGACCGGCACGGTCGGGAATATCGGTCGCAACGGGTCAGTGCTGGAAATTATAGCCCTCGACGCCGCCGGCCTGACCTTGAGAAATGGTGCGGGCAGGGAGGGGGCGGTCGCCTGGGATACACTGCGCGATGAGGCCAGCGGCAGAGTTCAGTTGGCCTATGGTGATGCGCTGACCACAAATACCGCGCAGGGAACCACTGTCACGGAGCATATCCATGCGATGCCCGCCGGCACGAAACTGGTCTCGGCGTTTGGGGCCTATACATCGGGAAGCCGGCATCGAGAGCAGAGTTTTATCGTGACATCGGAGGGGGCGGAGCGGGCTGAGGTGATTGCGCGGAGGCCTTTGGGCGACCGGCGCGAGATTGGGCGCGGTGATCTGTTGCACAATATCATCCGCAATTTTGCGCAAACGCCGGAGAAGGAAGCGGCGCTGGCATTGATCGATCGTGCCGTTGGCCTGCGGCGTGGCGCGGTCCAGGCAATGCAGAGGGTTCACCGCGCAGCGGAAGTGCGCGGGGGCGGCCTGGAGCAGGCTTCGGTGCTGCGAGAACGGATATTAAGCCTCAGGATGGCGCAGGCACTTGAAGAGAAGTTGCCTGCTTTGGCGGCGCAATTGGGCCGTCATGGAGAGGCATTGGCGCGTGTTGCCCGTGTCTGCGCGCATGTGGCGGAACTTCTGGCCAAGGTGGCCCGTCGCCCGTTGGTCAGTAGCCAACTCGACGCGGAATTCTGGCATCGGGTTGGCCAGCGAGGCCAAGATTTGCAGGATGTCTATATGGAGCAACGAAAGCAAACGCGGAGGCATGGCAGATAATGCTTATCCCACGATCGAAGGACCTTTGTATCACTCAGCATAGACCTGGAGTCACGCCTGCCTGTACGGCCAACCCCCAACAACGTTGTGCTTACAATCACGAGAAGAAGCAGGACAAATCATCACCCATTGTTGGTACAAGGAGACTGCGGTCGAGGAAGAGGTTCCTCATCTCACAACTCGTTTCGGCGATCAGGAGGCATCCATGACACGCAGCGCCGTGGGTTGCCCGGTCACCGCTCCTGTCATCGGGTTCATGATCGGCGCAAACGGGGTCATTTGAGCAGATCCTCAGGCGTTCCAGGGCGCTCTTGAGGATGTAGGCGAACCTCGGAGCCGTCGCGACGAGACCGCCGAGTGTGCCTTGCGCACCTGCGCTCGCCGTATAGATAAGTATTCCGCAGCGGTCGACGTCGCCGCCCCCTCGCGTACTCGATAGCGCGTAGACACGTTCCTTCAGCGAACTGGCTGGATAGCCGCAATCGAGGGCGATCTCGGCCATCAACGCGTGCGATATACTATGAAGCAGCACGTAGGCCGTTCCTGGGTACGCCGGCGCCTTCCCAGCAAAACGCTTTTGCCAGTGGCCATATCCAGCCAGCAGCTTTTGATTTCGGACAGCTGTGGCCTCCTTTTGGAGCCATGCGGCAATCGCGGTGGCATCAAAATGGATGAAGATGCCTTCCCCAAATTGCTCGATTGCTGGCAGCCAGTCAGCATCACGCGATATGGGCGCGCCACGAACGCTCAACGTAATATCTTCGATGTCGCCATCAGAACCCGTCGGCGCAGCTTCAAATCGCGTGAACCCGTAGAGGCACGAAACCTCCCTAAGGCGATGCACCGCGACCAGGTTTTTGATCCCCGATAAATCGATCCCGGCATCGGGGTCAGCCCAAGCCTCGCGCGGAAGAGTCTGGGCGTAGAGCTTTGCGGTCGGATGGTTCGCGCCGATTTCAGAACGGCCGCCGGCAAACGTATCGAACTCGGACAACTTAGGTGACCGTGTGGCGTCAGTTCTTGCACCCTCACGAATGCGCTGAAGCCTATCGAAAATGTCACCATCCGAATAAGGACCGAGCGACGCCGATACCTTCGGATTGAATTTCTTCGCCTGCGCCACGTCTTGGACTGTTTGAACGCCGGCCAGATCCCCCGATAGTTCATCGACAAGCTGACTGAGTTCATCCTCCTCTGTCGGCAGCGAAATCACCGTGTGAACCTGCGGGAAGTAGGTGTTCGTCGCGGTTCGCGTTAGGAGCTTGAGATTGTCGCCGCAGCCTTCCGGGTCTCGGTCGAGCAGCCACGGTCGCTCGCCTCGGCATTTGCCCAGACGCCCTGGCTGGAAGGTGTCTTGCAGGGACAGACGACGGCCGCAACCGCACACGATGCTGGTGTCTGCCGGGTCCGCACTGGTTCCCTTTTCCTCCACCCACATCGGCTCGTGACATGTCCCGGAACCGTGGACGACCCAACGCCAGTCGATATCTTGGAGATGCCCCTTGTCGCAGGCGCACACGAAACGGATCGGCGTCACATCGCTCTTGCGTCCGTCGTCGTATTGGAACTTCCTGCGGCCCTTGCTGTCGAGGTCCTGCCAACGCACCAATCGCCGACGGCGGGTCGTTTTGGCGCCGGAGGTGTTCGTTTCCACCTGCTCGCAGATGAACCATGTCGGGAAGATCGGCGCAGCGACGCCACGCGGCACGCCATCTTTTGAATCAACCGACGTCGGCGGTGTTCTCAAGGTCAGACTGGCTGCCGGATCGAGGCGCCCTTGCTCCTTCAGAATTTGCTCAAGGCGCATCGTCAAACGCGGCTCTGGAAGGGTCGAGAAGGCGCTGCCCTTCATGTCCCATTGTTCGAGTCCGCCCACCACGACTGACCGCGTCGGCAGATCGATCATCGCCCCCGGACCGAAGGTCGAAATCAACTGGCTTAGGCGTTGAGCATTCTTGGTCATGTGAGATCATCCGCGTTCGCGATCGTGTTTCCGTGAGGATCCCTGACCTTCAGGGTGACGTTGGGTTCCACGTCGCGCATGGAACGGCCCGCCACAAAACGGCGGTGGGGTTCCGCCAAGTTGCCGATCTCCGGTTCGAGCGGCATGTGCAGCAGTCGATGAGGACTTTTCTTCTTGGCATAGGCAAACGCATTGCCGCCCGCCGCCTGCTCATCGGAAGTCTCAATCCAGGCATCCAAGATGTCGTCGATCAGCTTTGACAGAGCGGCGCGACCGCCCGCGATCATCCGCTCCGGCGCGCGATCGACGATCGAGTCTCGGACCAAGATGCGGATGCCGACATTGTTCTTCAGTTCATTGACCGCGACATCCGGGGTGAGTGCGCCATCCACGTGGCGCGCCGCAGCGACCACGACCGCAGCTAAGGCGCGATCCAGCGCCCGTGCCGCCCAAGGTGTCACGCTTGTCGCTTCAACGGCGCGATAGAATGTGCGGTGAAATTGGCCGAATTGCTCGAAGTGCATTCGGTCACGCGGCTTGTGGAGGTTCAGAACCGCCAGCACTAAGCCGGGTCTGGAATGGTCACGGCCGACACGGCTGGTCGCCTGGATGTATTCAGCGGCCGTCTTGGGCTGCCCCTGCACGACCATCAGCCCGAGGCGCGTGATGTCGAGACCAACCGAGATCATGTTGGTCGCGAGAGCCACATCGACGGTTTCGGCATCCCGGCCAAAGATCGCCTCCAGACGCTGTTTCGCCTTCGCGACCTCGTCGGTAGAGACACGAGATGTGAGCTCCATCGGCTCCTTGATGGCTCTATCGGCAAACGGTGTATCGGCAGGGTCCACCCGTCGGCGTTGGGCGCCGTAGCGAGCCGCCCGATCACGCACTTCATCCTCGACAATGCGCCGCGCGCCACCCAACTCGCGCAACGCGTTGAAATAGCAAAGCACAGTCATGTACGGATCAGCAGGATTCCTGGCCTTGGCGTCGGCAGGGATATTCGCGTCGTAAGCGGCCTGCGCGGCGGACACGAGCGTTGTCAGAGACCTCAGGAAGACCAGCTTCGGGCCGCGGCCTTGCGCCGCGATGCCCAAATAGAGCCGGGCTGGATTGGTCGATGAGGGCACTGTCCGAGCGAAGAAGCTATCGACACGATCAATGCCGGGCGGCGGGAAAATGCTGGTTGTGTCCCGATCGAACAGAGCGGCGATTTGATCGGCCGCCCGTCTGACCGTAGCGGTCGACGCCACGATCTTCGGGCGAACGCGGTTTTCACCGGAGCCTCGCGAGGCAAGCTGATCAATCGCCGCTTCATACAGACCCGCGACCGTTCCAAGGGGACCGGCAATGAGGTGCAATTCATCCTGGATGATAAGATCGGGCGGATCCAGCGACCAGCCGTTGCCCAATGGTCGGCCTTCGCCCGGCTCAGCCGCCCCATAGAAGCCGACGCCATCTTCGAAACGGTCAACGTGCCCAAAGAAAGCGCCGGTCTCACCCACCCAGGGCAGCGCTGCGAACTTGTCGACCGTAGCGATCAGAAACGCCGGAAGACGCCGGTAGATGGGCTCATCGACCGTAAGCACCGGCAGCGGTCGATTCCTGCTGAACTCACAGCTGGTGTTGGCGCACCGAATTTCCAAATTGATCGGCGCGTGTTCGTTCGGCGTGCAGGAAAACGATGAAGGCGTGAACTCGGTTCCGCACCACGGACAAGCCTTGAGCGGGGCCGGTGCGCGCTTGTCACGCCCGTTGCGATAGCGCCGAATTCGACCGACAGCTGTTGTCTCGTCAGACTTTCCTTTGCCGCCCAGCTTGTTCGGCGAGGCGTCGGAGCCGACCCACAGACCGATCTCGATTGGCCAGTCACCGAGCATCCGGCGACCGCGCTCATCGACGTTCTTGGCGTCGGTGCGCATCAGTTCGAGCGCGCAGACGACACCTGCCGCGCGCGCGAGCTGGTCGAGCGTCAGAAGGCGCAGGGTGTAACGCATGATAACGGCGACGCCAGCGCCGAGCACGCCCGATCCGCCCAGCCGCCGATGCGCAATCACCATGGCTGCGAGGCCGAGATAGGCCTCGGTCTTGCCGCCGCCTGTAGGAAAAAACAGCAGGTCCGCCGTCTCACGATCGACATGAGTTCGATCGATTAGGCCGGCCATGTTGAGCAGCACGAAGGCGAGCTGAAACGGCCGCCACTGTGGCTCATCGAGAGCACTCGGATCGCCTGTCGCGCCAGCGACACGACGGCGCGCGGCCATGGATACGGAAAGATTCATGAACCGGAACGCCGTGCGGGCTTTTGAGTCCGTCGATAGAATCTCGATGCCCTTTGCGATCCGGTCCTTCGCGGTCACCATCTCGGCGACAAGGCGTTCGCCGGTCTCGCGTCGGCGGGCGGGAAGGCCTGAAAGCTTGTTGCGCTCGGCGTCGATCCAAATTCCATAGAGCGATGGCAGATCGGCCAAGGCGGCGCGAAGGCTGGCGCCATCGCCCTCCGCCAACTGCGCGAGCTCTTCCATGCCGAACGTCACCTGCGCCTTGAATTCAGCGTCCTCATTCGGCGCTACGCGTTCAACCTCCGCCGACGGCAGCGGGTCGGTCCATACCCGCGTCACACCGTTGGCGCTGTCTTCAGAAGTGTCCCATCCAGCGGCGGCGTTCCGCCCTACAGCCCATTCACGCATGTCGCGATAGTGCAGATCCGCGATCCGAAGATCCCATTCCTGGGCGCGATAGCCAGAAAGGTCGCGACGCGCACGGAACCCCGCTTCGCTTACAAGTTCGATCCGCGCCTGAAAAGCGTAGCTGACATCGGCGTAGAAGCGATGAACTGTAGCCCGCCGATTGACGAGGAAGACAGTAAGGGCACGGACGCGCTCAGTTTTGCCGTCCGGCGTGGTGTAACTGAATAAGCGCGAATGGGTTTCCAGCACCAGGCCGCCACCGCGGCGTTGTTCGGCCGCGCTCTCCGGCACGACGAACGGGCCGCCGCGGCCATCCTTGATGGGAAGAGCCATGACCCGGTCTTTCGGGGTCCGAACCCACTCGACCATGGGGCGCTCAACGCGCTTGGGCTTACCGTCCTCGCCAAGCTCTTCCGGTAGGGGCTCGGGCAGAAGGATAGCTTCCGGCAATGGTGGTTCGGTTCGATAGTCACCCCACGAAACGCGTGCTTCGATCGACGTCACATCCGGATCGAGCAACACCGTCAGCCCAACGGACGACGGCAGAAAACGCCGACGCGCGTTGGGGGCTTCAGGCTCCTCGTTGTCGGTCGCGGCGCCGCCGGCGCCATCGGCGTCCGGCTCCTCAACGTCGATTTCCATCTCTTCCTGGGCGGACAGATCGTTCTCGTCATCATCCCCGTCCAGGGCGAGCGCATCGTCTGCAGGGGCAATAAATCCGGCCAAATACCAGCGTGCCGGGCTTTCATTCAGGCGCTCGTTGGCAAGATCTGCGTCCTGCAGCCCCGGACCGATGAGGTCTCGACGAAAGACATCCACGATCTGGGCGCGAATATCGACTGAGTTTGTCATGACCGCCCAAGCCCCTCTGAAATGAAAAATTCTGCAAGGACTTTTTCGAGCCACTTGGTCGTATACGGCAGCTTCAGCGCCTCTTTCGGCCGGTGACCTGCATCGGTCAGAAGCACTTCGAGGGCAATCAACCGGTCCCTCAGCCCAAGGCGAACCCCAAACCGCATACTGGCTTTATCAGGTCCACACAGGACCCAGACATCTTTTCGCGTCAGCGCATGTGCCCATAACGACTGCTCCCCTACGTCCAGCGCAATATCAGGCGCCTTAACCGCGACGACGGCGCGTTGCGCGTCGTCCACAGGATGAACGGCCTTGAGTGAGGCCACAAGTTGGGCCACGTCAATCTGCTGTTCCGGCCGCCGGCGCTGAAATCCCGTTTGGGTCTCCGTCACGCAATCCTCGACGGTCTCGACGTTGTAGCCACTAGCGAGCGCGCGCCAGGAACCGACCCTGAATGATTCCAGGATTGCGTTCGTATCAACCAAGACGACACCGCGAAAACGAGGCATCGTTCCTCACAGATCAACCAGGGACTCAATCCCATGAAAAGCAAAGAGTTCAGCCAGATCGTCGACGGTCATGTCCAGCAGGCCAGAGGCGCGGCGCGCTGAAAGGTGCCCGGCGTCGATTGCCAGCCCGATGACCTCAAGAAATGGCTTCGAAAATGGTGGCGGGGTCGGGGAGTCGTCCGATTCACGCCCGTTATTTCTCAAGGTGGCGTCAGAAATTGCCTTGGCCTTTGCCAGCTTGAGCCTGTCGATCGCGACCAGACGCCATTTCAGCGCCGAAGCTGTCACCTGAAGCTCATCGGCTGTGGCGCTCAGTTTGGCGACCAACTTGCTCTCGCTGAGGTCGGACCAGATGCCATATCGATCGAGAACATGCGTTGGCATTAGAACGGCAGACGCGAAATTATTGGCGAGCTGCTCGATGCGGTTGCCGCCCGTCTCTAGCGATGCCTCCGCGTGCTCAGGCGGCATCGCATCCCAAGTTAGGATATGGAATAATTCATGGGCCAAGTCGAAGTGTCGCCGGCCGACCGTCTCGTGACGATTTATCAGGACGGCGTCAAGCTCTGGCAAACGGCAGGCCGCTCCTGAAATTCCATTCGATACGTCGACCATCAGGACCAGGATGCCGAGTTCCCGTTCCATGACCTTGGCCAGGCGGAGCGCCGGGACGTCTCCGAGCTTGTATTCGGCGGCGAAGCGTTCTCCCGCCTCCATCGCATCCTCGAACCGGCTTTGCCGCGAGAGGCCTAGCGCGCGCCGCAAAAACGGCGCCCCGCGGCCCACCTGGGGCGCAATCGCCCTGTATGCGGCAATCCAACGGCCGGCGTTGCGCTCATAGGCCGCGAGTCGCTCGGGACCAACGGCGGTCTGCCGCCAAGAGAACCGGCCCTCTCCGACCAGCATGAAAGGGTCGGTGAAGTATTCTAGCGAGGCGCCAAGCTTTTCCACGGCAAGGATTAGTTCTTCGGCCGTCACCCGGCGCTCGCCGGTTTCAATGGCCGATATCGTTTGCCTGTCCTTGAAGCCGAAAATGCGCGCAAGCTCATCCTGGCTCATGGCGCGCTGCTCGCGCAGCGCCTTGAGCCGCGTGCCGATAAGTTGGGTCATCATGCGTGCCTCCATCCGTCAAATACATTTAGTCTTGCAAAAACTAAAATGCAAGACTATTTTGCGTTTATTGGTTCGCGGATGCCGCTTCGACGAACCTGATATCGTAATAGGTGGTGATAAAGGACTGAAAATGAGCAAAAAAGTACAAAACTCAGGACTAGATGATCGAAGACGAGACCAGAACGGCGAGATTCGGCGCAAGAACGGGAACACGCGGATAGACACTCTCCGGGAAACCTATGGTCCCGGTTTTGCCCCTGACGTTCGTGGCGATATGCACCTTGACACGCTGCTGGACCGAGCGGGAGCAAACTCCCTGAGTGATTATCTTAAAGGCAGGAAATAGCCGATGACGTTTTCCGTCATTATCGGCCCGTGCGAAATCTGCGGTGATGGAGCCGATTATAAAGTCGGTGCCATGACGTGCAAAGCCTGTGGGTTTGAGTTCGAGAAACTTTGCACAAAATGTTCAACTAATCCCTGCCCTAAATGTAAAGGGCCCCTCGATCGATCAGAAAATCTCTTTCCAAAATCACTGTTTCGCGTGGTTTCCCAAGGTGATATCGAGGGGTTTTGGTATATTTATCGCGATCTCTCCGGGCCAGCCTCGGATTTGAATCGGCTGTTAGATCGTAACGGTAATACGTTATTGCATGTCGCCTGTGGGATCGAAAAAAATAAACTAGCCGCAGCGATGTGTGATGCACTTTTTCAAACTGGCCTCTCCCCTACGCTTAAGGACAAAAACGGGCGTACAGCTTTGACTGAAATGGTCAGAACGAGGCAGTACAAACCTGACGTAGCTACCATGTTACAAATCTCAGTTAACGAACAAGACGGTTATGGCGTAACGGCATTGATGTTCGCCGCCAAAGGTGGCGGCTTGTTTGGATCTCGGCGCGGCAATCTGACTGTTGTTCGTCATCTCTTAGAATTGGGTGCGGATCTTTTCCTTTGTGATGATCCTGGTCGTACCGCGTTGGGCTACGCTATCCGGTCCAACGACAAAGGCACAAACGAAGCAATGATCGAATTCTTAGAGCGCGAAATGCTCGCGCAAACAGCGCTAGATGAATTCAAGAAACACAACCAGTACGACTTTGATAACAAGGGAGTTTTATCTTTTTCACCGACGCCAAAAAGAAAATAGTTTTTCTAATCAAGTTCTTCCTCGCCTTCAGGCTCGCTTTCATCCTCATCTACAAATGAAAATCCTTCAGCTTGTTCAGTCGCAGCACGTTCGGCGTTGAGGGCTAGTAGCCGAGCGAGGACTTCGTCTTTGAAGTCGGATGGCCAGTCGAGGCGGGTCTTGGGCGTCTTGCCCTCGTCCGCTTCCTGATCGATGAACTCGGGCCCAGCACGATCGGCCAGATCGTCCCAGCCATAGGCGCGCAGCACGGCGACATCCATCTCTTGGTGGAGTGAGCGCAGGCGGGCGATATCAGCGCCGTTTTCGCCGCGCGCGTGGAAGCGGTTGTAGGTTTTGGTCAGGCCCTCTTTGCGGGCAATCATTAGCTGCGCACGAAAGGCATGATAGGCCTCGCCTGCCGCTTCAAGGTCGGGGTCGGTTTCGAAATCGGCGGGGAATGGGAACGTGCGGAAGCAATCCTCGATCGTGTATGTAAGATCATCCTTCATGGTCGTGCCGACAAATCTCGCCCAAATCTCATGTGCTGATGTTTGAAGGCACGCGAAGGACGCGAAGCCTTCAAGGGCGAACACATTGAGGTTTTGTGAATAGACGAGCCCGTTGGGCAACAAGGCGATTGCATATTGGGGCGCAGCTTTGCTGGAGTTCACAAAGACTGACTTAAGCGAGGCAATCGTGCGGTAGAGCCCGGGCCGCTTTTCCGCATACTGCCACCATCGCGTTTTTAGAGCCGGGCGTTTCTGTTTGTCCCGCTCGGGCTTCACGCGACGACGGATAATTTCGGTCAAGTCCGGCCAATCTTCGGCAACTTCGTCTGGGTAGTCTCCCGGAACGACGCCTTCAACCCGACATCTTGCGATCTCGCTGTCATCCATCTTGAACCAGGAGCGCAGAGCTGGATCGCGTTTTAACGGGCGGTCGAAGAAGTCGACTACGAAACGATGATAGCGATGTTCGGGTTCGGTGTTCACTTCCTCACCGCCGATGAACGGGAAAATGCGCTCGGCATTTCTAGGGTCCTTCGCGATTAGCGCACGCATAGTATCTAAGCGCTCAGCTTCACCCTTCTCCGCGGCTGCATCATCGAAGGTGAAGCCCACGCCGAGCACGTATGAACCAACGAAGGCCTTGCCAGAATTTGCCGCTAACGCGACAGGCGAGGTATCAAGATCGCCCTCGACCAAATAGGCCGAAATGCGCCGCACGGGCCGCGTGTCGAGCACTGGTGAGCCCACGTCACCCTTCACGATATGCACGACGGAGACCACGACTGCCGCTTCCCCCGGCCACTTCAGTCTTCGCGTGGCGCGTAAGATCGCACCGCCATCGGCGATGATCTTGGTCAGCCCCGATGCACGCGTATCGCCCTGCCCGATGGTGTTGGTGGCGATAAGACCAAATACGCCACCTTGCCGCAGTAAGCCGAAGGCGCGTCGGAAGAAATGCGCCACAAGGTCGGCGTTCCCATGCGCACCCGAATGGAGCGTTTGTAGCCAAGGTAAATAATTTTTGGAGTTGCCAGCGATGATCGTGTTCTTCCCGGCAAAAGGCGGATTCCCCACAATGGCGTCGAACCCGCCATTGTCGCGCGCGAACACCTCAGGGAACTCGACCTGCCAGTGAAACGGCGTGAGGCCGTGCTCTCCCGCACGCAGCCGAGCGGCCGCGGCTGCCAGCAAACCCCAGCGCGGCGGCATGCTGGAGATTTGGCTCTCGACATCGGCGCGGGCCTTCTCGCGCGCCTTTGCTTTGTCCGCCGCAAAAAATGCCGAAATCACCGCATCGCCCATGACACGGATGGGTGAGACTTCCGATTCAAGATTGCGATGACGTGCCTCCTGGATGGCGCGCATCGTATCGTCTGGCGCGTTCTGGATTTCAGCACGGCCCTTCATTACCTTGGCCACGTTGTCTCGCACCAACTGGCGAAACAACGGCAGCCCCGGCTTCGATTCATCCCAGTTTGCTGCGGCGATCTGCGCCGTCGTCAGCCCAACAAGGCTATCGCCGCATTTCAGCGCGTGATCGAGGAAGGTGAATTCATGATCTCGCGCCAGCGTGGCCAGCCAGAGCGACAAGCGCGCCAAATCGACCGCGCGCGGGTTCTTGTCGACGCCATAGAGGCATCGCTGCGCCACCAGGCGGCGCGCATGTAGCTCCTCATCTTCATCCGCCGGGATTTTGGGCCGCTTGTCAGGCCAGCGCGCCCAGGCGGCGACCAGCCGCTCGCCCAAGGCGCGGCAGGCCTCGACCAGAAAGGCGCCGGACCCCATGGCCGGATCACACAATTTCAGTTCCAGCACCTGCTCTGGCGTCGCGTCTGGTCCGAGCTTCCCGAAAGCTGGCTCCAACGCGTATTTGACGATCGGCGCAGTGAGCGACCGAGGGGTGTAGTGACTGCCGGTCCGCCGCCGTTCGCCGGTAGGCTGCAGGATCGGCGTTCCGGATGCCGCGACCCGCTTTTTTGGCGAGCCGCGCTCATCGACCATGCCGTCGAGCGCCGCCACCAGATCGTCGATGCTCTTGGCGTCCTCGACCGGCTTGCCCTGCGCCGCCGTCAGCGCGCGGCCCACATTCTCCTTCAGCTCCTTGATCCGGTCCTTGCCCTTCTTGGCAAGAAGGTCATCGAGCGCGACGAACACCGGCGTCTTGTTGTTCTTGCCCGCCTTGATGGCGAGCACGCGGCTTTTGGCGGCCTCGACCGTGAAGCCCATGACGGTCTCGTACACCGAGCCGATCTGTTCGACGTCGAGGGTCCGGTAAGACAGCCGCTCTCGCTCTGTCCCGCGCAGTTTCAAGGTCATCAACCCTTCGAGGATGCGAAGCAGGCACCCGTCCGACACGGCCAGAATTCGGGCTGGCTCATCCTTCGAGGCGCGGCCCTCGAGGAAAGGGAATTCGTCCGGATCGAACAGCTTGCCGCCACGCGCCTGAACGAAGCCGGTCTTGTGGCCTTTGTGGATCAGCCGAAACAGCGCCAGCAATCCGCCCCATCCGCCGCGCCGCTCATCCATCGTATCGGGATTGAGTGTCGCGTCCTCTGTGAGCTTCGCGTAAAGGCCGCGGACCGAATAGCTGGTCTCGTAGATTTCCCGCGCCCGCGCGTCTGATCGCGACGGCAGGAGGTCCCGGTCTTCTGCATAAAGCACGAAGACCAGGCGCATCAACACTGTCAGCAACCCTTCATAAAGATGATCGGGACGGCTGACCGCGAGTTCACGCACCAGCGCCGGTTCAGCGTTGTCCAACCCACGCAGCAGCTCATGAAGTGCGCCCAGAACTTGCTCCGCCAGGGCAGTGGAGACCAGAGCCTGAGCATCTCGGCTCCGCTTCAGAAGGGCGGGCAGGCGACGATCATCGGGCCCTAAAAGGAGGCGGTTGCGATCAAGCAGCAGCTTCAGGCCGCCAAGCATCGACCGGCCGGCAACCATCGCCATGGGGCGGATCGGAAAGCTCTGATGGCCAGACGTTTCGCCACGGGGCGCATAAATCAGGCGAAATTCAGGATAGTATCGAATCTCGCCATCCCTGCGTTCGTCGCGTTCGGAAATAAGTAGACCAGCGAAGACACCCGTATCACGCAATAGTCGCTCAAAGCGCTGGTGCGGGGTCGCCTCCCAGCCATCGAGCGCGTTCCTGGTGTCGGGATCAATTCCCGGCGCCTCAATACGCACAAGGAGTTGCCAGCGTTGATCGCTGTCCCCGAGCCCAGCGACCGCCCAAGTTGGCCGCAGTGTCGTGCCGTGCTCGGGGAGCGCCACGAACAATTCATCCGGAAGAGCTGGACCACCGGGAGCACCGGCAACATGGCGCGCTTCCCAGCCGAGCACCTTCTCGACGAACGCCCAGGGGTCAGTGAGTGCCGGTATGGAAAAGTCAGCGCCAATAATCTCAGCAACTAGGCCAGTGTCGATTGGCGTTTGCCTAATTGGTGGTAGTCCCAATTCTTTCAGGAGCGTCGGCGCGACAACGAGGCCCACAGGCGGCACATGGTCGAGCCATTCAAGATCTGGATCGCGATAAATTTCCGTAGCCATCGTACTTATCCTGATACCGGCCAAAGATAGACAAGACCAACCGGCTCCAGGCGATGCGCACGCACCTCATAAGAATCACGGAGCCGCTTCGGTTCATCCCGCAGCTCACGCTCAAGGCGTTTCAAGCGGCCTTCCCAGTGCCGCCGGTCAGCTTCTCGCTCGCGTCGTTCCTCGGGCACGAGATCTAGTGTGAGCTGATTGGGATCGAACTCTTTTGCCGCCTTGGCGATACGTGACCGCTGTTGTTCAAGCAGGTCCGACAGCGAGCGAGCCTCTTCCTCGCCTCGCTTCTGGAGTTGCGCAGTAACCGTTGTCAGGCGTTCTGAGGCGATCTTTTCCAAGGCTGGGACAAGGTCGGCGATATCCTTCGTGACGAGAGCCTGGATACGGGCGACCGCGGCGCCGGACGCTTCACGCGCGTCACGCAGGGCGTCTTCGAGCTGATTGAGGGTCTTCTCCTCGCCGCTCTCGCCCAGCGGTCGGAGCGACTTGCGGTCGCGTTCTGACTCTGTCCAGATCGCGGTAATCGGGATGACTTCTTCGTGCAGCCGAGCTGCGCCAGCGCCAAAGACCGCCAGGCGTCCCATCAGGACGATACGAGGCTGCGCGCCCGGCCCGTAAATGACCGACACACGCGAAAGCTTCGACTGGAAGCCTTGGCTGAGGAAGCGAGACAGCAGCCGTCTGACCAGGCGGTGCTCAAGATGCACTTGCACCACGTCCGAGGCGTCACGGCCGTCGGCCATGATCGGCGGACTGAAAGCAATTGACCGGATGGGCGCATCGCGCCGCCAGTCGCCGAGACGCTCACCGCGCTTCCGCGGTCGCACTCGCAGATCGTCAAAGGCGTCGTCCCAACCCGCATCCTTTGTGAACGCCGGATCGTTGGGATTGAGGCGGTAGGTTGCCACCTTGCCGATCGCCGGCCCACGGGCCTCGTCAAGCACATACCCGGCGCGTGACAACGCCGCCGCAGCCACACGATGAAGATCTTCCGGGTCGACACCGACTCGCTCACGCGACCGTTCGAGTGCGCGCTGCAGATCGGCCTGCTCCTTCAGCAACCGTTCGTGACGCGCGCGCTCGTCGTCGTCCATTTCGGCGCGCGCGCGATTGAGCCGTTCGGCATCGCTTTCCTCAGCGATGGCACGAGCGATCGCCGCGCCCTGACCACGCAAAATGCCGCCTTCGGCCAGACGCTTCGCGATGCGCTCTTCAATCACTTGGCCGACCGATCCGAGCTGATCGCGGATGGTCTCCGTCTTCCGGACCAGCGCTTCCAATACGATGTCGGCTTCGCGCTGCTCGTAGCGGAAGTAACGGCAAATAACCTGCTTCGCCGGCTGAAGTTTGCGATCGATCCGGCCGTTGCGCTGCTCCAGTCGGGAGGGGTTCCACGGCAGGTCGAAATGAATCAGGTCGGAGCAATAGCTTTGGAGGTTGATGCCTTCGCGGGCCGCATCAGTGCAAATGAGGATGCGCAAGGGCTCAACATCGGGATCCGCGTTGAACGCTCGTTTCACATCTTCCCTTCGATCCGATCCAGTTGCGCCGGTGAAGACGCCAATTCGATCGTCAGCGCGATCCGTGTCCGACACCGCCTCACGCAGGCGTCGTTCGAGCCACCGCCGCGTGTCCTCGTATTCTGTGAAAATGATGAGACGCCGGCGATTCCAGTTTTGGCCGCTGAGAAGGTTGGCTTTTATCCAATCGGTCAACCACCGGACCCGGGCGTCGGGCCGCGACGCGTAGCGCTCTGCGATGGCCAGCATGTCATCGACCGCGGCAAGTTCAGCGCGCAGGTCTCCCTTCGCTGCGTCTGCAACGCCAAGGGCTGAAGCGGCCTCGGCCGTGGCGTCGTCATCCGCGTCGATAGTTTTTTCGGCGCGCTCGCCTTCAAGCCCAAGCTCGGCGCTGTCTTCGCTCGCGGGGCCGCCCACAAACGCCAGCGCGGCGGCAGCGACCAAGCCGGCTTCTTCACCATCGAGCATTCGCTGCAATGTTGCCCTGTGGACTTTCAGGGTCCGTGCGAACGCCGCGACCGACGACAACAGCCGTTGCTGGAGACCTACAAAGGCCAGCTTCGCCATCGACGCCTTTTGGGTCGGAAGATTAGCGATGCGCCGCATCCGCATCTCGCCGTACGTGGCAAGCTGCCGGGCGAGTGCGAGTTCAGGCGTGTCCTCCGGCAGACCGTCGATGCGAACCGCCTCGATGATCCGCTCCGGGAACGCTTCGCCAAGGCGCCGAAGATCGGCCTTCAGCCGCCGGACCATGACGGGCTCAAGATCCTTTGGGCGAACCTCGACACCCCGAGTGAAGCGCTGGGGATCAAGCATCTCAAGCAAAGCCGAGAAGCTGTTCGAGTGCCCATTGTGTGGCGTGGCTGTCAGGAAAAGGCGGTGCTCGAACCGCTCGCCGAGTTCGCGAACCGCTTTCGTGAGCTGGCTTGAGATTGCGTAGCGAATGCCCGCCGCGGGCGCGGCGTGGTGCGCCTCGTCCAAAACGAATAGCGCACGGGCACGAAACTCGCCGAGCACGTCACGGAGTCCAGCCGCATAAACCTCATCCGTGAGGAGACGATGCGAGACGATGAATCGCGAGCCGGTCGCCCAGGGATTCACGGAGAAGCCCCGAAGCCGGCGCATCTCGCCTATCCGCTCTCTGTCGATGATTTCGAACGAAAGCCCGAACTTCGCTTCCAGTTCGTCCTTCCACTGGATCGTCATAGCGGGCGGGGCCGCGATGACGATGAAATCGATCCGCCGCCGCAGCAGGAGCTCTCGCGCTACAAGGCCTGCCTCGACGGTCTTGCCCAAGCCCACGTCATCCGCAATCAACAGATTCACGCGCGGAAGCCGCAACGCCTTACGAAGCGGGAGAAGCTGATAGGCATCGAGCCGAATGCCTGCCCGAAAGGGCGCTTGCAACAGGTCGCGATCAGCGGCGGTCGCAGAACGCCATCTTATCGCGCGTAGGTGGGCGGCCAACACTTCAGCACGGTCAGGAAGGCCGGCGCCGATATTCCGCCATCCATCCTCATCGAGCACGACAGCGCCGATTTCGGCATCCCAGAGGATTTCCAGCCGCTCGCCCTGAGCGTCGTCTGAAATGCACGAGAGGTTGAGGGTCTGAAGGTCGTTCGCCTCCCCCTGGACTTGCTCGACCAACCACGGACGGCCCCGCAGCTCGACGAAGCTTCCCGGTTCGATTGTCGGCCCGACTGCTCGTTGCATAACTTCAATGCCACAAATATGATAATTTGGCCGCCGCCAGTTGGTCAGGCCCGCGATTGGGCGAGTTGAGAATCGGCCGTTCGTAAATGCTGCTTTCGGTCATCGTCTCGCCCCTTTCACACGATTCCGGCTATAGCATCTACGGCTTGGGGTCAATTTATGGGTGCGTGATCCTGGCTGATTAAACAAATAGAATCAATTGTTTGTGTGGATTTTTGGCGAAGTACGGGCTCGAAATTTGAGCTCTGCCAGCATGGCTTGTCAGGCCAAAGCCAAGCATGCCACGACAAGGTGACTTCGGATGGACATTGCATGGCCAAGACGACAACACTGAACGCCAAAAACCTGGAAGTGCTGGGGGCAGAGCGCCTCGCCGCGCTGCTGATTGAGATCAGCACTGGTGATGCCTTGGCGAAGCGCAGGCTGCGAATGGAGCTGGCGGGGGCGCAAAGCCCCGTCGAGCTGGGCAAGGAGGTCCGCAAGCGGCTTGCCGCCATCGGCCGGGCGCGGAGTTTCGTGGATTGGCGGGGCATTAAGCCCCTGGCGGCTGATCTTGAAGCGCAGCGCGCTGCCATTGCCGGGACCGTCGCCCAGCGTGACCCGACGGAAGCGCTCGACTTGCTCTGGCGCTTCATGGAGCTAGCCAACTCGATCTTTTCGCGCTGCGATGACAGCAATGGCCATATCAGCCCGATTTTTCATCAGGCCTGTGAAGATCTCGGCGCCATCGCCGTGCTGGCCAAGCCTTCGGCGCAGGCACTGGCAGAGCAGACCTTCAGGGCGCTGCTTGCCAATGATTACGGCCAATTCGATGGGCTTATCGCTGCCCT
The DNA here is from genome assembly GCF_030160635.1 of Acidocella aquatica. GTDB lineage: Bacteria > Pseudomonadota > Alphaproteobacteria > Acetobacterales > Acetobacteraceae > Acidocella > Acidocella aquatica. The sequence continues at coordinate 1,870 of NZ_BSOS01000087.1, read as the reverse complement.
GGCCAAGGCAATGGGGAAGGCTGGGCTGGACCATCTGAAACAGCTCATGGTTGATCTGTCGAACCGGCCGGTAGAGAAACCTGCGGCGAAAGATCGCATTAGGATTGGCTACGGCTCCTCCGGGCCGATTTATCAGGATGAGATTGCCGAGCGTTCCCGCCCCAGCACCGTGAAACTGGCCTTGCAGGAAATTGCCGACGCCCAGGGGGACGTGGACGCTTTCATCGCGCAGTATGACGTCAAAACCCGCAAGGTGCCGGCCTTCGCCGCCGAGATCGCTCAAAGACTGCTCGCGGTAGGGCGGTTGGAGGAAGCCTGGAATGCCATTGAGACGGCTGTCCCCCGCCAGCGCGCACGGGAAGATTGGCTGGATTTTGAGTGGGAGGACGCCCGCATCGCGGTTCTGGACGCAATGGGCCGTGCCACGGAGGCCCAGGCCGTGCGATGGTACTGCTTTGAGCACGCACTTTCGCCATCACATTTGCGGGGTTATCTGAAACGCCTGCCGGATTTTGACGATGTCGAGGCCGAGGACAAGGCGCTTGATCTTGTCAAAAAGGATAAGAATTTTTCGCGAGCGCTTGGATTTTTGATCTCGTGGCCGGACCTGAACCGCGCGGCGGCGCTGGTGTTGGAACGCGCGGGCGAATTGGATGGCGATCATTATGAAGTTCTGACCCCGGCATCTGAGGCGTTGGCGGGCAAACACAATTTGGCGGCCGTGCTGGTGCTGCGGGCGATGATCGATTTTGCGCTCATCCACAACCGTTCCAGCCGCTACAAGCACGCCGCGCGGCATTTGCTGAGCTGCGCCAGCCTGTCCGCCGGGGTTGAGGCGTTCGTGGGATTGGAAGCGCACGATGCCTATGTGGTCAGACTGCGGCGGGAGCATGCCCGCAAGAGCTCGTTCTGGAGCTTGGTGGAGTAAAGCTAGCCGGGGGATTTGCGTGAGCATCTTGGTCTTCCGCGGCCGCCCAACCGATTCTTCGTAGCTTGAACCGTCCGCCGATATAGACCGTTTATTTTGCTTCTTACGCCCTATTAGGGCATTTTTTGGTGGAAGTCGGAACGATTGGTGATTTTCAAGTGCATTATTAAGGGTAGTGGAATAGTGGTTTTAAAAATCCAAAGAATATACTTGAGAGAAATTATTCCTCGTCAGGCTCATAACCTGAAGGTCCCTGGTTCAAATCCAGGTCCCGCAACCATCTTGATTTGCTCAACCAGAACAGAAACAGAACCGTCCGTGGAAACACGGGCGGTTTTGTCGTTTGCGGCCGATAAAGCCAGGATTCCCGCCAGCGCGCCGCGGATCTCAACGCGAAGCGCGCCGTTCTCAGGGATCAGACGAACCTCGTCGATCAACGTGCGGATGATGCTGAAGGCTTCATCCTTGGTTGCCGGGTCGGCCAACGCGGTGTGCAGTGCCGCAACCTTCTCGCGGTAAACTTCCGCAAGGTTGGGATGCAGCGCCGGCTCACGGGCGGGCTGGTTGGCGAGCTGGGCGAGCAAATCATCCTCGCGGGCTTCCAGGGCGATCATCTCGTCCTTAACCGTGCGCGCCGGCATGCCGTCCATCAAAGCCTGCACCAAAACCTTTTGCCGTGATTTGACCCGGCCGAGTTCGGTTTTGGCAGTCTCGTAATGTGCGTTCTGCTGCGCGAGAATGGTGTTGCGTTCCGCGATGAACGCGGCAGCGAATTCCTTGAATATATCCGGGTCCATCAGCCGGTGCTGCAGCCCCGCCAGCACGATGCCGTCGAGGGTCTCGACGCGGATGTTCAGCCGGTTGCCGCAGGTGCCCTTGTTGCGCGCCGCGGCGCAGCCAAACAGCGTGGCGCTGATCTTCGAATAACCACCGCCGCAGACG
>NZ_BSOS01000086.1 GCF_030160635.1 Acidocella aquatica | reverse complement strand
ACCCTGTTTCAAGAAACCGGTTTCATCAATCACCAAAACGGCGTCGTTGTCTGCGAACGTCTCGACCACGTAATCACGAACAATATCGCGCAACGCGTCCGCTTCCCATCGACCGCGGCCAAGAATTGCCTGCTGTCGCCACAGACCCTGATCCCCGGCCGCCTCGGCGCGCATCCACCCTGTCTTGCGGCGCTCATCGCCAAGCAAACCCTCAAGAAACGCGTTTGCCGATACCGCAACACGCTCCTGCGTAAACAAAGGCCGGATCCGCGCCTTCACATCGCGCAGTGACCTCGCCCAAAACTCCAGCGTCGCCTCAATTGATGCACCCAAAATCCATGACCCCGGACTCATGGTCACCCATTGATTCAGAGATCAAGCCGTTTCGCAACTTAAAAATGAAACTGTAATGCTAAGGCTCCGCTTGCCTGGTTATGTTGCCAGTCCGGAAACAGGAAATCCGGTCATCGCGGTCACGATATCACCGGCGCACAAGGGGGTTTGAGGTCCTTGCAGTTCTATACTGGAAGCTGTCGGCATTTGCTGAATAGCCGTTTCACGCGCCGGAGACGTAACTCTTGACCAATTACTGCGGAGTCTGAAGAGCCAATGGATAAAATACGGGAAGCCGCGGCTGCGGGACGGCCATCCTTTGGCTGCTGGATCGCTCTGGACTGCAACGTCGCCGCTGAAATCATGGGCAAGGCGGGCTACGACTGGGTGATCCTGGACACCCAGCATGGCGGCATCTCCTGGGACAGCCTGCTGCCCGTCATTCAGGCGTTCGACCTGGGTGGCACCCGCTCCATGGTCCGCGTGGGCTGGAACGACCCGATGCAGATCATGCGCGCGCTGGATCTGGGCGCATTCGGCGTCATCGTGCCCATGGTCTCTACGGCGGCACAGGCCCGCATTGCCGCCGAGGCCACACGCTACCCGCCGCATGGCATCCGCTCTTTCGGCCCCGTGCGCAATTATTACGCCGCACCCGGCGCTGCTGCGCCGGAGCCGCTCTGCTTCGTGATGATCGAAACAGCCGAGGCCATGGAAAACCTGGACGAGATCGCGGCTACGCCGGGCGTTGACGGCTTGTTTGTTGGACCCGTCGATCTTGCCTTGTCGCTTGGCCTTGGCGCCGCCCTGGTGATGCCGGAACAGGTGCTGACAGCGGTGCTGCGTGTCGGTGAGGCCTGCCGCCGGCACCGCGTCATTTCCGGATGCGCCTCGCTCGGCATGGCCAATGCTCAGACCCTCGCGCAGGCTGGCATCCAGTTTTTGCCGATTAGCAGCGATGGCGGCCTGCTCCGCCGCGCCGCCGCGGCGGACCTCGCCCAGGCCCGAGGCTGGCGGCAAGGCCACGCGACCGCCCCCTGACATTCACTCCCCTTTTAAGATTGAACAAACATATGAAACTAGACTCCATCGCCATTGTCGGTGCCTCGCTTGCTGGCCTCAACGCAGCCGAGACCCTGCGCCGGGAAGGATTCACCGGCCGCCTGGTCATCATCGGCGATGAGCAGCACCGCCCCTACGACCGCCCGCCGCTCTCCAAGGAAATCGCCCGCGGGGAATGGCCGCTTGAGAAAACCACGCTAGCTGTAGACAAGCTGCTGGATGATGCGGAATGGTGGCTTGGCTGCCGTGCAATGAGCCTGGATGCCGCCACCCGCACGCTCACTCTGGCCGATGGGCGCCGCGAAGCGTTTGACGGCATCGTAATTGCCACCGGCGCCGCGCCGCGCCATCTGCCTGGTGCCAACATGAAGGGTGTGCACGTGGTTCGCACGCTGGATGATGCCGTTGCCCTGCGTGACGATTTCGCCCGGCTCGACTGCAAGGTCGTCATCGTCGGTGGCGGCTTCATCGGCCAGGAGGCCGCGGCCTCGGCGCGCAAACTCGGATTGCCGGTAACGATGGTCGAGATGGTGGCGCCCGCCGCGCACGTGCTCGGGCCGACGATTGCGATGGTGATCGCCGACATTCATCGCCGCCGCGGCGTCGATATGCGTCTGGGCGTCGTCGCTGCCTCATTCGAGGGAATTGACCGCCTGGAGCGCCTGCACTTGACTGACGGTAGCGTCGTCGAGGCCGATGTCGCAGTACTTGGCATCGGCGTCATTCCCAACACCGGCTGGCTGGAAGGTTCCGGCCTGACGCTGGAGAACGGCGTGGTGTGCGACGCAACCTGCCTAGCCGCCCCTGGCATCGTTGCGGCGGGGGACATCGCACGCTGGCCCAACGGGCGCTACGGCGAATTCCGGCGCGTCGAGCATTGGGACAATGCCGTGCGCCAGGGCGAGCACGCCGCCAAACGCCTGCTGGCCGAGGGCGGCGCGCCAAACCCCGGCGCCTACGCGCCGGTGCCATGGTTCTGGTCCGACCAATACGGGCTGAAATTCCAGCTCGTCGGCACGCCTGTGGCGCATGACGAGGTGCGCTTCGTGTTCGGCTCGCCTGAGGAAGAGAAATTCATCGCCCTCTACCGGCGCGACGAGCGCCTGACGGCGGCGCTTGGGCTGGCCGCCACTGGCAAGCTTCTGAAATACCGCAAGATGTTGGAGAACGACCCGAGCTGGGCCGAAGCTATCGCCGCCTCGGCATAATCAGCTGCATCAAAGCGCGGCGCTGTAGCCGCCATTCACCGGATATGTCTGGCCAGTGATCCAGGCGGCTGCATCGGAACAGAGCAGGAGGGCAGTGCCGGCGATATCTTCCGGCAGGCCAAACCGGCGAATCGGATAGCGCGCAAGCTGGGCCTTGGTGCGGTCCGATGCCAGAAACGCCTCCAGCTCAGCCGGCGGCATTACTGGACGGATGGTGGCAATGGCGATGCAATTCGCGGTAACTCCGAAGCGCGCTGCATCCCCCGCCAGGCCGCGCATAAAACCCGCCGCCCCTGCCTTGGCGGCCGCATAATCCGCTTGCCGCGGCTCCAAACTACGCGCTGCGTCCGAGGTGATGGTGACAACGCGGCCATAGCACCGCGCCACCATGCCCGGCAGCACCGTGTGGCAGCAATTCATCACGCCAAACAAATTAACATGCAGGAAGCGATACCAGCGCGCCGGGTCGGTTTCCCAGAACAGCGGCATTTCGGGGGGAAACCCCTCTGGTCCACCATTGCCTGCGTTGTTAACGAGAATCTCGATTGGCCCGAGAGCCGCCTCGGCAGCTTCAACGGCCGCCCGCACCTGCGCCAGATTTCCCACATCGGCCACCATCGCCGTAGCCCTGACCCCCAGCGTCTCAATCTCGGCTACCACCGCCGCCGCGCGATCGGCATGGAAATCATTGACGACGATCCCGCCCGCTCCGTAGGCCGCCAAGGTCAGGGCAATGCCGCGCCCCACCCCTTGTCCTGCGCCGGTGACCATCGCCACCCGGCCCTTGAGATCAAATAATCCGGACTCTGTCATTTGCGTTTCCTCTTATCCGCCAGCGTAGCGTGCCGGCCATGGCGCGATCATCATTCGATAATTCGAAATTTGCGCGATGGGCGAGTTGATTTCCTCCGGCTCTGAACATCACTGTGCCGCATGGGCGTGCTGCGCCAGAAATCCCAGAACCGCGTCATTGAAGCTGTCATTTGCATCACCTGCCACCATATGATCAGCACCTGCCACATCGACATATTCCGCATGCGGCACGAGCTCGCGAAACTCGGCAACGCCTTCGGCGCTGAGAACACGGCTGCGGCCGCCGCGGATCAGCAGCACCGGAACCGTCAATGAAGCGGCGGCCTGCGCGAAGATGTTAGCGGTAAGCTTGGCGGTTTCGGGATTGTAGCGGGTAAAGGCGGGGTCCCAATGCCAATGAAGGCGCCCATTCTCGCGCAGCCGCAAATTGCGCATCAGGCCGGACGTATCTTTGGGGCGGGTCCGGTGCGGTAGATAGGCCGATACCGCATCCGCTGCATCATCCAGCGAGGCAAATCCATCGGGGGCACTTTGCATGAAAGCCCCGATCTCGCGCGTACCTTCAGTTTCGAGGCGAACCGCCACATCCACCAGAACAAGCCCGCGGACCTCAGGCGATGGCACCGAAGCAATCAGTATTCCGATAAGGCCGCCGAGCGAAGCGCCGACGATCACGGGAGGCCGTCCCAGTGCGGCAATCACGTTGCGCACATCATCCGCGAAACGCGGCATACTGTAGGCGCCATCATCCGACCAGCCGCTTTCACCATGGCCGCGCAGATCCAGCGAGACCGCGCGGTAGCCACGTTCAGCCGCTACCTCAAGCGCCTTGCCCCAGCTTTGCCGGGTCTGCCCGCCGCCATGCAGAAACAACACGAGTGGGGCATCTGCCGCTCCCGCTGCATCCGCTACAATGGTAACGCCAGCGCCTGCGAATTCCATACGCTCCATCGGTTCCTGTTCCACAACACCTGCATATGTGTTGCCGCGCCCAGATGGCGTTGTCACCTGACGCCGGATAGTTTCCGCTCCGGCGATGCAGGCGCACACCACCCGGGCGATATCTACGCCGCGCCACGTCCCTCACGTTGCTGCGCCGGGAGACTGACGCCAATGTCTCATCAAGCTGACGAACGACAAAGCGTTGAAAGGGAGAAACCATGGCGCTATATACATCCATTCACCTGCATAACGTGCCGGCGGACAAAACTGATGAATATGCCGCCTGGTTCGATGGCCCGCACCGCGAGGCGCTGGGTGGATTGCGCGGCTTGCGCTACGCGGATCGCTTCGAGGTCACCAAAGAGCAGATCATGCCGGACGCCCAGCAATGCTGGCGATACCTGAGCGTATATGAATTTGATCTGCCGAACCCGGTGATCGACCTGCCGGCTCTGGGCCCGCTCGTCGCCGAGGCCCGCGATGCCGGGCTCATTGCCGCCGATGATACTGAACGGCTTTACAGCTACCGGCTCTTCGGTGATTGGAAAGGCAGCCCGAATTGGCAGCGCGACCAGCCATTCTCCGGCATCAGCGTGCTTCTCGGCAACTACATACCGGGCCGCCACGATGAATATCAAACTTGGTACGAGAATGTTCATAGCGTCGAAGTGGCGAACGTGCCCGGCCACGTGGCAATGATCCGCGGCGAACTCTCGAGCCTTCAGATAGAGCCTCGCCGCTACTGCCCAGGCGACCAACTGGTGATGACCGCGCAGCAGACCGACGATCTCGCCTTCACGATCACGGATTTTGCTGCCCGCGCGCTAGGCCACAGCCCCAGTGGCATTGCCATGCAGCCACGCTCGACCGCAGGCTCGACGGCGCGCACGGTGCATTATTTCCGCAAGATCAGCGGCACCAAATTCTGGCCCGGCGGCATTGCCTATGGTGGCGATCTTTCGGTCTATCCAGGCAAGGGCTAACGCGAAAACACTGGCCAAGGGCGGGTGCGGTAAACGCCCCCCTTGGCCAGCCGCTTGCGGTCTAAAACACCTTTAGGCCCTGCAGAAGCCGTCCCGGCGATGAATAGCGGGACGCCATTGCCTTGCCAAAACGCTCAATTACTCTCTCCCATCGTGCCCCGGTTCATGCTGAGAACTTAGCGGCCGGGGGCGGCAGCGTGTTGCAACCGTGACGCCAGCTTGGCGGTTCCGATTACAGATTTAGACAAGAGGCAGCAGCAGACCTATGACGCGTTTGGACGACGTAAAAACTCTCAAAGCCCTCGTGGGCGATCCCGTACATCTGCGTGAGGCGTTGAAAGCGGCTGACATCGCGCCTTTGCTGATGGTGCTCATCCACCTCGGAGGCGATCCCGCATGGCTCGACCGCGTCCGGCCTTACATAAAGGGCCCATGGAGCTTCCACGAGGAGACACCGGAGGCGTTGAAGGCTGAACTCCGGGAGGCCGTAGCCGCGATCCTGGCCGATTATGCGCAGACCGGGCGCCCTTGGCCGGTCACGCCGCCGATGGACCTGCTACCAAAGATGCTCGACGTCTGCACCGGCCAGCATGTCCCGCCCGAATATTATCCGCTGGTGCTGGAGGAAATGGACCTTGCTGGTAATGACCCCAAGACCGTGCTGTGGCGCCAACCGCCTGCACCGGACACGCTGAAACATTTCCATGCATTGATCATCGGCGCTGGCTTCTCCGGCGTTGGCATGGCAATCAAGATGCAGGAAGCCGGCATTCCCTTCACCATCATCGAAAAGAATGACACGGTCGGCGGCACTTGGTACGAAAACAGCTATCCCGGATGTGGCGTGGATACCGCCAATCATTTCTACTCATATTCGTTCAACATCAATCACGACTGGGATCATTACTTCGCTAAGCGCGATGAGATTTTCCACTACATCAAGCGTAACGCGGAAGCTTTCCACCTCGAGCAGAAGATCCGCTTCAGCGAAGAGGTCCTGAGCATGGTTTGGGACGATGCCGCCGCACTATGGCGCGTGCACACCCGTACCGCCGAAGGAGCTTTGCATGATCTCACCGCCAATGTGGTCATCAGCGCGGTCGGCCAGCTCAACCGGCCGCAAATGCCGACCATTCCGGGACTTGAAAATTTCGAGGGGCCGGCTTTCCACACTGCCCGCTGGGACCATGAGGCGGCCATTGAGGGTGCCCGCGTCGGCATGATCGGCACCGGGGCAAGCGGCATGCAGGTCGGCCCAGCCATCGCCCCCATCGTCAAGACATTGAGGATCTTCCAGCGTTCACCACACTGGGCGATGCGCAACCCGCTTTATTTCGCGCACGTGACCGACGACAAAAAATGGGTTCTCAAGAATATCCCGTTCTACGCCAAATGGTTTCGCTTCCAGTTATTTTGGTCGTCCTCTGACGGCTTCCACGGCATGTTGCAACGCGACCCCAACTGGCACGACCAGAAGCGCTCCCTTAATGCCGCCAACGCCAAAGTACGCGTGGAGCTTGAGGCGCATATTGCCCATGAGGTGAACCATGACCCCGAGCTGATCCGTAAGGCGACGCCAGTTTACCCGCCCTACGGCAAGCGGATGCTGAGGGACAACCATTGGTACCGGATGCTCACGCTTCCCAACGTGGAACTGATCACCGACCATATCGACCATATCGAGAAGGACGCCATCGTCACCAAGGATGGCTTGCGCCATGAGGTTGATGTGCTGGTTCTGGCCACCGGCTTCCAGGCGCGCCGAATGCTGACGCCGATGCATATCGAGGGCCGGAACGGGCTCACCATCCGCGAAAGCTGGGGCGAGGATGACCCGCGCGCGCATCTGGGCATCACGGTTCCGAGCTTCCCGAACCTGTTTCTTATTTACGGACCCAATACCAATCTGGCACATGGCGGCAGCGCGGTCTTCCACTCCGAATGCCAGATCCGCTACATCATGCAGGCCATGCGCGAGATGATCGAAACCTCAAGCGCTGCGGTCGAGGTCAGGAGCGAGCCTTTCTGGGACTACCAGAAGAAGGTTGATGACGCCCATAGCAAGATGGTTTGGTCTCATCCGGGCGTCGATAACTGGTACAAGAATGCCGCCGGCAGGGTGACGCAGAATTCCCCCTGGCGGCTGGTGGACTACCGCAATCTCACTGAAAAATTCGACACGGCGGAATATGATTTCCGGCGCGCGACCGAAACGACGGAGACCGCCGCGTGAGCCTCATCCCTCTGCTGAAGCCGCGCTCGATCGCCATTATCGGCGCTTCGACCAACATGAAACGCGTTGGCGGCATTCCTATGGAACTGCTTGTGCGGGCGGGCTTCGAGAAACTCTACCCCGTCAACCCCAAGAACACAGAAGTGCAAGGACGGACCGCATACCCCGACATCGAATCCGTTCCCGAGCCTGTCGATCTGGTGCTTTTGGCCATCGGGGCCGAGGACGTTCTAGCCTATCTGGAACGGTGCCATGCCATCGGCATTAAGGCCGCCATCGTGTTCGCCGCGGGCTATGCCGAGACCAACGAGGCCGAGGGCGTGAAACGGCAGGAGGAGTTGCGAGCCTTCGCCTGGCGTACCGGCATGCGCGTTGCGGGCCCTAATTGCATGGGCAATGCCAATTTCAGTGACGGCATCTTCACCACCTTCGGCACCAGCTTCCAACCCGGCGACCCGGCCGGCCGCACCGCGTTGCTGACGCAAAGCGGCAATATGTGCGCCACAGTCTACCGCATGGCCCGGCGATCCGGCGTGGCCTTCAGCCATGTCATTAATACCGGCAACGAGGCCGATGTCGATTTTGCCGATTATCTCACCTTCCTGGCCGAAGATCCGGATACCGATGCCGCGCTCTGCTATATTGAGGAGCTGCGCGAAGGCGAGGCCTTCCTGAAGGCCGCAGCCGCCTTTCGCGCGACCGGCAAACTGCTGGCCGTGTACAAGGTGGGCGCCAGCGAAAAAGGAGCCGAGGCCGCCCGCTCGCACACTGCCGCCCTCGCGGGTGACAGCGCCGCCTATGACGCCGCCTTCGCCGCCTCCGGTGTGGCACGCGCCGCCGAACTGGCCGGACTCGCGGATCTCGCCTATCTGCACTGTTTCGGTGCCAAGATCGCGGGCAGCGCTTGTGCGATCCTCAGCGTCTCAGGCGCCGCGGGCGCCATCCTGGCCGACGCGCTTTCGCTGAACGGCGGGGGCGTGCCGACCCTGCCCGAAGCGGTGCAGGCTTCCCTGCGCGCCAGCATTCCGGCCTTTGGCATGGTTGCAAACCCTGTCGATCTCACCGGGAATCTTGTCAATTCGAATGATTTCCTGTTCGAGGCGGTCAATCTAACGCTGAGCCCCTCCGACATCGATGTGTTGATCGTCTATCTGCCGGGCTATTTCCTGGAAAGCGCCATGGATCAACTGGAGCGCGCCGCCGCGAGGTTGAACAAGCTGGTCATCGTCATAGACACATTCGCCTTGGGCAGCCGGGAACGGCTGGCGGCAGCGGGCATCGCTTATTTTGACGATTTCGACCGTGCCGCCAGGGCGATCTGCGCATATGGCGCCTGGAAGCAGGAGAGCTCCGCCACACCTTCCAGAATCACCCCCCAAGCGAACTGGCCGGCCTTTCCGTCCGGAGAGCCGGCATTATCTGAAACCGCCGCCAAGCAGGCGCTGGCCGCGTTTGGTGTGCCCGTAGTCCACGATGCCTTGGTACGAAACGCCGCGGACGCCCGCATTGCGGCGGAGCGCATAGGCTACCCGCTGGTCGCCAAACTTGTCAGTCCCGATGTCGCACACAAGACCGAGCATGGCCTGATCCGCCTGGGCGTAAAAAATGCCGAAGCGGCGGCCGAGGCTTTCGAGACGATGACCGCCAAGGCACGGTCCATGCCTGGCGTGCGGATCGAGGGCGTGACCCTGGAACCGATGCTCTCGGGTGGCGTTGAAATTCTGGCTGGCGTGACGCGTGACCCGGTGTTTGGCTGGATGCTGACAGTAGGGCTTGGCGGCGTCTGGACCGAACTGATGAAGGATGTCAGCCACAAGCTGCTGCCGGTGGATGCGGCAGGTGCCGAGGCCATGCTGCGCGGCCTAAAAGGCTTCAAACTGCTGGATGGTTATCGCGGCGCCCCGAAAGCCGATGTCGCCGCGGCGGCACGGGCGATTGCCGCACTCGGCGAGGCAGTGCTGGCCGGCGGCAATAAGTTGCGCGAGGTCGAAATCAACCCGCTTCTGGTCATGCCGGAGGGCCGCGGTGCTGTCGCGGTCGACGCGCTGGTTTTGCTGAACACGTTAATAGAAAAACGAACGGAGGAAGCGGCATGACCGATCTGGTCGAGCCCCAGAAGGTGGATATCGTCTACGAAACCGAGGAGCCGGTCCGCTACGAGGTGGACGGCGCGGTTGCCTGGATCACCATGAACCGGCCAGGCTTCAACAATGCGCAGAACGGCCAGATGACCTATGCGCTAGATGATGCCTTTCAGCGCGCCGTGAATGACGACGCCATTCGTGCCATCGTGCTGGCCGGCGAGGGCAAGCATTTCTCCGCTGGGCACGACATCGGTACCCCCGGCCGCGATGTGCAGAAAGATTTCGACCGCCGGCTGATGGTGGCCAAGCATGTCAACAAGCCCGCGGCCGAGTTGCTCTATACCCGCGAGCAGGAACAATATCTCGGTATGTGCCGGCGCTGGCGCGATGCGCCAAAGCCGACCGTCGCCATGGTTCAGGGGGCCTGCATCGCCGGCGGCCTGATGCTCGCCTGGGTGTGCGACCTCATCATCGCCTCCGAAGATGCGTTTTTCCAGGACCCGGTGGTCCGCATGGGCATCCCCGGCGTCGAGTATTTCGCCCACGCGTTCGAACTTCCTCCGCGCGTTGCCAAGGAGTTTTTGCTCCTGGGCGAGCGAATGAGCGCCAAGCGGGCCGAGCAATTCGGGATGGTCAACCGCATCGTACCGCGTGAAAAGCTACGTGAAGAAACCGCCTCGGTTGCCGTCAAGCTGGCCGCTCAGCCGCGCCTCGGCGCTTGGCTCACCAAGCAGGCTGTCAACCATGTCGAGGAACTGCGCGGCAAGCGTACGGCAATGGATGCAGTTTATCACATGCATCATTTCGCACATGCACAGAATGATCTGACCGTGGGTAATTCAATCGCCGGTCTCGATGCAAAAGCGATGGCGGCGGCAAACAGAAAGCAGGCTGACGAGTGAAACTTGAATTTACCGCTGAACAGCGAGCTTTCCGCGCGGAAGTGCGCGCTTGGATGGAAGCGAACATCCCCACTGGGCCGCTTCCCTCTTTTGACCTCACGCGCGAAGGTTTCGAGGCGCACCGGCTCTGGGAGCGCAAACTCAATGGCGGCCGCTGGGGCATGGTCACCTGGCCAGAAGTTTTAGGGGGACGCGGGCTGGACCTCATTCGCTGGCTGATCTTCGAAGAGGAATATTATCGCGCTGGAGCGCCGGTGCGCGTCAACCAGAACGGCATCTTTCTGCTTGGACCGACGATGATGGAATTCGGCACGGATGAGCAGAAGGCACATTTCCTGCCCCGCATGGCGGCTGGGGATGACATCTGGGCGCAGGCCTGGTCCGAACCAGGTGCCGGTAGTGACCTCGCTGGTGTGCGCGCAACCGCAACACGCGATGGCGACCATTACGTGCTCAAGGGCCAGAAAATCTGGTCAAGCCGCGCCGTGTTCGCCGATTGGGCGTTCGGCCTGTTCCGCGCACCCGGCAGCGAACGCCACAAAGGCATGGTGCTTGTGCTGTTCCCGCTCGATGCCCCAGGTGTCACCCGCCGGCCAATCGCGCGCATGGATGGCAAGCTGGTCTTTGCGGAGATATTCCTGGACGATGTGCGTGTACCCGTTGCCAATCGTCTCGGCGATGAAGGCCAGGGCTGGCACGTCTGCATGGCAACGGCTGGTTTCGAGCGTGGCCTGCTACTGCGCTCTCCTGCTCGCTATCAAGTGGCGGCCCGCAAGCTCATTGCGCTGTATAAAGCCAACAAGGCGCATCTTCCCGCCTCCATGGGCGAGCGCGTGGCGCAGAATTGGATGGACGCGGAAGCCTATGCGCTGGCCATCTATGCCATGTGCTCTCGCCTGAATGCCGGCGGCACGATCGGCCCTGAATCCTCGACCAATAAAATCTTCTGGTCCGAGATGGATATCGCCCTCACCCAGACCGGCCTGGATATCCTCGGTCCCAACGCCGAACTGCTCACGGAAGCTCCCGCCACGGGAGACGCCGACTGGCTGGAGGACTACATCTTCGCTCTCTCCGGGCCGATTTATGCGGGCTCCAACGAGATCCAGCGCAATATCATCGCCGAGCGCATGCTCGGCCTGCCGCGAGGTTGAGGACCGTGGAATTCGCCTTTACCGACGACCAGCAGACGATCACGCAAGCCGCGCGGGACATGTTGGTGGAAACCTGCACCCCGGCTGCCTTGCGCAAGATGCTCGAAAAGCATGAGGCGCTGAACGCCGCGCGCTGGACGAACATAACCGAGATGGGCCTGCCGGGCATGCTGGCACCTGAAGAGGCAGGCGGCCTCGGGCTCGGCTTGCCCGATTTCATTGGCATCGCAGAGGCTGCAGGATATGTGGGACTGCCGGAGCCGCTGGTGGAACTGGCCGGTGTCATCGTGCCGCTGCTAGGCGGACTTGAAGATCATCACGGCTGGCTCGCGCACGCGGCAGCAGGCCGCATCGTCACCATTGGCCACCCCGCCAACCCGCTGGTTGCCGACGCGGATATCGCAGAGGCGCTTTTGCTCGGCCATGGCCACGAGATTCACCTCGTCGAACGCAATGCGGTGACGTTTCTGCGTCATGAAAGTGTCGATCCCTTCCGCCGCCTTTTCAGTGTGGAATGGACCCCCAGCGCCGCGACACATGCCGGGAATGGCTGGGGCCTGACCGCCGAGCGCGGCGCGCTGATGGCCGCGGCACAGATGATCGGTCTGGGCCAGCGGTGCATCGATCTGGCCGTCGCGTATGCCAAAGACCGGCAGCAATTTGGCAAACCCATCGGCAGCTACCAAGCCGTGAAGCATCTGTTGGCCACCGCCCAGGTGAAGCTCGAGTTCGCACGCCCTGTGGTGCATGCCGCTGCTGCCGAGCTACCGCTCGGGACCCTGGCGGCACGGGCTCGTGTCGCGCATGCGAAAATCGCTGCCGGCGAAGCAGCGGACCTCGCCGCCCGCACCGCCGTGCAAGTGTTCGGCGCCATGGGCATGACCTGGGAAGTGGATGTGCACTTCTTCCTCAAACGCGCCTTGGCGCTCAAATTCGCATGGGGTACACCGGAAATGCATCGCGCAACCATCCTGGACCGCCTCACGGCACTTCCCGGCGGACCCGCCGCCAGTTTCGCGACCGATCTACTCGGCAGCGCACACGGCTCGCCAATTCAGGGTCCATTCTGACGATGAACGACGCACCTCAAAAGCATGAAATGCCGGGACTGACAGACCTAAGGCAGCCAATTGGTGCCTGCGATGCCGAAATTGATGCCGCGGTTGCTGACGCAGGATTGCTGCCGCTGTTGATGTCGGTGGTGCATATCACCGGCAGCCTGGACATTCTGGTGGAAGCCGGGCGCACCCAGCGTCCGCAATACAGCACCGACCTTTCCGGTAGTATTGCGCCGGAACGGGCCGGCCTCCTGCGCAAGCGAGCGGCCAAGGCGATCCGGACATGGCGCAACGCCGACTGCCCTCCCCCGTATGAGCCGAGCGAGGATGAGCTGCGTCAGATGATCGACACGCTGGCTGGCAAGCTGCTCGACCCGGCTTACGAGACCCTGCTGGCAGAAGAACTTGGCTTCAACGGCGACGCGCGCGACTTCCATTGGGACAAGCCAGTAACCGGGGAGCAGACAGCACGCCTGCCGGTGATCATCGTCGGCGCCGGGCTTTCCGGCATCGTCATGGGCTACCGCCTCAGCCAGGCGGGCATCCCGTTCACCATTGTCGAGAAAAACAGCGGTCCAGGCGGCACTTGGTTCGAGAACCGCTTTCCTGGTGCGCGGGTGGACGTGCCCAGCCATTGCTACTCCTTCTCCTTCATCCGCGATAAACGCTGGCCCGATCTGTTCTCCGCCTGGCCGGTGCTGAGGGCCTATTTTACCGACGCTGTTGAGCAATTGGGCTTGCGCGAACATATCCGCTACGAGGCCGAGATCGTGCGCGGCGTTTATGATGAGGCAGCGAAAAACTGGCAGGTCACGCTGCGCTCGAAATCTGGCGAAGAGACGTTGCCGTTCGCCGCCCTGGTGAGTGCCGTCGGACAGCTGAACCGCCCTCTTATCCCCCATATCGATGGCGAAGAGACATTCGCGGGCGTGCGCGTCCATACCTCACGCTGGCCTGAGGGGCTAGAGTATGCCGGTAAAAAAGTCATCGTTATCGGCACGGCGGCCACGGCGCTGCAGATCGTACCAGAACTGGCCCGCGACGCAGCGCACCTCACCGTATTCCAGCGCTCGCCCACCTGGGTGTTCGTGCACCCGGAATATCGCCGCGCCATCCGCCCAGGCGAGCAATGGGCGATCGACTACCTGCCCGGCTACGCGCGGTGGTATCGCACTATTTTGTATAACTGGGCGCTGGACGGCGCCCCCGACTACATGATCATCGACCCCGACTGGACCGGCGGCGCACAAGCCGTAAGTGCTGCTAATGATGCCGCGCGCATCCGCCTCACCAACGGCATGAAAGCGGCGATCGGCGACCACCCAGAGCTGCACGAGAAGCTGATCCCAACCTACCCGCCTTACGTGAAGCGCCCCAATCTCGGCGATGGCGGGTTCTTCCGCGTCATGTCGCAACCCAACGTCACGCTCTGCACCGAAGGTGTCGCGCGCTTCACCAAAAGCGGCATCTTCGATGCTACCGGCGTGCATCACGAGGCCGATATCGTGGTTTATGCCACGGGCTTCAGGGCGCTCGAATATTTGGCGCCAATGCAGATCATTGGCCGCGATGGCCAAACTATCACCGAGTTCTGGGATGACGAACCGCGCGCCTATCTCGGCATTACCGTCCCCAACTTTCCAAACCTGTTTCTCATGTACGGGCCTGGCACTAATCTCGGCTTCAACGGCAATCTGTTTTTCAATGCCGAATGCCAAGCGCGCTACATCTCGGGCTGCCTGAAGTGGATGGTCGAGGAGAAACTGGCGGCTGTCGAGGTAAAGCCTGAGGTATATGCCGGGTATGCTGGGAAAATTGACGAGGCGCTGGCGCACTTCACATGGTCTCATGGCGGTGCCGGCAGCTGGTATAAAAATAAATCCGGCAAGGTCATTGCCAATTCGCCCTGGCCGCTGGTGCGCTACTGGGACTGGACACGCGCCCCGGACCCCGCAGATTTTAACGCAACACCCGCAATGGCAGTTTGAACGCCAACGATGAAGAGGAAATTCGCATGAGCGTTGTGATCGTGACCGGCGGCTTTGGTGTACTGGGGCGCGTTGTCGCTGCTGACCTGACCAAACGCGGCCACAAAGTGGCGGCCGTGGATGTCGCTCCCGCTCCCGGTGAATATGGCAATGCGCTGGCGCTCGGGGGCGTGGACCTGACTGACGAGACGGCCGTTAAGGCTGCTTATGCGACAGTGGCGGAAAGGCTCGGCAGCGTGGACGGTCTCGTCAACATCGCCGGCGGATTTATCTGGGGATTGGTTGAAGGTAACGGGCTTGCCGGGTGGGACAAGATGTTCCGCATGAATTTGCGGACGGCAGCCACCTCCAGCTCCGCGGCACTCCCGTATTTGCTCAGGCAGGGCGGAGCGATCGTGAATATCGGCGCTTTCGGGGCCATCCGTCCGGGTGCCGGCATGGCACCTTATGCCGCTTCTAAGGCCGGGGTACACGCGCTGACCGAGAGTCTGGCCGAGGAGCTTCGCGGCAAGGGTGTACGGGTAAATGCCGTGCTACCGACCATCATCGACACGCCAACAAACCGCGCCGACATGCCCGATGCGGACACCGCAGGCTGGGTGCGCCCGGAATCTGCCGCAAAGGTCATCGCCTTCCTGCTATCCAGCGAGGCCGGCGCGATTACAGGTGCCACCATCCCGTTATCGCTCGCGGGCTAAGCCAAGCGCCTCATGCACCCGTCGCTGTCGATCAATACGTTGTGTTTCGGCGCTGGCCCGCTGGACGCCCATGCGGCGCAAGTCGCACGCCTGGGCGCCACCGCGATCAGCCCGACGCTTGAGCAAGTTGTTGATTACGGCGCCGCCGCCGGAAAAATGCTGCGCGATAGCGGTCTAGCCGTGGCCACCCTCACCCACCGCGCCTTCGCCTTTGCCACACAAGAGGACGGCATTGTGGGCCGCGAGCGCCTGAACCGAACCATAGACCTTGCCGAGACTTCGGGCGCGCAAACCATCACACTGACCACAGGAGGCCGCGCCGCCCTGCGCTGGCCAGAAGCTGCAAACCGCTTCGCTGCGGAAATTGCGCCCTGCGCCGCGCGCGCCAGGGCAGCCGGCATAAAGCTCTCCCTGGAACCCACCTCGCATCTATACGCCGATGCGTCGATCGCGCACCGCCTCGCCGACACGCTCACCTTGGCACGGCTTGCCGGAATAGCCGTCGGCATCGACCTCTTTGCCTGCTGGACCGATTCCGACCTTGAGGACAGCATCATCGCAGCGGGACCGGATATCGCGCTGGTACAGGTCAGCGACTATGTCTTCGGCGACCGCGGCCTGCCCTGCCGCGCGCTGCCGGGCGATGGCGCCGTGCCGCTCGACCGGCTGATCCCCGAGATCCTGCGCACGGGGTATTCAGGATATTTTGATCTCGAAGTCATCGGCTCCCGGCTGCAGGCAGAGGGCGCCGAAGCTGGCTTGCGCCGTGCGGGTGTATGGCTGACTGAACTGCTGACCGCACGTCATAATTGATGGCTACCGGCGCAAGAGGTAGGCGGTCCGGTTCCGGCTGATAATCCGCGCCCTAACCTTGCGGGAACGGCCATGTTCCGGCAACGATCAGCACCATGCGGAAAACCAACCAGGACGGACAGGCAATCGGCCGCAAAGGGGCGGAGAGCCGGGCCCGGCTTCTGGTGGCGGCGCGCCACCTGATTACGGCAACGCCTACCGAAACCCTGACCGCAAGCGCCATCGCGCGCGAGGCAGGCCTAGCCTCGCAAACCTTCTATCTCTATTTCAAGGGTGTCGACGAAGCTCTGCTATGCCTAAGCCGCAAGGCATCGGAGGATACCGGTGAAATTGTCGCGGAACTTGATCGCCCCTGGGACTCCGGCCAGCTGCGCCACCATGCCGAATGCGTCGTGAGCGCCTTTTATCGTTACTGGGACCGGCACCGCGCGATACTGAACATCAGGAATTTCCGCGCCGATGGCGGGCAGGACTCGTTCGTCGAGGTCCGGAACGCCAGCGCAGTTCCCATTGTCACCAAAATCGCAGCCCGCATCCGCGCTGCGCATGGGGAGACAGCTCTCAGCGAACGCGAAGCAATGTCGCGCGCCATCATCATCTTCTCCGCCATCGAACGGATGGCAGCGCGCTATGCGTATCTGCCTGGGTGGCGGTCATTTGTGGACAGTGAGGACCTCAAGCGAGCTGAAGCCGAAATTCTGACCCTGCTGATTTCACCGGGGCGCGCAATCTGATTCTAGCACATGTGCTTCTGAAAAAAGCGTAGCAGCGTGTCATAGGCGTCGAGGGATTCCGGCAAAGCGGTATCGTAGTAAAAGCAATGACCCATGCCGTCGAATACGTGCAGCTGCGCATCGACGCCGGCCTGGAATAACGCGCGCTGGGTGGCAATCGCCGGGCTGAGGTCGAACGCACGGGTTCCGGTGATGAACAAGCTCGGCGGGTAATTCGCCAGGAAACCCTTCCCCCCGAGAAGTGGATTGATCAGAGGTGACTCAGGACCAACTTCAGAAAAATAGCCGAATCTGTTGCCGCGAAGGTTGAATGCGTCGATGGGCGGCGGGACTGCCGTACCAATCGCCGAAAAATAATCGCCGTCACCATTGCCACCGGCACCAGCGCCCAGCACCGCAATTGCGCCAGGCAGTTCAATGCCATGCTCGAGCAGCCAAGCTATGACCTGCAGGGTAAGTGACCCACCCGCCGAGCCGCCATAGATACCAATCCGGCCGGCGGAGTAGGTTTTCAGCAATTCCGCATAGACCGCGCAAACGTCCTCGGTCGCGGCTGGAAATTTATGCTCATAGCCCTGGCGGTAGTCGATCGAGACGACTCGATACTGTCCGAGATGCGCAACCGGGATCGATTCGATCTGCGAAATATACGTCGCACCCGAACAGAAGGCGCCCCCATGCAGGTTGATCAGAACGTGGTCAGGGTCAAACTCGCCCACGGGCGTGAAAATATCAACGGGAATATTTCCGATTTTCGAAGCTTCGATCGTAACGGGAAACTGGGCAAGCAGCCTTACCGCCAGAGGCTTGGCGAACATTTCGTCTATGCCAGCCCGGAATGCATCGACCGCACCCTTGTAGGTTTCCTCGGTCTCCAGCAGATCAAAATTGACCATGCTCAGTCCACCGGAATTGCTGTAGGCCTGGGCCTGCAACGCTGACGCCTGCGGGCTGAGCGCCCTCGATAAAGGCAGGTCGAACGATGGCACGGTGATCACGCCTTGCGGCGTCACCGCATATGCCTGGGGCGGCTGAGTGGAATTGGACATTCTGGGTTCCCGGTTCGCGGCGTTCACGCCGCGCTTTTGTTTATTTTATAGAAAATGGTCCGGGCGCTATGGACATAACTGCCCTTAGCGCCCGGAGGTTGGTCTTAGGCCTGTTCCTTCACACGGCCGTCTTCCTTGGCAACATCCATGAACATCTTGGTGATGTCGCCTGAGGTAACACGGCGAGCCACTTCGCCGGGGGCAAGCGGTGCCGGACCGCCATAGGATTGCGGCGAAGTGTCAACATGCTCGGCCAACTTACGCAGGGCGCCAACGGTACATTTATCACGCCCACCCATCATGCCGAACGCATCGAAGTTGAAGCGCTTCAGCGCATTGCCGTGGCTGATCTTGTTGATCACGCTATCCGGCAGATGCTTCAGACTCTCGAACAGACGCTCCGGCACTTCCGGCCAGAGCGAATCTGAGTGCGGATAGTCGCATTCATAGGCGATGTTGTCCTCGCCGATGGCGCTGACATTGGCAAGCCCGAACTTGTCGTCAATGAAGCAGGTGAGGAAATGCTCCCTGAACACGTCGCTCGGCACGCGGCCCGGTCCGAAATAGGAATGTGTCCAGGCATGGTGCTGGCCGAACGAGAAATCAGCACGCTCGAGGAAATACGGGATCCAGCCGATGCCACCCTCGGAGAGCGCGATCTTCAGAGGGTATTCCTGCAACACCTTCAAATGCAGCCAGTCCGCCGCAGAATTGACGATGGAGATCGGCATGGTCGTGATCCAGGCATCGATCGGCGATTCCATGGAGGCGTGTGGTGCCTGCGCACCCGAACCAATATGGATGTTGATCACCATGTCGTTCTCGGCGCAGGCCCTCCACATCGGCTCCCAATGCGGGTTATGGATGCTCGGATAGCCCTTAATCGCCGGGTTATCGCTGAACGATAAATTATGGCAACCCTTGGCTGCCACGCGCTTGATCTCGGCGACTGTGGCCTCGATGTCCCAATACGGCACGAGGGCATTCGGGATATTGCGGCCTGGATAGGAGCCGCACCACTCGTCGATATGCCAGTCGTTATAAGCCTGCAGCAAAGCGAGCGCATTTTTCTTGTTCTCAAACCCGTGGAACAGGAAGCCGTCAAACATGACGACGCTCGGGAAGTTCAGCGAGGCGAGAACGCCGTTGGCGTTCATGTCCTCGACGCGGGCATGAATGTCCCATGAGCCCTTGCGCATGTGGTTGAGGGAGACCGGCTCACAGCCATATTCCTCCTTCACGCGGCCAACCACGGCGTTCAAGCCGATGGCACCGGTGCGCTTGCCCTCGTAGAGCCAGAAATCGACGCCGTTCTTATCCTTCCTCAGTTCAGGGGCGAATGATTTCTGCGCTTGCGTCAGGTGGTTATCATACATCGTGGGTGGTTCGACGATATGGTCATCCACGCTAACGATGATTAATTCTTCAATTTTCATAGCTTCCTCCTTAAAACCGACACACTACCTGTTTTGGCCTATCGCACTTACCGGCCCAAGTAAAGCAGAAACGCAAATGCCAGCCATTCGCGATTCCTGCCGGAACATCCTAAACAAAAAACAATCCATGGCCGATGTTCGTTTAGCTCCGCCGACTTCCGCCGCGATCATAACAATAGCCTTTTTTACAGCGCGTTATGGCCAGGTTTCCCAACCTTGAGCGGCTGCCTCGGTTCAAGCCGCGCCCGAGCTACCCTCAAACCACTTCGTCAGATCCGCCAATGGCGCAGCTCCGGGTTGGCTAAAGTCAACATCTGCCCCAGTCCGGCGCGTTGACGTTGCAGCACGCTCAGGCTGGAAATTGTAACAGGCGCCACCAGGAAAACTGGTGGCTGGGATGCCCGCAGGAATGTCCATACTGCGGCCGAACGCGATGATCGCGGCCCACCGCAGAATGCGCCCTGCTTCAGCGCCCACTTTGTGCTGTCCGGCAATCCAGTCGTTAAGTTCGCCAAGGCGTTGGCCTGCAAGGTCCGCTGGGGCGAGAAAAACCTCTCCCCGCAGCTTCCAGTCCAGAACCGGTTTGCTATTACGTGAAAGCGTGGCGGTGCGGGCGCCCTCCAGCGGGTCGCTCACGAAAATGTCGTAGGCGACGGATGCGGCCTCGTTTGCATGCGCCGCAGCGAACAGTGCGAGATCAAACAGATGTGTGCAATTCTGCTTCTTATTGCCACGGCTGCCAAACACCGCCAGCCCCACGCCCGTAAACGTCTCGGCTAGTTTCGATATCGCACCAGGGCAGAGCGTCCAGGGCGAGCGTTTCATCTCGCTCACAACCTTGGTCACAACATCATTATCGTGCTCCAGTGTCACCACCATGCGGTGATAATCATCCTCAAGCTCGGCCGAAACGATACCGGGCGCAGGCGTGATGAGAATACGGCGCCGGTAGCCGGGCAGCACCGGCCTAATCCCGCGTCAACAACAGGGCGGTGGCCAGCGGGCCGCCGCCGGAGGCTGCCACCGCCACGCGTGGCTCACCTGGGATTTGCCGCGTGCCGCCTTGGCCGCGCAACTGCACAACGGATTCATGCGCAAAGCCGAAGCCATGCAGACGCCCGGCACCAATCTGTCCGCCGAACGTGTTCAGTGGTAATTCTCCATCCAGCGCAATGCGCTGACCGCCCTCTATGAACGCACCAGCCTCGCCGACCCCGCAAAAGCCGAGCCCTTCAAGCCAGGTGAGAGTCAGAAAGCTGAAACCATCATAGAGTTGGGCGGTATCAACATCCTTTGGCTTATAGTCGGTATGCTTCCACAATCCGGCACCAGTTGGATAAGCTGCCATGAATTCAGTCTGGTCCCAGCTGGAACGCCCGCTGGCGTGAGAGGCGGCGGCGATGCGGACAGGCGTGCATTTCACATCGCCCAGCGCGTCCCCGGCGGAGACGATCAGCACGGTCGACGCATCGGTGAAACGGTCGCAATCATACAGACAGAGCGGGTCGGAGATCATCCGCGCGCCCATATATTGCTCCATCGTAAGCTCCTCGCGCACCAACGCGCGCGGGTTAAGCATCGCGTGTTTGCGGGCGGTGATGGCGATCTGCGCCAGTTGCTCGCGCTTTAGGCCATAAAGCTTCACATGCCGCATGGCGTATTGCGCCACCCAGTTGCTGGCGGAATAGGCGTTGAAGGGCATGATCCATTGCGAAAAGCCATCCAGCCGGCCGGGCCGCGCCTGCGGAAACTCTTGCGGTCGGGCCATTGCCGCGGCCTCATAAACGGTACGGAAACAGATGACATGCCGCGCCTGACCCGCACGTACCGCATTGGCGGCCTCCACCACCGCGCCAAGTTGCGACGACACTTCGGACGCGCCGACATACCAACGGACCTTCATGCGCAGCGAGTCCATGATGTCGTCCGTGCCGATTGGGGAGAACCCCGGCGGCATCGAAGTGCGGCCTGGATATGTCGAGATGCCGTCAATATCGGCGATGGTCAGGCCCGCATCATCCAGCGCCTCACGAATGGCATCGAGCGTGAGCAGCAGCGGATGGCGCGTCAGCCGCACGCCAATCTGCGACATCCCGATTCCCGTAATGAAAGCGTCGGGAAGAGCCAATTCAATCCGCCTTTTGGAAGAGCGGCAGCCAGACGTCATCCTGCTGCTCGAAAATAACCTTGACCTTGTCGCCAATGTCGACAGCCTCAGGCGCGCAATTAACGATGTTGGTGGTAAGAATCACACCAAGCGCGCCATCGATCGCGACACGCGCAATGACAAATGGCACTTCCATCGCAGGGTGCCATTTCTGGTGGTTGATGGTGAAGCTGTCGACCACGGCAGTGCCCGCGACCGCGTGTGGCGACACCTCCTCCGAGAGGCAATACGGGCAGAATGGCCGCGGCGGATGCACGAATGTTGTACAGGACTCGCATTGCAACAGGCGAAGCACCCCATCGGCCCCACTTGTCCAAAAGAATCGATTATCCGGATCTAGCCGGGGCAGAAGCCGCGGTGCAGACATGATTAATCCCAGCGTATCGCGAGGGAGTCGATGGCGATGATGTTGCCAGCATGGAACGTCGCCGGCTTGGCCTCGTCGATACGGAACTCAGGCAGACGGGCGAGCATCTGCTCGTAGATTACCTGCAGCTCCACGCGGGCGAGATGCGACCCCAGGCAGCGATGCGGGCCAGCCCCAAAGGCGATATGCACCTTGTTCTCGCGATTCATGTCGAACAGTTCAGGATTGGTGAATTCGCGTGGATCCAGGTCGGCAGCCGGGAGGAAAATCATGAGGCGATCATCCTCTTTCATCTGCAGCCCAGCGAACACCGCATCCTTGGCCACACGACGCGACGGGACGGTGAATGTGTAACGGCGCAGGATCTCTTCCGCGGCCTCGGTGATCAGCTTGGGATTGGCGCGCAGCGTTTTTTGCAGGTCCGGGTTACGCGCCAGATGGCGAATGCCATAACCCATGCCGTTGATAACCGTATCAAGCCCGGCAACAAACAGCAAAACACCAAAATCTTCCATCAGTTCGTAGGTCATCGGCTTGCCGTCGATCTCGGACCGCCACAGCAGGCTGATGAGGTCATCCTGCGGCTCGGCCTGGCGAGACAGGATATCGCTCTTCATTGCATCGGCAACGTTGCGCATGCGGCCGATAATATCCATCGGATTTGCGATCGGCGCCAAAAATTCATGTACCAGCGTGCGAAACTCTTCCTGGCGCTCCAGCGGCAGGCCCATCATTTTCAGGAACACCTGCACCGGCAACGGTTCGGCAATTTCGGGAATAAAATCGCAATGTCCTTGATCGATCACCGCATCGATCAGCGAGTTAGCGAGGTTGCGCACCTCCTCCTTGCGGGCCAACATCGCCCTGGGTGAAAAAGCGGACTGCAACGGGGCGCGGTAGATGGTGTGGGCCGGCGGATCAAGGTTAATCGGGGTGGGCAACGGCAGGCGGCCAATATCCGGCGGCAGCATCGAAAACATCGCGGCGGCATGAGCCGACGGTATAATCTCACTAGAAAATATTGTGGTGTCGCGTGAGGCCAGATAGTTTTCCTCGTGCCCGATGACGATCCAGTGGCCACCATTGCGCGGCGTCCAGAATACCGGGGGCGCCTCGCTCAGCATGTGGCGAACGCGCTCATGCGGGTCGCGCAGAAGCGCTGGATCACGAAACATATCAAAGTCATAAACAGCCGCATCCGGCACGTGGGCAGGCTTGGGCACGGCGGGGCTTAGTTGGTCAGCAACGGCGGTATCCATAATAACGCAAACTCCTCATAGCGGACACATTTTAAGCTGACCAACGGGGGACGGTCAGGCGCCAAGTCAAGCACTCAAAACAATAATGTATTTCATTGATGCTGCCGCCAAAGACCCGAAAACTCAATGACGGCGGGAGAATACCGCCCCCACGATCAAGCTGCAGCGGCGATCTGCAGCCGTTCCTTGATCCAGGCAGCCACCTCCGCGAGCGCCTCAGCCACTAATGGGATCGCCCCGGCGGCCGATAGATAACCATGCACCATTCCTGGGTCCCTCCGTGTCACAACCAGCACGCCTCCATTCCGTATCCTGGCTGCATAGGCGACACCCTCATCGCATAGCGGATCAAGCTCTCCGTTTACGATGAGCGCCGCCGGCAAGCCTGCTGGGTTTTCAACATGCAACGGCGACACCAAAGGATCGGTCCGGTCGGTGCCAGGCGGGCAATAATTATCCCAAAACCACCGCATATCGGCAGTGGAAAGCAGCCAGTTCTTATCCCCCACATCGCGGTAGGAGCCGGTCCCGAAATCATGATCCGTCACAGGATAAGCAAGGCATTGTCCGGCAAGCGCGGGGCCGCCCGCCGCACGGGCACGAATGGCGCAAGCGGCGGCCAGATTGCCGCCGGCGCTTTCACCCATGACGAGCAGCGGGCCAGGCCGCTCCCGCGCGGCCCATTGCAGCGCCGCAAACGCATCGTCGAGCGGCTGCGGGAAGGGGTGTTCCGGCGCCAGGCGATAATCGACGCTAATGATTTCGCCCTGGGCCGCGCCGGCAATCCGGCGGCATGTCGCATCAGCCAGATCAAGATCCCCGATCACCCATCCGCCCGCGTGGAAATACACACAAGTCCCGAGCACGGCACCTTCCGGAACATAGCGGCGGATGCCAATCGGCCCATTTGGTCCCGCGATCGTCTCGTCAACGACGGCTGCCATAACGGGCAGCCCAACCGGCGCCGGCGCGGCGGCAAGACCGGCACGCAGCATGGCGCGGGCTTCCGGCGGCGTCACCTGATGAAAATATGGCCGCCCGGCAGCGGCATAGGCATCGATGATCGCCTGATGATACGGGTGTGGTGCCGCATCGGTCATGGTGTCTGCTCCCGGGCCGGCGTGGTGCCATGGTGAGCCACGCCTCGAATGAGGTTTCGCGTGTCAAACATCTGATGCAAGTCAGCCTCCCTCAAGATAGGCAAAGCCGTTGAAAAGCCTCTCGTATTTCCGTAGGAAGGGCTGTCGGTCCATTTGCATCGGCAATGACCATGACCACCTCGGCATAAAGCGCACTGCGACCGTTCTGGCGCGCCACCTGAGTAATGGTGAACGAGGTGCGGCCAAGGGACAGCACACCGATATGCACCTGCACGGGCTCCGGGTAATGCATCTGTGCAGCATATTCCACGTTGAGTGCCGCTACCATGGCGCGGACATCGCCTAACAGCAGCCCAAGCCCCGCGGTAACGTTGAACTTGGCGCGTGCTTCCTGCAAAATCACGATTGCCGCGGCATTATTCACATGACCCTGCATGTCGATATCATCGTACCGCGTCTGTATATCGATCACGATGGGAAACGTGGCCGCATCCAGACGCGGGCGGTCGATTCGTGCCATGCTCTTCATGTCTCCTAAAATCCGCCGCGCTCAAACTGCCCGGACTGGCGGATGAATCTGTTAATCCTGGCAGGCGGCCGCGCTACATGCGCTGGTATTACATCGCGTCCAACAGCTTGCCCGGATTAAGGATGTGCTTAGGATCTATCGCATCCTTCAGCACCCGCATCAGCGCCAGTTCGGCCGCCGAACGTGTCCAGCTGAGGAACGGCGCGCGCGAAACGCCGATGCCGTGCTCCGCCGCGATCGAGCCGCCGACATCGCGCACCGCGCCAAATATGACTGTATCAAAGCCGCGCTGGATGTTCGGATTGAGCTGACCTGTGCTGACGATCGCATGCAGATTGCCATCTCCGGCATGACCATAGATCAGCATTTTTGCATCTGGATAGGCTTTTGCCATGTTCGCCTGCGCATAGGCGACAAAGGCCGGCATATCGCCGACGCCCATGCTGACATCATAAGAGGCAAAGGGACGCAACGGCGTCAGGCCCGGCGTCATGTCTTCACGCACCGCCCAGATCGCCTCGCATTCGCGCTCGGACTGCGCGATCACGGCGTTCGCCAGCACGTTTTCCTCGATCATATCCATCAATACGCGCTCAAACTGCGCCAAATCAGTTTCCGCATCCCCACCCATCGCCTCGACGACCACGTAGAAGCCATGGCCCAGCTCCATGGGACGTGGGCGTTGCGACAACTGCGCCTCGGTCATCGCCGCGAAAAAATCGCCCCACATCAACTCGAAGGAGGAGAGACGCCCAGAGAGCGTGACCTCCAGCCGTCGCAGCGCTGTGATCGCCTGTTCAAAACTTTCAGCCGCAATCAGTGCAGTCTGGCGTGAACTGGGCAGGGGCCGCAGCCGCAATACGGCACGGGTGACGATGCCGAGCGTACCCTCACTTCCGATTAGCAGATGTTTCCAATTATAGCCGGCGTTATCCTTCAGCATTTTGGTGAGCGAGGAGATGATGGTGCCATCCGCCAGCACAGCCTCCAGCCCGATCACCATGTCGCGCATCATGCCCCAGCGCAGCACACGGTTACCGCCCGCATTGGTGCCGATCACGCCGCCGATCGTGGCCGAGCCGCGGGCCCCGAGGTCGAGCGGCAGCAGCGCACCCTGGGCTTCCGCTGCCTCATGAGCCAGTTGCAGGATGCAGCCAGCCTCGACAGTCATCGTCATCGACAAAGGGTCGATTTCGACGACGCGGTTCATCCGCTCCAGCGACATGGCAAGGCCACCATTCACTGGCACAGCACTTCCCACAGTCCCGGTCTGGCCGCCGACCATGGTAATGGGCATTCCCGCCGCCGCCGCCAACGTGACGATGGCAGACACTTCCTGCACCGTTGCCGGCTTCACCACGAAGGCGGGCTGAGACTGGTATTTCCGGGTGATATCGACTCGATAACGTTCGCCGATAGCCTCCCCGGCCTGAATATGCTGCGCGCCAACGATTCCCGCGAACCGCGCTTCCAGATCCACTTCAACGCCATCCACAGCCATCGGCATCGGCCGGTTCAGCCCTCGGTCACGAGTTTGAGGGCGCGTTTCGGGCAAACGCGCACGGCCGCCTCGGCTTTGGCCAGGAGGCTGTTTACGACGATTTCGTTGAGCACCTGCAGATTGTCATTATCATCGATCAGCAGCAATTCCGGCGCCTCGATGGTGCAGACGCCATTACCGTCGCACAGGGGCCATTCCACGACTAGCTTGGTTACCATATTAGCCTCCCTTGAATCCTGCGCATCGGCGCGTGAAAATGCCTGGGGAAATCATTCCCATCTTTGCGTTTGTGCTACGCGGGTCCATTAAGAGCGTCAATTAGGGCACCTCTGCGGTATCGCCGGGCCGGTATTGCGGGGCGGCGCGTTGACAGGCAGTTCTGCGCCGACCTAGCGAACAATCAGGCAGCGCTGTGACGCCGCCTGATTTTGCCACGCCATTGCCAAACCATACAGAGGAAGAACGTTCATGAATGCCATACCGGCCAGCACACCGGATTATGACCCATTTTCTCCGGCGGTGATGAACAATCCACTTCCGTTTTACAAGGAACTGCGGCGCGACCATCCGGTGCTGTACAACCCGAAATACGATGCCTTCTTCTTCTCGCGTTTCGACGACGTCATGGAAATGTTGAGCCTCGTTGATAACAGCCTCCTGCAAAGTGAAGGCCCACTACCCAAGCCTGCCACAATATTAGTGCACAACACCGAAGCGCCGCCTATCCCAGCGACAGATCCGTTCCCGATGTCACAACGTCTCGGCATGCCGGTTCATGGCGAGGTCCGCCGCGCCCATGTGCGGCCCATGATGCCGCGCGGCGTCGCCGGCCTGACAGAGTTCGTCCGCGATACCGCCAATGCGAGACTCGACCAGCTGCTGCCGCAGAAACGCTTCAATCTGATCAAGGATTTCGCTGGCATCGTCTCGGCAAGTGTCATCACCAGACTCATGGGCATGCCCATCGAGCTCGCCAGCCAGGTCCTCGACATCGTCAACTCCGGCACACGGACGGACCCGGAACTCGGCGGCTTCGATTCCGGCGCCGTCGCGAAGCAGGCGATCGAATTTTACCTGCCCTATATCGAGGCGCGTTTCGCGGCCGGGGCCGATGGCAGCGTGCCAATGGTCGATGGCATGATTCAGTACCGCTTTGAAGGCCGCGCGCTGACGCCACCGCAAGTGGCACAGCAACTGGTCTGCGCCTTCATCGGCGGTACCGAGACCGTGCCCAAGATCACTGGTCACGGGCTGATGGAGCTTGCCGCACAGCCAGAGCAGCTTGTGGCAGTGCGCGCCGACCTTGCCACCAACGGGCCAAAGGCGGTGGAGGAAATGATCCGGTTCTGCGCCCCGGCGCAATGGTTCATGCGCACGGCGCAACGGCCGGTCACCATTGCTGGCCAGTCCATTCGGCCGGGGCAGCGTCTGTTCATGCTGCTCGGCTCGGCCCTGCGCGACGAGCGTGAGTTCCAGGCGCCGGACGAGTTCCACTGGGACCGTTCAATCCCGCGCGTGCTCTCCTTCGGCCACGGCATGCATTTCTGCATCGGCGTGCATCTGGCCCGCATGGAAATCCAGGTGATGGTCGACACGGTCCTGCGCCGCATCCCGGATTTCAACATCAACATGTTCGATATGGACGCCGCGGTGCGCCACCCCTCCAGCTTCCAATGGGGCTGGAACGACCTTGTGGTCGAGGTGCCCTAACCATGAGCAATGATGTGGGACAAGCAGTGCTTGCAGCGGAAAAACGCCGTTGCGCTGCGATGCTGAGCAATGATGCGGGTGCCCTGGAGGCGCTGATCGATCCGCGCCTCTCCTTCAGCCACGCCACCGGGCAGGTCGACGACAAGCCGGCCTATCTGGCGAAGATGGCGGCCGGGCGGATCACCTATCTAACCATCGATTGGCGCGATGAGCAGGTGGTCATTTTGGCCAGCGGCGTGGCGCTGCTGACCGGGCAGATGACCTCCAATGTAACGGTCGAGGGCATCGCAAAGTGGCTCGACAACCGCGTGCTCACCGTCTGGACGGAAACGGACGGGGCATGGCGGCTCACCGCCTTTCAGCCCACCCCCCTGAAACTTTAATCGCGGAACCGCACCGATGAACCAGGATGTTTCGCGTAGCATGCTGGGCCGTGGTGCGATGTTCGACGAAGCGGCATGATCTCACAAGATCGCCCCGGCGACCTGTTTGCCTCCCCCTTGCCAAGGACGACACCTTATACGCATCCAGTAAGATATTTTGCGGTGCCGTCCGGCAATTTCACGTCGATCATGTCTGAAGCTGCATCATAATCAATTACTCTGGGAGAGAAGATTTCCACAATGTTCCTCGCTCTTGACCGCGACGAGATAGAAGTCGCAAACGCCGCCGCAGATTTCCTGGCGAGCGCCATGCCTATCGACCGGCTGCATAAGCCAGGCTGCGCCGATATGAACGCGGTATTGCGCGGCACGCTGGCCGAAATGGGCTGGTTCGCGCTCACCTTGCCTGAAGCCGATGGCGGCAGCGGGTTGGGCCCCGTTGAACATGCGTTGTTTTTCCGCGAAGCCGGCCGGCAATCCGGCCCGGTGGATGTCCTCACACAAGCGCTGGCCGTACTCGCCTGCACCGATACGGACCTCCGCGCCATTTTGCTTGCAGGCAGTGAAGGTGTTGCTTTGCTGGTGCCGGACGGTGCTGGCCTGCGCCTGCTGGGCGCGCCGGATGCGGCCTACGCGCTGCAGGTGACGCGTGAAGGCGCCCAGCTTTTCGCTCTCGCCGGCGGCCAAACAACGGAACGCCCCGCCCTCGCGCCTGCCTGCTCAATGCGCCTGCTGGACAGCCCGCCCGGCACCGCAATAGCCTACACCAACGGCGAACATATCTGGCAGATGGGTGAACTCGGCACCGCGGCGATGTTACTCGGGCTGGCCGAGGCAGCGCTCGACCTGATCGTCGAATACGCCAAGGTCCGCGAGACCTTCGGACGCAAAATCGGCGCCTATCAGGCGGTCCGCCATCCTTGCGCAGACATGGCGCTGCGCGCCGAAGTGGCGCGCAGCCAGCTTTGGTACGCCGCCGCGGCGATGGCCGAGCAGCGCAGCGATGTCGCGCTGCATCTCGATGCCGCCAAGCATCTATGCAACCAGGCCGCGCTTATGAACGCAGACACCAACATTCAGCTGCACGGCGGCATTGGCGTCACCGACGAGCATAATGCCCATCTGCTTCTTAAACAGGCGATGCTGCTGGGCAAGCTGTTTGGCGGCAAGCGGGCGCTGCTGAGCCGCCTTGTCGATGCTACGGTGCAGGACTGACTGATATGGACCTTCGATATTCCGACACCGACCGTGAATTCCGCGAACAGGCCCGCGCCTGGCTTTCCACCAATGTCCCCAGGCACGCACGGCCGGCGCATGGCCCGGAGGCGGCTGCCTTCGATCGTGCCTGGCAACGCAAAATGTTCGAGCATGGCTGGGCTGGTGTCGCCTGGCCAAAGGAGTATGGCGGGCTCGGCCTCTCCGGCCTGCAACAGGTGATCTGGTACGAGGAACTCGCCCGCGCCCAGGCGCCACACTATATCAACACCACCTATATCGCGCTGATGCATGCGGGCCCGACGATCGCGGCGCGCGGCACAGCGGAGCAGAAAACCTTTCATCTGCCACGAATCCTCTCGGGTGACTCACTCTGGTGCCAGGGATTCTCGGAGCCAAATGCCGGCTCGGACCTCGCCTCGCTTAAAACCCGCGGCCGCGTCGAGGATGGTGTCATCGTCGTCAACGGCGCCAAGATGTGGACCACGGATGCGGTATATGCGGATTATCAGGAACTGCTGATCCGCACGGACCCCGCCTCCGAGCGACATAAGGGTCTCACCTGGCTGATCTGCGACATGGAGCTGCCCGGCCTGGACATCAAACCGATACGCACCATGCTGCAGGACGAGCATGTAAACACGGTGTTCTATGACGATGTCCGCATCCCGAAAACGAGTGTCGTCGGTGAGATCAACGGCGGCTGGTCCACGGCCCTCTCCACCCTGTCATTCGAGCGCGGGCTCGGCTTCATCGGCGACCAGCTTGAACTATATGAGCGTGTCTGCCGCGCCATCGACCTTGCGGGCAAAGTGCGCCTGGACTCCGGCAAGTTCGCCCTCGAGGATGACGGCATCGCGCAGAAGCTTGCGGGCCTGAAGGCCGATTCGTTGGCTATCCGCTCGATGACGCTGGCGCATATCACCGAGAGCGACCGTACCGGCGAACCCGGGCCCAACGGGTCCCTGATGAAGCTGATCGTAACGGCGACGCACAAGGCACTCAGCGAAACCGTGGGAGAAATCCTCGGCTGGAGCTTCCTGGAATTCGACGGGGACCGCACGGCTCACCCATGGACCTATGATTATCTATGGAGCTGGGTGTTCAGCATCGCCGGAGGCACCAGCGAGATCCAGCGCGAGATCACCGCGGACCACCTGCTCAAGCTGCCGAGGGCGCGGTGAGCACAGTGGCGCTCCGGATCGGGGTTGCAGGCGCCAACGCAGAGCGCGGCTGGGCGCAACTTGCACATCTACCTGCCATCCGCGCGCTGCCAGGGCTGGAGATCAGCGCGGTGCTCAACCGCACGCAGCAAGGCGCTGACGCCGCCGCCGCTGCGTTCGGCGCGGCAAAAGCGTATACGGATATAGCGGCACTGGTGAACGACCCGGATGTCGGCATTGTGGCCGTCACGGTGCGGGTGCTTGAACACCGGGCCATTGTGCTGGCCGCCCTGGCCGCGGGCAAGCATGTCTATTGCGAGTGGCCGCTTGGTCGCGATCTCGCCGAAGCGCAGGAAATGACTGAGGCCGCCCGCGATAACCCGGTGCACGTAGCCATCGGTACGCAAGGTCCGCTCGCCCCGGCAGTGCGCCATGCCGCGAAACTGGTCCGTGAGGGCGCCATCGGTCGGCCGCTTAAGCTGAGCGTGGTGTCCGGTTGTGGCGGCTGGGGGGCGCTGACTCTGCCTAATTATGTTTATCCTGAGGATAAACGCAACGGTGCCACGCTCTCCACCATCCCGGATGGCCACACCATCGCCGCCATCGAGGCGGTCATCGGCGGCTATGCCGAGATCGACGCCCGCACCACCACAACGCGCGATGAGGTGCACATTTACGGGACCAATGACACCGTCGAGCAGCTGTGTGCCGACCATGTGCTGGTGATCGGCCGTCACTCTAGCGGCTGCGTCTCCTCGCAGGAGGTCGTGGGCGGCACTGTCGATACGCCGTTGTGCTTCGTGCTGCGGGGCACGAAGGACACGCTCACCATCACCGGAACGCATCCGGGCGGCTATCAATGCGGCCAGCTCACAGTTGCCACCATACCAGCAGCAGCGCCGCAACCAGAGTCGATAGTCCCGCTGTTCGTGGATGCCCCTGCTAATGTCGCGGAACTCTGGGGCGCCTGCGCCGCCGATATTCG
Organism: Acidocella aquatica; assembly: GCF_030160635.1. Lineage (GTDB taxonomy): Bacteria > Pseudomonadota > Alphaproteobacteria > Acetobacterales > Acetobacteraceae > Acidocella > Acidocella aquatica. Next base: position 4,712 of record NZ_BSOS01000086.1, on the reverse strand, counting down.
CAACGCAACCCGCATTGTACCTAATTTCGATGCGGCTGTCCGTTTGACCCGCGTACTTGACGCGATAGACCGCGCCGCCGAAACCGGTCGGCGCGTGATTCTCGAGGACTGAATATATGTCGAACGCTCTTCAAATCATACCCTTCAATCCCACGCCGGGCATGGAGGCGGAATTCAACGAATGGTACGGCGCCGGCGGCCTGTTGCACGGCGTGGAAACGCCAAGCGTCCTCTCGGGCCAGGAGCACACATGAGCTGGACCATGAAAACCGATCCCGGCGGATGGCAGACCCGCTGGGCCGAGGACCTTGCCAAGCGCTATCTGGCCGAAGGCCATTGGCGTAATTCCACGCTGGTGGATGCCGCACGTGCCGCAGTGGCCGAAAACCCGTCGCGTATCCTGCTGATCGAGGGTACAACGCATCTGACCCGTGGCGAGGCATGGAACCAGGCGCTGCGTTTAGCCGGCTTCTTTCTGCGCCGCGGCCTCAAGCCCGGCGATGTCGTGGCCTTTCAGCTACCCAACTGGATTGAGAGCGCCGTGCTCGCATTGGCAGCGCGCATGACCGGGCTGATTATCAACCCGATTCCACCGATCTATCGTGAATCCGAACTCGGCTACATCCTCGCCGATTGCACGGCCAAACTGGTCTTCTCGCCCGAGATTTTTCGCAAGCACAACCACGCCGCCATGCTGGGCGCTTTACAACCCAGCCTACCGGCGCTTGAAAACGTTATCGTCGTGCGCGGCGCAGGCGCCCTCACCTGGGAGCAGACGCTCGCTGGTCCCCCGGCCACTGAGGTCGAGTTGCCGCAGGTGGACCCGAGTGCCGTCATGATGGTGATGTACACCTCCGGCACCACTGGAAAGCCCAAGGGGGTTATGCACATGCATTACGCTTTCGACCACCGCGTCCGCACGATGGGCGAGGCCTGGGGCATTGGACCCGACGATGTTGTGTTTATGCCCTCGCCGGTAAGTCATATCACCGGCGCTTTCTGGGCGTTCGACATGCCCTGGGTCCGCGGCTCACGCAGTGTGCTCATCGATATCTGGGCAGCAGATGACGGCATTCGCTGCATCGAGGACAACGGCTGTACCGTGAGCGGCGGTGCCACTCCCTTCCTACAGCAATTCCTCGACGCGGCCAGGACGAAACCCGGCGCGCTCTCGACGCTGCGATTGTTCTTCTGTGGCGGCACTACCGTTTCGCCGAGCCTGATCCATCAGGCCAGCGCCACCTTCCCAAAATGTCTCTTCTTCCGTGCCTACGGTTCCACCGAGATGACCTGCGCGACGCTTGGAATCACCAGCGGTGCCGAGGCCGAACGCGGCGCCGATACCGACGGCGTGATCCGGTATCCCACCGAAATACGTATCGTTGATGCGGTATCAGGCGAGCCGGTACCAGATGGCGAGGAGGGTGAAATCCTCGCGCGCGGGCCTGGCCTGTTCGTGGGTTACCTGCACCCTGCCGATAACGAGGGGAATTTCGAGCCGGACGGATCTTTTCGCATGGGTGATCTCGGCTGCCGCGTGCATGACAATTATCTCGTCATTACCGGCCGCAAAAAGGACGTCATTATCCGCTCAGGCGAGAATATCAGCCCTAAGGAAGTCGAGGACCTGCTCTATCTGCACCCGGCTGTAGCAGAGGTTGCCATCGTTGCTATGCCAAGTGCAACAACCGGCGAAAAAGGCTGCGCCTTCATCATCCTCCGTCCCGGCCAAAGCATCGATCTCCCTGAGATCCGCCGCTTCCTGGACGGCGCCGGGCTGGCCCGGCAGAAATACCCGGAGCATGTTGTGGTGATAGACGATCTCCCGCGCGTGCCGTCTGGCAAAGTGAAAAAAGACGCGCTGCGCATCCGTGCGCGCGAAATAGCCGAAGGAATGACTGCATGAACGCGCCATTGATCCGCTACGAGACCCCCACCCCGCATGTCGCACGCATCGTGCTTGCACGCGCAGATAAGTACAACGCGATCAATCCGCAAATGATCTTTGAGGTGAACGACGCCTTTACCCGTGCGCTCTACGATGACACTGTCAAGGTCATTATTCTTGCTGCCGACGGTAAACATTTCTCGGCCGGGCATGATATCGCTGAGACGGTGGAGGAATACCAGGCACGGGTGCAGGCGGAGCAACATAAAGTGGGGCACTGGAGCGGATTCCAGGAGCCGGGGACACATGGGTGGTACGCTGCCGAGAAGGACGCTTACCTTGAAACCGCGCGGCGCTGGCGTAACATTTCCAAACCGACCATTTGCGCCGTGCAGGGCAAATGCATTGCGGGCGCGCTGATTTTCGCCTTTGTGTGCGACATCATTATCGCCTCCAAGGACGCTTTGTTCTCCGACCCCGTGGTGAATTTCGGCGTCTCGGGCGTGGAATGGCTGGCGCATCCCTGGGAGCTTGGCGCGCGCAAGGCCAAGGAGTTTCTGTTCACGGCTGATAGCTGGAGCGCCGACGAGGCATGGCGGCTCGGTATGGTCAACCATGTGGTGGAACGTGCCAATCTCGAGGATTTCACGCTCGAGATGGCCAAAAAGATCGCCGACAAGCCCGCTTTCGCGCTCAAACTGGCCAAGGAAGCGATCAACAAGACGCTCGACATACAGGGGCAGGCCAACGCCATTGATGCAGCGTTCTCGCTGCATCACCTCTGCCACTCGCAGAATTTCCGCGTGTTCGGCTGGGGCATGGACCCTACGAACGTCCCCAGCCTCGCCAACATACCTAAAAAGCCAGGTTAAGGCCTGAATGGCGCCGCCGCCGCGAAGCCGCCGTCAACGGCAAGGTCCGCCCCGTTAATGTAGGAAGCGGCATCGCTATTGAGCATCACCAGCGGCCAGGCCTGTTCGAGCGGAACAGACCTGCGGTCGATCGGCTGTGCTACGGCGTCAATCACGTCCCGTGCCACGATGGTCTCAATCTCATCGAGCATCGGGGTTTGCACAGCGCCAGGGCTGGTGCAGTTGATCCGTATGCCGCGCTTTATTAGGCTGGCCGATTCGTGCATGGTCCAGAGAATCAGCGCCTCCTTGGAAAAACTATAGGCATTGGCAATGCCCGCCAGATTTTGCTCCAGCCAGGCGATCCCGGCGGCGAATGTCGTTTCCGCAAGCAGGGCGCGCAGCTCTGCCAAATGGTTGCGCCACCCGGCTCCGCCATTCGAGGACGTGCTGACAATGGCAGCACCTTCATGCATATGCTCCAACACGCAACTGGTAAGGTAACGCGTACCCAAAAAATTTACCTTGAGAACGTCGAGCTTGCCATGGGTCGGTGGCACGCCGGCACAGTTGAACAACGCGTCCACCCGGCCGCCAATCTGCGCAACCGCGGCGCTGATCGAGTCCGGCAGCGCAAGATCGGTGACGGTAAAGGAAGCCAAACACAAATCAGGCTCCCTGAGGTCCACCCCATGTACCTCGGCGCCGAAGTGAAGCAATAGTTCCGCAGTGGCCCGCCCTATGCCGGACGCGCAACCGCTGATCACAACCCGCTTTGTATCGTATCGAAAATCATATACCATCACCCCTCCTGTCAGTTGCAGTATGAGGCGGTTTCAATCACTTTCTACCACGGCCACCCGCAATCGCTTTACTTACTCCAAGTATGTCTATAATCTAACAGACAAAAAATTCCAGGAAAATCGCGCGCTATCTGCTAGCTTCACAAATGAAGTTAATTGCAGGCTTATCAGTTTTCATTCTGCGTCCGGTCAATCTTCCGGCGCGATCGTTACCTTGAGGTTCATCAGACCGCAGGGCGATTCATTCAACCGCTGCGATCATTTGTGTGGCTCGGCTTCGGTTGTCCTGGAAATGCTCGATTGCCCTTGTGGGTGAAGGAGAGACGCATCGCAGAATTTTGAGGGCGAGGCCGGTGAGCGAGAAGACATTTCGGGGTGCGTTGTCGAGCCGGTTGGTGTAGCCATCTTCGCCGAGCATGACGTCTTTGTTTCGATGCATGATCTCGATGCCCCAATGCTTGCGGTTGAGGTTGAGAAGGTCTTCGGGCGATGCTTCGTCTATGGTCAGGCTGGTGACGAGGGGGGAAAACCGGCTCCGCGAAGGCCGTTTCAATATTTTCTCGTAATGTCTTCTGGTTGTTCTTGATAGGAAGAAGGTAGTCTCCGCCACCGTCAACCACGGCCTGCGTAATCGACTTCTGGCAGAAGATCGCATCACCGGTTATGATCCGGTCGCGCAAATCAAGCCTGGCCAGTAGTTTCAGCGCATCGGGAATTTCCAGCCCCTTGCCGCGTGACGCCTCATGCGAAAGGTTCGTCTGCAGGCCGCCGCAAAAAGCTGACAGCACGTGCTCGGCGCGGCCATCTACATCCTTGCTTGCCCGTAATGTCTTGCCGTCTATGGCAATGTGGCGGTCATCACCGTTATCCGCCATCACTACCGCGCCCAGGATGTCGGCAACCGCCAGGGCATCGAGGACGCGCAGCGTTTCAGTCAGCGTCGCGTGACACGGGTAGGGCCACGCATAAAACCCAATTGCCGCTTTTGCTCGCGCGTCAGGCTACGTCCCAGATGAAACGCAGCCTTCATGCCCCGCCGCCCACAAAGCATGGAAACCAAAATCAGACCGAGGATCGACCAAAGCCTGTGGCTCTTATAGCGTCATTTGTTGATATGGCCCCAATCCGATGGATCCGAGGATCAAAGCCTGCGGCGTTGCATTCTGTCCC
>NZ_BSOS01000085.1 GCF_030160635.1 Acidocella aquatica | reverse complement strand
GAAAGCGTGAATCGCCTTCAGAAAAACGGCTAGAGCCTGATCGCACTTAAAGCAATCAGGCTCTAGTAGGCACCTGACGGCGAAATATTTGGCGCCACGCCAAGCCGGTTGCGGCCATAGATTTCGTAACTCAGCATCGGTAGGTTGGTGATGTGCCGCAGCCCGACGTGAATGTCGCGCCAATAGCGGCTCAACGGGTTGCTAAGCGAAAATGCTGAGGAGCCGGCAATAAACATCAATGTTTCGATCGATTTGTGAACCAGTTGCACGATTTGCGCGCACTGGGCTTTATGCTTGGCACGATCGGCGTCGGTTAGCACTGTGCGGTTGAGCCCGGCTTCGTCCAGCATACCTGTTGCGGCGAACAACAGCAGTTTCGCGTTGTCGAGCTGGGCGGCAACCTCGCCGAGGGCATGCACCAACGCGCCAGATTCGGAGCGAGTTTTATAGGTGGTGGTAACGATTGGCTTTTTCGTCGATTCTGCCTCGACAATTTCTAGCATCGCCTCGGCTGCACCGACAAGTTGGGCCAAGCCGGTGGCGCGTACGACGGGCACAACCGGGAGGTTATCAGATGCGGCGCCCCAATGTTTTTTGTTGGGTTCAACATGGCCGAATGGCTTATCCATCGTCACCATCAGATGTTCGGGAACGAAAACCTCTTTCGCGACGCTGGTATCGGAGCCCGTGCCCTGCATGCCGGTCACGAACCAAGTATCTTGCATTTCCAACTGGCTGAATGGGATGTAGACCATGTTGATGCCAGGCACGACAGGACCGCTTGTGTTTTCCAGCATCACACCTGATTGCGCCCAATAGGACTGCCGCGAGCCAGATGTATAAGGCCACGCACCACTGACGATGTAACCACCATCCACCTTACGGGCTTTTCCAGGTGGGTTGTATGCGCCGCAGACCGCTTTGGGTCCTTCGCCGAATAGAGCTTCCTGGGTTTTGTCCGAGGTCAGGCTGGCGACCCAGGTAGTGCCGTTGACGATCTGTACCACCCAGGAAACTGATGGATCGCCCTTGGCAATTTCCATCTGAACTTTCGAGAAGCCGGTCATGGAAAGACCAGCACCGCCCCAGCGTTTGGGTAGCAGCATACTCAAAAGGTTGTTTGACACCAAAGCTTCGTGCACGGCAGGCGTTGGCGCGCGGAGCCTTTCGCCTTCCGCAGCTTCGGCCTGAAACAGGGGACGAAGTTCGCGGGCCTTAGCGATAAAAGGTTCGGCATCGCCATAGCCAGTTGGGCCGGCCGCGGCTTCATGATTGACTAACATATCCATGCTCTAATTCTCCCCGGGAGCGTGCGTGCGTCCCGCTAATGTGATAATCCAGCTTTCGAGTTTTTCAGGGACCTGCCCCCAGACTCTGACCCATGTGCTGTTCACGGGAATGATCAGTGTGCTGAGCTGCATACGGACTAGTGCTTCAACCACGCCATCACGGTCTATAGGTGAGTCGGCTAGTGTGTCCAGATAATCAAATGTCAGATTGAGCGCCGTATATACCGCGATTTTATGACGATCAAAATGACTTCGAAAGAAGTCGATATAGAAACTTGGTTCGATCTCGAAAATACGGTCCGGCGTATGGTCGTTGGTGTACTCCGCGAAGAAACGCATGACTGCACGAAAACGTTCCATAGGGTCGGTGGTTGTCTCTGCCGCCTCACGGACGCCGTTCTCAAAGTTGGACGACACGAATTCACTGACCGCCGCCAGCACATCTTCCTTGGTCGAAAAATAACGGTAAAGCGTACCACGGGAAATTTCCGCGGCATTGCAAATATCGCTCATCGAGAGTCGCCGTGTTCCCCGCCCTCCGATCGCTTTCAGGGCGCCTTCCATGATTTTAACAATGCTCGGCGGCAACTTGGCGTTGCGGGCCGGTAGCGGTTCGGTCATGGAGACAGGGGCTAGTTCATTCACCGGACATCTCCAAGCTCAGCCAGATTATGTGGTTTGCTTACATAACCGGGAAGATTTTGCCCACCATCGACGTTAATCAGTTCGCCAGTGATGAAGCGCGACATCTGCGACGCGAGGAACACCACGACTGGTCCTATATCGTCCTCCGGATCGCCAGCGCGCAGCAGGGGATTGTTTTCTGTCGCGGCCTCCAGGAAACCGGGAACCTCCTTCACCAGCTTGGCGAAAACCTGGCCAAGCCCGGTCGGAGAAATCGCGTTGACGCGGATGTTGAAGCGGCCCCATTCCACGGCGGCGCTGCGCGTCAGGCCCAGAATGGCCGATTTGGCGATGTTGTAGTCCGCATGCAGCCAAGCACCGGTATCGGCATCGATCGAGTAGAAATTCACCACCGATCCACCGCCGCGCGCTCGCATATGCGGGAAGGCGGCCTGCATGCCCCACCAGCTGCCCCATAGCGCAATCTCCAGCGTGCGCTTGAGCATTTCATCGGTCTTGTTTTCAAGCAGGATATTCGGCGTGAGCGTGGCCGCGTTATTCACCAGAATATCCAACCCGCCAAAATGTTCCACAGTGCGCGCGACCATCGCCTCGACATCGGCTTTTACGCCCACGTCGGCCGCGAATCCCAGTGCCTCCCCGCCGAGCTCCTTGCGGATGGTAGCGGCTTCCGCCTCGGCAGCTGCACCGTCACGGCCGGTAATCACAACTTTGGCGCCTTCGCGTACCAGCCGGCGCGAGATACCAAGTCCAAGACCCTTGGCGCCACCAGTTACAATCGCGACTTTACCTTCGAGTAATCCGGTCATGCCGTTACCTTCTCTTCGTTGAGGGTGCTCAAAGAGCGATCCAAATCCATTCGTTCTTCACAAAACGGGCCTGTCAGCACATAGCCACGGGTGGCGCCGCAGGTGTCGTGGAATAGGTATTTGATGCCGTCGGCATTGCCATCCACCTTCACCCATTCACCCACGGTATCACGCGGGGCAGGCAGCAGAACAATCGGGCAGGTGGTGGTTTTTACCTGTACGGAGAGTGTCGGGAAGCTGATTTTTGTCGGTGTTCCCAGTATGCTCGGCGCAATGGCGCGGGCCACGGCCATGATCGGGCTGACGTAAGCCGCCAAGCCGATGGTATATTCGGCACAGTCGCCGATGGCGTAGATATAGGGATCACTGGTGCGGCCCGTCTCATCCACTTTGATGCCGCGATTGACCTCAAGCCCTGCTTCCTTCGCCAGTTGAGTCCGCGGACGCAGGCCGACAGCGGAAATCACGTTATCAGCCTCGATCTGTGTGCCGTCGTCCAAGGTCACCGTGGTGGCGGCGCCGGCGCGGTTCATGGCCACGACGGTGCGGCCAAGATGCCAGACGACGCCTTCTTTGGTCAGGCAATCGCGCAGCAAATCACCAACCTCGGAAGGCACAAGCTGCGCCAGCGGATGTGTTTGCATATCCACGGTTGTTGGCTTGTAGCCGGAGATCGAGAGATCGTTGGAGAATTCGCTGCCGACCAGTCCCGCACCCATGATCGCAACACGTGCACCTGGTTGCAACTGATCACGGAAGGCTGCGTAATCCTCAAGATGATTGATCGAGACCGCCCGGTCGGCCGCGTCGCCCTGAATGGGCGGGCGGATTGGTTCGCCACCCAAGGCCAGGACAAGCGCGTCATAAGGTAGTGGGCCGCCGGTGGTCAGTAGCACCTTGCCGTGCCTGTCGATGGCTTCAACCAGGCGGCCGGCTCGGATTTCCAGCCGCAACTGCGCGGCCATTTTCTCGGCCCGCATCGTGATGAGGCCGGAAGCCGTTTTTTCCTTGCCGAGTGCTGTAGAGAGAGCTGGCTTTGAGTAGAAATGCCCATAGTCATGGGCGATCAGCGTCAGTTCCGCCTCTGGTGACAGGCGGCGTAATTCACGCAGCACAGCATATCCAGCAAGGCCGCTTCCAACGACAACGATATGCGGTTTTGGGTTGCTGGGCATGGCCTATAAAAATACTGCAAGGTTGGACATCGAGAGAGTCGATTGGTCGAGAATAATCTCACGCCGTGCCAGTTTGTATTTGCCGTTGGCAAAGCGCCAGACATCACGCCGCTCACCGGTTGTCTTCTCGTAATCAGGGCTCTCACCACGGCTGCGCGCCAGGTAGAGGTAGCTGACAACCTCATATTCATCGGCGTTCTCAGTCTCGCCTACGCGCACGTTGGTAACATAGCGGCGGGTGCGCGAGGGTGGATCTTCCGCCCAGGCACTCTTGCTCAAGCGGCCGGTACGCATCAGCAGCGACTCATAAGTGTCATCGAAATGCATCATGGTACGCATCACGTCGCGGTCTCGATTTGGGCCTGTGCGAGTCAGCCTGATGGGCGCGGTGTAGACTAGATCCTTGTCCAGCATGGCGACCCAGTCGTCAAAACGGCGTTCATCAAGTGCGGCCGCTTCGTCATAAAGGGTTTCAAGAATCCGGTTATAAATTTCAGAGCCAAGCGGAACACGGTTTTTCGAGGTAAGGCCGCGCATAACCCCGCTTTTGTCAACGGCGGCTGTTGATCGATCGATCATATTGGCTTCCTATTCAGTGAGGATTTGTTTATCAAGACGCCGACATGAGACGGTGGTAGTTCAACCACCAGTTCCACTGTGTGTCGTCCTTGGTGAAGCCCGGATAAAGCAATCCGCCACCCGGCCAGCCTTCCGGCTTTTCGTGGCCATGCAGCGCCTGATATTTCAGTGTGATTGACCGGCTCATCGGACCTTTGGTGTTACGCATGATTTGCGGCCACGTATCGGCATCGTCCTGCTCGATAATACCCGAGGTGCCGGCTTGTTGGATACTGTTCTGCAGCATGTCGCGTTTGACTTGTTCTGGGGCATCTTTTTCAGCAAAGATGTAGTTCACGAACTCAAAATGGTCGGGGCCGCGCGGAATGTAGGTGTGCAGCGCCAGGGCGCCGGAGGAGCCGCCATCGGTCCGCGGTGCAAAAATGAAGAGCACCAAGACGTTCGGGAACATGCCGCCGACTTGCGGCGGGATGGTCGCAAGCATGTCCACCTGCTCGGGCGATAGGTTTTTAAAGAGCTGCGGGATAAGCTCCGGCGTGATGCCGGGGGGCGGAAGGAGATGCAGGCGCTCTTCGGTGGTCTTGCCCTCAAAGCTCACGTTCGAGAACATTTTAAAGGTCTGCGCGGCTTCCAGGCAGCGCAACGAATGGCCTTCGGTGCAGCTGACATCCACGCCGTACATGCCGGGCGCGTTGTCGTAGATCGACTCTGGCGTGCCTCCCATGACGCCGCCTTCCATGAGCGAACGGTGCAGGGTGAGGGTATGGAAACCGTCCGAGGCCGATTGTTCAGAGCCTATTTTCCAGTTTGCAGGGATCATAAAGCGCTGCGGCGGGCCGAGCAGTTCCAAGCCGGAGTCTGTACGGCAGAACAACTGGTCGAAGTAGAATTTGGAGTCGCCAAGAAACTCGTCGAATGACGGGCCTTCAATGTTCCAGGTGGCGAAAATAAGCCCGCCATAAAGATGCACCCTCGCCTTTTTAAGGCCAAGTTCTGATTTCGTCCGTTTGTTGCCGTGCATCTGCTCTTTTTCGATCGGCGCGCCAATGAAATCGCCATCGGGCCGGAATGCCCAGCCGTGATAGATACACCGATGTACCTGCGTATTGCCGGCTTCCGCCGTGCAAACCTTCATGCCACGATGCGGGCACACATTCAGGGAAACGTGAATGCCCCCGTCGCGGCTGCGGGCGACGATTACCTGATCCTCACCCATATCGCGAACCACGAAGTCACCTGGCTTCGGAATTTCCGTATCGTGACCCAGCAACAACCAGGTGCGGGCAAATATCCGCTCCATTTCGAACCGATGAAGCTCCGGGTCATTCATGACTCGCAGCGAAACCTCATTCATCTTAAGATCGATTAAATCATCAATGGTCGTTCCATCGCTCAACACGAGCCCTGCTTTTTTTAGCATGTTTGTCACTCCATTCGTCTATTTTGAGTATTATACATATTGATCAAAATATGTTCAAGTCGTAAAATGTATAAGGGAAATATCAACGCTTAAGGGAACGCGAATGTCAGGTACTATAAAAGAGCAGCTTAAAGTTGTGATTAATAAGCCGGCGTGCAGCGGCTACGGGCTATGTGCGGAGATTTGTCCAGAAGTCTACAAGCTCGATAAAAACGGGATTGTGTATGTGGATGATCCTATCGTGCCGGAAGGGCTGGAGGCGAAAGCCCGGGAAGGTGCAGACGCCTGCCCGCAAGCCGCGATAGAGGTGGTGCCGGTTTAGGTTCAGTATTTGGGCGGCCCTGTCTAACGGCAGGGCAGAAAGATGAGGCCTGCTGCAATAGCAAGCTCAATAATCGGAAGGACCGGCAAGTGAGCAGCAATGAAGATGCGGGCGCCAAGGCGCTGTTCGAGAAATTCGGGACCTATATTCTGCCAGGCCGGGTAAGCGATCCGCGCCGGGGCATTGAGGAAGCCAAGGAAGCTGAGCGCATCGGGCTTGGCGCGGTCTGGATTTCGGAGCGTTATGCCTCGAAAGAGCCTGCCGTGCTAGCCGGAGCTGTTAGCGAGGCAACCTCGAAGATACGCATCGTTGGTACAATGTATGCTACGATGCGTCACCCGATTGTAACCGCCAGCGTCGCTAATCTCATGCAGGCGATGAGCGGAGACCGATTCAGCCTGATGTTTGCCCGCGCGGTTCCCGCTTACATGCAAATGCTCGGCGCCCCCGGAATTACCTTCCCTCGTCTGGCGGACACCATCTCTATCGTCCGCCGCCTCTGGGCTGGTGAAACGGTGACTTACGATGGAATTCTGGGCAAATTCCCCCACCTGAAGCTGACAGATCGCCATGAGGGGCCGACACCACCGATTATTTTCACGGCCATCGGCCCGAAAGCCCTGGCGTTTGCAGGCGAGCATTGTGACGGCGTTTTGTTGCACCCTTTCGTGTCGCCAACGGGTGTTGCGAATTCGGTGAAAATCGTGCGTGACGCGGCGGAAAAAGCGGGCAGGGACCCAGCTTCTATCCGCATTTACCATAACATCATCGTTGCCCCGGATCTGCCCAAGGATGAGGAGGAAGCCGTGGTCGGCGGCCGTGCTGTCACCTATTTCGAGCTTCCAGGTTTCGGCGATCTGATTGTCGAGATTAATGGCTGGGACCTTAATGTGTTGGAAAAACTACGGGCGCATCCTCAGATCGCCGCGTTGAATGGAAAACCAGCAGACCAGGCCTTCACCCGTCAGGAACTGGTTGAAGTTAGCCGCATCCTGCCGCGATCATGGCTCGATGAAGGTGCTGCTGTGGGTACGGCCGCGCAATGCGCGGACCAACTTATGAAATTTCTTGACGCCGGAGCGGATGAGATTTTATTGCACGGCAGCGCACCGAGAGACATGGGGCCGTTAGCGACGGAATTGAAGCGTAGCCTACATAACCGCGCTGCGTTGACCTGATCGGCCCGGATAGAAACCCATAAAAGGAGCCAATGGGGATTGGCAGCTATGCCGATAAAACCTGTGTGGCCGTGGGAACTGGCCCAGTATTTGGCCCCCTCCGTGTCAATGATGATGAGACATGTACCCCCTGGGAATTTACACTTGGGGGCGCAGAAGGTTTACAGTAAGCGTCAGCGGAGAGCCGCGGCTCAATTGATAGCGCAGCATTTTTTATATTTTTTGCCTGAGG
>NZ_BSOS01000084.1 GCF_030160635.1 Acidocella aquatica | reverse complement strand
GGTGACCCATTGATTCAGAGATTAAGCCGCTTCGCAACCAAAAAATCACAACTGTAATGCTAGAGCACGGTGTCCACTTCCTCCGGGTGCCCTGCCCTCCGCGTCCCGCGTTCCAGGACCGGGCTGCCGGAAGGACGTGACTTCATAACCGTCAGAGATCCAGGAGCTTGGTGGGACTGGCGGCGACGGTTTTGATACGGTTGCGATAGCGCCGGGTGGTCTCGATATTTTTCTGCCTGGCATGCGCCATCACCTGCTCATCGAGCGCGCCGTCCAGGTAGGCTGTCGATTTTCGCTAGAAAATGCATTTTTGACGTTAAGAAATGCATTGACTGCAGTGGCTCTTGGCGAAGCCGAGATCACTACTTGCGCTAGGTGAGTGCGGGCGCGCAAAATGCCTCATGAGCGGCTCCCCGATTCCCCTTCATATCCTCCGGCTGGCTGAAGCGTTTATCTACGCAAGCAGCTCGCCGGTTACACCCTCGGCACTGCACCCGCTTCTTCCCGAACACCTAGACCCCCTGGACGTGCTGGAGGCATTGGAGCGCCATTGTGCTAACCGTGGTGTAATACTGTTCGAATCTGGCGGGATGTGGACGTTCCGCACGGCCCCCGACCTCGGAATGGAGCTGCAAAAGCTGCTAGCCCAGTCAAACCGCCTGCCCCGTGTTGCAATGGAGATCCTTGTCGTAATCGCGCTCCACCAGCCCGTAACACGCCCTGAGATCGAGGATATCCGCGGTATCAGCCTTTCCCAGCAAACGATGGACAGCTTGCTTGATGCGGGTTTGATCGAGCCCCGCGGCCGCAAGGAGACAGCCGGCAGGCCGACGCTCTGGGCAACGACACCGCGGTTTTTATCGCATTTCGGACTGCGATCCCTCCGTGATTTACCGGGATCTCATCTTCTCCCCGCACCGCTGCCGCCGGCACACCCACAACTCGCCGCCGATGCCGATCTGGGCGGCACGGGCGACGCCGCAACCACAGCGCTCGACGCCGGGAACACCGGGCCGCCGGAATAGAAGAGCTTCCGTCCCGGAAGCGTAGTTTCGACCACGAGCAAGGGCGTTTTCTCACCATACCCACGACATGCGCAGGCAGAAATCCCTTCAGAAATCACCCCGGAGGCAGTAGTTATCGGTTGTGAATGAAGCGTCTGCGCCCTCAACCGGATCACTGGAGCTCCATCTGGAGAGCTTTGACGGGCCGTTGTACTTATTGCTCGATCTGGCGCGGCGACAGCAGGTTGATCTCGCACGGATTTCCGTCACGGAACTGGCCGATCAATACGTCGCGGCAATTACGGAATTGGACAAGATCGATATCGGCCGCGCCATTGAATGGCTGGTCATGGCGGCTTGGCTTACCTGGTTAAAATCCCGCCTGCTGCTGCCCAAAAGTCTTCCCGAGACGCAAGAAGCCGAAAAAGCCGCCCAGGTGCTGACCGACCGCCTCACGGCGCTGGAGCGCGTGCGCCTGGTGACGGCTTGGCTTGAAGACCGCCCGCAGCTGGGCCACGACACATTCGTGCGTGGCTGGCCGAGGGCTCCGGCAGGGCCGCCAGCAGCGTCGGAATATCTGGACCTGTTCGAAGCCTGCCTCTCGGTAGTGCAGGAGCAACAAGGCCGGCTTGCCGCCCAATACAAGCCGTCGGGACCCCGCACATTGTGGACGCCAGCCTACGCAATGCAGCGTATCACCGCTGTCCTCAAGGAGAAGACCACAGGCTGCAGTTTGATGCGCTTCTTGCCGAGCTTCCCAGACGGAATGCCCGACCGCGAATTTCATATTCGGTCGGCTGTGGCCAGCACATTGATCGCCACGCTCGAACTCACGCGTGATGGAACTGTCGAAGTGACGCAAAAGGAGAGTTTTGGCCCGATCCACGTAAGACCGGCCATGATCGACCTTGGCTTGTAAGCGCTGGACACGCCGGCGCCGCTCTCTCCTCGTGCTTGAACTTTGTCATCAAAACTCCACCCAATTCCCATGGCCTGAATTATAAATGCATGTGGTTGCGGCGCGGTTGCAGAGAGAGGGCTAATCACGCAGGTCTGGGTTCCGGGGAAAACTGTGCGCTTCGCGGGCGAGGATTGGCTTGTCGATCGGCCGCTCGGACCCGATGCCGTGCTGCTCCGCAACGCGCGTGACGAAATCATATCCGCCGATCCCGCGCGTATCGAATTGCTCCTATCCGAAGACGCCGGCGGGCAGAGGCGGCTCGTTGCCGAAAGTCATCACAGTGAAGCCGACTGGGCCAAAGCCACGCAGCGCCGGGATGTTTTACTGGCGTTGTCCCGGCTGCCATCGCGCAACGCGGCTGACATCGCCGCTGCAGCACGAACGCTTGGCCTTAACGTCCGCCGCGTCTGGGCGCTGCTGCAGCAGGGTAAATCCAACAATTTCGAGGTTGTCGATTTTCTCCACGCGGCCTCGGGCCCCCGGCCGAAGCGGCTTGATAAAACCGTTGAGACAATAACCGCACAGGCGATTGAGCAGCATTATGCCAAGACGTCGCGGCCAAGCCTGGGCAGCCTTCATACGGATATTCTCCAACGCTGCCAGGCGGCAAACCTGGCACCTCCATCTTACCACACGATTCGAGCACGCGTCGCCGCGCGCGATCAAATCTGGCTAACGCGCCGGCGCCATGGGCCTAAGGCAGCACGTGCGCTGCGGCTGCTGACCGGTGCACATCCAGGTGCGCCCAAGCCCTGGGCTCGGGTGCAAATCGACAGCACACCGTGCGATATCCGGCTGGTCAGCGAAATCGATCGGCAGGTGATCAGCCGCGCCACCGCGACCTTTGCTCTCGACATCTACAGCCGTGCGTTACTGGGATTCTCATGCTCGCTGGAGTCAGCCTCGACGCTTACCGTTGCGACCTGCCTCGCGCAGGCATGCCGCCAAAAAGATGAATGGCTGGCCCGGCGCGAGCTAAGCCGGCTGCATTGGCCGATCTACGGCATTCCGGATATCCTCGAATATGACCAGGGTAGCGAAAACATCGCGCGCGGCATTCAACGCGGCCTGAAGCTGCACGGGATTAAGCCAAAGATCCGGCCAAAAGGCCATCCCGAACAACACGGCCATATCGAGCGGCTCATCGGCACCATGATGCGCGCGGTCCACGAGCTGCCCGGCGCGACGTTCAGCAACATCAACGAGCGCGGCGAAGCCGAACCAGATAAACTCGCATGTCTCAGCGTCACCGAGCTCGAACGCGTCCTGGCGATCACCATCGACAGCTACAACCACACGACGCACGCCACGACGGGCGAGCGGCCTATCGAAAAATATCTGAGCTATTATCGGCAGCCGAACCTGCCGGATGCCGAGCGCATTCCGCCCCGGCCAGCGGAAAATTTTCTGCTTGATTTTTTGCCTTACGAAATGCGCGTCCTACGCCGAACGGGATTTCGTTTGTTCAGAGTGGACTACAGCTCCGTCGATCTGCTGCCGCTCTGGCGCCATGACAACGGCAAACAGGTGGCACGCGTGATTGTCTATAACCCGAATAGCTTGGCCCAGATCTGGGTTGCAGACGAGACCAACGGTCAATATCTCGTCGCGCCCTATCGCACGCCGCACCCGGACATGAATTTGGCCGAGAGTGCCGAGCTGAGATCGTCGCTGCACGCTAGCAAAGCCCGTGACCGCGGCGAAGCCCGGCTGTTTGAAAACCTGAGCGAGACCCGCGCCATCGTTGCAAAAGCCAAGTCGACCACGATGCGGCGAAAAGCTGAGCGCGCGCATCAGGCCAGGCAAGCGGCCCAAGAGGCTGCGCCGAAACCCGCGCCAATAATATCCATACCTCCGGCCAACATGCCCGTCTCAGGCACGCCCCAACCGGCGCAGACCAGAAGCAAAGCAGCCTGGGAGGCAGCCGATGTCACCCCCTTCACCGATGTTGAGCGCTCTTAAAATGGACGGGATGGGTGACGCATCACATCTCGATCCAGCGACACAGGCATTATTGCAACTCGACGACGGCGGACGCATCGCCTGCATCGACCAGGATCTATGGATTGGCTATGGCCTGGCACAAGAGGCGCATCAACGGCTCGAACGATTACTCCGCTCGCAGCGGCGTTCCCGGCCGGATAATTTGCTTATCATCGGCGCGAGCAATAACGGCAAAACCGCCATTGCAAAGCGTTTCCTCGCACGGCACTGCTTGTCTGAAAATCCTCTTGCAGAAATCGCAACCATTCCCGTCGCGCTGATACTGGCGCCGAATGGCCCGCAAATATCACCCTTACTCCGCGCCATCCTGCATGCGATCGGGCGCGACCCCCTGCCCCGCATCCGGATCAGCGATCTGCGCGAGGCGGCATACCAGGGCGTGCAGGACGTTGCGATGCGCCTGCTGCTGATCGACGATCTGCATAATGTTCGCGGCGCGGGCGTCGACAATATGCTGGTGGAGCTGCGCAATCTTGGCTCCGCCACCGGCGTTTCGCTTGGTTGCTTCGCGACCAAGGAGATCGCTTACGTCTTACGGCGGGACGAGCAGATGGCCAACCGATTTGAACTGATGACCTTACCATGTCGATGGCGGCGTGAATCCGCGCATATTTGGTGAATATATCCCGACGGTTTGATTTGGCGGGGTTATTCCTGGTGGGTGCCATCCGAGGTCGGGGCGGCCGCCCCGACCTCGGATGGCACCCACCAGGAATAACCCTTGCCGCTTGGAGGACCCGACTCAGGTGTTCGGTATCCATGCTGACGCGAAGGTGGATGTCGGGGTAGAAA
>NZ_BSOS01000083.1 GCF_030160635.1 Acidocella aquatica | reverse complement strand
TGGTCACTTCCTCCCGCCAAACCACCCATTTATAGCCAACATCAACAAGAGACGCTATAAGAGCCAAGAAATTTGTCTGCTCAAGGCCAGGCAGGATCGTACCGCTGAAACCAATGACCGGGCGCTCTATGAATCCCTTCATGCGCCGGATCATCCCCCATATAATGGCGATTATCCGGCGTGGACCACTGCGGTCGAAATGATCGCCAATGTCAGCAAGATTATGAAGAATTTCACGACGCTGCATCACTCGCATTCTCCGGAGATCACATTCCAATCTCGCGAAAACGCGCATGGTATCTGGGCAATGAAGGGGCTCTCGGTGTGGCGGCAAGATGGCATCGAGCACGAGTTTCTTGCGTTTTGTCACTACTTTGAGACCTATGAGAAGCGCACCGGAAAATGGTTTTTCACGAGCCGCAAATTGAAGTATTTTTACACGAAATCCTCGCCAGGCGCGATTTTTCCACCACGTATCGATAACACCGCAGCCGCGGAAAAATTAGGGGGTCCATAAGGATATTAGCGCGCCCAGAAGTTTTGCGTGCTCCTGTCAATGCAAGGTCGACATTGAGATTTCTACTCGTTTGGAGGCCCCCTCGAAATCGGACTTTAGAGTTCAGTGCGCGGGGTCATGCGATAGTGGCAGCGCGAAAATCGCAATTCGCATCATGTCGTGATAGCGGGCTTCACCTGCTTTTGAATCTTAACTTTGGTATGGGTGATTTTCCAACCACCGTCTGTCCGCATTAACGTTCGATAGTACCATCCTTGATTTGAATATGTTGGGTCTTCACCAACAAACACATAATTCTGAATTGTTGTGGCAACGTTACCATCGAGTTCAATTCGCAAAGCACCAGGAAGATGGACGCCGTGGGGTGCTTTCGAGAGCATTGCCTTGACATCATCCAGCCCTCGAAGCTCCTTGCGAAAAACCTCGTAGACTGTATCGTCCGAGAACAGCTCTAACCACTCATCGAATGGGTTGATTTCAAGTCTAAGGCAATATTCGTCGAGTATGGATCGAATAGCAATCATATCTGCGAGCTGCTGCATATCTTGAGACATTATTATTTTCCCTCGTTCAAAAAATTTGCGATTAGATTATGAAAGGACACTAGTCTGTACCAGCTTTTATCGTCTCGTACCAGCAGGTTAATTGCTTACTTGGTAATACCTGTCGATGGCGGCGTGAATCCGCGCATATTTGGTGAATATATCCCGACGGTTTGATTTGGCGGGGTTATTCCTGGTGGGTGCCATCCGAGGTCGGGGCGGCCGCCCCGACCTCGGATGGCACCCACCAGGAATAACCCTTGCCGCTTGATGCTTGGAGGACCCGACTCAGGTGTTCGGTATCCATGCTGACGCGAAGGTGGATGTCGGGGTAGAAA
>NZ_BSOS01000082.1 GCF_030160635.1 Acidocella aquatica | reverse complement strand
GAATCGGGCCAGAAGCATCGAATCACAAGTGACTCGATAGATTCAAGTTGTTTCAGGACGGACACTTACGCAGCAGCACGCGAACCTTGCGACCTCGCTCCGTAAGAAGCCTGGTAATGTGGCTGCCAACGAAGCCGCTGGCACCCGTGACGAGAACGGGTTTGTGAAGATCGACGCTCATGTGATGCTCGCTCATGGTTGTTATGGCGCTGCTGCCAAATTGATCCGTGCCGCGGATCGGATGGCCAATGCGGCGCGTTCCTTTCGTTCATGGATTTAGTCTTACTGTGTCATAAACTCTTGCCCGATTCGAATGTGATTTGTCATGTCTGGAAATTCTTAACCGTGGAGGCGGGGTTACGTTATGGGTCTCAAGTCTGGACGGCGCGTCAGCGAATCACGTTTTTCGGCCTATGTCGAGGCATTAAGTTCGGCGCTCAGGGTAATTTATTGAAGTACCTATCCTATTGATCCGACGCGATTTTATATGATTCGGTCTGGCCTCTGATTTTGAGGTTGCGTGCGATGGAGTTGAAGGTAAGCGCTGTAAGTTTGACCCTCTTTGATTTTCGCGCCGGATGAGAGAATTTGTCGGGATG
>NZ_BSOS01000081.1 GCF_030160635.1 Acidocella aquatica | reverse complement strand
CTTGCCTCAAAACGGGGAATCATATTCCATATCTTCCGGGAAGAAGGGCCGTCGAGCACCGCTTACTTTTAGCCGCAAGCGACAGATCGGGCTGGGGCTGTGATCGGCCTTGAATGATACGGCAATATGCCGTATATGATGGGGCCGAAGGAGCCTCCTATGCCCAAGCCCCACATCGAAGCCGAGACCGCGCGATTGGAAGCGCGCGTCCCAGTCCAGGTCTACGACCAGATGCAGCGCGCTGCCCGTCTGCGCGGCATGACCTTGACCGGTTATCTCATCGCCACCGCTGGCGAGGACGCCCGCCGCGTCGTCGAGGACGCCGACATCATGCGCCTCGCGCGCGAGGACCAAATCCGCTTCGCCGAGGCGCTGATCAATCCGCCCCAGCCGAACGCGCGGCTGGCGCGCGCGGCGAAGCGCCATGCCGAGCTGATCGAGCGCCGGTGAGCGCCCGCTTTGTCATCGAGCCGCTGGCGAAGGCGCACCAGCGGGCGGATTTCACCTGCGGCAACGACCGGATCGACGGCTACTTCCGCGAAACGGTCTCGCAGGACGTGAAGCGCAAGTACGCCACCTGTTTCGTCGCCAGGGAGATCGCGACGGACCGGGTGGCAGGCTTCTACACGCTGTCATCCAGCAATGTGCCGTTGACGGATGTGCCCGAGCCGCTGGCAACGAGGCTGCCACGCTACCCGACCGTCCCGGCGGTGCTGATCGGCTGGCTTGGCCGACACCGCGACTACGCCGGGCAAGGGCTCGGAGAAGCCTTGCTGTTTGACGCCATCAAGACCGTGGCCACAGCGCCGATCGGCGCCCACGCCATCTTCGCCGACGCGATCGACGACCAGGCGGCGGCCTTCTATGCGGCCTTCGGCTTTACGCCCTTGGTGCGGCGTCCGCGCACGCTTTATCTGCCGGTGGCGACGGCGTTGAGCCTGATATCGTAAGACCCGGCAACGCCCGATCGCGCTGCTCCCGCCTGCCGCCACGAATGCGACAAGAGTCGTCAAAGTTGCAGCTAACAAGAGACTTATGATCCGACCATTGATTTTACACGGCTTTTTTCGATGGGTTGGAGGGTGACCTCAAAGCCGAGCTTGGTGAGCTGTTTGACGAGGCGTTTGGCTTCGAAGTCGGTTGACCGCCGATCGAAATGATCTGCGCCGAGATCGGCGTGTGCGACTTCTTTTTTCAGCATGTGGTGGATGGCGCTGAGCATGGACGCGGCGACGGCGCAGATCGCCTTCTTGGCACCGTCCCGGGCTTTCAATCGTTGGAATTGGGCGCGATAATAGCTATCCTTCTTTTTGACCGCCGACCACCCAGCCTGGACCATGGCCGTCATGAGCCAAGGCGCGCCCTTTCTCAGCCGCGAGGACTTCCGCTTGCCGACGCTCTCGTTTTGGCTAGGGCAGAGGCCAGCCCATGCCAAGAAGTGTCCGGCGCTGGGGAAGCAGCTCATGTCCTTGCCAGTCTCCGCCAAGATGGTGGTGCGGACAAGGCGCTGACGCCGGGCATGGTGCACAAGAGATTGATCAGGGATCGAAAGGTGCCGTTACCCGCCTCCACTTCCCCATCCATGCGTTCGATAGCCGCCGCCACCTCCTGATCGATCTCGATGATCGACTGGTCCAGGGCGTCTTACTGACCAAGGTAGAGCTTGAGCATAAAGCGATTGTGGTCCGGCAGCGCAGCCGAGTCTACGCTTGGGAAAACCGCGTCATTGCCACACTTGACCCGAGTTTTGTCTCTTTTCCGGCAGCCCAGGGGATGGTGAATGCGATCTGGTCTGAGATGGAACTTTTGTATCCGCCAAAGGTCGAATCTTTGCCGAAACAAGCCAAGGCGACGGTAGCAACCGCAACCTGACTTTGCATCCGTTTGCCGGATCGGCTGCCCTCATGGTGTCTGCTCCATGAAGTCGCCCACGCCATGACGACAACTGCCGAGGGTTGGTCCGACGGTCATGGCGCCGCGTTCATGGGGGTTTATCTGCGGCTTCTCGCGCGCTACTTGCGCCTCGATCCGGCTGATCTTGCTCGTTCGGCCCGGGATGTTCACATCAAAATCGTGGACAACGCCCGGCAAGCATTCGCGGATGTATAAGGGCAGACTCTGAGGTTGAGGGGACTGCACCAGGCGAACCAATCATGTCGGAACAGCCGAATGCTGGTCCATTGCGGGCGATGATGACCAGGACTTCCATAGCCGCACGGGGCAGGCTGCCGGGTTCGGGCAGAGCGGTCCGCAGACCGATGAGGAGGTCCGGGGCGGTACGAAATGTCCAGCCATCGCCGGCTTCGACCAGCACGCCCCCATTGTTATCGATCGACAAGGCAAATGGGCTGGCTTTCGCCATTCCTGAAATGTAGTCTCTGCCCTGCCATGAAAGATGATGTCCACGCTCCCGCCGCCGCTGAACTTTGGGAGAGATATGGGAGGCTGTCTGCCGGTGCAAAGCAGATCCTCCGGCTGAAAAGCCTTGTTTTCTTGCCAACCAACAAATCGGTTTTTCAGGATTGCCTGATCCGATCCGGGTTGCGCATGCCGAGCGGCAAAGCCTGGTCGAATGGTACCATTAATCCGGTTCTCGACGAGCTACAACAAGCCAAACTGCTCACCGGGGACCTTGCCTGCGCGCCATTGCTCCTGCACCCGGTGACGATTGACGCAGTGGCCTCAGCGCAGGGGCAGCTGATGGCCGAGGCCGTGCAGCGGGCGTTTACATTGCCAGTGCGGTCATCGTCATACGGTTATAGCGCGTCATTCAATTTCGACTTGGCGCAGCGGCTGCTGCGCGTGGCAATCTATGTGAATGACGAAGTTGCGTTCCGCACCTATTGTGACCTGTTCGATCAAATCAACACGCCCTATTTGACGGCGGATTTTTTGCCGGTCGCATTTCAGGACGCGACATTCTCACTCGATTGGGTGACGAGCCGGCATCCGGTGATCCAGCTTGCGCTGTTCGAAGCAAAGCTTGCCGCCGCCGCGCTTGGCGCCGTCCCAGATCCTGCGCTGCCGACGCTGCTCTTGCATTACCGGAGTTTGGCGGATCGTCCGGAGTTTGCGCCCGTCCAGCTGGTGTTGATGTCTTATGATCTGCGCCAAGCACGGTTGGATGATGTCCAGCGCGGGCTGTCAGAGATTCAGGACATGCCGCCGGTGGTGCGGGCCGCGATGGCAGGGACGCTGGCTTTTTTGCAGGGTGATCATGGCGTAGCCATCGAGCACTTCAGAACGGCTCTAAAATTGCGGCGTAAGGCAGTTGGCAAACGGAAGGTGTTCCTGGACGGCGTGCATGGTCCATTTTTCATCATGGCCATGCTCGCAACCAATGACGGGGCATACCATGGCGATATTCAGTCCGGGCTTGACGCCGCCGCCGCCACGCCGTCGCATTATGGCGCCGGCTATGCGGCGCTACAGGCGCTGTTATGGCTGGTGCAGGGGCTCGAAGCCAAGGCATCCGTCCTGATCAGAGGTTTACGGGCGGCCATGCCGACCGAACCGACCTCGGCCGCATGCATCGCGCTGGCGGAATGGTTCGTGGATCGGGAGCGAGCCGGCAAATTTCGCGATGACAGCCTCGCGCGTTTTACGCAATTGCAATCGTCGGTGCCGCTATTGGCAAGAATATTCGCCGAACTTTTGACCGAGGTGACGCCGGATGCAACGCCCTATCAGGCCTATCTCGATTCCGTCGGCAGTGGCGTAATTTTGCGTTTCACGCGGTTGGTGCAATTCCGTGCGCCGTGGGCGCGCGCCTTGGAGAGCCTGGATGCGTTTCTGGGCGGGAGTGCACAAAAAAAACTGCCGGGCCCGGGCCAACGCCAGGCGCGGCGGCTGGCCTGGTTCGTCGATTTTGCGCGCTGGCAGATCGATGTGGTCGAACAAACTCCCAGAGGTCAGGATGGCTGGACCGATGGCCGTCCCGTGGCGCTGAAACGCCTGTATGAGCGCGACCAAAAACTCGATTACCTGACGGATGCGGATATCGCCGCACTGCGCACCATGCGCAAGGATGCCGGCGGGTGGTATGGGGCGGTTAATTATGAGTTCGATGCCAAGCGGACGGTCCTTGCTTTGGTCGGCCATCCGGTCGTTTTCGAAGCCCGGCAGCGGGCCCGGCGAATTGAGCTGGTCAGCTATCCGCTGGAACTGGTGATAACCGCCGCGGGCGATGGCTACCGGATCGCCCTGTCGCACACCGCGAGCGAGGCCACGATCTTCATCGAGCCGGAAACACCGACGCGCTATCGTGTGGTTGAGTTTCCCACGCGCATGCTGACCGCCAATGAAATTCTCGGACCGGGTGGGTTGGTCGTTCCCAGTGCAGCCCGCGATCAGGTCATCGCGATGGTCCAGCGCGACAATCCGACATTGCCGATCCGCGCCGAGATTAGCGAGGTTGTCTGCGCGTCTTTGCAAGGCGAGACCAGGCCGGTGATCCAGATCACGCCGCATGAGACGGGGGTAAGGCTTAATCTCGTCGTGCGGCCATTTGGGGATAAGGGACCGGCTTATATCGCCGGGTTGGGTGGGCGTTCGGTGCTGGCGGTGATTGACGAACAGCAGGTTCGGGCCAGCCGTGATCTGGCGCGCGAGGTGAGCGAGCGGGCGGCGCTGATCGCCGGGTGCCCGACGCTGCGCGATCGGGCGGGGACGGACATACATGAGATCATGGTCGATGATCTGGAGGGCAGCCTCGAATTGCTGTTGGAATTGCAGGCCTATGCTGGCCCGATTTCAACCGAATGGCCGGAAGGCCGGGCGATGCGGGTAAGCGGGGTGGGGGCCAAGGGGCTCCGGCTGCGGGTAGAGAAGGATCGCGACTGGTTCAACGTCACCGGCGACGTGACGATCGACGAGGGTCAGGTATTGGAGATGCAGTTCCTGCTGGATCGGTTGGAACGTACACCGGGCCGCTTCGTTGCCTTGGGTGATGGCCAGTTCATCGCCTTGACCCATCAGATGCGAGCACAGCTGGCACAGCTGGCTGGCGTGTCGGAAGCGCATAAAGGCGGGCGGCGCGTGCATAAATTCGCTGCGCCCGCGCTGGACAATGCGCTCGCCGGGAATGCGGATGTGACCGTTGACACCGCCTGGAAACAGCATGTCGCGCGCATCCAAAAAGCCGCGGGCTGGACCCCGCAGGTGCCGGCCAATTTGCAGGCTGAATTGCGCGACTACCAGCTCGAGGGGTTTGTCTGGCTCTCGCGCCTGGCGCGCTGGGGGGCGGGCGCTTGTCTGGCCGATGATATGGGCCTCGGCAAGACGGTGCAGGCGATCGCCGTTATGCTGGAGCGCACGGCGGAGGGGCCAATTCTGGTGGTCGCGCCGACGTCCGTATGCCCGAACTGGATTTCTGAGATTGTACGTTTTGCACCGACGCTGAATCCGCTGCGCTTTGCCACAGCAACCGATCGCGTCGCTCTGGTGGCCGGCCTTGGCAAGCGCGACGTGCTAATCTGCAGTTACGGGTTGCTGCACCAGGAGAGCGATCTGCTGGCAAGCCGGGACTGGTCGATGCTGGTGCTCGACGAGGCGCAGGCGATTAAGAACGCACAGACCAAGCGGGCGCGGGCCAGTGTTGAAATCCGGGCTGGCTTTCGCCTGGCGCTGACCGGCACACCGATCGAGAATTATCTTGAAGAACTTTGGAGCCTGTTCAATGTTCTCAACCCCGGCCTGTTGGGCAGCCGCGAGGCGTTCCAGAAGCGTTTTGCCTTGCCCATTGAGCGCGACCGCGATGCCAACGCGCGCCAGACCCTGCGCACGCTGATCCGGCCATTTCTGTTGCGCCGGACCAAGGCAGCCGTATTGAGTGAATTACCCCCGCGCACGGAGCAGACGATCACCGTCGAGATGAGCGAGGGGGAGCGTGTGTTCTATGAGGCTTTGCGCCAACGCGCGCTGGAGAAAATCGAGGCGCTGGAGCCGGAAAAGGGCAAGCGTAAGATCCATATTCTTGCTGAAATCACCCGGCTGCGCCGCGCCTGCTGCAACCCGGCACTGATCGACCCCGGTGTCGGCGTGCCGAGCGCCAAGCTAGAAGCCATTCTGGAATTGGTCGATGAATTGCTGCGCAACCGGCACCACGCCCTGGTCTTTAGTCAGTTCGTCGGGCATCTGGCGTTGCTGCGCACCGCACTTGATGCGCACGGCATTGCATACGAATATCTCGACGGCAGCACGCCATCGGCGGAGCGTGAGCGCCGGGTTGCCGCATTCCAGGCCGGTGGAGCGTCCCTATTCCTGATCAGCCTGCGCGCGGGCGGCACCGGGCTGAACTTGACCGCTGCGGATTATGTTCTGCATCTGGACCCGTGGTGGAACCCCGCGGTTGAGGATCAGGCCTCGGACCGGGCGCACCGCATTGGTCAGGACCGGCCTGTGACCGTCTACCGGCTGATCATGCAGGACAGCATCGAGGAGAAAATTCTTATGCTACATCGCGACAAGCGTGACCTTGCAAACGATCTGCTGGAAGAGGGGGAAACAACGGCGCGCCTGAACGAGGACGAATTGCTGGAATTAATCCGTGGCTGAGGATATGAGCGCGACAAAACATCTTGAAGCGATCGCGCGTGAATTGACCGCCAGCGGGGCGTATCGCGTTCTCCGGCGTTTGCAGCGGCGCACTATAGTTGAACCGAACGATGGAACACCCACTCGGTTGGGGTTTCCCTTGGATATTGAAACCATGTGTATGGCCCCTGTCGGTCGTCGTTATCTACAGTACCATTGGTCGGGGCATGTCTGATCTGCGCGATGATGTGGCGCGATTGGGTTGCAGCCTGAGCCTTTGTCGAATTCCTTTAATTTGTAGACTCGCCGCTCACCTAACTGTCTGATGCGGCGACTTTTTGCCAACTGGCAATTTCCCGTAATCTGTAGACTGGTCCGCTTAAATAGTAGACTCGGTCTTCGAAGGAAGCTTAGCTATTTCAAATAGTTAAATCAGTTGAGTCTACTTATTACGGGATAACTGCCGTTAATTCGTAAGCGATGCCCCGCGGCCCTGTGATTTAGCTTTGACTTTTGCGTCAGGGTGTGGCTGTCGGT
>NZ_BSOS01000080.1 GCF_030160635.1 Acidocella aquatica | reverse complement strand
GACTTGCCCAGCCATGTGGCCGGTGAACCGTGGCTTGAAAACCGCTCTCATCAAAATAAACAACATCTTTCCAGCCATGTTCGGAAACCCAGGCGCGCAATTGGCGCAGAAATGTAATTCTTTCTTCGCAACGACATTCACAATACCGGATCGTTTTTTTTAGTGATAGCCAATTTCTTCAACGCAGCCCAAATCGCGTTGATCGTCACGCCAAAATGCGCCGCCCTCTCCCGTAGCAACGCCTCTGGAAAGTCTCGCACATGAACCAAAAGGGACGCTTTATCCAACTTGCGTCTGCGCTCTTTGGCAGGTCTTGGGTGCAAATCCGGCGCACCAAGCCAGCGATAAAGGGTTGGCCGGCTGACCTGAAACAATCGTGCCGCTTCCGTCAGCCCGCCGCCTCCACGCACATAGCCGACAACACGCTCACGTAAATCAACGCTATAGCTCATCATTCGCCCCTCACAAGGTGGCAAATATTAGCACGTAATGTTGTTAATGTGAATCACTATAGCTTGTTGGTGCGCGGCCAGAGAATGTTTTCGGCTGCCAGCCAGTGAGCGTTCCCACGCTAAATCCCGGCGGATTCTGGGCCATGGCAGGTAGAGCCGCAAAACATAAAATAATGAGGGTTCGTTTGAATCTACGCATGAGAATACGCCTTATGCATATGCAAGGTTAAGCTTGCGGCATCGTCAACGTCGTCCAGCATGCGCAGTAGCTTGGTGCGCTGTTTGGAAAAATTGTGCAGCGTGTCAGCCAGGGCATGTGGGCTGGACCAGCGCACATTGGAAAACGCGCGCTCGGGACGCGTGCCCGCCATGCCGGCCAGCCAGTAGCCGCCATCGGCGGCGGGGCCAAAAACAGCATTATAACCGCGCAGATTGTGCAAGGCGTTTCTCAGATCCCTGGTGCTGATTCCTGGAATGTCACTGCCGATGAGAACCACGCGGCGGCGTGGATAGCGATGGATAGCGCGCTGCATGCGTTGGCCGAGATCCCCCTGCCCCTGACTAATTTTGGTAAAGCCAGGCGCTCTGAGGCGAGCATGGTGGTCCGGCGAGAGGGCAAGCACACATTCAACGCCACGCAGACGCCGCACCCGCCGCAGCAGCCTGTGCAGCGCCGTGCGGGAAAAATTCAGCGCCTTGCGGTCACCGACCTCGCGCGCGAGCCGGCGCTTGCCGACGCCAAGCCGGGGAATGCGCGCGAAAACAATAACGACTGGAAGGTTCATCTGCGATAGTCTTCAGCCAGTCTCGCGGCGGAGCGGCCTGCAATAAAACACAGGAGGCGCCAGAGATTTTTGCCTGCGCGCAGGAGCCATCCATCACGGATATAGGCTGAGGCATCGGTGCGGACGGTCAGGTTCATGGGGGCAAGGTATTTGCGGCCCAACCGGCTGGCGAGGATGACATCTTCCATCAAGGGGGCATCGGGCATGCCACCCACAGCGGCGAGAAGGTCACTATGGATCAGCAGCCCCTGGTCGCCATAAGGCAGACGAAAGAGTGCGCAGCGCAGCGCCACGCCAAACTCCAAAAGGCGCGCGCGCGGGTCCTCGCTTTCGAAACGAAGTTTGCCATAATAGGCGCATGTTTCATGCTGCGTGCTCAGGCGTTGGCAAAGTGTGGCATCCCAGCCGGGCAACAGACTAGAATCCGCATGCAGGAGCAAAATCCAAGGCGCCTCTGCTGCCGCGATGCCGCGGCGCAACTGCCCGCCGCGCCCAGAGGCGCCCGTGACGATGCGCGCACCAACTTTTGCCGCAAGCACCAAGGTATCATCCGTGCTGCCACCGTCAGAGATGATAACGCTGATCATCAGGCCGCGCGCCGCCATGAGCTCGCGCAGCAGAGCTGGTAGATGCGCTGCTTCATTCAGAGTGGGGATAACAACAGACAGTGCGGCACTCATCACCATGTCATCCGCGCCGGTGAGTCACAAATGGCAAAAGCCTGATCGCCAATCTCTCGAATGCGATGACCGCGAGGGAAGGAAACCGCAAGTAGGGCAAATGAACCCATCGCCCCAGTGCTGCGACCGAGGCGATAAATACGCAAACGATCATGGGGGCAGCCAGACCAGGTTTTACCCTCGCCGCCATTTATGAAACCTTTCAAGCAGCGCCAAGCCCCGTGCCGAAGCGTGTTTCTGCCGCCATAACCCGGCCACGGCGCGGATTGCCTCGGAGCGCGTTGGGTACGGGTAGATCACGCCCAGCAGTTTTTTCAGGCCCAGATTGTGCTGCATGGCAATGGTGAAACCGGTGAGGATTTCACCGGCATTGGTGCCGACGATGGTGGCGCCAAGAATTTTATCGCTCCCCTGGCGCGTGATGATTTTTACAAAACCCTCGGTATCGGCTTCGGCAATGGCGCGGTCCAATTCCGCAAATTCATAGCGCGTCACCTCATAGCGCAGAGCCTGCGCTATCGCCTCACGCTCGTTCACGCCAACGCGGGCAATCTCCGGGCTGGTGTAGGTTACAGCGGGCACGGCGCGGTAGCTGGGCTTGAAGCGCCAGAAGGGGGCGAGCAGCGCGTTGAGCGCGGCATAACCGGCCTGGAACCCGGCGGTATGGGTGAACTGATAGGGCCCGGCCACGTCGCCGCAGGCGAAGATGTTGGGGTAGAGGGTTTGCAACCAGGCATCGGTTTCAATGGTTTTGGTTTTATTAAGCTTAATCCCCAATTCTTCCAACCCGTAGCCGGTTACGCGCGGCTTACGCCCGATCGCCACCAGAATGCGGTCGAATCCAATAGTGATAAACTCGTTCTCCGATACCGCGCGCAGGTGATAACCGTCATCGTCATGCAGCACCTCCTCGGCGCGGTGGCCGGTTAGCACAGTCACGCCATTGCGGCGCAACGCCGTGGCCATGGTGGTGGATACCTCATCATCTTCGCGGATCATCAACCGCTCCGCCATTTCCACCAGCGTGACGGCGCTGCCAAGCTGTGCGAAGGCCTGTGCCATCTCGCAGCCAATCGGCCCGCCGCCCAGAATGGTCAGGCGTTTCGGTAAGGTTTCAATATCCCAAAGCGTTTCCGAGGTGGCATACGGGCTTTGCGCAAGCCCCGGAATGGGCGGCACGAAAGGTTCCGCTCCGGCGGCGATCACGATGGCGCGGGTAGAGATTTTAACGCCATCGACCGAGACACACCACGGGTTAAGGATCATCGCCTGACCCTGGCGGACATCGACGCCAAGACTGGCGTAGCGTTCCACTGAATCATGCGGCGCTATGCCCTCCACCGCTGATTTTACCGCTGCACGGGCCTGGATAAAATCATATCCATGCTTGGCCGCATGGAGCAATGCCTTCGACGGCACGCAACCGCTGTTGAGGCAATCTCCGCCCATGCGGGTCTGTTCAATGAGCGTGACTTTCGCCTTCAGGGCGCTGGCGACATAGGCGGTGACCAGCCCCGCAGCCCCCGCACCAATGACCACGAGATTGCGTTCGAATGTCTTGGGGCGGCGCCATTTGACATAAGCCTTGCGCGCGGCGAATGCGCCGCGAAGGCGCGGCACAGCAACCGGCAAAACCGCGAGCAGTAGCAGGCCGGTGACGAGGCGCGGCGTGAGAATGGCCCCGTGATGACCCAGAGTGGCGAGACTGGCGCCAGCATTAACGTAGATCAGCGTTGCCGGGAACATGCCGATCTGGCTGGCGGCATAAAAGCGTGAAAGCGAGAGTTTTGTTAGCCCCGCAAGCAAGTTGACGGCGAAGAAGGGAATGGCCGGCACCAGACGCAGTGATATGAGATAGCGCGCACCATCGCGCGCAATGCCCTGGTCAATGCGCGTGAACAATGCGGGAAAACGTGCCAGGGCAAAATCACGCAGCAGAAAGCGAGCGGTCAGAAATGCGATGCTGGCGCCGATGGAAGACGCGAACGAGACCAGCAGGGTGCCCTCCGCCAAGCCAAAAACGGCACCGGCGCCCAGCGTCAGCAATGATGCGCCAGGGAAGGAAAGTGCCGTTGCAACCACATAAAACCCGAAATAGGCTGCAAAGGCCACCAGAGGATGCTGCGCGTTGAGCGTGTCGGCAAATTGTTGAAACTGTCTGGGGTCCGGCATCCGGCCATGCCAAGCGAGGGCCGCCACCGCAACCACAAAGAGCAAAGCGCCGATCAGGAGCAGCCTCATTCTGCGTGCGCCAGGCTTTGTGATGGCCGTGCTCATCGTGCGCTCATGCAGGAAGAAGATCCGAAGACACAGAATTGCGCGCAATGCGGATGGTCCAGCGACACGCTGCGTCCCGCTTCCGCCAGCGTGTTGCCCAGTTCAAAGCGATGTTCATAGGGGAGCAAAGTGCAAGCAACGATGCTGGCTTGGTCGGCACCTTTGCGCTGCACGGCCATGCGCGATGTGCGGCACATCGCATCCGCGCCGCGCGGATGCAGGGCACGCCAGGCGGCCTCGCTTACGCCGGAGACCGTAACGGGCTTGTCCATCTCAGCGAACAGCACGAGGTGGTCCGGGTTGAAGGCATCAATGTCGAAGATCATCTGCGCGAACAAGCCCGCAAATCCGGCGCGTGTCGTGGCTTCATCCTCAAGTGCTGGATCAAACCGCGCGGCGATGGAGGGCGTGAACCCCGCGGCGAACAGGGCACACAGCCCAGCCAGAGCTGGCTGCCATGAACGCGGGCCGCGCAAGGCCTCGTGCCCGGCGGCGGTAAAATGGTCGAGCGACACACGCACCGCCAGCTGCGCGCCATGGTTTGCGTGCAGGGTTTCCAATGCGCGGAAATGGTGCTGCATCGGCAGCATGGCGTTGGTGAGCACCAGAGTGCGATAGCCTCGTTGCAGCGCACCCTCAATCATCGCCAGAATATCCGGATTCATGAACGGCTCGCCGCCAGTAAACCCTATTTCACGCAGGGATTTTATTGCCCCTGCTTCATCCAGCAAACGATTGAATTCCGCCAGGGAGAAATAAGCCAGCCGGTCGTTGCGCGGGCTGCTCTCGATATAACAACCGGCACAGGCCAAATTACAGAGCGTGCCGGTGTTGAAACACAAAGTCTCCAACCGTTCCAGCGCCACGACGGCGTCAGGTGCTGGTGGTGGGGCCGGTTGCGGGGTCGCCGTCATTGCCCGCTCCGCCAAAGGCAGAATATCCAGGCTGGGCCAGATGCCGGTCTCCAACGCCGCCGCATAATCTTCGGGAAGTTTGGCGCGGCGCATGGCGGTGGCGGCGGCCTTAAAATCGTAGCTGAGCGGGTGGGTGGTGAGGGAAAAGCCGTTGCCCGCCGGCGTGAGGATGGAATACCAGCCACGCGGCGTACCATCATTGGCCGGCATACCGATGGCACCGGCATTATGCCATAATTTGCCGCCGATCTGGCGGGTAAATCCAAGCCCGCAATGTCCGGCGATGACACCATCGCATCCTGTCAGGGCGATTTCCTCGTTGAAAACATCATCCGGGTCCGAAGCAAAGATGAAGCGGTTGATACGGCTGGGTGCACCGTGGACGACGGCAAGGCGCTTGTCTCCAATCACCAGATCAATCCGGCGCGGCAATTGGGCCATCCAATGTTTTGCCTCATCGTTCAACCTTGCGCGGGCATGACTGAACCAAGCTAACGACAAAAGGTCGCAGGCGGAGCCTGGTGCAAAGCCGCAGCCGCAATCAGCGGCATCGGCGGCAAGTTGCTCCTCGCAATTGCCCATCACGGTGGCGATACCATTGTCGCAGAGCAGGTCGACGCAGGCTTGCGGGTCCGCGCCGTAAGCTACGGCGTCACCCGTGCAGATCACCCGCGAAAAAGGTATCCGGTGCCGCCGCGCAGCCTCGAACAGCGCCCTTGTGGCCTGCAGATTGCTGTAGCTGCCACCAAAAATCAAAAC
Source organism: Acidocella aquatica (assembly GCF_030160635.1). Classification (GTDB taxonomy): domain Bacteria; phylum Pseudomonadota; class Alphaproteobacteria; order Acetobacterales; family Acetobacteraceae; genus Acidocella; species Acidocella aquatica. Next base: position 10,895 of record NZ_BSOS01000080.1, on the reverse strand, counting down.
GGGGCTGCCGGCGATCAGCACCGGATTTGGCACAGCATCAAACATTAGCGATGAACTCCGGCGAAATCCGCTCCAGCGCCATGCCGCGCGCCTCAACACCGCCACGCATCCGCCAGATGAGGATGGCCACAGCCCCCATGGCCCAGAAACCCGCCAGCATGATGAGCGCCGCCGGCATACTTCGCGCGCCCACATAGCCGACCAGGAACGGCGAAAGCGCAGCCCCGATGCGTCCGACCGCCACCGAACCGCCGATGCCCGTGGCGCGCAGGGCGGTGGGGAAGAGTTCGGAGAAGGTCGGGTAAGCGGCGATCCAGCTTCCCGTTGCCAGCATGTTGACCAGCGCAAAGCCGATCATGATAGGCCCGGCACCCATGCGCGTGAACGAGGAGAACGCCACCAGCCCGAACGCCGTGGCGAGGTAGAATCCGCCCACCGTCCAGCCCCGTCCCAACTGGTCAAGCAGTGCCGCGGCGGCCAGACCACCCACCAGCGCGCCGACACTCCCGGCAAGATAAAACAATGGCAACTGCGCTGGCGGCAGATGCAGGGCCGGCAATACGACAATCGGCAAAAAGGCGAACAGGCCATAATAGCCGGATGCTTCCGCGAAATCGAGCGCGGCCCCGAGGGCCAGACGGCCCGGATAGTGGCGCAGCAGCAACAGAAAACTGCCAGTTTCCCGCCGCACCCGCTGGATCGCCCGGGCAGCGGCTGGTTTTGGGTGGCTGGTGAGGCCAGAGGCGATCCCTGAGATAATGACCCGCGCTTCGCTGCTGCGCCCGGCCTCAATCAACCAGCGCGGGCTTTCGGGCAGATATCTGCGGAACCAGGCGGCTGAAAGTGCGATGACCCCGCCCAGGGCGAATACCACGCGCCAGCCAATATCCGGCGGCAGGGCAGAGAGCACGAGCCAGGAGAGCAGGGCCGCGACAAGGCTGCCCACGGGCCAGAAATTCAACACGATGGCCGCGGCCCGCCCGCGCGAGCGGCTGGGAACCAGCTCGGCGATCGCCGCGTTGATGGCGGAATATTCAGCACCGACACCAATGCCCGCGATCAGCCGCAGCAGCAGCAGCGCCGCGAGATTGGGCGCGAAGGCGGTGGCCAGGGTCGCGGCGCCGTATAGCACCAGGCTGGCCAGAAATATCCGCCGCCGCCCATAACGGTCTGACAATACGCCGAACCCGGAAGCGCCGATCATCAGCCCGGCGAACCAGGCCGCCAGGATGAACGACATGGCGTTGCTGCCAAGGTGAAAATGCGCGCGCAACGCGCCCAGAACATTGCCAATGAGCGTCACCTCAAACGCATCGAGCGCCCAGCCAAGCCCGAACAGCAGCACCAGCATCGTATGAAACCGATTCCAGCGCAGGGTGGAAAGCTGGTCCAGCAGGCCTGTTTCGGCTGCTGAATAATGGTCTGGTAAGCTCATGCGGGTTCCTCAGGAGGCTTGAAAAGCGACAGATGAACCGGACCACAACCAGCCCGGTCTCGTTATTCGCGCCGGGGAAGAGAATGGTTACGCACCAAGGTGATTATTTTTATCCCCCACTCACGCGCCGGACCAAGCGGTTCACTCTGCCATCAGCGTAGGCAATTCCTCCAGGCCGCGCACCACCGCGCGCGGCGCGCCAGGCAGGCGCTCGGCCGGCTGACCCGCGCGATTGCACCAGATAACCTGAAACCCGAACGCCGAAGCTGCATAGGCGTCCCAGCCATTGGCCGAGACGAAGCCGATTTCCTGGGCGGGTATGCCAAGCCGGTCCACCGCGAGTTGATAGACCTCGGGTGCTGGCTTGAACACGCCCACCTCCTCCACCGAGAGCACATGGTCCAGCAGATGGCTGATTCCGGCATGCTCCACGGCGGCGCGCAGCATGTCCGGTGTGCCGTTGGAGAGGATCGCCGTAACCAACCCGCGCGCCCGCAGCGCCTCCAGCGCCGCAGAGACCTCGGGATAAGCTTCGAGCGTCCGGTAAAGTACGAGCAGGCGCTGGCGCAGCTCGGGGCTGGCAAGCCCGGTGGCCTCCAGCGCATAGTCGAGCGCCTCGGCCGTCACCTGGCCGAAATCCGCATGGCGTTTCTGCAACCCGCGCAGCCATGTGTATTGCAGTTGCTTGTCGCGCCAAAGCGCCGCCAATGCGGCACGCTGCGGCGGCGCGATGTCGTCACACAAAGCGACGGCGGCGCCGACGTCAAATAATGTGCCGTAGGCATCGAACACCATGGCCCGAATTTGGGGGAATTTCGTCATCATGCGCCTGCTCCTCGCCTCTTGGGTTACGCTACCTTATACGCCGCGAACATGTCGTCTACTGGCGTGTGGAAAAGGTGATTGGCATAGTTGCTCAATGTTTTCACCGCCATCGCCAGCACAATCTCCAGCGCCTGGCGCTCGCCATAGCCAGCAGCCAGGAATGCCTGTGTGCCGGCCGCTGCGGGACGGCCGCGGGTATCAAACATCACCTGCGTGAACTGCGCCAGCGCCGCCAGTTTTGGATCAGCGATCGGCGTGCCCGCGCGCAGCGCTTGGAGCACATCCGCCGGAACCTTCGACATTTTATCGGCGATCATGCTGTGGGCCGCGGTGCAATAATTGCACCCGTTGGCGCGGCTGACGACCAGGAACACGACCTCCTGCTCAATGGGGGTAAAGCCGGATTCCGCCCGGAAGCGCGCATAGCCATCGAGATATGTATCCAAAAGCCCTGGGGAGTTCACCATATTGGCATACATATTGGGGATGAACCCAACCTGGGCCTTAGCTTTTTCCAGCACCTTGCGGCCGGGCGCGGGCGCATTCTCGAGGGTTTGGGTGGGCAGCGTGAGTTTGGTTTCGGCAGTCATCTACAGTCTCCCGGCGTTAAAGGAAAAAACTATTTCTCGCTTCCCAGCGCGCTGAGCGCCTGAGCGGCGATCCGCCGTAGCATCGGTGGATTTGCGTCAATGCGCGCGAGAACGCGAAGCGAGAGCACGGTAGCTGTGAGATACTCCGCCATCGCCACCGGATTCATGCTATCCGGCAGGGCACCAGATTTCTTGGCCCGCGCGATCTGCACTTCCAGGAAGCCCTGGACCTCAAACAGCCTGGAATGAACAAGGGAGCGGGCCTGGGCTGACATCGCCCCGCCATCAAGCAGTGAATTCACAAGCAGGCAGCCCAGGTGATGCGGATCGTCATCTGACATCGCAATGATCTCATCGAAAAACTGCCTGATCGCGGCTATTGGATCAGCCGCCTGCTCCAGCCGTGCCAGCCTCTCCGAGATGCCGAGATCCGCGTACCGGTTTACCGACGATATGAACAAGCCGTCCTTATCCCCATAGCGATTGTACAGCGAGGCCGCGCTGAGCCCGGTGGCCTGCGTCAAATCCCGCAGGGAGGCCCCGGCATAACCCCGCTGGCGGAACACCTCCACCGAGCAGTCCAGCACATCTTCATCGGTCAAACGGCGGGGGCGGGGCATGGACTGAGTGAGGCTCCAAACTGTGTCAGCCAACACATAATAGAACGATCACTACAAAACAACCCCGCCCTGAAACTTATTTGCGGCCACGCCCCATAAAGCGCTTCAGCAGCGCATCCACCGACAAGGCGCCGCCGCCCTGGGAGATCAGCACCAGCATCATCGCCGCCCATTGAATGTGCGTGGGCCAGGCTTGCGGATAGACGAAAATTTCGATCACCGCGGTCATGCCCAGCAACGCGAGCGCCGCGTAGCGCGTGGCCAGGCCGAGCAGCAGCAGCGGCGGCATGGCAACCTCCATCGTTACGGACAAATAGGCCGAAAAAACCGGCGGTAGCAGCGGCACCTGGTAGCTGTTGGCGAACATGTAGAGCGTGGTGTCCCAGTTCGCGAGATGCGTCTGCGCCGAGCTCCAGAACACCTGGGCCAGCGCTGCCCGGGCGGTCAGCGCCACCAGCCAATAGGGAACTAGCTGGAAGCATCCCGTAAGCTTGTTGAGCATGCGCACGGGCAGCATCGCCGGGCGTTGAATCGCTACGTCTGACATGGGTGGTTCTCCTTGTGTGTTTCATGTGTTGTCGTTTGCGAGCTGGCCGGAACAATCCCGGCGAACAGCCCCTGCGCGAGAAACATTCCCAGCATCGCCGGGGCTTCATCTGGTGTGGCGGCCTCCAACGCGTCCGCCAGGGGAAAGCCGCTGAGCAGGGTCAGCGCGAAGTCGAATACCGGAGCTGTAACAGGCATGATCTCCAGCGTGCCGCTTGACCTGGAGACGATAACCGGCACTGCGGCGGCACTGATTTCGATCGCGGCGAGCAATGCATTCTTTTTCGAAACATCTTCCAGCAGCACAGCCTCCCATATGGCGCGGGCATCATCGCGCAGGATGAGCAGCGATACGGAAGGATGCCGGACGAAGCCGGTTTCCGCCGCATCCACCCCGGCCAGTGCTCCGGGGTCCAGCGGCGGTGTCTCAGCGGCATGCAGCGCAATATTCACCGCCCACTCCAGCCGCGCCACATCCGCAAGATAGGGCAGAGACTTCAGACTTTCTGAAGCCTCGAGATAGATGGCAAACTCCGCGCCATATTCATATAGATTCGCGCAAACCGGCGGACGAGCCTGGATGAAATCCCGGCACAGCCCGGCGAAACAATCCGCGCCAACAAGTTTCTCCACCGCAGGATAAGCGATCCGCAAACAGGCGGCGAGATTCCCCATAACATTATTCCTGTAGATCGCCATCCGCGCCTCTGCCGCGATACTCCCCGGGATAATCGCATCATCGGGTAAGCCAGCAGATACGCCGCGGAGCGCCGCCACAAATGCAGCCTGCTGGTCACGCAGCATTGGCGTCCCTCCGGCTCACCTGGTCCATAATTTTTTGCCCCATCGCCGCTTCCGCCAGCAACGCTTCCAGGGACGGTAAATCAGCATCGCGCTCAATCAGCACGGGGCGGGGGCCGATGATCTGCAACGCTGTTTCGAACAGCGCCCATACCGCGCTATCCACGGGCCGGTCATGCGTGTCGAGCAGCAATCCGGCCGCGGCACCCGTGGCGGGACAATGCCCGGCCACATGGTATTCACCAATTGCGGCCGCAGGCAATGTTTGCAAATAATCCAAGGCATCCCAACCATGATTATGGGCGCTGACAAAAATATTGTTGATATCACAGATCAATCCGCATCCGGTGCGTCGCGTGACAGCGGCAAGGAATTCCGGTTCGGGAATATCAGAACTGGCAAACTGCAAATAGGTGGACGGGTTTTCCACCAGGATGGTCCGCTTCAACGCAGTCTGCACTCTATCCACGTTCATGCAGAAAATATCAATGCTTTCCCTGGTCAGCGGCAGAGGCAGCAGGTCCGGCAGCGCCGTTGCACCAATACGGCCCCAGGCCAGATGTTCGGAAACCAGGGCGCCGTTCATCGGCGATACCAGCCGGCTCGCCTCATACTCTTCAGCTGACTTATGAGGCCTTGAGCGAACCACCGGCGATCTTCGAGCAATCGCCTCCCGGCAACAGAACGAAGGAGGCCGGGTCGCGCGCCATCGTCGCCTGGCCAGCACAGGAATGCGCTCCGGAGGCGCAGTCGTTGCGGCCTACGGCATTGACCCCGTAGCACGCCTGGAGTTTCTGCGCCGCGGCACGGGCCATATTGGCCTGCTTCACCTGCATCATCTGCTGTTGCGTCATCTGCTGCGCGCTGGCGGCGACAGGTACGATGCCGGCAAAGCCGATGGCGGCGGTAAGTACCGAGGCTGCGAATTTTCTGCGATCCATGTTTATCTCCCGATCAAAAACAGCGCTGGAATGTGGCTGCATTTTAAGGTTCGCAGGAGCGGCCCTGAAGGTTACATGGATAAAACGCTTGAACAAAAATAAAGACTCATGTGTCTGACTGTCCGGCCTCCAGAGAGGTTGCGCCCGCCGGGCCACTGAATGGCTGCACAAGCATGGCATCAAACCGCGAGGTAGCGGCAGGATCGCGGAACGCGGCAAGACCGATGCTCATGCCCTCATGCCCCGCCGCCGGCTGGGCGCGATAGGTGCCGAGCAGCCTGTCCCACCAGGGTATGTTGAACCCGAAATTGCTGTTGGTTTCAGCGGGGATAACCGAATGGTGGACGCGGTGCATGTCCGGTGTCACCACCAGCAGGCGCAGGGTGCGGTCTACGCCCAAGGGCAGCGCGAGGTTGCTATGGTTGAACATCGCCGTGGCGTTAAGGATGATCTCAAACAGCAACACGCTCACGGCCGGCGCGCCGAGCGCCACCACCGCCGCCAGCTTAATGCCCATGGAGAGGATGATCTCGATCGGATGGAAACGGGCACCGGAGGTGACGTCAAGATCAAGGTCCGTATGGTGCATGCGGTGCAGGCGCCACAGCACCGGCACCGCATGGAACAAGACGTGCTGTAAATATATCGTCAGGTCCAGGCCGAGCAGCGCCAGAACGATTTTGAGCCATTCCGGGATGTTCCAGAGATTCAGCCCGCCCCAGCCGCGCTGCGCGGCGAACACGGCCACGCCGAAGGCCGCCAGCGGAAACAACAATTTCACGGCGAGCGCGTCGGCCACCGCAATACCAAGATTACCCGGCCAGCGCTGCCCGCGCGTGAGCGAGCGCATGCGGCGCGGGCGCCACGCCTCCGCCGCCGCCAGCACGGCGAGCAGGCCGAACGAAACCACCAGTCGCAGAGTTGGTCCGTGGGTGAGAAGAAACTGCGCCATAAATCTCCGTAAACACACACCAAATGACAGCGTATCAGCCCGTGTACCTTATAGTCTTACGCTTCGTAGAGCCAAAAGGTTACCTGCCAACCACGCCGCACATAAATTTTTATGCCGCCTGTAACCTTTCCCTTTTTCGTGGCGAACTTGGAATGTGAAGCGCTGGAATGGTCCGGCGCCACGCTTGTCATAAGGAAAATATCCATGAAATTCACCCCCTCCATGCTCATGCTCGGCGCTGCTGTCTCCCTGGGCGGCTTGACGGCCGCCGTCATCCCCACCCATGCGCGGGCGGCATGCACAGCGCAGACCAACGGTGCCTGTGCAGGCAAAACCGGCGCCTGTGCAGGCAAAGCCGCGCCCTGCGCTGCTGCCAAGTGCAAGGCAAACTAAGCCGGGCTTAACCCTCCTCCGTTCAGAGAGACGCCCGCCATGCTGCAAAATTATCGCAAATTATGCGTGCCAGACTGGCGGGCGTCACACTGCGGCAGTACCACAAGCGGAAAAAAACTAACCGCTGCTCAATATAGGGCTGCACCGGCTACCGTTTATGCAAGGAATTTTGTAGCCATGAACAGAAGAATTCGTAATCTCATCTCACCGCTCGCCTTGCCGGGCATCGTTCTGTCTGGCTTGTTGCTCATGGGTGCACCAGAGGCCATGGCTGCCACGACCACCCCCTACACCCAGGCGGCGTTCGCAACCGCGATTGCCAACCATACGCCGGTGGTGATCCATATCGAGGCAAGCTGGTGCCCGACCTGCGCACGGCAGAAATTGGTTTTAAAAGGGCTGGAAAACGACCCGCATTATGCCGCCCTGGATATTCTCGATGTCGATTTTGACTCGCAAAGGCTGGTGGTACAGCAATTCGGCGCAACAATGCAAAGCACGTTGATTGCTTTTCATGACGGCAAGGAGGCGTTGCGCGCGGCCGGCATCACCAGCAAATCAGAGATCGAGACGCTGCTCAACGCCGCGGTTCAAGGCTGAGCGGACATCATGCTCACCGCGGCTTTTTTTGCGTTGGCTGCCGGGCTGCTCTCCACACTCTCGCCTTGTGTGGTGCCGGTGCTGCCTTTGGTATTGGGCGGCGCATTATCCGAACACCGCGCCGGCCCCCTGGCGCTGGCGGGCGGTGTCGCCCTGTCTTTCAAGGCCATCGGCTTGTTCGCCGCCACCCTCGGGTTCTCCCTGGGGTTGAACCTTGGCGCCTTCCGGCTGCTGGCGGCGGCAATGTTGCTGGCGTTGGGGCTGCTCCTGCTGCTGCCCGGCGCGCAGACGAGGCTGGCGGTCGCGGCCGGGCCGTTTGGCAACTGGATGAACAACCGGTTCAGCGGCGGCAAGGGCGTTGGCCTGCGCGGGCAATTTGGCATCGGCCTGCTGCTCGGCGCCATCTGGACACCGTGCGCCGGGCCAACCCTGGGCGCTGCCAGCCTGATGGCCTCGCAGGGCAAGGATTTGGGCCATGTGGCGCTGGTGATGCTGATGTTTGGCATCGGCACCGCATTGCCCCTGGTGGGGCTGGGGTTTTTATCACGTGCCACGTTGCTGGGCTTGCGCGGCCGGATGCTGGGTGCTGGCTCCGCCGGAAAAATGCTGCTCGGCGGGGCGATGGTGGCCGTCTCTCTGCTGATGATCACAGGGTTGGACCATCCGTTGGAAGCCTATCTGGTACAAGCCTCGCCCGGCTGGCTCAGCGCCGCCACGACACAATTCTGATGCGCGCGTCCCCAACCCTGCTGGAACGTGCCGAGGCCGCCGCCGCGCTGGTGGCCGCCCTGGGCGAGATGGAATCCGCGGGGCAAAACATCGTCACCGCATTGGTGGACGGGCAGGATTTTGTCGCTGAGACGCATTACCCGGCTGATGACGCGCTCGACCCGCACACCCGCGCCCAATATTATTTCCATGCGCACCGGGGGGCAGCGGAGAGCGGCCATATTCATTGCTACCTGCGCGGCGAGGGCACATCCAGCCTGACCCATGTGCTGGCGATCGCCCTCGACCATTTCGGCCGGCCGGCGCAATTCTTCACCACCAATCTCTGGGTTACGGCTGATCACTGGCTGCCCGCGGAGGCGCTGATCCCCCAACTGCCGCGCCTGGCCTGGCATGACGCCCCAGGCCCCGCGCCCGTGAATCAGGCCCTCACCGCGCTGTGCGTTCTGTACCGGCGCGAGATCGCCGCCCTGCTGCGCCGGCGTGACAAACGCCTGGCCTGCCATGCGGCGGAATCGCAGGCGGACGCCCTGGCCGACGAGGCGCTGGAAATCCTCAGCCGCGCCCGCATCAATTTACCCGGCACCCTCGCCCGTTTGCGCCAAAGCCTGAACCTGCCGGAGGCTGACGATGCCGTATAACATGCTTCTGCCGGACATCATTCCCCTGGGTGGTGATTGGCTCCGCCCGGCAGACGCTATACTCTGTCCGCCCAAGGGAGTGACCATGGCGGAGGAAAACCCAGACTGGCGGATCTGGCTGGCAGCGGCGCAGCTTGGCGATGCGCGCGCCTATGCCCGCGTGCTGCAGGAGGCTCTGCCCTGGCTACGCCGCCGCGCCCGCGCGCGCTGGCCGCAAAGCAGCGCCGCCGACATCGAGGACATGGTGCAGGAAACACTTCTGGCGCTGCATCAGAGCCGGCATCTCTACGACCCCAGCCGGCCCGTGGCCCCGTTTCTGTTCGGGATATTGAAATTTCGCGGCGCCGAAATCCGCCGCCGCCGCCAGCGCCATGCCGGACGGGAGACAGCCATTGACGATGTGCCTGTAACCTCCACGGCCCTCGCGACGAACGACACACAGGATCGGGATGTTGACACGGCCTCGATGATGATGGCGCTCAAGGGCTTAGGCGAGCGTGACAAGCTCGTGTTGAACTTGCTGAAGGTCCGTCAACTTTCCCTGCGCGAAGCCGCCACCGAAACCGGCATGAGCGTCGTAGCCCTTAAGGTCGCGACATTCCGGGCGATGCAGCGGCTGAAGAAAGCCATGAAGGAGAATGTTACACATGAGGACTGAGGAGTTGATCGCCAGCCTCGCGCGTGATCTGCCGCCGGTGCGCCGCGCCGCGCCGCCTGCAACGCTGCTGCTGCGCTGGCTGCTCGTCACCGTGCCGGTGCTTGCAATGGTTGTCTATGCCATGGGTCTGCGGCCCGACCTTGCCGGACTGCTTACGCAACCGCGTTTTATGCTGGCGGAGTTGCTGGCTCTGACCACAGCACTCATCTCCGCCTACGCCGCATTCTGCGCCGGACGGCCGGACGAACCTGGGTGGAAGCTATATCTACCCATGGCCGCCCTTGCCCTGTGGCTCCTCGAGCTTGGGCGGCAATGTTTTATCCTGTCGTTGCAAACTCATGGCGCGGCACTCATTCTGCGCCCGGATTTCTTGTGTGTCCCGGCAATTGCAATGGCCGGTTTTGTCCCCGCCGTGGCCATGGTCTGGCTTCTGCGCCGCAGCGCCATGTTTCGCACCACACACGCCTGCCTGTGCGGCGCCATGGCCGCCGCCGCCGCCGCCGAAGTGGCGCTGCCATTATTCCACGCGGCGGATACGATGATGACGGTTCTGGTCTGGCAGATGGGCAGCGTGATGCTGTTCACCGCGCTTGGGGCGTTATTCGGGCGGATCACATTACGGCTTTTGTCCAACACCACGCCCCATACGGACATTTCGAAATCGCATTGATTGGATCAAGGATCAACTCGAGCCGCGATGTGTGAGGTGGCCCCCGGAAACTGGACAGGTGTCTAAGATTGTCAAATCGCGTCCAACCATGCCCCCTCTTTCGCGTCCAATTGCCCTCAACATAGGGGGCTGCGGGAACGGGTAATTCAGATCAAGGCGCCCGGCACACAGCCTCGGTTGCACTCGAAAAATCCTTTAAAACCGCGTAGGTTATCAGGTTTTTACCGAAAGGTGACTATGTGTTAGGGATGTGCTAGCTGATTTTAGCTGTTCCGGCGCCCCTCTTCCGCTCTATCTTATTGATTTATTTAGTAATTCTGGTTGCAGGGGCACGCCACCAACTTGATTTGCTGCTTTCGGGTTGAACAACGTAACCAGAACCATATTCGACTATCAGAACCACCTTGACCGGTTTGGGCAGCATACTCACCTAGCCGCTATTATTCACGAAGCTGTTTTGGTTTGATTTCTTTGGCCATCCCTGCACAACCGCA
>NZ_BSOS01000079.1 GCF_030160635.1 Acidocella aquatica | reverse complement strand
TAACCGCCCGCGGCATCGCCAACCTCTCCGCCGTCGCCGCCATGGAGGCGGGACTCGGGGGGAAGAGTGGGTGAGAACTGGAAAATGCCGCGCATAAAGCCACGCTTCGCATGATTTCGATGCGAATTTCGCCAGCCGTATCCACTAAGTCGCACCGGCGTTTCATTACATGGCTGGTGGCCGGCGCGGCATTCATGGAGATGCTGGATGGCACGGTGATTGTAACCGCAATGCCGCAGATGGGGCGCGCCTTCAACGTTTCGGCAGTGGCAATGAACATTGGCGTGACAGCGTATCTTCTGGCGCTTGCGGTGTTCATGCCCGTAACAGGATGGGCGGCGGAGCGCTTTGGGCTACGCCGGGTGTTTGCGGGAGCGGTGTTAATGTTTACCGTGGCATCATTGCTCTGTGGCGTGAGTGGAAGCCTCTGGATGTTCACGGCGGCGCGCGTGTTGCAGGGCATTGGCGGCGCGGCAATGGTGCCGGTGGGCCGCCTGGCCGTGTTGCGTGCAACCGCGAAACAGGACTTGGTGCAGGCGATTGCCACGATCGTCTGGCCGGGGTTGATTGCACCGGTTTTGGGGCCGCTGATCGGTGGTTTTCTGGTAACCTATGCCTCCTGGCGGTGGATATTCTTTCTCAATCTTCCGCTGGGGCTGGCCGCTTTCACGCTGGCATTGCGACTTTTGCCGGGGATGACGGGCGAACAGAGCAGGCCGCTCGATATCACAGGGTTTTTTTTGATGGGAGGCGGGCTCGCGGCGCTGGTTTTTGGTTTCAACGAGCTGGGCAGAACCGGGGCCGCCCAGTTTTTTCCCGAGGTGCTTCTGGCAACCGGAGCGGGGCTTGGCGGCCTTGCGGTGTGGCACTGCAAGCATCATGAATTTCCGCTGCTTGAGTTCGGTGCTTTACGAATTCGCACCTATGCCGTCAGTGTCTGGGGCGGCTCACTCTTCCGGGTCGCGATCAGCAGCGCGCCGTTTTTGCTGCCATTGCTGTTTCAGACAGTTTTCGGGCTCAACGCATTCATTTCGGGAGCGCTGCTACTCAGTCTTTTTGCGGGCAATCTGCTCATGAAAACGATCACGACCCGGGTTTTACGGCGGTTTGGTTTTCGCCAGGTGCTGGTATTCAATGGCCTGCTGACCGCCATGTCACTGTTTGTTTGCGCGTGGTTTACGCCTGGAACACCGCAATTTCTGATTGTTCCGGTTCTCTTTATCGGCGGGGCGTTGCGTTCGATGCAGTTCACCAGCCTGTCGACGATTCAATTTGCTGATGTACCGGCGCAACAGATGAGTGGGGCGAGCACGTTATCCAGCATGATGTCGCAGTTGACCATGGGCATGGGCGCTGCGCTCGGTGCGTTCACGCTGAATGTCAGCGCGCTGCTGCGCGGCGGCGTGGTGGGAAGGCCCGATCTGCATGATTTCCACAACGCGTTCTACCTTGCGGCCGGTATCGCCTTTCTGGGAGTTCTGGATTGCCTGCGGCTGGACAAAGCCGCGGGACGAACCGTGAGCGGGCACAAAGACCCGTAAGATTTTGCACATGATTGGAGCAATACCCGGCTCAATGGCGGCTGTTATCAGCAACGGGGTAAACCGCCCCATGCAGAGATCAATCTGCGATTGGCACGAAACGGGTGGATCATGCCAATCGCATCAAATTGATCGTGGAACCATCACCCCTTATTGTGCGGCGGCGATCTTGGTGATTTGCGTCTGCATGGCTTTGAGCAGTGCGCTCACCTGCCCGCCATTATCGGTCACCACCGAGGCATAGTCATTACGGGTGGTAATCCGCAGGCTGGTCCCGGCCACGATCACGTCAACTATCTTTGGCTGACCGTCCACTTCGTCCACTGCCCAGCCAACATCCGCCGGCGCCTTGCCGGGGCTGGTGATGGTGGTGTCAACCACCATGTCATTACCCATTGGCTTCACCCCGTTTACGACGAAGTTAAGCCCCTGATAGGCTTTGATCTGAAAGGTGATGTTGTAGGACAGTAACTGGTGGAACAGGCTGAGGAACTGAGCATGCTGGTCAGCCGAGGCGACATTGAGATAACGCCCTAGCACATAATCGCCCACCTGATCGACCGCGACGATATTATTGACCAGCTGGCGCAGCTCATCGGCCTTTTGCGAGGTGCTGGCGCCGCTGTTAACAACGCTAACGAGCTGCTGGCCGGATTGGGTAATAAAGGCCTTGGCGGCATCAGCCGGCACCAGCGCGGCCTGGGCGAAGCTGGGCATGGCTGCCACAACAGGAGCAAAGGCGAGAGCCCCCAGAAGCAAACGGCGAAGATACATAGTTACGTCCTTAAAGTTAAAATGCGGCGGTTACTCATGCGCCCAGGGATTGGGCACAGGCGTGTCACGCTCGTTAATTAACTGCAACTCTGAGTCACGACTTTGGCGATAAAGACTCCGAAATGTGGCATAGGGGTCAAGCGCGGTCGCTTTCACCTGATCGATCGGGCCAATGTAGGCAGCACGGGTATTGACCAGATGCAGCCCGGTTTCCGCATAGCTGAAATCGGTGAGCGCGCCGCTCGCGGGAGCAATCTTCATCGGCGTGGCAAAATATTCGACCGGCAGGTTCCACACATCACGCGCGCCCGAGGGGCCAAACACCGGCAGATACAGATAAGGCCCGGCGGGAATGCCCCAAATGGCCAGTGTCATGCCAAAATCCGTATCCGTCTCGGGGTAGCCGAGCGACGCCGCGGGATCGAAAATACCGCCGATTCCAATGGTTGAGTTGACCAAAAACCGCACAAACGCGGTGCCCGCATCGGTCGGCTTGCCTTCCAGCATGAAATTCGCCCAGCGGGCGGGTTCGCCGATATTGGTGATGAAGTTGCCGACATGGTCGCGGATCGGCTGCGTGGTGATGTCCACATAGCCCTGCGCCACCGGCTTCATGGCGTAGGTGTCAAGCTTGTCATTCACAGTGTAGAAAACCCGGTTGGTAGGCTCCAGCGGATCGTTCTGCTGCTGATAGGCCTGGTAATCGGCTGTGTCGGTCTTCGGCGGAGGGGTGGCGCAGCCAGCCAGCAGGGCCGAGACCAGCAACCCCGGCGCCGCCAGACTTAATGCCCGGCTGATTTCGCGTTTCACGGTCATCTTCATACTGTTCAACCCCAACTTAACCTGGCCCCCCAGGCTGGGCGGCCCCATATAATATGTGTTGCTCAATAACGCGGCTTCAACCCAGACGCTACTGCCAAAAGACACATTGCCCAAAAGCCAGCCGCCCAAACAGCATATGGGTCATCCAAGCATGGAATCCTTAACCATGCCCTTGCGAAAATCCGGCGGTGCTGTCACGGAACCAGCATGACCCATTCCCCGAACCATGACACGCTGGAACGCTGGGCCACCAGCACGCGCATCGCGCCCCTGCCTGCCCGCGAAGGCGCTGCGCCGCCCGCCATATCCTTCGAGTTTTTCCCGCCCAAAACCCCGGCGCTGGAGACCCAGCTCTGGGCCTGCATTGAGCGTCTGGCGACCCTGCGGCCGCAATTCGTCTCGGTCACCTACGGCGCCGGCGGCTCCACGCAGGAGCGGACCCACGCGACCGTGCTGCGCATCGTCAAGGAAACCAGCCTCACCCCGGCCGCGCACCTCACCTGCGTGGGCGCCACGCGCGAGGAGGTGGACGAAGTCGCCCGCCGCTATTGGGCTGCGGGGGTTAAACACATCGTCGCCCTGCGCGGCGACGCGCCCAACGGTGAAGCCTACACCCCGCACCCCGGCGGCTACGCCTACGCGTCCGATCTCGTCGCCGGGCTGCGGCGCATCGCTGATTTCGAGATCACCGTGGCCGCCTACCCCGAAGTTCACCCCCAGGCGCTCAGCCCGCAGGCCGACCTGGACAACCTCAAGCGCAAGCTTGACGCCGGGGCCACTCGCGCCATCACCCAGGTTTTCTTCAACAACGACGTCTACCTGAACTTCCTCGACAAGGCGCTCGCCGCCGGGATCACGGCGCCGATCGTCCCCGGCATCATGCCCGTCTCTAACTTCAAGCAGGCCGCCAGCTTCTGCGCCGCCTGCGGCACCTCGGTGCCACAGTGGATGGCCGAGCTGTTCGAGGGCCTCGATGACGATATCGAAACCCGCCGCATGGTCGCCGCCGCCACCACAGCTGAGCAAGTGCGTATCCTGCAGGCCAATGGCATTGATGAATTTCATTTCTACACATTGAACCGGCCCGATCTGGTCTATGCCATCGCGCGGATTTTGGGTGTAAAACCCTTAATCGCATGACAAATTATCTGGATGGCCTGAATCAGGCTCAGCGCGATGCCGTTGAATCGACTGAAGGTCCCGTGCTGGTTTTGGCCGGCGCAGGCACCGGAAAAACGCGCGTGCTCACCACCAGGTTTGCACACATCCTGCTCAGCCACCGCGCCTACCCCAACCAGATTCTCACCGTCACCTTCACCAACAAGGCGGCGCGCGAAATGCGCGAGCGCGTCGGCAAAATCCTCGGCCAACCGGCTGAGGGGCTCTGGCTCGGCACCTTCCACGCCCTGGGCGCGCGCATGCTGCGCCGCTTCGCGGACCGTGTGGGCTTGCAGAGCAATTTCTCCATCCTGGACTCCGACGACCAGATGCGCCTGCTCAAACAGGTGATGGAGGCCGCGCGCATTGACGTAAAACGCTGGCCCGCGAACGCGCTGATGGCGCAGATTCAGAAATGGAAAGACAAGGGTTTCATGCCGGGTGAAATTCCCATGGCGGATTCAACGGATTTTGCGAACGGCAAGGCCGAGGCCCTGTACCGCGACTATCAGGACCGGCTGAAAGCTCTGAATGCCGCCGACTTTGGCGACCTGCTGCTGCTCACCGTCAACCTGCTGAAAAAAGACCCTGAAGTTCTCGCCACCTATCAGAAAATGTTCAAATATATTCTGGTGGACGAATACCAGGACACCAACCTGGTACAATATTACTGGCTGCGCCTGCTCGCGCAATCGCACAAGAACATCTGCTGCGTGGGCGATGACGACCAGAGCATCTACTCCTGGCGTGGCGCCGAGATCGAGAACATCCTGAAATTCGAACGCGACTTCCCGGGCGCGAAAATCGTGCGGCTGGAAGCCAACTACCGTTCCACTGCGCCGATTTTGGCCGCCGCCTCGCATCTCATAGCGCACAACACCGGGCGGCTGGGTAAAACCCTGCACGCCGGGCGCACCGATGCCACGGGCGATAATGTTGAAGTGGTGGCGCTGTGGGATTCCGAGGAAGAGGCGCGCATGATCGGCGGCCGCGTTGACACCTACCGCCGCGCCGGACAGTCCCTGGCGGAAATGGCGATTCTGGTACGCGCCGGTTTCCAGACCCGCGCTTTTGAAGAACGCATGATCCTGCTGGGAATTCCCTATCGCATCATCGGTGGCCTGCGGTTTTATGAACGCGCGGAAATTCGCGACGCCGTGGCCTATTTGCGCGTGCTGGCGCAACCGGCTGACGATTTGGCCTTCGAGCGCATCGTCAACCTGCCCAAACGCGGCATTGGCGATACCTCGCTGCGCGCCATGCACGGCAAATCCCGCGCCGCGCAGGTCTCGCTCTACGCCGCCACGGCGCTGCTGGTGCAGGAAGGCGGCTTCAAGGGCAAGCTGCGCGAAACCGTGCGCGCGCTGCTGCAAAACTTCGACCATTGGCGCGCCATGCTGGAACGTGAGGGCCATGTTGTCACGCTTGAGACCATGCTCGACGAATCCGGCTACATCGCCATGTGGAAAGCCGACAAATCGCCCGATGCCCCCGGCCGGTTGGAAAACCTGAAAGAACTCATCCGCGCCCTGGCTGATTTCGAATCCTTGCAGGCATTCCTTGAGCACGTCTCGCTGGTGATGGAAAACGAGGAAAACAGCGACGACGCCAAACTCTCCATGATGACCCTGCACGGCGCCAAAGGTCTCGAATTTGACACGGTGTTTCTCCCCGGCTGGGAAGAAGGCGTTTTCCCCAACCAGCGCGCGCTGGATGAAGGCGGCAACAAAAGTCTGGAGGAAGAACGCCGCCTGGCCTATGTCGGCATCACCCGCGCGCGCCACCGCGCCGTCATCACCCACGCCGCGCGCCGGCGCACCTATGCCGGCTGGCAGGATTCCATCCCAAGCCGTTTCATCGAGGAACTGCCGGAGGAATTCATAACCCACACCGGATCGGCGGCGGCCAGCCAGCAGCCGCGCTGGGGCGCGCCGGTCAGCTTTCCGGTGCAGGCCCGCGCTCCGGCAAAGCCCGTGGCAAGCTCTAAAATACCCCCGGGGACGCGGGTGTTCCACCAAAAATTCGGCTACGGCACGGTGCTCGCCGCCGAAGGCGACCGGCTGGACATTGATTTCGAGACATCAGGAGAAAAGCGCGTGCTGAGCAATTTCGTGGAACGGCATGATGCCTGAGCAACTGGACTGCATCGCGCTCACCGTCCCGGCCGACGCGCTGGATTTTTTCGAGGCCGCGCTGGGTTCGGTATGCCGGGCGGTGTCCTTCTTCCATAACGAGGATATGGACATCTGGGATATCCAGGGCGTGAAGGAACGCGGCGCCCATGAGGCCGAGCTGGAATCCGCCCTCGCCGTCGCGGAGATGGTCACCGGGGTCACACCCACGATCACCCGCGCCCTGGTCCCAGTCGGCGGCTGGCTGGCGCGCACCAAGGCCGCATTTCCCGAGCAGACCATCGGGCGGCGCTTCGTCGTGCGCGGCACGCACATCAACGCCCCCGAAATCCCAGGGCGCATCACCCTCACGCTGGATGCCGGCCTCGCCTTTGGCACCGGCGAGCATAACTCCACCCGCGGCTGCCTCATCGCGCTGGAGCGCGTGGCGCAATATCACCGCCCGCGCCACATTCTTGACCTTGGCACCGGCTCGGGGATTCTCGCCATCGCCGCGGCCAAGCTGCTGCGCCAGCGCGTATTGGCGAGCGATATCGACTCGCGCGCCGCCCGTGTCGCCAACGCCAACGCAAAACTAAACGGCGTTGCCGGGCTGGTGCATGCCATCCGCGCGGACGGCTGGATGGATAAGCGCATCAAGCGCAATGCGCCTTATGATCTGGTGTTCGCCAATATCCTCGCCCGCCCGCTCTGCGCCATGGCGCATCAATTGGGGGAGGGCCTGGCCCCAGGGGGCATCGCCATTCTGGCCGGGCTGCTCACTACCCAGGCCAACTGGGTGCTCTCTGCCCACCGGCGCGCCGGGCTGGTTCTGGAGGACCGTCTGGCCGACGGCGCCTGGTCCATCCTGACCCTGCGCAAACCGTGAAATAAAAATGAGGTTTTAGATCGTTTGAGGTTCGTTCAGATGAACGAGCCGAAAACGTGAATTGCCGTCCTGTCTTTTGCCGCGGAATGAAGCTGAATGCGTATTCGCACGCATAATCGCCCGCTAACGAGGCAGGATTTAATCGCATGCCGCCTAAAATTTAGCCGTTCAAAGATAATCTGTATAAATATCCCGCTATTTACAGTGCCGAAGCAACCGCCGCTTTTGGCATGAAAATTGCTCAAAAAGAAATTGAGTTTCTTTTATGTAAACAACTCGGGGGTATTCATGTCAGAGCTTCGCAAGGATAGTCTATCATTCATAGAGGCGTTGGGCCAATCCGTTGCCAATGTTTCGCCAACGCTCACCCCCGCCCTCGCGGTCGCGGTGGTCGTCGGCATCGCGGGCACCGCATCCTGGCTGGTCTATATCATCGCCACGGCTGCATTGCTCATCGTCGCGCTCAACATCTCTAAACTTGCCGGGCGCATCCCCGCCGCCGGTTCGTTCTTTGTTTATGTTTCGCGCAGCCTAGGCCCATCCTACGGCATGCTGGCGGGCTGGGCGATGCTCGCTGCCTATCTCTTCACGGCCATGGCCTTAACAATCGCAACCTCGATTTTTGTCAAAACCTTCTTCGCCTCACTCGGCTACACTTTGCCGATCGCCAACATCCCGATGTATCTCATTCTTTCCGTCCTGGTCTGGATGTTCGCGACACGCGACATCCGTATCTCCTCGCGCATCGGGCTGACGCTGGAGGTGATATCAGTCGTCATCATTCTTGCCGTCATTGTCATCACCCTCTCACATTATGGCTTCAAGCCCGATACGCAGCAACTCACACTGAAAGGCTCAAGCTTCGGCGGCATCGCACAGGCGATCGTCTTTGCGATCTTTTCTTTCGTGGGCTTCGAGAGCGCGGCCTCCCTGGGCAAGGAGACCCGCAATCCGAAAGTCACAATCCCAAAAGCCATCATCGCAACGGCCATTTTCTCCGGCGTGTTTTTCGTCATCACCACCTATGTCATCACCCAGGGCTTTGGGGACAACGCGGCAACCCTCGGCGCCAGCTCAGCACCTTTGGGTGACATCACCAACTCGATCAGCAAATACATGACGGCCCCTGTCTATTTTGGCGCTACCATCAGCTCCTTTGCCTGCGCGTTGGCATCCTTGAATGCGTTCGGCCGCATGCTGTTCTCGCTCGGGCGCTACCAGTTCGTGCACAGCTCCATGGGCATCGTTCACCAGACCCGCAAAACACCGCATCTCGCCTTAACGGTTGGCGCAATCCTTAACTTCCTGGTTTGTGCCGCTTTCGCCAGCAACGCCGAGACCAACACCTTTGGCTGGTATGGCACGCTGGCCTCCTACGGCTTCATTATTGTGTATTTCCTGTGCTCGCTCAGTGCCCCCGTGCTGCTCAAGCGCACGGGGGAGCTCAAACCCGGGAATGTCGTGATCGGCGGTCTTGGCGCCGTGCTCATGATCCTCTCGCTGGTTGGCAGCGTGTATCCTGTGCCATCCGCGCCCTATAATTATTTCCCCTACGCCTTCGCGGCCTACATGCTGGCCGGTTTCGCCTGGTTCTCGGTCCTTAAATTCAAGACGCCGCAAATTCTCGCCGGTATTCAGCATGATATGGAATCGGCCGTGGTTCCCGCGGGTAAATAGGGGGGGAATACCCCAGCCCGTAGATTTTTATTGAGTGCGTGAACAAAGCCGGAGACTTTTCTCCGGCTTTGTTTTATCCATGCCTTATGAACAATCTTGCGATTCTTGCTGTCCTTACCTTGGCCGCCGTATTAGAAGCCGGCGGCGACGCTCTGGCCCGCACCGGCCTCCACGCGCATGCCATGAGCACCCGCCTTGGCTTTTTTGCGTTGGGCGCGGTTGTCCTGTTCAGTTACGGCATCACAGTCAATCTGCCGAGCTGGGATTTCGGGAAACTTCTGGGTGTCTACGTCACCTTGTTTTTCGTGGTTGCGCAGGTGATCAATCTGGCTGCATTCGGGGTTCGCCCCAGCCTGCCCATTTTATGCGGCGGGGCGCTCATCGTCTCCGGCGGGCTGCTGATGACTTTCTGGAAAGCCTAGGTCTTAAGCTGAAACTTGCAGCGTTGCCCCCTGCAGGAAATTCAAGATCAGCCGCCGCGCGACTCCTTGCAAATCATCAATTTTCGCGTCCACCTCCGCCAATATGAGCGGCAGAGAGCCGGGGCCTTTCACCGTCTCGAGCGCGGCCGCATATTCAGGCAGCGCGGCCCATTCCTGGGCGGTGGTCTCAGTCAGTTCAGCATGAAACTGCAAGCCATAAGCGTGCTCTCCCAGGGCGAAGCCTTGCACGCGGCACGCCGCGTTCGTGGCAATCAGGCTGGCGCCGGGCGGCAGTTCACATACCTCCGCGCCGTGCCATTGGAAGCAGGTCAGTTGTTCGGGCAGGCCTGAGAACAAAGCCGCTGCGCCAACCTGCCGCACCTGGCTCATTCCTACCTCGGGCGCGGTTTTCATTAAACCCACTTTGCCGCCCATGGCTTCAGCGAGCAATTGTGCGCCAAAACACATGCCAAGATACGGTTTGCCGGCACTTACCCAGGCCCGGATCGCGGCTTTTTCCGCAGCAAGCCAAGGGTGAGCCTCTTCCTCCCACACATCCATAGGGCCGCCCATGACCAGCAAAACATCGTAATCATGCAGCGGCGGAATCGCCTCGCCTTCATCAAGCTCAATCTGATGCAGGCTATGCCCTTGAGCTTTGATCGTGTCACGGAAGCTGCCCGGATGCTCGATGGCAACATGCTGAAACACCAGAATTTTCATTGTATTATCTCATTCGTTCTGCTTGCTTGGGTGAGAATAGCTTGGCCAAGGACGGGAGAAAATAAAAAAACTCCCGCCATCCGCTTATTTTTTCGAGGCAAATTTGCGAAAGGCGGCTTGCGCCTCGCCGGTGAGCGCCGCGCGCATGAACAGCCGGTTGGCCAATAGGTCGGATGTCTCGCCATCGCGCGGATCATGCGCGAAATACTCTTTCACCAGCCCGGTCTGCATCGCTGGCAGCCCGGCCAGCCGCGCCGCGATTTCGTAGGCTCTGGCAAGCGAATTCGTTTCCACCAGATAATCCACGAGCCCCAGCCGGTGGGCCTCCTCGCCGTTCAACACCTCCATGCCGAAACTCAGCCGCTTGGCCACCGGCCGGCCCACGCGGTCCACCACCGCGGCCAGTCCCCAGGCGGGAAACAGCCCGATGGGTACCTCCGGCAACGACCATTTGGCATCGCGCTGCGAGACGGTAAGGTCGCACGCGGCCGCCAGCGTCAGTCCGCCGCCGATGGCAAATCCATCCACCGCGGCTATAACCGGCTTGCCAAGCGCGCTGATAAGCCGCGCCAACCTGCCAGACTCGGCTTCGAAATTCCGGCGCTGCGCCGCGGACATTTCCGCCAGCCCGCCAAGGTCGCTGCCCGCGCAAAATCCGTTGCCCGCGCCGGTCAAAATTACCACCCGTACCTCCGGCGCCGCGTCCAGCGTGTCAAAGGCTTCGATCATCCGCCGTACCAGTTCGCTGGACATGGCGTTGCGCTGCGCTGGACGGTTCATTGTGAGCAGGGCCATGCCATCGGCGGTGTTCAGGGTGAGCATGCGAAATCTCCAAATCCTGTTTGGTTTTTCTTCAGTTTCAGGTGCCCGTCTCGCCCTTTGGCGCTGCGAAACGGGGCGGATGCCGCTCGAATTATCATATTAGCGTACAACTGCACCATAGAGCGATGCATCCAGCGGCCAAGCTGGCTCGTTCTGTAAAACGGCAAGATCGCGGTCAGGCGGGGGGTCACTGGCTCAGGGAATTGCTCTCGCGTTGACGGGACAAGCAAAAATTTTACCCGTTGCCGTCAAAGCCTTGTAAAACGTTTACAATATTACACTTTATTTTCACAAAACGGGGGTGTTTTGGCGTTTTTCCATCTCCCTTTTTCCTGAATCAGTGTCTATTTGGTGCATTGCAACACGCCTCCCCCACCAACTGGCAACGGAAGATTCAGATGTCCTATCAAGATCACATTACGAAGCTGAACCACCTCATCGAGAGCAAGAACGGCACCTGGGACGGTATCAACGCTGAATCCGTGGAGCGGATGCGGCTGCAGAACCGGTTTCATACCGGTCTGGATATCGCCAAATACACCGCCGGCATCATGCGCGCCGACATGGCCGCCTACGACGCCGACCCGGCAAACTACACCCAGTCGCTCGGCGCCTGGCACGGGTTTATCGCGCAGCAGCAGATGATCTCGATCAAGAAGCATTTCGGCGCCACCAAGCGCCGTTACATCTACCTCTCGGGCTGGATGGTCGCTGCCCTGCGCTCGGATTTCGGCCCGCTGCCGGATCAGTCAATGCACGAGAAAACCTCCGTCCCGGCGCTGATCGAGGAGATCTATACCTTCCTGCGTCAGGCCGATGCCCGCGAACTGGGCATGCTGTTCCGCGATCTCGATGCGGCGCGCGCAGCGGGTGATCTTGCCAAGCAGAAGCAGGTGCAGGCGAAGATCGACCATTTCGAAACCCACGTCGTGCCGATTATTGCTGATATTGATGCTGGTTTTGGCAATGCTGAAGCGACCTACCTGCTGGCCAAGAAGATGATTGAGGCTGGCGCCTGCGCGCTGCAGATCGAGAATCAGGTGTCGGACGAGAAGCAATGCGGGCACCAGGACGGCAAGGTGACGGTGCCGCATGAGGACTTCCTCGCGAAAGTTCGTGCCTGCCGTTACGCTTTCCTGGAGCTGGGCGTGGAGAACGGTATCATCGTGACCCGTACCGACTCGCTCGGCGCGGGCCTGACCAAGCAGATTGCGGTTTCCCACAAGCCTGGCGACCTCGGCGATCAATATAATTCGTTCCTCGACTGCGAAGAGATTACCGCTGAGAATGCGCGTAACGGGGATGTTGTCATCAACCGTGACGGCAAGCTGCTGCGTCCGAAGCGTTTGCCCTCCAACCTGTTCCAGTTCCGCGCCGGCACCGGCGAAGACCGTTGCGTGCTCGACTCCATCACCAGCCTGCAAAACGGCGCTGATCTGCTCTGGATTGAAACCGAGAAGCCGCATGTGGAGCAGATCGCCGGGATGATGGATCGTATCCGCGCCGTCGTGCCGAATGCCAAGCTGGTTTACAACAATTCGCCGTCGTTCAATTGGACGCTGAATTTCCGCCAGCAGGTTTATGATGCGATGCAGGCCGAGGGCAAGGACATGTCAGCCTATGACCGCGCGAAGCTGATGAGCGTGGACTATGACACCACCGAGCTGGGTGTGGCGGCGGACGAGAAAATCCGCACCTTCCAGGCCGACGCCTCGAAGCGCGCGGGTATTTTCCACCACCTCATCACCCTGCCGACATACCACACCGCGGCGCTCTCCACCGATAATCTCTCCAAGGAGTATTTCGGCAGCCAGGGCATGCTGGGTTATGTGCGCAATGTGCAGCGTGAAGAAATCCGCCAGGGTATCGCCTGCGTGAAACACCAGAACATGTCGGGCTCCGACGTTGGTGACGATCACAAGGAGTATTTTGCTGGTGAAGCGGCGCTGAAGGCTGGTGGCGCGCATAACACGATGAACCAGTTCGCCGCCTAAGCTGCGGGTTTCTGGAAAAATGAAACGGCCCGGGGTTTGCTCCGGGCCGTTTTTTTATGCTCCACGTGGAGCGATTGTGAGGAAGTTTCTATAACTATTTGTTAGTAAAAGTTAATTTTTTACTTGCGCCCCAATTTGCGCGGTTTTGGTTCCGAAAAAGAATGAATCGGCTGATGGGGGGAGATGCCAGCTTTCGCTGGCATGACGTGAAAAGGCGAGGCGGTTTACGCCCCTACATCTCCGGTGCCCAGGTTTTGGTTGCGAAATTGTGATGGGCTTCAACATAGCGCACGGTGCCGGATTTGCTGCGCATGACGATGGAGTGGGTGAAGGCGCCGGCACCTTCGCGGCGTACGCCTTTGAGCATGGGGCCGCCGGTGACGCCGGTGGCGGCGAACATTACGTCGCCCTTGGCCATGTCCATGATGTTGTAGATACGGTTGGGGTCGCTCACGCCCATGGTGCGCGCGCGCTCGATCTGGGCCTGGTCCTCGAACAACAGCTTGCCCTGCATCTGGCCGCCGATGCAGCGCAATGCGGCGGCGGCGAGCACGCCTTCCGGCGCGCCGCCAGAGCCGAGATACATATCAATCCCGGTGAATGATTGGCTGACGGCGATGACGCCTGCGACATCACCGTCGCCGATGAGGGTGATGCGCGCGCCCGCCTCGCGGATTTTCGCGATCATCTCGGCGTGGCGCTCGCGGTCGAGCATGCAGATCATCAGGTCGGAAATGTCGATTTTTTTGGCGCGGGCGAGGTTTTTAAGGTTCTCGGCCACGGGGGCGTCAAGCGAGACCACACCTTCGGGCAGGCCGCCGCCAACGGCAATTTTTTCCATGTAGATGTCTGGCGCGTGGAGGAAGTTGCCGCGCTCGGCCAGGGCCACGGTGGCGATGGCGTTGGCGCCGCCCTTGGCGGTGATGTTGGTGCCCTCCAGCGGATCCACCGCGATATCCATATGCGGGCCGCCGAGGCCGACCTTCTCGCCGATGAAGAGCATCGGGGCTTCGTCCATCTCGCCCTCGCCGATCACCACGGTGCCGTCGATGGCCACGGTGTCAAACGCCTTGCGCATGGCTTCCACTGCCGCGCCGTCGGCTTCGTTCTTTTTGCCGCGGCCGATCCAGCGCGAGGCGGCGATGGCGGCGGCCTCTGTCACGCGGACGAGTTCGAGGGCGAGGTTGCGGTCGGAGACCTCTCCGAGGCGGCGTTCGGTCATGGCTTGTCTCTCTTATTTAGGTTCGATGCGGATGAGGGCGGGGGTTTCCAGCACACAGTCCAGCGTTGCGATGCGGCTGATGGCGGCGCTGATCGCGGCCTCAATCGTGTCGTGCGTGACGAGGACGATGGGCACCGCCTCGCCAGGGCTGCGCCCGTGTTGCAGCATGGATTCGAGCGAAATGCCGTGGTCGCGCAATATGGCGGTGACATCAGCGAGCACGCCGGGCTGGTCGGTGACCATGAGGCGCAGGTAGTAGGCGCCTGTGAGGGCCGAGATGGCGACCGGGCGTGAGGGGGCGAGAGCCGCCTGGGCGGCGCCCCAGACGGGGATTTTGCTGCCGCGCGCGATGTCGATCAGGTCCGCCACGACCGCGCTGGCGGTGGGGCCGGCGCCGGCGCCGCGGCCCTGGCAGAATACCGGGCCGGAGAAATCGCCTTCCATCAGCACGGCGTTGAACACGCCCTCCACCGCGGCGAGGAGCTTGCTCACCGGCACCATGGCCGGGTGGACGCGCATGGAGACGCCCGACGGGGTTTGCTGCGCGATGCCGAGGAGCTTGATGCGGTAGCCGAGTTCCTCGGCGAAGCTGATGTCCAGCGCTGAGATGTTGCGGATGCCCTCGATATGCACGGCGGAGAAATCGACATTCTGGCCGAACGCCAGTGCAGCGAGGATGGTGAGCTTGTGGGCGGCGTCCACGCCCTCAATATCAAAGGCGGGGTCGGCTTCGGCGTAGCCGAGCGCTTGGGCGTCGGCGAGGACTTCGGGGAAGTCGCGGCCTTCCTCGCGCATGGTGGTGAGGATGTAGTTGCAGGTGCCGTTGAGGATACCGGCGACGCGCGAGACGCGGTTGGCGGCGAGGCCCTCGCGCAGCAGCTTGATGACCGGGATACCCCCGGCGACGGCGGCCTCGAAGCCGAGCGGGAGACCGGCGGCCTCGGCGGCGGCGGCCAGCGCGGTGCCGTGAATGGCGAGGAGCGCCTTGTTGGCGGTGACGACCGGGCGCCCCGCGGCGATGGCGGCTTCCACCAGGGCTTTGGCCGGGCCATCGGAGCCGCCGATGAGCTCGACCACGACATCGACATTGGGGTCGGCGGCGAGGGCGAGGGCGTCGTCATGCCAGGTGATACCGGTGAGCGCGATGCCGCGATCGCGCGATTTGTCACGCGCCGAGACGGCGGTGAGCGTAATGGGGCGCCCGGCGCGGGTGGCGATGAGGGCGGCGTTGTCGGCGAGCAGGCGCGCGGTGCCGGCGCCGACCGTGCCCAGCCCGGCGATGCCGATTTTAAGGGGGGTCACTGGCCGTCCTCCATCGCGATTTCATCGCTGGGGACGGTGCTGTCAGTTGCCAGGAAGTGGCGGATGTTGCGGATCGCCTGGCGCAGGCGGTGGTTGTTTTCAACCAGGGCGATTCGGACGTGGGAATCGCCGTATTCACCGAAGCCGATGCCCGGCGCGACCGCGACCTTGGCTTTTTCCATCAATAGTTTGGAGAACTCCAGGCTGCCCAGATGCGCGTAGCGCGGTGGGATGGGCGCCCAGGCGAACATGGAGCCTGCGGGGGAGGGCATGTCCCATCCGGCGGCGTGCAGACCTTTGATGAGGGTGTCCCGGCGGTCCTTGTAGAGGGCGCGCATGTCGTCCACGCAATCCTGCGGGCCGTTGAGGGCGGCGGTCGCGGCGACCTGGATCGGGGTGAAGGCGCCATAGTCGAGATAGGATTTCATGCGCGTGAGCGCGGTGATGAGGCGCGGGTTGCCGGCGCCAAAGCCCATGCGCCAGCCGGGCATGGAATAGGTCTTGGACATCGAGGTGAACTCGATGGTGATGTCCTTCGCGCCGGGCACCTGCAGCACGGAGGGCGGGGGCGGGCCTTCGAAATATATCTCGGCGTAGGCGAGGTCTGAAATGATGAAAAGGTCGTTCTTTTTCGCCAGGGCCACCAGCTCCGTGTAAAAATCGAGGGTGGCCATGTGGGCGGTCGGGTTGGAGGGGTAGTTGACGATGACCGCCGTGGGTTTGGGCACGGAATGGCGCACCGCGCGGTCGATGGCGCGCAGCATTTCCTCGCCCGGCTCGGCGGGGATGGAGCGCACGGAGGCGCCGGCGATGATGAAGCCGAACTGGTGGATGGGGTAGGACGGGTTGGGGACCAAAATAGTGTCGCCCGGCGAGGTGATGGCGGCGGCGAGGTTGGCCAGCCCCTCCTTGGAGCCCAGCGTGGCGATGACCTCGGTGTCGGGGTTCAGTTTCACGTCAAACCGGCGCTCGTAATAGGCGGCGAGCGCGCGGCGCAGGCCGGGGATGCCCTTGCTGGTGGAATAGCGGTGGCTGCGCGGGTCCTGCACGGTCTCTATGAGTTTGGCGACGATGTGCGGCGGGGTGGGGCTGTCGGGGTTGCCCATGCCGAGGTCGATAATGTCCTCCGCGACGGCCCGGGCCTTGGCTTTGGCGGCGTTAACCTCGGCAAAGACATAAGGGGGCAGGCGGCGGATGCGATGGAACTCTTCGGTCATGGAACGCTCAAGGTCTCTCTGTGAGGGGTTGGTGGGGGCTTAATATACCAATTGTACAAAGCCGCCAGAACCGGAGGGCTGGGCCACGAGTTTTATAGCACTTGCGGGAACGCCGGCGGCGGTGAGGGCCTCGCCCAGGCGCTGCGCGCGGGCGAGGGCGAGGGCGAACGACTCGCCGAAACCACCGGCCAGGATGTTCGCGTTGCCGCGCTCCGCGGCGATGGCCTTAACGCGCTCCGCGGCGATGGCCCCGATCGGCGCGAGGTCGGCCGCTGGCAGGATGGCCGAGCCGGGCGCGAAGGCGAGGGCCACCGGTGGGCCGTTGGGCGGCGGCGCGGCGGGTGCTGGCGCGGCGAGGGGCGTGGCGGCGGGGGATTGGGTGAGCCGAAGGCCGGGGATTTTTGGCAGCGGCGGCGGGGCAGCGGGAAGTTCCAGCCCGGCCAGCGCGCCCGGCGAGGGCGGTGAGACGCCAGGGGTGCTGGCGCGTGCGCGGTTCGCAATGGCGGCCTGCTCGCCGGGCGGTGTGGGCGCCGGGGCCGGGGGGACGTCAGCGAGGTTGGGGTAGGGCTGATCCGCCCCTGGAGGGGGTTGCCGGTTCTGAGCAATCGCGCCACCTTCCATGCTGTGGTACAGACCCAACGAACCAGAACAGCCGCCCAAGAACAATGACAGAACAACAGACACCGCAGAACCAAGCCGCCGACACGTCATTAGGATTTTCTCCGCAACCAGAAGCGCATGCTAGCTGTTTGCCCGAGAACTGCCGCCACGGAAAGGATAACCAGAAATGACACAAGCACCCGGACAGAACGAAGCCGATATAAAACTGCCGGATGCCGAGCAGTTGGGGCGCTCCATGGCTGATATCGCCGCGCGCTCGCAGCGGCTGGTGAACGATTGGCTGCGCCGCCAGGCGAAGGAGGGCGTGGCGCTGGACCCGCTGAATGTGGGCGGCGCGTTTTTGGAGATGACCAGCAAGCTGCTCGCCAATCCGGGGCAGTTGGTGCATGCGCAGCTGGGACTGTGGCGTGACTACATGACGCTGTGGCAGAACACGACACGGCGGATCATGGGCATGGACTCGGCGCCGGTGATCGAGAGCGACCCGAAGGACAAGCGGTTTGCCGACCCTGCCTGGCAGCAAAATGAGATTTTTGACTACATCAAGCAGTCGTATCTGCTCTCGGCGCGCTACATCAACGATGTGGTGACGCATGTGGACGGTCTGGAGCCCAAGACCGCGCAGAAAATTGATTTTTACGCACGCCAGTTCATCAATGCGCTGAGCCCCTCGAATTTTGCCATGACCAACCCGGAGGTCCTGCGCCGCACGCGCGAGACCGGGGGGGAAAATCTGGTGAAGGGGTTGAGCAACCTGCTGAGCGATCTGGAGCATGGGCGGGGCAATCTGCGGATCAAGATGGCTGATTCCGAGGCCTTCAAGGTGGGCGGGAACATCGCCGTCTCGGAAGGCAAGGTGGTGTTCCAGAACGAGCTGATGCAGCTGATCCAATACAGCCCCGCGAGCGAGACCGTGTTCGCCCGGCCGGTGGTGATTTTTCCGCCGTGGATTAATAAATTTTATATTCTCGACCTGCGGCCAAAAAACTCGCTGGTGCGCTACCTCGTGAGCCAGGGGCACACCGTCTTCATGGTGAGCTGGGTGAACCCGGATGCCGCGCTGGCGGAGAAGAATTTCGACGATTACATGGTGGAGGGCGTGCTCGCGGCGCTTGATGCGATCGAGAAAGCCACCGGGATGCGCGAGATGAACGCCATCGGCTACTGCCTGGGGGGGACGCTGCTGGCCTCATCGCTGGGGTATATGAAGGCGACCGGGGATGAGCGGATAAAGGCCGCGACCTTTTTGGTGACGCTGACCGATTTCACCGATGCGGGAGAGCTGGGCGTGTTCATCGACGAGGAGCAGCTGAGCAACATCGAGGAGAAGATGTTCAAGCAGGGTTATCTGGAAGGCTCGGACATGGCGGCGACCTTCAATATGCTGCGCGCGAATGATCTGATCTGGAGTTTTGTCGTCAACAACTACCTGCTCGGGCAGGAGCCGTTTCCGTTTGATCTGCTGTACTGGAACTCGGATTCGACGCGCATGCCGCCCGCGATGCATTCGTTTTATCTGCGCAATATGTATCAGAAGAACCTGCTCTCCCAGCCGGGCGGCATTGCCATGAAGGGGGTGCCGATTGATCTGCGCAAGATTGATATTCCCGTGTATTTCCTCTCCTGCCGGGAGGATCATATCACGCCCTGGACCAGCACCTACAAAGGCGCGCGCAATTTTGGCGGCCCCGTGCGTTTCGTACTGGCGGCCTCGGGCCATATCGCGGGCGTGGTCAACCCGCCCGAGGGGGGAAAATACAATCATTTCATCAATGCCGAGATGCCTGAAAATCCCGATGAATGGTTTGGCGGCGCGACGGAGGTTGGCGGGTCCTGGTGGCCGGACTGGCAGCGTTGGGTCACCGGGTTTGACAAGACCAGGGTGCCCGCGCGCATTCCCGGCAAGGGGAAGCTGAAGGCGATCGAGGATGCGCCAGGGAGCTATGTGCAGGTTCGGGCCTGAGCATTTGTGAAGGCGGGCATCTGCGAGCGTATTTTCCCTGCGTATAGTCTTACCGAAAATGCTCTAGCTCTTTGTTTTGGTGAACAAATTTATCCGATCAAATGATTCCATTTGATCGGATATTGCTCTAGTAAGGCACGGCACCAAGCGGCCTTGACCGGCTTTTTTTGCAGGGGTTTTTGAATGCGCGTTCTGCATGTGATGGCGGGCAAGGGCAATGGCGGGGCCGAGTTGTACTCGACCGATGTGATGCTCAGCCTGCACGAGGCGGGGGTTGACCAATGCGTGGTCATGCGCCCCGATGCGCCGCGCGCCAGGGAGTTGGAGCAGGCCGGGCTGCGCATGGCGCCGGGGGTGCTGGGCGATCCGATCCGCCCGCTGCAATGGTGGCGGATGCGCCGACTGATCGCGCGTGAAAAACCCGACATCATCCATTGCTGGATGCGCCGGGCCGCGAGCCTGGTGCCCGCCTCGGCGCGCCAGCGGGCGGAGGTGATCGGCTGGTTCGGCGATTATGAGGAGCTGCGGTATTTTGGGCATTGCACCCGTTTTGTGGGCGTGACGCGCGATCTGGTGCGCCACATGCGCGAAAACGGCGTGGCGCCGGAACAGGCCGCCTATATCCCGACGTTTCCCACGGTGGATGACGCCCCGGCGATTGACCGCGCGGCGCTGGTGACCCGGCCGGAGGCGCGGGTGCTGCTCACGCTCTCGCGGCTGCATCCGGTGAAGGGGCTGGACACCATGCTGCATGCCCTGCCGTTTTTGCCGGACTGCGTGTTGTGGGTCGCGGGCGACGGGCCGATTTTGGCTGAGCTGCAGGCTTTGGCGGAAACCCTCAACGTGGCGGGTCAGGTGCGGTTTTTGGGCTGGCGGACTGACCGCGGGGCCTTGCTGCGCGCCGCCGATGTATGTGTCCTGCCCTCACGCTATGAGCCGTTCGGGACCGTGATTCTGGATGCGTGGCAGGCGGGGACGCCCTTTGTCGCCTGCGACAGCGACGGGCCCCGCGCCTATATCCGCAATGGCGAAAACGGCATGCTGGTGCCGGTGAATGACAGCGCGGCGCTGGCCGTGGCGATCCGCGAGGTGCTGGATGACAAGGCGTTGCGCGAGAAAATCGCGGCGCAGGGCCATGCGGAATATCTGGCCGGGTTCACCCGCGAGGCGGTGACGCGCCAATGGATCGATTATTATCAGGGGTTGATGGCGGCCCGCGAAACCGGCGGAGCGGCCGCGCGTGCGCTCTGAGCGGATGCGCAAGGCTGCGCTGGGCGCGGCGCTGATTGTTCCGTTGGGCCTGTTGCATGCCTGGGTGCTGGCGGAAATCTGCATCGGCCTGGTGGATGTTTTGTTTCTGCTCGAATCCGCGCGGGGGCGGGGCTTTGCCTGGGCGCGTCAGCCCTGGTTCTTGGCCGCGATGCTGTGGTGGGGCTGGCTGCTGCTGTGCTCGCTGCCGCTGCCCTTGCTGGGGACCGGCGGGGCGGGCTGGCGCATGGGCTTTATGCAGGCGCTGGTGATTCCACGGTTTTTTGTGTTAACGGCGGCGTTGCAGGGCTGGGTGCTGAGCACGCCGGGCGCGCGGCGGGCGGCCTGGTGGATGCTGGCGGCATCATCGGTATGGATTGGCCTGGAGGCCTGGCAGCAATATCTCACCGGCAGCAATCTGTTTGGCGATCATCGCTGGAGCGACGGCTCGCTGACCGGGCCGTTCCGCCGGCCCCGCGCCGGAGCGCTTTATGCGCATCTGCTGTTTGCCACCATGCTGCCGCCGGTTTTGGCGATGCTGGGCAGGCGGGGGGCCGGGTGGCGCGGGGTGGGCTGGCGCGCGGGGGCGGTTGGGCTCGCGGCGCTGGGGGTGGTGACCGCCGTGTTGATCGGCCAGCGCATGGGCGTGGTGTTGAGCGCGGTTGGCTTGGCGGGGACGGCGTTGCTGGTGCCGCAACTGCGCCGGGTGGTGCTGGTGCTGGTGCTGGTGGCGGGGGCGGTGCTGCTGGCGACGCCGGTGATCTCGCCGCCGACCTACGCCAAGCTGGTCGGCGAGACATATGTTAATCTGCGCCATTTCACGCTCAGCCCTTATGGCGAATTGTTCACCCGCGCGAGCGTGATGGGGTTGCAGTCGCCCTGGCATGGCTGGGGGTATAATGGTTTCCGCGTGTTGTGCCCACTGGCGCGCTTTGGCGGCGGGTTGCCGGCGCTGGGCATTGCGCCGACCGCGCTTGGGCTGGGGGCGTGCAATCTGCATCCGCATAATTTCTACTTCCAGGCGTTCGTGGATGCGGGGATTCCCGGGGTGGGCCTGTTTGTTGGCATGATTGCGGTATGGCTGGCCACGCTGGCCCGCGGACTCTGGGGCAGGCCGGAGCCGTTGCGGGTGGGGCTGCTGATTGCGGTTGTCACCTTCGTGTGGCCGTTTGGCTCGGCCGACGAGTTTCCGATTTTATATATGTCCGGCTGGCTGTTTTTTGTGTTCGGGCTGGCGCTGGCGGCAAGGGAAGAGGCGGTGACCAGCTGGGGGAGGCGTTTGCCGGTTGACACATCCAAGCCGCTACGGCACCTCGGCTAAATGGTCAGATTTCCACCGCATGAGTGCATTTTTTTGGAGTTTCCCGCTAATTTGAGGCGGGAATAGGCGCGATGCTGCGGATTGTTCATGTTGCGTATTTCCCAGTCTCGCTGAGCCGGCGCAATCAGCATTCAGTGGAGATCAAGCTTTCCAATGGCTTCACCCGTAATGGCCATGCGGTGTTCAACCTTTCTGACCGCGATATCGCCCGGGCGGCGGGCTTTGGGCATTACCGGCTGGGGCGGCGCACGGCCAACCAGGTGTTGCGCGAGTTCTGCCGCGAGCACCGGCCGGACCTGCTGGTGCTGGGCCATGCGGATATGATCTGGGCGGAGACGATTGCCGCGATTCGGGCGGATTTGCCGCAACTGCGGGTGGTGCAGTGGAATGTGGACCCGTTGTTCGAGCCGGGGAATGTGGCGCGGATTCTGAATACGATCGATGTGGTGGACGCAACGCTGATTTCCACCGCCGGGCCGGCGCTGGAGCAATTCCGCAGGCCGGGCCGGCTGGCCGGGTTTTTGCCGAATCCGGTGGATGTATCCGTTGAGCGCGCGCGGATGGACCAGGTGGCGGCGCCGGCGTTTGATGTGATTTACGCCTGCGGCAACCCGCACCGGCCGCTGCGGGTGGTGTGCGGCCAGTCCTGGGATATGGAAGCGTTTACGCAAGCGCTGCGCGCGCAAGCGCCGGGGGTGAGCATTTTGACGCCGGGGATGTTCGGCCAGAAACTGCTGTTTGGCGCGGCGTATCAGGATGGGCTGGAGCAGGCGGGGATTGGGCTGAACATCAGCCGCCGCAGCGATTATTTTCTCTACAGCTCGGACCGGCTGGCGCATCTGATGGGCAACGGGCTGCTTGCCGCGATCGAACGGCAGACCGGGTATGACCAATTGTTCTCAGACGATGAGATGATCTTTTTCTCCTCGATGGAGGAATTGGCCGGAAAGCTGAAATTCTACGCGGCGGCGCCGGTTGCGCGCATGGCGGCGGCGGCGGCGGGGCGGGCGAAATATATCGAGCTGTTCAACGAGCGGCGGGTTGCCGAATATGTGGTGGAGGCGGCCTTTGGCCGTGTCGCGCCGGGTGATTATCCCTGGCCGGATGTTTTGCGCTAAAAACACCTATATAGTGGTCCAACGCAATGAGGGTGGATTTTTGAATATGGCTGATTTGATTCCCGTGACCGTGCTCACCGGCTATCTGGGGGCGGGCAAGACGACGCTGCTGAACCGGATTCTGACCGAGCAGCATGGCAAAAAATACGCCGTGATCATCAATGAATTTGGTGAGCTGGGGGTGGATAACGACCTCGTGGTCGATACGGATGAAGAAGTGTTCGAGATGAACAACGGCTGCATCTGCTGCACGGTGCGCGGCGATCTGATCCGCATCGTCAACGGGCTGATGAAGCGGACGGACAAATTTGACGGCATCATCGTGGAGACCACGGGCCTGGCGAACCCCGCGCCTGTGGCGCAGACGTTTTTCGTCGATGAGGATGTGAAGGCGAAGACACGGCTGGATGCGATTGTGACCGTGGTGGATGCCAGGCATTTTCTGGCCCGGCTTGAGGATTCGCCGGAAGCGGCCGACCAGGTGGCGTTTGCCGATGTGATCGTGCTGAACAAGCTCGATCTGGTGAGCCCGGAGGAGCTGGCGAAGGTTGAGGCGCGGATCAGGAGCATCAACCGGTTCGCCGAAATTCATCATGCGACGCGCGGGGATGTGGCGATTGATAAACTGCTCGGGCTGAATGCGTTTGATCTGCAACGCGTGCTGGAAAGCGTGCCGGATTTTCTGGATGAGGAGTCAGAGCATACGCATAACGAACATCTGACGAGTATCTCGCTGGAATGCGCCGCACCGCTGGATGCGGAGAAATTCCAGACCTGGATCGGGCATATATTGCAGACGCAAGGGGCCAATTTGCTGCGGACCAAGGGGATTTTGGCGTATAAGAACGAGGACCGGCGGTTTGCGTTTCAGGCGGTGCATATGATCGCGGATGGTGATTTTATCAGCCCATGGAAAGCGGGCGAGAAACGTACCAGCCGGATTGTCTTCATCGGGCGGGATTTGAACCGGCCGCAACTGCGGCGCGGGTTCGAGAGCTGCGCGGCCTGAGCGCGCCGCCCGCGGGCGCGGTGATAAAAAAAGCCCCGGAGTTTCCTCCGGGGCTTTCTTTTTGGTCCAAACGTTACAGGCTGACTAGAGCAATAATCATCTGATATGAACCGGCCGGTTCATATCAGATGATTGAAATTGCTCGCTCAAAAAAAGTTAGAGTGTTTTTCATCGGATGAAAGACACTCTAAAAGGCTGATTTACGCTTTCGGCTGCCACGCTTGCACGCGGCAGCCTCAAACGATCAGGCTTTAGAAATCCATATCGCCCATGCCGCCCATGCCGCCCATGCCGCCGCCGGGCATACCGCCGGCAGCTTTCTTCTCAGGGCGCTCAACCACACCGGCTTCGGTGGTGATGATCAGCGAGGCCACGGAAGCGGCGTCCTGCAGGGCGGTACGCACAACCTTGGTCGGGTCGATAATGCCGGCCTTGACCATGTCCTTGAACTCACCGGACTGGGCGTCGAAACCATAGGAATACTCGTCCTTGTCCAGCACCTTGCCGGCAATGACCGCACCATCTTCACCAGCGTTCTCGGAGATCTGGCGCAGCGGCACCTGGATCGCCTTGCGGACGATCTCGATACCAACGCGCTGGTCTTCGTTGTCGCCCTTCAGCTTGGCGAGGATCAGCGAGGCGCGGGCCAGGGCGACGCCGCCACCGGGCACGATGCCTTCTTCAACGGCCGCACGGGTTGCGTGCAGGGCGTCGTCAACGCGGTCCTTGCGCTCCTTCACTTCAACCTCGGAAGCGCCGCCGACGCGGATGACCGCAACGCCGCCGGCCAGCTTGGCCAGACGTTCCTGCAGCTTCTCACGGTCGTAGTCGGAGGTGGTCTCCTCGATCTGCGCGCGGATCTGGGTGACGCGGCCGGAAATATCGGCCTTCTTGCCAGCGCCTTCGATGATCGTGGTGTTTTCTTTCTCGATCAGGATCTTCTTCGCCTTGCCGAGCATGGCAAGGGTCACGGTCTCAAGCTTGATACCGAGGTCCTCGGAGATGACCTGGCCACCGGTGAGGATGGCGATGTCTTCCAGGATGGCCTTGCGGCGATCGCCAAAGCCCGGCGCCTTCACAGCGGCGATCTTCAGGCCGCCACGCAGCTTGTTCACAACCAGGGTGGCCAGGGCTTCGCCCTCGACATCCTCGGCGATGATCAGCAGCGGTTTGCCGGTCTGCACGATGGCTTCAAGCAGCGGCAGCATCGGCTGCAGGCCGGAGAGCTTCTTCTCGAAGATCAGGATGTAGGGGCTATCCAGGTCCGCGATCATCTTTTCCGGGTTGGTGATGAAATACGGGGAGACATAGCCACGGTCGAACTGCATGCCCTCGACAACGTCCAGCTCGGTCTGGATGCCCTTGGCTTCCTCAACCGTGATAACGCCCTCGTTGCCGACCTTCTGCATCGCCTTGGAGATCATCTCGCCGATTTCGACTTCGCCGTTGGCGGAAATGGTGCCGACCTGGGCGGTCTCGGAGGGGGTCGTGATCTTCTTGGTGCGCTTCTTCAGCTCTTCGACGACAGCGATAACCGCCTTGTCGATGCCGCGGCGCAGGTCCATCGGGTTGAGGCCAGCGGCCACAGCCTTGACACCTTCACGCACGATCGCCTGGGCGAGCACGGTGGCGGTGGTGGTGCCGTCGCCGGCGATGTCGTTGGTTTTCGAGGCGACTTCACGGATAAGCTGCGCGCCCAGGTTCTCGAAGCGGTCAGCCAGCTCGATTTCCTTGGCGACGGTCACGCCGTCCTTGGTGATGCGCGGGGCGCCGAAGGATTTTTCGATGACCACGTTGCGGCCCTTGGGGCCGAGCGTGACTTTAACGGCATTGGCGAGGATGTCGACGCCGCGCAGCATGCGGTCGCGGGCATCGGGCCCAAAACGTACGTCTTTGGCAGCCATATGGGTGCTCCTAAATTATTGATTAAATACTGAGCGCCCCGATTCAGACTTCGCGGCGTTGCCGCAATGTCATCGGGACGCGGGGATCAGGCTTTTTTCTTCGGGGCGGCAGGCGCCTCGATGATGCCGAGAATGTCGGATTCCTTCATGATCAGCAGGTCTTCACCGTCGATCTTGACTTCGGTGCCGGACCATTTGCCGAACAGAACGCGGTCACCCGCCTTGACGTCCAGGGCCACGATGGCGCCGGCTTCGTTACGCGCGCCAGCACCGGCGGCGACGACTTCGCCTTCCATCGGCTTTTCCTTGGCGGTGTCGGGGATGATGATGCCGCCTGCGGTCTTCTCTTCGGCGTTAAGCCGGCGGACCACAACGCGGTCGTGCAATGGGCGGAATTTCGCCATCGGGATCGCTCCTAAACTAATAAGTCTTAAAAGCTTAACAACCTGCCCGGCCCGGCACGCGGCACCGCGGTTGCTAGCACTCCCCTATGGAGAGTGCCAGCCTTCTAAGGGGAGGGCGGATGGAAGTCAAGATTATTGGCGCCTGGCATCTGATTGCGAGCAGCCGCATCACGCGAATTCGCATGATGCGGCGAGCAACGGCGATCGCGGAGATTACACCAGCGCCGCGCAGAATCGCTGGATGCGTGTGCAGGCTTCTGTCAGGGCCTCGGTGGAGGTGGCGTAGCTGATGCGGAAGTGGCTGGGGTAGATGAAGGCAGAGCCGTGAACGGCGGCAACACCTTCTTCGTCCAGCAGGGCGATGACGAAATCTTCGTCGTTGTTGATCTTTGCACCTTTGGGGGTGGTTTTGCCGAGGCAGCCATGCATGCCGGGGAAGACGTAGAACGCGCCTTCCGGCTTGGCGCAGGTGAGGCCGGTGGCGGCGTTGAGCATGTCGACCACCAGGTCGCGCCGGGTTTTGTAGACCTTTACCATCTCGTGCAGAGCATCCTCCGGGCCATTGAGCGCGGCCACGGCGGCGGCCTGGCTGATGGAGGAGGTGTTGGAGGTCGATTGGCTCTGCAATTTGTCCATGGCCTTGATGAGCGCGAGCGGCGCGCCGGCAAAGCCGATTCGCCAGCCGGTCATCGCGTAGGCTTTCGAGCAGCCGTTCATCGTGACGGTGCGCTCACGCAAACGCGGCTCAACCTCGACGATGGTGGCTGGTTTGAAGCCGTCGTAGGTTAATTTTTCGTAAATGTCGTCGGTGAAAACCCAGACATTGGGGTGCTTGAGGAGAACATCGCAGATGGGCCGCAAATCCTCGGCCGAATAGGCGGCGCCGGTCGGGTTGCTCGGCGAGTTGAGGAAGAACCATTTGGTTTTGGGCGTGATGGCGGCTTCCAGGTCTTGCGCGCGCAGCTTGAAGCCGTGGTTCTGGCTGCATGGCACGAACACCGGGGTGCCTTCGGCGAGGGCCACGATGTCAGGGTAGGAGACCCAGCAGGGGGTGGGGATGATAACCTCATCGCCCGCCTGCACAGTGGCCAGCATGGCGTTGAAGATGACCTGCTTGCCGCCGGTGGATACGATGATTTCCTCCGGCTTGTAGTCTAACCCGCTGTCACGTTTGAATTTTGCGGCGACGGCCTGGCGCAGCGCCGGGGTGCCGGAGACGTCGGTATATTTGGTGTCGCCCGCGTTGATGGCGGCGATGGCGGCCTGCTTGATGTGATCTGGCGTATCAAAATCAGGTTCGCCTGCGGAGAGGCTGATGATGTCGCGGCCCTCGGCCTTCAGCGCGCGGGCCTTGGAAGAGATGGCGATGGTCTGGCTCGGGCTGATGCGGTTCAGGCGGTCGGCGATAAGGGGCATGCTCAAAATCTCTGCTGTTGATGGGCGGCGGGACACTAAACCTGCGCCCCTGGACACGCAAATGCCGGGCCGCCGTTACTCTATGTAACGCTCTGTTCGCCTTGCGGCGCGGGGTGGAACGGCATAGGGCGCTGATACGTTATCCGTGCGGGAAACCGGCGGGTGGCGGCCTCAATTGCTAAATACCGGGACCGCTTTTTGGCGGCCCACTCAGGAGAATTCACATGAAGATTACCCAGATTTCCCGTCGTCTGCTGCCAGCGCTGACGTTTGCCTGCGCCATGGGCGCGGCCCCGCTCGCGATGGCGCAGACCGCTGCCGCTCCTGCTGGCACCATGGCTCCCGCCGCCACGCCGATGGCCGCTCCCGCCGCCACGCCGATGGCTGCCCCGGCCGCGCCGATGGCCGCTCCGATGGCTGCTCCGGCGTCCGCCGCCAAGCTGACCAAGGCTGACAAGTTTAAGACCGAAGCCGCCGCAAAGGCGAGCTGCCCGGGTGACACCGTGGTGTGGAGCACCATGACCAAGAGCAAGGTGCTGCATGCTTCGGGTTCGAAGTATTACGGCAAGACCAAGCACGGCGCGTATGTCTGCGAGAAGACCGCCGAAGCCGCCGGTTACCACCTCGCCAAGAACTAAGACGTTTTTGCGGGCCAGGGGGGCTGCGGCCCCCCTGATTTGCGGCGTGACGGTTTTTTGACTACCCAGGCGGCGCAAATGACCGCTTGAGGAGCAAACCATGTCAGAATCCAATATCGTTACCCTGCCGTCCGGCATTAAAATCCAGGACCATGTGGTGGGCACCGGCGAGAGCCCGGCCAAGGGCCAGATGGTGACTGTGCATTACACCGGCTGGCTCGATGAGGGCGGCGCCAAAGGCAAAAAATTCGATTCCTCGCGTGACCGCGGGCAGCCTTTCAGCTTCAAGCTTGGCGTCGGCCAGGTGATTTCCGGTTGGGATATCGGGGTTTCCACCATGCAGGTGGGCGGGCAGCGCACGCTCATTCTTCCCGCCGAGCACGGCTATGGCCAGCGCGGCGCGGGCGGGTTGATCCCCCCCGGCGCGACGTTGATTTTTGACGTGGAACTGATCAGCTTTAAATAAGCCTGGACTCTTCGACGCCTGATCAGGCTGTCATGAGAAGGTCTGATGAGCAATTTTGATGAGGCTTGGCGCCGCTGCCTGGAGGATCTGGAAAAGATCGGCCGGCGGCGGCGTTTGCGTGATATCGACCGGCTAGGCGATGGCCGGGTGGATTGCGGCGCCGGGCCGGTGCTGGATTTTTCCTCCAATGATTATCTGGGGCTCTCGCACCATCCGGTGTTGATCGAGCGCGCCTGCGAGTATGCGCGGCGCTGGGGGGCGGGTGCCGGGGCGTCGCGGCTGGTCTCTGGGAATTTGCTGCCGTTTGGAGAGATCGAGGCGAAGCTCGCGCGCGGCAAGGGGGCTGAAGCCGCGCTGGTGTTTGTCTCAGGCGTGCAGGCGAATATAACGCTGCTGCCAGCGCTGCTGGATGCGAAAGTGCTGGGGGGCGAGCCGCTGGTGTATGCCGACCGGCTGAACCACGCGAGCCTGATTCAGGGCTGCGCGGCGGCGGGGGTGCGCCAGATACGCTTCCGGCATAATGATCTGGGGCATCTGGAGGAGCTTTTGGCGCGCGATGAGGCGTTGGCGCGGCCGCGGGTGATTATCACCGAGAGCGTGTTCAGCATGGATGGCGATTGCGCCGATGTGGCGGCGCTGGCGGCGCTGGCGGAAAAATACGGGGCGTTTTTATATCTGGACGAGGCGCACGCGACCGGGGTGATGGGCCAGGGCGGCTTTGGCCTGGCCCATGGGCTGCGCAATGCGTTGGTGATGGGCACTTTCAGCAAGGGGCTGGGCGGTTTTGGCGCTTATGCGGCGTGTTCGGGCGCGCTCCGGGAATATCTGGTGAACCGCTGCGGCGGGGTGATTTACGCAACCGCGCTGCCGCCGGCGGTTTTGGGGGCGATGGATGCGGCGCTGGATCTGATCCCGGAGCTGGGCGCGGCGCGCGACATGGTGGCGCGGCATGGCGCAAGGTTTCGGGCAGCATTGGCGGCGGCGGGGCTGGATACGGGGGGCTCCACCACACAGATCGTGCCGCTGATTTTGGGCGCGGAGGAACGCGCGATGGGCATGGCGCGGACGCTGGAGGCGGAAGGGTTTCTGGCCGTGGCGATCCGTCCGCCCACGGTGCCGGTGGGAACAAGCCGGATTCGGTTCACGTTTTCGGCGGCGCATAGCGAGGAGCAGGTGGAGGCGCTGACCGAGGCGGTGGTGCGGCTGGCGAAGCGGCTATGAAGCCGGTTCTGTTGCTGGTGCATGGCTGGGGGTTTGATGCCGGGTTCTGGGCGCCGTTGCGCGCGGCGCTGGACGGCTACGAGACCGTGGCCTGGGATTTGGGATTTTTTGGCGCGGGCGCGCGGCCGGATTTGCCGGTGGGGCGTGATGTTGTGGCGGTGGGGCATTCGTTTGGGGCGTTGTGGCTGCTGCACCATAGGCCGGTGGCGTGGCGGGCGCTGGTTGCGGTGAACGGGTTTGGCTGTTTCACGCGGCGGGAGGATTTTCCGCAGGGCAATGCGGCGCGGCCGTTGCAGCGGATGATCGCGCAGTTTGGCGCGGCGCCGGGAGAGGTGGTGGCGGCGTTCAGGGCCAGGTGCGGCTGTGCGGAGTCGGTGCCGGGGGCGTTGAATGCGGTGGCGCTGGCTGATGGGTTGCGGGGGCTGGCGCAATGGGATGCGCGCCCGGCTGTGGTTGAGCTGGCCTTGTGCGGCCGGACGGACCCGCTGGTGCCCGAGGCGATGAGCGAGGCGAGTTTTCCGGCGGATGTGACGCAGTGGCATCCGGGCGGGCATTTGTTGCCGGTGGAAGACCCCGGCTGGTGCGCCGCGCGGTTACGGACGTTTCTGGAGCTTCTGGGGTGAGCGCGCGCAAGGCGCGGATTGCACGGGCGTTTTCATCGGGGGCGGCGCGCTATGATGCGGTGGCGCCAGTGCAGCGGCTCGTGGCGGCGCGGCTGGCGGCGCGGATTGTGGCGCGTGGCGTGGCGCCCCGGCGTATTCTGGAGATCGGCTGCGGGACCGGGATGCTAAGCGCGGCGCTGGCGGCGGCGTTTCCCGAGGCGCAAATGCTGCTTACGGATATTTCCCCCGCGATGCTGGCGCGTTGCCGGGCGCGGCTGGGGGAAGGATATGAATACATGGTGCTGGATGGGGAGCACCCGGCGGCGGCGGCGGGAAGGTTTGATCTGATTGTCTCCAGCCTGGCGATGCAATGGTTCGGTGACCTGCGAGGCGGGCTGGCGCGGTTGAGTGTGCGCCTGGCGCCGGGCGGGCGGATGGTGTTCGCAACACTGGGGGCCGGGAATTTCGCCGAATGGGTGGCCGCGCATGCCGCGCTCGGGCTGGTGTGCGGCACGCCGGCCTATCCGGCGCTTGAGGCGCTGCCCTGGCCGGAGGGGGTCGCGCATGCGGTTGATGAGGAATTTATCGTTCAGCCCTATGCGAGCGGCGCTGAATTCGCGCGCAGCCTGAAGGAGCTGGGCGCGGGGGAGCCTGCGCCGGGGTATCGGCCGCTGCCGCCCGGCGCGTTCCGGCGGGTGCTGGAGTCGCTACAGGGCGGGTTTGAGGTGACATATCATGTTTTATACGGAGAGATTTGGTAGCGGGCCGGAGTGGCCTATGCGGGCTGCAGACCCGCCTGATGTTTGAGCGCCCGCAACACGGTGAACCCCAGCGCGAAGAACCATGCGCCGAAAATGCTGAAGGGGCTCCAGAACACAAAAAGCCCGTTCCAGGCGAAGGGGCCGGATTTAAACAGGAAGGCGATGGCACCGGCCTCGAACATGATGGCGGCCCAGATGGTGAAATAGCCCATCCAGCGGGGGAAGGCCGAATGGGGGTCTGACTTCTGGGTCAGGCTGACGACGGCGATCGCGACCATCTGGAAGATGTAATATTGATCGGTGGTGGTGAGGGTCAGATTGGCCAGCTCGTGCATGATGAGCGTTATCTCGGGCGGGCGGCTTGGCGTAAAGGCGGCGACGCCCCAGAAGAGCGGCGGCAGCACCAGGAAGATCGACATCATGCAGCCGCCGGCAAGTTGCAGGATCGACCAGATGGGAACCCCTTTTTCCAGCCGCGCCATCTGGACGTAGATGACAACCGAGAGCGGGACCATGAAGGCGCTGCTGTAAGAGCAGATGACCGCGCCAAGGCGGACCTGAAA
Source organism: Acidocella aquatica (assembly GCF_030160635.1). Classification (GTDB taxonomy): domain Bacteria; phylum Pseudomonadota; class Alphaproteobacteria; order Acetobacterales; family Acetobacteraceae; genus Acidocella; species Acidocella aquatica. The sequence goes on along the minus strand of NZ_BSOS01000079.1, from coordinate 44,439 downwards.
GGCGTTGGCGGTATAGAAGGCGGCAACCGCGGCGGCGCTCAGATGCGCGGAGGGCAGTGGCACCATTTTGAGCAAAAAGCCCAGCGAGAGGCCATAGATAAGAATGAACGCCAGGCCCCACCAGATGATGATGGTCTGAGAACGGGTCGAGAGCACGGAGGCCTCCTTGGCTGGGTAATGGGGTTGGGTAGCGGGTACTGCACCCAGAGCTTGGACTGGGTGCGGGCCATGATGGCAATTCCTCATGTTGTTTGCAAGCGCATGGTACTAAAACATACTTGATCGGTGGCGAGGGCGGCAAGCTGATGGCGGAGCAATTTTGGCAGGTGGTCTTGCCATTCCCGGCGCTCCCGGCCAGAACCTCGGGCCATGGATCGCCGCCCGCACCTGACCAGAATCGACCGCTATATTTTCGGGCAATTGTTGATTGCCCTGGTGCTGGTCACTGTTGGGCTGGTGGCGCTGATCTGGCTCACGCAGTCGCTGCGGTTTATCCAGATCATCGTCAATCACGGGCTCTCGCCGGTGGTGTTCATCAAGCTGACCTCGCTGCTGGTGCCCAGTTTTGTCGCCACGATTTTGCCGATCACCTGTTTTATCGTGGTGCTGTTTATCTACGCGCGCCTGGGCAGCGATCGCGAAATTACGGTGATGCGCGCCTGCGGACTTTCGGATTTCACGCTGGCCCGCCCGGCGCTGGGTCTGGCGATGGCCGCCACGCTGGCCGGCTATGCGCTTAACCTGATCGTGGTGCCCGCCAGCCTGGGCAGCTTCCGCACCTATCAATACGAGATACGCAACCAGATTGCCGCGTTTTTGCTGGAGCCGGGGGTGTTTACCCCGGTGGCCGACCATATCACGGTTTATGTGCAGTCGCGCGGAGCGGATGACTCCCTGGGCGGCATATTGATCGAGGATGGGCGCGATCCAGCCGCGCCGGCGACGATTCTGGCCACATCCGGGCAGTTGCTGGTGAGCCCGCAAGGGCCGGTGGTGGTGCTGGAGAACGGCTCGCGCGAGCAGATCGACGCGAAAACGGGGCGGCTGGATGTGCTGACATTTCAGCGCAACGTGGTCTCGCTGGCGCAGACCGCGAAGGCGGCGATACCCGATATGGTGGATTCCGCCGAGGCTCATCTGGCGGACCTGTTGAATCCCCCGGCATCGCTCCCTCCGGGCGACCGCGGCAAATGGCTGGTGGAGGCGCATCGCCGCCTCACGGCGCCGTTGAGCACGCTCAGTTTCACGTTGATTGGCCTGCTGGCCGCGCTGCGGGGGATGTTCCGCCGCAATGGCGGCCTGGTGCGCCCCGTTGGCGCGGTGGTGGCGGTAACGCTGCTGGTGGCGCTCAGCCTGGGGGTGAGCAACCTCGCCGCGCGTAATACGGCGCTGCTGCCGCTGATCTGGGTTGTGGCGGTGCTGCCGGGGCTGGTTTCGGGCGTGCTGCTGTTCAGCCGGCGGGCCCCGCTATGAAGAATGTCCCGATTACGCTCTCGCTTTATTTCGGCCGGCAGTTTTTGTTTGCCGTGGTGGTGATGCTGGCGGCGCTCTCGGCGCTGGTTTCGCTGTTTGACTTTTTGGAGCTGCTGCGTGAGGCGGCGGCCAAGCCGGCGGCCAGCTTCGGGATCATCGCCGAGATAGAGTTTATGCGCCAGCCCTGGACGCTGTTGCAGATATTGCCCTTCGCCATTTTGCTCGGTGGGATTTTCGCGTTCTGGCGGCTCTCGCGCTCCTCGGAGCTGGTAGTGGCGCGCGCGGCGGGGATTTCCGCCTGGCAGTTTCTGGCGCTGCCGGTGTTGCTGGCAACCCTGCTGGGGGCCTTTGGCACAGGCGGGCTCAGCCCGCTTTCGGCGGTGATGTATAGCCGCGCGGAGACGCTCTACAATGTGTATCTGCGGCCGGGCGGCGGGCCGCTCTCGCTCAACGGCGGGGAGCTTTGGGTGCGGCAGGCGGATGCCGGGCTGGTGCCGGGCGGGGTTGCCGTGCTGCATGCGGCGGGGGTGCATCTGGAGCATAATATTCTGCGCGCCGACCAGGTGAGCGTGCTGCGGCTGGATGGCCAGGCGACGCTGCTGCAACGCATGGAGGCCGCCAACGCCACGCTGAGCAAGGGCGCGTGGGATTTGAACGGGGTGAGTGTGTTGATGCCAGGCGCCGCCCCGGAGCATATCGACCAGTTGGATTTTCCAACCGACCTGACCGTGCACCGCGTCGAGGAGAGTTTCGCCTCGCCCGATTCGCTCTCGTTCTGGGCGCTGCCGGGGTTCATCGCGCTGCTCAAACGCTCCGGCTTTTCACCCATTCAGCATGAGCTGGCGTTTCAGGCGCTGCTGGCATTGCCTCTGCTTTGTGCCACCATGGCGCTGGTGGCGGCGGGGTTCTCCATGCGCCCCTCGCGGCGCGGCGGCGCGGCGCGGATGCTCGCCAGCGGCGTGGGCTGCGGCTTTGCGCTGTTCATGGTATCGGAGGTTGCCAACCAGTTCGGCACCTCCGGGGCCTTGCCGGTTATCCTCGCCGCGTGGGCGCCCGCGGTGGCGGGATTGTTTTTGGCGCTTGCGTTGTTGCTGCATCTGGAAGATGGCTGAGGCATGAAACGATCCGGCCTGTTTTTCGCTCTCATCGCCAGCACCTGCCTTGCCGGGCAGACCCGCGCGCAACCCGCCACGCCGCCCAAGGCGCCGGTCAGCTTCACGGCGGACAGTATTTCGTATGACAAAACCGGCAATATCGTTACCGCGTCCGGCCATGTGCGCGCCGTGCAGAACGGGCAGACGCTCTATGCCGACAAGGTGGTGCTCGACCGCAATAGCGATGTGGTGACGGCGAGCGGCCATGTGATTCTCACCCAGCCTTCGGGCGATACCGTGTTTGCCAGGCGGGCGGTATTGAGCAAGGGGATGAAGGACGCCGTGATGCACGGTGTGGCGGCGCGGCTCGCTGATAATGGCCGGATGATCGCCAATGGGGCGCGGCGTTACGACGACAACATCGATGAGATGGTGAAGGTGGTTTATTCCGCCTGCGACCTGTGCAAAACCGACCCGACCGCGCCGCCGCTCTGGCAGATCCGCGCAAAGAGCGCGACCCGCGATCTGCAGCATAAAATGATCGAGTATCGCGGCGCGGAGATGGAGTTCTACGGGGTTCCGGTGCTCTATATGCCGTATTTCACGCAACCCGACCCCTCGGTGAAACGCCAGAGCGGGTTCTTGATGCCGGGCTTCGGCGCGACCTCGAAGCTCGGGTTTTTCGTCACCACGCCCTATTATTTCGTGATCGACAAGGAATCCGACCTGACGCTGACGCCGATTTTCGCGGTGAAGGAGGGACCGGCGCTAAAGGCCGGGTATCGCCGGGATTTCAATAACGGCGCGTTGAACGTCAATGTCTCCGGCGGGCAGGTGAGCGGGAAGCTGGGCGATGCCGTGTTTGCTAACGGCACGTTCGACCTGAACCAGGACTGGCGCGCCGGGTTCAACTACAACCGGGCCTCAAACCCGGCATATCTCAATGATTTCAATGTTCTGCCGAACGCTTCGTTCCTTACTAGCAACGTCTATCTCGAAGGGTTCTCTTCGGGCTCCTATGCGAGGGTGGACGCGCAGACCTTCCAGGGCCTGGTGGCCAGCGTCAACCAGAGCGAGCTGCCGATTGTCATGCCGCATGGGCAGTATGATTTTGTCTCGGGGCAGGATGCGCTGGGCGGGCAGTTCGCTCTGCATGCGGATGTGTTCAACGTGTTGCGCAAGCTGGGCACCAACAGCCAGCGCGTGGCGGCGGTGCCGGCCTATTCGGTGCCCTTCATGCTGCCCTATGGCGTATTGGGCACGGCCAGGGTGGAGCTTGTGGCGGCCACGTATATGGCCACGCGGCTTTATGACCAGCCGAATTATTCTCCGCTGGATGGCGCCAGCACCGCGCGCGCGCAGCCTTATGGCGCGGTTTATCTGCACTGGCCGCTGATCCGCCAGGCGGGCGCGCTGGGCAGCCAGATCATCGAGCCGGAGGTGCAGCTCGTCGCCTCGCCGAACGTCGGGATTTCGCAGAACATACGCATCCCCAACGAGGACAGTCTCGATCTCGAATATTCCGATGCCAATCTGTTCAGCTTCAACCGCTATCCGGGAATTGACCGGCTGGAGGGCGGCTCGCGAGTGGATTATGCGTTGCACGGCGCCTGGTATCTGCCGCAAGGGGCGATGCTGGATGGGCTGATCGGGCAGTCATACCGGGTGCATAAGGATAACAATTACCTGCCGGGTTCCGGGCTGACCGATAACGTCTCCGATATCGTCGGCCATGTCATCATCGCGCCGGTGCCCGATTTCAACATCACCTACCGCACGCGCCTGAGCCACAAGGACCTGGGCGCGCGGATGATCGACACGACGGCCAATTACACCTCGCATGTGTTCTCCGCCTCGGCCGGGTATCTGTATACCAATACCGACCCTTATGTGCTCTACGACAGTGCCAGCCTTGTCTCGCCCACGCTGGCGCCGCCAGGAGCATATTTTACGCCGCGGCATGAGGTGACGGCGAGTTTCAACACCAATATCGGCCCGTGGTCGCTGGGCGCGGGAACAGAGCGGAACCTGCAGACCGGCAAGTTCGACTCGGCCAATTTCAACGCCGGCTGGCAAAACGATTGCTTCGGCGTCAACCTCGTGTACTACCAGCGCTTTACGTCATTCAACCTGGATAAAGGCAATACGATCGTGCTGCTCCAGTTCACTTTTAAAACTCTCGGTAATGTTGGATTCAGCGCCCTATGAAGCATCTTCTCCGTGCCGCCGCTCTTGTTGCCGTGCTCAGCGCGGCGCCCGCCCTGGCGCAGACCGCCAGCGACTATAACGCCAGCATCGCCGCCGTGGTGAACGGGCAGGTGATCACCAACCAGGATGTGGCCGCGCGGGCGCGTCTGCTGGCGATCTCCACCGGCATGCAGCCAACGCCTCAGGCGCTTGCCAGGCTTGAGCCGCAGGTGACCTCGCTGCTGATCGACGAAACTCTGAAGATGCAGGAGATCAACAAGCTGGGCGTTACCGTGCCGCTGAGCGATGTCACCGGCGCGATCAGCCGGATTGAGCAGGGTAACGGCCTGCCGCCCGGCGGCTTGCGGATGAAGCTGACGGCCGCGGGGGTGCCCTTTGATACTCTGGTTGAGCAAATCCGCACCGAGCTGGGCTGGCAGGCTGTGCTGCACCAGGTGCTTGGGCCAGGGCTGCAACCCACGCCGGGCGACCTGAATGCGCAGAAAGCCGCGTTGAAGGCGGAGATCGGCAGCACCCAATATCATATCGCGGAAATCTTCGTGCCCGTGTCCGGCCCGGAGGGCGATGCGGCGGCGCGCAATTTCGCGAATACCGTCATCGCGCAACTGCGCACCGGCGCGCCGTTCCCGGTGATCGCGGCGCAGTTCAGCCAGGCGCAGACCGCGCTGCAGGGGGGCGATATGGGCTTCGTCGCCCTGGGGTCGCTGGACCCGGCGGTGGCGCAGGTTGTGTCCACCATGCCGGTTGGCGCCATCAGCAACCCGATTCGGGTGCCGGGCGGTTATGATATCGTGCAGTTGCAGGCGACCCATAACGTGGGCACCGAGATGCAGACGATCCTCTCCATCCGCCAGGTTTTCGCACCCTATCCGCAGCCGATCACCAACGGTCAGGTGGGCCCGGCCCAGGCCGCGGTGATCAACAAGGTGATGCAGGCTGCCCATGCCGCGCATTCCTGCGCGGATATGGAGGCGGTGAACGCGGCGTTTGGCAATGTGCGCCCGGCCGACCCCGGCCCGGTGAACCTCGCGACCGTCACGCCGCCGGCGTTTCAGGCAATCTTGGGCAACCTGGCCGCCGGGCAGATCAGCGAGCCGCTGGTGGCCGCTGATGGCGTCTCCGTCGTGATGGTTTGCAGCCGGCAGAGCCAGGCCGCCAGCCTGCCCTCCGATGACGCGATTGCGCAGATGATCGTGGAGCACCGGGTCGAGCTGGAATCCCAGCAATTGCTTGATGTGCTGCACCACCGCGCGCTGATCACCCAGCAGTAGGCTGCTCGTTTGCAGGTCATAAAAAAGGGCTGAAACCTCGCGGTTTCAGCCCTTTTTTCATGCGGGAAGATTATGCGGCGTTCCGGCTCAGGCTCTCCAGATAGGCGGCGATGATCTTGGCGTCGGGGTCGAGCGCGACGACGGCGACATAGCCGTCGGGCCGGACCAGCCAGATGCAGCGGCGGCCGATGGGCGGGCGCAGCGTGGGCTCCAGCAGGTCAGGGTAGGTTTCCAGCAATTCGTTGACCTCGGCGCCGGGGTCGGCGCAGAGGGCGAAGCGCGGGGTGGTGCCGGCGCCGTAGGGAAGCTCACCCTCGCGCGGGGGCATGCGCTCACCGGGGCCGGGGCCGGGGAATGAGCGGTCGTCCGAGCCGTTAAGCGGGCTGTGCTCATAGCCCATGGAAACTTCCGTCAGCGTGTCGGCAATCGCCCGCCGCGCCGGGGCCAGGCCGAACAGCACGCTGCCGAAGGCGTTACGGGTGACTTGCACCACCGGATTTTTCAGCACGGAAATCGCGGTGAGCCGGCCGACATTCACGAACACCTGATCTGTCGCGGCATGGCGTTCGGCGTTGTAGCTCTCCAGCAGGCGCTGCGGGCCGCAGGTGCCGCGGGTGACCAGTGCGAGCTTCCAGGCCAGGTTGACAGCATCGTGGATACCCATGTTCATACCCTGGCCGCCGGCCGGATTATGCAGATGGGCGGCGTCCCCGGCCAGGAAGATCCGGTCCTTGCGGTATTCGCGGACATTGCGCTCATTGATGTGGAAGGCCGAAAGGGCGATCGGGTCCGAAACCGTGACATTGCCCGGGCCGCGCGTATCGACGATGCGCTGGATATCCTCCAGCGAGGGGTGTTCGGGCGATTGGTCGCTGCTCACCGGCAGGTCGGCGATGATCCGGTAAAGCCCCTCGGCGCGGGGGAAAAAGCCGAGAAAACCATCTTCGTGCCAAAATGAAACCAGTTCGGTGGCAGGAAAGTTCAGGCCGGAGAGGTGAACATCGGCCAGCAGCCAGCCGCTTTTTTGTTCATGGCCGGTAAAGGGCACGCCCAATATATCGCGTACTTTGCTGTTGCCGCCGTCGCAGCCGATGAGCCATTGGCTCTCCACGGTTTCCTCGGTGCCGTCGGCATGGCGCAGATGGGTGCTGACATTGGTGGCGGAGGAGGTGAAGGAGACCAGCTCAACCCCATGTTCAACCTTTACGCCGAAGCTGGCCAGATGCGCCTCCAGCAGATGTTCCGTTTCGGCTTGCGGCTGGGTCAGCGCGTAGGGATGCGGGCTGTTCACCTGAGAGAAATCCACGCGGCCCATCGGCTTGTTGCCGGCGATGATGCTGCCGGCGGTTATTTTATGGCCGGCGGCCACCAGCGGGGCGCCGCAACCGGAACGATCGAGGAGTTCCAGCGTACGGCTCCATAAAAACAGCGCCTTGGGCTGGTCGGTGCCATGGGTGGTTTTCTCCACGATCCTGACCTTGATGCCGTAGCGGGCGAGTTCGGCGGCCGCGACGAGGCCGACGGGGCCGGCACCTACGATGAGAACATCTGTGTTCATAATAACTCCCTGACCGCTCATGCGATCGCCTTGTTTATTTTGGTGCAGCTTGGACTTGTTAAGGATATTCCATAACAACGCGGGCGCGTACACTAAAATCTCTCGGATGATTTGTGGCGCGCGGGGGCGGGTTCGTCGTTGACCTAAATCAATAAAACCGCCGCAGCCTCCTCAAACTAATCAACACGGCGCTTGTATTTCGCTTTCGGGCGGTCCGCGTGCAGCCCGCCGTGCAGGGCCGAGCCGCGGCCGGAGAGCGAGGGGTTGGTCATGAAGTATTCATGCGCCGAGGCGGGCGGGTCGCCGGGGGTGACGCGGCGCCAGGTGCCGTCGGCCAGCAGTTCAGAGCTTTGCGCGTCATCGCGCAGGTTTACCACCATGATCTGGTCGAGCACCTGGGCGTGAACGGTCGGGTTGTGGATGGGCACGAAGGTTTCCACCCGGCCTTCCATGTTGCGGGCCATCCAGTCGGCGCTGGACATGAAGACTTTCGCCTCGCGTGAGGGCAGCGGGTGGCCGTTGGCAAAGGCGCAGATGCGCGCGTGCTCGAGGAAGCGGCCGACGATGGATTTGACCTTGATATGCTCCGACAGGCCGGGAACGCCAGGACGCAGGCAGCAAATGCCGCGCACGACGATCTGGATAGGCACACCCGCGCGCGAGGCCTCGTAGAGATGGTCGATCAGCCGGTCGTCGACCAGGGAGTTCATCTTCAACCAGATGCCCGAGGGCTTGCCCGCCTTGGCGTTGGCGATTTCGGTGTCGATGAGGGTGACGATGGTTTTGCGCGTGGTGAGCGGCGAGAAGGCGAGCTGCTCCATCGTTTCGGGGCGGGCGTAGCCGGTCATGTAGTTGAACAGCCGGGCGGCGTCGCGCGTCAGGGCCGGGTCGCAGGTGAAGAAGGAGAGGTCGGTATAGATGCGCGCGGTGATGGGGTGATAGTTGCCGGTGCCGAAATGCGCATAGGCGCGCAGGGAGCCGCCTTCGCGCCGCACCACATAGGACATTTTGGCATGGGTCTTGAGGCCGACGAAGCCGAACACAACCTGGACACCCGCGGCCTCCAGCGTGCGTGAGAGGCGGATGTTGGCTTCCTCGTCGAAACGGGCGCGCAGCTCCACCATGGCGGTAACCGATTTACCAGCCTCGGCGGCCTCGATCAGGGCTTTGACAATGGGGGAGTCGCGGCTGGTGCGGTAGAGGGTTTGTTTGACGGCGACAACCGCGGGGTCGAGCGCGGCCTGGCGCAGGAACTGCACCACGACGTCAAAACTCTCAAAGGGGTGGTGAACCAGAATGTCCTTCGCGCGGATGGCGGCGAAGCAGTCACCCGCGAAATCGCGGATGCGCTCGGGGAAGCGGGCGGTATAGGGGGGGAAGAGCAGATCCGGGCGATCATCGACGATGAGCTGCTTGACATCAACCAGGCCGATGATGCCGGTCTCGCTGTAGATCTCGCCCACCGGGGCCTCGATGGCGTCTATCACCAGCTCGCGCAGGTCAACGGGCATGTCCGCCTGGATGGTAAGCTGGATGGCGACGCCGCGGCGGCGGCGCTTCAGCGCGGTCTCGTAGGATTGCACAAGGTCTTCGGCTTCTTCCTCGAATTCCACATCAGTGTCGCGGATCAGGCGGAAGAGGCCGGAGCCCTGGAGCTGGAAGCCGGGGAAGAGGCGCGAGAGGAACATGCCGACCAGCTCTTCGAGCATGACGAAGCGGATCGGCCCGCCGGGGGCGGAGGGCAGGCGGACGAAACGGTCAATCTGGCTGGGCAAGGGGATGAGGGCGGACATGTGGCCATGATCGTCATTTCGGGCCAGGGTGAGGGCCATCACGAGGCCCATGTTGGGGATGAAGGGGAAGGGATGCGCCGGGTCCACCGCCAGCGGGGTGAGCACGGGGAAGACGCGCTCCATGAAATAGGTGTCGAGGAAATGCGCGTCGTCCGAGGTTAGTTGCACGGCGGTGCAGATGACCATCCCGGCGGGGCCGAGCAGGGCGCGCACCTGGGAGAAGGCAGCCTGCTGGGCGGCGATGAGCTCACGGGCGCGCGCGTTGATCTGTTGCAGTTGCTGGGCGGGGGTGGCGCCATCCGCGGAATGTTCAAGCACACCCGCGCGGGCCTGGCCGATGAGGCCGGCGACGCGGACGGAGTAGAATTCATCAAGGTTGGAGGCGCTGATGGAGACGAACCGGAGCCGTTCGAGCAGCGGATGGCGGGGGTTTTCGGCCTCCGAGACCACGCGGAAATTGAAATCCAGCCAGGAAAGTTCGCGGTTGATGAAACGGGCGGGGTCGTTCAGGCTGAGTTCCGGCGCCGGCGCTGTCGTGATCTGGTTCATATCCTCTCCTATACCAAACCATTCTGCCTGGGGATGACGAGTTTGTAACGAAAATTTATCGGATTCCCCTCATGCCAATTCGAACAGCGGGGAGAGGATTTCAGCGGCGAGCTGGCGGGTGATTTTTTTACCCTCGCCGAGGGTGGCGCGGTCGAGCCGGGCCACGGCCTCGCGCAGGGCGGCGGCGGTGCGCGGCAAATGCAGAAGCAGGAAGTTGCGCACGGGAAAGCTCAAGGAAAGTTGCCGGTCGGCGCAGAGGCGGGTGAGCAGGCGTTCCAGCAGCTCGTCCTCGGGGGCGCGGATTTCCACGGCCTCGGCGGCGCGCAGGCGGCTGGTGAGGTCAGCCAGACGGTAGGACTGGCGGGCGGGCGGCAGGCGAGCGGCCATGAGGACCGGGAAATCGGCTTCTGCGGCGGCGTTGAGCAGATGCAGCAGCGCCTGGGGTTCGAGCGCGATATCGGCATCATCCACCGCCACCGGCCCGGAGGGGCGGAGCAGGCCGTGCAGCGTGGCGCCGTTGACGACAGCGGCGCCGTTGGCCGCCGCCCAGATATGCAGCAGGTGGGATTTGCCGCAGCCAGGCTCGCCCCAGAGCACAAGGCGGCCGTTGCTCCAGGTGTCGGGCCGGGCCAGCCAGTCCCGCGCCGGGGCGTTGGAGGGCGCGGTGCAGAAATCCTCGGCGGAGAAATTCTCTGATTCGGCGAAGGGGAGCGTGAGCTGCTTCATGGGGTGGTTGGCGTATCGAGATACAGCGGGCTTTGCAGGTAGCGGCGCAGCCAGAAGCGGGCGAGCACGCCCAGCGTGGCGGTAACCGGCACGGCCAGCATGATGCCAAGAAACCCAAAGGCGGCGCCGCCAGCGAACAACGAGAAGATGACCCAGACCGCGGGCAGGCCCACACGGTCCCCCAGGAAGCGGGGCTGGATGACATAGTCGTTAAGCGCCTGGCCAAAGCCGAACACCAGGGCCACCAGCAGAACGCCATGCCAGCCGGGGTTTTGGGTGAGTGAGAGCAGAATTGCGGTGACGCCGCCCAGGATGGTGCCGACATAAGGAATGAACGAGAGGATGCCCGCAGCCAGCCCGACGATGAGCCCGAGGTCGAGCCCGATGGCGGTCAGCCCCACCGCGTAGACCAGGGCCAGCAGAATGCAGCAGATCGCCTGGCCGCGTATCCAGGCCGCGAGGATGCGGTCCACCTCGAGCGCCTGGGCACGGATCACCGCCTCATAGGGGCGGGGCAGCCAGCTGTCGACATGGCGGATGATCGCGGGCCAGTCCCGCAGGAAGTAGAAGGTGACGATAGGGGTGATGATGAGCAGGGTGAGGACGTTGACCACGGCGAAGCCGCTGCCGATGATGTTGCGCGCGGCGGTGCCAGCGAAGGTGACGACGGTGCCGGCCTGGTTGGCGGCGAGGTCGCGCAGCTTCTGGCTCATGGCGCCGGGGCCAAGCCGGCGCTGCAAATCCAGGATGAGATAGCCGAAATCCTTTTGCGCCGTCTGGATATAGCCGGGCAGGTTGATCGCGAAGGCGCTGGCCTGGGCGGCGATGACCGGGTAGAGCAGCAAAATGAACAAAACCACGAAAATGCCGGCGGCGGAGAGAATGAGCAGGGTGCCCACCGAGCGGCGAACGCCGAGCACGGCAAGGCGGCTCACCGCGGGATCAAGAAAATAAGCGAGCCCGGCCGCCACCACGAAGGGCGTGAGGATGGCCGAGAACAGGCGAAGAAACTCCCATGAAAGCAGCAGCATCGTGGCTCCGAGGGCCAGGCGCTGCAAAAGCAGTTTGTTTCTGGCCACCGGTTCGGGGAGTGAATTGCTCATTGTTGGCCGGCCAGCGATTGCGCGCGGCAAAAGCCTGTGTTGAAACGCGGCAGAATTTTATTGGCGTGGACTCGCAAAACCATGCCGGAGACTTAGCGCATTGGAGGCTGACATGACCAGCGTAACGTACCGGGATGCCGGTGTGGATATCGAAGCCGGCGACGCGCTGGTTGAGGCGATCAAACCCCTGGCGAAAGCGACCTCGCGCGCCGGGGTGCTGGGCGGGCTGGGCGGTTTTGGCGCGCTGTTTGATCTGAAGGCGGCTGGGTTTGTGGACCCGATTCTGGTTTCCACCACCGATGGCGTGGGAACCAAGCTGAAAATCGCCATCGAGACCGGGATTCATGACTATGTCGGCATCGATCTGGTGGCGATGTGCGTGAACGATCTGATCGTGCAGGGAGCGGCGCCGCTCTTCTTCCTGGATTATTTCGCGACCGGGGCGCTGGATGTGGATGCGGCGAAGCGGGTGATCGCGGGGATTGCCCAGGGTTGCACGATTTCAGGCTGCGCTCTGGTGGGCGGCGAGACGGCGGAAATGCCAGGGATGTATGCGGCCGGGGATTATGACCTCGCGGGCTTCTCGGTGGGGGCGGCCGAGCGCGGCACATTGCTGCCCGCGGGCGTGGCGGCTGGCGATGCGATTCTGGCGTTGCCGTCCTCGGGCGTGCATTCCAACGGTTTCTCGCTGGTGCGGCGGATTATCGCCAATGCCGGGCTTGGCTGGGAGTCGCCGTTTGGCGATGGGCGGCCGCTTGCCGAGGTGCTGATGCAGCCAACGCGGATTTATGTGAAGCCGATTCTGGCGCTGCATAAGGCGGGCTTGCTGAAGGGGGCCGCGCATATCACCGGCGGCGGGCTGCCGGGGAATCTTCCACGCGCGCTGCCCGAGACCTGCGGCGCGGTGTTGAACGGGCCGTGGAACATGCCGGCGATTTTCCCATGGCTGGCGAAAACCGGCAACGTGGCTCCTGAGGAGATGCTGCGGGTGTTCAACTGCGGCGTCGGCATGACGCTGATCGTGAGCGATGCCGATGCGGCGATGGCGCTGCTGCGCGAGGCCGGGGAGGCGCCGTTTTTGCTCGGGCATGTGACGGACCAGCCAGGCGTCGTGATCGCGGGGCAGGAGAGCCTGTTTGCCTGAACCGCGCGTTGCCGTGCTGATCTCGGGGCGCGGCTCGAATATGGAGGCCCTGATAAAAGCCGCGCAGGCGGAGGCGTTTCCGGCGCGGGTCGTGCTGGTGATCTCCAACAACGAGAACGCGGCGGGCCTGGAGATTGCGCGCGGCCTGGGGGTGGAGGCGCTGGCGATTCCGGCCAGGCCGTTCGGCCGCGACCGCGAGGCGCATGAGCGGGCAATTGATGCCGTATTGGTGGCGCGAAAAATCGAGATTGTGTGCCTGGCCGGATATATGCGGCTGCTCACCCCTTATCTGGTGAACCGCTGGGCGGGGCGGATGCTGAACATCCACCCGAGTCTGCTGCCCGCCTATCCGGGGGTGGATACCCACGCGCGGGTGTTGGCGGCGGGCGAGGCGGCGCATGGCTGCACGGTGCATCTGGTGACCGAGGAGATGGATGCGGGGCCGGTGCTGGCGCAGGCAAGGGTGGAGGTGTTGCCCGGCGACAGTGAGGAGACGCTGGCGGCGCGGGTGCTGGCGCAGGAGCATCGGCTCTATCCGGCGGCGCTGGCGGCGCTGGCGCGCAAAATCCGCTTGCCAGAGCCTGGGGCATAACCGTAAAGCTCGGCCAGAAATTTGGTTTTTGAAATTGCTCCTGGAAGGTAGACTAAGACATGACATCCGATACAACCCACCAGCACGATGCGCAGGCCGATCAGGAATTTGACGCGGCCTCCAAAAAGGGCTGGGAATTTTTCACCAAATTCCTCACCTTCAACACCATCGCGGCGGCGCTGGTGCTACTGCTCATCGGGGCGCTGACGGTCTGGCGTTAGATATATAGCCGTTCAGGCGCCATCCGCGAGGGGCATGCGCAGCAGGCGGCGTTTTGTGTCGGCAAAGCCCATGTTGAGGTAGAGATTATAGGCGCGGGTGTTGTGTGCCTCCACCTCCAGCAGCAGCGCGCGGATGCCGATGGCCCGGGCCTGCTCCATCGCCAGGGCGACGGCTTGTTTCCCCAGGCCGCGCCCCCGCGCCTTGGGGATGAGGTAGAGATCGTCGATAAACCCGTCCGTGCCGCCGTTCTCCACGCTGTAGCCCAGCGTGAGGATGAAAAAGCCGATGGCGGCGCCGTTTTCCTCCAGCAGATAGGCTGGGGCCAGGGGTTCGCCCGCCGCGACATGGGCGATTGTGGCTTCGGCTGCCGCGTCCAGAGAGGAGCCATCCTCATTATGAAAATCCCGCGACAGGGCCAGCAGCAAGGGGGCGTCCGCCGGTTGGGTGCGGCGTGCGGTCAGGCTCATCGGAGGGTTGGGGCGCTCAGGCGCTCCTCGGCGATATCCAGCGCGGATTCGGCAATGCCATTCGTGAGGAAGCGCATGATGCCGCGCGGCGGCTTGGGGCGCAGCCAGATGGGTTTGGCGTTTTTACCGCCGATTTGTTTCACGATGGTATCGACATCGCCAAAACCGTCGATGAGGCCGAGGCTGAGCGCGCGTTCGCCCAGCATATAGCCGCCATCGAAAATTTTATCGTGGTCCGTGGTGATGCGCGTGCCGCGCCGTTCGGTGACCCAGGCCTTGAACATGCCATGTGCGTCATCGAGCAGCTCGCGGGTGAAAGCTTCGTCTTCGGGTTGAAGCGGGGCGAACATGTCCAGGCGGCGTTTATGCGCGCCAGCGGTGAAAACACGGCGCTCGATGCCATGGCGGGCGATGAACTTATCCAGCCCGAAGCCGCCGGTGACAACGCCGATGGAGCCGACGATAGAGAGCCGGTTGGCGTAGATTTTGGCGCCCGCGCAGGCCAGCCAGTAGCCGCCGGAAGCCCCGACGTCGCCGATGACGGCGGTGATGGCAACACCGGTTTCCTTGGCGCGGCGGAGCAGGAACTGGCCGATGAGGTCGGATTGCACCGCCGAGCCGCCAGGGCTCTCGATGGCCAGCACCAGGTTTTTGCTCTTTTTCGCCAGCACGAACGCGCGCTCAATCGGCGCGGTGTAGGCCTCGAGGTTGATGGTGCCGGGGCGCGGGGCGATAATGCCGCGCAGGGCGAGCACGGGGATTTTGGGTTTCTGCCAGGGGAGTTGCATGCGGGCAGCTTAGCGCACTGCAGGCTGAAGTCTATTCGGCCGCGCTTATTCAGCCGCCCTGGGCAGCGCGATCTGGCGTTCCTGGTCGAACATGTAATCGCGCGTGAGCGGCACCGCGGCGCGGGCATGCGCGATCTGGATCTGGAAATTCATATGGTCGGACAGGCGGAAGGACAGCTCCGAGCCGGAGAGATAGAATTCGAACATGCGGCAGAAACGCTCATCATACAGCGCCGCGATGGTGTTGCGATGGGCGGCGAAACGGCTCCGCCAGTGGGCGATGGTTTTTGCATAGTGGAGACGCAGGATCTCGATATCGGTGGTGATGAGGCCGGATTTCTCGAGCGGCACCAGCGCTTCGGAGAGGGCTGGCGAGTAGCCGCCGGGGAAGATATATTTCGCGATCCAGCGGTTGGTGGCGCCTGGCCCCTCAAACCGGCCAATGGAGTGCAGCAGCGCCACGCCGTCGGGTTTCAGGCAGCGGCTGATGGTGGCGAAGAAGCTGGCGAAATTCGGCACGCCGACATGCTCGAACATGCCCACCGAGACGATGCGGTCAAAGGGGCGATCCATCGCGCGGTAATCCATCAGCTCGAATTTGACGCGCTCCTCAAGCCCTGCGGCGCGGGCGCGGGCGCGGGCCTCGGCCAGTTGCTCCTCAGAGAGGGTGATGCCGGTGACGCGGGCGCCAAAATCGCGCGCCAGGGTGAGCGCCATGCCGCCCCAGCCGCAGCCGATATCCAACACGGTGAGGCCAGGGCGGTTGAGCAGCAGCTTGGCCGCGATGTGGCGCTTTTTCGCGGCCTGGGCTTCTTCCAGGGTCTCGTCGCCACGGGGAAAATAGGCGCAGGAGTATTGCCGGTCACGGTCAAGGAACAGCGAATACAACCGGCCATTGAGGTCGTAGTGGTGGGCAACGTTGCGCTTGGCGCGGCGGGCGTTATTGGCCTGCGATATGGGGCGCAGCCACCGGCTGATCCGCTCGTTCCAATTCAGGATGGGCATCGGGTGGCGGGTCATGTTGTCGAGCAGCAGCGCCAGAACATCGTGAATGGAGCAATCCAGCGGAAGAATGCACTCCTCCATATACCCCTCGCCAAGAGCCAGCCCCGGATTGAGAACCAGCCGGCGCAATGTGGCGGCGTTGAGGATTTTTATACCGGCGGCGGGCGAGCTGCCGTCACCATAGAGAGTTTCCGACCCGTCAGGCCAGATAACCCTGAAACGGCCTTCACGGACTGAGCCGGCTAGAATGCGATCCAACAACTTTTTGAACAGCGATGTCACGTCCTTCTCCGTTGCTTTTAACGGTTGGCAGGAAGCAAGATGCAAAAAAGATGCAGCAGAACCGCCTATTTATCGCATGATTTGAGTCAATTCAGCAAAATAATTCGTGTGTGGGCGGCGAACGCATAAAAAACGGCCCCCGTGTTGCCACGGGAGCCGTTTTTTTGGGCCTTGAGAGCGCTGGGAAAGCGCTGGAGGCTTACGCGGCGGTCTCTTCCTCGCCAAACAGCGGGCCGAGTTCCGGTTTTTCATCCGGCTCGGCGGCGATGGCTTCGCCACGGGCTTGCTTCTCGGCTTCCTCGACCGAGCGGGCCACATTCACCTTAACGTCGATGACGACTTCAGGGTGCAGAGCGACGCGCACGGAGGAGATGCCGAGCGACTTGATCGGGTGGACCAGCAGCACCTGCGCGCGCTCGATGCCAAGACCGGCAGCGGTGCAGCCGTCGGAGATGTCGCGGCTGGAAACGGAGCCGTAGAGGGCACCGGCATCGGAGGCCTGACGGATCAGGGTGATGCTCAGGCCCTGCACGCGCTCGGCCACACGCTCGGCCTCGTCGCGGCGTTTGATGTTCTGCGCCTCAAGCTGCACGCGCTCACGCTCAAAGCGCTCACGGTTGGCTTTGGTCGCACGCACGGCCTTGGACTGCGGCAGCAGGAAGTTGCGCGCATAGCCGGGTTTGACTTTAACGATTTCGCCCATCTGGCCGAGTTTCTCGACGCGCTGGAGCAGGATCAGTTCTACTTGTGCCATGTTTCTTGCTCCTCTTAGCTCAGAACATAGGGGAGAAGGGCAAGGAAGCGGGCGCGCTTGATGGCTTTGGCCAGTTCACGCTGCTTCTTGCCGGACACCGCGGTGATACGCGAAGGCACGATCTTGCCGCGCTCGGAGAGGAAGCGCGAAAGCAGGCGCACGTCCTTATAGTCGATGACCGGGGCGCCTGCACCCGAGAACGGGCAGGATTTCTTCCGGCGGAAGAAGGGCTTGCGGGCGCCAACGGCGGTGCGGCGCAGGCCGGCATCGGGGGTGGTTGCTTCAGACATCAGATTTCCTCCTCAGCGCCGTAATCATCACGGTCGGCGCGGAATTCGTCACGCGCGCGGAATTCTTCACGGCCTTCCTCGAAGCCGCGCTTGCGGCCGGTCTCGAAACGGCCGGCGGGCTTGGGCCCGCGGAAGCCGCGTTCGCGATCGTCAGACTTGCGCGAAAGGATCACGGAGGGTTCCTCGGTGATTTCCTCGATGCGCACGGTCATGAAGCGCAGCACGTCCTCGTTGAGGGTCAGCTGGCGCTCCAGCTCCTTCACGGCGGGGGAAGGTGCGTCGAGCCCGAGCAGGATGTAATGGCCCTTGCGATTTTTCTTGATCCGGTAGGCGAGGCCGCGAAGGCCCCAGTATTCGCGCTTTTTAACAGCGCCGCCATCGGTTTCGAGCTGGGCGGTCACGGCGTCGGCAACGGCGTCGGCCTGTGCCTGCGTGATTTCGCTCCGTGCAATGATCACGGTTTCATATAACGGCATTGTGACTCCCTTCGGCTGGTTTCAGCTCCGGTCCGGGTCTGGACCACCCAAAATCGGGGCGAGCATTAGCCGGGCGCGATGCCACGCACCCAGCAGGGGAGGGCAGCGTTTGGCATGTTTCGCCGCTGAGAACAAGTGGGGTTGGCGCGGTATCAGGGCGCTCGCATCGCCTGTTTGATCTGTTCGCCGGTCTTATATTGGCTAAGGGCATAGACCGACCACAAAGCAGCGGGGATCCAGCCGATGAGGGTGAGCTGCAGCAACAGACACAGGATGCCGGCAAACGGGCGGCCGATGGTGAAAAACTGCAGCCAGGGCAGAAAAATCGCGAGAAACAGGCGCATGCGCGGTCCTTATCAGGGGTGATTGCCCGGCTATAGCTCTTGTGGTTCGAGAAGCAACCGGGCCTCCACCACGTCGCTCTCGCCGGGGACATGATGAATAGAAAAGCCGAGGCGTTTTATGAAAGCCAGCATCGGCGCGTTGTCGGCCAAAATCTGGCCGGTGATCTCGCCGACGCCGCGGGTGCGGCCCCAGGCGATGATGGCGCTCATCAGCGCGGTGCCCAGGCCGAGGCCTTTCACGGCGGGCTCCACCACAACGGCGAATTCGGCGGATGTGCCGTCGGTATCATCGCAGACGAGGCGGGCGACGCCGGCGGTCTCCCCTGTGGTTTCGCGCACGGCGATGATGGCCATTTCGCGTTTATAGTCCACATCCGTCATGCGGGTGACCTGTTCCACAGGCAGGGTGCGCATGGCGGAGAAGAAGCGGTAGCGCATGTCCTCGGCCGAAAAACGGGAGAGCATCGCGGTGTGGGCGTCGGCGTCCTCCGGGCGGATCGGGCGGAGCAGGAAATTCTGGCCCTTGGCGGTGTAATGGGTGATCAGCTCGCTCGGGTAGGGGGAGATAAGCAGCGGCGGGCGAGGGGAGCCGGGCGGGCGGAGCAGGATGCGCGCGCTGGCGGCGATGGCGCCATGCTCGTGCGCGAAGATGGGGTCGAGATCGAGAAGCAGGATTTCCGGCGTGTCGATGACGAGCTGGCTGACGCGCACCAGCGTGGCGGCGATGGCGTCTTCATCCGCCGCCGGGGCGCCGCGATGTGCCGCCAGAGCCGGGGCGACGGCGGCGCGGCGGATGAGCGCGTGCGCCAGGGTGAGGTTGAGCGGGGGCAGGTCGGCGGCGAGGCTGGCGACATCATCCGGGTCGCCGCCGCCGGGGCCAAAGCCGATAACCGGGCCGAGAACGGGGTGGTCGCTCACCCGGATGCGCAGTTGCGTGCCGCGCGGCGCCTGTTGCTGCACCACAAAGCCGGCCTGAGTGGCATCGGCGCCCTGCTGCGCGAGGCGGAGCAGAATCGCCCGCGCGGCATCATGCACCGCCGTGGCGTCGGGCAGGTCCAGCACCACGGAGCCCGCGAACTGGTTGGTGGGGATGTCAGGGTGGGAGAGCTTGACCACGGCGGGGAAGCCCAGCTTGGCGGCGGCGGCAGCGGCCTCATCGGGGGTCATGGCGTGGCGGCTGGCGATGACGGGGATTTTATAGGCGGCGGTAATGGCCAGGGCTTCGTCCTGGACGATCACCTCATGGCCAGCCGCGCGCGCGGCGCCGATCCGCATGGCGACGGCGGCTTTGTCAGGGGCGATTTTCAACACCGCGGAGCCGGGGAGCTCGCGCGCCGCCGCGCGGTTGCGGCGGTTGCGCAGCAGGTGGCGGAAGCCCGCGATGGCGGCTTCGGGCGTGTCGAAACAGGCGAGGCGGGCGGCGCTGAGCCGGTGGCGGTGTTCCAGCCCGTGCGCTTCGCCCAGGGCGGCGATGAGCAGCGGCACGTTGATGGTCTTGGCGCAGGCGATCAACGCCTCGATGGCGGTGTCGTCCTCGCTGCCCGAGGGGGCATGGATCACCAGAATGCCCCCGACCTCCGGCGCGGTGGAGAGCAGGGCGGCGATCTCGGCCAGGCGAATGGGGGCCTTGCCGGAGAATACCGGCCCCGGCGGCGGCGGTTTGCCCAGGCGCAGGGCGAGAACCTGGGAGGTTTGCGGGCTGAGTTCGGCCAGGGTGAGCCCGGCGCTGGTGGCGGCATCAGCGGTGAGGCGGCCGATGGCGACGGAATTGGTGACGATGGCCAGAGCGTCGCCGCGCGCCGGTTTAACGCGGGTCAGGGTCTCCGCCGCGGCGATGAACTCGGCCACCGAGAAGGTGAGCAGCACGCCGGCGCGCGCCAGCGCGGCTTCCAATGCCGCGGGGAAATTGCGTCTGGCCTCCTGCTGCCCGCCGGGCAGGCGCACGCCGGGGGCGATGGCGACCACCGGGCGCAGCCGCGCCGCCGCGCGCGCGGCGGAGAAAAACTGCGGCGGGTCGCGCAGGCGGTCCACCTCCAGCATGATCGCGGTGGTTGAGGGGTCGCGGGACAAATAGTCCAGCACCAGCCCGAAACCGACATCCGAATTGCCGCCGATGCCGGCGAAATGGCTGAAGCCGACACCGTTGGGGACCGCCCAGTCAATGACAGTGCGCGCGATGGAGGAGGACTGGCCGACGAAGGCGGCGCGCCCGCGTGGCGGCATGAGGGTGAAGGGCGAGGCGTTGAGGCCGAGGCCAGGCACGATCAGGCCAAAGGAATGCGGCCCCAGCACGCGGATGCCCGCGGCCCTGGCCATGGCGGGAAGCCCCGGTGTTTGCGAGAGCACAATGGCGCCGCGCACGCCCGCCGCCGCGTGGCGCGCCAGGGCGGCGGGGATATCCGCCGCATCGTCGGCCACCAGGGCGAGATCGGCGGTTTGCAGCTCATCGGCCTCGGTGGCGATGGTGCCGGTGAAGGCCGCGGCGCGCAGATTGGCCAGAACCTGCCGGCCGAGCGGGGTTTCGCTACCGCTCAGGCTGACCGATCCGGGGTGGAAGACGCGGGCCGGGTCAAAACGCCGTATCGCTGCAATCACCATCAGTGTGCCCCCTGTCCTGCGTCTTATACACATTCATCCACAGGGCTATCCACTGCCCCGACTCTGGAGTTCGGGCTATGATGTAGATCATGAATTCGATTGATCCTCCCCTGCTGGGGCTCTCCCAGCGGCTGCCCCCCAGCAATACCCAGGCCGAACAGGCGCTGCTCGGCGCGCTGCTGGCCAACAACAAGGCCTATGAGCGGGTCTCCGAATTTTTAACCCACGAGCATTTCGCCGATCCGGTGCATGGGCGGATTTTCCAGGCGATCGCGCGGCGCTGCGAGGCGGGGCAGATCGCCGACCCGGTGACCCTGCGCGGTGAGTTCGAGCATAGCGGCGTGCTGGATGAGGTGGGCGGCACCGCCTATCTGGCGCAGCTGCTCTCGGCGATGGTGGGCATCATCAACGCCGGGGACTATGGGCGCCTCATCCGCGATGCCTGGCTGCGCCGGCAGTTGATCGACATTGGCGAGGTGGTGGTGAACCGGGCGTTTGGTTCCGAGCCGGAGCTGGATGGCGCGATGCAGATCGAGGCGGCGGAGCAGACGCTGTTCAATCTGGCGACGCAGGGTGGCTCCGAAGGCAAGGGGCTGACCTTCAAGGAGGCCCTGGCCGCGGCGATCGAGGTTGCCTCCAAGGCGTTCCAGAACCAGGGCTCGGTCTCGGGGCTGGATACCGGCTTGCGCGATCTGAACAAGCGGACCGGCGGCATGCATCCCTCCGATCTGATCATCCTGGCGGGGCGGCCCGGCATGGGCAAGACCGCGCTGGTGACAAAAATCGCCTTCGGCGCGGCCAAGGCGCTGCTGGCCAATGCGCGCAGAGACAACCCCAACGCCATGGCCAAGCAGTGCGTGGCGATTTTCTCGCTGGAAATGAGCGCCGACCAGCTGGCGACGCGTCTGCTCGCCGAGGAGGCGCGGGTTTCGGCCGATAAAATCCGCCGTGGTGAAATCTCCTCGCGCGATTTCGATAATTTCGTGAAGGTGAGCCGGGAAATTTCGGATATTCCGCTCATCATCGATGACACCCCGGCGATTACCCTCTCCGCGCTGCGCACGCGCTGCCGCCGTTTGCAGCGCACCAATGGGCTGGGGCTGGTGATTGTCGATTATCTGCAACTGATGCGCCCGGCGGCGGGCACCAGGCCAGAGAGCCGGGTGCTCGAGATTTCACAGATCACGCAGGGGCTTAAAGCCATCGCCAAGGAGCTGGCGGTGCCGGTGATCGCGCTCTCGCAGCTCTCGCGCGCGGTAGAAAGCCGCGACGACAAGCGCCCGCAGCTCTCCGATTTGCGCGAGTCGGGCTCGATCGAGCAGGATGCGGACATGGTGATGTTCATCTACCGCGATGAGTATTATCTGCAGCAGAAGGAGCCGAAGATCGTCGCCTTTGACCGTGAGGACAAATACCAGGAGGCGATGGAGAAGTGGAAGGCGGATATGCAGAACGTGTACCAGAAGGCCGAGCTGATTTTGGCCAAGCAGCGCCACGGCCCCACCGGCAAGATTGACCTGTTCTTCGAGGGCGAGTTCACGCGGTTCGCCGATCTTGACACTGTGCATGAGTAGGCTTGGCATGAGTAAGCCTGGCATGAGTAAGCCCGCGTTTTGACCGCCCTCTTGGAAATCGACCTCGCCGCGGTGGTCTCGAACTGGCGCAAGCTGGCGGCGATGCATGCCGGCGCCACGGCGGGGGTTATCAAGGCCGATGCCTATGGGCTGGGCGCGGCGCAGGTGGGGCCAAGGCTGCTGGCGGCGGGGTGCCGGCATTTTTTCCTGGCGCATCTGGCCGAGGCGGTGGCCCTGCGCCCGCTGCTGCCCGGCGTGATGCTGGCGGCGCTCAACGGATTGCGGCCCGAGGAGACGGGTGACTGCCATGCACAGGGTATCGTGCCCGTGCTTGGCTCGTTGCATGAGCTGGGCTGGTGGCGCGCCGAGGCGGCGTTGCGCGGCGAGGTGCTGCCGGTGATCCTGCAGGTAGACACCGGCATGGCGCGCCTCGGGCTTTCGGCGAAGGAGCTGGCGGCGCTGCGCGAAGACCAGACGCTGCTGCAAGGGCTGCGGGTGGAGTATGTGCTCACGCATCTCACCAGCTCCGAGATACCGCGCGCGCCGGTGAACCACCGCCAGGTGCTGGCGTTTGCCGGGGTGATGCAGCAGTTTCCAGGGGTGAAAACCAGCATCGCCAATACCTCGGGCATGTTCCTGGGGGCTGATTTCGCCTCCGACCTCGCCCGGCCGGGGGCGGGGCTGTATGGGTTGAACCCCACGCCGGAGGCCGCCAACCCGATGCGCCCCGTGGTACGCCTCAGCGCGCCGATTTTGCAAATTCACGAGGTGGAGACCGGCGGCACGGTTGGCTATGGCGGCGATTGGGTGGCCAAACGCCCAAGCCGGATTGCCACCGTGGGCGTTGGCTATGCCGATGGTTATCTGCGCGCGCTCTCCAACACGGGGACAGCGCGCTTTGACGATACCCCGGTGCCCCTGGTAGGCCGGGTGTCGATGGACCTGACGACATTCGACGTGACCGGCCTGCGCGCTTCCCCTGGTGACATGCTGTGCCTGCTTGGGCCGGAGCATGGGCCGGATGCGCTGGCGCGCGAGGCGGGGACCAATGGCTATGAGATACTCACATCCCTGGGGCGCCGCTACCGGCGGCGGTATATCGGCGCATGAATTTTATTCTTAGCTTTGTTGCCGCCATCGGCGCGCTGGCGCTGGGTACGGTTGAGTTCCTCGGCGAGCTGGGGCTTTTCGCGGCCATGGGCGTGTCGCATATCTTCCGCCCGCCGTATTATCCCCGGTTGATCGTACGCAGCCTGATGGAAATCGGCTTCTACTCGCTGCCCGTGGTGGCGCTCACCGCGCTGTTCACCGGCATGGTGCTTGCGTTGCAGTCCTACACCGGGTTTTCGCGGTTCAACGCGGAGAGCGCCATTGCCAGTATCGTCGTGCTCTCGGTCACGCGTGAGCTGGGGCCGGTGCTGGCGGGGCTTATGGTCTCCGGGCGGGCAGGGGCGGCGATGGCGGCCGAGCTTGGCACCATGCGGGTGACCGACCAGATCGACGCGCTGTCCACCTTGTCGACCGACCCGATGAAATATCTGGTGGCGCCCCGCCTGCTGGCGGGGGTCATCGCGATGCCGCTGCTGGTGTGCATCGCCGATATTCTGGGCGTGATGGGCGGGTTTCTGGTCTCCACCGAGAAGCTGGGCTTCACGCCTGGAACATATCTGGTCAGCACCTTTTCTCACCTGAAGACGGAGGATGTGGTCTCCGGCCTCATCAAGGCCGCGGTGTTCGGCTTCATCATCTCGCTGATGGGCTGCTTCAACGGCTATCGCTCCAAGGGCGGCGCGCAGGGCGTGGGTGCCGCCACGACATCGGCCGTGGTTACCGCCTCGATCCTCATCCTGGCGCTGGATTATATTCTCACCCAGGTGTTGTTCGTTAAATGACCCAGCCAAAAATCCGCATCCGGGGGCTGAAAAAGGCTTTTGGCGACAAAAAAGTGCTCGATGGGATAGATCTCGACGTGATGCCGGGGACCGGCATGGTCGTCATCGGCGGCTCGGGTTCGGGTAAATCAGTGTTGATCAAATCCATCATCGGGCTGGTGACGCCCGATTCCGGGGTGATCGAGATTGACGGCGAGGATGTGCTGAAAGCCTCGCGCGGCCGGGCACGCGAGCTGCGCGCGCAGATCGGCATGCTGTTCCAAAACGGCGCATTGTTCGACAGTTTGCCGGTCTGGGAAAATGTCACTTTCGGCCTGCTGGCGCAGAACAAGATCCGCCGTTCCGCCGCGCGCGACAAGGCGATTGAGGTGCTGGCGCAGGTCGGGCTGGCGGATAACGTGGCCGGACTCTCGCCCTCGGAGCTTTCGGGCGGCATGCAGAAGCGCGTGGCGCTGGCGCGCGCCATCGCCTCCGAACCGGCGATCATGTTCTTCGATGAGCCGACCACCGGGCTGGACCCGATCATGGGCGCGGTGATCGATGAGCTGATCGTGGATTGCGTCAAGCGCCTTGGCAGCACCTCGATTGCGATCACGCATGACATGGCAAGCGCGCAGCGGATCGGCGACCGGGCGGCGATGCTCTATGAAGGCCGCGTATGCTGGAGCGGGCTGGCGGACGAATTAATGACCAGCACCGACCCGGTGGTGGACCAGTTCACCCACGGCCGCCCGCATGGGCCGATCAAGATGGCCCTGCGTAGGTAAGTTCCAGCAGGCTGCCGGCCAGATCCTGGAACGGCTGCTCGTTCAGGTTACGCGGGATCATGTGGATCGGCGGTTTCACGAAGCGGCGCAGCGTGGCGGCGGTTTCTTCCAGGCTGGCGGCGGGGTTCTCGCTTTCGCTCAACACCACGGCGGCGGCCGTGATCCCCCGCATGGCCAGAAAATCCACGGCGTTAATGGTATGGCTAATGGTGCCGAGATAGGTTCCCGCCACCAGGATCGCGGGGATGCGCAGGGCGGAAATCCAGTCCGACACCAGATGGGTTTCATCGAGCGGCACGGCGACGCCGCCAACCCCCTCTATCAACAAGGTGCCGGGCGCGGCGCCGATGGCCACCTGGCAGAATTTGGTGAGCAGCGAAAAATCCACCCGCCGCCCCTCGCGCGCGGCGGCCATGTCAGGCGAGAGCGGAGCGGCGAACCGCCAGGGGGAAATGGTCTCGATATTTTGCCGGGAGACGGCTTTGCCCATCGCGGCGAGCAAAATGGCGCTGTCTGAAGCCGCCGCGTGGTCAGGAGAATAGCCGGTCAGCAGGGGCTTGACCGCGCTGGCCAGTTTCCCGCTGCGGCGCGCCGCCCGGAGAACACCAGCCGTCACATAGGTCTTGCCTATATCGGTGCCGGTTGAGGTGACAAAATAACTGACCATGGTTCCACTCTTTCCTCCTTTGATGCATCGGTTTAACCTCCAAGGCAATCAGTTAGGAGACCGCTTTTGCCCGACAGCCATATTGTCACAAATCTACGCTGGAGCCGGGAGGATGTCGCCGCCTTGCTGGCGTTGCCTTTTCCGGAGTTGATGTACCGCGCGCAGAGCGTACACCGCGAACATTTTAATCCGGCGCGGGTGCAAATCTCCACCCTGCTCTCCATCAAGACCGGCGGCTGCCCGGAGGATTGCGGCTATTGCCCGCAGGCGGCGGGGGCGGATACGGGGACCAAGGCTTCCAAGCTGATGGCGGTGGAGACTGTTCTGGCCGAGGCGCGGGCCGCCAAGGAGAAAGGCGCGGCACGGTTCTGCATGGGGGCCGCCTGGCGCAGCCCGAAGGACCATGATCTAGATCATGTGTGCGATATGATCGAGGGCGTGAAGGCGCTCGGGCTGGAAACCTGCGTGACCCTGGGCATGCTCACCGCGCCGCAGACCGCGCGGCTGAAAAACGCCGGGCTCGATTATTACAATCACAATCTGGACACCTCGCCCGAGTATTACGGCAAGGTGATCACCACCCGCACCTATCAGGACCGGCTGGATACGCTGGCCAATGTGCGCGATGCGGGCATCAACGTCTGCTGCGGCGGGATTGTCGGCATGGGCGAGGATGAGAGCGACCGCGCCGGGCTGATCGCGACACTGGCGAACCTGCCGGTGCCGCCGGAATCGGTGCCGATCAACGCGCTGGTGGCGGTGGAGGGCACACCGCTGGCCAACGCCGCGCCGATCGACGCGATCGACTTCGTGCGTGTCGTCGCGGCGGCGCGCATCACCATGCCCAAGAGCTATGTGCGGCTCTCGGCCGGCCGCGAGGCCATGAGCGACGAGGCGCAGGCATTGTGCTTCCTGGCCGGGGCGAATTCGATCTTCCACGGCGAGAAGCTGCTGACCACGAAAAACGCCACCGTGAACCATGATGAGGCGCTGTTCGCCAAGCTGGGGATACGGCCTGAATAATGCGCGTGGGGCTGGCGGGGCGGCCGCGCGCCAAAAATGAGTAACTGGCTGGAAGAAGGCTGGCGGCACGTCTGGCTGCCTTATGCGCAGATGCAGACGGCGCCGCTGCCGCTACCGGTGGCGCGCACTGAGGGCAGCGCGATTCATCTGGAGGATGGGCGGGTGCTGATCGACGGCATCGCCTCCTGGTGGACGGCCTGCCACGGCTATAACCATCCGCATATCGCGCAGGCGGTGTCCGCGCAGCTCGCGCGCGTGCCGCATGTCATGTTCGGCGGGCTGGCGCATGAACCGGCGTACCGGCTCTCCACCCGCCTGGCCGCGCTGCTGCCCGAGCCGTTGAACCGCGTGTTCTTCACCGATTCAGGCTCCGTCGCGGTGGAGGTGGCAATCAAGATCGCGGTGCAGTCGCGCCTCAACCGCGGGGAGCGCGGGCGCACGAAGATTTTGGCCTTCACCGGCGGCTACCACGGCGACACCTTTGGCACGATGGCGATCTGCGACCCCGAGGAGGGGATGCACGCCATGTTCACCGGGCTGCTGCCCGAGCACCCCGTCATCCCCCTGCCGCGTGACGAAGCGAGCACGGCGGCGTTTGACGCCTTCCTGGAAGCCAACGCGCATACGCTGGCGGGGATCATCATCGAGCCGCTGGTGCAAGGGGCAGGGGGCATGGTGCTGCATCCGCCGCAGGTCCTGCGCCATTTGCGCCGCGCCGCGGATGCCTACGGGCTGACGCTGATCTTCGATGAAATTTTCACCGGCTTCGGGCGCACGGGCACGATGTTCGCCTTCGAGCAGGCGGGCGTGGCGCCTGACATCATCACCCTCTCCAAGGCGCTGACCGGCGGCACCCTGCCGCTGGCCGCGACCATCGCCACCGATGCGCTCTTCGAGGCGTTTCTCTCCGCCAGCCCATCAACCGCGCTGATGCACGGGCCAACCTATATGGCCAATGCGCTGGGCTGCGCGGCGGCCAATGCATCGCTGGATCTGTTCGAGCGCGAGCCCAGGCTGGCGCAGGTGGCCGCCATTTCAGCGCAGATGGCGCGTGAGCTGGCGCCGTGCCGCGCCTTGCCGGGGGTTGTCGATGTGCGGGTGCTGGGCGCCATCGGCGTGGTCGAGCTGGCCGAAATCGCCAACCCGGCGGCGCTGCGCATGGCGCTGGTGGCCCAAGGTGTGTGGATTCGTCCGTTCAGGAATATCCTCTACCTCACCCCGGCCTTCACCATCAGCCCGGATGAGCTCTCGCATCTCTGCGCGGCGATTTTCAGGGTCTTATCTTAACCGCGTCTCGCTCACCTCGTCTCAGGGGATGGCATAGCCGATGGTGGCATGCGCCACCGGCCGGTCTTCCGCCTCCTGCCACATCCGCACCTCCACCGTGGCCAGCCGGCGCCCAAGCTTGAGCAGCCGCGCATCGGCGATGACGCGCTCCAGCCGGCAGGCCCGCAGAAACGTGATGGTCAACGTGTTGGTCACGGTCATCCCCACCGGGCCGATATGCGCCAGCACCACCGCAAAGGCCGCGACATCGGCGAAGCCCATGAGCGTGGGGCCGGAGACGATGTTGCCCGGGCGGATGCTTTCCGGGCCAGGGTTGAGCACCATGCGGACATGCCGCGGCGCCACGCTCACGACATCGCCAAAGGTGGGCCTTGTGGCGGCGGGGAAGGCGCTGTCGAGAAAAGCCGAGAGCGCCTGCGCGTCAAGCCGGAGTGTCTTTTCCGAAGGGGCCGGGGGGTGGGTTGGCGTCATAACCCGCAGGTTTAAGCGATAAGCTTCGAGGCGGCTACTGGCCCGGCGCGGTTTTAACCCGTCCTTGACATTGCTGCCGGAGGTTGCAACCTCAAGGAGACAATACACGCATAAGGACTTCATGCCGCTTCCCGCCCATCAGCTGCTCGACCCCGCCTGCGCGCTAAAACCAGCCTGGGCGGTGTTTGACCGGGAGTGGTATCTGCGCCGCCATGCCGATGCGCGGGTGCTCTGCCAGGATAAACCCCCCGAGGCGGCGTTGCTGTATTATCTGCGCGTGGGGGCGCGGCTGGGGCATTCTCCGAGCCCGCTCTTTGATGAGGCATTCTACCTCGCCCGCAACCCGGACATCGCCGTGCTGGTGCGCGGCGGGCATTATCAGTCCGGCTTTGACCATTACTGCCAGCACGGGCACCGGGGCGTCTCGCCGCACTGGCTGTTTGACGATGCGCTGTACGCCGATCTGTACGAGGATATGACGCTGGAAAACCTTGACCAGCACCAGTGTTTTGGCCGTTACGACCATTATTTGCGCTCCGGCCAGCGCGAGCGGCGCATGGGGCATTATCTGTTCGACGCGCAATATTACCGCGCGCGGGCTATCGAGGCCGGGGTGGATGGCGCGCAGGTGGATCTGCACGGGGCTTTTGTGCATTTCCTGAACCGGCTCGGCGGGGTTGAGGAGGAGCTGGCACCGTCGGTCTATTTTGATCCCGCCTGGTACATTGAGCATCATCCGGGCGCGAAGGCGCAGATCGCGCGCGGGCGGTTCAGCTCGGCGATCGCCCATTACCTGACGTGCGAGGCGGCGGAAAATTTTGATCCGGTGCCCCAATTCTCCGAGGCGTTTTACCGCACCCGCCACCCTGATATCGCGGCGGCTATTGAGCAGGGGTTTTATCGCAGCGCCTATCAGCAGTTCGTGCAATTTGGCGCCTTCGAGCTGCGCCAGCCCCGCGCGGGAATTGATCTGGTCTACTACCGCGACATGAACGAGCAGGTGCGCAACGATCTGAACGCCGGTGAGGTGCGCGATGCCTTCGCGCATCTGCGGCTGGTGGGGCTTGTGGAAAATCTGCCGTATTGCCCGCCGGAGGAACAGCCGCACCTGAGCGAAGCCTTGACCCGTGAGCTGTTTGTAAAAAAAGCCCGGCAAAATCTGGCGATTTTCGCACGGCACCGGCTTGATTTCACGCTGGCGGGGCCGCCGGTGCTCAGTGTTGTTGTGGTGGTGTTCAACCGCTTTGAGCTGACAATGCTCTCGCTCGCCTCGCTGCGGAATAATTTTACCGGGGCGGTGGAGCTGATTGTGGTGGATAATGATTCCACCGATGATACCAGGCGGATTGCCGATTATGTGCGCGGCGCGAAGGTTTTGCGCATGGCGGGCAATGTTGGCTTTCTGCGCGGCTGCAACGCGGCGCTGGCGCATGTCACCGCACCGGCCTTGCTGTTTCTCAACAACGACACCGAGCTGGCGCATGGCGCGGTGGCGGCGGCGCTGGCGCGCCTGGGCGGGGCGGACGATATCGGCGCGGTGGGCGGCAAGATCATCCGCACCAACGGCCTGTTGCAGGAGGCCGGCTCAATCATCTGGAACGAGGGCACCACGGCCGGCTATATGCGCGATGCCTCGCCGCTGGCCGCCGAGGCGAATTTCTGCCGCGATGTCGATTATTGCTCGGCGGTATTTTTGCTCTGCCGCACTGAACTGGTGCGCGCCCTCGGCGGCTTCGATGAGGCCTTCGCCCCGGCCTATTTCGAGGATGTGGATTTATGCGTGCGCATCATCGGCGCGGGGTACCGGGTTGTCTACGACCCAGCCGTCGTGGTGCATCATCTGGAGTTTGGCAGCGCCGCCACCACCGAGGCCTCGATGGCGCTGATGCGCCGGGGGCGGCGCATTTTCCGCAAGAAACACATGGAATTTTTAAAAACCCAGCTTGCCCCATCGGAAAAAACACTGGTGGCGGCGCGGGGCAGGGGCGGCAAGCCGCGCGTGCTCTTCATCGAGGATACAGTGCCGCTGCGCCGCCTCGGTTCGGGCTTCGTGCGCTCCAACGATGTCGTGCATGCCATCAGCGCGGCGGGGTTTGATGTGCATGTGTTTCCGCTGAACGGCGCCGCCTACGATGTCATGAGCCTCTTTGGCGATCTGCCGGAGGAGGTTGAGGTGCTGCATGACCGTGATTTCACCATGCTGGCGGAATTCCTCGCCGGACGGCGGAATTTTTACGATCTGGTGTGGATCGCGCGCACCCATAATTTCGCCCGGGTGCTGCCTTATCTGCGCAAGGCCGGGCTGGCCCCCGCGCGCGTGCCGCTGGTGCTGGATACCGAGGCGGTGGCAAGCAACCGGGCAGGGCATGGCGTTGGGTTACAGGCCGAATTCGCCGGGGTGGAGGTCTGCCGCGAGATTTTGGCGGTGAGTGCCTCCGAGGTGGCGCAGCTGCATGCGCTTGGCCTGCCACAGGCCAGCCTGCTCGGCACGGCGCGCGCGCCGGCACCAACGCCCAACGGCTTCGCCCAGCGCGCCGGGCTGCTCTTCGTCGCCGGGATTCACCAGGCGGATAGTCCGAACCTCGATTCGCTGGACTGGTATCTGCGCGAAATTCTCCCCGCCCTGGCCGCCATGCTGGGTGAGGCGCCGGTGCTGCATGTGGTGGGCTACACCGCACCGGGGATCGACCTCTCCCCCTTCCGGCATGAACGCATAAAACTGCACGGCGCGGTGGGGGAATTGGCGCCATTCTACAACGCGGCGCGGGTGTTTATCGCCCCCACGCGATTCGCTGCGGGAACGCCCTATAAAATATATGAAGCCGCCTCCTACGGCCTGCCCTGCGTGGGCACGGCGCTGTTGCGCGGGCAGTTGGGCTGGGGGGAGGAGATGTTGAGCGCCCCGGTGGATGACGCGGCGGCGTTTGCCCGGCAGATCGCCCGGCTTTATCGCGATGAGGCGTTGTGGAACACGATGCGCGAAAAGGCTTTGGCGCGGATGGAAACGGAAAACGGCTTTGCCGCGTTCAACGCAAAGGTTGCGCAGGTGTTACGCGCCGCGTTGGAGGGATGAAAGGGGGGTGGTGGAGCTAAGCGGAATCGAACCGCTGACCTCCTGCATGCCATGCAGGCGCTCTACCAATTGAGCTATAGCCCCGTCGCTGGAGGGGGGTATAGACCGGTGTTTGCTCCGGGATCAAGGGGTGGAAGGAACGAAGGATTATGGTAAGGCTCTCCCCGCGCCGGGTTAGCACAGTGGTAGTGCAGCGGTTTTGTAAACCGAAGGCCGGGGGTTCAAATCCCTCACCCGGCACCAGCTTTTATAGGCAAATATGATCATCTCCGCGCCGAACATAGTTTTAGCTGGTGCGTTCAGCGGGCCAGGAGCGGTGCAAATCCGCGATGGCCAGATCGTAAAAATTTTTTCCGGTCAGGTGGAGGCTGATATTCGCCTCACGCATGGGTTTCTAACCCCGGGGCTGATCGACCTGCATAATAACGGCGCCTTCGGGGTGGATTGCGCAACGGCAACCCCGGCGCAGTGGGATGACTACATCACGAAACTGGCGGCATGTGGCGTTACCTCGGTGTTGCCGACGGTGATAACCGCGCCGCTGGCAGCCCTGCGCGCCGCCGCGGTTAACGTGGCCGGGGCCATGGCGCGGCATGGGGCGATTCTCGGGCTGCATCTGGAGGGGCCGTTTCTGGCGCCCGTGCGGCGTGGGGCGCATCCGCTGGAACATCTTCGCCTGCCGGACGTCGCGGCGCTGGATGAGCTGCTGGCGATGCCGCAAATGCGCGCGGTGTTGCGCCTGCTCACCTTGGCGCCCGAACTGCCCGGCGCGCTGGAGGCGATCAAGCGCCTGGCGGCGGCGGGGGTAACGGTCTCGCTGGGGCATACCGATGCCACGGCGGCGCAGATGAGCGCCGGGGCGGATGCGGGCGCGCGCATGGTCACACATGTGTTCAACGCGCAGCCGCCGCTGCACCACCGCGCCCCTGGCCCGCCAGGGGTGGCGTTGAGCGACGCGCGGCTGTTCCCCTGCCTGATCGCCGATGGCGTGCATGTGGACCCGATGCTGCTGAAATTGGCGTTTGCCGCCTGTCCGCGCGCCATCGCGGTGACCGACTCGATCGTGATCGCCGGGCTGGAGCCCGGTGCCGTGCGTGAATTTGGCGGCGCGCCAGCCCGGCTCGGCCCGCAGGGCGTGGGGCTGCGCGCGGATGGCACCATCGCCGGGGCGGGGATTACGCTCGATGAGGGCGTGCGCCGGTTGATCGCTTACGGCGTAGCGCCCGAGACCGCGCTGGCCGCCGCCACCTCCCGCCCCGCCGAGGCGATGGGGCTGGCTGACCGTGGGCGGCTCGCGCCGGGCCAGCGGGCGGACATCATCTGGTGGGGCGATGATTTTTCCGTGCAACGGGTGTGGACCGCCGGGGCCGCCGCCCCCACGCGGGCCATGCCGCGCGGCACCGAGGCGGCGCGGGCGGAGCTGGCGGATCTCGACGCGCGGCCAACGCTGGAAATCATCCGGCTTTTTCTGGCGCAGGAGGTGGCGGCGCAATCCGCGCTGAACGCCGTGGCCCCCGCTCTGGCCGCGCTGGCCGATGCGGTGGCGGCAAGGCTGCAGGCGGGGGGGCGGCTGTTTTATGCCGGGGCTGGCACCTCCGGGCGTCTCGGCCTGCTGGACGCGGTGGAATGCGGGCCGACCTTCGGCCTGCCGCCGGGGGTTATCGTGCCGCTGCTGGCCGGCGGCGTGGAGGCATTCATCCAGGCCGCGGAAGGGGCGGAGGACGGCACGGACGCCGCTGTTGCCGCGCTGCGGGCGCATAATTTCACCGCCGCCGATGCGCTGGTCGGCATCGCCGCCTCCGGGGCCACGCCCTTTACCCTGGCGGCGGTGCGTTATGCGCGCGGCCTTGGCGCGCTGACCGGGGCGATTGTCAACAACCCGGGTTCCCCCCTGGCCGAAGCGGCCGAATTTTCCGTGCAGATCACCTCCGGGCCGGAGGTGATCGCGGGTTCAACCCGGCTCTCCGCCGGCACCACGCAAAAAATCGCGCTGAACACCCTCTCCTCCACGGTGATGCTGCGCCAGGGCAAGGTTTTCGGCCCCTATATGGTGGACATGCGCGCCACCAACGAAAAACTGCGCCGCCGCGCCCTGCGCATGACCATGGACATCACCGGCGCCGATGAAGCCGCCGTGCGTGTTGCGCTGGAGCAGTGCCGTAACCATGTAAAAACAGCCGTGCTGATGCTGCTGCGTGATTTACCGGCGGACGCGGCCGCGCAAAAACTGGAAGCGGTAAAATTTTCTTTACGGCGGGCACTGAACGCGGAAGAATAGGGCAGGAGACGAGGCATAAAATTGGCCAGCAAATTTATCACCTTTGCCAAGGCGGTTGATGATTTTATCATAGACCGTGCCTTGCAACCCGGCGTTAATTGGGTGGGGCAGGCATTTGCCGTCCCGCTTTATGCGGTTGCGCGGGTTTGCACGGTGCTGGGCGCGGGCGTGGGGGTGATCTGGGTCCACCGGTTTGACACATTCCCCAGCACGGATTTCTACCAGGATTCGCTTTGCCTCGGCATCATGGTCATCGCCACTTTTCTACAAATACGCGCGCATGAGGCCCGCGAGCCAAAGCATCAGGCATTCATGCCGGCCGCCCGTGTCACCGGCCTGTTGTGGCGCACCCTCTGGCTGCTTGATCTGGCGGCATTTCCCTTCCAGCTCCCCGTTGAGGGGCGCGAACAATTGGCTCTCAACTTCCTCTGGACGCTGCTCGTGGTGCTGCCCTACTGGATCATCTGCTGCCGCCGCCCGCCCCCGCCGGTGGAACGCCGTGCCATGGTCTTCACGCCCGTGCCGGTTACGGTGCGATAAATTTTCGGCGCGACGAATCGGCGGTTTTATGGTTTGGTCGCGGCCAAGCATAAAAGGATCAGCCGTTGAAATCCCCCGAAGTCGTGAAAAAACTGCCCTTGGATAGAATTTCCAAGATCAACGATACGATCGCCATCCGCTCGAACCAGATTTTCGCCACCATGGGGTTTTTTTGGTTCTGTCTGGTTTTTTCGCTGTTACCGTTGAAATGGCCGGCCGCAATGCCCTTCGTGCAATACGCCAGTTCCGGCGTGTTGCAGCTTGTGGCCCTGCCGCTGCTGGGGGTGGGCACCATCCTGGCCGCGCGCTCATCGGACAAACTGGCCAAGGAACAACACGACGCGGTGATGGAAACCGTGAAGGACATGCAGATATTAATGGCCGAGCTACACCAGTTGCACCTGGAACTTCACGCCAAAGTGGACGAAGCCCTGGCTGGCGACGAACCCGAAACGGCGGAAAACCAGAGGCCGCTTTAATCTTGCGCGCGCTCCAGCATTTTTGCTGAGCGCGCGCAATTTTTCCGGCTCGTGAACCTCAAACGATCGCGCTAATCCGGCGTATCGCTGTCGCCGTCACCCGTGTCGGCCACCAGCAGCGCCTCGGCGATGGTGGCGGATTGTTCGCGGATTTTTTTCTCGATCGCATCCGCCATTTTCGGGTTTTCCCGCAAAAACTGCTTGGCGTTCTCGCGCCCCTGGCCGATTCGCGTGCTGTCATAGCTGAACCAGGCGCCGGATTTCTCCACCACCCCGGCCTTAACGCCCAAATCCACCAGCTCTCCCATTTTGCTGATGCCCTCGCCGAACATGATGTCGAATTCCACCTGCCGGAACGGCGGCGCCAGTTTGTTTTTCACCACCTTCACGCGGGTATGGTTGCCGGTGACTTCCTCGCGGTCCTTGATCGAGCCGGTGCGGCGGATTTCCATGCGAATCGAGGCATAGAACTTCAACGCGTTGCCACCTGTCGTTGTCTCCGGGTTGCCGAACATCACGCCGATCTTCAGGCGGATCTGGTTGAGGAAGATCAGCATCGTGTTGCTGCGTGAAACCGATCCGGTGATCTTGCGTAACGCCTGGCTCATCAGCCGGGCATGCAGGCCGACATGGGTATCGCCCATTTCGCCCTCAAGCTCGGCGCGCGGCACCAATGCCGCCACCGAGTCGATCACCAAAACGTCGATCGAGCCCGAACGCACCAGCGTATCGGCGATCTCCAGCCCCTGTTCACCCGTATCAGGCTGGGAGATCAGCAGATTATCCACATCCACACCAAGCTTGCGCGCATAGGTGGGGTCCAGCGCATGTTCCGCGTCGATAAAGGCGCAAGTGCCGCCCCGCTTTTGCGCCTCGGCGATGGCGTGCAGCGCCAGGGTCGTTTTGCCCGAGCTTTCCGGCCCGTAAATCTCGATTACGCGCCCGCGCGGCAGCCCGCCGATGCCCAGCGCCAAATCCAGACCCAGCGAACCCGAGGAAATCACGTCGATTGCCTCGCCGGTGCCTTTCGCGCCCATGCGCATGATCGAGCCCTTGCCAAAAGCGCGCTCAATCTGCGCCATGGCGGCATCCAAGGCCTTGTTTTTCTCCATATCCGGCTTCCTGGTCATTGCTGTGTCCCCAGCGTCCGATATCGACTCGACAGCCGTCAATCGGCGCTTTTGTCCTGACGCGGGTGCAACCATAGCGTGTTTTCCTTGGAATGCCAGAGTGAAGTTATGTGCCGACGCTGCCAGGATAAGAACAAAATAGCAACAAGAAAATTAACTATTTGTTCTTTTTTTGTTCCTGCGGCGCGATCCCCCGTGTCTATCTACGTGTCTATCTATTCGCGCCAACGGGCCAAAGTTTGCCTGATTATAAACTGCCCCCGCGCCGGCCAATCGCCGCACCCAGCCGCAAACGTAGCGAATTCAGCTTGATGAACCCGGCGGCGTCCTGTTGGTTATAGGCACCGGCGTCATCCTCAAAGGTCACCATCCGCGTCGAATACAGCGAATGCGGGCTCTCGCGCCCGATGACGATGACATTGCCCTTATAAAGCTTCAACCGCACCGTACCGGCAACCGATGCCTGGGACGTGTCGATCAACGCCTGCAACATCCGGCGTTCGGGGGAGAACCAGAAGCCGTTATAGATCAGCTCCGCATAGCGGGGCATGATGCTGTCCTTCAAATGCGCCGCCTCGCGGTCGAGCGTGATGGACTCGATGGCCCGGTGCGCCTGCAACAAGATTGTCCCGCCCGGCGTCTCATAAACCCCGCGCGACTTCATGCCGACAAAGCGGTTTTCCACCAGATCCAGCCGGCCGATGCCGTTTGCCTTGCCATATTCATTCAACCGCGTGAGCAGGTTCGCGGGCGAGAGCGCCTCGCCGTTAATGCCCACCGCGTCGCCATGCGAGAAATCGATGGTGATTTCGGTGGCCTTATCGGGCGCATCCATCGGGCTGATGGTGCGCTGATACACAACCTCTTCCGGCTCCAGCGCGGGGTCTTCGAGGATTTTCCCCTCCGAGGAGGAGTGCAGCAAATTCGCATCCACCGAGAACGGCGCCTCGCCGCGCTTGTCCTTGGTGATGGGGATCTGGTTGTGCTCCGCATATTCCAGCAGCTTGGTGCGTGAGGTCAGGTCCCATTCCCGCCAGGGGGCGATGACGCGGATGTTCGGGTTCAGCGCATGATACCCAAGCTCAAAGCGCACCTGATCGTTGCCCTTGCCGGTCGCGCCATGCGCCACGGCATCGGCGCCGACCATTTCGGCGATCTCGATCTGGCGCTGCGCGATCAACGGGCGGGCGATCGAGGTGCCGAGCAGATACTGGCCCTCATACACCGCATTGGCGCGAAACATCGGGAAGACGAAATCCTTCACGAAGGTCTCGCGCAAATCCTCGATGAATATCTGCTTGATGCCAAAAAGCTCCGCCTTGGCGCGCGCCGGCTCCAGCTCCTCGCCCTGGCCGAGGTCGGCGGTGAAGGTCACCACCTCGCATTTATAGGTATTCTGCAGCCAGCGCAGAATAACCGAGGTATCCAGCCCGCCGGAGTAGGCGAGGACGACTTTTTTGATTTTGTGTTCCATGGGGGTCTTGTATTAAGTTGGGGCTGGTCTGCCAAGCAGGGCCGCGAAGAACATCTTCGCCCCCGTGATCTGCTGCTGCAAATAACCCCCCGTCGCCAGCGCCTCGGGCGCGCGCGCATCGCCAGTTGGCAGCCAGAGGGGGGAGAAGTCAGCGGTGCGGAAAATAATATCCCAGATGGTGAACACCCCGCCGTAGTTGAAGGAGCCGCGGCCGGCGGCGCGCAGGGCGTGGTGCAGGCGGTGGAAGCGCGGCGAGACCAGGATGTATTCCAGCGGGCCGAACGACATTTTGATGTTGGCGTGGGAGAAGCTCTCGATGAAGCGCAGCAGCAAAATAAGCAGCGGGAATTGCAGCGGCGGAATGCCGATGGCCAGCCCGATGGCGAAGAACCAGAAGAAGGAGATCACATCGTCAAACAGATGGTTGCGGTCATCCGACCAGAAGCTCATCTGCCGTTGCGCATGATGCAGCGCATGCAGCGCATACCAGGCGCGGAAGCTGTGCGAGAGCCGGTGGCGCCAGTAGTCAGCGAGATCAAGGATCAACGCATAGCATAAAAACGTGACCAGCGGGTGGCCAAACAGCGCGGGAAACATCGTCTCCAGCGTCGGCGGAATAAACCCAGCACTCACCAGCATGCCGGAGAACCAGGTCTGCACCTGATAGAACAGCAGGAAGCTGATGACGGGAATAACCCCCACGCGCGAGACGAAGGTGTAGAACACATCGACCGCCACGGCCTTCTTGTTGTCCCAGTGTTCAATGGGGAACAGATGCTCCAGCGGCCAGCAGATGGCATAGGTCACGATCACCGCGAACATGCCATAGACGCACACCAGCGCCCAGTCGAAGGACAGCTCCTCCCACTCCATCCAGCCGAAATGATAGAGCACGGGCAGGATCGCATACTGGTCGATCTCGCCCGCGATAATACTGAAAAACCGGTCGATACCCATGACAATGCCTTAATTACACAGCCGAAGGATAGGCGATTCGGCCCAGGTTTGCGAGATATTCCCCCGGCGCGGCGGGCATATCAGCCCACGCGCATGCCAGTCAGCACCGTCGCCAGCACGGTGAGCAGCACCAGCAGCACGATAATCGAGACCACCCAGCGCAGCGTGAGATAATTGGCGGCAACCACCCCGCGCCCGCGGCCGATCGTCTCCACCACGATGGTGACGAAAAACCCTACCAGCAGCAGAAACAACGCCAGCGCCGGCGCCTGGAAGTGAAGCATCACCGAGAGCGCAACCCAGCCGATCACCGCCGGCACAATGCCGAAAATGAGCAGCTGCCGCTCAGAGCCCAATACAGCCGGGCTGAGCGGCTCGCCGTTCACCGGGTGGGCGGTGTCACGCAGGGCAAAGCCCCAATGCACCGCGCCGGTGAAGGAGAGGATGACCGCGCCATAGCTGATCAACACCTCAATCGCGGTTTGTGATCCCAGCGGGTCCAGCAGCACGACGGCGCCGAGCGCCAGAAACGGGATGCTCCCCGCCAGGGTAATGAGAATGGCCACGGTGAAAGGTTGCTTGAACATGTTTGCTCCTTATTCCGGCTTGTCGATGACATAACCAAGCCGCTCTATCACCGGCGCCAGAGTCTCCAGCACAGGCTCCAGATGCGCCAGATACGGCCGGTAGCGGTAGCGCGACCTGTCATATAGTTTCTCCGTCACCTGC
Source organism: Acidocella aquatica (assembly GCF_030160635.1). GTDB lineage: Bacteria > Pseudomonadota > Alphaproteobacteria > Acetobacterales > Acetobacteraceae > Acidocella > Acidocella aquatica. The sequence continues at coordinate 5,361 of NZ_BSOS01000079.1, read as the reverse complement.
GCGTAACTCGCGGTGCGGGCGTAGCGGGTGTTCTGCTCGAAGCTCAGGCAGCGCGGGTCGAAATCCACGTCGGCAAAATCCAGGATTTTGCGCACATTCGCCTCCTGGTCCACCACCATATCCTCGTAGCGCACCGGCAGGTAGCGCATGTTCACATTCTCGCGGTAGTGCGCGATCAGCTCGGCGACCAGATTATAGTGCTGGGCGATGCTCTCCATCGCCGCCGCGCAGAAAAACCCGTGGGTGAGGTGGTTGGAATAGACCGAGAGCAGCACATCCAGCGGGTGGCGGATGACATGGATAATCGGCGATTGCGGAAACAGCAGCGCGATGAGGCCGAGATGCATCTCATTCAGAGGCATCTTGTCGGTGAAAAAATCGGCGCCCTCTTTAAATATCCCGCTCTTGGCGGCGCGGTTCAGGTAGTAGTCGCGCAGCTCGTTCAGGCCCTCGCGCTGGTCGCCCATCCAGAGCTCGGCCAGCGCGTCCGGGTAGTTCAGCGGGCTGGCCAGCAGGCGCGGCATAATCTGCGTTATATCGTTGATATAGGGCAGCTCGTCCCCGGCGGAGATGCGCGGATGCACGGTCAGCGTCTGCTCGATGAGCGTGGTGCCCGAGCGCGGAAAGCCGACGATGAACACCGGCTGCGGGAAATCACGGCGAACCTCGGCCACCGGCAATGTCTGTAACCGCCGTGCGGTGAAAAACCCTTTCAGCCGGGCGGCCAGGTCATTGGCCGCCTCCGCCATATAGGGCCGGGCGCCAAATGCCAGCGCGCGCTTCTTCGCGGTGTCAAACGCCGCGAACGCCTCGTCATAGCGGCCCAGCTGGTCGAGCAGGCGGCCTTTCTCCGAGAGCTCAGCCGGGCCAAGCCGCAGTTTCGGCGCCGCCTCGGCGTCCTCCTCCGGTTCATGCAAAATCGCCAGCGCCGCCTCGGTCTTCTTCTGCCGGGCAAGCACGGTGGCGCGGGTGAGCTGCACGCTGGGGTTATCGGGCAACAGGCGCTCAGCCTCGTCGAGCAGCTCCAGCGCCGCGCCGAACTTGCGGTCCGCCTCCTCCATTTTGGCAAAACCCAGCACTGTCTGCAGCACATCGGGCTTCAGCTCCATGGAACGCTTATACAGCGCCCGGGCCTCGTCGATTCGCCCCTGGTTCTTAAGGTTCCAGGCAAGGTTGGCGAGCGTGATCGGCTCCTCCCCCTCGGCCAGCTCCAGCACGCGGCGATAGTGATATTCCCCAATCACCGGCCGGTTGGCCTCGGTCAACACCAGCCCCATGAGATTATGCGCCTGCGCGTTTCGCGGCGCGATGCGGATGGCGTTGCGGGCGTGGATTTCCGCCTCCGCCAGCGCGCCCTTGCCGAGCAGCATCAGGGTCAGCTCGTTGGTCGCCCCAAAATTGTTGGGGTTGATGGCGACCACGCGGCGGATCAGCGCCTCGGCCGCCTCCAAGCGGTTTTGCTGGCGTGAGAGCCGGTAAAGAAACAGCAGCGCATCCTCGCGCCCCGGGGCGAGCTCCAACATATGGCGGACATTGTTTTCAGCTGCGGTCACATCCCCGGCCTTCAGCGCGGCTTCCGCCTGGGCGAGCATCGGCACGAGCGCATTGGCCGCCTCGGGCGGGCTCAGCGTGGAGAGATCAAGCCCGCAGCAGCGGACCCGCCGCAGACCGGAGCCGCAAGGGCAGGGGGTGAAATCAACCATAAACGGAGTGTAACGAGGAGGCGGCGAGGCGGCTAGAGCCTGATCGCTTTAAGTGCGATCAGGCTCTAGCCATTTTTCTGAGGGCGATTCACGCTTTCGGCTCGCTCGGTTGAACGAACCTCAAACGATCGCATTCTAGTCCCCTGCGTCATTCATGACGCAGGGCACTGCGCGCGGGTTGGCCGGCGGCGCGCGCGAAATACGACTCTGGCAGGACGCGGCATTTTCAATGACGTGTCCTACCAGAGCACCAACAAAAACGGCGCCCGAAGGCGCCGTTGGAGTGGGGGAGGGGCTGCTTAATGCACTTCCTCGGGCTGCTTTTCGCCAGCCGGATCGTCGCCATCGGCTTCCGGCTTGGGCAGGGCGGGCAGGGCGGCTTCCGCCACGTCGAAGGCCAGCTTCCCGTCCTTCAGCGTCACCTTCACAGCACCCCCCTTCACCAGCTTGCCGAACAGCAGCTCCTCGGCCAGCGGCTTCTTTATCAGCTCCTGGATGACCCGGGCCAGCGGCCTTGCGCCATACAGCGGCTCGTAGCCCCGCTCGGCCAAAAACTCCTTGGCGGCGGAGGACAGCTCGATGGTCACATTGCGGTCCGCCAGCTGCGCTTCCAGCTGCATCACGAATTTCTCCACAACGCGGCCGACGATCTCTGGCGTCAGCGGCGCGAAGGGGATCACCGCATCCAGCCGGTTGCGGAATTCGGGGGTGAACATGCGCTTGATCGCATCCTCATCCTCGCCCTGGCGCACGGCCCGGCCAAAGCCGATGCCGGCCTTCGCCATATCCGCCGCCCCCGCATTGGTGGTCATGATCAGGATGACATTGCGGAAGTCGATCTTCTTGCCGTTATGGTCGGTCAGCTTCCCATGATCCATGATCTGCAACAGGATGTTAAACAGATCCGGGTGCGCCTTCTCGATCTCGTCGAGCAGCAGCACGCAATGCGGATGCTGGTCGATCGCATCGGTCAGCAGCCCGCCCTGGTCAAACCCGACATAGCCCGGCGGCGCGCCGATCAGCCGCGAGACTGAATGCCGCTCCATGTATTCCGACATATCGAACCGCGTGATCTCGATCCCCAGCGTCGCCGCCAGCTGCCGCGCCACCTCGGTCTTGCCCACGCCGGTCGGGCCGGAGAACAAATAATTGCCGATCGGCTTCTCCGCGTCGCGCAACCCGGCGCGCGAGAGCTTGATCGCGGCGGAAAGCGCCTCGATGGCGGCATTCTGGCCGAACACCATGTTCTTCAGGTCGCGCTCAAGCGTGCGCAGCACCTCCTTGTCGTCCGCCGAGACGGACTTGGCCGGAATCCGCGCGATTTTCGAGACCATGTCCTCGACATCCTTCAGCGTCACGGTCTTGCGGCGCTTGTTCTCCGGCTGAAGCATCCGCGCCGCCCCCGCCTCGTCGATCACGTCGATCGCCTTGTCAGGCAGCTTACGGTCGTTGATGTATTTGGCCGAAAGCTCCACCGCGGCGCGAATCGCGTCATCGGTGTAGCGCACCTTGTGGTGCTTCTCATACGCGGTCTTCAACCCGCGCAGGATTTTCACCGCATCCTCGACCGAAGGCTCGTTCACGTCGATCTTCTGGAAGCGCCGCACCAGCGCGCGGTCCTTCTCGAAATAGTTGCGGAACTCCTTATAGGTGGTCGAGCCGATGCAGCGCAGCGTGCCCTGGGCCAGGGCGGGCTTCAGCAGGTTGGAGGCATCCATCGCCCCGCCCGAGGTCGCCCCGGCGCCGATCACCGTATGGATCTCATCGATGAACAAAATCGCCCCCGGTGAGCTTTCCATCTCGGTGACCACAGCCTTCAGCCGCTCCTCAAAGTCACCGCGGTAGCGTGTCCCCGCCAGCAGCGAGCCCATGTCCAGCGCGTAAATGGTGCAGTTGAGCAGCACCTCGGGCACATCGCCATCGGTGATGCGTTTGGCCAGGCCCTCGGCGATGGCGGTCTTGCCCACGCCCGGGTCGCCCACATACAGCGGGTTGTTCTTGGTGCGGCGGCAGAGAATCTGGATCGTGCGCTCAATCTCATGCTCGCGCCCGATCAGCGGGTCGATCTTACCCGCCAGCGCCTTCTTGTTCAGGTTGACGCAATAGGTGGAGAGCGCATCCTGCCCGCGTTTTGGCGTCGCTTTCTCCTCACGCTCGCCCTCGGGCTGGTCCTGCGCGCCGGTCGGCGTGCGCGGGGCGGATTTGCCGGGCGATTTGGCAATGCCATGCGAGATGAAGTTCACCGCGTCGAGGCGCGTCATATCCTGCAGCTGTAAAAAATACACGGCATGGCTCTCGCGCTCCGAGAACAGCGCCACCAGCACATTCGCCCCCGTCACCTCATCGCGCCCCGAGGACTGCACATGAATGGCGGCGCGCTGCACCACGCGCTGAAAACCGGCGGTGGGCTTGGGGTCGCCCGCGCGGTCAGTGGCCAGCCCGGCCAGATCCTTGTCCAGGAATTCTGTCAGGTCCTTCTTGATTTTCTCGATATCCACGCCGCAGGCGCGCAACACGGTCAACGCGTCGGCATCCTCCACCAACCCGAGCAGCAGATGCTCCAGGGTCGCGTATTCATGCTTGCGGTCAGCCGCGAGTGAGAGGGCGCGGTGCAATGTCTGTTCAAGATTGCGAGAGAGCATGGATCTAAACCGTTCCTTCACGCCGATATCCGGCGCTCTTATATCCGGGCGTCTGATATGCCCGCCCGGCCGGCATTCTTTTGCTGAACCCGGCGAACCCCGCCCGGTCCAGTTTCACTACACATAGTAATTGCGCGCCAAAATACAGGGTCATTCTTTCTCAATCGTGCATTGCAGCGGATGCTGGTTCTGGCGCGCCAGATCCATCACCTGCGTCACCTTGGTCTCGGCCACCTCATATGTATACACACCGCACACGCCCACACCCCGGCGATGCACATGCAGCATGATCTGCGTCGCCTGATCGCGCGATTTCTGGAAAAAACGCTCCAGCACATGCACGACAAACTCCATCGGCGTGTAATCGTCGTTGAGCATCAGCACCTTATACATCGTGGGCTTGCGTGTTTTCGGCCGCGGCTTAACCACCACGCCGGTATTCGGCCCCTCGCTGCCTTTGCGTTTGTCGTTGTCACTCATATCCGGTATCCTGAAACATCTGCTCCGCTTTGCCTATGGCTGATTCCACAGCAAAGCACCCCAACTTCATTATAGCAGACTTAACCTTAAGTAAGAGCATATCGTAAGAGCATATCGAATGCCCCACGCGATATGAAAGGGCGAATTTCCGCCCGGGGCAGAAAATCCTGCTTTTGCGTGAAGCCGGCCGCCGCGCATCAACCGCCAAAAGCAAAAAAGACCGGCCCTGTCCGGGTCCGGTCTTTTTCTCAAGTCATGGCCAAAACCGGACCCAGGCACGCGCCTGGTCGGGCGTGTGGCGATAGCTTACTTGGCTTTGCTGAACGTCTCGACAGCGAGGGCGATACGCGCGGTCAGCGGCGCAATCGCCTGCTCGGCCAGCTTCACGGTCGCGTCGGTCAGCTTGTTGCTCTCGGAGACAGCCTTCTCGATCGAGGACTTGGCGAAACCGGTCTGCAGATCAACCGCTTCCTCAGGGTAATTTGTTGAAGTACCCATCCTATTGATCCGACGCGATTTTATATGATTCGGTGTGG
>NZ_BSOS01000078.1 GCF_030160635.1 Acidocella aquatica | reverse complement strand
GGTGACCCATTGATTCAGAGATTAAGCCGCTTCGCAACCAAAAAATCACAACTGTAATGCTAGAGCGTGATTGACGTGAGGCAATCACGCTCTAGCGCGATCGTTTGAGGTTCGCTCAACCGAGCGAGCCGAAAGCGTGAAACGCTCTCAGCCCGGCTCGTCCTCTTCTTCATCCTCCGGCTTGGCGGGCAGGGCATAACTTCCGGTGAGCCAGCGGCCCAAATCCACCTGCGCGCAGCGTTCCGAGCAAAATGGTTTATGCGCCTCCACGCCAGGCTTTTCACAAATCGGACAGATCGTTTTCATCGCAACACCTCATGCAATCCCGGCCGCACCCGGCGGCGCACAATCTCGGCAAACCCCAGATGCGAAAATCCCAAAAACGCCGGTTTCAAAAAATCCCGGCCCAGCGCCGCGCTCAGCGGCGCCGCCAGCCTTAATCGCGCGGCGGGCTTCATCCCGGCAAAATCCACCAAAATCCCACCCGATAAATTGCGCAACACTATCTGCCGGCAAATTTCGGGGATAATCGCGGTATTCAACGCCAGTTGCGAAACCTCAGAGCCAGCCCCGGCATCAATATCGATCAGCACCGCCGCCGGTGCGGTGGTGATATGCATGGCCGCTCCCAGCGGCAGCGGCGCGCAAGGCTCGGCCAACCCCGCCACCTCATCTTCCAGCACGGCATCGAACGCCATGGCATCATAGCGCAACCGCTCCCCCAGCCGGGGCCGCAACTGCGCGATCAGCGCGTAATCATCCACCAGAATTTCCCCGGCCGCCCTTGCCACCAGCTCCAGCAACGGCCCATCGCCCCGGCGCAGCAACCCCGGTTTTTCCCCCGGTTCCTCATTTTCTACCGCCAGCCGGGGCCCCTTGCCGCCCTGCGCGCTGCGGCTTACCCGCACCGCCACATAGGTGCCAATCGAAAGCCCCTTGCCCCCCGCGCTATCAGGCAAAAACCCAGCCACCCCGCCAATTTCGACAAACCGCCCGGCCATGGCTGGCAGCACCGCCTCAACCCGCCCGGTATAGACATCGCCAACGCCATCAGGCGCGGCCAGATCCCATATCCAGAATTCGCTTAAAACGCCGCCATCCAGCCGCGCCACCCGCACCACATCGCCCCGGCGCGAGGCCCGGATCATCGATAACCCAGCCCCCGCAGGAGCGAGGCGGTTTCATGCAGCGGCAACCCGACCACGCCGGAATATGAGCCGGAAACAAAATCCACGAACGCCGCGGCCTTGCCCTGAATGGCATAGCCGCCGGCCTTGCCGCGCCACTCGCCGCCATCCAGGTAATCGCGCAACTGCCCCGCATCCAGCCGGGCAAACCCCACCACGGAACCCACCACGCGGCTGGCCACCCGGCCATCGGGCGCGCGCACCGCGACCCCGGTATAAACCCGGTGTCTGCGGCCGGAGAGGAGTGTCAGGCATTTTTCCGCTTGTTCCGGGGTTTCCGCCTTGGGCAGAATCCGCGCCCCGGCGGCGGCGACCGTATCGGCGGCAATCACAAATCCATCGCCTGGCACCAGCTTGGCCAAAGCGATACGCAGCGCGTAGGCACGGGGTGGTTCCCCCGCCAGCGGCGTCTCATCAATATCAGGAGCAACAATCTGGTCCGGCTCTATCCCGATCTGGCGAAGCAGCTCAAGCCGTCTGGGGCTGGCCGAAGCCAGAATCACTTGAAGCGGAATGTGATCCGGCCCTTGGTCAGGTCATAAGGGGTCATCTCGACGTTCACACGGTCCCCGGCCAGAACCCGGATACGGTTTTTGCGCATCTTGCCGCTGGTATGGGCGAGAATCACATGGTCATTGTCGAGCTTGACGCGGAACATCGCGTTGGGAAGCAGTTCAGTGACCATGCCGCTGAACTCGATCATATCTTCTTTAGACAAACACACCTCGTGCAAATTGCTGGAACGCTGCGGGTGAAATGGGCTTAACTTTCTCTCCGGTCAAGTTTTTCCAAGCCGGACCGCCACGGAGGCGGCATGCGCGCCCAGGTTCTCGGCCGCCGCCAGGGCCACGGCGGCGGGGCCGATCGCCTCCAGCGTGCCTGCCGCCAGCTTCACCCAGGTCGTGCGCTTCATAAAATCATAGACTGAAAGCCCGGAGGAGAAGCGCGCGGTGCCGGAGGTCGGCAGCACGTGGTTGGGCCCGGCCACATAGTCGCCGATGGCCTCTGGGCAGTCCTGGCCCATGAAAACCGCTCCGGCATGGCGGATTTTGGCGAACATCCGCTCCGGCTCGGCCAGCATGAGCTGCAGGTGCTCGGGCGCGATGCGGTTGGCCAGCACCACGGCCTCGTCCCAGTCATGCACCAGAATCACCGCGCCATGGCGGCGGATGCTCTCGCCGGCGATCGCCGCGCGCGGCAGGGTCTCCAGGGCTGTTTTCACGGCGTCCAGCACGCTGGCGGCCAGGGCGCCGCTGGTGGTGATGAGGAGTGCCTGCGCCTCTTCATCATGTTCGGCCTGGGCCAGCAGGTCTAGCGCCAGATGCGCCGGGTTGGCGCTGTCATCGGCCAGAATCAGCACTTCCGAGGGGCCGGCGATGGAATCAATGCCGACCTGGCCAAAAACCTGGCGCTTCGCCTCCGCGACATAGGCGTTGCCGGGGCCGGTGATGCGGTCCACCTTGGCGATTTGCTCCGTGCCATAGGCCATCGCGGCCACCGCCTGGGCGCCGCCAATGCGGTAGATTTCGCTCACCCCCGCCATTTTGGCCGCGGCCAGCACGAGCGGGTTGAGCACGCCGTCCGGTGCGGGAACACAGCAGGCGATCCGCCCGACCCCGGCGACTTTCGCCGGGATGGCGTTCATCAGCACCGAGGAGGGGTAGGAGGCTTTGCCCCCCGGCACATAGATGCCCACGGCATCCAGCGCGCCCCAGCGCATGCCCAGCGTGGCGCCGGTCTCATCGGTGAATTTGATATCCTGCGGCAATTGCGCCCGGTGGAAACGCTCGATCCGCGCGGCGGCCAGGGCCAGGGCGTCGCGCAGGGCGTGCGGAATTTCCGCGGTGGCGACAGAGATCTCGTCGGCGGTGATGCGCAGGTCTGCGGCGGTCATCGCCACCCGGTCAAACCTGTTGGTGTAGTCCAATACCGCCGCATCGCCGCGTTCGCGCACCTGGGCGATGATTTCGCGCACCTGCGCGCCAACCTGCGGCTCGTCGGCCGAGCGCGCGAGCAGGGCGTTGAATTGGGCGGCGAAATGCGGCTGGGCGGTGGAGAGGAATTTCATGCGGCGAGGGCCTTGCGGAAACTTTCAATCCAGAAATTGACCTCATCGGGCCGGGTTTTCAAGGCAATCCGGTTGACGATCAGGCGCGAGGAGACATGCGCGATCACATCGGTTTCCACCAGCCCGTTGGCCTTGAGCGTGCTGCCTGTCTGCACCAGGTCCACGATGAGCCGGGAGAGGCCAAGGCCGGGGGCGAGCTCCATGGAGCCGTTCAGCTCCACCACCTCAGCCTGGATGCCTTTGGCGGCAAAGTGTTTTTTGGCCAGATTGGGGTATTTGCTGGCGACCCGGATGCGCGAGAGAGAGGCGAAATTGGTGTGCACATCGTCCTTGGGTTCGGCGACGGAGATGCGGCAATGGCCGATGCCCAGGTCGAGCGGCGCGTAGATTTCCTGATAGTCGAATTCCATCAGCACATCGCCGCCGCAGATACCGATCTGGGCGCCGCCGAAGGCGACGAAGGTGGCGACATCGAAGGAGCGCACGCGAATGACGTCCAGCTCTGGATGATTGGTGGGAAAACGCAGCCGCCGGCTCGATTCGTCTGCATAATCAGCGGCCGGGGCAATGCCGGCGCGGGCGAGAAGGGGGCCGGCCTCATCAAGGATGCGGCCTTTGGGAAGGGCAAGGACAATCGACATGGCCGGGGGATTACCACCGGGGCGAGGGTGAGGCTAGTGTCCCGATTTTGAGGTTCGTAACATCAAAATATCTTCCCTCGCGGGACACGAGCGCTTTGTTTTCAGTAGCCGCTTTTTCTGATGGCGATTCACGCTTTCGGCTCGCTCGGTTGAGCGAACCTCAAACGATCGCACTCTAGAGTGCGATAACTTGAGATTGGCCTGCTTTGCGGGCCGGCGGCCCGGGCTTTCGCACGGCCGAGCCACCTTCCGGCGATCGGGCGCGGCGCTGATCATGCCGCGCGGATCATGACGATGGCCCGCGGCGGAATTTGATATAGGGCCGTAATCGTCAGTGATATGGTTGACGCAGATCAAGGCTGAATAAATTTGATTTTGGTATAGCCTTGATTTCAGGCGGAAGGGTTACGGATGTGCAACCTACGGTGGTTTCGCGGCGATTGGAATCGAATAATAATTCAGGCCGGACCAAGGCCGATTCAAATTATGGGTTTTTGAAATGAACAATGAAGACATGCCGGTATTTGGCCACAAACATATTGATGAGGCGCCGCTGGCGCAGGTGGATGGTGCGTTCGTGGTGAAGCCGGTGGCGGCTTCGCCGGTGCTGGTGCCGTTGCGGCCGTCCCCGCAACCTGCGGCACCGGTTCCTAATTATGCTTATGATATCAGCCACGCCCAGACGGGTGCCGCCATGGAGGCGGGGCGTGGTTTGCGTGAGGACGTTGCGAAACTGCGCGCGGTCTGTCTGACAAAAATAGATGCGCAGGCGGTTGCATCCTTGCCACCCGACCGTTTATGGGCCGAGATTGAGCGGCTCGTTTCGCAATTGGCGAGTGAATACCACATACAGATGAATATCAGCGAGCAGCGCCAGCTGGCGACCGAGCTGGTGGACGATATGATCGGCCTGGGGCCTCTGGAACCTTTGCTGTTGGATGACAGCATTACGGATATCGTGGTGAACGGGCCGGATAAAACCTTTATTGAACGTGGCGGCAAGCTGGTGCAGGCGGCTGTGCATTTTCGTGACTGGGAGCATCTGACCAATATTTGCCAGCGGATCGCGGCATCGGTCGGCCGCCATGTGGATGAGGGCAGCCCGATGGTGGATGCCCGGCTCAAGGATGGCTCGCGTGTGAATGTGGTGCTGCCGCCGCTGACATTGGACGGGCCGGCCATTTCGATCCGCAAGTTCAGCAAAAAGACCATGGATTTTCAAAAGCTGATCGGGTTTGGCTCGCTGACGCCCTCGATTGCAAAGATTTTGGAGATTTGTGCCCGGTGCCGGTTGAATGTCATCGTCTCGGGCGGGACGGGCTCTGGCAAAACCACTTTGATGAATGCGCTGAGCCAGTATATCGACCCGAGCGAGCGCATTGTCACCGTGGAGGATGTGGCGGAACTGCAATTGCAGCAGCCGGATATTGTGCGGATGGAGACCCGGCCGCCGAGTCTCGAGGGCAAGGGGGAGGTGGATACCCGCGATCTGGTGCGCAACGCGTTGCGGATGCGCCCTGACCGTATCATCGTCGGTGAGGTGCGGGGCACCGAGGCGTTCGATATGTTGCAGGCGATGAACACGGGGCATGCCGGTTCACTTTCGACCATTCATGCCAACAGCACCCGTGACGCGCTCTCGCGGATCGAGAACATGGTGCAGATGTCCAATATGGGTTTGTCGTCAAAATCCATTCGCACCGAGATGGTGGCGGCGATCAACGTCATCGTGCAACTGGACCGCCAGCGCGATGGGGTGCGGCGGGTGACCGAGGTGACGGATGTTACCGGACTTGAAGCAGATGTTGTGTTGCTGAAGGATATTTTTAAACTGAAGATCCTGGGCGAAGCGCATGATGGGCGGTTGATCGCACGGTATCATGTCGATCGCAGCCAGCCGTCGTTCTACGAGAAGCTGACATATTTCGGCCTCGAGGGCGCCTGGATGGAGGCGATGGAGGAGGCCGCGCACGACCCGGCCATGACGACCGAGCCGTTATGATTTTGGATTTTTAACCAATCCGCTCGATACGCGCGCCGCAGGCGGCGAGTTTTTGCTCCACTGCTTCATAGCCGCGGTCGAGGTGGTAGACGCGCGAGATGGTGGTCTCACCCTCGGCGGCCAGGGCGGCGAGGACCAGGGAGAAGGAGGCGCGCAGGTCAGTCGCCATGACGGGGGCGCCGGTGAGCTTTTTCACGCCGCGGATGATGGCCGAGGAGCCATGCGCGTTGATCCTGGCTCCCATGCGGTTGAGTTCAGGGACATGCATGAAGCGGTTCTCGAAGATGGTCTCGGTGATCATCGAGGCGCCCTCGGCCACGGCCATGAGGGCCATGAACTGGGCCTGCATGTCGGTCGGGAAGCCGGGGAAGGGCTCGGTGACGGCATCCACGCCGTGCAGCCCGTTGGCGCGCTCCACCCAGAAGCCGTTTGGCTCCTCGGTGATGACCACGCCGGCTTCGCGCAGGCTGGAGAGCACGGCGCCAAGGTCGGCGGCGCGGGCGCCCTCGAGGAAGACTTTGCCCCCGGTGATGGCGGCGGCGCAGGCGTAGGTGCCGGTCTCGATACGGTCCGGCAGGATGGCGTGCTGCGCGCCGTGGAGGGATTTGACGCCGTGGATGGTCAGCGTGTCGGTGCCTACGCCCTCGATATTGGCGCCCATGGCCAGGAGGCAGGCGCAGAGGTCGATGATCTCGGGTTCGCGGGCGGCGTTTTTCAGAGTGGTGGTGCCATCGGCCAGGGCGGCGGCCATGAGGAGGTTTTCAGTGGCGCCAACGGAGACGAAGGGGAAGACGATCTGCGCGCCGTGGAGCCCGGTGGGGGCGGTGGCCTCGATGTAGCCGGCGTCCAGCTTGATGACCGCGCCCATGGCCTCCAGGCCCTTCAAATGCAGGTCAACGGGGCGGGTGCCGATGGCGCAGCCGCCGGGGAGCGAGACGCGGGCCTCTCGCCTGCGCGCCAGCAGGGGGCCGAGCACCAGGATGGAGGCGCGCATTTTGCGCACGATGTCATAAGGGGCGAGGGTGTTGGTGATGTGCCCGCCCAGCGAGAGGGTGCGCCCGGAGGGTTCCACCGCGATGCCGTGCTGCGCCAGGAGTGCTGCCATGGTGGCGAGATCGGCCAGTTTGGCGACGTTGGAGAGGACGAGGCGCTCGTCGGTCAGCAGGCCGCAGGTCATGAGGGGGAGGGCGGCGTTTTTGGCGCCGGAGATGGCGATGGTGCCGCGCAGGGGCACGCCGCCGGTGATGCGAATGGAGTCCATAACTATATCCTACAGCAAGACAGGCGCGAGATCACATTCTGGGCAGCGCGACGCCGCGCTGGCCCATGTATTTGCCGGATTTGTCGGCATAGGAGGTCTCGCAAGGGGATGAACCCTGGAGAAAGAGGAACTGGCAGATGCCCTCGCCGGCGTAGATTTTGGCCGGGAGCGGGGTGGTGTTGGAGATCTCGATGGTCACCTGGCCCTCCCATTCGGGCTCCAGCGGGGTGACGTTCACGATGATGCCGCAGCGCGCATAGGTGGATTTGCCCAGACAGATGACCAGAATATCACGCGGGATGCGGAAATATTCGACCGTGTGGGTGAGCGCGAAGCTGTTGGGCGGGATGATGCAGACCGGGCCGGTGCGGTCAACGAAGCTGGTGGGGTTGAAGTTTTTGGGGTCGACCACGGCGGAGTCGACATTGGTGAAAATTTTGAAATGGTCGGAACAGCGGGCGTCATAACCATAGGACGAGAGCCCGTAGGAGACCACGCCGTCACGTTTCTGGGTTTCCACGAAAGGTTCGATCATGGCCGATTCGAGGGCTTTTTGGCGGATCCAATGGTCGGGCATCACGGGCATTTGTTGGTTCCCTCTGCCGCTTGGGCAGGTTTGCTGGCCTCGGCGCGGGCTTGCGCCTTGCGCCGGTGGAGGTTGGCGCGCAGCGCCTCCGCCTCGCGCGCGGCCTTGGCGCGGGCACGGGCGGCGGCCGCAAGCTCGGCCTTGGTTGGAGTTTTCGGCTCAGACATGGCCTTCTTGAAGCCGCGAGGGGGGAAACCGTCAAGGCCCTGTTGCGTCATGGCCAATGCGGCGATATAGGGCGGCACCGCGTATGCTGTCATAGCTCAGGGGTAGAGCACTTCATTGGTAATGAAGAGGTCCTGGGTTCAATTCCCAGTGACAGCACCAGCGGGGTTGAAACCGGGGGAAGGTTGGTTTAGTCCCTCGGAGGTGTGCCCAAGTAGCTCAGTTGGTAGAGCATGCGACTGAAAATCGCAGTGTCACTGGTTCGATTCCGGTCTTGGGCACCATTTTCCCGTTAAAGTGATGAAAATTTTTTATTCCGCCAGGGAATGCTCTGGCCTTTATTATAGGCGCAGGCTAGTTATTTGGCGACGCGCCTGGTCTTTATCGTGTGGGCCCCGAGCGTTTTGAAATTTGGAAACACCGGTTTGGGCGGAAACGCCTGGCCAGCACTGTGTAACAGGAAAGAAGCTAGAAACATGTCGAAAGCATTTATTGCTGAAGTTATTCAGAATTCTGCTGAAATTACCGGGGTTGCGGCGAATCGCACGGCCGCGGAACTGATTGATGCCGTGGTTAAGGAATTGAAGAAGAACGGTAAGTTCACGCTGCCGAGCTTTGGCACGTTCACCGTGCGCAAGACCAAGGCCCGCAAGGGTGTGAATCCGCGGACCGGCGAAGAGATCAAGGTGAAAGCTGGCAAGACCGTGCGCTTTAAAGCTTCTCCAAGCCTGAAGAAGATGGTTTGAGGTTAATAAAAAGTTAGTTAAAAAAGCGGCCCGGGGCGACTCGGGCCGCTTTTTTTATGACGATGCGGTGCCGTGAATGCGAGGCGTTTTCATTTGGGCAAGGCGGCACCTTCAATGGATGAAAAATCTGATTGACCGGCCCGGTAACATCTTGTTGCGGCGCGGTGATGGTTGGTGCGGCGCAATGCGGGCCGGGGTGGAATGAGTGGTGCTGGCGGTGCGGGGGGATGCCAGCTTGCGCTGGCATGACGAGGTGCTGGCATGACGAAGGTGCTGGCGTGACGAGCGGGTGGCGCCGGCATGATGCGGGCGGGGCGTGGTTAAATGTCGATATCCGTGACGCTGCCTGCATTTTCCTGAATGAAGGCGAAGCGCAGTTCGGGGCGCTTGCCCATCAGGCTCTCCACCATGTTGGAGGTTTCGGCGCGCGATTCCGGTGGGTTGGTGATGCGCAGCAGGGTGCGTTTTTTCGGGTCCATGGTGGTTTCCTTCAACACCTGCGGTGGCATTTCGCCCAGGCCCTTGAAGCGGCTGACCTCCAGCTTGGCGCCGGGCTTGAAGGTTTTTATGAGTTTTTCGCGGGCGGCGTCGTCCATCGCATAGATGCTCTTCGCACCTTGCACGATGCGGTAGAGCGGGGGCTGCGCCAGATAGACATGGCCGTGGCGGATCAGCTCGGGCAGTTCGCGGTAGAAGAAGGTCATCAGCAGGGAGGCGATGTGGGCGCCGTCGACATCGGCGTCGGTCATGATGATGATGCGCTCGTAGCGCAGGTTGGCGCGGTTGAAATTCTGCCCGACGCCGCAGCCGAGCGCCTCGATGAGGTCTTTCAGTTCCTGGTTCTGCCGCAGTTTTTCGGTGGAGGCGGAAGCGACGTTCAGGATTTTGCCTTTAAGCGGCAGGATCGCCTGGGTGTTGCGGTTGCGGGCCTGTTTGGCAGAGCCGCCGGCCGAGTCGCCCTCGACCAGGAAGATTTCCGTACCCTCGGCGTTTTCGGTGCTGCAATCAGCCAGTTTTCCGGGCAGGCGCAGGCGGCGGGTGGCGGATTTGCGCGGGGTGTCCTTCAGCTCCTTACGGCGGATGCGATCTTCGGCGCGCTCGATGATGAAGGCCAGAAGATTGTCGGCATTTGTGGGGTCGCCCGCGAGGAAATGGTCGAAGCGGTCGCGCAGGGAGATTTCGGTGAGGCGGGTGGCCTCGGGGTTGGTGAGTTTTTCCTTGGTCTGGCCCTGGAATTGCGGCTCGCGGATGAAGAGGGAAAATTTGGCGCGCAGGCAGCCTAAAATGTCATCGGCGATGATGGCGGCGCCGCGCTTGTTGTTGCGCTGCTCGGCCCAGGCGCGCAGGCCCTTGAGCAAGGCGGCGCGGAAGCCAGCCTCATGGGTGCCGCCGAGCGGGGTGGGCACGGTGTTGCAATAGGTGTCGAGGCTGGAGTCGCCGCGCTCGATCCAGGCGCAGGCCCATTCGAGCTTGCCTTGGTCGGAACCATCGGGCCCTACCGGGAATTTGGCTTCGCCGGCCCAGATTTCGGGGAGGATCTGGGGCGTGGCGCCGAGGTCGGCTGCCAGCGAGTCGCGCAGGCCGCCGGGGAAGTGGAGTTCAGCGGTGGCCGGGGTTTCGGAGTCGGCCTTCAGCAGGCCGGGGTCGCAGGACCATTTGATGCGCACGCCGCGGAAGAGATAGGCTTTCGAGCGGCAGAGCTTGTAGAGGCGGGCGGGGGAGAATTGCTTGCCGTCGAAAATCTCGGTGTCGGGGGTGAAGCGGATGGTAGTGCCGCGGCGGTTTTGGATGGGGCCGGCTTCGATGAGTTTGGTAACCGGGATGCCTTTGGCGAACTCCTGGCGGTAGAGTTTTTTGTCGCGCGCGACCTCGGCGGTGAAGGCGCTGGAGAGGGCGTTGACAACCGAGGAGCCGACGCCGTGCAGGCCGCCGGAGGTGGCGTAGGCCTTGCCGGAGAATTTGCCGCCCGAGTGCAGGGTGGTGAGAATAACCTCAAGCGCGGATTTGTTTTTGAACTTCGGGTGCGGGTCGACCGGGATGCCGCGGCCGTTGTCGCGTACGGTGAGGGTGTTGCCGGGCTCCAGCGACATTTCGATGATGCTGGCGTGGCCGGCGACGGCTTCGTCCATGGAGTTATCGAGAATTTCGGCGGCGAGGTGGTGCAATGCCGCGTCGTCCGTGCCGCCGATATACATGCCGGGGCGGCGGCGCACGGGCTCCAGGCCCTCAAGGACCTCAATGTCCTTGGCGCCGTAGCTCTCTTTACTGGGGCCGCTTTCGAATAAGTCGCTCAAGGTGTTCCGACTCCGGTGGTGGTCAACGCTTCAGTTGCCATGGACCGGGGGCGAGGCCAAGGGGTGGATGCCCGGCTTTCGCAAGGCATGACAGTGGCGGGCGGGATTACTCGCCGGTGCTGTGAATGTCGTGGGTGTGGATGCCGCCGCCAGTGCCCTTCATTTCCAGCCATTCGGAATGCGCCAGGGTGTTGCGGGTGTCGTAATAGCCTGAGCGCCAATGGTCCTTCATCGAGAGGCGGCTGAATTCATAGTCCTTGGCGCCGCCCTCGTAGGCCTTTTGCTGGTAGATGAGCTGCATGATGTTGATTTCGGGCAGGCGTTCGAGTTCGACTTTGAGGGCGGTCTGGGCGTCGGTCAGGCGCTCATAGGGGAGCAGGCTGAGGGCGTCGCGCAGGGCCTGTTTGAGCCGGTGGGTCTGGAGGAAATGGTCGGTGGTGGTGCGGGTGCGCGAGGAATACTGGATGTCCTTCTGGCGGGAGAGGACGTCTGGCATGTCGCGCGGAACGTCGCCGCTGGCGGAGAAGAGGTCAACCTGGAAGACCAGCAGGTTCATGCTGCCGCAATTGTCGAGCAGGTGTTGCAGCGGGGTGTTGGAGACCAGCCCGCCGTCCCAGTAGTAATGTTTGCCGATGCGCACCATAGGCAGGGCCGGGGGCAGGGCGCCGCTGGCCATGATGTGCTCGGGGCCGATCTCGACCTGGGTATTGTCAAAATAAAGGAAATTGGCCGTGGCGACGTCAACCGCGCCAACCGCGAAACGGGGGGTGCGGCTGTTGATGAGGTCGAAATCGACGAGGTTTTCCAGCGTTTTGTGCAGGGGGCTGCTGTCATAAAGGGCGGTGGCGCCGCGGGCGCCGCGCGGGGCGAGCCAGGCATTGACGGTGGCGGGCTGGAAGAAGCCGGGCTGGCCGAAGACCATGCCGTTGAGGGCGGAGAGGATGTTGCGCAGCTTGCGCGGGTTGTCCCCCTCTGGCCAGAGGGTGAAGGGGTCGCGGGCGGTGATGTCCAGCCAGAATTTTTCCAGCTTTTCCAGCCGGTCTTCGGGCTTGTTGCCGGCGATGATGGCGGCGTTGATGGAGCCGATGGAGACACCCGCGATCCAGTCAGGCTCAAAATTGGCCTCGTGCAGGGCCTGATACACGCCGGCCTGGTAGGCGCCGAGCGCGCCGCCGCCCTGGAGGACCAGGCCGATGCCGTCGCAGGCGGCGGGACGGGCCATCGGCGCGATGGGGGCGAGCGGCTTGCGCAGCGGGGTACGCGGGTCTGTCAGCATGTCCATAGCAATGATCCTTGGTCCGGCGGGCGGTCTGTAGCAGCATATAGAGTGGAGGGTGGCAAATAGAATGTGACATAATTGTCACATGAAACCAGTGCTCTGGGTACATAGTTAAGAGAACCATAGGAGAAAGCCATATGACGCGCGATGAGATACTCGGTGCTTCCTCGATGCCGCTCGCCTCTCCCAGTTATCCGAAGGGGCCGTTCCGGTTCACTAATCGTGAATACTTACTGATTCATTACGAAACGGACCCCGCGGCGCTGCGGGCAATGTTGCCGGAGCCATTGGAGCCGGACGGGAATCATGTGTTTTTTGAATGGATGAAAATGCCCGATTCGTCGGGGTTTGGCGATTACGAGGAGAGCGGCTGCGGGATCGCGGCAACGTATAATGGTATTAAGTGTAATTACAGTTGCATGATGTTTCTCGACGATGAGGCGCCGACCACGGGCGGGCGGGAGATTTGGGGGTTTCCCAAGAAATTCGGTATTCCAAGGGTGAAGACGATTCATGAGACGCTGACGGGTACGCTCTATTATGACGAGGAGCGGGTGGCGCTGGGAACCATGGTGTATAAGCAGACGCCGATGGATCTGGCGCAGACGAAGGCGGGCATGGGTAAATTGAACGTGAATTTGAAATTTATCCCCGATGTGGATGGCAGTCCGAAGATCGCGCAGCTTGTTGGGTATCATCTGCAGGACATTGATTTGAAATTCGCCTTTACGGGCGATGCGCGGCTGCATCTGGTACCGCATGTGAATTGCCGGCTGGCGGATTTGCCGGTACGGAAAATTATGTATGGGCAGCATTTATGTGCCGATTTGACGCTGCCCTATGGCACGGTGCTGCATGATTATCTCGATGACCCGAAATAAGGAGAATTGGTAATGGCGTTAAAAGGCAAGGTGGCTTTGGTGACGGGCTCGACGAGCGGCATTGGGTTGGGCATTGCGCGCGCGCTGGCTGCGCAAGGGGCTGATATTATGCTCAACGGGTTTGGCGATGCCGGGGAGATTGAGGCGCTGCGTGCCGGGCTGGCGGCTGAATTCTCGGTGCGCGTGCTCTATGATGGCGCGGATTTGAGCAAGCCGGACCAGGTGGCGGCGATTGTGCAAAAGACCCAAAGTGAGCTGGGAAGCCTGGATGTATTGGTAAATAATGCCGGGATTCAGTTTGTGGCGCCCGTAGATGAGTTCCCGGAAGCGAAATGGGATGCGATTTTGGCGATTAATCTCTCGGCGGTGTTTTATGGCATGAAATACGCCATTCCGGGGATGAAGGCGAAGGGCTGGGGGCGGATTATCAACATCGCCTCGGCGCACGGTCTGGTGGCGAGCCCGAACAAGGTGGCCTATGTGGCGGCCAAACATGGCGTGGTCGGCGCGACGAAGGTGGCTGCGATCGAGCTGGCGAATGACGGGATTACGGTGAATGCGATCTGCCCCGGCTGGGTGCTCACACCTTTGGTGCAGAAGCAGCTTGAGGACCGGGCGAAGGCCGCTGGGACCGATGTGGAAACCGAGAAGAAGAAAATGATTTCGGAAACGCAGCCGATGCATAAATTCTCGTCGCCGGAAGAGATCGGCGCGCTGGCGGTGTTTTTGTGCTCCGATGGGGCGCAGACGATCACCGGGACGCCGCTTTCAATCGATGGCGGCTGGGTGGCGCATTAGGTTTAGGCACCGGGCGGGGGCTTTGCTCCCGGCTGGAGCTTGCGTGTAAGCTGGCTGCGTAACTCAGGTGCGGGGAGACGCCAAGATTTTAAACCATGAAACCGAGGCGGCGCGATTTGCCGCGATGTTGCGGCGTTCGGCCGCGCTGAAGCTGGAATTGGCTGCGAATGCGGCGCCGGTGCTGGATATTGTAGGGGCGTGCGAACGGGCGATCCGTAGTGGCGGCAAGTTGATTTTTTGCGGCAATGGCGGGTCGGCGGCGGATGCGCAGCATCTGGCCACCGAGCTGGTGATACGGCTGCGCGGGGCGGTTGCGCGCGAGAGCTGGCCGGCGATGACGCTGGCGATGGATACCTCGGCGGTGACGGCGGCGGTGAATGATTTTGGCGTGGAGGAGATGTTCGCGCGCCCGCTGCGCGGGTTGGGCCGGGCGGGGGATGTGTTGTTTGGCATCACCACCTCCGGGCGCTCGGTGAATGTGCTGCACGCTTTGCAGGCGGCGCGCGAGATGGGGATTGTGACCGTCGGGTTTCTGGGCGGGGATGGCGGGGCGGCGCTGCCGCTGTGCGATTTCGCCGTGGTGGTGCCCGATTCGGAGACGGCGCGGATCCAGGAATGCCACATTACGCTGGGGCATGCCGTGCTGACCCTGCTGGAAGACCGGTTGGTCGGCTGATGCGGGTATTGGTGACGGGGGCGGCCGGGTTTATTGGCTATCATGTGGCGCAGGCGTTGCTGGCGCGGGGCATCGAGGTGGTGGGGGTTGATGACCTCAACACGTATTACGATGTGCGGCTGAAGCAGGCGCGCCTCGCCAGGCTGGGGGCGGGGTTCACGTTCCACAAATTGGACATTGCCGACCATGAGGCGGTGATGCGTTTGGGTGACGGGGTTGAGGTGATCGTGCATGTCGCGGCGCAGGCGGGGGTCCGTTATTCGCTGGAGCAGCCGTTTGCCTACGCGGCCTCGAATTTGACCGGGCATCTCTCGATTTTGGAGCTGGCGCGGCATACGCCGGGCGTGAAGCATCTGATTTATGCGAGCTCGTCCTCGGTTTATGGAACGGGATCGGCGCTGCCTTATGCGGAGGATGCACGGGCGGATCAGCCGTCGTCACTGTATGCGGCGACCAAGCGGGCGGATGAGCTGATGAGCAAATCCTATACGCATCTCTTTGGATTGAAGCAGACGGGGTTGCGGTTTTTTACCGTGTATGGGCCCTGGGGCCGGCCGGATATGGCGTATTTTGGGTTCGCCGAGGCGATTTGCGCAGGCAAACCGGTGACTTTGTATGATGAAGGCCGGTTGAAGCGCGATTTCACCTATATCGACGACATCGTGGCCGGGATCATGGGGGTGTTTGACCATCCGCCAGAGGATGCGGCGCCGCATAGGTTGTTTAATATCGGCAATAACCGCGCGGAATATGTGACTGATCTGGTGCGGTTATTGGAAGAGGGGCTGGGGCGCAGCGCAGTGACGGTGAATTTGCCGAAGCCGGAAGCGGACCCGGTGGAGACATGCGCGGATGTGTCGGCGTTGGGGGCGTTGTGCGGTTATGCGCCAACGACGCCGCTGGAGGTGGGGATACCGAGATTTGTGGCGTGGTATCTACGCTGGCGGGAGATGCGCGCGGCGGCTTGAAGGGCGAATCGCGCGAATAATAGGGCGGGGGCGGACCGAAGTGAGGTTCGCCCCCGTTTTTTTTGGTCTGCGCGGTGGCGCGGCTTTGGGGGGGCGAGGATGGGGGCTAAGGGCGCGTGAACGGGCTGAAAAGTTTTTTATCCTTATAATTCAATCGATTGATAGAAAAATTACAGATTTTGGCGGTTTTGGTTTGCGGTCAGGGTTGACGGGTTTGATCTCTTTCCATAGAAGCTGCCTCCACCGAGCACGGTTTCGGAATTGACTTCGACTTCGTGCCCGGCTAATCTGATACGCTTCGCGACGGGGGACTTTGGCCCGTCGTTTTGTTCTTTGGGTTATGTTATTTGACAATTGAATAGGCTGGGAAGGGATACGTTGGTGGCGTTTCTGGGCTGTGCTGCAAG
>NZ_BSOS01000077.1 GCF_030160635.1 Acidocella aquatica | reverse complement strand
ATGTGCGGTTGTGCAGGGATGGCCAAAGAAATCAAACCAAAACAGCTTCGTGAATAATAGCGGCTAATTTTCCAGCCGCGTTCGGTGCGTGTGAACTCATCCTCATACCAGCCGGCAGCCTGGTGAACTTCGCTGTCCAGGGTGCCCGGCATCAACAGAGCATCGACGTAGCTACGCACGGTAGCATGATCGTCCTTGCCTTCAACAACAAAGTTGCTCATGCGGTGCAGCGTTGAGCCAACGGAGGCATGCACCTCTTGCATGAATTTGGTGATTTCATCGGGCCCGGTCCAACTTCCAAAGCTGCCGTAGTCGCCTATAAAATTCTCGGCAAAACAGGTGCGCAAAAGCGGCCAGTCGCGGCGGTCGATGCCGGTGGCGTAGCGCGTCAGCACGGCGATAATTTCGTGTTCGTCCGTGATGCCGATCATGCGACTTCGGCTTTCACGGGAAACCGCGCAAAATAGAAGCCGAAAGATTTACGGATGGCCTCGGCGGTAAGGCCGAAGTCGCCTTCCAGGTCATATTCCAGCCGTCCCTTGTCCTGTTCCCCGTGTGCTTCGAGATACGCATGAAGCTCGGCCAGCGCGGCATCGGTAAGCGGCAAGCCAGCGCGGGCGTAGATTTCGCGTAAAATGGCGTCGGGGTTTTTGATCCACTCATGGAAATAGACATCAATGGTTTGCGCCACGGGCAATATGTCGCGATCGCGCACGCAGGCGCGCAGCAGGCGCTCATAGCGATCCGGCCAATAGGATGCGGGCTCCGCGGGCGAGATTTTTTTACGCAGGATGCGCGCCGCATAGAGGGCCATGGTCATCGCCGAGCGGATGGAGCCGACCGGGTCGCGGTGGGTGAGGACAAAGGTGGCGTCTGGGAACGTGTCGTACAGCGCTGGGAGTTGTTCCATATGCTGCGGGCATTTGATGACCCAGCGGTTCGGGCCGCGCAGGAAGGTGAGAACCTGCATGGCTTTTTTCATGTAGGCGTAAGGGCCGCGCTGGTCCTGCGAGAGATAGAAATCCCGCCAGCGCGGCACATGGGCCAGCCATTCTATTAAATAGGAGGAGAAATCCAGCGCCTGGAGTTCGATGTCCTCACTGATATGATCGGCGGAGAACTCGTGCATGATCGCCATATAGGGCAGCAGGGATTCATAGGCCTGCCAGCCTTGCGCCGCGCGGGTGTGGCGGGGGTTGGGGTCAGCCTGCGTGGGTTCGTCGCCGGGGGCTGGAACGGGGGCAATAGCCTCCCACCATGGCAGGGAGCGCAGGCGTTTGTCCGCGCTGAGCAGGCCCAGAAGATGCGTCGTGCCCGAGCGCGGCAGCCCGGCGACGATGATCGGGCGGTCGATGTGGATGGCAAGAATTTCCGGGTGCCGGCGGATAATGTCCTCCATGCGCAGCCTGGTGGCGGCGTAGCGCACGGTCATCTGGAACAAATTCGCCCTGGTGATTGCTGAGGCGTTGTCGTCTTCATCGATGGATTGCAACCAGACAGCCAGGCGCGGCAGGAAGTCCACCGCGCCAAAATCAGTCAACCCGGTCTCGGCGCGGGCCGCCGCCAACACCGCTTCCACGCTGAACGTGACCGGATGCGCCGCCGCCATGGCCAGTGCGCCCTGCTGGAGCGCGGTGAGGACCGGGCTTTTAAGGTCGGTAAGTTTGATGATCGGCGGGTTCGTGGCGGCGCTTCGCATGGCGGTCCTTATTTATGACGCAGCCTCCAACAAGCACTTTGGGCGCACCCGCGGCAACGGGGAACTCTATCTTCTACCCGCCAAAAGATAGTAGCGTGCGACATGCGAGTAATCATGATCGTCCGCGAGACAGTATAACGACATGCGCTCGCCACGTGGAAACCTTAGAACCGCGTGAGCCAAAAAGGAAAACTGGAAATGCCGGGAACATTTTTACTTGCCGGGGGGGAACTGCCGGACGCTTTCGAGGTCAACGTCCGGGGACATATGGAATTACCCCAGGCGACGATTGAACTGCATGACTATAATTTTGGCCAGCCACAGCGAGCGAGGTTCGAGTCCTCCCGCAGCTTTCTTGATCTGGCGCTGTCGCACCGGCCAGGCACACCCCGCGGCAGCTATGCCGGCCCGCCCGGCCGAAGCGGGCAGCCGCTGGGGGATGTCATCTTCATTCCGGCAAATCATGGTCTGCAAAGCGAATGGGGAGCCGGAAGACAGAGTTCGGTGTGCTGCGCATTCGGTGATCTGGCCCCTGGCGGGCCGGATGACTGGACGCCCGACTGGCTGGATGCAAGCCTGGACGTCCGCAGCTCGTTTGTCCACAATGCCATGCTCCGCCTGGCGAATGAACTTGAAACCCCAGGCTTTGGCTCCGAGTTGATGGCCGAGGCGCTTTGCCTACAAATATCCGTGGAACTGGCGCGCTATTTTCGCGGCTCCAAGGCGAGGCTGAATGAGGCACAATGCCGCCTGCGGCCGGCTGAGCTGCGCAAGATCGAGGAAATACTGGAAAGGCCCGGCAAGCCGGCCAGCATTTCCGAACTGGCGGCGGAATGCGGCTTCAGCTCACGTCATTTTTTTAGGGTTTTCCGCGCTACGACCGGCATGACATTGTCTGAGTTCGCGGGCAACCGTAAGATCGAGCGAGCAAAGGCGTTACTCAGCGCCCGCAAGCCGGCGATCAAGGAAATTGCCTGGCTATGCGGCTTTGAAACTGCCGCCGCATTCTCTGCGGCTTTCCGCCGGGCCACCAGCCTCACGCCACGCGCCTACCGAGCAGCCCTGATAGGCTGAGCCCTTTTCTTGGCGGCCCGGGAACGCTGGTGGCGCTGGAGCGCAAGTTTTATCGATTGCCGCACGGATTTTGATGGCGCAGGTTAAAAAAAGTCGGGAGAGGATCAAATATTGGCTTCGAATCCATTCGATTTATCCGGTAAAGTGGCGCTGGTAACCGGCGCCAACGCCGGTATCGGTCTTGCCTTCGCGCGGGGCTTGGCACGGGCGGGGGCGGATGTCGTCATCTGGGGGCGGCGAGTGGAACGTAATCATGCCGCCGTAGAGGAACTCAGTGCATTTGGTACAAGAGTACGTTCTCGCGAGGTTGATGTGCGCTCCGAAGGCGCTGTGCGGGAAAGTGTCGATGCGCTGATCGAAGAATTTGGCCATATCGACATTGCCGTGGCCAATGCCGGCATCGCGACACAAGCCCCGTTTCCGGAGTTGAGCAGCGAACTTTATCACGGCTTGCTGAATGTGAGTTTGCACGGTTCGGTGTACACGCTGCGGGAAGTTTCCCGGCATATGGTGGCGCAGGCACAGGCGGGGCATCCTGGCGGGTCGTTGATTATCTGTGGCAGCGGCTCGATCTTCCAGGGCGTGCCGGCGCTGGGCCATTATGCCATGGCTAAAGGCGCACTCGCGGCACTTTCCAAAACGCTGGCCGCCGAGCTTGGCCCCTATGGCATTCGCTGCAATGTCATCGCTCCCGGTTTCATCGCGACTGAAATGACTTACGCCAGCCCTGAAATAGGTACCGCAATTGCCGCAGCGGTGATTCCGAAAGTGCCGTTGGGCCGCGTTGGCACGCCGGAAGACCTGGAAGGTGCTGTGGTTTATCTGGCAAGCGATGCCGCGCGCTACCATACCGGCGACACGCTGGTGATCGACGGCGGCAAGCTCAACGCAAACTAACACTGGTTAAAACGTAGATTATAGAATCGAGATGAAAGCATGTTCGCACGGAAAAATGCACACCACCATCAGGTGGCCTACGTCACCAATGACATCACCCGTGCCATTGCTTTGTTTGAGAAGAATTACGCCAGTCCGGGGTTTTTCCTCTTCAATAATGTCGCCACTGGTGCCGCCAAGCCGGGCGACCCGGAATTGCGCATCGCGCTTTCCCATGTCAACGGCGTTGAGATCGAGCTGATCGAGCCGGTCGGCGATACCGCGCCGTTGTTCAGCGACGGCTTGCTGCAAGGACTGGAGCTGGAGATTCGATTCCACCATATCGCGATCCGTATCGACGGGCCGATCGAAAACTGGGAGGCGCATGTCGCGTCCATCAACACCGCGCACCACCCGATTGTGTATCAGGGCTCGCTCGGCGAGGATCTGCGTTATATCTACACCGACGAGCGTTCCTGTGTCGGCCATTATGTCGAACACGTGTGGATGTCAGCGCGAGTCCTGGAACAGATTGCTGCCGCCCGGCCCTCGTTTCCACCACGCGGATAATCGGCGCACCCAAAAGTAAGAGGGCCGGTATTCGACGATCATGCTGGCTTCTGGTTCACCGATTTCAGTCGGCATCGCTGGCGCATTCGCCCGCGCGGAAATTTTATGCCGATTAACCCAAATACGCTCTTGCCTCAGAGCACTTGCGCAACCAGCTTCGCGGTCTCAAGGTCCTCATAAGCCGTCGTCAGCCGGAGATGATTAAGCACGTTAATCTCCCAGCCGTAGTTCACGACCGGCGTTGTCAGCCAGCCTACGTAAACGCCCCACACCAGCGTCCGGCGGTATTCCACCCAAGCCTGCTCGAAAGACAGTGGCGTTTGCACACCATTCGCCGCCAAGCGATCGAGATAATACGATAGCAACTCACGTTCGTTGTTGCGCCTGTCAGCAATGGAGAGCGATGTCGTGATGAGGTAATTCACATCGTGCATGGCGTGACCGCGCACCATCAACTGCCAATCCAGCAGCCCGCCGCGAACACCGGGCAGCAGATAGGTGTTGCCAATATGCGTATCGCCATGCAGCAGCGTTTGTGGCAACGTTGCCTGATGCCGTTGCACGGCCTGCACGCCGGCAAGCAGTTGCGGGCCAGTCGTGCGCAGACGCTGAACCAATTCACGCTTGAAATTTTCGGTGTCGATCTCGTGCTGAATATAGGCTGGCGCCATCTCGTTCATCATGGTGGCAACACCACCCGCAAGATGCGTCTCCACCCAAGCCAGATCGCTGGAGAACCGTGGTGACTCCCAAAAGCCCGCGTGCAAGCTGGCAACGGTGTCCAACAGAGCCCGCACCTCGGCCAATTCCACTTTTTTCGTGACATTGGGAAAGCGCGCCCCCCTGGTGGAAAGATCCTCCAGCAATAGCCCAAACCGGTTGGAGGAGGGGTCAAAATCACCGCCAAAACAACGTGGGGCCTCAAGCCTCAGGCCGGGGCGTATCTTGCGATAAAAAGCAACCTCATTCGCATAAAATGGCGACATAACCGCGTCGTCGACACGCGCCACTTTCAAGACCAGCCGGGTTGGCCAATCCGCCGCCGCACCGGCTTCATAGCGCACATTTAAAAATACCCTCCCAGCCGTAGAAACCATTTCCTCACCGTAGGTTTTGGCTTCAACCACTTCCACATCCCCTACCCGGACCTGTGGCGATATTTCGGCGATAAGACCATTCAGATAGACCGGATTAATCCCTTCGGCAGAAACAGGGTGCATGTGCGTCAAAACCTGAAGCCTTTCAAACCTGTTATAAATCAAGATGCTTAGACTGGTGGGGCAATATCTTGGACCGTCCGCAAAATTCAACACCACTCCTTATGCGCCTTGGCTTAAGCAGACTAACCTATCGAAAGTGAGACGGGTGCCGTCATGGCGGTAGAGCAATGGTCTTGACGTTAAAGACACGCTCAACGCCCTTGTTTGCCCGCCATGGGATGATACATCCTTTGCGTCATGGAATTTGATGGGAGCGGCGTTATGAATCATACACTGGCGCCGGCGGCTGATGCTGGGTCCTGGGACCAGTTTGTCGATCAGCTGAAACCTCTGGGCTCGCGGCTTCTGAATCGTCTTCCTAAAAATCTCCGAGACGATCCGCATGTGGTGCAAGAGGCTTGGCGCCTGCTGCTCGCTGGCTTGGTCCGCGCCACAAACGACGCTGTCATCGGCGATCGCCGGTATCCTATCTTCGTACCGGAACTGCATATCGCGCAGAATATTTTCCAGCCGAATGCCGATACCATCTACAAAACGGCGATGATCGATGGCTCCGGGACCTACCGTATCAAGGGCGATCGCGGCACGGTGCGGATGTTCATGCTCGCCCAGCTAGGGCCAGATACGTTGCGCACCGGAAAGCCTTCTCCTGCTCTGTTACAATATGATTTTGATGCGTTGACGCGTGACGAAAATGAAAATTTTGATGTCGTCCTCAGCCAGAAGTGCCCCGCTGGCCATACCGGCGACTGGTGGGAGTTGCACCCCAGCACTGAAAAATTCATGGTGCGAATTGTCAGTTGCCGGTGGGGTGAAGAGCGCGAACCGCGATTTGGAATCGACCGGTTGGATGTGCCGCCTAATAAGGGCCGGCTACCGGCGGCTGATCTAGCTGAGCGCCTGGCGGAAATTCCAATGATCGCAGGAAATGCAGCTTGTTTTTTTCCCGATCATGTCGATGAGCTTCGGCAACAGGGGCATATCAATAGCCTTAAAGTCGTGGATTTCGGGAATATGACCGGGTTGAACCGACAAGCCTATTACGAGGGTGCCTATGAACTTCGCGACGATGAAGCGCTGCTCGTCGAAGTAAAAATTCCCCAAGACGTTGCCTACTGGTCATTGATTTTAACAAATGAGATTTATGAGACCATTGATTGGTATAATAACCAAAGCAGCCTTAATGATGCACAAGCACGGCTTGATGACGACGGTTATTTCCGCGCCGTGATTTCATCGCGCGATCCGGGGATTCACAACTGGCTCGATACCTCCGGCAATCCCCGCGGCGCAATTCAGGGGCGATGGTTTGGCACTGATGAGCGGCCGACGCCGACAATCCGTAGAGTCTCCCTTGCGCGGATACGAACGGAGCTCCCTGAACAGACGCCGATGATTTCCAAAGAAGAACGCGAGACTGCCCTCAGAGCCAGGCGGATTCATGCGCAGATGCGGACAATCTGGTAACCGCCGTACGTCATTCAAAAACCATGATACTGCCGCCATGAAAACGGTATCATCCCGGACTTGAGCCATCGGCAACACATGCGAGGAGAACGATTTCAAGTCCTGAATTTTTTGTACATAAGCACCGATTATGAAAGCTACGTCCAGTCCGCGACCTCGACGTCGCATTTACGAGACTCCTTGCTCGTTTTTAACACGTTTATGAATATCTCCCGAGGTAAGCCTCATATATCCAGCATGCCACCCAAAAACCACCCTGAATCCGGAATAATGCGTAGCGCGAGGCGGCCGCCATAAACAGTACCAACCGTTCGATAGGCGAATTTCGCTCCAATCCGGCATTCATGAGAGTAGAAACAGCAAAACATTCAGGGGAACCGACCGATGACAGATGCAGTGCTCGACCGCAGCCGCTATGGCGCCTGGGCCGTGATCGCCGGCGGGTCCGACGGCACGGGAGCGTGCTTTGCGGCTGAGGCGGCGGCATCCGGAATAAACCTGTTGCTGGTCGCCAGGCGTCCAGCCCCCCTGGAAGCGTTGGCGGCCGAGCTTCGGCGGAAATATGGCGTGGAAGTCCGCACCTTATCGCTTGATTTGAACGCGGCTGATGCCGCGCAGCGCATGGCGGAAGCAGCGAAGGACCTGGAAGTCGGATTGTATATTTCCAACGCCGGTGCAGAGAAGGGCGGGCATTATTTTCATGATACGCCATGGGAGACGATCCAGGGGTTGATCGCACGCAATGTGCTGACAGCTACCGCCGCCTGTCACCATTTTGGCGGATTGATGCGTGCTCGGGGCCGGGGTGGCATTGTGCTGATGAGTTCCGGCGCGGGGCTGGGCGGGCAGCCGAGGGTAGCTGCATATTCCGCCGTGAAGGCATATGTATTGAATCTCGCTGAATCACTCTGGTCGGAATTGCGCCCATGCGGCGTTGATGTGATCGGTATCGCGGCGCCGATCATGGAAACGCCGACGCTGCGTGCGACGCTGGGAGACATGCAGATACCGGATATCTTCGATCCCGGGGAAGTCGCGCACAATGCCCTGGTACGGCTACCTTTCGGATGCAGTTATATCTATTCAATCGACGGTACGCAGGAAGCTTCCGAACAACAGACCGTTGTGCGGCGCGAGCGTGTTGTCGCGCTGGAAAAAATCGTCAACGATCTTTTTGGTGTCCAATGAGGTATTGGCCCCCAAATGCGGCGGCACATATTGGAAGACGAAAAAATGTCCAACCATGATGATCATGAAATTCTGGACGAGCAACGCGCTATGGACCGTGCTGAAGCCTCGACCGGCTTACATGATTGGGGCAATGACCTCAGTTTTAAAACTGGCCTGAAAATCTTAATCCAGTCAGTTGAGGAGATGCACCCTTCCCCGGAATTCCGCGATACGGTTTCCAAACGGATCCAGCGGATACTTGAAACGCGACTACATTTGGTTGATGACGCGAAACAGCATCCCGAAATCGAACAACAGAAAATTGAACGGCCGATTGCCATTATCGGCCTACCTCGCACCGGAACCACGATTACCTACGACCTGATAACCCTTGACCCGGCCGTGCGTGCGCCCCGTGAGTTTGAGATGCTGCTGCCCTGGCCGGCTTCTGATGCGGCAACCTTCGCAACCGATCCGCGCATCGCGATCATCCAGGCGATGAATGACAATTACTTGAAACACGCGCCGCAGCTTAAGGAAATTCAACGCCTGGATTGCACCCTGGCGGGGGAATGCAACCATGGCATGACTTATCATTTTGCCGGAAGTAACTTCCCCGCCGAATTCGGTGTGCCGCGTTTTGCCAAATGGGTGACCGACGAAATTCCAGAAGGGTTGTACCGGACTCATAAACGCTTGTTACAGGAGTTTCAGTGGAAAGGCCCCAAGGGACGATGGGTTATTAAATCACCGCATCATTTATTTGACTTGGGAGGCTTGACTAAGGCCTATCCAGATATCGGCATGATCTGGACGCATCGCGACCCGGTGGCTACCATGTCCTCGCTTTCCAGCATGATCGCTGCGTTGCAGGCGGCGGTCGGGCAAGGCGGCGATTTACATGCGGTCGGGCGCTCAGTGGTGGATATGTGGTGTACCGCCATGGCGCGGGCCACACGTGTTCGGGCGGAGAATCCTGCAATCGAAACCAAAATTCTTGACTTGGCTCATCGCGACATCGTACTCGATCCGATTGGTTCGATCCGCCGGATTTATGCCCGGTTTGACCAGCCCTTCACTGTGGATTTCGAAGCGCGCATCAGAACATTTCTGACCGAAAACCCCTCTGCCACGAGGCTCGGTAAGCATAAACACACACCCTCCCAATTCGGCATCGACCCCGAGGAAGTTCATACACGACTTGCCGGGTACTATGAACGGTTCGGTTCATTCCTTCAAAAACCTTGAAAAAATGATCCCATGAACAATTCAACACCGCCTAGCCCACTTGCCACCGATGATCAACGCAAAGCGGAAAAACTGGCGCTACGTCTGATCGAGGATCCACGTATCCGCGCAGCCCGCGAAGAGGCCCGGGCAACGTTGCGCGCCGACAAGGTTGCAGCATTACCTGACGGTTATCTCGGCCTGGATCGTGCGCTCGACCAATGGATTTTGGCGCTGACGATGCGTTGCATCAATGCCGATCCATGGCGCCCGAAAGTGCTCTGGAACGTATATAATGCGCCGCGCTATTGGTTCGGGCATGTGTACGCCGGCGCCGCGGTTGCCATCGACAATCCTGACAACAGCAACCGCGAAATTTCGGTCGATGGTGATTCCGCTTACATAATTCATGGTCGCTTTGGCAAGCCAGCGACCCAATTCATGATCGAGATTGTGGTTGATTTCGATCACTATGCCGGGATTGGCCGTACCCTTTCCGCGTTGACCACGCAAAACATTGTCTCTGATACGGACGGCAACTTCACTATCACCATTGATTCGCAACTCGCCCATGGCCGGGTTAATCATCTGCAATCGGCAGCGGGAAAACTCAACTGGATGTTCATGCGCGACAGCATGGCCGACTGGCGGCAGAACATCACCACCTTGCGCGTTGAACGCACCGCCGGTCCACCCGCACTGCCCGAGCGAACGGAGGATGAGATCGTCGGCGATATCGTGACGTCGATGCCGGTGTGGGTAGAATTTTGGCGCGGATTCAAGGATGATTTTCTGGGCTACCCAGAACCCAATCGGCTCGTCGGCCCAAACGGAAGGCCAGGCGGCTGGGGATTTCTCTCGGGTGGGCGCTTCCACATCAGCGGTGGCCAAGCTGTCGTCATTACAGTTACCGATGGTGACGCTAATTACACCGGCTGCCAGATTTCCGATCCGTGGACCATTTCGCCTGATCCTGTAACCCGCTTGGCCAGCCTTAATAAATCCCAGATTTTGCCAAACCCGGATGACAGCATCACCTACGTCCTCGCCGCACGCGACCCCGGCGTGCATAATTGGATCGACACGGTGGGGTTGCTCGATGGGTGGATGATGCTGCGCTGGCAGGGTGTGCCGGCCACGACCGATCCGGCAACGCTGGTCCGTTCGATTAAGACTGTAAACCTGGACGATCTGGCCTCGGCATTGCCGGCGGGCACGCCGCAAGCCACGCTGGCCAGCCGGTCCGCGCAGATCGCCCGCCGGATCGCGGAATTTGCCGTCCGCTTCGTGGAAGAATGAAGGAGTCCTGATGCGATGATGCAGCCCCCAGGATCAATTTTTGAACTTTGCCATGTCGTGGATGACATCGACAAGGCCATTGCTCATTGGATCAATTCGATGGGCGCCGGACCGTTTTTCGTTGGGGAGATGACGTTTCAAAATGGGCATCGCTACCGCGGTAAGCCCGCGGTGCTCAGCATGCGCGTAGCGTTCGCCTTCTCGGGCGGGTTGCTGATTGAGCTGATTGAGCCGCTGGAGGGCGATGAGTCGGTGTTCACCGAGGTGCTGAAAACGCGTGGCCCGGGATATCACCATGTTATGCTGCGCGAGGATTACGACACCGGCTATGCACGCCTGAGCGCACAGGGTTTTGCCGTGGCCCTCGAGAGCACCACGCCGCTCGGCGAGCGCTGCGCCTTGTTCGACACACAGACGGTCAATGGCGGGTTTATCGAGGTAATGGACCTGCACATCGCGTTCGGCCACCTGACCGAGGCAATGGCCGCCGCACACCAGACCTTCGATGGCACCGAGCCGCAGCGCCCCTTGGCGGCATTGTTTGCCACGCTGAAACATGAGGAAAATCTTACATGAAATCTGTACTCGATCGTTTTCGGTTGGATGGGCGCACGGCAATTCTGACCGGCGTTGGGCCAGGGGTCGGAGAGCATGTGGCGAAAGCCTATGCCGAACTAGGCGCGAATGTGGTGATCTCGGCACGCAGCCAGGACCGGCTGGACCGGATTGCCGCTGAAATTAACGCGGGTGGTGGCGGACGCGCGGTCGCTGTGGCAGCCGATGCGGGAGTTAAAGGAGATTTGCAGCGGTTGGTGGATACCGCGCATGAGCATTTTGGTCCCGTGTATATTGTCTTCAATAATGCGGCGGCGGGCGTGGTGTACGCAAAGGACGGCGGACTATGGGCGAACACTGATGAGGTGTGGAAAAACGCAATCGATGTTAATGTGCTTGCAACTTGGCGGCTTACCGAGATGACCGCCAAGGACATGGAAGCGCATGGCAAAGGCAGCATTATCTCCGTGCAAAGCTGCGGCGGTTTCACGCCCATTCCGCCAGCAGTTGCATATGGCGTGAGCAAGGCGGCGCTCGCATTCCTCACCCGCTCGCTGGCGAAAACCCAGGCGCCGCACACACGTGTCAATGCGCTATGCGTCGGG
The DNA here is from genome assembly GCF_030160635.1 of Acidocella aquatica. GTDB lineage: Bacteria > Pseudomonadota > Alphaproteobacteria > Acetobacterales > Acetobacteraceae > Acidocella > Acidocella aquatica. The sequence continues at coordinate 21,199 of NZ_BSOS01000077.1, read as the reverse complement.
TCGATGAGTCCTGACGGCCAGGAATTGGATATTCATAAAGGGCTAGGCTTGGCGGAACGCAACGCGATTAAGCGCTTTGGCGCTGCGGATGAAGCCGTGGGTGCCGCGATTCTGCTGGCTGGTAATGCTTCCAGCTACACCACCGGCAGTACTATATTTGTGGAAGGCGGGCGGGTCGGCACGATCGCCTGAATACCCACTGGCTGGTCCAGAAAAATTGTGGCCACCCGGATATTAATGAAGCATGACGATCGAACTGAACAAATTGGACGGTGTCGCGGCACTAATCATATAGCATGGTTGTTGCCAAGCGTCTGGCCTATGGAGTGGATGTGCTATCCGGCGAAGAAGCCTGCGGGCTTTGACTGGTAGATTAAATCGCGGAACAAAATACCGGCGAATGGGCTTTGGAACTTGCCCGTGAGCTTACCAGACAGCCTGCGCAATAAGAACAGTTCATGAAGGAATATTTTACGACCAATGCGACCGTAAGCGATGAAGTATCTGATCTTGCCACAAATGATTTGCTCCACGGCAACCGATGAAACGCAAGTCATTTTTAAAAAATTCTCAGTGAAAGAATAGACCAAGATAACGGCCCGTTCTGCAATATGGGCCGTTATCTTATTGCAAGCGGTTGCTAGACGTCCCAGACCAGCGGCAAATCGAGTATCTGGATCATACCGAGGTGGAATTCTACGTTCGTGCCGGGTGCCAGACGGAACGGCGGAATGGCTTTCAGGAACTCCGTCATCGCCAGAGCTAGTTCGCGGCGTGCGAGGTGCATGCCGAGGCATAGATGAGGCCCTGTCGCAAAGCCCATGTGTTTGGGCTTACGGTCAAGGATAACCTCGTTTGGGCGGTCGAACTCCTCGGGGTCACGGCAGGCGAGCGTGGTCGACATCGCGACCTTGTCACCCGGCAGCATGCGTACGCCGTTAACGGTAGTTTCCTTGACGCAGACGCGGAAGGTGGTAACCGCTGCATAGGCGCGCAGCATTTCCTCAATGGCATCCGGGATGGCCTCGGGGTGCGCGCGCAGATACGCCTGATGCTCCGGGTGCGTGGCAAGATGCCAGAACTGTACACCCAGATTAGTGGAAACCGTATCCAGCCCGCCGATGAAGAGGTTGAAGGCAAAGCCCAGAACTTCGTCATCGGTGAATTTCTGTCCCTGAACTTCCGCCGCGAGCGCGAAGCTGATGACATCATCACCAGGGTTTTTCTTGCGCTCCGCGATCACACCACGCAAATAATCTACCACCTTGCGCGTCGCGGACTTGATCATTTCCAGATCATGGCCATGCAGCATGTCGGTTTCCCATTCCAGGAACATCTTCAAGTTCTCGCGTGGGAGGGCGAGCAATTGCAGGACGACTGTAATAGGGAACTCAAAAGCAAATTCATGCATGAACTCGCAATGGCCACGTTGTTTAAATTTGCCAAGGAACTCCTGGGCGTAGTCAAACAACACGCTATCCAGCTTGCGCACGGCTGCCGGGGTGAACAGCGGGAATATCAGGGCGCGATACGGGGCATGGTTTGGCGGGTCCATTTCGGCAGGAACCAGATGCCAATTCTCCCCGAGCAGTTCGGCGAACGGCGCGAAGCCGCGATTGGAGAAATGCGCGGTGTCCATGTAAATCTGCCTCATATCCGCGGCGCGGCGGACAACCCAGGCCGGTCCTTCACCCGGGTAGGCGTTCGTTGCCCAGAACACCGGCGGCATCTGATGGATGAGTGGTACAATTTCGTTATACGGATCGCCTTTTAAGGTTTTACCGAAGACGAAGGGGTATTCGAAAACCAGGTTCTGGGGAACATGTGCAGGCGTAGTCTTTGGGAAACCTGAAAAAATTGACATTGACATGTCCTTTGGTTTTTTACTTTTTTTGTCACGACTCGAGCAGCTTGGGTATTGTGCTACAGGAAGATTGCAAGATTCGGCATGCCCAGCACAACCTGATCAAGCAGAACCTTGCGGTTGGTAAGCAGGAAGCGGTCGCCAACCCAACGTAGACGATCATGGCGCTCTGCGCTGAGATGCTTGTAGTCACGGGCATCGGCACGGTTACGCGTGAGCAGCAGATAGCTTACAACTTCATACTCATCCGGCGTGTCGGTTTCATATACCATGATGTTGGAAACGAAACGGCGTACGCGCGAGGCCGGGTCCTCAGACCAAGCGCTGGTCGTGTTCACCAAGCGGTCAACGCGCACCAAAATCGAGGCATAATCGTCATCATAATGCCCGGTGCTGGCAAATTCGTGCTCGAAATCCTGCACGCGCCGGGTCACGCGGACTGGCACAAAATATATCAGGTCCTCGGCCAAAGTCTTGGTCCAGTCATTCAGCAAACGATGATCCAGCAGATGCGCTTCGCGGATCAAGAATGCCGCGACTTGATTGTAGATGGGGGAGCCGAAGATGACCTCGGCCCGTTCACTCTTTGCGGTCTTCTCAATAGTGGGCATGTTTAAAACCTTTCAGATTACCGGACGTTCAGCGGGTCATGATTGCGTGATAGTTTTTCCACCAGTTCCACTGGCAGTCATCCTTGCTGAAGCCTTCATAAACTTCAGCTTTATCTGGCCAATCGGCAGCACGTGTTTGGCCGAGAATCGCCTGATACTTCATGGTCTCGGTCCGCCCCACCACGCCGCGAGCAGATTCGGACATATGCGGCCAGGTGTCGCTGTCGTCCTGCTCGATCACGCCCGACGTGCCAACGCCTTGTGCGCAAGCCGCGCGCATCATCGCTTTCACGTTTTCAGAAGTATCATTTTCCGCGAAGAACCAAGTGGACCACTCAAAGTGATGCGGACCACGCGGATTCATTGTGTGCAGCACCAATCCCGAGCCGAGTGAGCCGTCGCGCAGCGGCACGTAGATGAACAGGATGCCCACGTTCGGGAAAATATTGCCCACCACTGGCGGCGCCTTTGCCAACACATGCATCTGCTCCGGGCTCATATGCTTGGCAAGCTGCGGCAGCAATTCCTTGGTAATACCCGGAGGCGGCATCAGCTCCAGGCGCTGCGCATCGGTCATGTCCTCTGTGGTGGAGCCGGCCATCATCGTGAATGTGGTGTCGGCGGGGATGCAGCGCAGCGTGTGCCCGTTGCCGGCCACGTTAACGCCATACATCGCTGGCGCGGATTCATGCGCAGAGTTCGGCTCGCCACCCATAACGCCGCGTTCCAGCAGCGATTGATGCAACGTGAGCATATGATAACCATCACTCGCGGATTGCTCGCCGGCGGTCTTCCAATTGGCGTCAATCGTCAGGCGCTGCGGCGGCCCGAGCACTTCCAGCCCATTGTCCGTGCGCTGGAATAACATGTCGTAATAAAATTTCATCTCGCCCAGGGATTCCTCGAACGAAGGGCCATTCTGGTCGAAGCTCGCGAAGATCAATCCACCATATAGATGAACGCGCGCCTGTTTAAGGCCCAGTTCCTTTTTGGTCTTGATTTTGCCGTGCATCTGCTCGCGCTCAACAGGTGCACCGATGAAGCTGCCATCCGGACGGAAGGCCCAGCCGTGATAAATACATTTATGCGCGCGCGTATTTCCGGAATCGGAAATACAGACATGCATACCACGATGCGGACAAACATTGAGCGAAACATGCACTGAGCCATCGGGGCTACGCGCCACGATCACCTGGTCCTCACCCATGAAACGCACGACATAGTCGTTGGGGTTGGGAATCTCTGTGTCGTGGCCAAGCATCAGCCATGACTTCGCGAATATGCGGTGTAGTTCTTCCTCGTAAATTGCCTCGTCGTGCAGCACGGCAAGAGAGACTTCACGATTTTCAAGATCAATGTAACGCGAAATGGAGTCTTTGGCGAACCCCTTTTGTACGTTGTCAAGCATGGATGGCTCCTGTGAATTTATCTTCTGGTTAAATGAAATCGGGGTGGGAGATATTCGGCTCGATGCCGAGCAGCGACTTGCCGAAAATTTCGTAACCGACGTAAGGCAAGTTGGCCGTATGGCGCATGCCAAAGACTGCGTCGCGATACAGACGCTCGATCGGGTTGGAGGTTGAGAAAGCGCTCGATCCGGCCAGGAACATCAGTTGGTCGATGGCCTGCGAGAGCAGGTCGACCGCAAGCGAGCCCTCACCTTTGCTTAGTGCACGCTGTTGCGGCGTGAGAGGCACACGCGTCAGGCCGACCTGGTCGATCAAATCGCAGTTCTTCAGCGTCACCGCTACGGCGGCGGAAATACGCGCGGCAGCCTCGCCGAGTTGACCTTGCGCCATCACAGCCTCTGACTGTTTGGTATAGGTGGTGTAAACAATTGGACGGCGTTGCGCTGCCTCGGTTACACGGGCCTGAATCTCCAATGCCGCTCCGGCAACAACCGCATGCGCGGTGGCGCGCAGGAAGGGCATGAACGGCCAATAGTCAGAAGGCTCACCGACATGGCGCTTGCCGGGCGTGTGACCACCAAGGCCAAGCTTGGCGACGTGATAGAATTGTGCGTAGGGAATGAAGACGTCCTTGGCGACGATCGTATTCGAGGCGGTGGCGCGCATACCCATCATATGCCAGGTATCATCGATCGTGATGTCCTTGATACGGACATAGGCGAAGCCGCCATGGTCAAGCGAGCCATCCTTGTTGCGGATGTTAACGCCCAATTGCGCCCAGCGCGCATGTGCCGAGCCGGAGGCATATGGCCAACGGCCGTTGACGAGATAGCCGCCGTCAACTTCGTCGATGGTGCCTGGCGGATTGGCGACGGCGCAGATCACCGGATGGTCGACACCCTCTTCTCCAAAAATCGCCTCTTGCAGCGCGTCCGGCCCCAGGCTGGCGACCCAGGTGCTACCGTGCAGCACGGTATAAACCCAGCCAACCGAACCATCGCCTTTGGCGAGCTCCGCACCGACGAGCGACATGGCCCGGGCGCTGGTGCCCAAACCGCCCCACCGGCGCGGCACGGCCATTGCCCAGAACCCGGCATCAGTCAGTGCATCAAACACTTCGTTTGGCAGGCGGCGATCCTTATCGCCCTGCGGGCCATGTTTCAGCAGCAGCGGCTGCAGCTCCCGTGCGCGGCCAACCAGCTCCTTCTCGGCTTGCACGTTATAACCTGGTCCGCCCCCGTCATCCAACGCGGGATCAATCTTACGATGGGCTGCCGGACCCGCTTTGCGAATAACCGTCATGTTGTCTCTCTCCTATGCGTTTATTCCAACCACGCTGAGGCGGCGGATTAGGGACTGCTTCAAGGTGTTTGGTGATTTTCTATAAAATCCGAGGATGGTGCTGGGCCCCAGAGGTAAAATGCGTCTTCGGCCGTGTGATCGCCCGCAACCCACTCATTATTCGCCTCATATATTCAAGGCAGGCGATAAGTTCAGCATGGCTGCGCCATGGGTCACGGATGTAGCGCAAGAAATTGGAGCCGGCACGTGACGTCCAAAGCCCCTGTTGGGAGCGTAACCCGGCACATGGACGTTGTCTGCGGCGAGGATTTGGTACGCAGTACCCGCTACGTGCTGCCGCAACGCGTCAGCATCTGAGGCGTCCCTGGCGAAATGGCCGAGTGCATAACCCCAGCCAAGGCTTGGTTGTTTTATTTCGTCCGAAAAAGATAAACATGTTGAACACTTATTATTCATTTTGTATCTCCGCGCGGCAGAAATACATGGTCAGCAGTAGAATGCTTTGATCTAAATCAAAGATTGCCCTGCGGTCTGATTTTCCTGCCAAACGGCAGTTAGCGGGTAAGGCAAAATCGCTTGACAATAAATTGCCATCTGTCCATTTATAGACAGGCCAAGAAATAACTCATCTCCACGAGGAGCAATCCCATGAACGCCGTGACCAAAACCCAAGCACTCGAGAAAATGGCGCGGGACTTCGCCGCAGTCAGCGGTGTCTATAATGGCGCCGACGTAACCAGCCCCTATGAGCAGATGAAAGAATGGCGCGAGAAAACGCCAGTGTTGGAGGGGGACATACTGCGTATTTTCAGGGCGCCGTCACAAGCCGATTGGATGGGTACAGGCCGCAAGGTCTACACAGTTTTTCGCTATAAGGATGTGCACCAAATTCTGCGCGATGACAGAAACTGGCTTAGCAAGCAGAATGCCGAAGGCTTCGGCTCGGCTGTCGATAATTTTCTGCTCACCGGCATGGATGGCGAGGAGCATCACAAATGGCGCGCTATTTTACAGCCGCCGATGATGCCCAACGCCATCAAAAAATGGAAAGACAACCTAATCTGCCCGATTATCGAGGATGAATTCATCGGCGCGATGCGGCCCAAGGGCAAGTCCGATCTGCTGCTGGATTTCGTACTCGCCTTCCCCGTCCGCGTGGTTTACAAAATGTTCGGTCTTCCTGACGACATGGTGGCTGCCATGCAATCGGCCGGATGGGCCTTGCAAATCGTGGGCGGGCCGCGATTCGATCCGGAGGAGATGAAAACATCTATCCCGGCGGCCATGGAAGCCGGGCAGCGGCTGTATGAATATGTTCTGCCGGCCGTACAGGAGCGCCGCAAATCGGGCGTCGTACGCGACGACATGATCGGCTTCCTGATGGGGTTGAACGTCGATGGCAAATCATTTACCGATGAAGATATCACCACTTTCATCCGGATGACTCTACTGGCCGCGGGGGAAACCACCAGCCGCAGCTTCGGAAATATGATCGTGCTGCTGCTGGAGCGCCCGGATGTATGGGAGCGCCTGCGCCAGGACCGCAGTCTGATCCCGAAGGCCGTCGTCGAGACCATGCGCCTGGAAACCGTCGCCGGCCACCTTGCCCGCCTTGCCGCGAGGGACATGGAGATCGGCGGTGTCACCATTAAAAAAGACGAGGCGGTGACAGTGTGCATCTCGTCCGCCAACCGCGACCCTGAAGTATACGCGAACCCGGACGAGCTAATTCTTGACCGCCCGATGCGCCCGGTGATGAGCTTTGGCTTCGGTCCGCATATCTGCATGGGCATGCATCTGGCCAAGCTGGAGATGGAGATCGCGTTGAACGCCATGCTCGACCTGCCGAATTTCCGCCTCGACCCGGATTACCCCAAGCCGGTGATCCGGGGCATTCAGCTGCGCGGCCCTGACCAGTTGCATGTGAAATGGGATGTTGCCTAAAAAATTTTAGGAGCCGGCCCGCCGTCCCTATCGAACCATCGCCGGTTTAATAGGGACGGATCGCGCGTTAGAGTACGCGACCGGCGAGTTTTTCTAACTCGGCGCGCGCTTCCTCAACCGAAGTTACCTCCGGCAGCGTAAAGGCCAGCCGATCGGCACCCGCATCTTCAAAGCCCCGGACTACATCTGTAGCGCTTTCGGGCGTCAAGATGACATTGATGTCAAAATGCGATACTTCACGCCCGGCTTCTTCCGCGAAGCGATGTAGCTTGCGGCGCCCGGCCTTCAGATCATCATAAGCCGAGTCGGTGCCCGCATGGCCGGCACCGAATGCCAGCTTGGCGCCGGCATAAACTGGTAGCCACCCATTGCAATGTTCACCGATGCGCTGGAGCACGGCATCACTGAAACCACCGAGCCAGATCGGCGTGTGCGGTTGCGTCGCCGGGCGCGGCCCCAGTAGAGTCGGCGGAAAATCAAAGAATTCACCCTTGAAGGTGAAACGATCCTCGGTCCAAAGGCCTTTCATAATGGCGATGCTTTCCATCGTATATGCCCAGCGCCGCTCAAAGCTGCCGCCGGTCAGCTCAATTTCCAACCGGCTCGCCCCGCCTGTGCCAAGGCCCAGAAAAAACCGCTCAGCGCCGCTGTAGCGGTCAATGGTGGCGACCTGTTTGGCAACCACCACGGGGTGCTGCATCGGCATGATCAGCACACCGGTGGAAACTTCGAGTGTTTTGGTCAAAGCCAAGCCACGGGCCGCACCGATCAGCGGATCGAGGTATAGCGGGACGCCGAAATGTGGCGGCTTGACCGCCTCTTCCAGCGGGCGGATGGTATGGTGGCCATAGGTGACCCAATCAAACCCGACCTCTTCGGCGATTTGGCAGATTGCTCCCATGTCGACGTCTGGAATAGGGTGCCCTGGGTCTGCGTAAGGTCTGCTGATACCGATTTTCATATGCGACGTTTCCTGATGCTTGTTTTTATTTCATAGCCGTCGGCCAAGATTATGCCTCGCCAGCACATGTAACCAACCAATCGGCAGGTGCCGCGCAAATTATGTCCTATTTTGAATGCCCACCAAAAATGCACGCGCCACCAAAAAAAACTGATACGCTCCACCGCATTCTGGTTGCCGCCCGCACGGAATTCACGGAAAAAGGCTTTGATGCCGCACGGCTGGAAACCGTTGCGCGGGCTGCCAAAGTGACGAAGCAGTTGATTTATCATTATTTCCAGAGCAAGGACGAACTCTACCGGGTGGTTTTCGATTCCCAATCTGCTGCGGTGATTTCATTGCTCGCGCATACCTCATACGAAACATTGCCGCCGCGCGAAGCCATTACCCGGCTTATCAACCGGATTGTCGATCTTCACCTGGAAAACCCGGGCGTCACAACCTTCACCCTCGATCAGGGCTTACACCGCGCTCAGCATATCGACGCACAAACCGGCTTTGCCCCTCTAACGCGTGAGTTCATTAGCAAAGTCATCGAGCCGATTCTTCGGCATGGCGCGCGCACCGGCGATTTCCGAAGCGACGTCGACCCCGCTCTGTTTTACGCGACCGTATTTCACCTTGCCGCCGGATGCTTCCTGATGGGGCCAGCCATGACCCGGACGATCGGGATCGACTTTGCCTCGCCAGAAGGCGTGGCCAGGTGGCGCGCCCATGCCGTGGACTTCATCCTGGCATCACTGCGCGCCGCGCCCGAAAGTTAATCCGCGCCAGGGAACATAATAACGAAGCTGGTGTCGCTCGCCGCATGGCGCAGCGGGATGGCTTTCTGGTAGAGATCCGAGTGATACCAAGCCTTGGCATCTTCCATGGTCTTGAATTTCATCATGATCGTCGTCGTACCCGGGAATTTTCCCTCGATCACTTCCGGCGATTCGGCTACTGTCACTTCCGGTCTATACGGTAAAATCGACAAATAGCCGGCCTCGGAATAGCGCTCGTAGGTATCGCGATCCGTTTTATTCACCACAGAGAATACGTAAGCACTCATAATCTATTTCCTTGCCTGGTTAGTCAAAAAAGGGCGATTCAAAAACTTATTTCTCCATGAAAGCCAGCACATCGGCCACGAAAGGCTGATGCATGGTAATGCCGCCGTCAACGGAGAAAATCTGACCGGTGACAAAACTTGCGTCGTCCGATGCCAGGAATGCCACTGTTCCGGCAATATCATCCGGGGTTCCCAGGCGCGGCAACAGAGTATGCCGCTCCAGCATTTGCAGCATCTCCGGCGACATCTGCTCACGTGCTTGCGAAGTCAGAATAAGTCCAGGGAGGATTGCATTACAGCGGATATTCTGTTTGCCAAATTGCGTCGCCGCGTTGCGGGTCAGCGCATTCACCGCCGCCTTGGAAGCCGAATAGGCCGGGGTAAAAATGTCACCCAGAATTGAAACGCCGGAACTGGTGTTGATGATCGAGCCGCCACCGCACTGGAGCATGAGCGGCACGAAGTGTTTGATCATCAGCATGGTACCGCGCGTGTTGATTTGGAATGCGCGATCCCAGACGGAAGATGCCATGCTCACGAGCGATCCATCAGCTGCCATTTGAGCGGTGCTAACATCGGCCGCGTTGTTGTGCAGAACATCCAGCCGGCCAAAGCGGGTGACGACAGCGGCTCTAAGGACCTCGATGCTGTTTTCATCGCCCAAGTCCAAGTGATGGGCCAAAGCCTCGCCACCGCTGGCCGCAATATCCGCGGCCACGCGCTGAACGCCGGCCAGATTGATGTCCGCCAGCACGAGCTTCGCACCGGCCTTGGCGAGCGCTTTGGCGCAAGCCTCGCCTATATTGGCGCCGGACCCGGTGACAAGTGCCACCTTGCCTGCGAGCTTAAGAGCCTGTGTTATGGTTTCCTCCTGTTTTTGCACGGTTTCATCTGTCGTTTTCTATTTATATCTAGCCAGGATGGCCAGCGCATAAAGCTAAATCGTTTGATACGCGTAAAGTACCCGAGTGGCCCAATCAGATCCAAATAAGGCCAGCATTGGCAATGCCCTAACTCATCCAGGCATAATGGACGGGCTATATTCCAGTCTGACCGCGGATTTGATCATCCTTCCACCCGATAGGTATAAGCGTGATGCGCACTGTGGCAAAAATCATGATAGACAAGGGTGATCTGGCGGATTACCGGACCTTCCGCCGGCCGGCGTTCAACAAAAATTCCTGCCAATCAAGCAAAGTATCGAGATGCCCGAACATATTAATGCCAGCCGTCAGTATTTCCGCGAAGCCATGTCCCGTCTGGGAGCTGCCGTGAACATCATCACCACCAAGGGGCCAGATGGCGATACCGGTTTTACCGCCTCTGCCGTTTGCAGTGTGACCGATGACCCGCCCACCTTGTTGGTCTGCATCAACAAAAATGCAAGCCAACACAACACCATCAAGACCACCGGCATCCTTTGCGTGAACGTACTGGCACACGACCACCAGGAACTCGCACCTGTGTTTGCCAGTGTTGGCAAAGTGCCGATGCTGGAGCGTTTTGCGCTGGCGAAATGGCAGCGTCTGGCCACCGGCGCGCCCGTGCTGGAGAGTGCGGCTGCAGCATTCGACTGCAAGATCGACCAGATTGTGGAGGTCGGCACGCATAGTGTACTTTTTTGTGCCGTGCAGGCTATCCATCTTGGCCGTGGAAACTCCGGCCTGATCTATCACGGGCGCGCATATCACAAAATCAACACTGACAAAGCCTGAATTCAGGCGTCAATATTCGCTATTATCAATCGCTTGATACCATCAGAGATCACCCAATTGGCACGCTGGTTGAGCACAGGCACAGCAAACACAATGACGGCGTGATTGCCCTTTGATGGAAGGGAATATGGTTGACTGGAATGATAAATTTAATATGTGTTTTCGCTGCTGCGCTGGCACTTATGAGACGTCAATGTTCACCGCGCGGATGTATAAAATCTCACCGGCATAAAACCTTCTGTTCAAACAGGCTCGAGTATAACCTAAAAATGAATCGAAATCGAGATTACCCAAGCATAATCTAGTCCGTGAGATTGAACTCCGCCATCAAATCCTTGCGAAGTTTAAATTTCTGAATTTTTGATGCCGACATCGGCCATTCATCTACAAAGCGAATATAGCGAGGAACCTTGAACGAGGCCATTCGCTTTTTAACAAAAGCGATGAGATCTTCCTCGGTGACCTGTCCACCGGGTTTGAGTTCAACGAAAGCCGCTGGAATTTCAGCGAGTTTATGGTCCGGAATCCCAACAACCTGAGCCAACAAAACCATAGGATGCCGGGTCAATACGGCTTCCACCTCTGCAGCGGCAACATTCTCACCACCGACCTTGAGCATATCCTTAAAGCGGCCGTGAAACATGATATGCCCGTGCTCGTCCAGCGAACCGATATCACCGCTATGATACCAGCCGTCCGCATCCAGCGCCTGAGCGGTTTTTTCAGGATCGCGGTAATAGCCATCGAAAAGATTGTAACCCCGGATCAGAACTTCCCCACGCTCATTGGCAGCCAGGTCCTTTCCGGTTTCAACATCGACAATACGGACCTCGATGCCAACCAGCGGTGTGCCAAGCCGCAAAAACCCCATCTCCGGAGGCATGTCATAACCGCCGGTCGCGACAATGCCACTGGCCTCGGTCATGCCAAACGTACCAAATTGGAGCGTATGTGGCACTTTTTTGGCATAAATCTCCCCAAGACTTTCGGGCATCGTGGCAAAGCAACTGTTCATTGAGCGGATCGCCGACATATCGGTCCGCTCAAAATCTGGATGCGCGATCATCGCCTGATGAAACGTCACGAACGGCAGGAATAAAAACGTAACCTTGTTCTCACCGATCTGCTTCAGGCTTTCACCGGCATCAAAATGTGGCAGTCCATAAAATGTGCCCCCGGCATCGATCACTGACAACATTGCGAGCAAAGCCGCTACATGGAATAACGGCAGGGGTGACCACACACGGTCGGTCTCATTAAACTCCCAGCGGTTACGCCCCAAATTATTGGCCTCGCGGACAATCGCTTCGTGGCTTAACAAGCAGCCTTTCGGATTGGCTGAAGTACCAGATGTATAGAGGATCATGCATATATCACGGATACGCACACCGAGCCGGGCTTTATGAATTGTCAGCACGTCAACATCAGCGGCAGCTTCTTCAAAAGCCGCCTGACCGATAAACCCAGGCGTTTTTTTTCCACCCAGCAGAACCAGCCGCTGGAGTTTTGGTGCCTGAGCGAGACGGAGATTTTTTGGGTCTTCCGCAATGGTAATTTCTGGAAAAGCCTCCGTCATGCGCCCAATAAGATCGACATGCTCAGTGACCTCACCATCAGTAATGATGGTTGTAAGATCAGCATTTTCAGCGACGTAGCATAGTTCCGGCGCCTTGTAGCGTGCATTCATCAGAACGCTGACGGCACCGCACATAGCGACCGCAAAAAAGCTCTCGATGAAGTCAATTCCTGATGGCAGCAAAATACCAACATGATCGCGAGGGCGTACACCCAATGCCCAAAGTCCCCGAGCCCGCAGCATGATTTTATCCACCAATCGCCCATAGGTGACACTGCCAGCCGGGAACACGATCGCCAGCTTGGCTGGATCGCGGTCGTAGGCTTTCAGCAACATATCACCGAGCGTGGTGGCCGAAATCCGGATAGAAGCTAAATTTTCCCCGCGTATTTTTGTTTTCACTTCTTACGTATCCGTTCCGCCATTTTGTCTGTATTAAGTGAGCCAACGCCGGGTATTATTACTCCTCTCGGTGGATAGGCTTGAGCAATTCCATGACCCGCCGCCATGATACCCGCTGCCGGCGCGTTAACGGCAACCAACAACCCCACCATCCACTGGAATCTCAGCCCCGGTGATATAAGCACCCGCCGCCGATGAGAGAAAAACGATTACCCCGGCAATGTCATCCGGCCGGCCCATGCGGCGCAACGGAATATGACCGCCGAGAATCCCCGACGGCGCGTTGTCCTCATCGCGCAGATGCGCAGTCATGGAGGTCGGAAAATACCCCGGCATGACGACATTGACTGCGATGTTGCGGTCCGCCAGATCAGCCGCCATCTGGCGGCTCAACATGTGGATCGCGCTTTTGCTGGCCGCGTAGCTATAGGCCTGCAACGGCTCAATCCGCTTGCCCGCGACCGAGCCGATATTAATCACCCGCGAGGGGTTGCCATTGGTGCCGCTTGCCGTCAGCTCCGGCAAAAACTCCTGCACCATTTTAAATGGCGTCTGCACATTCACGGCCATAACACTGGGCCAGGCTTTATCAGGGAAAACGTCGATCGGCGCGCCCCAGGTCTTCCCCGCGTTATTGACCAGAATATCCAATCCGCTGACCGCCTCGCGGTAGCGCCGCACCAGATCAACCGCCGCTTCCGGCGTCGACAAATCCGCGGCAAAGCCGAGGCAGGGGCCAAGCTTGCTCAACTCAGCCGCCGCCGCCGCAACAATATCGGCCTTGCGTGAGGTGATGGCGACACGCGCACCCGCTTTCAACAAACCCTCCGCAATCATCCGGCCAAGCCCCTGCGCCCCGCCGGTCACCAGGGCTTTTTTCCCAGCCAGGCTGAAAAGAGTGCCGCTCATATCCCCACCACCACTTTGCCGAAGGCATGCCCTTGTTCAAGATAGGCCAGCGCGGCCTTCGCCTCATCGAGACTGAAGCTTCGGTCGATCACCGGCTCGATTTTCTTTTCCGCGACGAAAGCGATCGCAGCTTTGAACTCTTCGAGATTCCCGACATTCGTGCCGATGATGCGGATATTTTTCAAAAACAACTCCGGCGCCCCGACTGAAAAATTCATCCCCCCGGTCGAGCCATAAATAACAACGCGCGCGCCCATGTTCAGCGCACGGCCATAGGCCGGGTAGCTGGCGGCCGGCGCGCCGTCGAACACCACATCGATGCCCCCACTGGTCTTGCCCAACGCCTTGCGCCAGCTCTCATCCTTATAATTAAAGCCAGCCTTGGCGCCGAGTGCTTTGGCCTTCTCCAGCGTTTCATCAGAACCGCTGGTCACGAAAACCTCTACCCCCATGGCGACGGCTATTTTCAGCGCGAAGGTGGCAACGCCGCCGCCAATACCGGTAATGAGTAGTTTCTCCCCAGCCAGCAGGCCGGCCTTGGTCACCAGCCCGCGCCAGGCGGTCAGCACACCCAGGGGAAGCGCGGCCGCAGCGGCAAAATTCAGATGCGCCGGCTTATCAACCGCCGAAGCCGCCGGCACGATGATCGCATCCCCCAGCGTTCCCGGCCCAGGCATGCCCAGAAGTCCAAAGGCGGCCGCTGGGTAGCGCGCGTCATCTCCCCAGTTCAGCCCCGGATATAGCACCACCTGGCGACCAATCTGCCCCGGGTCCACGCCGGCGCCAACCGCCTCGATCACCCCGGCACCGTCGCAGCCAAGAGTCGCGGGCAGGCTCATGCCGGGATATTGTCCCCGCGTGATCCACAGTTCACGATGGTTCAGTGACGCAGCTCTGATCGCCACTCTGACCTCTCCGGCGCCGGGTTCCGGCAATGCCGTGGAGTCGAGCGAAACAGCATCAAGCCCGTCCGCAGATTTTAAACTTAAAATACGCATTTAGGTTTAGTCCTCGTGGTCAGTCCGCCGGGAGTTCCAGCATGGTCTTCTTGAAGTCGTCCGCGGGTCAATTAGACCTGCCATCTGGTAGGGGGTGAGCTCTGCAAGCGCACCATCCTGAAATTCATCCTTGGCTATAACGGCACCCACGGGCTCAATCTGATCTGACAGTGAGCCAGCGGACTGCTTCATATGCTGTTTTACAGGAGTCAAACGAAACCAACGGCATGCCTCTGGCTTTCATTCCTGAACACTGTAACAATTTTCGTCACGCCGAGGCCGGTGACAGCAAAACTTCCAAGGAATGCCCATGAGTACGTTTAAACATCTATTCACACCTATAAGGCTTGGCGCGCTCGAGATTCCAAACCGGGTGTTTATGTCGCCGCACGGAATGGTCGGCTTACCTATTGGGTCGGACCAGCAGGCGGGCTATTTCGAGGCCCGGGCGAAAGGTGGCTCCGGGTTCCTTGGCATCGCCAGTTGCCAGGTGGTGCCAGCCCCGCTCGTACCACCCGGGTGGTTCATCCGCGGTTATCATCGCGATGATATCCCCGCGATCAAGAAAATCGTCGATGGTGTTCATAAATGGGGCTCCAAGGTCTTCGTGCAGGGCGTATGGATGATGGCCGATTTCAATCAGGCTCAAGCCTCTGGCATCGCCCCGCACACCGTGCTCACCGATACCCAGCCCCGCTCAATGACCATCGATGAAATCAAAGCGCTGGCCGAGGCGCATGTCGTCACGGCAATGCATGCGCAGGAGGCCGGGGCGGACGGTTTTGAGTTCCCAATTGGTGGCGGCGCGGGGATGCAGAGCTTTACCTCTCCTCTCTACAACCAGCGAACCGACGAATACGGCGGCAGCCTGCAAAACCGGATGCGCGTCATTGTCGAAATCATAGATCAGGTACGCCTACGTTGCGGGCGGGATTTTGGCTTGGGTTTGGCTGTGAATGCTGATGATTCGACCCTTGGCGGCGACGGCCTCTCGGAAGGCATCGCCATGTGCCAGTTGCTCGCCGATACAGGCAAGGTGGATTGGTTGCGCATCACCGCCCGTGGCCAAAAGCCGCAGATGACCCAGTACCACTATCCCTCCTCTTATATGCCGGAAGGTACACATCTCTACGCCGCGGCAGAAGTGCGCAAAGAGCTTAAGAGTATGCCGATCGTCAGCGGCGGGCGCGTGCTGACCGCACAATTCGCCGATCAGGCGATTGCGGACGGCAAATGCGACATGGTTTTCGTTGCACGGTCCGTAATCGCCGATCCTGAATGGCCCAACAAATCCCGCGCGCGGAAATTTGACGAGATTCGCGCCTGTATCGGCGATCTGGAAGGCTGTTTCCTGCGTTCCTGTATCGGTCAGCCGGTCGGCTGCACCGTCAACCCGGACGTCGGCTTCGAACACGAGGCCACTCTCGCGCCCGCCGCGAAGATCAAGAAGGTGGTGATTGCAGGTGGCGGTGTCGCCGGCATGCAGGCGGCCATGGTCGCGGCTCGGCGCGGGCATAACGTAACCATTTTTGAAAAATCCGAAGAGATGGGTGGCCATGTGACCATGCAGGCGAAGTTGCCGGGTTTGGAAGACCGGAGCGACATCGTGCGCTGGCTCGGGCTACAGCTGAAGAAGCTGAACGTGGATATCCGCCTGCACACCAAAGCCACCCCGGAGAGCATCGCCGCCCTTGCCCCTGATGCCATCGTGGTCGCCACCGGCTCAACCTATTCGCGCACCGGCATCAGCAAGAACCAGCTGACCCCGATCCCCGGAGCCGATTTTGCGCATGTGCTCACGCCAGAGGATCTGTTATGCGAGCATGCGCGGGCCGGCAAGCGCGTCGCCGTCTACGACAACACCTCCTATGAGGTTGGCCCAGGCGTGGCGGAGCTTCTGGCCAACCAGGGCAAGGAGGTGTTCTTTGTCACCACCGACAGCGGTTTCGCGATGTCGGTGACCGAACTCGGCATCAACAAAGTCATCAGCTCCCGGCTGCTGCCAAAGGTCACGTTCATCCCAGATACGCGTATCAAAGAAATCGACCCGGAACACCTCACTCTGCAGAATGTCTACACCGGTAAGATTACCACGTTGGAGAACATCGACAACACCATACTAGTAACCTCCAAACCACCCCAGGAATCGCTGTATCACGCGCTGATCGGCAAGGTGCCTGAGTTGTACCTGATCGGCGACGCCCGGGAGTCGCGCTGGAGCGTATTTGCCACTGATGAAGCGATCAAGGACGGTCGCCGCATCGGCCTGATACTGTAACGGCTTGGATGATTTCAGATTGAATCGCATTGCGAAGCAATTTTAACTCTTTCCCTCTCTGGAATTTAGCGGAGGCGCTTCAATCCAGAGAGGGTTTAGATTTTACTGCGGTTTATGGTACTTCCCTGCAAACTTCCTATCTTATGGCGGGAGAAAATATCGCCGTTCCCATAATGGATAGCGGTGAATAACCGTGCGAAAACAGTAAGGAGGGCACGCCTCCCCGTTTGGCGCGGGTGGAACAGGGAGTTCAGAAATGTCTGAAAAATACGATTTCATCGTCGCGGGCGGCGGACACAATGGCTTAATTCTCGCTTGCTACCTGGCCAAGGCCGGGGTCAAGGTTTGCGTACTAGAGCGCAACCCAATCGTTGGCGGCGGGGTGATGACCGGCGAATACACCGCGCCGGGTTTTCACCACGACACTCACTCCGTTGCCCACACGATCATCCAGGGCAATCCGTTGATCCGTAACGACGAGCTTGGCTTAAAATCAAAATACGGGCTGAAATACGTCAACCCGGAAAAAATGTCGGCGATTCTGTTTGACGACGGCACTGTACTGGAATTCTACACGGATATGGAGCGGACGGCGGCCTCAATCGCTCAGTTTTCGCGGCATGATGCCGACGCCTACGTCCGTTTCTGCAAGCATGTATTCAAAAACCTCGACATGCTGGTGATGGGCATGTTCAGCGTGCCGCCGGGTGCCGGTGTGCAGGCCGCCATGCTGGACCAGAGCCCCGAGGGCCGCGAATTGCTGCGCACGCAGGCGGTGAGTTCCTGGGATATTATCGACGAATGGTTTGAACACCCAAAGGTAAAACTCGCCTTGGCGCGCTATGCCTCGGAGGCGATGACGAACCCGTTCGATAACGGCACCGGCTTCGGCTTCTATATTATCCTGCCCTATATGCATCACTTTGGCACCGGGGTGCCAGTTGGCGGCTCACATGCGCTCGCCAGGGCGCTGGAGAAATGCCTGACCGACCATGGCGGCGTGGTTAAAGTGAACAGCACGGTCAAGGAAATTCTGCTCAACGGCCAGGATGCCGCCGGCGTGACCCTGGAAAACGGTGAACAGATTCTCTCCAGCAAAGGTGTCTGCTGTAACCTGCACATACAGCAAATTTTCCCGCACATGGTGCCAGGCGTACAACTGCCGCCGGAATTCGAGCATCATGTCCGCACGCTCAAATTCGCCAGCCTGCAACCCTTCGTGATGCATCTGGCGATGCACGAGGAACCAAAATACAAAGTCGGGCCGAGCGTCGACGAGTTCTTCTGGATCGAGAAGTCGCATTCCGACATTGAGACGTTTGCGCAGGCGTTCCGCGACCTGGAATATGGCTATCCGCGCCGCGACTTTGTTTGCTACGTCGGCCAGCACAAGGTGGACCCGAGCCGCGTGCCGCCTGGCAAGAGCCAGATGCATCTCTACGCCTTCGCCCCCTATAACCTGAAGGACGGCGGACCGAAGAAATGGGATGAAATCGGCAAGGACATGGCGCAGAAATATCTCGGAGATTTGCGCGAACTGACAACCAATATGAGCGACGACAACATCATAGGCCAGCATTTCTTCACGCCCCTGGATCTGGAACGGCATAATATCTCGATGAAGAACGCCGACATCGGGCATTTGGGCCTGTACAGTTGGCAGCTTGGCGGCAACCGCCCGATTCCGGGCTGGGGTCAGTACAAGACGCCCGTGAACAAGCTATATATGTCGGGTGCCAGCACGCATCCTGGTTCGGGCGTTACAGGCGGTTCGGGACGCAACGCAGCGCAGGTTATATTTGAAGACCTAGGGTTGGATTTCGACAAAGCGATAACGCCCTGATGCGTGAATTGACAGCCCGAGTATTGATTAAGCTTCCACCCGGCCGGAAAGGCTTCCCGGCTCGGTGGCGTCTGAACAAACCGCAGGATCGACCTCATGAAAATGTACAGCAAGGACGGCATCGAGATGATGGATGTGAAATCCATCAGCCTCGATGGCGATAATCTGGTCGTTAAGGGCAAGATGATGGGCACGATGGCCACCACGATCATCCTGAAACCAAAAGATGCTTGGGAAGCACTTCACCTTTTCTCTTGGAGCACAATTTTTACGATGCCAGGAATTCTATTCAAAGGTATGCTGGCGGCACGAAAGACCAAGGCGCCGGCATAGCAGCGCCGCGGAACGCGGCGCATACGGGCCGGGCTCGGTGTAACACCGCATCTTTCCGGCGTGGATACTTGCCGCATCACCATAATTAGCCATTGCTGTAATCCGGAAACTGCTACGTGACCCGAAGCCAATCATTTCAACGCAATTAAAATGGAGATCCATAATGAAGCCGGTAAAAAGTCAGCACATTCTGTTTGCAACGTTGCTGCTGGTGGCAACGGCACCTGCGGCGCAGGCGAAGCCTGTTATTAACAGCCCGTCGGACATCAAGGCGATCACGGCGCTGGAGACCGATTTGAATACCCAACTCAACATGAAAAATCTGATCAAATACTACGCTCCCAACGCAATCGTGTTCGATATGATTGCCCCAGGTGTGTATAGAGGCCGTACGCAAATCGCACAAAATTTTCAAACACAACTTAATGCCATAAAATCGATGAAACATACGATGCCGGAAATCAACATCGCCTCGGACGGCACGATGGCGTGCGCGGCGATGCAACTCCACTTTGATTCAATCATGAAAAATGGCCAGACCTACTCCATCAGCGTCCGTCAGATCGATGCCTTCCGGAAAATAAACGGAAAATGGCAAATCATCCAGGAGCATATTTCCGTGCCGGCGGACCCGAAAACCGGCCAGGCTGTGATGGATGCGCCGATCCAGACCGGTGCGCCTGTGAACTGGGATAACGATGTACTCTCAGGCCCCCCGGTATCCCCAGCCCAAGCAAAAGCTGAAATCCGCACATGGATGGAAGATGGCGTGCTGACGACAAACTCCGACCAGCTCATGCAGGCTTACGGTCCGGGCAACGACGTGCTCGTCTACAATGGGTTTACCCCGTCCGTTCTGCGCGGCAAGCAGGCAATTCGCAACGATTACGGGCCGATGGTTGATAGCTATGCGAACGTGGCCGCGAAAATGCCTATTCTTGTCGCAGATTCGGATGGCTCCTTCGGCGCGGAAATTAATGTTCAAAACTTGGTGTTAACGATGAAAAACGGCACCAAGACGGATTTTTCCTTGCGCCAGAGCGACTGTCTGCACCGCATTAACGGAAAATGGTATTCCTTTTTTGAGATGATCTCCTTCCCCGTTGATATGAAAACTGGAAAATCAGTCATGCTAAATCCAGATGCTTTTCAATAACGCCCTCGGGCGGCGGTTCTGTTGGGGGATTGCCGCCTGATTTCTGCTCGTACACGCTTTGCAAAGATGGTCCAGTAGACACTAGCACTACAGTTGCATTTTTGATTTAAGATGAGCACGTCTTGCTATTGCTTGATGGGTCCGTCTGAATATTGACCATTTGAGGATGCACTCGACGGGGAGTTGCCGTTGCGCGAGCTTCAGGGTGAGGCGCCGGATTTCCTGAACGGACCATCGGATGAGTTCTTTCCTGTCCTGAGCTTCGTTTTTTTCGGCGTGATGGTGTTGGCGCGATAGCGGACGGCGGCCATCATGGCGTAGGCGAGCATGACGAGGGAGACATGACGATACCAACCGTGCCAGGAGCGGGTTTCGTTATGGTCCAGGCCGAATTCGTTCTTGGCGGTTTCGAAACATTCTTCGATCCGCCAGCGTGTTCCTTCTACGCGGATCAGCGTATCGATTGACGTACCGTGCGGGCACCAGGTGGTGAAATAGGCGCATTCGCCATCGGCGACGCTGCGCCGGATCAGCAGTCCCCGCGTCCATAGGCCCGACGTGGGGGCGCCGAACTCTTCGGCGTCAAGATCAGCCAACGGGCAATAGGCCCAGTCGTAAAGCCGCTCGCCCTTGGTGCCGAGCCCCGCCGACAAGCGTTGCCAAGCTTCCACCGGCAACCCCTGGGCGATGTCCTTTGCCTCGCCGGCGATCAGCGGCGCCGTGCTCCACGAGCCAAACCAGTGATTGGAATTCACCCCCAGCACGTAACCTTTGCCTGCACCTTTCTTTTACCCATAACTTTTGGTGAAAACTGGCTATTGCGCGGCTCGAATCCCGTGTGATTCTG
>NZ_BSOS01000076.1 GCF_030160635.1 Acidocella aquatica | reverse complement strand
GCCGGTGCGTATCCCCGGCATCGGCTACGCCACCGGGCTGAAGACCACGATCCTGCTCGAAGTTGAGGGTGCCGCGCATTATCTTCCAGCCTACGCCGGCAATCTTGACATCATGACCTCTGCCGCCCTGGTCACCGCCGACCATTGGGCCGCGCAATATCTCGCCCAGGAGGCTGCATAAATGGCCCGCCCGAACCCGAACAAGCTCTACGTCCAGGATGTCACCCTGCGCGACGGCATGCACTCCATCCGCCACCAATATACGCTCGAGAATGTCACCGCGATTGCCCGCGCGCTCGACGAAGCCAAAGTCGACGCCATCGAAATTTCACACGGCGACGGCATCACCGGCTCCACCTTCAACTACGGCTTTGGCGCGCATGACGACGCCGAATGGATCGCCGCCGTGGCGGGTGTGTGCAAGCACGCGCGCGTCACCATCCTGCTGCTGCCCGGCATCGGCACGGTACATGACCTCAAGGCCGCCTATGATGCCGGTGCGCGCTCGGTGCGCATCGCC
>NZ_BSOS01000075.1 GCF_030160635.1 Acidocella aquatica | reverse complement strand
GCGAGCATCGCGTTCCGTCTTGATGGAGTTTGGCGTCGATAACCAATTCTTACATCAAATCAACGGCTTACGCTATGCTCGCCAGCAGTCCTGCATAATCCGGGCTAGCCCGGATAATTCATGAGGGTCGGCGAACGTCCAGCAAGGCATTGAAATTGCTTCTAATTCTAAAAAGCCCTGAAAACAGCTGCAAGCTTGGTCGTATGTTAGAATGTGTAGAAATTTCAGAGGTTTACCTATTCGTGGTCGGAGTGACGCATAATACGGGCTAGCGTCTTTGGGGCCCGTTGTCATCCATTTCAATTTGAAAGACGCATTGTATCTTTAGTCAACGATATAAATTTCTACAGAAGCGCTTCCGTGGCGTTCACTCGTTGCCATGACTGTTACGCGACTAGGCGTTAATCCGGAGCGAATGACTGCCAACGCACGTCCTCGATACGTCGAATGGACGTTGTCGACGAAGCTTTCTTCCGTGATCGTCGTAGCACTGCCAAACCCGGCAAGGGTTGCCGGACCATCAATGGCGATGCGGACATTATCGTCATCCAGCATTTCAACGTTCGCATCGGCGTCGGCCAGAATGATCTGGACGAAAGCCAGATCCTGACCATCGGCAGAGATCGTCTCGTTTTCCAGATTGAGGCGCAAACTTACCCTGCCGGCAGACCGGATTGTTGTGCGCTGTGTTGCGATACCGTTGCGATATCCGATCGCCAGGACCTCGCCGGGCGCATAGACGTCTTTAAACTTTGCGACGTAGCGTTGCGCCTTACCGGCACGCTGCCGACCCAGTGATCGTCCGTTAATCAAGAGTTCGACTTCGTCGTCGGCGCTTAATACTTCGAAATAGGCCGGCTTGCCTTCGCATCCACGCCACGACCAGCTCACAACGGCATCGCTCGATCGCCATGCGGTTTTTCGAAACGAATGCGGTGCGAGATGCACAGGACGGACCGCAATGACCGAACCCGTCAGCTGCCCCCAGATCATCCGTGCAAGCAGCCCGGCGGTATCAATATGTCCGATCAGGTCTATCAATCCCACGCCGGCGGTCAGGCGCGGATATGGCTTGAGCAGGCGGGACTTGCGGGTATCATATTCCCAGCAGCCAATGCCGGCCTCACCAAGATAGTCCCAGCCTGCCCATACAAAATCGCCGATTACTCCGGGCAGGCTCTCGACCAGCGCCCACACTTCAGGAAGCACGCCCGGAACGGTCTCAGTGCCAACGATGACGCGCTCGGGATGCAGGCGCGTATCTGTTTTGTAACGAACATAGCCATAATTATAACCCGCGACGTCCAGCAATTCGAAAATTGGAATGGTAACGGCATCGGTACGCTTGAGCCGCGGCGCCACGCGCATCAGCCAACCGAACTGGTTGGTGATCGCATTGATCATTGTGCTGTTCATGTTTGGTGAACCCTTGGACGCCGGCTGTTCCGTTTCACTGCCTTTTCGAGTTTTCGGCCAACCAAGTGCTGCCGACATGAGGTTAACTCCGGCGGTGACTAACCGATCACGGTCTTTCATACGGAAATGCTCGGCAAGGCGGCGTGCGGTCGCGATTCCGTACGCGGTATCGGGCTCGCTGTTCTCGTTACCAATTGCATACATTATGACACTTGGATGATTGCGGTCTTTCGCAATCATTGCATCCGCATCCGTCTCCCAGGCGGCGGAAAAATGCAACGCATCATCCTGCTCGGTCTTGTGGTCGTACCAACCGTCGTAAAGCTCGTCTATCACGTACATGCCCAGCGCGTCGCAGGCATCCAGTAACGCGCGCGAGCAAGGAGCATGTCCGACGCGGATAGCATTAAAGCCGGCTTCCTTCATAATTCGAACCCGACGATATTCGGCCGCGGCAAAAGTGGCTGCCCCCAACACGCCGCTGTCTGAATGGATATTGCCCCCCCGCAACAGGACTTCCTGGCCATTGATTCTCAAACCCGACCGGCCGTCCACGGTAATGGTTCTGATGCCAAAATTCGTCGACCGTTTGGCCAGCACGGTGCCATTCGCACTGACATGGGCAACACATCTATAAAGATTTGGCGTGTCAGCCGACCAGAGCTTCGGCGCCGGCAGGCTTACTTCGAACTTCCCAGCTGTACCGGCGATCCGTTGCGATTCCCGCGCGCATTCTAGCCCGCCTGCAACGACGATCACCGTAGCGTCAAGCGCTTCACTACCGGGGTTTAGAATGTCCAGTTCGATTGCGAGGCGCGCCCCGCCACATACCGACAAAGTACGAACCCGAAGGCCATCACGGGGGATTGATACGGCGTTCTCTACTCGCAGCCATACCGGCCGATAGATACCGGCGCCGGTATACCAGCGCGCATTGGGAAGAGCGCTGTTGTCGGCCGTCACTTCGATAAGATTTTCCTCGCCAAAACGCAGCGCTTCGTGGATCGGCACTTCAAACTCGGTGTAGCCGTTAGTCGCGCCGCCCAAATCGTGCCCGTTCACCAACACCCTGCTGTGCCGGTAGACGCCCTCGAAAAATAGCTTCACCCGCTTTTCGCTCATGTCGAGTGGCACGTACCATGGCTTCCGGTAGCGGTACTGACCTCCCAGGAAAAAACCCTGGTGCGATCCGGCTGGGCTATGTGCAGCTCTTCCCTCGCCAAGCATGGCGTCATGCGGAAGAAACACCGGTGTGGCTGGACCGTCGGGAAGACGCTGGACCGTCCAGCCGTCGTTGAAAGCCATATCGCTCATCTCGATATGGTCCTACGTGTCATCATTGTTCTGCCATTGGGCGGCGGCTGAGTGCCACTGCCGACAGAAGCGAGACGACCATAAGCATCCCCAGGATACCGAAAACATGTTGGTAATCCCCAAGGCGATCACGCAACCATCCCGCCCCCGCACCTGAGAATGCACTTAGGAGAAAGAATGGTCCAACCAGCCCGAGAATGGGCGCATAGGCGATGTTACCAAAGATCCGCTGCACCCCGACGGCAAGTGTGGGAGCCACGCCGGAAAGCGCAGCGTAAACGATAATGAAGACCAAAGCGGGTGGGCCGGCGTTTAAACTGAGCACTGCCATTCCAGCAATCGCGATGGCCGCAATGACCGCAATCACAACGGCGGGATTGGCGTAGCTGACAATTTTGCCAATGCTCAAAGCCCCGACCGCCGCTGCGGCGCCGATCCCGGCGAGAACCGTTCCCGCATGCCGCGTATCGATACCGCGTTCAGCATAAAACGGTATTACATTTACACTGATCGCCTGTGCAAGGATTCCAACGGGGACAATCGCGAACACCAGCAACCAGAAAGAAGGCATAGCCAGAATTTGTTTCATCGTAGGAACCCCCGCAGGGGGGGCATTTATGACCGCCGTCGCCTCGACGGGTATTTTTTCCGGCCCTTTCGGCACCGTCCGGCCACGCAAGACGAACAGAACTAATCCTGGTACCACCACAAGCAACACGATTGCATAAACGGTCACGACCATGCGCCAGCCATAAGCCACGATGGAAGGTGCTACGATCAACGTAAGTATCACCCCCATGCCGGCCAGCGCTACGGTCTGTGTACCCGAAAAGACGCCTAATTTCTCGGGGAACCGCCTGACGATGATCGTCTGACTGGTGAGCAGGCCACAACAGCCAAAACCTAATGTCTGCGCAATGATGTAGCCTGCGGCCGCGACGCCCAGCGTAGTTGCGGAACTTGCAACCAGAAAAGCGGCGCCGGCTGCGATGGTTCCGAACAGCATCACCATCCAAGGCTCAATTCGTAGCAGCACACGACCGACGATGGGCGAGGCAATGTACATTCCGAACCAGCCCATCTCGATCAGGAAAATCACTGTCCCGCGGCTTGCATGAAAGTTGCTCATGAGCGGTAGGACGAGGAAGTTTCCAAGACCAGGAATGCCACCGAGCAAGCCAGGGATGACCACTGCCGTTGCCAAAATTGTGCGGCTACCACGATTGGTCCTCCCGCTTTTGGCTTGTGTTGGTAACGCCGGTATCGGATCTCTCGTCGCCATTTTCATGGCGCGCGGGCGGCGTTCGTTGTGGCTTCGTCCAGGGCTTTCGAGCAAGGGCTTGACGGCGCCGCCATGAGCCGCCAGTCGCCTGCGCGCCTCGACCAAATTTTAGTCTCCGGTGAGCGTTCATGGATGGGCGTTAGATCTAGCGTAATATCAACGTCGCACTCCTCACCAGCCTTCAACACCAGCCTGCCGAAACCCACAAGCTGTGGCACCCGCGGTGTGGCGCCGGCGTCGAAGGCATAAATCTGAACGATCGTCGCACCGTCGCGCAAACCGGTGTTACGCACCCGCACCTGGGCGGCATTTTCGTTCACGTTGAGCAGCGTCATCTCGAAACTGGTGTAGCCAAGGCCATGGCCGAAACGAAAAGCCGGGTTGTGTCCGTCAAGGTCCAGCTTACGTTGTCCCCATGCTGCATCGTAAACGATTTTTTTCGCGCTGGCATCGAAAAATGGCAAATGTGTTGCATCTTCCGGAATCACAAATGGCAACCTGCCGCCCGGCTCCTCGACCCCGAGCAGAACGTCGGCGATGGCGCGCCCGCCTTCCATCCCAGGGTACCACGCCATCAATATGGCCGGGACCTTATCCCGCCAGCGCTCCATGATAATGGCACTGCCGGCAAACAGTACAACAAGCGTTCGGGGATTAACCGCGGCTACCGCGGCAATCAAAGCTTCGTCCTCCGCATGGAGCGACAGCTGTTTACGGTCACCGCCGCGGCCGAATTGGGCCAGGGCGTTCCTCGTGAACTTCTTAAGCAGCCATTGGACCACACGCGATGAGAAGGGAAAGCCCATGACACCGGCGCCCTCGATATTGTCATTTACCAGTGACTCGCCTTCGTCTTCAGCGGTGAGGCCGACGAATAACACCGCGGCATCGGCGCCTGCCGCCAGCTCTACCGCTGCCTGCAGATTGCTGCCGTCCGCATGAGGCAATTCGGCGTCCGGCAACGCCTCGCGCAGACCAGTCAAGGGTGAGCAAGTCGATGGCGGATGGACCAGCGAGGAACCGCGGTCTCCGAGATTTTCCGACTCCGCCAGCCGCCCGATGACGGCGAGCCGTTTGATTGCACGGCCATCCAATGGCAGTAATGGCCTTCCATCCTGGATCGCGTTGTTTTGGAGCAGCACCATTCCGCGGGTTGCCACAATGCGCGCCAGAGCCCGGTGCGCATCATTGGCTAAAACGTCCCGGCCAGGTTCCTGTGGGTTGCGCCGGGCGTGATAACGCAGCTGCGTGGCCATGATCCGCTTAGCCGATTTCAACACAAGTTGCCGCGAAATGCGGCCGCGCTTCAATGCAGCCGGCAAGTTGCGCGCTCGTAATAGCCGCGCCGGCATTTCAATGTCCATCCCCGCTTCCAGCGAAGCAACGGCGTCATGGGTACCGAAAACCCAGTCGCTGGTGACAAAGCCGGTAAAGCCCCATTCGTCACGCAGGATGTCGGTCAGGAGCGTCTTATTCATATCCGCCCAATAGCCATTGACCGAGTTATAGGCGCTCATCACGGAATCCGCCTCGCCGGCCATGATCGCGGTCCTGAAATGCGGCAGATATACTTCGTGCAAGGCGTGATCATCGACTTTGACGTCCACGGTGAACCGCGCGTTCTCCATGGAGTTCAGCGCATAATGCTTGACGCATGACATCAGGTTCGATCGCAACCCGCGGGATAGTGCAGCCCCCATCTGCCCGATCAGTACCGGGTCTTCGCCGCAACACTCCTGCGCGCGTCCCCAGGCTGGATGACGCAGCAAGTTGATACATACCGCGCCGGAGTAATTTGCGCCCTGCGCACGACCCTCGAGCCCCATCGCAAGCCCGACCTGTTCTTCAAGCGCCGGGTCCCAGCTTGCGGCACGCGCCATTGTCACCGGAAAGCTGGTCGAACGGCCCATGACGACACCGCGCGGGCCGTCGGTGAAGAGGATGCCCGGAATGCCCAGCCGCGGAATTGCCCCCGCCGAAATCGGACCGGCTTTGATTGCCGCAGGCAGAGACATAATTTTCATGCGCGGGACATCACCATCTAGCATATAAAGCAGCTCCTGGTCGCTGAGCTGTGCCAGAATACGGTCCGCTGCATCGTCCGCTGTGACGATTCGGTTACGAACGGCTTGCACAAGATCATCAAATACCGAAATCATGGCGTCATTTTCATTGGATTGTGTTTCCCGGCGTTCCAGTGGAAAGTTAGACGTCTTTCTGAAAACGCACAACCCGTCCCGACGATAATCAGTATGTAATTTGATTGCTTTTCAGGACTGTCCAATTCCAATTTTTGCCGTTTGCGCGACCATAAATGATCTAGAGCCTAACTTAAAATCACGCTGGACCATGTCTTGCCGTGATAGCACATTTGAACGGAAACCCGGTATGCGCTTAGGCTTTTGGTAACAGCCATCCCGGCAGCTGCGGCGAAGGGTTGCCTGGGCGGCCAATTGACCAGGTTTAACGGTGGCGGCTCCCGCTTTGGCGCCCGCCATGTGCCGGCGGAAATTTACAGGGAGGGTTTTAATCGCCGCGACGATATCATGGTTTTCTAGGCCTTGGACCAGGCCGCCCCAATGTGGGGGCAAACACTATACACAGGTATATCATAGGAAGTTAGCATTCTGATGCTGATACTGATATCACCACGATCTACAATTGGATTGCAAGTGCCGTTTGCCTAATTGCATTTTATCGGGATAAATACTGCAATACGAATATAAAAATATTCCGAGGGTGATGACCGCCCGAAGCGTAATTGGAAGCGCCCTCCCATGTCCGTCCTACAGCGCGTTACAAATTTAGTCCGCCCGGCCAATCTTACGGGGTTAACCAGTTTGGTCGTGGGTGCCACAGCGGGAATAGGTGCGCATATTGCGCAGCAGCTTGCCGCGTCGGGGGCAAGAACGATCATCACGGGGCGCGATCCTGCTAGCATTACGCGCAGCCTTGTTGACATTAGAGCGGTGGCGACTGGGCCGGTCGATGGCCTGTTGGCGGATATCGCGGACCTTGCTTCGGTCCGCCGCGCAGCGGCTGAAATACGTGCTACGCATCAACGCATCGACATCGTTGTCGCAAACGCCGGCGTCATGGTGGCAGGCACTTCACGAAGTTTTACCAAGGACGGTTTTGAAACCCATTTCGGCGTCGATCATCTCGGAAATGCCGCTCTGCTGCTCGCCCTTGAACGGCCGATCCGCAACGCCGGAGGGCGCGTGGTGATCGTCGCGTCTGAAGCACATCGCCGTGCCAAGGGGCTACCGATGGACGACCTGATGGGCGCGCGGGAATATAATGGCATACGGGCTTATCGCAGGTCCAAGCTTGCCAATATCCTGTTCGCACGAGGACTTGCTGAACGATGGCCGGACGCTACCGTGTACTCGGTGCATCCCGGCGGCGTATTGACGAACATGCTGCGGCGGCGAATGATCGAAAGCAGGCTATACCATGTCCTTTTAACACTGATCCGCTCTAAGTTGTTGACGCCGGAAGAAGCGGCGGCCGGGATCGTTCGGGTTGCCGTCGATCCAGCGCTTGCAGCCCCCAGCGGCAGCTATTTCGAACTTGGCCGGTTAGCCCGCCCCGGGTCGCTTGCCAGGGATGATCAGCTCTGCCGGCAATTATTCAACGTCACTCTTGAGATATTGACCGACTCCCTGCCTGTCCCGGACGCGACATCGCTCCAAAGCCTCAAACCCATGCCAGAGCCGGCGAAGACCCATGAAAAACCGCCATTATCTGAGCCGCGCCCGAGGGAGACGTATAATGGACATTAATATGATTGCGCCCGAACTGCGCGGCCGGGTTCGGTGGATGCCGACGATGCGGTCGCAGACCAAATTTTCCTTGTGGCTCGGGCGGCGGATCACCCGCATGATACCAAGCTCGAAGGTCGATGGTGTCGATGCCGAAAACCACCGCGGGGCGCCCCGAATGCGGCTGTACCGGCCCCGTAACGTCCGGACGAATGCTGCGTTGCTGTGGATCCATGGCGGCGGCTTCATGATGGGGGCGCCGGCCATGGATGATCACTTCTGTGCCGAGACGTGCCGGAGCCTTGGTATCACTATTGCCTCGGTCGATTACCGCTTTGCCCCGGAACATCCTTTTCCGGCGCCGATGGACGATGCTCTTGCCGTATGGGACTGGCTGCAAGCCTCCACGAAAACCCTGGGCATCGACGGGGATCGCATCGTGCTCGGCGGGCAGAGCGCCGGCGGCGGATTGGCCGCGGGTTTGATCCAGCGCATACACGATGCCGGCGGACCGCGCGCCTTGGGACAATGGCTGTTCTGCCCTATGCTCGATGACCGAACCGTCAATCGCCACGAGTTGGATTCCATTGACTATCCTCTCTGGAGCAACCGTTCCAACCTTGTCGGTTGGACTGCCTATCTGGGCGGAACGCCGGGCGGGTTTACCGCCCCGCCCTATGCGTCACCCTCTCGACGCGAGGACTTGGCCGGCTTGCCCCCGGCGTGGATCGGCGTGGGAGATATCGATCTCTTCTTTGACGAAGATCGCGCCTATGCCGAACGTCTGAGACAAGCCGGAGTCGACGCAACCTTTGTGCAGGTCTCCGGCGCCCCGCATGGGTTCGAAGGGTGGGCCCGCAACACTGTGCTTGGTCGAACCTACCTCAAAAAGGCACGTAGTTGGCTCGGTGACATAGTGGGGGCGCCTTATGAAACCGAGGCCGCCCTGCAGTCGGTCCACGCCTAACATTACAGTTGTGATTTTTTGGTTGCGAAGCGGCTTAATCTCTGAATCAATGGGTCACCATGATTC
>NZ_BSOS01000074.1 GCF_030160635.1 Acidocella aquatica | reverse complement strand
GAGAATCTTCTCCGGAAAATCCGTGGATGAGTTAATAATGTCACATTCTTAAATGGAATGACTATATCTTTATTGGGCATTTCTGATCCGGCAGAAAGACCGGCTAGCGCATAACCCGAGGCTGGCCATGCCCTACCGCACGCTTGCAGGCTGGACAGCTGAACGCCAGGCGGCAATCCTCGCCGAGGCTGCCGGGTTTCTCGATCGCCTCGAATAACAGCGCTTCATCACAAAGTCAGGGCACGGAAATATGCGTATTGGGATCGTAGGCGCCGGCATGGCCGGCATGGCATGTGCAGAGACGCTCGCGGCGTGCGGCCACACGCTCATTGTGCTGGACAAGGGCCGCGGTCCCGGCGGCCGCATGTCCACGCGGCGGATCGCGACCGCCGCGGGCGAGGCGGCATTCGACTATGGGGCGCAATATTTTACCGTGCGCGAACCCGGATTTCGCGCCCGGGTAAATCGTTGGGTTGCAGCGGGCTGCGTGGCGCCCTGGCCGGCCGCCGGCGAGGACGCTTATGTCGGTGTCCCCGGAATGAATGCCCCCCTCCGTGACATGGCCGAGCCATTTGCCGTGCAATGGGGCGTGCAGGTGACCGCGCTGTTACCTTCTGCCGGGGGATGGCGCCTGGTGGCGCAGACCACGCCGCCTGTCGCTGTGGATGCCGTGGTGGTGGCGCTGCCTGCCGAGCAGGCGGCGGCCCTCGCCGCCCAGACGGCGCCAGATCTGGCGGCGCGGGGCCGGACGCTGCCATCCGCGCCGTGCTGGACCGTGATGCTGGCGTTTGCGGAGACCTTGCCGGCGGCACCGGATTGCCTTCGGGAAGATAAGGCCGGCGTGCTCGGCTGGGCCGCCCGCAACCGCGCCAAGCCCGGCCGCACGGGGCCGGAGACATGGGTCCTCCAGGCCAGTCCGGAATGGTCACGGCAATATTTTGAGGCGGAAGCCAATTGGGTCGTGTCCGCGCTGTCGGCAGCACTTGCCACACGTCTCGGGATTGATTTGCCGCCGCCGATCGCGTGCAGCACACATCGATGGCGGTATGCGCGCCCAGGCGCAGAGGGATCCGGTGCGCTGTGGGATGCGGATCTCCGGCTTGGACTGTGCGGCGACTGGCTGATCGCCCCGCGGGTTGAGGCTGCCTGGATGTCCGGAACGAGGTTAGCTGAACGCATCATCGCATCGGGCCCATGATGGCCATCCGCGACGATTTCCGCTTCGAGTGTCTCAATGCGTTCTCCGACGGCCTCACGCTGGTCGAATAATTCCCTGCCTGCTTGGCGAGCTTGCTTCGGAACGTTTTCATCAGCACCGACGAGTGCCATCAGCTCAACGAGCTTGTCGATGCCTTTCGGAACGATCAGACCAAATTCTGCCGCCAGGCCACGCATCGCGTTGGAGAGCAACCGCGTCCGGCACGCCGGCGGCCACGCGCCGTTCAGGGTCATCGGCCCAGTCTCGCGGCAAATACAGCCGGTAAGCGATCGGCAGGCTGGCATGGTCATTCGCGGCAGACAGGCTGACCGCGACCTGGCAATTGTCCTGCTTGCCGAGCTGCCCGCAATATTGCCGCGCAACGCCAACCGAGTGCCGGCCTTTCTTCGGCATGCCGGTATTCTTTGCCATAGCGTCGACGCCGACGGTATCCTCAATCATCCGCTGGCGCAATCCGTCTCGAGGAAGCTCACGGTCGCCGCCATAAATGCTGAAAGTCTATCTGGGACTTTACGCGAGCGATGAATAGCCGAGCCTCGTCCGGGCTCAGGGTCCGACCATAACCAGCGCCTACCTTGCCCGTCGAATGCGCAAAAATTTTGTCCGCCAGTTCATCACCAATGTTGCCAGCTCTGAGCATTTGTCGAAAGCTGTGCCGCAACGAGTATAAAACGAGTGTCGGATCATCAATGACCGACTCATTCAGATATCGGTTTAGAAATTTGGACCACGCAGCTGCGGTCTTTTGCTTCGTCTGAGGCTGCACGAGCGTACAACCCCGTGCTGCCTGTTGACTGGCCCATTCGATTAGACCCATCTTAAGCAAATCCCCCAATAGTGGGACAAGCCGTGGTGCGGCCCTCGTTTTTTTGCCCACTTTACGGAGGTCCAGGCAACAGATGTCATCAATCCACACGGTAATCCCCCCGTTTTTAACGGGGCTTAATGGTAGAATTCACGCGGCGAGTTTCAGTTTCTGGGC
>NZ_BSOS01000073.1 GCF_030160635.1 Acidocella aquatica | reverse complement strand
CTCGGAGGTGTGGCTCGTCGGCGAGCGGCGGTCGACAGGCGAGCAAAAATATTATGTGTCGAACCTACCGGCCGATACCCCTATCAAGACGCTGGCCGCCGCGATTAAAGCCAGGTGGGTCTGTGAGCAGGCGCACCAGCAACTCAAAGAGGAACTTGGCCTCGATCACTTCGAAGGCAGGTCCTGGATCGGGTTACATCGACATGTCCTGATGGCAATGATCGCCTACGCCTTCCTCCAATCCCGCCGCCTCAAAGCAGCGGGACGGAAAAAAAAGAATCGAGGGACCACCGCCGCAACCGACCATGCCCGCAATCAGAAACGCGATCCTCAATCTCTTGGCACAGCCTCCACCTCGACGATGCCCGCACTATGACACGCTCCTGACAAAAAACGATAATAAAAATATGCCAAAGTAGTGCTAGTACAACGCCTTGCCGGTGCGTTTTGCGCACGCCTGCAACAGCGCACGCTGCCGGGCGTTTATTGTTTAACACCTTTGCGATCATGCACGGCCGGTCCCAGGGGGAACTGTCCCCTGGGACCGGTCCCCCTGGTCTCGCCTGCTTAAATACCGGCCGGTATTTTCAGGATTACCCGGCGGCTTTCGCCTCGCGGCGGCGGCGGGTCAGCACGAACTCGGTATAGCCGTTGGGCTGGTTGCGGCCCTCGAACACCAGTTCGCAGGCGGCGGCGAAGGCCGGGCCGTCATAGCCGGGGGCGAGCGGGGTATAGGCCGGATCGCCAGCGTTTTGTTTGTCCACCACCAGGGCCATGCGCTTGAGGGTTTCCATCACCTGTTCCTTGCTGGCGATGCCATGGTGCAGCCAGTTGGCGATGTGCTGGGAGGAGATGCGCAGTGTGGCGCGGTCTTCCATCAGGCCGACATCGTGGATGTCCGGCACTTTCGAGCAGCCCACCCCCTGGTCCACCCAGCGCACCACATAACCGAGCAGCCCCTGCGCGTTGTTGTCCAGCTCCTGCTGCACTTGCGCGGGGTTCCAGTTCGGCCGGCCGGCCAGCGGAATGGTGAGCA
Source organism: Acidocella aquatica (assembly GCF_030160635.1). Classification (GTDB taxonomy): domain Bacteria; phylum Pseudomonadota; class Alphaproteobacteria; order Acetobacterales; family Acetobacteraceae; genus Acidocella; species Acidocella aquatica. Next base: position 220,458 of record NZ_BSOS01000073.1, on the reverse strand, counting down.
GGTCTTCCAATTTGGCGGGCGGGCGGGTTTTAAGCTCGTCCTGGCGGGCGAACACGTCCACCGCGTGGTAGTGCAGCGCATGCAGCGTGGCGGCGGTGGGGGAGGGCACCCAGGCGGTGTTGGCGCCCGCGCGCGGGTGGGCGATTTTCTGTTCCAGCATCGCCGCCATCTGGTCGGGTGCGGCCCACATGCCCTTGCCGATCTGCGCGCGCCCCTGCAACCCGCATTCCAGGCCGAAGTCCACGTTGCGGTCCTCGTAGGATTTGATCCAGGGCTGGTTCTTGATATCGCCCTTGCGCAGAAACGCCCCGGCCTCGATGGAGGTGTGGATCTCATCGCCGGTGCGGTCGAGGAAGCCGGTGTTGATGAACACCACGCGCGACTTCGCCGCCGCGATGCAGGCCTTGAGGTTGGCGCTGGTGCGGCGTTCCTCGTCCATGATGCCCATTTTCAACGTGTTGGCGGGTAGGTCAAGCAATTTTTCCACCGCGCCGAACAGCGCCACCGCGTTGGCCACCTCCTCCGGCCCGTGCAGCTTGGGCTTCACGATATAAACCGAGCCGGTGCGCGAGTTGCGCCGGGCCTTCAGGTCATGCATCGCGATCAGCGAGGTGATCACCGCATCGATGATGGTCTCGGGAACCTCATTGCCTTGCGCATCGAGAATCGCATCGGTGAGCATGTGGTGGCCGACATTGCGCACCAGCATCAGCGAGCGGCCGTGCAGGGTGAGCGTGCCGCCATCCGGCGCGGTGTATACGCGGTCCGGGTTCAGCCTGCGCTCGAATGTTTTGCCGCCTTTCTCCACCGGCGCGCTGAGCGTGCCCTGCATCAGCCCCAGCCAGCTGCGATACACATCCACCTTGTCGTGCGCATCCACCGCGGCAACACTGTCCTCACAATCCATGATGGTGCTGATCGCCGATTCCATGATGATATCGGCCACCCCGGCGGCGTCATCCCGGCCGATGGCGTTTTGCGGGTTGATCACCAGCTCGGCGTGCAGATTATGGTTCTTGAGCAAAACGCCGGTTGGCTGGCCGGCGTCGCCGGTGTAGCCCGCGAACTGCGCGCCGTTCTTCAATCCAACCTCGCCGCTGGGCAACACCACGGCCAGGTGCCCGTGGCGCACGCGGTAGGCCCGCGCATCGGCATGGCTGCCGTCGGCCAGGGGAAAATGCGCGTCGAGAAAGGCGCGGCCACGGGCCACCACCAGCGCCGCGCGGGCCTTGTTCAGGCCCCCGGCGGATCTGGCGGCCCCTTCGGTCTCGGGGATGGCGTCGGTGCCGTAGAGCGCGTCATAGAGGCTGCCCCAGCGGGCGTTGGCGGCGTTGAGCGCGTAGCGGGCGTTGCTCACCGGCACCACCAGCTGCGGCCCGGCGATATGCGCGATCTCATCGTCCACCCGGTCAGTGTCGACGCTGAAGGGCGCCGGGTCAGGCAGCAGATAGCCGATTTCGCGCAAAAATGCCTCATAGGCGGCGGGATTGTGCGGCTGGCCCTTGTGCGCCAGGTGCCAGGCGTCGATTTTTGCCTGCAGCGCGTCGCGCTTGGCCATCAGCGTGGCGTTTGTGGCCGAGAATTCCTTGATGACCGCAGCGAAACCGGCCCAGAAGGCGGCGGGATCAACCCCGGTGCCGGGCAGCGCCTCGCTCACCACGAAATCATATAGAACAGTGGCGGGATTGATATCGTTGATCGCGGTGCGGGCGTCGGACATGCTGGGCGGCTCCTTGACGTGGCTTTCCCCCGCCTGATGCCGCAAGGGAGGGGCGAAAGGCAAGGGGGGGCTGAATTTGGCGCACCCGGCGCCGCGCTGTAGTCTCGCCATGTAAAATAAGGGGGGTGGCTCTCTCAGAGTGTCCCGCCCGGATGTGTCATGGCGCCGAACACCTCGACCTGATCCAGATGCAGGTAGTCGCGCCCCAGCAGGGTGACGCGCACAAACCGCGCCCAGGCGGCGCCGGGGCCAGCCCAGATGAAGGGAGCGCCGCCGCCGCCCACCACTTCGTCATCTTCCTCGCGCGTGATCTCCGTCCATGACTCGCCGTCGATGGACACGCTGAGGCTGAAGCTGGCGCCGCGAGGGGCGTGGACCCGGATTTCGCGGATCGTGGCGAAACCGCCGAGATCGACCTGCCAACAGGGAGCTGCGGCTGGTATGGGGCTTTGCATGACCGGCTTGCCACGGCTGATATTGCCGTCGCTGACGAAAGCATGATCCGGCGCGGCGAGGGCAGGTGGATCGCCTTGATGCCCTAGATACGCTTCCAGCGATGCAAACTCATTGGTGGTTCCGATTATCGGGGCAAGTTCGTCTGGCGCGGCGGCGGCAATCTCGGCCAGGAACGCGCGCATTTGCGCGTCCTCGCGCCAGACATGGCGATAAACCGGCTCCGCGCCCAGCTCCATCAGCAATCGGCCATTGGCTTGCAGCTCTTCCGGGGTTCCGGACGTCACCGAGGGAACGCCCCGCAATCCGCCGTCAATGACATAGAACAGTGCCTTTTGCCCCGCGGCCTCCTGCACGGTAATGCCACCATGCCCGGTTCTCAGCGCGCGGAAGGATAAGTCGGAATGTTCGTGGCCATAACGGCCGAAACGCACGTCCATGTAGCCAATGGAGGCCAGGATGAAACGATTGAACGCCAGTGCCCAGCCCGGAATGGTGGATGCCAGACCCGGATCGGCGGCCGTGAGCGCACCGGCAACGAGTGAGTTTTTATAGGCCGGATGGGCGTGATTCACATGTCCATAGCGCCAGGCTGCCTCGATCCACTCCACCTCCCAGCCGGGGGTCACGGGCACGATGTCATCGTCAAGCAGAATAATGACATCGCATTGCGAGACATGCAGCAGATAATAAATGCCGCGATTTTTGTTCCAGGCGATACCGCGGTTGGTGCCCCCGATAACACGCACCCCCATCGCCCGCAGGGTCTGCGCCGTGCCGTCGGTTGAGCCGTCGTCGCAAACAACCAGCTCATGGGGGCCACTCGTGAGCGCGCGGATTTTCACGGCGAGATCAACCACCAGCTCGCGCCGGTTGAAGGTGGTGATGGCAATGCCCAGGCGTAAACCCGGCGGCATTGCCGCCGCGGGAGCGGGCCGCGCATTGGCTGGTTGTGCCTTGCCGGCCTCGTTTTGCTGGAATTCAGCAAGCCGACGGTCCTCCACCGCGTTCACTGAAGCAAGGAATTCGCGATACCGCTCTGGCTCCGCCGCCAACTCGCCCCAGATTTTCTCGCCGGCGAAATTGCCATTCAACCCCCGCGCCACGCGGCCGGCAAAGGCCTGTTCGGAGCGAAAGGCGTAATGGTGGATCATGGCGGTGGCGAAAAGTCTCTCCTGCCGAGGCGGATGGCGGGCGAACGCCGCCGCACCGGCAGGAAAATCGGCGTAATATCCGGCCATATCCTCCCCCAGCACATTCACCGAGCGGATCGGCCGGGCGAGATATTCATCCAGCCGGTGGACGAAGGAGTTGTCCAGGCACTTTTGGAAAAGCTGCGGATCGTTGAAGACTGTGCTGCGCGCTACATATTTGGTGAAAGGGTGCACCAGGGCTTCGCGCCGCGTGTAGGATTCCAGCACCGGGCGGTCCGGCGGCGTCTTGTGACCGTTGGGACCGAAGAATACCCAGTTGAACAGCACGCAGTCGGCCACCGGGGCAAGCGGCGCGATGAACTGGGCGATGCTCTGGCCCGGCGGCAGACGGATGAACTCGTCGAGGTCGAGAAAGCTGATCCATTCTGCGGCGTGTTGGTCGTGTGCCAGAAAGTGCAGCATCATTTTGCGATGTTGCCCCTGGTCGGGATAAAACCGAAAGGTGACGAAGGGGGCCGGGCCCTGGGTGAAGGGCAGCACCGTCTCATAGAGCGCGCGCGGATCGTCGTCGTTGCAGTAGAGATAGACATGCTCGAAGCCGATGGCGCGGTGGTAGTTTAGCCACTCCACGGCGTAGCGAGTCTCCCAGCGCGCGCAGGCGGCAATCACGAAGCGGTATTTATGCGTCATTGGCCGTGCCGCCCTCCTGTCTGCGGCGCCATTCTGCCCGAGGCAGCCGCCCTCCGCCAGCCGGGCGTTTCACGCAGGGCTGGCAGTAACCCCCTTGCGGATGCGCGGTATTTCCGTCATCAACAACCCCAGGTGCTCGATTAAGAGCGGATTTTGGCCTTTTCCGGCCGTTTCCGCCACCCGAACCCTGAGGAATACCCACATGGCCTGGCGCGCAAGCCCTGGCCTACGAGATCAAGGACCGATGACCGCTCTGCCGACCGACTTTAATTTTTTCCGTTCGGATATGGCGTGGCTCCGGTCTGCACCCCTTAACTTACATCAAAATCGTGGCGTTGCGGCATTGAGAGCCATTACAGGCTCATGGCTGCCCGCGGATGCCGCGCATCGGAGCTCCCATTTAAATGACGAAAAAAATGTTAATCGACGCCAGCCACGCGGAAGAAACGCGCGTGGTGGTACTGGACGGCAACCGGCTTGAGGATTTCGACGTTGAGACGGCCAATCGCAAGCAGATAAAAGGCAATATCTACCTCGCCAAGGTTATCCGGGTTGAACCCAGCCTGCAGGCGGCGTTTGTGGAATACGGCGGAAACCGCCACGGATTCCTGGCCTTTGGCGAAATCCACCCTGATTATTACCAGATTCCGGTGGCTGACCGTAACCGCCTGCTGGCTCTGCAGGCCGAGGACGAGCGCGAGGAAGCCCGCGCCGCCGATGCACGCGAGGAGCAGGCCGCCGAACCCTCCGAGGCCGAGGCCGAGGCCGCGCCGGATCATGGTGCCGCGCAGGCGCTGAGCGTCACTCCGATTGAAATTATCTCCGCGCCGCCGCCGGAAGAGACCGGCGAAGCCGTGGCCGCAACCGAGGCCGAAGTGGCGCCTGAACGCGCCAGCGCCGAGGAAACCGGAGACGGCAGCGAAAGCAGCGCCGAGGGTGAGGCCGAACCGGCCAACGGCCATGATGCTGACGAAGCCCCCGCCGCCCCGCCGCCGGAAAACCTGGGCGGTGATGGCGATGACGCCGCCGAGGCGCGCGAGCGCCGCCAGCGCCAGCGCTTTTTGCGCAACTACAAAATCCAGGACGTTATTCACCGCCGCCAGATCATGCTGATCCAGGTGGTAAAGGAGGAGCGCGGCAACAAAGGTGCGGCCCTCACCACCTATCTCTCCCTGGCCGGGCGTTTCTCCGTGCTCATGCCCAACTCGCCCTCCGGCGGCGGCGTTTCGCGCAAAATCACCTCGGTGGCTGACCGCCGCCGCCTGAAGGAAGCCATGGCCGAGCTGGACGTGCCCGAGGGCATGGGCCTGATCGTGCGCACAGCCGGCGCCAACCGGCCCAAGCCCGAGATCAAGCGCGACTGCGAATATCTGCTCCGCCTGTGGGACGACATCCGCGAGCGCACCATGGAATCCGTGGCCCCGGCGCTCATCTACGAGGAAGCCAGCCTGATCAAGCGCACCATCCGCGATGTTTATACGCGCGACGTGGAAGAGGTGCTGGTCGATGGCGAGGAGGGCTTCAAGGCCGCGCGGGACTTTATGCGCATGCTCATGCCCAGCCACGCCAAAAAGGTGCAGTTGTGGACCGAGGGCCAGCCGCTGTTCGCCCGCTACCAGGTGGAAGCCCAGCTCGACGCGATGCTCAACCCGATCGTGCAACTTCGCTCGGGCGGCTACATCGTCATCAACCAGACCGAGGCGCTGGTCGCCATCGATGTGAACTCAGGGCGCTCCACCCGCGAGCGCAGCATCGAGGACACGGCTCTGCGCACCAATCTGGAAGCCGCCGAGGAGGTGGCCAAGCAGTTGCGCATGCGCGATCTGGCCGGGCTTATCGTCATCGACTTCATCGACATGGAGAGCCGCAAGAACAACACGGCGGTCGAGCGCAAGCTCAAGGATTCACTGAAGAACGACCGCGCCCGCATCCAGATCGGCTCGATCAGCCATTTCGGCCTGATGGAGATGAGCCGCCAGCGCCTGCGCCCCTCGCTCACCGAGGCGTCACTCATCACCTGCCCGCATTGCGCGGGTATGGGCTCCATCCGCAGCCCCGAGAGCGCGGCGCTGCACATCCTGCGCGCCATCGAGGACGAGGGCGGCAAGTTCCGCGCCGCCGAGATCGCCGTGGTGCTGCCGCCGGAAATCGCGTTCTACCTGTTCAACCACAAGCGCGAGCGGCTTTCCGCCATCGAGGCGCGTTATGCCATGCGGGTGATCTTCACGCCCGACGCCGCGATGACCGGCACGAGCTTCCGCATCGAGAAAATCCGCGCGCAGACGATCACCGCGCCAGTGGTGGCGCCTGCCTCCTACACCGGGCCGATCACCCCGGAACGCAACCTGGAGCGCGCAGTGGCCGTTCCGGTGGCCGAAGAGGTGGAGGCCGAGGAGGAAGAACAGGACACCGACGCGCCCAACGCCAACGATACGGCCGAGGAAGGTGAGCGCAAGCGCCGCCGCCGCCGCCGCCGTGGCAAGCGCCGTGGTGAAAACGGCGCGGGTGAGGCCGCCGCGGGTGAAGCCGGAGCGGAAACCCCGGCCCCTGCCGCTGAAGGCGAGGCCCCAGCCGCACCTGCCCCGGCAGTTCCCGATGACCAGCCGACCGAGATTGATCTGGTGATGGCCGCCGAACTGGGCGAACCAGCCGAGGAAGCCCCGGTGCTGACCGAGGAACCAGCCCCGCGCCGCCGCCGCACCCGTGGCGGCACGCGCCGCCGCCGCGCCGGCGAGGATGAGACCCCGGCCGCCGAGGTTGCCCCGGCTGAGCCCGTGTATGCCGATGTCGCCGATATTTTCGAGGCGGCCGAGCGCGCCGAGGAGCAGCGCCTGCGCCTGCGTGATCTGGCACAGGCGGCACCCGAGCCTGTGGTGACACCAGAAGCTCCTGCCGCCGTGGCAGAAGGCGTTGCCGCGCCCGAGCCTGCCCCAGCGGTTGAAGCCGCCCCGGTTGAAGCCCCGGCCGAAGCCGCTACCGAAGCTTCGGGCGAAACCCCGGCTGCGGCGCCGGAGCCCTTGGTCAAGCCGCGTGTCATCGGCGGTGATGATGTGCCGGTCGCCGAGAAAAAACGCGGCTGGTGGCGCCGCTAGCCTAACTTTGTCCTTGACCGGCGCTATTGCCGCCGGTCAAGGACAAAAGCGCTTTTGTTGCCTGAGTGCCTTTTCTTGCCTGTGCAAAATGTCCCGCTGGTGGGATGAATACGTTGTCACTTGAAATGTAACCAGAAACAACGAATCTGTAGCGCATGGCCGCATGGCCATTTTCAGGAGCGAATATATTCCATGGCTTATGACCCCAATGCCAATTCCTATCGCACGGCACAGTCCGGCTACGCAGCCTCCGGCGCCGCGGCGCTGGACGCGGGCCTGCGCGCCTACATGCTGCATGTCTACAACTGGATGTCCTCCGGCCTGGTGCTGACCGGGCTGGTCGCCTTCGGTATCGCGCATACCAGCCTGATGAACGCCTTCTACCCGCTGCGCCAGATGGCGGACGGCAGCTACGCCAATGTGCCCTCCGGCCTGGCCTATATCAGCATCTTTGCACCCCTCGCCTTCGTCATGGTGCTCAGCTTCGGCGTGAACAAGCTCTCCACCACCGCCGCGCAGGCGCTGTTCTGGGCCTTTTGCGCCGCCATGGGCGCCAGTCTGACCAATATCTTCCTCATCTACACCCAGACCTCCATCACGGAAGTCTTCTTCATCACCGCAGGCACCTTCGCGGGCACCAGCCTTTACGGTTACGCCACCAAGCGTGACCTCACCAGCATGGGCAGCTTCCTCATGATGGGCCTGATCGGCATCCTCATCGCCATGGTGGTGAACATCTTCCTGCACTCACCGGCGGTCGCCTTCGCGGTCAGCATCCTCGGCGTGCTCATCTTCACCGGCCTCACCGCGTATGACACGCAGCGGATTAAAACCACCTACCTGCAATATGGCTCGTCCTACGGTGTGGAAATGGCGGGCAAGCGCAGTGTTTATGACGCGCTGACCCTGTATCTGAACTTCATCAACCTGTTCATGTTCCTGCTGCAACTCTTCGGCCAGCGCAACAGCCGGTAATCTGGCTGCAAAATCCAGCCTTGCCTTTAACGGCGCCCCTCGCGGGCGCCGTTTTTGTTGCCGCCCGAGGTTACCGCCCCAGTGCGGCCAGCATCTCGCTCCACTCGCGCTTGGAGAGGCCAGAGCCGGCCTGTTCCACCGGCTCATCAGCCAGAAGCTTCTTCAGCACCGTCATCATTTTCGCCGAAAATGTCACCGCGCCCAGCCGGTAGTCGCAGAACGCACCGTAGGAGAGCGGAACCCAGGCCTTCACCGTCTCCATCATCGCCTCGGCGTAGACGCGGATTTCATACTGGGCGTGGCTATCGGCGCGCAGGCGCAGGAAGTGGAAGAGATTGTGCAGATCCGTCTTCCAATACCATTGCGTATACGTGTTCAGCGTCAGGTTCATGCGCGCCAGTTCGCGCGCCAGGCCGATCTCCTCGCCCAGCATGTCCTCATAATGGCCATAGGTCTGCTCCGCGTCCGCGCGCAGCAGGTTGAGCACGCGCTCGGCGGTTGGCTGATCCAGCACCTCGCCACGCCCTTGCCGGTTATCGGAGGACTGCGCGGCAAGCTGCCCGGGGGCCGGGATGTAGTAATCCTTGTCCATGATGGAGTAGCGCGCCGAATATTCGTTCACATTCGCGGTGCGATGGCGAATCCACTGCCGCGCCACGAAGATCGGCAGTTTTATGTGAAATTTGATCTCGCACATCTCAAACGGCGTGGAATGGTGGTGGCGCATGAGGTAGCGGATCAGCCCTTCATCCTCCAGCGCCTTGCGGGTGCCGCGCCCGTAGGAGACCCGTGCGGCCTGCACCACGGCGGAATCGTCGCCCATATAGTCCACCACGCGGATAAACCCGTGGTCCAGCACCGGAATGGCGGTGAAGAGCATGGCCTCCAGCGCCGGCACGGTGGGGCGCAACGTAGGCGTGGCGCCACCCCGCGCGGTTTCGATCTCAGTTTGCTGTTCCGGCGTGAGGGTCATGAATCTCTCTCTTTCATATCCCTCATAACGCGCCTATATAGGTTCTGCCAGCTTGCTGGCTATGGTGATAAACGGTGCGTGGAATAATCGTTGTGGACCCGGGGGCAGTACCCGGCACCTCCACCAGTTGCTCCAGGCGTCCCGATGACGAAGCGGCGTTGCCGCGTAGTCTGAATCGGGCCGCCCGGATTTACGGGGGTGAAACAGACTCGACACGCGTGGTAAAGACCCACCTTTTGCTCGGCATTGTACCGCCGTTATCGGGCTATAACTTAAATGCGAACGATAACAACGTAGCATTCGCGGTCGCTGCCTAAACAGCAGCTAAGCGCGGTTCGGGGGGCACCGGGCAACAGAAGCCCCCCACTTTCTTTTCTGCTCGTGAGGTTTCGCTTAACCTCCGCCCGTGGGGTTTGGCTTAACGCGGAGCACCCCAACAAAAAAAAGGCGGCGCATACAGCGCCGCCAAGTTTAGGGAGGAAACGTCCAAGAAAGCAGGAGAGCAAGCTCATCCTGCTGAAGCCTTTATATGCGGGCAGGGGGGTCTGCCGCAACAAGCTTTTGCGCAGTGCAGCAATGCTCTTTCGCGCGGGACAATGCAGTCTTTTTCATTGCTTAGCCCGGTGTCCTTAAGCCGCTGCAACATCATACAGGTTTATGCGGGCACCAGCACGATCACCGCCGCCTGCGCCGCGATGCCCTCGCCCCGGCCGGTGAAACCCAACTGCTCGGTGGTCGTCGCCTTCACTGAAATTGCGTCAATGCCAACACCCAGCAGCTCCGCCAGCCTGGCCCGCATGGCGGGGGCGTGCGGCGTGATTTTTGGCCGTTCGCAGATGATGGTGACATCGGCATTGGCGAGTCTGCCCCCGCGCGCCGCGATCCGCTCCGCCGCATGGCGCAGAAACCGCGCGCTGTCGGCGTCTTTCCAGGTGTTCTCGGAGGGGGGGAAATGCCGTCCGATATCGCCCTCCGCCAGCGCGCCGTAAATCGCGTCGCATAAGGCGTGGATGCCGACATCGGCGTCGGAATGTCCGGCCAGCCCTTTTTCGAACGGTATCGTCACGCCGCAGATAATCATGGGGCGCCCTTCCGCCATGGCGTGAACGTCAAACCCGGTACCGATGCGCGGAATCATGCCAGTCTCTCCAATGTAATCCGCCGCAGATGTGAAGCCGCCATGGCTTAACGTCAACCGTGCCACGGAAATGTCCAAAAGGTGATTGCGCCCGCCGCGTGCGGACGGTAGTTTGCCCAAATCATGAGCAATGTTTCGCCCCCTCTTATCAAGCCGATCACCCTGGGCAACGGGCCGCGCGCGGTCACGTTGGAAACCCCGGTTATCCTGGCCCCGCTTTCGGGCGTCACCGATCTGCCGTTCCGCGCCCTGGCCAAATCGCTCGGCGCTGGCCTTGTGGTCTCCGAGATGATCGCCTCCTGGGCGATGGTGCGCGAAAACCGCAACACCATGCGCATGGCCGAGGTCGTGGCTGGTGGCGGCCCGTCCTCGGTGCAGCTTGCCGGCTGCGAGCCCGATGCCATGGCCGAGGCCGCGCGCATCGCGGTGGCCAACGGCGCGGACCTGATCGACATCAATTTTGGCTGCCCGGTGAAAAAAGTGGCGGTCGGCCAGGCCGCCGGGTCCGCGTTGATGCGCGATGAAATTCTGGCCGGTAAAATCCTGGCCGCCACCGTGGGGGCGGTGGATGTGCCGGTGACGCTTAAAATGCGCATGGGCTGGGACCATAACAGCCTGAACGCGCCCACCCTGGCGCGAATTGCGGAAGCGTCGGGCATCGCCATGGTTACCGTGCATGGCCGCACCCGCCAGCAGTTCTATGAGGGCGTGGCGGACTGGGATTTCATCGCCAGCGTCAAAAACGCGGTCAAAATCCCCCTCATCGTCAATGGCGACATCACCACCGAGGCAAAAGCCGCCGAGGCGCTGCGCCGCTCGGGGGCTGATGGCGTGATGATCGGCCGCGGCGCCTACGGGCGCCCCTGGTTTCTCAAGCAGGTGGCGGACTATCTGCTTACCGGCGCGCACACCGCCCCGCCCACCCTGGCCGCGCAGAAGGAAATCCTGCTGCGCCACTACGCCGCCATCCGCGCGCATTTTGGCGAAAAGGGCGGCGTGCGCCTCGCGCGCAAACATGTCTCCTGGTACAGCCACGGCCTACGCGGCTCGGCCGCCTTCCGCGCGCAGATGAACCGGCTGGACAATGGCGCGGCGGTGGAAGCGCTGATTGACGCATTTTATGACCCGCTGATCGAATCCGGCTTTATCCGTCAGGACGAAATGGCGCTGGCGGCGTGACTATTTACGCAAGGGGCGCAAAGTGAGCGGTATCAGAAAAGCCTTTGGCATGGTCAATCGCAAGCCCGTGGCCGCACGTGAGGTCCGGGTAGACCCCCTGCAAATTTTTGACGCGCTACCGCTGGCGGTGGCCGTGCTGGACGAGAACGACACGTTCTGTTCGGTGAATTACGCGGCGGAGGAGTTTTTCGGCTCCTCCAAGGCGCTGCTGCTGCATAGCAACTTGTGTGACATTCTGCCGCTGGACCACCCGCTTTTCCTGCTGCTGGAGCGGGCGCGGCGCGCCGGTGTTACCGTCGCCGAGCATGACATGATCCTGGAGGGTCCCCGCCTGCTGCGCAGGGGTTGCACCGTGCAGGCCGCCCCGTTGCAGGAAGTGCCCGGCTGCGTGGTGCTTACCTTGCAGGACGAATCGGCGGCGCGCGCGTTGGACCAGCAGATGTCCGCCCGTAACGCGGCGCGCAGCATCACCGGCATGGCGGCGATTCTGGCGCATGAGGTGAAAAACCCCCTGTCGGGAATCAGGGGTGCCGCGCAGTTGCTGGAGGCCAGCGCCACGGCCGAGGACCGTGAGCTTGCCGTGCTGATCCGCGAGGAGGCCGACCGCATCCGCGCCATGGTTGAGCGCATGGAAACCTTTGGCGAGAAGAAGCTGGAGCGTCAGGCGGTGAACATTCACCGCGTTTTGGAACATGTGCGCAAGCTCGCCCGTTCAGGCTTCGCGCAGCGCATTAAATTCATCGAATCCTACGACCCAAGCCTGCCGCATGTGCAGGGCAGCCGCGACCAGCTCATCCAGGTGCTGCTCAACCTGGTCAAAAACGCCGCCGAATCCATTGACAGCATGGACCGCCCGGACGGCGAAATTCACCTCACCACCGGCTTCCAGCATGGCGTGCGTCTCTCCGCCTCCTCCGGGCGGGGCCGCGCCAACCTGCCGATCTTCGTCTCGGTGCGCGATAACGGCCCCGGCATCCCCGAGGACATCCGCCGCCATCTGTTCGAGCCCTTCATCACCACCAAGGCCGCGGGCAGCGGGCTGGGCCTGGCGCTGGTCGCCAAAATCGTCGCCGACCACGGCGGGTTGATCGACGTGGACAGCCGCCCCGGCCGTACCGAATTTCGCATCCATCTGCCCGTCTACGAAGACCCCCCGGAAAGTAACCATTGATGAGCACCGTGCCAACCGTTCTGATCGCCGATGACGACCGCTCGATCCGCACCGTGCTGACCCAGGCGCTAGGCCGCTCGGGCTATCAGGTGCGCGCCACCTCCTCGGCGGCCACGCTGTGGCGCTGGGTGGAGGACGGCGAGGGCGACGTGGTGATCACCGATGTCATCATGCCCGATGAGAACGGCCTGGACCTGATCCCGCGCATCAAACGCATCCGCCCCGAACTGCCGATCATCGTGATGAGCGCGCAATCCACCCTCACCACCGCGGTGCAGGCCACCCAGCGCGGCGCATTTGACTATCTGCCAAAACCTTTTGACCTCGGCGAACTGCTCGCAGTGGTGGACCGCGCGCTGAAACAGCCGGTCTATGCCGCCGGCGGCACGCAGGCGCCCAAGCCCACGGGCGATGAAAATCTGCCGCTGATCGGCCGCAGCCCGGCGATGCAGGAAATCTACCGCATCATCGCCCGCCTCACCACCACTGACCTCACCGTGATGATCAACGGCGAATCCGGCGCCGGCAAGGAACTCGTCGCCCGCGCCCTGCATGACTACGGCCGCCGCCGCGCCGGGCCGTTCGTCGCCATCAACATGGCGGCGATCCCGCGCGAGCTGATTGAGAGTGAGTTGTTCGGCCACGAGCGAGGCGCCTTCACCGGCGCCACCAACCGCCATGTCGGCCGTTTTGAGCAGGCTGCGGGCGGCACGCTCTTCCTGGATGAAATCGGCGACATGCCGCCAGAAGCCCAGACCCGCCTGCTGCGCGTTTTGCAGGAAGGCGAGTTCACCACCGTCGGCGGCCGTCAGCCCATCCGCGCCAATGCCCGCATTGTCGCTGCCACCCACCGTGACCTGCGGGCGCTCATCCGCTCGGGCCAGTTCCGCGAAGACCTGTTCTACCGCCTCAACGTCGTGCCCATCCGCCTGCCGCCCCTGCGTGAGCGCCCCGATGATATCCCCGTGCTGGCCCAGCACTTTCTCAACAAGGCGCAGAGCGAGGGCCTGCCCGGCAAGACCATCGACGCGGCGGCAATGGCCATGCTCTCCGCCTACCGCTGGCCGGGGAATGTGCGCGAGCTTGAAAACCTGATCCGCCGCCTCGCCGCCCTGGTGCCGCAGCCGGTCATCACCGAAGCCATACTGACGCAGGAACTCGCCGATTACACCGTGGCCGAGGAGCCTCAGACCGTCCCCGGCGACGAAGCCGACACCATGGCCGCCGTGGTGGAACGCCATGTCGCGCGCCTGCTTGCCGCGATCCGCGAGTCAGGCGAGGAGGGTGTGCTCTACGAACGCGCCCTGGCCGAGCTGGAGCGGCCGCTGATCCGCATGACGCTTGCGGAAACCCGCGGCAACCAGATCCGCGCCGCCGCCCTGCTGGGCCTCAACCGCAACACCCTGCGCAAAAAAATCCGCGAGCACGGCATCGGCGTGCAGCGCCGGGTGGGATGATGCCGGGCGCCGCTACAACGCCGCGAACCCTGCGCGGGTCTTTGCTGGACATCATGCTGGGCCGGGTCTCGACCCTGCTGGTGGCCTCGATCGCCTTGTTCCTCGGCATCGCCTCGTTCGCGATCCTGGCGGGGCGGGTGAAGCTGGATGTCCATTCGGGCGTGGCAATCGGCCTGATCGTCGCCGATTTCGCGGCGCTGCTGTTGCTCATCATCCTGCTGGTCGGGCGCGTGGTGCGCGTGGTGCTGGAACACAGGCGCGGCGCCGCCGGGGCGCGGTTGCATGTGCAGCTGGTGTTTCTTTTCGGCGGCGTGGCGGCGGTGCCCGCGATTCTGGTGGCCGTGTTCGCCATCGTGTTCTTCAATTTCGGCATTCAGGCCTGGTTCAACCAGAGGGTTCAAACCGCGCTGGACGAGAGCAACCAGGTCGCCCAGGGCTACCTCGCCGAACATGACAACGACATCCGGCTCGACGCCCTGGCCATGGCCAATGATCTCTCCCAGAATGGCTCGGTGTTTTTTGGCGACCCCAACGAGTTTGCCCGCTATCTGGTCAATCAGGCGACGATACGCGGCCTCACCCAGGCGGTGATCTTCGAGCCGCTGAACGGCGAGATCGTCGCCTCCGCCGGGCTGTTCGCCGGTTTCGCCGCCTCGGTGCCCGACCAGCGCCAGATATCCCTGGCGCAGACCGGCCAGGTTCCGGTTTTCAGCCCGCAGGGCAGCACGGTGGAGCAGGCGGTCATCAAGCTCGACATCACGCCGCCGATGATGCTGATGATCGAGAAGCCGATCGACCCGGCGATTCTCGACCATGTGAACAAGACCGAGCAGGCCGTGGCCGAATACCAGCGGCTCTCGAAAAACCGCGCCGGGTTGGAAATCTCCTTCGCGCTGGTCATCGCCATTCTCTCCCTGCTGGTGCTCTCGGCGCTGGTCGGTTTTGGTCTGGTCATCGCCAACCAGATCGCCAAGCCGATCGGCCACTTAATCCGCGCGGCGGAGAATGTGCGCGCGGGTGATCTCTCCGTGCGTGTGCCCGAGCGTGATACGGGCGATGAGATGGCCGGGCTCTCGCGCGCCTTCAACCGCATGACGGCACAGCTCGCTGCACAACGCACGGAGCTGATGGATGTCAACGGCCAGCTCGACGCGCGGCGGCGTTTTACTGAGACCGTGCTGGCGGGTGTTTCCGCCGGGGTGATCGGGCTGGACAACAAGGGCCGCATCGAGCTGCCCAACCGCGCCGCCTCCGAATTGCTGCGCATCGGCCTGGAGGCGGAAATCGGCCAGTATCTGGTCGAAATCGTGCCTGAATTCGAGGGTCTCATCAACGCCGTGATGGCCAATCCCGAGCGCCCGGTGACCGCGGAAATCGAACACGGCCCGGCAATGCACAAGCGCGTGCTGCTGGTGCGCATCGGCGCGGAAATGAAGGCCGGCGAGCCGGACGGCTTCATCGTCACCTTTGATGACGTGACCGAGCTGCTCTCCGCCCAGCGCAAGGCCGCCTGGGCCGACGTGGCCCGGCGCATCGCGCATGAGATCAAAAACCCGCTCACACCCATCCAGCTTTCCGCCGAACGCCTGAAGCGCCGCTTCACCAAGGAGATCACCTCCGACCCTGAAGGCTTCTCCCAATGCGCCGACACCATTGTGCGCCATGTGGGTGACATCGGCCGCATGGTGGACGAATTCTCCACCTTCGCGCGCATGCCCGCCCCGGTGATGCGCGAGGAGTCGCTGGAGCGCATCGCGCGCGAGGCCATGGTGCTGCAGCGCGTCGCGCACCGCGAGATCAACTGGGATGTCCGCATTGCAACCTCCTTGCGCGCCATCTGCGACCGCCGCCTCATCGGCCAGGCGCTCACCAACCTGCTCGCCAACGCGGCCGATGCAGTGGCCATGCGCCCGGGCGCCAGCCATGTCACTTTGACCCTCGCCGCGCAGGACGATCATGCGGTACTCAGCGTGACAGACGACGGCATCGGCCTGCCCGAGACCGACCGCGCCCGGCTGACCGAACCCTATGTGACGCACAAGCCCAAAGGCACCGGGCTTGGTCTTGCCATTGTCCGCAAGATCATGGAGGACCATGGAGGGCGGCTGGAACTTGACCAGTTGCCGGATGGACCCGGCGCCAAGGTCAGCCTTATTCTGCCCGCGCTGCCGGTTGAGCCTGAAAGCAAAAACGATAATGTTAAGGAGTTGCCCGCGACATGACTGAAATCCTGATCGTCGACGACGAGCCGGATATCCGCCTGCTGGTCGAAGCGATTCTCCGCGACGAAGGTTTCGAGGCCCGCAGCGCCGGCAATTCGGACGATGCCATTGCCGCCTACCGCGCCCGCCGCCCCGCGCTGGTGATCCTCGATGTCTGGCTGCAAGGCTCCAAGCTCGATGGCATCGGCATTCTCGACGTGCTGCACCAGGAGCAGCCGCGCGTCCCGGTGGTGATGATCTCCGGCCACGGCACCATTGAAACCGCGGTCGCGGCGATCCAGCGCGGCGCGTATGACTTTATCGAAAAACCCTTCAACTCGGACCGTCTGCTGCTGGTCGTGCGCCGCGCCCTGGAAGCGGCCCGGCTGGAGGCGGAAAACGCGGAGTTGCGCCTGCGCGTCGGCTCCGAGACCAGCCTGACCGGCGAGGGGCACGGCATCGTCAGCCTGAAAGCCTCGATCGACCGCGTCGCCCCCACCGGCTCGCGTGTGCTCATCACCGGCGCTCCCGGCTCCGGCAAGGAAACCGTGGCGCGCATGATCCACGCGCAGTCCCGCCGTGCCGATGGCCCCTTCGTCGCCCTCAACTGTGCCATTCTCGCGCCCGAGCGCTTCGAGGTGGAGCTTTTCGGCGTCGAGGCAGGCGCCGACCCCCACGCCGCCCCGCGCAAGGTGGGCGTGCTGGAGCGCGCCCATGGCGGCACCCTGCTGCTCGACGAAGTGGCCGATATGCCGCTGGAAACCCAGGGTAAGATCGCCCGCGTATTACAGGAGCAAAGCTTCGAGCGAGTCGGCGGCGGCGCCAATTCGCGTGTGAAGGTGGATATCCGCGTGCTGGCCTCCACCGCCAAGGACCTCGCCAGCGCGATCGCCGCCGGTCATTTCCGCGAGGATCTCTACTACCGCCTGGCCGTGGTGCCGCTGCGCGTGCCCTCGCTGAAGGAGCGCCGCGAGGATATCCCCGCCCTGGCGGCTGATTTTCTGGCCCGCGCGGCCGAAATTTCCGGCCTGCCGCCGCGCACCCTGGGGTCGGACGCCATCGCCGCCCTGCAGGCGCATGACTGGCCCGGCAACGTCCGCCAGCTGCGCAACATCATGGACTGGCTGATGATCATGCGCTCCAGCGAGACCGAGGTTTTCCGCGCCGAACACCTGCCCACCGAACTCTCCGCCCACGCCCCGCGCGCCCTGGCCATAGACCCCGCCGCCGATGTCATGGCCCTGCCGCTGCGCGAAGCGCGCGACGTGTTCGAAACTCAGTACCTGCAATCCCAGTTGCTGCGCTTTGGCGGCAATATCAGCCGCACCGCTCATTTCGTCGGCATGGAACGCAGCGCCCTGCACCGCAAGCTCAAGCAGCTTGGCATAGGCGCCGAGGACCGCCTGCAAGCGTAAACAGGCCGGTTGATCTACCCCCGCCGCGCCGGAAGCGTGATGATGGCCCGCAGGCCGGGGTTGTTGTTGGCCAGGCGCAGTGTGCCGTTGTGGAGTTGTGCGACAGCGGCGACGAGGGCGAGCCCGAGGCCGGAGCCTGCGGTCGAGCGCGCGGATTCAGCGCGGAAGAAGCGTTCGGTGGCGCGGTTGCGGTCTTCATCGGAGATTCCAGGGCCGCTATCGGCGATGCTGATTTCGATCAGGGATTCTTCCATCCGGGCGGTGAAGCCGATGGTGGTTCCTGATGCCGAGAATTTCAGCGCATTGTCGAGCAGGTTGGCGACCGCCTGTTGCACCAGCTCGCGGTCGCCGAGCAGGGGCAGGGGGCTGTCGATCTTGGTATCCAAAATCAACCCGCGTTCCTCGGCGACGGCGCGGTAGAGTTCGTCGATATCATGCAGCATCGGCGCGAGGTCGATGGGGGCGAAGGCGGCGCGGCGCGATCCCGCCTCGATCTCCGCAATACGCAGCAGCGCCTCAAACACGCCAACGACACCATCCAGGTCCAGCATCGCCCGCTCGATGGCCGATTGCAGGTCTTCCTCGGTATGGGCGTGCAGGGCCGCGTCTTCCAGGCGGGTGCGCGCGCGGGTGATGGGTGTGCGCAGGTCATGGGCGATGGCGTTGGAGACCTGGCGCACGCCGTCCATCAGCCGGGAAATACGCTCCAGCATATCGTTGATGATTTCCGCCAATTCGTCGAATTCGTCGCCATCGCCATGCTTGGGGATACGCCGTGTCAGATCGCCGAGCGCGATGGCGCGCGTGGTGGTCGAGATATCGCGGATCATGCGCCGGAACATCGAGCGTATGAGCACAGCGCCGAGCAGGCCGAGCAGGATCATCAGGCCCAGGGCCCAGAGCAGCGCATCGCGCATCACGTTGCGCAGCTGCGCCCTGGCGCTCACGTCCCGGCCGATCAGCAGCTGCTCGCCGCCGCTCAGCGTATAGGCGCGCAGCAGCGAAACAGAGCGCACGCCCTTGCGGGTGACGGGCAGTTCATACCAGGTGTTGATCTGGTTGAGGCCCTGAGGCCATTGGTCCAGGTTGCCGATGATATGGTTGCCGAGCGGGTCGAGCAGCAGATAAATGCCGTCGCTGTCGCCTGAATCGGTCAACCGGCCATGGATGGCGTTGATGAGCGAGGGCAGGCCGCCGATCTGGTAGTGCTCATTCAGCGCCGTGGCATCGTTGAGAATCGCGAATTCCACCTGGCGCTGCAGCAGGCCGACCGTGGAATACCACAGTGAAAACGCCAGGGTGAAGGCCGAGAGGCCAAACACCACGGCATAGGTCACCGCAAAGCGGATGCCGGTTGATTTAATCAGCGGCTTTGCCCGGGCGCGGGCCTCGCGGGGCGGTTTTACCCGCCCGGGTTTGCGCTCGGCCGGTTCAGGCCCCGGTGCCGGGATTGTCTCCATCTAAAATCCCGCTGGTTGCCGCGTTACACCTCTTCCGCGCGCAGCATGTAACCGGCGTTGCGCACCGTATGCAGCAGCGGCAGCTCGAAGGGTTTGTCGATCTTCTGGCGCAGGCGCGATACATGCACGTCGATCACATTGGTCTGCGGGTCGAAATGATAGTCCCACACGCCCTCCAGCAGCATGGTGCGCGTCACCACCTGTCCGGCGTGGCGCATCAGATATTCCAGCAGGCGGAATTCGCGCGGCTGCAGGTCTATCTTCTGCGTGCCCCGGCGCACGCTGCGCGAGAGTAAATCCATTTCCAGGTCCCCCACGGTCAGCTTGGTGGCCGGGCCGTCGCTCTTGCCGCGCCGGGTCAGCGCCTCCACCCTGGCCAGCAGCTCGGCGAAGGCGAAAGGCTTGGTCAGGTAGTCATCGCCACCGGCCTTCAGCCCTTTCACCCGGTCATCCACCTGGCTCAGCGCCGAGAGGAAGAGCACCGGCGTCGCGTTATCCTGCGCGCGCAATGTCTCCAGCAGGCGTAACCCGTCGATCCCGCCGGGCAGCATCCGGTCCAGGATGATGGCGTCAAAGTTCTCCGACGCGGCAAGGAACAACCCATCCCGCCCGTTATCGGCATGTTCCACGGTATGCCCCGCCTCGCGCAGGCCCTTCAAAACAAATCCAGCAACGTCCTTATCGTCTTCGACGACGAGTATACGCATCGCTATTCTCCCAATTGTACCGGCCTGCGGTCGATTGTTACCGGCAGGTCGAATATGTGTTGATTATCACTAACCCCAAGCCGCACCTTAGTCCCCGGCGCCATGGAGGCAATGGCCCGTGTCAGCGCGGTGGCGCCCGCAACCGGCTGGCCATTGACTGAAATCACGATCTCCGCGGCGGTCAAACCCGCCCTGGCGGCGGGGCCGCCGGGCTCCACGCCGGTAATCTGCGCCCCTTGGCCCGCGCCGTTGGACGGGTCGGCAACCGAGATGCCGAGCCACCCGCGCGCGATCTCTCCATGCGCGATCAACGCCATCACGATGGGCCGCGCGCTGTTGCTGGGAATGGCGAAGCCGATGCCCACCGAACCGCCGGAAGGCGAGACGATGGCTGAATTTATACCAATGACCGCCCCCGCCATATTGAACGCGGGGCCGCCCGAATTGCCGGGGTTGATCGGCGCGTCCAGCTGAAGAAAATGGTCGAACGGCCCATCGCCGATATCGCGCCCTTCGGCGGAAATAATACCCAGGGTGAACGAGTTGCCCAGCGCGAAGGGGTTGCCCGCCGCCAGCACCCAGTCGCCCACCTGGGCGTTGGCCGAGTTGCCCCAGGCCGCCGTGGGCAGCGGATGGGGTGACGTAATTTTAATAATGGCGATATCGGTCAGATCGTCCGCCCCCGCCAGTTTCGCCGGAAATTGCTCACCGTCGTTTAGCGTCACCATAATCCGGGCCGCTCCGGCGATGACATGGTCGTTGGTGACAATCATTCCATCCCGGCTGATGATGAAGCCCGAACCGGCAGCCTCCGCAACGCCGCCCGCCGGGCCGGATTTAGCCGGCGTGCCGGGCGCTTGTGTTACGGTAATGCCAACAACAACCGGCGCCACCGCGCGCACCAGCGGCGCCAGGGAGACCGGCGCACCCATCATCGCCGCCGCCGCCGGGCCGCCGGCCCCGAGCGAAAGCGCCACAAAAAGAATCGGGCCGGCAATAAACAGGTCAAGGAATCGCTGCATACCCTAAGCGACATGCCACCGCCCCCCGCGTGGTGCAAGACAAGCAAGCAGGCACCAGCTCCGGCCCTTGTCCGTTTCAGTATGAGATTGTGTAAGATAAGCAATGATAGCTGTTTAGTGTCAAAAAGCTTATACTCTGTTGCGCTATAGCAGCCCCTTCAGGAGTTCAGAGCATGACCGGCCCCCATACTGATACCGACGCCACCGAGATCAATTTCCTGAAACAGGAGTTCAACCGCTTCCGCGCCGAACTGGCCGGAATGAAGACCAAACTCAGCGCCAACCCCGCGGAGGCACTGGAACATTTCAACACCTATCTGCACAGCGAGGAAGTGGCGGCGCGGCTGGCGGCCCTTGAGCACCAGCTGGAGAGTTTTGGCGGCAAGGCTAAGGATGCCGGCAAGGGCGCGGTCTCCCGGCTCGAGAAGGAAGTCGCCGAGCGCCCCGTCACCAGCGTCGCCATCGCTTTTGGCATCGGCTTATTGGCGGCCAATTTGCTGCGCCATCGCTAGGCGCGCCGTGTCTCTCTCCCGGCATGTGAGCTTCTATGCCAGGGCTTCGGCCCTTTGGGGGGCCATGGGTGTGGCCGTTCTGGCGCTGGCACTCGCGGCCCTCGGGTTTTTCATCGCCGCCACCTATATATGGTTGTGCGGGCATTTTACCCCTGCGGTTGCCTGTCTCATCACCGGCGGCACCCTGCTGGCGCTGGCCGCGGCCAGCGGACTGATCGGCAGCGCCGCGCTGCGTGCTGCCCAGGCCCGGGAGCGCGCGAGGCTGGCGCAGTTTAACGTCACAATCAGCACAGCCCTGAGCCTAGCCGCCTATCTGGTCCGCCGTGACCCCAAAAAGGCGATCATTTTCTCGCTCCTCGCAGGCGTCCTGGCGGAATTTCTCAGTGGTGAGAGCTGAGCCCTCGCCGGGCGCCCGATCAAGCAATACGGAAAAAAAAGCAGTCGAGCGCAATAGCGGCATAAATCAGCGATGCCCGCCCGCGCTCTCGCGGC
This sequence comes from Acidocella aquatica, assembly GCF_030160635.1. Taxonomy (GTDB): domain Bacteria; phylum Pseudomonadota; class Alphaproteobacteria; order Acetobacterales; family Acetobacteraceae; genus Acidocella; species Acidocella aquatica. Next base: position 198,647 of record NZ_BSOS01000073.1, on the reverse strand, counting down.
GCCGGTTAATTTCAGTGGCAGTAAGGCAGCAGCGCGCTCACCGGCAGGCCGGACAGCAGAGCAAATTGCAGCATCAACCGCGCCACATGCAGCGAATAGGCGATGTAGAGTGAAAACGGCATCATCACCGCGCTCATCGCCAATTGCGCGCGCAGCGGCCGCGCCCAGGTCAGGCTGGCCTGCTCGGGTGTAGCCGCGTTCAACCGCCACATTGCGGCATTGGGCCTTTCTACGGCCACCGGCGCCAGACCCAACAGCCCGCGCACCGCGCGCACCGCCCGCATCAAAAAACCGAAAATGATCGCTCCGAGAATACAGCAGCCCATGCCTACAATCCTCTCACCCGCGCACGGGCGTAATGCTCACTTGGGTGCGGCCCTCGAGCATAACCTCAATCTCGGCGCCGCCTTGCGCATCGGCGGAAAATACCAACCCTTCAGGCGCCAGCGCGTAGCTCCGGCCCGGGCGTAGCCGCCCCAGCTTCAGCTTCTGCGGCCCCGCCGCGCCGCCGGCATACAGTACCAGCTCCAGCGCCTCGCCATCACTATACGCTTTTGCCACCAGAACATCAGGATATTTCGCTTCCGCCAGCACTGGCCCGCTCAGCGCGCCCGGCGGCGGCCCATCGCGCAGCAGCCCGCGCATATCAAAGCGCCGCAGCAGCCGGCCCATGATAATGGTCGCGTTATTCACGTTGGACGCCTTGGCGTAGGAGACCACGCCATCGCGTTCCACGCGCCCGAAATCCTTATCCAGCTTGCGCAATATCGCCTCGGCCACCTCCTGGTCGCCCTGCTCGCGCGCGAGCATCAAAAATTGCGCATACAGCCCCGCCTCGCTCTTTTTGTAATTGCCGGTATCAATCCGGTCATAGGCTTCCGCCGCCAGCGTAATTTCGCCATCGCCGCCAAAACTCACGCATTCCTCGCGCGAGGCCGCCCAGGTGCGGCGGCTCAGGTCGGGGAAAAACGGCGAGGCCATCCAACCCCACATCGCCGCCACATGGTTGCAGGTATAAACCGGAATCCTGATCCCCAGCGCGGTCATCCGCCCCGCATGGGGCGATCCGTCAATACCCATCATCTCCGACATATGCAGCGGTTTCAGATCATGCAGCAGTTTGGGGGCATGATTTGTCGCGAAGATCCGGTCGGCGGTCAGGTGCGCCATCTGCCCCCATAAATTGCACGCGCTATAGGTCAGGCGCGGCTCGCACGGATACAGCGGCGCATACACCGCCTCGCGCTGATTTTTCCGCCCCGCTTCCAGCACGGTGCGCAAGTCGTGTTTGAACACAATGCTTTCATTCCAGCGGAAGGTCAGCGAGCCAGGCTCCAAATACCGTTCATCGCCGGTCAGCGCTGTATAAAGTGCAATGTGGTTACTGGAGAAGCCGCCGAACATGATGTTGTCCTTGGCGATCGGGTCCAGATTGAAGCTGAAATTGCCAAGCAGATTTTCCCACCGCCACCACTTCCACACCATCGGCACGGTCAGCTTGCCGATCAGGTTGCGCTGCGCCTGATTCAGATACCCATGGAAATTCGGCGTATAATAACATTGCGAAAGTTGCAGCGCCCATAACAGATAATCGATCTGGTAGCGCACCGAGGATGTCTGGAACTGCTCGATCACGTCGAACCCGGCAAAGCCATCCACCGGCTGTAATCCCCGCTCCAGCGCATAGCGCAAACTGGCGAGGTCCGCCGGGCTCATCTCCCGCTCACCGGCCGCCGGGGCGTCCACCGCGCGCGCATCAACCGCAGCCATGGCCGCCGGCAGATAAATCGCCCGCGCATCGCGCCGTGCGGCCTCGCCCGCCATGGTGCGACGGCTCAAATAGCTGCAACCCGCGAAGAACCCCGCCGTCAGCAACAGCGTTGCCCATGGGGCCCAAGGGGCAATATGCCCGCCTGCCAGTCCACCGGCCAGCGCCGCGCCGCCAAACCACACCACCAGCGGTGCCACGGCATTGGCCATTAGCACCCAGGAGGCAAAGGCGGCGAACATCAACGCCACGGCAAAGGGAAACAGCAGCACCGCCCAGCCGCCATCGGCCAGGAAACCGGCGCCGGGGCAGATCACCCCAAGCCCCGCGGCCTGCCATCCGGCCGAGAGATGCAGCGCCAGCGGCGCCACGCCCAGCCCCACCAGCAGCGCATAGACCATTTGCGCCCGGCGCCGCAGTCTCCCACTCGCCACCGCGGCGCCGAATTGCGCCACCTGATCAGCCGGGGGCAGTTCCCCCGCCGCAATCGCCACAGACATCACTTTTCCCCTTTGCGCGCCGGTGTCCGGGCGCATTCTTTGTTTTCAGGGGCAAGTCTACACATTTCTCAGCGAATAGTGAACATCTATATATTGATCTAGCGCACCAAATCTCAGCTCCGCCGGCGGAACCCCAGCCTCGCCGCCAGCACCTGGCGGATCGCCGCAAAACGCCTGATGATACCCGCCCGGCTGCGGCGCAGCAGCCGCAGTGCCAGCTCTTTGCCCGGCCGTATCTTCTCCAGCACCCAGTCGCGCCCGCGCAGCGCCTGCCGGTGAACCACCGCGAACCAGCGGATGGAGAGCAGCTTGCGTTCGCAGCTCTGGTAGATCCACACCACCATCAGCGTGGCGCTGCCTTTAATCACGATTCCAGCCACCATCGCGGCCGCCCACTCCCCGCGGGTGACCAGATAGGCCGCCCAGAACCCGCCGATATGGCTTAAAATCTCGGGTACCAGAAACAGCGGCAGAATAACCGGGGCGGGCAGTGCCATAAGTTGCTTCTGCAAGGCCCTTACCGGCCAGGTCCGCGCAATCTGGCGCAGCAGCGCCGTCGCCCCGTTCCAGAAAATCTCCTCGATGATCACGTACAGCAGGGCAGGGGGCAGCAGCAGCGCATCGCGCAACTGCCTTACCCATTTGCGCCGCATGATCTCGTTACTCGGATTAGGCCGCCGCGCATCACTCATACGCGCTTGTAGCTCATGCCGGGGGGCTTCAACCAGATGCCAGCACAACCAGCAGTGGCCGGTGGTCGGAGGCGCCTTGCGCCAACACCTCGGCAGAGACGCAGCTCAGCCCGCGCACGAAGCAGCGGTCCAGCCGCAGCGGCACCACCCCGCTCATCCGGTGCGTCGCGATCCGCGCGCCCACATCCTCAAAGCCCGGCAGCAGCGGCGCGCCCAGCAGGTTGCAGTCGCCCAGAATCGCCGCCCGGTGCGGCAGCACACTGGCAATCCGGCGCAACTGCCGCCGGTTGAGCAACTGCCCGTGCGATAGATGCACATTCGCCACGCTGAAACCGCCGAGGTCGAGTATCTGGCATACCCGCCGCACCACCATGCCGCGCTGCAAGGCCAAACTCCCCGCCGGCGCATGAAACGGGCGCTTGCTCCAGGCTGCCAGCCCGTGGTGGCGGCCCGGCAGCGCCACGCGTGCATAATGCCCGCCCAGCCGCTCCGGCAGATCGTCGATCCCCGCCGTCGCCTCCTGCATCAAACATAAATCAGGGTCGTGCTGCTCGATCAGCGCCCGCACATGCGAGGCCTCGGCCCCCACTGAGTGCAGCAGATTCCAGCTGATGATCCTGAACTCAGCGGGCAGCGTCATTCCGGCTCGCCCACCAGAGTCTCAACCCCCGCACCACCAGCCCCACGCCGGGCCAAAGCGCGAAGGCCGCAACCGCCCAGGCGATCACCCGCGGCAGAAAAACCGCCACGGCCCCGAACACGAGCAACACCAGCCCGCCGCCCAGCACCACCAGTGATTCCGTGGGATCGAGCTGGCGCCGCCGGGTGAAGGAGGCGTTCAGCGTGCTGCCAAGGCCGATAGCGCCCGAGAGCAGCCGCCCGGCCTTGGCGGGGGAGCGCTCCTGCGCATGGCCATCAGGCGCCACCGGCCTTGGTATCCCGCTGCGCCCGCGCGCCAGCACCACCTCGGTCGCGTTGGTCATGTCCGCCTCGTACATCGCCTCCATCTGCCCTGCGAGCGCATGGTCCTTTATGGTCACGTCCAGCTCACGGTTGGTGATCCAGCTCGCCAGATTGGAGTTGCTCGACCCGATCCGGCTCCAGCACCCATCCGCCACGGCGGTCTTGGCGTGCAACATCGGCCCGTTCCACTCAAACACCCGCACCCCCGCCTGCAGCAGCGGGCGGTAGGCTGATTTCGAGAGCGCGCCCACCAGCGGCCAGTCGCTGGAGCCGGGCACCAGCAGCCGCACATCCACCCCCGCGCGCGCCGCCCCGGCCAGGGCGCGCACATAGGCGGTGGTGGCGACAAAATACCCATCCGTCAGCCAGAGCCTGCGCTCCGCGATCTCCGCGATCAGCTGCTCCAGCCGGTATAATCCCAGACTATCCGGCCGCCCCGCGATCACCGAGACATCCACGTCCCCTGGCAGCACAGGGGCGCCCGGCGCAACCTCCATATCGCGTTGCGGCAGCCCGCCGGCCGCCTCCCAGCTATCCACGAAAGCGGCATCCAGATACGGCACAGCCGGACCCTCGATCGCCACCGCCGTATCGCGCCACGGCGCAATATTGCGCGCCGCATCCCCCGCCCAGTCCTGACCGATGCATAAGCCCCCGGTAAAGGCGCTATCCCCATCCACGCAGAGCACCTTGCGATGGTCCCGGCTGATCCAATGCAACGGATGCAGCACATTTGGCCGATTATATTCGCGCACCTCGACTCCGCCCGCGCGCAGCTTCTGCCAGAAGCTCGGGCTGGTCCGGCGCAGGCAGCCCAGCCAGTCATACAGCACCCGCACCGCCACCCCGCGCCCCGCCGCCGCGATCAGCGCCTGCGCGAACGTGGCCCCTGTGGCATCTTCCTGGATGATGTAGTTCTCCAGCCACACATACCGCTTCGCCGTATTGATCGCGCTCAGCCATGCGGCAAACGTCTCCGGCCCGTCGCGCAGCAGCCGCACCCGGTTTCCCGCCGCATGCCGCGCCTCGGCGACACGGCGGAAATCCTCGGCCATCAGTGCGTCAAGCAACTCCATGCGTCCGCCTCAGAGCTGTACCTCATGCGCATGCACATCATGGGCGGAATGCTCGCGCAGGATTTGCAGCGCCTTCTCTTCCTGGGCGGCGTCGCGCACGCCCACCCACAGCACCAGCCCGCCGCGTTCCAGTTGCTCCTTCACCCGCGCGGCATGGTGGTGGTGGATCAATCCGCCCATCGCGGCGCCGAGCAAAAATCCGCCGCCGGCCGCGATCACGGCCGGCAAGGCCACGGTGGCGCCCGCAAACATCAGGCCGCCGATGGCAGCCAGGGCAGGGGCCGGCAAATAGGTTGCCTCCAGCCGGGAGATCCGCGAATAAAACGTATCGCGCGGGGCTGCCGGATTATCCTCCATTTCCTTGACCAGCTGATAGCGGTGGCCAAGCTTCTGCTCCACCGCTTCCTCGCTGGCCAGCAGCGAGAACGCGGCACGGTCAAACCCATGCGTCTCCAGCGCGAATACCGCCGCGTCGAGCGCCTCGGCAGTATCGAACACGGCGACGGCTTCCCGGTAAGTGGCTGACATGGCGTTGTCTCTCCTGTGTTGTTCCGGTGCGCCGACACTGCGCCTGTTTCCCGCCCAAGCAAACCCCGGCTTCAGGGCAGCAATGTGGCAAACATTCCCAGCGCGCACATCCCCATGACGCCAAAGGTCAGCCACACCAGCGTCCGCGATATCGGGCCGCCCCGGTTTAATCCCAATATCTCCTGGCTGGCATTGATCCGCGCGATGATGAACAACAGCGGCACCGCGGCGATGCCGTTGAACACGGCGGTGAACACCAGCGCCTTCATCGGGTTGATATGCGTGAAATTCAGCAGCAGGCCGACCCCCGTTGAGACGATAATGACGCCATAAAACCCGCGCGCCTCGCCAAACTTGCGCGACAATCCCTCCCGCCACTGAAAGGCCTCGGCCATCGCATAGGCCGCCGAGCCAGCCAGCACCGGAATCGCGAGCAGCCCCAGGCCGATCACCCCCACGGCGAACAAATCGCGCGCCACCTGGCCGGAGTTGGGGAAGGAGCGCACCAGCGGCTCCAGCGCCGCCGCCGCGTCGGCCGCCGTGGCGATATTCGTGATCCCATGGCGAAACAGCACCGAGCCGGTGGTGATTATGATGAACCATTGCGCCAGCTCCGCGAAGACCATGCCAACCGCGGTATCGATGCGCATATTGCTGAGAAAGTCCCAGGGCAGCCGGGGTTGTCCGTCATCCCCGTTGGTCACCCCCAGGGCGATTTCCTCCTCAACTTCCTCGGATGCCTGCCAGAAAAACATATATGGCGAGATCGAGGTGCCGAACACGCCGGTGACGATGAAGAGAAATTGAAACGAAAACTCAACATGCGGAATCACGGTGGCGCGCAAAATCTCGCCCCACGGCTCCTTGATCATGAAAGCCGTCGCCGGATAGGCCAGCAGCGCCAGCGCCAGCCATTTCAGCGCCTTCGCGTAGGTTTTATAGCTGATCTGCACCTCCAGCGTCACCACGATCACCGTGGTCAACACCGTGAACACCCAGAGCGGCGCCTTCACCACCAGCTGCGCCGCCGCCGCCACCGCGCCGATGTCCGCGCCGATGTTGATGGTGTTGGCCACCACCACGAGCAGCACCATCACAACCAGGATCGAGCGGCTGTAATGCTGGCGGATCACCCCGGCCAGGCCCTGGCCGGTCACCGAGCCGATCCGCGCGCAGCATTCCTGCACCGCCACCATCAGCGGTATCTGGTAAAGTGCTGTCCAGAGCTGGCCAAAGCCGAATTGTGCGCCGGTCTGGGAGTAGGTGGCGATGCCGGAGGGATCATCATCCGCCGCGCCGGTGATCACCCCCGGCCCCAGCAGCCTGAAAAACCGCCGGAGCGCACCCGCGGGGCGGGGGTCCTCAGGCAGGGCATCGGGTTTCTCGGAGAATTGTTGCACAGGCCTCCATGGTCGGCCCGCGAGGTGAAACCAGGCCTTTCGTCCGCATGCTTACCGGCAATCTCCCCGGCAGTGCAATCCGCTCGGCGCGCGGAGCGATTCCACCGGGCCATGAACCGGTGCGCCGAACTGGCCGCCGGGATTATAAACTCAGAGCAATCTCAAACGCTTCAGCCACGCAACCACGGCGATAACCACGAGCACCGGCAGCAATATCCCCAGCATGAGAAATGCTCCGCCGCCGCTGATCAGGCGTTCCAGCCAGAAAAAATTCATGCCGAAAAACCCGGTCAGAAAGGTCAGCGGCAGAAAAATAAGCGACACGATCGTCAGGCGGTTGATCTGTTCGCCCTGGCGCTGCGCGATGGCCGTGGCATAATCCTGCGACATTTTCGCGGCCCACTCGCTGCGCTCATGCAACCGCCGCTCCACATCGGCCACCTGGCTGGCATAATCGTTCAGCTCGCGGGCGGCATGCCGGTTCATTCCCGGCAAAGCCTCCACGCCGACAATGGCGGTGCGCACCGCGCTGCTGTAGCGGTCGATATTCGACCACGCCGATTGCAGCGTCTGGAACCGCCCGGTCAGCGCCGGAAAATCAACGCTCTCCGGCTTTTGCCCAAGCTGCATCTCAATCGTCTGAAACCGGTCGTCGAGCTCGCTGATCGCCAGTTGCAGCGTGCCCAGCAGAAGCTGCAACAGAATCCCCGCCGCATGGTGCGGGCTTTTCTCCAGCGCCGCGGCCCGTTCGGCGAAATGCTCCCGTATTTCGTCCAGCACGGCTGAGGTGCCGTTCCACACGGTCAGCAGGCTGGTGCTGGTGCAAAGCACATGTATCTCCACCAACCCCCGGCCGTGTTCCGCCACCCAGGTCACCGCCAGCAACCGCTCACGCTCTATGGTCATCCGCCCCGTCTGGCCAAAGCGTTGCAGCCAGGTGGCGTCGGCCTCGTCCAGCTCCAGCTCGCTGAGCAGTTCCGCCCGCGCGGCCACACTGCCACCGGCGATATCGAGCCAAAAAAACCGCCCCCCCGCGGCCAGCTCCCGCAGCCTGGCTTTCGACTCCACCTGCCGCACCCCGTCCGCGCTGACAAAGGTGGCGGCCAACGCCGCTGGCGGTTTGGTTGCGGCGCCTGGTTTGGGCATGCGGCTAAACCGGGAACTTTCCGTCCCGCACGTCGGCGGCGTAATCACTCAGCGCCGCCTGCATCAGCGCCGCGCCGTTCACATACTGGCGGGCAAACCCTGGCGCGCGGTCCATGTTCAGCCCCAGCACATCGTGCAGCACCAGCACCTGTCCGTCCGTGCCCGGCCCGGCGCCAATGCCGATTGTCGGCACGCTCAGCCGTTTGGTGATCTCGGCTGCCAGTTCGCTGGGGATCGCCTCCATCAGCACCATGCGCGCCCCGGCCTCCTCCAGCGCGATTGCCTCATCGAAAATCCGCGTCGCGGCTTCCTGCGTCTTGCCCTGGCGCTTGAACCCGCCCAACTGGCGCACATGCTGCGGCGTCAGCCCGATATGCGCGCACACCGGGATCGCCCGCTGCGAGAGATATCTCACCGTCTCCACCATCGGCATTCCGCCCTCCAGCTTCACGATATCCGCGCCCGCCTTCAGCAATCTCGCCGCCGCCGCGAAGGCCTGCGCCGGGCCTTCCTCAAAGCTGCCAAACGGCAGATCGGCCATTACCAGCGCTTTGGCCACGCCCTTCGCCACAATGCGCGTATGATACACCATCTGCTCGAGTGAAACCTTCAGCGTATCGGCATCGCCGGCCACCATCATGCCCAGCGAATCGCCCACCAGCACGGCGTCCACCCCGGCCGCGTCGGCGAGGCGCGCAAAAGGGTAGTCATAGGCCGTTATCATGCTCATCTTGCGGCCCTCGCGCTTGGCTTTTTCCCATACGCCCAAATTCTTGCTCATGCGTGCGCTCCCTCGCTCAACAGCTCCAGGGCGAATGCCACACTCGCCTGCCGCACTTCATCGCGGCCGCCGCTGAAAACCTTATGATAGATGGTGACCCCGCTGGCCATCGCCAGGCCGAACCACACCGTTCCCACGGGCTTGAGCGCGCTGCCGCCATCTGGCCCCGCGATCCCGGTGACCGAAACCGCCAGATCCGCCCCTGATTTCTCCCGCGCCTCAATGGCCATGCACCCCGCCACCGCTTCCGATACCGCGCCAACCTCCGCGATCAGCTCATCGGGCACGCCCAGCATCTGCGTCTTCGCGGCGTTGGAGTAGGTGACAAACCCATGGGTAAACACCGCCGAGGCCCCTGGCACCGCGGTAATGGCGGCGGCGATCATCCCGCCCGTGCAGCTCTCCGCCGTGGCGATGGTCAGCCCCTTGGCCTTGCAAACCTCCACCAGCCGCGCGGCGCTCATAGCGGCAGCACCAGGCGCAACAGCGCCACCACAACCGCCGCCATCACCCCGGCGATCAGGTCATCGCCCATCACGCCATATTCATCATGCCGCGCATCGGCCCAGCCCACCGGCCCGGGCTTGAAAATATCGAACAGCCGGAACAGCGCGAAACTGAATACCATCCCCATAACTCCCACATGGCTGAGCATCAGAAGCGGGATCATCTGCCCGGCGATCTCGTCAACCACAATCCATTTGGGGTCGTGCGCGGCATTGCCCGTTGCGCGGATCGCCTCCACCCCCACCACCGAGAACACCACGATCCCCAGCAGCAGCGGCAGATGCCCATAATACAACAGCGCCGCCCCGAGCGCCAATCCCACGAGTGAGCCAAACGTGCCCGGCGCCTTGGGCGCGTAGCCCGCGCCAAAGCCGGAGGCGAGAATTGTCCAGAATTTCATTTCCGCATCCAGGGGCTAGATCGATATTGATTTGGATTGAATCGCCCGATTCGATCCAAATCAATGAAATCGATCGCTAAACAAAGATTTGAGCCTGATTGATATACAGCAATCAGGCTCAAAACGGAAAATCCGCCGAGCCGGTAAGCTGCGCCCGGTAGATGGTAATGCTTTCGCAGACCCGCTGCACATAATTGCGCGTCTCGTTGAAGGGAATTTCCTCCACCCAGTCTATCATATCCGCCCCGCCGGGATTGGCACCCAGCTCCGGGTCGCCATATTCGGCGAGCCAGTTGGCAACATTGGTCGGCCCGGCGTTATACGCGGCGATCGCCAGCGGCAGGCTATTCCCGAAATGGCGCACCAGCCCGGCGAAGTAGGCGCTCCCCAGCATCATGTTCTGCGCCGGGTCGAACAAATTGTCATAGTTCAGGCCGTTTTTCCTGGCGGTCAGCTGCGCGGTGGCCGGCATCAGCTGCATCAGCCCCACCGCCCCGGCGCCGGAAACCACCGTCGCATCGAAACTGCTCTCCTGGCGCATGATGCCGTAGGCGACAGCCGGCTCCAGCGCCCCCTGCGGTGGCGTCACGGCCAGCGGCCAGCCCTCGCGCACCAGCATCTGGCCGTCGCTTCCGGCGGTGCGCGCAATCGCCACCGCGCTCTGTGGAATCCCCAGCCCCAGCGCCAGCTTCGCGGCCAGCTCGCGGGTGCGGTCGTCAATCGCCACCTGCCCCAGCCGGTTCAAAAATATCGCCGCGTCCCTGGGGTCGTTCATCTGCACCAGCAGCGCGGCGGCGCGGGGCAGCTCCATCAGGCCAAAGTCCAGCGCGTCGGCGGCGCTGAATGCAGGCTCCCCGGCGCTCAAAATCCGCGCCGCCAATTGCTGCGGCGTATCGCCCAGCGCGATTGCGGCCAACTGCCCGTAATATGTATCCGGATACTGCGCCGCGCGGGCAAAATCAGCCTGCGCCTGCGCCCCGCTCTGGCTGCGCCCCAACCAGTACCATGCCCGCGCCTGCGTAATCACTGAAGGCGACAGGCTGGCCAGGTTGGTGAACCAGATTGCCGCCTGATCGGGTTGTTTCAGGAACCGCAGTTGCAGAAATCCAGCCAGAAAATCCCGGTCCTCCACCTGTTCCTGCGCTTTGAGGCCATCGGCCGGCGGGTTTACGGCGGTCACCACGGCGTAGGCATCCTTGGCATCCCCCGCCGCGAGCAACGCCCGCGCCAGCGCGTTCTGCGCCGGCCAGAACATCAACTGCTGCTCAAAATCCGCCGCCGCCGCCGCCGCCTTGCCCTGCGCTGCCCAAACCGCCGCCGCCTGGGTATCCTGCCCGGCCGCGTGCAAGGCTTTCACCTCGGTCAAAAAATCCGGCACCGTGTTGACCATGCTGGGCGATTGCGTACCCGCCGCCTGCGCCTGGCGCAGCGCCAGAAGCCCCTGTTCCGGCCAGTCAGGATTGGCATTGATGAACGCCCCGATCTCATCCGCCGTGCCGCCGCCCGGGTCCAGCAGCTTAAAAAACGTCACGAGCTTCACCATCAGCGGGTCGCCGGTGGCGGCCGCCAGGGCTTGCGCCCCGCTAAAATCACCGGCCTTCACATCCGCCATAATTTGCGGCGAGGCCGGGGTTTGCGCGAAACCCAGAACCGGGACGAGGGTAATAAGCAGGGCAGCCAGACATCTCATGCACGGTCTTGTAGCAGCTGGCGGCTTGCAGGCTACCCCCGGGACGATTACGTCACATTCCTAGCAGGAGTAGATAATGTTTCATGGTTCACTAACCGCTTTGGTGACGCCGATGCACGAGGACGGCAGCATCGACGAAGCCGCCTATACGCGTCTGATCGACTGGCAGATTGAGCAGGGCACGCAGGGTATCGTCCCCGTGGGCACCACGGGCGAATCGCCGACGCTCTCGCATGAGGAACATAAACGCGTGGTCGAACTGGCCATCGCCGCGGCGCGGGGCAGGGTGCCCGTCATCGCCGGCGCCGGCTCAAATTCCACCGCCGAGGCCATCAGCCTGGCCGCCCACGCCAAACGCGCGGGCGCCGATGCGGTACTGGTCGTCACCCCCTATTACAACAAGCCGACCCAGGAAGGCCTGTTCCGCCACTACATGGCGATCGCGGATTCGGTGGACATCCCGCTGTTCATCTACAATATCCCCGGCCGCTCGGTCATCGACATGTCGGTGGAAACCATGTCTCGCCTCGCCGCGCATAAAAACATCGTGGGCGTGAAGGACGCGACCGCCAATCTCGCCCGCCCGCTGCACACGCTGCGCGCCTGCGGACCTGAGTTCATCCAGCTCTCCGGCGAGGACCATACGGCCCTGGCCTATCTGGCTGCCGGCGGGAGCGGCTGCATCTCGGTCACCGCCAACGTCGCCCCCAAGCTCTGCGCGCAACTGCACGCCGCCTGGGCGCGCGGCGACCTCAAGGAGGCTATGGCCATCCAGATGCGCCTGCTGCCCTTGCATGACGCCATGTTCTGCGAGAGCAACCCCGGCCCGGTTAAATATGCGGCCTCGCTGCTTGGCTTTGGCGCCAACACGGTGCGCCTGCCGCTGGCCGAGGTCACCGCCGAATCCGCGGGGCGCATCAAGGCGGCGATGCTGGAAGTGGGCCTGCTCGCTTGACCGCCAACGACAAGGAAAAAAGCAAATCGGGCTACATCTCGCACGGGATCGCGTCGCAGAACCGTAAGGCCCGGTTTGACTATAAAATCCTCTCCACCATCGAGGCCGGGATCGTGCTCAAGGGCGTCGAGGTGAAGTCGCTGCGCCTGGGCCGCGCCACGCTGAGTGAAGCCTGGGCCGGCGAGCGCGACGGCGAACTCTACCTCTTCAACGCCTATATCCCCGAATACCAGGGCGGCGTGCTCTCGCGGTTTGACGTGCGCGGCACCCGCAAGCTCCTGGTCAAGAAAAAAGAACGCAACCAGCTGTTCGGCGCCATTAACCGCGAGGGCGCCACCGTGGTCCCGCTGGACATCCACTTCAACCCGCGCGGCCTCGCCAAGGTGACGCTGGGCATCGCCGAAGGCCGCCAGAAACACGACAAACGCCACGCCATCGCCGCCCGCGACTGGCAGCGCGACAAAGCCCGGCTGCTACGCAACAAATAGCCCCGCCGACCATCCCGCCAGCGCCTTGCCGTCACGCCAGCACCCCAACGTCATGCCAGCGTAAGCTGGCATCCCCCCGCACACCCGCTACGCCCTTAAAGCCTCCAACATCCCCGCGACCACCTTCTCAAACATCGCAGCGTTCAACCGCTTCGTGCTCGTGTTGTAGCGTGACACATGGTAGCTGTCGGCCAGCAGCAGCCCTGGGCGCGGCTCGTGCATCGCCCCATGCGCGAATACATGTCCTGCCGCCTTCACCCCCAGCGCCTTCAGCACCATCAGATGTGAAATCCCCCCCAGCGCCAATATCGCCCGCAGATTTGGCATCGCCGCAATTTCCGCCCGCAAGAACGGATTGCAATGCGCCTTGTCGGAGGTTTCCACCTTATGCTGTGGCGGCGCGCAGCGCACCGCATTGGTGATCCGGCAGTTCACCAGCTCCAGCCCGTCATCGGCCCGCTCCTGATACACCCCCCGGGCAAGGCCGAACTTCACCAACGTGTCATACAACAGCACCCCGGCATAATCCCCGGTAAAGGGCCGCCCCGTCCGGTTTGCCCCATTCACCCCCGGCGCCTGCCCAACCACCAGCAACGCCGCGTCCAGCCCGCCAAAACTCGGCACCGGCGCATTAAACCACCCCGGCTCGCGTGCGCGATATTCCTCCCGGTACGCCACCAGCCTGGGGCAGCGCGGGCAATCGCGGTCCGGCATCAAGCGAAGTCATCCTCCCGATTCGCCATCGGCCCGCGCGGCTCGCGGGGCTTGCGCGTAAATTCGGCGGCAATCTCGGCCAGCTCGGCAAACTGGTCCGCCTGCCGGCGTAACTCATCGGCAATCATCGGCGGATTGGTTTTTACCGTCGAAATCACCGTCACGCGCACGCCCTTGCGTTGTACCGCCTCCACCAGACGGCGAAAATCCGAATCACCGGAAAACAACACGGCATGGTCAAGCCGCGGGGCCAGCTCCAGCATGTCGATCGCCAGCTCGATGTCCATATTACCCTTTATCCGCCGGCGCCCCAGCGCATCGGTGAACTCTTTCGCGGGTTTTGTGACAAGGCTGTAGCCGTTATATGCCAGCCAGTCGGTTAGCGGCTTCAGCGGCGAATACTCCTCCGTATCCAGCAGCGCCGAATAGTAATAAGCCCTTACCAGATTGGATCTTTCGCTGAAATAATCCAGCAACCTGCGGTAGTCCACATCAAACCCCAAACTGCGCGTCGCCGCATAGAGATTTGCGCCATCTATGAATAAAGCCATGCGTTCCTGCGGGACAAAGCGCATATGGGTCATTTCCTAAAAGTAAAAAAATAGTTAAACGTGATATACAATATTGCAATAAATGTTAGAATATAGACACTCCTAATTAATCTTACCATTTTCTGGAAGGAAAGTCGTGAAGCGCTTTCAGTTATGATCCTCATTGCGATTGGTGCCAATCTCACCGGGGTGGATGGTTCCACCCCCGTTGAGACCTGCCGCGCCGCCGTGCCGCTGCTGTGTAGCATTTCTGGACTGTCGTTTGTCGCCTTGTCCAACTGGTACCGCACGGCGCCGCAGCCGCGCGGCGGCCAGCCAGACTATTGCAACGGCGTCATCCGCTTTTTCGGCGAGATCGGCCCGGTGGAGCTGCTCACGCGCCTGCACGAGATCGAAGCCCATTTCGGCCGCCGGCGCGCCGAGCCTAACGCCGCGCGCACGCTCGATCTTGACATCATTGACCTCAACGGGATGATCCGCGCCACCCCGGACCCCATCCTGCCGCACCCGCGAGCGCATCAGCGTGCCTTCGTGCTCCGCCCGATCCTGGACGTGGCCCCAGGCTGGCGCCACCCCACCCTGCGCCAGAATGTTGCCACCCTGCTGGCCGAACTCCCCCCGCAAGGCATACAGCCCTGGCATGAGGACCCCTCGTAAAGGGTTGCATCGCACCAGCCCGCAGGCTAAGGCGAGCGTTCAATTTTCTGCCTGGAGCATTTCGGATGGCCCGCGTCACCGTTGAAGACTGCGTTTTAAAAGTGCCGAACCGGTTTGAACTGGTTCTGCTGGCCGCTCAGCGCGCCCGCAACATCAGCCGTGGCGAGCAACTGACCATCGACCGGGACAACGATAAAAACCCGGTCGTCGCCCTGCGTGAAATCGCCGAGGAGACCCTGGCCCTGCCGGAACTCGAGCAGGATCTGGTCAAATCCCTCTCGCGCGTGCCCGAGCCGGAGCCTATTGACGAGGAAGTGGCCGACCTGATCCCGACCGACCAGAATATTTTCGGCCTGCAGGATGTCTCCGCCGAGGAAGAAGCCGCCGCCATGGCCGCCGAAGCCGAGGAAATGACCCCGGAAGACATCCAGGCAGCCATCGAGGCAGAACTCGGCGGCAAAACCCGCCGCTGATTCTAGAGCCGGATGACATTACATCAAATCGCTCCGCGATTTTATGCAATGTCTGAATCCACCTCTAAATCAAAGAAGTAGAGGTCAATTCAGACATTATGTTCGCGCGCAAAGCGAGCGCATCTAATGTCATTGCGCTCTAAAGTTTTTTTGCCTCCCGCGGCTTCGGCCGCATTCAGTGCTTTGCACCGCAGCATAGCTGCCGTAAGCTGACCCCATCATGCTAACAGCTTGCAGGGCACCAGTTATTTGTTTTGCGCCGGAGGGCGTGGGGGCTGGCGGGTTCCACCCGGAACTGGGCGGCCTGCTCTCGCGTATCTCCGCTTACGACAGCAAGGCAGACCCGGCGGTCATCGACGACGCCTATACCGTGGCCCTCAAGGCGCATGAGGACCAGAAGCGCGACGACGGCGAACCCTACATCACCCATCCGCTGGCGGTGGCGGGCATCCTGGCCGGCTACCGTCTGGACTCTTCTTCCATCATCACCGCGCTCCTGCACGACGTTGTGGAGGACACCTCCGTCACCCTGCCCATGGTGCAGAAGCGCTTCGGGGCCGAGGTCGCCGGCCTGGTCGATGGCGTAACCAAGCTCACCCGCCTGGAGCTGCAATCAGACCGTACCAAGCAGGCCGAGAACTTCCGCAAGCTCGTGCTGGCCATGAGCAAGGACATCCGGGTCCTCATCGTCAAGCTCGCGGACCGCCTGCACAATATGCGCACCATTGGCGCCATCGGCGCCGCCCATAAGCGCCAGCGCATCGCGCGCGAGACCATGGAAATCTATGCGCCGCTGGCCGAGCGCATCGGCATGGAATCGCTGAAGACCGAGCTGCAAACCCGTTCTTTTGCCGAAATCGACCCCGAGGCATACGATACCATTCAGGCCCGCCTCAACTTTCTGCGCGGCCAGGGTGCCGATGTCATCGAGGAAGTCCGCCAGGAGCTGCTGCGCGTCTGCCGCGAGGCGGGGGTAGATGTTGTCGAAATTTCCGGGCGCGAGAAATCGCCTTATTCCATCTGGGAAAAAATGCAGCGCCGCAACGTGGCGTTCGAGCAGTTGTCGGACATCATGGCCTTCCGCATCATCGTGCCGACGCGCGAGGCCTGCTACGTCGCGCTGGGCGGCATCCACGCCGCCTATCCCGTCATCGCCGGGCGCTTCAAGGACTACATCTCAACCCCCAAGGCCAACGGCTACCAGTCGCTGCACACCGGCGTCACCCTGCGTCATCCGCGCAACCAGAAAATCGAAATCCAGATCCGCACCGCCGAGATGCAGATGGTCGCGGAAAACGGCGTTGCCGCCCACTGGCTCTACAAACAATCCGACGCCTCCCAGTCGGATATCAAACAATTCCGCTGGGTGCAGGATCTTCTGGAAATTCTGGAAAACTCCGCGGCGCCGGATGATTTTCTGGAAAACACCAAGCTCGAGCTCTACCAGGACCAGGTGTTCTGCTTCACCCCCAAGGGGCAGCTCATCCAGCTGCCGCGCGGTGCCACCTCGGTGGATTTCGCCTACGCCGTCCACAGCCAGATCGGCGACGCGTGCGTCGGCGCGCGCATCAACGGCCGGTTGATGCCGCTTCGTTACGAATTGCAGAACGGCGATCAGGTCGAAATTCTAACCGCGCGCGGCGGCACGCCATCCCCGGCGTGGGAGCGTTTCGTCGTCACCGGCAAGGCGCGTGCGCGCATCCGCCGTTTCCTCACGCAGCAGGTGCGCGAGCAGCACCGCGATGCCGGCAAATCCACCCTGGCCAAGGCCTTCCGCCAGGAAGGTGTCGACGGCTCTGAAAAAGTACTGGAAGCCACGGCAAAAACGCTCAAGCAGGCCTCGCTCGACGATCTTTTCGTCGCGGTCGCCACCGGTGCGCTGGGCCCCAAGGATGTCGTCTACGCCGCCTACCCGGAGCTGAAGGAAGTCCGCGCCCCGCGCATGCTCCCGGCCTTCATGGGCCAGTCGCTCACCGCCCGCTCGCCCCGCGGCGCGGGCCACAAGGCCGAAACCGGCATGGCTGTCACCGGCCTCGTCGCGGGGATGGATGTCCACTACGCCGGCTGTTGCCACCCGCTGCCCGGCGACAAAATTGTCGGCATCGTCGCCAACGGCAAAGGTGTCACCGTCCACGCCAAGGATTGCGCGACCCTGGAGACCTTCGCCGCCACGCCGGAACGCTTCATCGACGTTGACTGGGACACCACCCACCTCGGCCGCGCCGATTCCAAATCCCCCCGTTTCACCGGCCGCATCAGCGTTATCGCCAACAACGGCCCCGGCGCGCTCGCAGCACTGACCAACGCCGTCGCGAAACAGGACGGCTCCATCGCCAATCTGAAGATCACGCATCGCCAGCAGGATTTTTTCGAAGCCCTCGTCGATGTCGAAGTCCGCGACTCCCGCCACCTCGGCCAGGTCATCGCGGGCCTGCGCGGCGCCGCCGGCATCGCCCAGGTCGAACGCGCCAAGTCATGATCCTCGGCCTTGGTTCCGACCTGTGCGACATCCGCCGCATTGAGGCGAGCCTGGCCCGGTTTGGCGAGCGTTTCACCCACCGCACATTTTCCGAGGGCGAGCGTGCGCGCGCCGATCTGCGGCCGGTTACGCGCGCAGCCAGCTACGCCAAGCGTTTCGCGGCGAAGGAGGCCTGTGCGAAAGCTCTGGGCACGGGCTTCCGCGATGGTATCTTCCTCTCCGACCTGCGCGTGGTGAATTTGCCCAACGGCCAGCCGGCGATGCAGCTGCACGGCGCGGCGCTGGCGCGCTTGCACGCCATGGTGCCGCCGGGGCACGCGCCGCACATCGCCTTGTCGCTGACTGATGAATATCCCTACGCCTTCGCCCAGGTGATTATTTCCGCCGAGCCGTTAGCCACCGATTAACTCTGTGACTGCTAGCATATGAAAGACACCGGATCTTAACAAATCCGGCAGATTTATTTCCAAGGTGGAACAAAATGCTCGCAAACACATTTGGCGCGATTGCGTATATTGCGATGGCCATGGCCGTTAACGACATGTTCACGGCCAGCGAAACCTCCGTGCTCGGGCAGCGGCGGGGGGTGCTGCTTGCGGTACTCAGCACCGGGGCGCTGGTGCAGATGCTGCTGGGGCTTGCCGCGCATTTCAATTTTCCCGTTGCCCTGCCGGCTCTGCAGATGCTGGCGGCGGCCTGCCTGGTGGCCTTGCCGCTCAATTTCTGGCCGGTGGTGGCGCGCATCAGGCGTGGCCAGTTGCGTATCCTCAACAGCCGGCTGCTGGCGCGCGCGCAACGCGCCGAGGCGGCGGCGGCGGCGGCGCGCAACTGGCTGGCATTGGCCGAGCAGAGCGGGCATGTCGGGCATTGGCAGCTTAGCGTGCCGGACTACCAGTTGAGCTGGTCGGATGAGATGTATCGCATTCACGGCCTGTGGCGCGAGCACTACAAGCCGCGCCTCGAGAGCGCGCTGGCGGCCTTCCACCCGGTGGACGGCAAGCGGATCGGGGTGTTGCTGCAGGAGGCTGCCGTCAACCAGAACAATTTCGAGGTCGCGGCGCGCCTGCGCCGTCCTGACGGCGAGATACGCCATGTCATTCTGCGCGGCGCGGCGGCGCTGGATGCCAGCGGGCAGGTGGGGGAGCTGAACGGCGTGATGGTGGATGTCACCGAGCCCAAACGGGCTGAGGCAATCTCCGCGCTTTCCGCCGCGCGCGGCCTGCCGCTGGAGGATGAACTCACCGGCCTGGCTGACCGCCGCCAGTTCGACCTCAGCCTTGGTTACGAGTTCAAACGTGCCGTGCGCAGCCGCAAGCCGCTGGGCATGGTGCTGCTGGAAATCGACCATTTCCGCGCATTCGCCGCCTATTACGGGGCGTTGGACGCCGATGCCTGCCTGCGCGCGGTGGCCCAGGCGGTGCAGGCGGTCCCCCGCCGTACCGGCGATGTCGTGGCCCGTTACGGCGACACTGAAATCGCTGTGCTGCTGCCTTTGGCTGACTCCGCCGGAGCCCAGCGCGTGGCCACCCAAATCCTTGAGGCCGTGCGCGCCCTCGCCCTGCCCAACGCCGGGCATGAAACGGGGGGGCTCACCGCCTCCTGCGGCGCCGCCGCGTTTGTCGGCATGGACGATCTTTATAACCCGCTGGAACTCACCCGCCGCGCCGCCCGCGCCCTGGCTGACGCCAAGGAAGCTGGCGGCAACCGTGCCAGCGGCTACCGTGAGGTGGAACTGCTCAGTGTCCTCGCCGCGCGCGGCTGAATCCGCGCCGGTTAGCCGAATATTAAACCCTTGCCCCCTAGGTTGAGCCACGCCCGGACATTGGGATCACCGGATGGGTTTCCGGCCTGATGATTTGGCCTTGATAATTTAATTTGGCGGCGCAGGCGCGAGCCTGCCCAGGAGGTTGAAGCCAATGACGATCGGGCAAGCTGAACTCTCCGCGTTGATGAGCGCCCTGGCCTATGCTTCGGTGACTCTTGCTCTGCTGCAAGTCTTCCGGGCGCGCGATGCCAATATTTTGGGTAACCGCCGCTGGATCGTCGCTTGTGTGCTCGCCGCCGAAGCCGGGCTGCAAACCCTGCTGCTGCTCGGGCTCGCGCACAAATGGCAAGGCGCTGCCTCGGCCCTGCCCCTGGCCGCCGCCGCCGGGCAACTGGTCATCGGCCTTAGCCTGTGGCCTTTGCTGGCTGGCATGAAATCGCAGTTGGCCCGCGCCATGGGGCGGTGTCTGCGGCGGCGGATCGAGCATGCCAATTCCGTGGCCGAGAGCGCCCGTGCCATGCTGGAGCTAGCCGAATCGGCGGCACAATTCGGCCATTGGCGGGTGGATCTGGCGGGCAGGGTGTTCGAGTGGTCAGCCGCCATGTACCGCCTGCACGGTGTCACCCAGGCTGGTTTCCTCCCGGCGATGGATACCGTGCTGGAGCTGTTTCCCTCCGAAGACCGCCAATCGCTGTCGAATACTCTTGCCGCCACCATGGCCGAAGGCGGCGAGTTTGAACTTAAGCTGCGCCTGTGCCGCCCTGATGGCGAGCAGCGCCACGTCATCATGCGCGGCCGCGCCATTGGCCGCGCCACGGCCGCTGGCGTGCTGGTGGATGTCACCCTCCAGCACCAGGCCGAAGCCAGCCTGCGCGAGGCCAACACCGCTGTCCTGCAGGCCAACGCCGCCCTGCGGGAACTGACCCTTGAGGACGATCTCACCGGGCTCTCCAACCGCCGCCAGTTCGATCTCAGCCTGGTCCATGAATTCAAACGCGCGGTGCGCAGCAGTCTCCCGTTGGGGCTGGCGCTCATCGATATCGACAATTTCCGCGACTACAATAAAATTTATGGCAGCATCGCCGGCGATGCCTGCCTGCGCCGTGTCGCCCAGGCGATCAAATCCGTGCCCCGCCGCACGGGGGATGTGGTAGCCCGCCACCGGGGCGGGCAAATCGCCGTTCTGTTACCCCTGGCGGACGACAAAGGCGCCGCGCGCGTCGCCAGCGTCATTTTGGAAACCGTGCAGGCGCTGCAAATCGCCCATACAGGCAGCGGCACCGGCTTCCTCACCATCAGCTGCGGCGCCGCCGCCTTCTCCAGCCTCGCCGATGCCAACAACCCGCAGGAGCTGGTGCGCCGCGCCGGTCAGGCATTGGATAAAGCCAAAACCGAAGGCCGCAACCGTGTCGTCAGATTCGATCTGGCCATGAACGGCGACCTGCATGAATTCCACAACCCGCCCCAGTCGCTGGACATGGAACGCCTGATTAAAAGCCGCGTGAGTTGATCTAGGGCGTCTCGGAGGCATATGCTGCCACATATGGACGGCACAAAATATTTCTACGAACCCGCATCAGGCCACGGCCTCGCGCATGACCCGTTCAACGCAATCGTCGGCCCCCGGCCGATCGGCTGGGTTTCCACCCAGGGTGCTGACGGCTCGGTCAATCTGGCGCCCTACAGTTTTTTCAACGCCTTCAACTATCACCCGCCGATCATCGGCTTCTCCAGCATCGGCGCCAAGGATTCACTGCGCAATGTGCGCGAGACCGGAGAGTTCGTGTGGAACCTCACCACCCGCACGCTGGCGGCGGCGATGAATGAGACCAGCGCCCCAGTTCCTTACGGCACGGATGAATTCACCCTGGCGGGCCTCACCAAAGCCCCTTCGCGTTTGGTCGCCCCGCCGCGCGTGGCTGAAAGCCCGGTGAATTTTGAGTGCAAGCTGGCCGACATCATCCAGCTCAAATCCGCCGCAGGCGCCCTTGTGCCAAGCTGGCTTGTCCTGGGGGAGGTCGTGGGCATCCATATCGCTCCTGTCTTGCTCAAAGACGGTGTGTTCGACACGTTCGGCGCGGGCATCATATTGCGCGCCGGCGGGGCCTCCGCCTACGCTGAAATTCAGCCTCAAGCCCGTCTGGATATCACCCGGCCAAAATAAGCCGCGCCGGAGTCCCACCAGTCCACATCACCTGGAGCGCGATCGTTTGAGGTTCGCTCAACCGAGCGAGCCGAAAGCGTGAATCGCCCTCAGAAAAACGGCTTTAGCCTGATCGCACTTAAAGCGATCAGGCTAAAGCGCGATCGTTTGAGGTTCGCTCAACCGAGCGAGCCGAAAGCGTGAATCGCCCTCAGAAAAACGGCTTTAGCCTGATCGCACTTAAAGCGATCAGGCTAAAGCACCATCCCGGCGGCGGCGCAGAACACCACCACCAGCAGCGGCCTTGCGCGCCCCACCGTGAGCAGCAGCAGCGCAGCGGCGGTAATAGGCAAATCCCAGACGCTCCGCATCGTGCTCAGGGTCAACAGATTAATCAACGCCGCTCCCAGCAACCCGACCACGGCGGCATTCACGCCCATCATCGCCGACGCCAGGCCGCGCCGGCCGCGCAAAACCTCCCAGTAGGGGAGGGTGGCCGCCACTATCAGCAGGCCCGGCAGAAAAATCGCCATGGTGGCAACCGTGGCCCCCAATAGGCCACCGGGGCCGCCGCTGGCCAGCGCGCCCAAAAACGCCGCCACGGTGAACAATGGCCCCGGCACGGCCTGCGCCGCGCCATAACCGGCCAAAAACCACCGCGGCGAAATCCAGCCCGGCACCACCACCGCGTCGCGCAGCAGCGGCAGCACCACATGCCCGCCGCCGAATACCAGCGCCCCCGCGCGGTAAAACGCCCCGAACAGCGCCAGCACGCCGCTCTCAGGCGCCAGAAAGGCCAGTATAAGCAACACCAGAAACGCCAGCATGCACAGCAGCGCCGCGCGATGCGTCCGCAGGGATATCCCCGCAGCCGGCCTGAAAGGTGCTGCGGGCCTGTCCTGCTCCAGCGCCAGGCGGCCAATCACCGCGCCGATCACCAACACCAATATCTGTCCGGCCGTATCAGGCTGCAGCCCCAAAATCGCCGCCGCCAGCAGTGCGAGCGCCCGGCGCGGCGTATCAGGACAAAGGCTGCGCGCCATCACGCACACCGCCTGCGCCACCACGGCCACTGCCGCCAGCTGCAACCCATGCAGCGCCCCGCGCGCCATCGGCATGCCCTGGAACATGTCCATCCAATGCGCCAGGGCCAGCATCAGCAAAGCCGAGGGCAGGGTGAACCCCACCCAGGCCGCCAGCCCGCCCCGCCACCCGGCGCGTTTCAGCCCTATGCAAAAGCCGGTCTGGCTGGATGCCGGTCCCGGCAGAAACTGGCATAGCGCAAGCAGCCCGGAGTAATCATGCTCGCTCAGCCAGGCGCGTTTTTCCACAAACTCCCGGCGAAAATACCCAAAATGCGCCACCGGTCCGCCAAACGATGTCAGCCCCAGCACAAAAAACGCCCGCAGCACTTCCAGCGCGGAGCCTTCCGGTTGGGGGGAGGGCGGCTTCATGCGGGAGTAAGCAATGGTCCGAGTCTGCGCCCCCCGAGGATATGCACATGGAAATGCGGCACTTCCTGATGGCTATCCGGCCCGGCATTGGCGAGCAGCCGGTAGCCGCTCTCCTCAACACCTAAGCGCTTGGCCACCAGCGCCACGGCGCGAAAAAACCCGGTAATCTCTTCCGGGCTGGCCTTGGCGCCAAAATCGGCGATGGAAATATACGCCCCCTTGGGGATCACCAGCACATGGCAGGGCGCGGCCGGCCGAATATCGGGAAACGCCAGCGCAAACTCATCTTCGTAGAGTTTTTCGCACGGTATTTCACCGCGCAAAATCCGGGCGAAAACATTCATGGTATCATAGCTCATGACACCTCCATAATGTAATTTTGGTCTCAGGAAAGCAGTCTGACCCGGCTATTTCAAAAAAATTCTTTATGGAATTTTTTTTGTCGGCAACCCCTCCATCGCCAAAGGCTTGCGCGCTGCCTTTTCCGCGATTCCGCTCAACCCCTCGCGGCGGCTCAGCTCCGCCCATATGTGTTCAGGCCGCAAGCCTGCATCTACCCATAGCACGAGCAGATGGTAGAGCACATCAGCACTTTCGGCGATCAGCGAAGGCTTGTGCCCGGCCACCGCCTCGATCACGCATTCCACCGCCTCTTCGCCAAACTTCTGCGCGATCTTCGCGGTCCCGCGCGCCAACAGCCGGGCTGAATGGCTCTCTGAGGGGCTGGCATCCTTGCGCGAGAGCACCGTTGCCCACAGCCGGTCCAGCACGCGCGCATCCGGTGCATCCAGCGGCGGCGGCATGGTCACGGTGCTGGCGCGCGAAACCTGCTTCTTCTTCGGCACGGCAGCGGTGGATTTGGCGATTTTCTTGGCCATCGGCGGTTCTTGCGACTCCTTCTAGCTTTGGAGTATCGCGCGCGGCAGGCGCACCGGCAAGCCTGCAGCCGCCAAAGCCTCCTTAACCTGGGTGATGGTGAACTGGCCAAAATGGAACACGCTGGCGGCCAGCAGCCCGGTCGCCCCGGCCTGCGCGCCCTCCACGAAGTGCTGCAGCGTCCCCACCCCGCCCGAGGCGATCACCGGCAGGCGCACCGCCGCGCAGATGCGCCGCAGCAACTCCAGGTCAAACCCCTTGCCGGTGCCGTCGCGGTCCATCGAGGTCAGCAAAATTTCTCCCGCCCCCAGGCTTTCCATCTGCTTCGCCCACTCAATCACATCCAGCCCGGTATTGGTCCGCCCGCCGTGCGAGAACACCTCCCATTTGTCCGGGGCGGACTGACGCGCATCAATCGCCACCACCACGCACTGGCTGCCAAATTTCCGCGCCGCCTCGGCCACCAGCTCCGGCCGGCTGATCGCGGCCGAGTTGATGCTGCATTTATCCGCCCCCGCCAGCAGCAGCCGGCGCATATCACCGGTGCTGCGTATTCCCCCACCCACGGTCAGCGGCAGAAACACCTTCTCCGCTGTGCGCGAGACCACATCGAGGATCGTATCGCGGTTGTCCGAGCTTGCGGTAATATCCAGAAACGTCAGCTCATCCGCCCCGGCGGCGTCATACACCACCGCCTGCTCCACCGGGTCTCCGGCATCGCGCAGCGAGACGAAGTTAACGCCCTTCACCACGCGCCCGTCCTTCACATCCAGGCAGGGGATCACCCGCAACTTCAGCATGCCGCCAGCGCCTCGGCGGGCTTCAGGCTACCGTCATAAAGCGCGCGCCCGAGAATCGCGCCGTTTAGATTGGGGCTTTGCCGCGCCGCCGCCTTCAGCGCCACAATATCGGCGACTCCGGCGACTCCGCCCGAGGCGATCACCGGCACATTCACCGCATCGGCCAGCGCCGCCGTCTCCTCCAGGTTCAACCCGGTCTTCATCCCGTCACGCGCGATATCGGTGTAGATTATCCCGGCAATCCCCGCATCCTGCAGCCGCACCGCCAAATCCGCCGCCCGCAGGTTCGATGTCTCAGCCCATCCCTCGGTCGCCACCATGCCCGCCTTGGCATCGATGCCCACCACAATCCGCCCTGGAAATTTTTGGCACGCCTCAAACACCAGCGCCGGGTTTTTCGCAGCCGCGCTGCCCAGAATCACCCGGTTCACCCCGGCCGCCAGCCAGCTCTCAATCCCCGCCAAGTCCCTTATCCCGCCGCCCAACTGCACAGGCACGCTCACGGCAGCCAAAATCGCCCTTACCGCCTCGCCATTCACCGGCCGCCCGGCAAACGCGCCGTTCAAATCCACCACATGAATCCAGCCAAACCCCGCCGCCTCCCAGGCCTGCGCCTGTTTGCCAGGATCTTCCCCATAAACCGTCGCCTGGTCCATCTCGCCGCGCAGCAGCCGCACGCAGGCACCATCCTTCAGGTCGATTGCCGGATACAGCGTTAAGGTCATTTGCTCAGCTTCTTGTAATAAAAATGCCCCGCCACAGTGGCCCCCTTCACCCGCGCATAGGCCGGATGCGTCCCCCAGCGCGTAAACCCGCAAGCCTCATAGAGCGAAATCGCCCCGGTCTGCGTCTCGCGCACATCCAGGTTCAACACCTGATACCCCAGTTTGAGCGCCTGATCCTCGGCACAAAGCAGCATCAGCCGCGCCAGCCCGTGCCCGCGCGCATAGGGCGCCACGAAATGATGCATCAGCGTGGCCGCAAACGCCTGCGCCTCGTTATTGCGCGAGGGCCGCACGAGTTGGATCGCGCCATAAATCACGCCGTCCATCCGCCCCACGATCAACTCGCGTTCCGGCACCAGCGCCACGCCTTTAAAATATTGCTCGACCACGCTGGCCTTCGGCGGCTTCACCCAGCCGAACCCGCCGCCATTGAGAATCGCCGCGATCGTGGCCTCTGCCAGCGCATGCACATCCGCCTCATGCTCGAAGCGTTCCAGTCGTTCGGCCAACAGCGTGGCCGGTGGGGGCATATCTTGTTTCACCGCTGCCTAATCGCGCGTGCGGCCCGCGTAATCAAGTCATCTACCGTGAAGATGCCACTTTAAGGCGACCATTCCAGGAAGTTGCCCAAAATCCGCAAACCCACCTGCTGACTCTTCTCGGCATGAAACTGCGTGCCCGCCCGGTTGCCATGCGCCACCATCGCCACCACCGGCCCGCCGTAATCGGTCGTGGCCAGCAATTGCGCCGGGTCGGCCCCGGCCAGCGCGTAGGAATGCACGAAATAAGCATGGTCGCCCGGCTGCAGGCCCTCCAGCAATTTATGCGACCCCGGCTCGAACGCCAGCTCGTTCCAGCCCATATGCGGCAGGCGCAGCCCTGGCGCGGGCAGCGCCCGGATCTCGCCGCGCACCCAGCCGAAACCCGGCGTCACCTCATGCTCCAGCCCGCGCTCGGCCATCAGCTGCATGCCAACGCAAATGCCCAGAAACGGCGCCCCCGCGTCCACGCGCGCAAACATGGCCTCTTCCAGCCCGTCCACCCCCGCCAGCCCGGCGGCGCAATCGGCGAACGCCCCCTGGCCCGGCAGCACAATCCGATCCGCCCGCGCCACCACATCCGGGTCGGCGGTAATACGCACATCCGCCTTTATGCCGCGCTGCGCCGCCGCCAGCACAAGCCCCCGCGCCGCGGACGCCAGATTTCCGCTGTTGTAGTCAATGACCGTTACAAGCATGGTCCTTAGATCACGCCCTTGGTCGAGGGTATCTCCCCCGCCGCGCGCGGCTCAATCGCCACCGCCATCTTCAACGCCCGCGCCACCGCCTTGAACGTGGCCTCCGCGACGTGATGCGCATTGGTCCCGGCGAGCTGGCGCACATGCAGGTTGAACAGCCCGTTCCCCGCCAGCGCGCGGAAAAACTCCTCGATCAGCTGCGTATCCATGCCGCCCAGCATCGGCCGCTCGAAGCTGACCCCCCAGGCGACAAACGGCCGCCCGGACAAATCCACCACCGCCTCCACCAGCGCCTCATCCATCGGCACGCTGGCCTGGCCAAACCGGCTGATCCCGCGCTTCACATCCAGCGCCGAGCCCAGCGTCTGCCCGAGCACGATGCCCACATCCTCAACCGTGTGGTGCGCGTCGATATGCAGATCCCCCACCGCGCGGATGTTCAGGTCAAACAGCCCATGCCGGCCAAAGGCGTTCAGCATGTGGTCAAAAAACCCAACCCCGGTCGCGATCTCGGTCCTGCCGGTGCCATCAAGGTCCAGCCGGACCACAATATCGGTTTCAGAAGTCTTTCTGCTCAGTTCAGATGTGCGTGCCATGGCCCATGGCCTACAACAAACCCCCGGAAATTTAAACCGGGAAGCTCCAATTCAGGTCTCGGTTGCATTTTTCAGGGGTTCCGGCGCTCCCATTGCCCCTTTAAGTTCAGCGCATGGCCCGGCTAATCAATAAAAATCTTCCGATTCTGCTGGGCTTCCTCATCGCCGTCGGCCCCGTCTCGACCGACATGTACCTCCCGGCCTTCCCCGCCATCGCGCGCGACCTTCACAGCGCGGCGGCGCCGCAATATTCGCTGGCCGCCTATTTCATCGGCCTTGCCATCGGCCAGATGACCCAGGGCGCCCTGGCTGACCGCATGGGCCGGCGCACGCCGCTGCTGGCGGGCCTCATCATCTACACCATCGCCAGCACCGGCTGCTGGCTGAGCTGGAATGTCGAGAGCTTCATCGTCTTTCGTTTTCTCACGGCGCTCGGCGCCTCGGCGGGTGTTGTCATCCCTCGCGCCATGGTGCGCGATCTGGCCGATGGCCCAGCCGCCGCCAGATTGTTTTCCAAACTCATGCTGGTCATGGGCGCCGCCCCCGTCGCCGCGCCCATGCTGGGCTCGCTTTGTGTCATGTTCGCGAGCTGGCGGATTATTTTCGCCATCTGCACGCTCTACGGCGTGGCGGCGGTCGCCGCCATCTGGTTCTTCCTGCCCGACACCTTGCCCCTCTCGCGCCGCACCCGCCTTGGCTTCATCCCCGTGCTGCTTCGCTACGGCGCGATCTTCCGCGAACGCGCCTTTCTCACCCATGCCTGCGTAGGCGCCTTCACCTCGGCGGCCCTGTTCGCCTATCTCGCCGCCACGCCCCAGGTCTTCATCAACGAATACGGATGGAACACCACCGGCTACGCGGCACTGTTTGGCGTCAACTCCATCGCCTACATCGGCTTCAACCAGCTTAACCCCGCGCTGGTGACACGTTTTGGCGTTGCGCGGGTCATCACCCTGGCAGGCGCCGTCCTGCTCATCGCCTGCCTCGGCCTGGTGGTCATGGCCTGGAACCCGCACGGCCCTTACCCGCTCGCGGGCATGCTCGCTTTCTCCGAACTCGGCTTCGGCCTTTTGCTGCCCTGTTCCCTGGTCGGCGCCCTCTCGCGCCACCAGGCGCATGCCGGCAGCGCCTCGGCCCTGCTCGGCACCATGCAATTCATCGGTGGCGCCATCACCGGCCTGCTCATGGGCGTGCTGGCCGACGGCACGGCCAGACCCATGGCCGCCGCGATGCTGCTATGCGCCGCCGCCGTGGTGCTTGCCGCCGCCCTGCGCCCCAGTTTAAGTTTTTCTCCAACGGAGAGTTAAAAAGAGCATGACCCAGAGCATCATCGGCATTCCCGCCTGCACCAAATTCATCGCCGGCTACGTCCAGCACGCCACCCCGGCGCGCTACGGCGCCTCGCTGATCGCCGCTTCCAACGCCATTCCCATCCTCATCCCCCCCGAGGGCGAGCAGATGCGCGGCCTGCTCGACCGCCTTGACGGCATCATGTTCAACGGCAGCCCCTCCAACGTCGCCCCGCTGCGCTACGGCGCCGATTTTGACGCCACCCCCGACGCCCATGACCCCGAGCGCGACGCCACCACCATCCCGCTCATCCTCGCGGCGCTGGACCGTGGCATCCCCGTTTTATGCATCTGCCGCGGCATGCAGGAGCTCAACGTCGCCCTCGGCGGCACCTTGTTCCAGGAGGTTCACCTCCAGCCCGGCCGCATGGACCACCGCTCCGGCGAGGGCGAACACCGCTTCGCTGTCAAGCACGAGGTCACGCTCTCAGGTGAACTCGCCCGCATCTCCGGCGCGGAAACAATCCAGGTGAACTCCCTCCACGGCCAGGCGATTGACCAGCTGGCCGCCGGCCTGGTGGTCGAGGGCACGGCACCGGACGGCACCATCGAGGCCGTGCGCGTCGAGGGCGCGAAAAATTTCGCCATCGCCGTGCAATGGCACCCGGAATGGGAAGTCACCCATTTCCCCGACCGCAAACGCCTCTTCAACGCCTTCGGCGACGCCTGCGCCGCCTATCGCCAGTCTCGCGATTCCGTATAAGTTTGCCTAAAACCCCATACCAGGGGTTGCAAAATCCCTGATTCCGGCGATTTATTCGGTCTATAGGCGTTTCAGAAGAGGGCCGTGGCTATGGACATCCAGACCATCGACAGCAACTACAACCAGCTACAGTCTCAGGCCCAGCAGACCGTGGCGGAGCTGAAGGAGCTGGCGGTCAAGCTGCAAGCCGCCGTTCAGGCGGGTGACCCCAACGCGCGGGAATGGTTCCTCGACCTTAAAAGCATCGCCCTGGCCATCCAGGCGGAGCAGAATCAGGTCTCCAACCTGCTCCAATCGCTGCATAATTTTGTCGAGGCCCAGCAGACGCAAGCCCAGCAGACCCAGGCCCAGCAGCCGCAGGTCCAGCAACTCCCGCCGCAATCCTCGCCCTGGGGCAACCAGCCCGCTGCCTACCCGCCGCCGAACAACGGCTACTACCCGCAGCAGAACAACATGCAAAACAACATGGGCGGCCTGCTCGGCGGCCTGCTCAACTCCGGCTTCGGCCGCGCCATCGTCACCGGCGCCGGTTTCGGCATCGGTGACGATATTATCAATAAAATTTTCTAGAGTGCGATCGTTTGAGGTTCGCTCAACCGAGCGAGCCGAAAGCGTGAATCGCCCTCAGAAAAATGCTTAGCCTGATCGCACTTAAAGCGATCGGGCTAAACATAATCCTCGGCGCGGGTCTCGTCGCCCGCGCGATCCGAGCAGAACGCATTCATCGGCAGGCTCAACACCGCAGCCACCACCGCATTCAGCAGCACCGTCGCCAGCGCGATATAGCTCGGCAGCGTGAAGCCCAGCACATGAAACGCCCAGATCGACCCCGCGAAATGGTTCAGCGCCACCAGCCATGTGGCGCTGATGATCCCCACGGCCCACCCCGCCAACAACGCCCAGCCGTTAAAAAACCGCGTGAACACCGAGAACACGATCGCCGGAAACGTCTGGATAATCCACATGCCCCCCAATAGCTGGAGCTGCACCGCGTAGGTGGTGGGGATCACCAGAATAAACACCAGCGCCCCTGCCACCATCACCAGCGAGAAGAGTTTCGCCACCTTCGCCTCCCCGCTCGCGACACTTCCCGGCATGAACTGCGAATAAATATCGCGGGTGAAAATATTCGCCGAGGCGATGGCCATGATCGCGGCCGGCACCAGCGCGCCGATCGCGATCGCGCCAAACGCCACCCCCGCGAACCAGCCGGGGAACGCCTCAAGCACCAGCGCCGGCACCGCGAAGCTGGTGCCATATTGCTTAAACCCGGCGGCAAATTGCGGCATGTCCTTCACCCCGGAAGCCACCGCCATATACCCCACCAGCGCCAGCAACCCGAGCATGATGGAATAGGCGGGCAGCAGCACCGCATTGCGCCTTATCACCTGCGGCCCCGATGAGCTCAAAATCCCGGTCGTGGTATGCGGATACAAAAACAGCGCCATCGCCGAGCCAAGCGCCAGCGTCGCATAGCCGCTATAGGCCCCGGTGCTGCCCGCGGGGGGTGCCGCCAGCAGCAGCTTGGCGGGCGCAATCTTGGCAAAGACCGCGCCAAATCCTCCAAGTTCCGCCGGTATCACAATCACCGCGACAATCACGGTCAGATAAATCAGCAGATCCTTCACAATCGCGATCATCGCCGGCGCGCGCAGCCCGGAGGTATAGGTGAACGCCGCCAGCACCGTGAACGCCAGAATCAACGGCACATGCCCGGGAATTCCCAACGCGCCGATCACCGTCTGCATGCCGATCAACTGCAGCGCGATATAGGGCATGGTGGCGAAAATCCCCGTCAGCCCGATCGCGAGCGCCAGATGCTTGTTGCCATAGCGCCCGCGCACAAACTCCGGCCCAGTAATATACCCGTATTTATGCGCAACTTTCCAAAGTTTGGGAAACACCAGATACAAAATCGGATAGATCAGCACGGTATAAGGCAAGGCGAAAAACCCGACCGCCCCGGCGCCGAACATCAGTGCCGGAATCGCAATGAACGTGTAGGCCGTATAGGCATCACCGCCGATCAAAAACCACGAAACCCAGGTGCCAAAGCGCCGCCCGCCCAACCCCCATTCCTCGATATGTTCCAAATTCCCGGCATTCCACCGCGCGGCGGTGAAACCCAGCACGATCACCACGGCGATCAGCGCCAGAAACACAAGGGTTGCTGCGGGATAGGCCATTATTTTTCTCCCCCGTGCTCAACCCGGTAGACGATATAAATCAGCAGCGAGGCCACCGGCACCAGCGCGATCTGAAACCAGTAGAAAAACGGAAACCCGAACAGAGCGGGCGTGAGCCGGTTATAAAACGGCACGGCCAAAACCATCACAAACACCAAAAGCAACAGGATTTTTATCATGATTTCGCTCCCCTCATTTCTTACCGTTCCGGCTAGCGGAACAGCTTAGCGCATTCCACCAGGCCGTCCAACGAATTTACACGGCGACGGCAACAAACCCCACCGCATCCGGCCGTCCCGCCGCAAACCACCATTCTGGCTTTCCGGGAGGGCAGGGCAGGGCGATCAATGACGAACACACCGTGCCGAACCCATCCTTCTCGGGAATATTCAGCGTCGTCTCCCAATCCCCGGCGGCGTCCGCCAGTAGCGCCGCCCAATCCTCAAACGCCGCCGCCGAAAACCTTGGCAAATGCCTGGCAATTCGCGGATGCGCCACATCATTCGGCTCACCGGAGGTAATCATCGTCACCCCTTCGCCCAGCCGCGCCACATCCGGCTTTCCCTCGCCCAGCCCGCGTAATAAAAACGCGCCCGCCGCATCCGCCACCACCAGATTAAACGGCCGGTACGCTCCTGCATCCAGCCCGGCCAAAACCTGCGCCGCCGCGCTCGCCGAAGCTTCCCCCAGCGCCATCACCGGCAATTCCCCCCGGCTGCGTTTGCCCGCCGCCGGTCCCAGCGTGCCGGTCCGGTTCAGCACCGCCGCCACCACGCCATGCCGGTTCATCCCCAGCCAGGTGCCGCCCGCGAGTCTATCCCGCCCGGCGATCACCCCCGGCCAGAACTCCCCCGGCGGCTCCCAGGCGCGTTCCACCATCTCATCGCGGTTGGCGCCAATGAACACGCCTTGCGCGTCAATCCGCAGAATGATGGAACACACGCGCGCAAACCCTACCCAAACACGCGCTTGAAGATCACATCCACCTGCCCCAGATGCATCTCGGAGGCCATCGCCGCATCAATCTGCGCTTCGCTCACCCGCCCCGCGACCTCTTCATCGGCCAGCAAATTGGCGCGGAAATCGCGCGCTTCCGGCTGCCCCAGCTTCGTCCAGGTCGCCATCGCGTTGCGCTGCACGATCTTATACGCATCCTCGCGCAAAATCCCCGCCTTGGTCAGCGCCAGCAACACCTCGCCCGAATGCACAACCCCGCCCAGGCTGTCCATGTTCTCGCGCATCCGCTCGGGGTAGATCGTGAGCTTATCCATCATCCCCGCCAGCCGGCTGAGCGCGAAATCCAGCGTCACGGTCGCATCCGGCCCAATCCCGCGCTCGACCGAGGAATGGCTGATATCGCGCTCATGCCACAGCGCCACATTCTCCATCGCCGGCACCACCGCCGCGCGCACCAGCCGCGCCAGGCCGCATAAATTCTCCGAGAGCACAGGATTGCGCTTATGCGGCATCGCTGACGAACCCTTCTGCCCGGCGTGGAAAAACTCCTCCGCCTCGCGCACTTCCGAGCGCTGCAAATGCCGCACCTCGGTCGCCAGCCGCTCGATCCCGCACGCAATCACCCCCAGCGCCGCGAAAAACGCCGCATGCCGGTCGCGCGGGATCACCTGGGTCGAAACCGGCTCCACCGCCAGCCCCAACCTTGAGGCCACATATGCCTCAACCCGAGGGTCCACATGCGCGAACGTGCCCACCGCGCCGGATATCGCGCAGGTGGCAATCTCGGCCCGCGCCGCCACCAGCCGTTCCCGGTTGCGCGCGAACTCCGCATAATGCCCCGCCAGCTTCAGCCCAAAACTGGTCGGCTCGGCATGAATCCCATGGCTGCGGCCGATGGTCAGCGTATATTTATGTTCCAGCGCCCGCTTCTTCAGCGCCGCCAGCACCTCATCGATATCCGCCAGCAACAAATCCGCCGCCTGCGTCAGCTGCACCGCCAAACATGTGTCCAACACATCGCTTGAGGTCAGCCCCTGATGCACGAACCGGCTCTCCGGCCCCACGCTCTCCGCCAGCCAGGTCAAAAACGCGATCACATCATGGCGCGTCTCACGCTCGATCTCGTCAATGCGCTCCACATCCGCGGCATCAATCACCGCCAGCTTCGCACCGCCTTTCGCCCGGATCACTGCCGCCGCCTCGCGCGGGATCAACCCGGCCTCGGCCATCCCCTCGCAGGCCAGCGCCTCTATCTCGAACCAGATCTTGTACTTGTTCTCCTGCGTCCAGATGGCGGCGGCCTGCGGGCGGCTATAGCGGGGGATCATGGCTAACTCCTCATGTAAAATCTCAAGGCCCCGCCTAGCCTTCCGCCCCCGCATTGACAAGCCGCACAAGCGCAAGTCACTTCCCCATCATGGACCTCTCCGCGTTGCTCCCGCTGCTTGCCATCCTGCTGCAAGTCCTGCTGATCGACCTCGTTCTGGCCGGGGACAACGCCGTCGTCATCGGCCTGGCCGTCAACGGCCTGCCCCAGGCGCAGCGCCGTCAGGCCATCTGGTACGGCATCGCTGGCGCCACCGTCATCCGCATCGTCTTCGCCCTGGTTGCGCTGCAGATGCTGCACATCCTCGGCCTCACCCTGGCCGGCGGCATCCTGCTCCTCTGGGTCGTCTGGAAATCCGCCCGCGAACTGCATGGCGCCGAGGCCAACCACAGCATCAAACCCGCCGGCCGCCTGCGCGCCGCCATCTGGCGCATCATCATCGCCGACATCTCCATGTCGCTCGACAACGTCCTCGCCGTCGCCGGCGCCGCCCATGCCCACCCCTACGTCCTGGCGGCCGGCCTCGCCGTCTCCGTCGGCCTCATGGGTTTCGCCGCCACGCTGGTCGCCAAATTGCTTACCCGTTTCCCCTGGCTGGCCTGGGTCGGCATCGCAATCGTCCTATATGTATCCCTGAGCATGATCTACGACGGCACCCAGCAACTCCTCCACCACCCATGAGCGCCAGCCTCGCCCGGGCGGATAACCGCATCGCGCTCAGCGGCCCGCTCACCGCGCCGGGCCTGGGCAGGCTCTGGCCGCAGGCCATCAGCGCCGCCAGGGCCGCCAGCGGCACCCCCCTCACGCTGGACCTCTCAGGCGCCACAATCCTTGATACGTCCGGCGCCGCCCTCGTCCTCTCGATGGAAACCGCCCACGGCGGCCCGCTCACCCTCACCGGCGCCACCCCACACGCCACCGCCTTGCTCGCCCGGCTCCGCGCCGCCCAGCCGCCCCCCGGCGTTTCTCCCGGAACCCCCACACCCGAACGCCCCCCCGGCCTGTTTGAGCAGGCCAAAATCCGTATCGAATTCTTCGGCGTCACCGCTCTCGCCCTCACTGGTCTGCCGCGAAAACTCCGCTTCCTGCGCGGCGCTGATTTCTTCCGCATTGCCGACCGCGCCGGTCAGCAGGCGCTCCCGCTGGTCCTCATGCTCGGCTTCCTCATCGGCATGATCCTGGCCTTCCAATCCGCCATTCCCATGCAGCGGTTCGGCGCCGATCTCTACGTCGCCAACCTTGTCGCCATTTCGTTGTTCCGTGAGCTTGGCCCCCTTCTGGTTGCCGTCATCCTGGCCGGGCGCACCGGCTCAGCCTTCGCCGCCGAGCTCGGCACCATGCAGGTCAACGAGGAAATCGCAGCCCTCACCACCATGGGCATAGACCCCGCGACCATGCTGGTCCTCCCGCGCATCGCCGCCGCCATGCTGGTCATGCCCGCCCTCATCGTCGCCATGGATGTCTCCGGCCTGCTCGGCATGGGCTCCGTCCTCATGCTTTTCGGCTTTCCCGCCTCCGCCATCACCGCGCAGATCACCTCCGCGACCGGCCCGCAGGATTTTCTGCTCGGCCTGTTCAAAGGAATGGTCTTCGCCGCCGCGCTCGCCCTCATCGGCTGCCGCGCCGGCCTCACCGCGGGCAACGGCCCCCGCGCCGTGGGCGAGGCCGCCACCTCCGCGGTCGTCGGCGGCATTGTCGCCACCGTCCTGCTCGACGGTCTTTTCGCGGTCGTGTTCTACCGGCTGGGGCTATAGATGGCGCCCCTCATCTCCATCCAGAACGTGGCGCAAAAATTCGGCACCCGCACCATCTTCAAAAATGTCAGCTTCAACATTGAGCCCGGCGAAATCTTCGCCATCCTCGGCGGCTCCGGCTGCGGCAAATCCACCCTGCTCAAGCAGATCATCGGCCTGCTCGCGCCCACTTCCGGCCAGATCACCGTGGCCGGCCATTCCGTCGCCGATGAGGTGGAGGCCGTCCGCAAAACCATCGGCGTCATGTTCCAGTCCGGCGCCCTGTTCGGCTCCATGACCCTGCTGGAAAACGTCGCCCTCCCGCTCGCCGTCTTCACAGACCTCCCGGCCGCCGCCCGCAATGAGGTTGCGCGCATCAAACTGGCCCTGGTCGGCCTGGGCGCCGCCGCCGCGCGTCTCCCCGCCGAAATCTCCGGCGGCATGGTCAAGCGCGCCGCCATCGCCCGCGCCTTGGCGCTTGACCCTCCGATCCTCCTGCTCGACGAACCCTCCGCCGGGCTTGACCCCATCACCTCCGCCGAAATTGACCGCCTGATCCTCGACCTGCGTGACACCCTGGGCGCCACCTTCGTCGTGGTCACACATGAGCTGCCCTCCATCCTCGCCATCGCCGGCCGCTGCGCCATGCTGGACGCCAAGGCCCAGGGCCTCATCGCGCTCGGCCAGCCGCGGGAATTACAAGCCAATTCCACAATCCCCATGGTAAAAGCCTTCTTCAACCGGGAGACGCCGTCATGAACGCCCAGAGTACCGGTCTCAGAGTCGGCGTGTTCATCATCGCGGGCTTCATCGCCTTGCTGGCGCTCATCTTTTTCCTCAGCGGCGCGGCCCTTAACCCCGGCACGCCCTATGAGACCTATTTCCAGGAATCCGTGCAGGGGCTCGACACCGGCACTGCCGTCAAATTCCGCGGCGTCACCATAGGCAAAATCACCGACATCGGCCTCGTCGTGGCCGAATACCCGCCCGCCAGCGGCAACCAGGATGCGAAAGTCTACCACCAGGTCGTCGTCCGCTTCACCATCGACCCCAAAAAGCTCGGCCGCGCCAACAATATCGCCAACGCCATCGCCCACGGCCTGCGCGTGCAGATCGAACCCCAGGGCATCACGGGCCTCGCCTATCTGGAGCTGAGCTTCGTCAACCCGCAGCAATACCCCATCGCCACCGTCCCCTGGTTACCCGATTCCACCATCATCCCCTCCATACCCAGCACGCTCACCCAAATTCAGGACGCGCTGGAGCAGGTGATGTCCTCGCTCAGCCATGTTGATCTCGGCCAGATCGTCACCCAGATCAGCGCGCTCACCACCACGCTGCACGATGAAATCACCACCGGCGACGCGCATCAGGCCGTGGCCGCAGCCAACACCCTGCTCACCAACCTCAACACCACGCTCACCGCGACCGACCTGCCCGCCACCACAGCCTCCATCCGCTCCCTCGCCAGCGGCCCGCAGACGGTGCAGATCCTCGCCCAGCTCAACCAGACCACCGCGCAGCTCGCCAAAATCAGCGCGCAACTGCCCGCCCTGGTCGCCTCCTCCCAGGCCACCATCAACCAGGCCAACGAGACCACAGCCGACCTTCAGGCCCAGCTCCTGCCCATGCTGCAAGACATGAAAGCCACCACCGCCAATTTGCGCGCACTCTCCGCCGCGCTGTCGCGCAACCCATCCCAGGTGCTGCTCAGCGCGCCACCGCCCCCCGATGGAGCCAAACCATGAACCGCCGCTTCGCCTTCCTCGCCCCGCTGGCGCTCGGTTTATGTGCCCCGCTGGCGCTCAGTGCCTGCGCCTCGCTGCTGCCCGCGCAAAAATACATCCCGCGCACAACCTGGCCGCTTGACCCTCAGCCCCCGGCGCAAAACCCCGCCAACCCCTCCGGCCCCATCCTCATGGTGCGCGCCATCACCGCCGCGCCGGGGCTCGACCAGCAGGGCCTGCAATCGCTCGCACCCGGCGGCAGCCTGAACATTGACTATTACAACAACTGGGCCGCCGCCCCGGCGGATGCCGTCACCCAGGCCCTGATCAACTGGACGCAAGCCAGCGGCGCCTTCTCAGCCGTCATCTCTCCGGGCAGCCGGCTTACCCCCGCACTCATTCTGGAGGGCGAACTCACAACCCTGCTGGCCGACCCTGAGAAAAACCAGGCAACCGCCGTGCTCACCCTGGTCGTCATAAAACCCGCAGCTGGCCTCACCGCCAGCGCGCTCCCCCTGGTGCAAGAACGCATCACCGGCACCGCGCCGCTACAGGGCGCCACCCCCGCCGCTCAAGCGGCGGCCCAAACCGCCGCTCTTGCCAACGCGCTCACCCAGGCCATCACGCTCCTCACCCGCCAGGCCCGCTAGAGTGAGCTTGCGGCTGATTTTGTTCATGCAGCCTCAAACCGCAGCCTCTTCAGCTGCATTTTGACCAGCCGCACTGGTGGCAATTCAGGCAGCCGCCGTCCTTCGTAACGCCGGGCTGGTTGCATTGCGGACAGATCATGCCAAGCGCGCCCGCCGGTGCCGAGAGGTTGGCAACATGGGGTTGATGATCGGCATGGCCGCCGGGGGTCAGAAACCCGGTCTCGATCATGTGTTGCTCGATGATCCCGCCGATCGCGGCGATCAGCGAGGGCACATAGCGTCCGCCACTCCATTGCCCGCCGCGCGGGTCGAAAATATTCTTGAGCTCATCAGCCACAAACGCCACTTCGCCGCCCCGGCGGAACACCGCCGAGATCATCCGCGTCAGCGCCACCACCCAGCTGAAATGCTCCATGTTCGCAGATGAGATGAACACCTCGAACGGCCGCCGCCGCCCGGCTTCCTCAATGTCGTTGATGGTGATGTACATGGCGTGTTCGTTGTCGAGCCAGCGCAGCTTGTAGGTGCTGCCCGCAAGCTTGCCCGGCCGGGGGATCGGCGAGTGGTTCGGCTCAACCGGGATGGCCGCGGCCGCCGCCACGGCCTCCGCGTCGCTGGCGGGCTCGGGCGCGACCGAGAGGATGGAGCCGGTGATCGCGTTGGGCCGGTAGGTGGTGCAGCCCTTGCAGCCCTGGCGGTAGGCCTCAAAGTACACTTCCTGGAACGCCTCGAACGGAATATCCGCAGGCACGTTCACGGTCTTTGAGATGGCGCTATCGACATGGCGCTGCAGCGCGGCCTGCATGCGGATATGCTCCAGCGGCGTCAGCGTCTGCGCCGTCACGAAATAATCGGGCAGTTTCGCCTCCGCACCAAACTTCGCGCGATACAGCCGCACCGCATAATCCTCAACCAGCTCCTCGCGTTTTGAGCCATCGGGCTCGGTCACCTTGCGCACGAAACTATGCGCGAACACCGGCTCCACGCCGGAGGAGACATTATCGGCCAGCAGCGAGATCGTGCCGGTCGGCGCGATGGAGGTGAGCAGCGCGTTGCGGATGCCGTGCTCGCCGATCAACGCCCGCACATCGGCATCGAGTTCGCGCACAGTCTCGCCCGCCAGATACGCCGCCTGCTCGTACAGCGGGAACGGCGCTTTCTCGGCCGCGAGCCTGGCGGAGGCGATATAGGCAGCGCGGTTAACCTCGCGTGCCCAACGCTCCGCCGCCTCGGCCGCTTTGGGCGTGCCATAGCGCAAGCCCACCATCATCAGCGCGTCGGCCAGCCCGGTCAGCCCCAGGCCGATGCGCCGCTTGGCCATGGCCTCCTGGTGCTGCGCCTCCAGCGGAAAGCCCGAGGCATCGATGGTGTTGTCCATCATCCGCACGGCGACGGCGACGAGTTCGGTCAACGCCTCTTCATCGAGATGCGCCGCCGGCGTGAACGGTTCGCGCACCAGCGCGGCCAGATTGATCGAGCCCAGCAGGCAGGCGCCATAAGGCGGAAGCGGCTGCTCGGCGCAGGGGTTGGTGGAGTGGATCGTCTCGCAATAATACAGGTTGTTGCGCTTGTTGATGCGGTCGATGAACAGCACGCCCGGCTCGGCGTAGTCATAGGTCGCGCGCATCACGCTCTCCCACAGCGCGCGCGCGCGCAGGGTGCGGTAGGTGGTGCCGCCAAACACCAGCGGCCAGTCAGCATCGGCCTCCACAGCGGCCATGAAGGCATCGGTGATCAGCACCGAGAGATTGAAGTTGCGCAACCGCCCCGGCTCGCGCTTGGCGGCGATGAACGCCTCGATATCAGGATGGTCGCAACGCAACGTCGCCATCATCGCGCCGCGCCGCGCCCCGGCGGACATGATGGTGCGGCACATCGCATCCCACACATCCATGAACGAGAGCGGGCCGGACGCATCGGCGCTGACGCCCTTCACCACCGCGCCCTTGGGCCGCAGCGTTGAGAAATCATAGCCGATGCCGCCGCCCTGCTGCATGGTCAGCGCGGCCTCGCGCAGATGCGAAAAAATACTGCCGAGGTCATCTTCGATGTCGCCCATGACAAAGCAGTTGAACAATGTCACCCGCCGGTCGGTGCCCGCCCCTGCGATGATGCGGCCCGCGGGCAAAAACTTGAAATCCTCCAGCGCGGTATAAAACCGGCTCTCCCATAGTGCCGGCTCCGCCTCCACGGCGGCGAGCGCCCGGGCGATGCGGCGCCAGGTGTCCTCGATCGTGATATCCATGGGCGTTCCGCCGTCGCTCTTAAGCCGGTATTTGTCAGCCCATATCTGGCGCGAAATCGAGGATATCCGCTCAAGCGCGGGGGGCTGCGTCTGCGAGTGTCCGGCAACCATGTCCATCACATTGTCCTGTCTTCTATCCAAGCCGTTGTTCACCAACCGCGATCACGCAACCCTCGCACCGTCAAAGCAGCCCGGCTCAGGCGCTTCAACACGTCTCCATAATGCGACTCCACAAGCCTGCGGTCAGCTACTTTTTTAAGCCTGGACGGCATCGAATACAACACAATATGTAGTTGTTTATTTTTTATAAAACACAAAATAGAGGCTTGCGCTTAAGCTCCGGCCAGCCAAAAGCGGCGTGCCCGCTCCCCCTTTGGCGGGCGGCGGGCACGAAGCAAACTGGATTGAAGCATGCTTCAATCCAGTTTGCCCAAATCCATCCGCGAAAAAAAATCCTTTTTCAGCCGTGGCCGCTCAAAATCGCCAGCCGCACCTCTTCCGCCTTGGCCGCGATGTCAGCGGTTGCCTCGGGTGTCAGCGGTGGAAGGCCGAGGATGGTGTTCACCGCGGTCACCGTGTCGGCACTGATCGGGATGGTCTTGTCCGAGGCCGAGCCCAGGAAGATCGCATACAGATCGTTACTGGTCGAAGGCGTTACCGTCACCCCGGTCAGCGCGGTGGAGCCGGTCATCGACAGGTTCTTGAGCAGGCCCAGGTTTTCAAGCGGCGAATCAATCCGCACGATCGAGGGATAATACGTCTGCACGATATAGGCGAACTCAGCCGCGGGCAGCGAATAAAGCTGCGCCACGGTCATTGTCAGATCCGGCTGGCCATCAGCGGTGAGGGTCATCACCGTGGTGCCCATGGTGGTCCAATTGCTCACCGTCTCGGCAAGCGCTTTGTCGATCACGTGTTCCGGCGCCCGCGCCACGCTCAAGCGGCCAAGTTCAACGGCCGGGATACCTTCCTTCGCCCAAACCGGGCGCCCGCCGGTGGTGCCCGCCGCCGGCCTGCTGCTGTTGTCACCGCCGCCAAACCGCGGGCCTTGCTTGTCGGAGCTGGTTCCATCAGTCCCGGTTTCAGTCCCGGTGGAGCCGCCTTGCCCGTAATGGCCATTAACGCCGGTTGAACCCCCCTGGCCCATCGCGGAACCAGATGTCCCGCCAGGCGCATGGCTGCTACTGCCCCCCCCGCTGCCGCTGCCAGTGGATTGCGCATAGGCATTATCCGTTAGCCCGGAGAGCGAGCGCGACAGATGCGGCATCACAACCGCAAAGCTCAGCGCGGCCGAGCCAAGCAGAATATGCCGTAAAATCCGGGATGTGCGTGGATTGATTTTCATGTTCGTGTTCCTTCTGTTGTGCTGATAAAAATATGTGTTGTTCAGGGTGAGCGCAGAACCTTGTTGTCCACGCCCCAACTCCCCTGGCCCTCGTGGATGAAATGCTCACCCCCGTTCCCGCCGCCGATCGGCCCGGTCGCCGAACCATCTGCCGGCGGAACGATGCCGCCGCTGTCTCCGCCACCATCGTGGCCGCCGCCGCCGGTATGTCCGCCGTTTGATTCGCCGCCGCCCAGGGTTTTCCCGGTCCGCTGTCTGTGGCGCCGTGCGCGTTCCCCCGGCGTTTTGCCGGCGCCATGCCCGCCCCCAGACTCGCTCCCGCCAGACTCGCCGCCCCCGCTGTGGCCACCGCCAGACTCACCGCCCCCGGACTCGCCACCCCCGCTGTGGCCACCCCCGGATTCACCGCCACCGCCGGACTCACCGCCCCCTGCGTGGCCGCCACCCGTTTCGCCGCCCCCGCCAGCCTCTTGCGCCAATACACCGCGCGGGAGAGCAAACAGCAGCCCCGCCACCCCAAGCGTTCCCAACAGCCGCCGCCGTGGCATTTCCAAAGACGTTATCCAATTTGAATCATTTTGCATGGTAAAGCACCTTTTTGTCCTCTGGTCAGCGAGCGCCTTGCTGACGAAATGCCTCCGCCGCTGATTGAATGGCCTTGGCGCGCGCCGGCGTTGCGCTGACACACAGCAGCGCATTCACCTGGCGATAGCGTGCAACCGTAATCGGCACCGCGCTTGCCAGCGCCAGATAACTCGCAGCTAACGCCGTATCGGGCATGCGTTTTCCAAGTTCTGCCTGATAATCAGCTAATAAATACAATTCCGTCTTTGATGGACCGGCCACGAAACCAGGCGCCAATTCCATCTGGGCAGCTTGCAGGCGTTGAAGATTTGTCCCGGTAAAACGTTGTTTATCCGTAATGTCAAAACGATAATCACCACACCACGCACCACGTGGCGGCGGCTCAAACTTGCTCCCCGTCAACGGGTGCTGCGGTGACGAAACATTTTCGGCAGACGCGCGGCCAACCGGAAGTATCGCCAAAAAACCTGCAAAAACAACGCTATAAACCAACTTCATATCAGTAAATATGGCCATATCATATATCACCAGATACTATAAATGGCGTGGAACACGCCGGTTTTATGTTGCTAAGCTATTGCGTAATCAGATTGTGGTGTCATTGATATGAATCAAGCGTGCCACGCGCCATTCTGGAAATAATGAAAAAAAGAAGAATGAGTGCGCTAAATAAATGGTAATACGATAATGATGGTTGATGTGAATCAATGCATGACTGTATCCTTCATATAAAAGTGCCGTCATTAAAATTGTTGTAAATATGAATGTAAAGGCGCCCGCTCATGAGGCCTCTCAACGTTAAGCTTCAATCTCTGGCACTTCAATCTCTGGCAATTGCAGCGGCGATAGCGTTTGTTCCGCGGGTTGCGCATAGCGCCACCGGAAGTGACACGGTTACGCAACAACTTGGGGTTGCGGCGGAGGCGGGGCCTCGCGTTTTATTGGACAGTCTGGCGAGCATACTTGCCGCCGACCCATCCCTGGCAGCCACGCCCGAGGCGGCGGCCACACTTGCCCGCGCGGCGGCCTCCCCAGTGCCTGATTTCGTGGGGGCCAATCTGCCGGTTTATCTTGAGATCAGCAGCATGATTACCGCAGCCGCCCCGCCTGCACAGCGCGATGCGGTGCATCAGGCGGTAAGCCGCGAGCTGACCCGTTTCGTCGCGACGGATGTTCGCATCATGCCGCCGCTGCAGCCCGAGACCATCGGCAACGCCCCCCGGCAGGCGCCCGAAGTTGGTGGCCCAGGCTTCAAGGTTGGTTCCTTTACCGTCTACCCCGAGGTTCAGGCCGGGTTATTCTACGACAATAATATTTATGACACACGCACCGGCAAAGTCGCTGATAAAGTCGGCAGTATCTCTCCCCGTATCGCCCTAAAGTCCAACTGGGACCGCAATGCGCTCTATGCCGAGGCCGGAACCGATTTGACCGGCTACCTTACCAAAGGCAGCGAAAACACCGTTGATTGGCACGCGCTTGTCGAGGGGCGGATCGATGTCGATCGCAACACCCGCGTCCTGCTTGGCGCCTCCACGCTCATGGAACATGAAGACCGCGCCTCGCCTGACGCGGTGGAAGGGCTGACCCCAACCCCGTATTGGGAGCAGAACGGTTATGCCGGCGTGGTGCACCGCTTTGGTGATTTCAGCGTGCGCGCCGGTGGCGCCGTGGAGCGCATAACCTTTGGCAATGTCGAGGCCACGCACGGCTCGATCAACAATCATGACCGCGACCGCAACCGCTATACATTTGGTGTGTCCGTGCGCGACGATGCACAGCCAGGCTTCCGCCCCTTTGTCGAGTTCCTGGAAGACCTGCGCCGTTATGATCATTCCCCGGATGATTTCGGCTACAGGCGCAACTCTGACGGCTACCGCGCAAGCATCGGCGCGTTGTTCCGTATCTCCCCGGCCTTGTCGGGCGAGGCATCCGTCGGTGTGATGGCACGAAACTATACCGACCCGCGGTTTAAAACCATCACCACGCCAGCGGCCGATGCCAATATTCGCTGGCAGGCGGCGGATAACACCGCGGCCGTCGTGTTTCTGGACCGCTCGATCGAGGAAACCACGCTCTCCGGCAGTTCAGCCTATATATATACCGTGACGGGCGGCCGGGTGGAGCAGACGCTGAGCCCGGATCTGACCGGCTTTGTGCGCGCGGCATTCGCACATAGTGAATTCCAGCAATCTTCGCGATGGGACAACGAGGCGGATATGTCAGTTGGTGTGCGCTATTACCTTACCAGCCTGTTCTACATCGGCGCGGATTACCGCTACACGCAGCGTGTATCAGGTGACTCCACCGTGAATTTCTCGCGCCA
Organism: Acidocella aquatica; assembly: GCF_030160635.1. Taxonomy (GTDB): domain Bacteria; phylum Pseudomonadota; class Alphaproteobacteria; order Acetobacterales; family Acetobacteraceae; genus Acidocella; species Acidocella aquatica. The sequence continues at coordinate 154,150 of NZ_BSOS01000073.1, read as the reverse complement.
TCAAGCATATTTAATGCTCGGCACGGCATTCTGAGTTTTATTGTTCTGACGCCGTTTTGTAATTCAAGAAACCATTTCCACCATCATGTTTAATTTTTAATATGCCAGCAATTGAATTGAAAGTTTCAAATTATCCGATTTGATTCAGGTCAATGACCATTGATGTCTTCTTCGCTAGAAAATTTAAATCTGAATCGAGTATTTTATTTAAGGGAGAATTTTGTGATGAAAACGAGAGAAATGGTTTCTGACTCAAAACTTCGTGGAAGTGCCGTGATCGGATTTGGCGGTTTAATGGTAGTGCTGGCTGGCGTCGCGCTTATGAGTGAGTCCGCCATGGCGCAGACCCCGCTGCAGACCCAAACCCAGGATCAGTTGCAGACCCAAACACAAAACACAAACCAAAACCAAAATATGATGCAGAACCAAAACGGGACACAGACCCAGGGGCAACTGCAGAACCAAAATCAAAACATGAACCAAAATCAGAATATGATGCAGAACCAGAACAGGACACAGACCCAGGGTCAACTGCAAAACCAAAACATGAACCAAAATCAGAATATGAACCAAAACCAAAACCAAAACATGAACCAAAACCAGAACAAAAAACAAACCCAGGAGGAGCTGAAACAACAGGAGCGCAAGCGTAAACAGGAGGAGCTGAAACACCGTAAGCTCTTGGGCGGCAGCGGAATGGGCGGCCTTTCCGGCGGCGGGGGCATGGGCGGTGGCGGCGCTGGCGGTGGTGGCGGCAGCCACTAAAACGCGGCGAATATCTCCTCAGCGGCCCGTGCGTTGGTTGGCAAATATTGTCTTCGCCAACAGCCCGGGCCGTTGTATCGTGGCCCCCCGCGGGGGCGCACCACAATCATCAGCCGGTAAAATCCGGCCCGTTTATTGCGCCGTTGCCCCCAGAACATGGCCGTTCACCGTGGTGCCATAGAGCGAGAGCGGATTGTCGTGGAATTTCGCCCTTGTCTCGGCCACGCTGCCGGTGAAGCGCGGGTCCTGCGGGCGGTCCTGGCTGTCGATATAGGCCGCCACATCCCATGCTTGCTGGGCGCTCAGCGTGCCCGCCATGCCGAGCGGCATGTTGGCCTGAATAAAATCGGCCGCATTGTTGATCGTGCTCATACCCGCGCCCCAGTTGTAGGAATTCTTGCCCCAAACTGCAGGAAACACCACAGCCCCATGCGCCGCCGTCCCCGCGCCATCCGCCCCGTGGCAGAGCGAGCAGTTTTGCGCATACACCACCTGGCCGCGCTGGTAGCTTGGGGGCTGCGCCGGTTTGGGCAGCTCAGGGTAGCCGCGCCCCGCCATTTTGGCCCCGGTTGGCGCGTTCGTGGCAAGCCAGAACGAGTAGGATTCGAGGGCCACCATCACCGCGCTGTCAAGCGGCGGCGCCTTGCCGTTTTCGCTGAAGCGGAAACACCCCTGCAGCCGTTCGCCAAACGTGTTCACCTTTTTATTTTTCGAGCGATAGGCCGGATACGCAACATAAGCCGCCCACATCGGCGAGGAATTCGCCAGGCGCCCGCCGTCCAGATGGCAGTTATCGCAGCTCAGCGTATTGCCGGTGAACTGCGGCGCGTATTTTGGCGTGTTGCGGAAGATATTCTCCCCCAGTTTCACCGCATCGCCAAACGGCCCCGTGGGCATGGCGGCTTCTCCCGGCGGCGAAAATGTTGCGGGGGCCGGTGCCTGCGCCCGCGCCGCCCCATTGGGGAGCGCCAGCCAAGCAGCCCCGCACAATGCCAGCGTCAATACCCTGCGTGCTTCCAATTTAGCGGACTTCATGGCTTCGCTCCGTTAGCGGTGTTGGCGGGCAGGGCGGCATAATAGGCTGCCACGGCGCTAATCTGCGCCGGGCTAAGCCGGTGCGCGATGGCGGACATCAACCCCAGCGGGCCCGTTTTGCGCGTGCCGTCCCGCCAGCCGTTCAACTGCGCCGCCAGATACACCGCCGGCTGCCCCGCCAGCCGCGGAAACTGCGCCCCCACACCAGCGCCGCCGGGGCCGTGGCACGAATCGCAGGAGGGAATGCCATCGGCCAACCCCGCCTGCCAGTCTCCCCGCTGCGCCAGATCAGCGCCAGGGCCTGCGGGCAGGGCAGGGGGCACCGGTCCCGCCGGAACGGGCAGCGCCGCGTAATAATCGCCCAGCGCGGCCATATCCGGGCCGGTGAGCGGAGTGGCCATGCCACCCATGATCGCATTGCCCCGCTCATGGTTTTTGAACGCCGCAAGCTGCGCCTGCAAATACGCCGAGGGTAGCCCGGCCAGCGCGGGAAAGCCGGAAGCCTGGTTCCCCATGCCGTTGGCGCCGTGGCAGGCGGCGCATTCGCTGGCCTGCGGCGGCGTTGCCGCGGCGCTTATCGCCGGCCCGCCAAGGCAGACCGTCAGTGCAATCACGAGACCACGAAGAATACGAGACATGGCGTTTCCTGTTTTTGTTATCCCGCGGGGGCCGGGCCTGGCGTACTCCCCGTATAGGGCTTGAAGTCATAGCGTTCAAAAATTTCCAGCGCGGCGGGCGAGTGGATAAATTCCAGCCACGCCTTGGCGGCATCCGGGTGCGCCGCACCCTTCACCATCGCCCCCGCATAGATCGCGGTCGTGTTCAGCGCGGCGGGGATGGGAACATCGCTGATCGGATGCCCCGCCTGCTCCTGGAACACCGCTTCAGACTTCCAGGTGATCCCGGCATCGGCCAGCCCCTGCATCAAAAACAGCGGCGTCTGCCGGTGGTGGATATGCGTGAGAATCGTCGTGCCATTGGCAACGCCGGTCTCATAAACCTGCTTCTCCAGCGCCGCCCCCCCGGCCTTCACGAGTGATGCCTGAATTTGCCGCGCGATGCCCTCATATGCCGGGTTGGGCATCACCAGCCGCAGCCCCGGCCTGCCCAGATCCGCCAGCCCGGTGATATGCGCCGGGTTGCCCTTGGGCACCATGATCGTGAGATTATTGGTGACATAGGGCACCGCCGGTCCGGTGAGTTCGCCTGTGGTGATGAGCGCCTCAACCTTCTTCAACCCGGCGAAATACGCATCCGGCCTGGCCGTGAACGTCATGTTGCCGGAAGTGAAGGTCCCTCCCTCCTTCATCGCCGTCACCAGCATCCCCGGCGGAATCGTCACATAAAAAATGCGCCCTTTATACTGCGGGTTCTGCTGCTCAAACGCCGCCACCAGCGGCGCCATCGCAAAATAGTAGTTGCCGCCGACATAAAGCACGAGTTTGGGGTCAGTGAGATCGCCATGGAAATCCGCCATGACATCAACTTCCGGCACGGTGAATTCAAAACCCTTGTTCACCGCATCATTATTCTCGCCATGCTGCCAGGGCGGAAAAATCTGCCCCTCATAGCGCGGCGGCTGCGCCTTGCCGTTCCAGCCGATATCCGCCGCCGTGCCGGTGGCGGGCTGGGCGCGCGCATATCCAGCCATCGCGCCAGCCACCGCCAAAACAGCAATGGCCTGGAGACTCCTCGTCAACATAGACCTCTTCAAACACATGAGTCCGGCCTTTTCAGAAAATCAATGAATGTCAGGGCGGCAACAAAATCACACCGCGTAATCAAAACCTGCCTTCTGCAGCTCAGGCAATGTCCCAACCACGCCGGGGCTCAACACCACGCCTGGAATGAGATGGTTGGTCAGCTCCGCCGCCAGCGCCTCATGTGAAAGATTGTCTGGATTCACGCCATTTTTCAGCAACGCGGCGGAGAACTCCCACACCGCGTTGTGGCAGCCAACAAACACCACGCCACGGTTCTGCAACACCGTAATGCTGTTGGCCGCCGGAGAAAATGCCCCGGCCGGATTGTTGAAATCCGCCGCGTCAACCGCGGCCGCGGCCGGAACATCGATCAACGTGTTCGACGCGAACTTGCCCTTGGTGACATCCGCCAGTTTATACTTATCCCAGATCATTTGATCATATAACGCCAGATGCGCGGTGCCATGTGTGGCTGAGACCGCGAGAAAATCAGGGTGTTTCCAGGACCACACCTGCGCGTTCAACGCATTGCGCATCAGGTTGAGCCAGGGGCTCTCGATGACGGTATTATCCCAAACCTGCTTTGGTCCACCGCGATAGGCGATAAGCGCGTCCAACGCCTCGCTGTCCCACTGGTCGGGCGAAGTGAGAATCATCGGCACGGTCTTGAAATCCCGGCGGCGGGGAATCCCCGTCAGTTTCGCGGTCAGCGCCGCGAGCGTCCCGGCTGATTTCATCTCCAGCGATCCAGCCGATCCAGCCGGCGTTTGGGCCGAGGCGGTTTGCATCGCCATCGCCGTAAGCCCCACGGTGCCAATCGAAAGCCCGATCCCGCGCAGCAGATTGCGGCGGTTGGCACCGCTTTCGGCGGCAATGGCCTGATTCGAATCCTGCGTCATGGAAATTTCCTCATTATATGTTGTGATATGTTTTGTTGTGCAGAGCAAAATTTATACTTAACTGTGTGGATGCTATACTTATTGGATTTTCTGTACAATTAAATTTCTGAATGGGAATGATCGTTTTTCCTGATGGTTTTCGCAGGATGCGGCATTGTTGCGGAAATGACATTCAACGGTAAGCTTGCAGCCATGGGGACCATACACCAGGAGGACACCAAAGGTGGACGCGCAAACCGGGCCTGAACTCTCCAGCGCCGAAGCCGCCTTGCGGCTGCAACAATTCGGCCCGAACGCGGTGGCCGAGACCTCCGAGCACTGGCCGCGCGCATTGGCGGCAAAACTATGGACACCACTTTCCTGGATGCTCGAGGCGACAATCCTGCTGGAACTGTTTCTCGGTCACGGCCCGCAGGCGCTCATCATTCTGGTCCTCCTGCTCTTCAACGCGGTTCTCGGCCTCAGCCAGGAGGCGCGCGCCAAGGGCGCGGTCGCCGCCCTGCGGCAAAAACTCGCGGTGATGGCCTCGGTCCGGCGCGACGGCGCGTGGCTGCGCATTAATGCCGCGGGGCTGGTCCCCGGCGATCTGGTGAAACTCGCCCTCGGCGCGGTGGTCCCGGCTGACATTAAAATCACCGCCGGCACGGCGCTGATCGACCAGTCGATGCTCACCGGCGAATCCCTGCCGGTTGAACGCAAAGCCGGTGACACCGCCTATGCCGGCGCCATGGTCCGCCAGGGCGAGGCCACGGGCCTTGTCACCGCCACCGGCGCGCGCACCTATTTCGGCAAAACCGCCTCGCTGGTGCAGGATGCCCGCAGCGTCAGCGGTGAACAGCGCGCGGTGCTCGCCGTGGTGCGCGACCTGGCGCTCATCAACGGCGCCATCGTGCTGGCGATGCTGGTCTACGCGCATGAGATTGGCCGCAGCTTCGATGAGTCAGTGCCCCTGCTGCTCACCGCGCTGCTGGCCTCCATCCCGGTGGCGCTGCCCTCCACCTTCACCCTCGCCGCCGCGCTTTCCGCGCGCTCCCTGGTGCGCGGTTCAGTGCTGCCAACCCGCCTCGCCGCCATCAACGAGGCGGCGACGATGAGTCTGCTCTGTACTGACAAAACCGGCACGCTGACCAAAAACGCGCTCTCGATCCAGAGCATCGCCTGTTTCGGCGGCGCTGATGAGGGCGCCGTGCTGGCCGCCGCCGCCGCCGCCTCGTCGGAGGGCGGCGATCCGGTCGATCAGGTCATCATTGATGCCGCCCGCGCGCGCGGCGTGGCGGTGCCCCTGGCCGCCGCCTTCGCCCCGTTTGACCCCGCCCGCAAATACGCCCAGGCCAGCCTGCCGAACGGTGATCTGCTGCGCAAAGGCGCCCCCGGCGCCTTGCTCCCCGCAGGGCTGACCCCGGAGCAGGAGGCTGCGCGCCAGCGTCTCGCGCAAGCCGGATGCCGGATTCTGGCGGTCGCGCGCATCACCGGCAACACGGTGCAACTGCTCGGCCTGCTCGGCCTCGCCGACCCGCCGCGTGATGATGCCGCTGGCCTCATCGCCTCCCTGCGCGCTCTGGGGGTGCGCGTGGTGATGGTCACGGGCGACGCCCCCGAGACCGCCGCGGTGATCGCCCGCGCGGTGGGCATCACCGGCCAGGTCTGCGACTCAGCAACCCTGGAGACACTCAAAGCCCCGGACGATTTCGCCGTTTTTGCGGGCGTGTTCCCCGAGCAGAAATTCCGGCTGGTCAAGCTGTTCCAGCGCGATGGCCACGTGGTCGGCATGTGCGGCGATGGCACCAACGATGCCCCGGCCCTGCGCCAGGCGCAAATGGGCATCGCGGTTGCAAGCGCGACCGATGTCGCCAAGGCCGCCGCCGGGCTGGTGCTCACCTCGCCCGGTCTGGCCGGCATCCTCGGCGCCATCCACGAAGGCCGCGCCGCCTTCCAGCGTATCCGCACCTACACGCTCACAATGGTGGTCCGCAAAATCGCCTTTGCCGCCTATCTGGCGCTCGGTCTGGTCATCACCGGCCACGCGGTGCTCACCCCGCTGCTCATGGTGCTGCTCCTCATCGTGAATGACTTCCTGACAATGGCAATCACCACCGACCGCGCTTTGCCAAGCGCGCACCCCCGGCATTGGCGGATCGGCCGCATCATCGCCGAGGGCTGCCTCTACGGGCTGGCGACGCTGGGCTACGTCACGCTGATGCTGCTGGCCGGGCACGCAATCTGGCATCTGCCGCTGCTTCAAATCCGCACGCTCTCGTTTCTCACGCTCATGCTGGCGGTGCAGGCGAATGTCTATGTGGTGCGCGAGGAGCGCTGGTTCTGGTCCTCCGCGCCAAGCCCCTTGCTGGCGGCGTCGAGCCTGGTGATGGCCGCCTCCAGCCTCATGGCCGCTGGTTTCGGTGTGCTCATGGCGCCGCTTGGCAGCAACATTCTAGCCGCGATCGCCGCCAGTGTTATCCTGTTCCTGTTTCTGCTCGATCTATTGAAGCGTCTGGCCGGCCTCCTCGCGCATCGCCCGGCGGCCGAGGTGGCCTTTCCCCCGCCGCCCGGTGCATAAGGGCGCGTGACCGAGCCAACGCCCCCTCCCTACCGCGCCGCGATCATCGGCGGCGGCCCCGCCGGGCTGATGGCCGCCGAGACTCTGGCCCAGGCCGGTCTGGCCGTCACCGTGTTTGAGCGTATGCCAAGCCTCGGGCGCAAGCTGCTGATGGCCGGGCGCGGCGGCCTCAACATCACCCATTCAGAGCCGCTGGAGCGCTCCCTCACCCGCTATGGCCCGGCAGCGGATTGGATGTCCCCCCACCTCGCCGCCTTTCCGCCCGATGCGCTGCGCGCTTGGTGCGCCGGGCTGGGCCAGCCGACTTTCGTGGGCAGCAGCGGCCGTGTGTTCCCCACCATCATGAAAGCCAGCCCCCTGCTGCGCGCCTGGATCAAGCGGCTGGAAGCCCTGGGCGTCCATCTCGTCACCCGCGCCAGCTGGACCGGCTGGGACGCTACCGGCCGCCTGCAATTTGCCGATGGCGCCACCTATGCCGCCGATGCCGTGGTCCTCGCCCTGGGCGGCGCCTCCTGGCCCCGCCTGGGCGCCGATGGCGGCTGGACCGCGCTACTGCCCGATGTCCACATCACGCCCTTGCGCCCGGCCAATTGCGGCTTCAGGGTGAATTGGTCGGAACATTTCTCCCACCGCTTCGCCGGCACCCCGCTCAAGCGCATCACCCTCTCCTGCGCCGGGCGGAGCGTCCCCGGCGAGCTGATGCTCACCCGCGAGGGCATCGAGGGCGGCGCCGTCTACGCGCTCTCAGCCCCGGCGCGCGAGCTCATCGCCCGTGACGGCATGGCCGACCTGCGCCTCGACCTGCGCCCGGATCTCACCGCCGAGACCCTCGCCACCCGCCTGGCGGGCGGCGGCAGCGAATCCCTCACCAACATCCTGCGCAAGCGTGCCGGCCTCTCCCCGGCGGCCATCGGCCTGGTGCAGGAGGCCCGCCATGCCGGGGATGCAACACCCCTGGCCCTGCTCATCAAATCCCTGCCGCTGCGCTTAACCGCCCCCGCCGGTCTGGCGCGCGCCATCTCCACCGCCGGGGGCATCAGCCTGGAGGAGCTGGACGAAAACTTAATGCTCCGCCGCCGCCCCGGCGTGTTCGCGGCGGGGGAGATGCTGGATTGGGAGGCCCCAACCGGCGGCTACCTGCTGCAAGCCTGCCTCGCCACCGGCATAGCCGCCGCGCGCGGCGTGCTGACATGGCGCGCCTGCGCCGCCGCCCCTTGAGTTAGCGTGCATCTGCGGCCACAAGCCCTGCATGGCTTCTCCTCCGCTGCTGCTCCTCACCGATATCCGTGTCTCCCTCGGCTCCGTCCCCCTGCTTGATGGCGCGGGGATCGGCGTCGGCGCCGGTGAGCGCATCTGTCTGGTCGGGCGCAACGGCTCGGGCAAATCCACCCTGCTCAAAATCGCCTCGGGCGAGATCGCCTTTGACGGCGGAACCCGCTTCCTGCAACCCGGCACCACCATGCGCTACCTGCCGCAGGAGCCCGATCTCTCGGCCTTCGCCAACACCATGGAATATGTCGAGGACGGCCTCGGCCCCAATGATGACCATTACCGCGCCAAATATCTGCTCGAGCAGCTTGGCCTCACCGGGCTGGAAAAGCCCAAAAACCTCTCCGGCGGCGAGGCCCGCCGCGCCGCCCTGGCCCGCACCCTGGCCCCCAATCCTGATCTTCTGCTGCTCGATGAGCCCACCAACCATCTCGACCTCCCGGCTATCGAATGGCTGGAATCCGAGCTGAAAAGCCTCTCCGCCGGCATCGTCCTCATCAGCCATGACCGCCGCCTGCTGGAAAAACTCTCCCGCAGCATCGTCTGGCTGGACCGTGGCCAGACCCGCAGGCTCGACCGCGGCTTCGCCCATTTCGAGGCCTGGCGCGACGAGGTGCTGGAACAGGAGGAGCGTGATTTCCACAAGCTCGGCCGCCAGATCGCGCGTGAGGAAGACTGGCTGCGCTACGGCGTCACCGCCCGGCGTAAGCGCAACGTCAAACGCGTCGCCGGGCTGGCCGCGCTGCGCCAGGCCAAGCGCGAACACAACAAACAGGGCGAAGCCGCCAAAATGGGCGCCGCCGATGCCGCCACCTCCGGCAAGCTGGTGGTGGTGACCGATAAAATCAGCAAATCCTACGCCGGCCGGCCGATCGTGAAAGACCTCACCCTGCGCGTGTTGCGCGGCGACCGGCTCGGCATCGTCGGCCCCAATGGTGCTGGCAAATCCACGTTGCTGAAACTCTTTCTCGGCCAGGAGCAACCCGATTCCGGCGAGCTGAAACTCGGCACCAACCTCAACGTCATCACCCTTGACCAACAGCGCGCCGCGCTTGACCCGGCGGTGACCCTGGCCAGCACGCTCACCGGCGGCAAGACCGACATGGTCCAGGTCGGCGAGCAGAGCCGCCACGTCATCGGCTACATGAAGGACTTCCTCTTCAAGCCCGAGCAGGCGCGCACCCCGGTCGGCACCCTCTCGGGCGGCGAGCGCGGGCGCCTGTTGCTGGCCGCCGCCCTGGCCAAACCCTCCAACCTGCTCATCCTGGACGAACCCACCAACGACCTCGACCTTGAAACATTGGATTTGTTGCAGGAAATGCTGGGTGAATACCCCGGCACCATCCTGCTCGTCAGCCATGACCGTGATTTTCTCGACCGCGTCGCCACCTCAACCCTGGTGGCCGAGGGCGATGGCAAATGGGTCGAATACGCCGGCGGCTATTCTGACATGCTGGCCCAGCGCGGCCATGTTCTGGCCGAGCCGGTAAAACAGAAAACCACCGCCCGCACCGCGGCACTCGCGCCCACGGCTGCTCCGGCCACGGGAAAAATGAGTTTCAAGTTGCAGCATGAGCTGAAAACGCTGACCGCCGAGATCGAGAAACTCCACGCCACGATCAAAAAAAGCGAGAGCATCCTCGCCGAACCCGGCCTCTACAACAAGGACATCAAAAAATTCAAAGCCGCCTCCAACGCCCTCACCGAGGCGCAGGAGCGCCTGGCGGTGGCTGAAGAACGCTGGCTGGAGCTGGAAGTTCTGCGCGAGGCGGGTTAGAGCCGGATGACATGAGATGTAATCGCAACGCGATTCAATCTCATGTCTGAATCCGCCTCTTGATCATACGCTCGCTCTATTGCGCCGCCGTCGGGTCTGTCTTCGGCCGAGGATTAAAATCCGCCGGAATATGGTTGACGATGCCCTGGGCAATATCCACCGGCACAATCCCAATCACCTTGCAGCCTTGGTTGTTGTCAGGCGGTATCGCCGATATATCCGGCGTCATCGCATAAGCGGCGGGCAGGGGGCTTGTCTTGCCCTCCAGCCGCGCCGGGTCAAACGCCGAGAGCAGATTGCCCACCCCCGGCGTGTTATCATCAGCCGGCCCCAGATACGCCTGCTTGAACATCTTCAGCCCCGCCACCCGCGCCTGCGCTTCATCGGGCAGATCCGCCAGCGGCGGAAGATTATAGAGCAGATCGATGAATTTGATCACGCTGGCATGGTCGCCGCTCTCATGGCTCACCACATGCGCGCGCGCATACGGAGAGATGACAATCAGCGGAATCCGCGGCCCGCGCGAGAGCGGCAGCCCCTGCGGATCATATTCCACAAATGTTGGCGGCACATGGTCGTAATCACCCTCGGATTCATCATAGGTGATGATAATCGCCGACTGCGCCCAATATTTGCTCCGCGCGATCGCATTCACCTCGCGCGCCACCAGCGCCTCGGAGATCGCCGAGTCCGAGTATCCCGGATGATCGTCATCGCCCTGGAAATTATGCTGCACCGCTGGATCATTGAAAGCGGGCTTCAACCCAGCGATATTCCTGAACCCGCCGCGCAGGTAATAAACGCCCCCGGTGGATGACAACCGATCCGCACCAATGTCGCTAAAAAAATCTCCAAGCCCGTGCAGGTTCGCGGTCATTTCCGGGTTGTTGGCGACATAGCCGAAATACTGCGGCCCGTTATGATGGCCGATATAGCCGTCGTGCTTGTCAACACCCTTGTCATTCGGTTCGGTGTCATAACCTTCCTCATACCAGCCCCAGGGCAGCTCGGCCGCCTTGCTGGCGCTCAGCGCGGGAATATCCTGCCGCACATCGGCCAGATCAGTGGCCGGGTCCTTATCCGCCGCCGTCACTTTCCGCGCGTTATCCCCGGTCATGCTCAGCGGCAGCGACGCATAAGTCTGGTTCAGCGCCGCGATCACAGGATGTTTCGCGCCATCATGCGGATTTTGCGGCATGCCGCTGTTATCCCCTGCATTGCCGGTGCCCCACAGCGGATCATCATCCGTCACCACAGGTTCGCCCTGGCCCTTGAGCAACCCCTTGGCCCCCACGGCCTCATCGGGATGCTTCACCCATTGCGTCTCGCCCGTCTGCCCCGCGATCATCGCAATCGCGTTCGGCGTCGAGGGTCCGATGGTGTGCTGAAAAATATTGTCGAACAGCACAAAGCGGCTGGCGAAATTCCACATATACGGGATCGTGTTGCAATCCTCATAAGCCATGGTCAGCTCGCCATATTGCTTGGCCATCAGCGATGGCAGGCTCTGCCCCGGCGCGATATATTTCTTCTCTTCATCCAGCGCATAATGGTCCATCCTGGCCACGCCGTTCACCACGTCCATCTTCTCGGCCATGTTGATATGCGCATGGTCCACGTCATCAAGGTCCGCCGCATATTGGTCCGGGCCGAGGCGGAAGGGCGAGATCATCGCCATGCTGCCATCAACATTCTCAATCGGCTGCGAAAATCCCGGCGTCGCGGCGGGTGCCTGCGAAAACAACCCGTTGGCGCCGGGGAAGCTGCCAAAATAGGAATCGAACGAGCGATTTTCCTGAAAGATCACGAAGACATATTTCACATGCTTGCGCAGCAGCGCGATCTCCTGCGCCTGGCTGATCGCGGGCTCGCGCGCCACCATCGCCGCGCGCGCGGCGGCCGGGCCGCCCGGCTGCGGGCTCAGCGCATCGCCATAGGCAAATGGAGCCTGCAGCAGCGAGGACGCCGCCACCAACGCCGTGACACGTTGTAAAATCAGCTTAAAGGCCATGGGTATTTTCCTTGATGGTATGCGCAACCAGTGCAGCCCAGCCGGAAATGCCGGCGGGCGTGGCGGCGCGGATTGGATTATCGCCGAGATTATCAGGGAGAATGACATCATTGCGCCCCTCGTTCGCCCGCAGGCCAATGAGCAATGATTTGCGGGCCGTAATCGCATCGCAGCGTCCCGCCACATAAGCGTCGTGCATCTCATCGGTTTCCTGAAACACGAATTCGCGCAACGCGATCTTATGCGCGGCGAAATAGGCGGTCAGATTAAAATCCTCAGGCGAGCCCGGCTCCACGCAAATTTCCGCATTCGCCAGCGCCGCCGCATCGCGCGCCTTGGAGCCAGCCGGAACCATGATCGCCTGATTGTCGTTATAGATCACCGGGCCGGGCAAATACCCGGGGGCAATATCCCCCGCCGGCACAAAAATCACACTGCGCCCCCGCCCCGGCGGCGGCACATCGCTATCCTGCATAATCGGCGTAAAGAGCGCCCGCGCGCCAATCTGACCGGCAATTTTCTGGCAGAGCGTAATCTCCAGCCCATGCCAGGCGCCACTCACATCAGGATACGCCAGCCCCGGCGCCACCGTGCCGCCGCACGCCAGAGTCCGTGCCGCCGCGGGGGCGCCGGTGAGCACGAGCATACAAAACAAAACATAGCGCATGCCAGCTTCCTAGCCGCCGCCCCGCCGCGCGGCGAGGGGGCCAGGATGACCGTTTCATGGCATTTGCGCCAGGCCGCGTTTACTTGTCGTGATAAGGGTTATCCGTCCCGCGCAGCATGATCCGGATCGGCACGCCAGGCATCTCAAACGCATCGCGCAACGAGTTCACCAGATAGCGCATGTAAGTATCAGGCACCATCTCGGCGCGCGTGCCAAACAGCGCGAAGGTCGGCGGCCGGGCCTTCACCTGCGTGATATAACGCAGCTTCAGCCGCCGTCCTTCCACCATCGGCGGCGGAAAGCGCTCCAGCGCATGTTCAAACCAGCGGTTCAGCGCGCTGGTCGGCACGCGCGTGTTCCATTTCTCATAGGTCTCGCGGATGGCGGGGAACAATTTGCCCACACCCTCGCCGGTCTCGGCTGACAAAGGCACCAGCGTGATGCCCTTCATCTGGCTCAGCGAAATCGAAATCCGGTCAATCGCCGCCTGCTTCGCCTTCGCGCGGTCTTCCACCGCGTCCCATTTGGTCAGCGCGATCACACAGGCGCGGCCCTCGCGCTCAATCAGCCGGGCGATGTGCAAATCCTGCTCCTGCACGCCCTGCACCGCATCCACCGCCAAAACCACCATCTCGGCCCGCTTCAGCGCCTCGATTGATGACGAGGTGGACATCCGCTCCAGCCCCTCATCCACCTTCGCGCGCTTGCGCAACCCGGCGGTGTCAACAAGCCGGTATAATTTCCCATCCGGCCCGGTCAGGTCCACCGCCACCGCGTCGCGCGTCAGCCCCGGCTCCGGCCCGGTAATCATCCGCTGCTCGCCCAGCAGATGGTTCAGCAGCGTCGATTTCCCGGCATTCGGCCGCCCGACAATGGCGAAATGCAGCGGCAGATTCTCCGCATCCTCCGCGCCCTCTTCCGGTGGCGGCGGCAACAGATCCGCGATATCGCGCATCAGGTCATAAACGCCCTCGTTATGCTCGGCGGAAATCCCCACCGGCTCGCCCAGGCCCAGCTCATAGGCTTCCATGGTGGCCGCCGCCCCGCCGCGCCCCTCGGCCTTATTGGCCACCACCAGCACCTTTTTGCCCGTGCGGCGCAGCCACGAGGCAAAATGCTTATCCTCCGGCAACAGCCCGGCGCGCGCATCGAACACAAAGAGCACCAGATCCGCCTCATCCACCGCGCGGCTGGTCGAGGCGCGCATGCGCCCCGGCAGCGTATCGGGTGCCGCTTCCTCCAGCCCGGCGGTGTCCACCAGCAAAACCTTGGTGCCCGCCAGCGTCGCCTCGGCTTCCTTGCGGTCGCGCGTCACCCCCGGCGTATCGGCGACCAGCGCGAGCCGTGACCCCACCAAACGGTTAAACAGGGTCGATTTTCCGACATTCGGCCGGCCAGTGATGACAACGCGCGGGATCATGGCAGTTTCAGGCGTAGGCTGTGAGCTTGGCGTCGCGCGTGAGCTGCAGCAGCAGCCCGCCCGCGGCAATCGGCGCCATATCCGCGGGTCCTGCCAGCTTGGCGGTGGATTTGATAACCCCCGCCACCGCATCAACCAGCGCGATCTCGCCACGGCTGTTGGTGAGCACCAGCATGCCGTTCACCAGCACTGGCCCGGCCCAGAGCAGGGGTTCCTTTTTCTTTTTCATATTGCCGAACGCCGGCATCGGCAGTGACCAGCTGACCAGCCCGTCATCGGCATGGATGGCGGAGAGCGTCTGCGTGCTGTCCAGCAAAAAGGCGAAGCCCCCGGCCAGGCAGAACGGCTGCGCGCCGCTGGCGCTATGCGTCCACACCTTGGCGCCGGAATGCAGGTCAACCGCCATGGCGGTGTTGCCCAGGCCCAGCGCATACACCACGCCACCGGCGATCACCGGCGCGGCGACGATGTCGGAGAAGTCGAGCGAGCTGGCCTGCCCCGAGGCGGCGGCAAGGCTCTGCTCCCAGAGCGGCGCGCCGGAATTGGCGTCAAGCGCCGCCAGCATGCCGGAGGCAAACCCGGCGACGACAATGCCGTCAGCGAAGGCTGGCGCGCCCGCAATGGCGACCGTGGCGCCGGTGTTTTGCAGCACCTGGCCGGTAAAGCGCCAGCCCGGCGCGCCGGTGGCGGCGTCGAAGGTCAGCAGCAGGTCGTTTTGCGTGATCAGCGCCACCAGCCCGCCGGCGATCATCGGCGCCGTGCGCGTGGGAAAATCCAGCGCCTGCCGCCAGAGGATTTTACCCGTCCCGGCATCGAGCGCGAGCAGCTCGCCATAGCCGGTGCTGGCGTAGATCCGCCCCTGGTCATAGCCGATGCCGCCGCCGATATTGGGTTCGGTGGAATGCTTCGGCCGCGTGCTGGTGCGCCAGGCCCTGGCGCCGTCAGTGGCGGAGAAGGCGGCAACCTCGGCCGTGGCATCCATGGTGAAAACCTGGCCATTGGCGAGGATCGGGCTGGCCAGCAGCGGCTGGCGGAAACCGCCGCCCTGGCCCGCCGAGGCCACCCAATGCCGGGTGAGACCAAGCGGCCCCGCGGCATTGCCCGGCGCATGCGCGGCATTGCCCAGCACCTGGGGCCAGTCAGCCAGCGCCACGGCCGGCGGCAGGCTAACCGGCGGCGCGCTGGCGCTCACATCCAGAGCGCCGGTATCGGGCAGCACGGGTATCTGTGTGCCGATAATCGTCACCTTTGGCTTGGCGCAGGAGGCGGCCAGCAGGCCAAGCGAGAGGGTAAGGGCCGTACGACGTCGCATCATGTTCTGTGTCATCCGTTCAACTTTGCGAGCAAACCTTCGGCGCGGTTACGCACGCCGTCCGGGGAGCCGGGGTCGGCTGCGATCTGCGCGAGCAGCGCCTTTGCCAGATCGTTTTTGCCTTCATGCAGATAGACCAGCGCCTGCGTTTCGCGCGCCAGCCCGTGGTAGGCATTCGTATCGGCGGTCAGCGGCTGCAGCCGGGCGAGCACATCGCCATCCGGCGCATTGCCCAGCGCGTGCTGCGCCCATAATAAATTGGCGAGGCCGCGCAACAGCGGATCGGCGCTGCCATCATCGGCCACATTGTTCCACAGGCCCTCGGCCTGCGTGGCCTGGCCCGCATTGGCATACAGCGCGGCGGCGCGCAGATCAGCCAGGGTGCGGTAGCCTTCCGGCGCGCCGGCCGCGAAATCAGTGAGCGATTTCGCCCCCGCGAGCGCCTGATCGCTGGTCAGGCCGGTCCCCGCGTCGTCCAGCGGCTTGGTCAGGGCCAGATAAGCGGTGGCGGCCTTGTTGTTCTGTTGCTGTTGATACCAGGCATGAAACTGCTGCCAGCCCACCCCCGCCAGCACGGCCAGCATCGCGAGCAGCAGAAGCCCGCCATAGCGTTTGGCGAGCGCCACCGCGCGCTCATTGCGCAGATCCTCTGAAACCTCGTCAAAAATATCAACCACGCGCCCGACCTTACCGTTCAGCCCGGACCGTCTTAGCCGGGCAGCGACCGCTATACAACGAAGCGCCGTAACCGCGCCATGGTGCGCTCATGGCCGATGAGCGGCAGCAGCCCGGCCATTTCCGGCCCCTGGTCCTCGCCGGTGAGCGCCACCCGCAGCGGATGATACAGCGCCCGTCCCGCCGCCCCGGTCGCGGCGGCAATCGCCGTGGTCCAGGTTTTCCATGAATCCGGCCCCAGCGGGGCAGGGGGCAGTGTCTCCAGCGCGGCCTTCAGCACCGCCTCGCCATCCCTAATCTCGCGCGGCAGAAAATCGCCATGCACCACTTCCCACCACCGCCGCGCCTCGCTCAACATGTCGAGATTACCGCGAATGGCATGCCAGAAATCCTCCCCGGCCCCTTCCGGCAGGCGGGCTTTCACATCCTCAAAGCTGAGCGCGTGCAGCAGCTTGCGGTTCAGCGTCAGCAGTTGCCGCGCATCAAATCGCGGCGGCGAACGGCCAAAATCAGCGATGTTGAACGCCGCGATCAACTCGTCCATTCCCAGCGGCGCGGCATCCTTATTGGTGCCCAGCCGCGCCAGATACGCCGTAATCGCCGCCGGCTCCACCCCATCCGCCCGCAGGCTGCGCAGCGAGATACTGCCGATCCGCTTGGAGAGCTTCTCCCCATCCCCGCCCGAGATCAGCGGCAAATGCGCAAACCGCGGCAGCGGCCCCTTGCTCACCGCCTGGAACAGATCAATCTGCACGGCGGTGTTGGAGACATGGTCCTCACCCCGGATGATATGGGTAATCCCCATATCCGCGTCATCCACCACCGAGGTGAACGTATACAGCGGCGTGCCATCCGCGCGGATCAGCACCGGGTCGGAGACGGTGCCGAGCTTAATGTTGCGGCTGCCCAGCACCAGATCATTCCACGCAACCGCGCCGTCCGAGAGCTTAAAACGCCAATACGGCCGCTTGCCGTTGGCCTCCGCCGTGGCGCGCTGCTCCGCGGTCATGTTCAGCGCCGCCCGGTCATAAACCGGGGGCAGCTTGCGCTTCACCAGCGCCGCCCGCTTGGCCGCCAGCTCATCCTCATTCTCAAAACACGGATACAACCGCCCCGCCGCCTTCAGCCGTTCGGCAACCTCCTCATAGCGCGCCGTGCGCTCTGACTGCCTGGCCGTCTCGTCCCAGGTGATCCCCAGCCAGCGCAGATCGTCATAAATCCCCTGCTCATACTCCGGGCGGCCCCGCTCGCTGTCCGTATCATCCAGCCGGAGGAGAAATTTTCCCCCCTCATGCCGGGCGAACAGATAATTTACCAAGGCGGCGCGGGCGTTGCCGACATGCAGATACCCCGTGGGGCTGGGCGCGAAGCGAACTTTTGTCATCCAATGCGGGTTAAACCATTCTGCGCCCGGCGTGAAGTTGCCACCAAGGGCTTCGCCCTTGGACCCCAGCAGGGGGTTCCACCCCCTGCACCCCGGCCCCGGCCCCGGGCCTGAGGCCCGGACCCCATTTGTTCAGACAATTATGAACTTGGCTAAGTGGCGCTGTGGCCGAAGTTGCGGTTTTCGAGCCATGGCGGCCGTTCCTCAGCAAGCACAGCCAGCCCGTAACCACCCGTTCGGCTGGCCTGTGTCCATCGCGCCGTCCTGCCCGTCCGGTTCCGCCGGAGGACCTTTAGAAAGGGCATAATTTTGTATACCATACTTTCAACGCGACGCTTTCCATATGGGAAATACCCGTTGAGGAAAAAAATTTGCAAATGAGAACTAAAAAACAGATATAAACACACTCTTGGTTAAGGACTCCACCAATGTTGTTGCTCAATGTTATTATGGGATATGTCTTTCCCTACAAAAAAAGTGGAAAGCTTCTTCTTCGCGCTGAATTGACAAGACTGTGCGTTTCGTTGGATTTATTTCCGGTTGGGTGCTTAGATGAATTAGATCAATTAGGAATCATCGCCTATAATCATAGCTTGATAGACCTTAAAAACAGCCGACCAACAGCACTCGCCGATATGGTCGAAACAATCAATGACATCGCGAAAAATATTACAAATTATCTCGCTGGCCAATCCCAGGTGACTGACGGCGATAAAGTCTATAACATATTAGAGAAGCATAAAGTCGTAGATCGGAACCTGATTTCAAAAGAATATACATACGAAAGAGGTGAGTACGAAAACATGGTCCGAGGAGCGTACCGTTTAAACGAGGATCTCAGAAAGATAATAGCAGAAGGGAGAGATAAACTTCGGCGGCTAGGAAAAGAAGGGATCCAAATTTCTGATGTCGGCAATTTAGTTGATAAACTTAAGGCAGCCGACAATTTGGCGGCGATGAATGTTCAAGTTCCTCGAAAATCATCAGAAATTGAAAACGCGATCGTTTTTGATTTTGAGGGGTTTAATAGTCATGTTCGTCCAAATGCACTTTATTTTAAAGTTCCCCACGGTGTTTTGATCTCCACAAAGGAAAAACTTAAATCCAGCAGAATCAAGACGCACAAAGTCTATGAATACATTATAGACGAACTAGATGAAGCAACTTCAGTTTGGGAACGATTTCAAGACGAATCGTTATCAAGAAAATTTTCACTTAAATTCTAAAATCTGCGAATTTGTTGAATTCTATCACGTCGTTACTCGATATTATAATAAAAAAGTGTGATTATTATTGGACTTGAAGCGGAAACATGCAATGGCAAAACGATTTTGGCTAATTAGAGGATACAAAGAATTCGAAACAATCTATGAAGAGTTTATCCCCCAAGGATTATTAAGCGATAGGAAGCTCAGAGAATTGCTGACCTGCTTGGCTGCGAAGGAGGGAGTAACCTACAATGAGGTCGCCGGGGTATATGTAAAGCGCGGGACAAAATTAGCACACGGTGCTTTGGATGTCCAAAAAAACGAGACGAACCTGGAATATATTTGCGGAAACTACCCCAATTTTGTTGCCGTTCTTGTTGATGAAAATCACGATCTGATCAAAAGGAATTTATTGTGATCGGATGGTGCAGAAAGCGATGGGTAAGCGCAGCGCTACCCATCGCTTTCGTGCCGCATCCTGGTTGATGGGTTTCGATTCGCTGCACCCACCCTACGAATTTCTGATCATTTCGGCAATGGCGGCATTCCTGGTCTGGCAACCGAAACATGCCATTCCGCTTCCCACCCAAAGCCGAATGTTAAGCTGACCGGCGACGCAGCGAATATGCAGGGATCACCCTCGCCACCGCCCCTCACTCCTTCTTATACGGACTCTCCGCCGTCATCGCCGCCATCGCCGCTTCCATCTCCGGCCGTTCCGCCTCCAAAAACTCCCCCACCGCGCGGCGCAACCCCGCATGTCTTATATAATGTGCCGAATAAATCGGCCGGGGCAGATACCCGCGCTGGATTTTGTGTTCCCCCTGCGCCCCGGCCTCCACGCGCTTCATGCCATGGGCAATCGCGTAATCAATCGCCTGATAATAACACAGCTCGAAATGCAGAAACGGCACATCCTCCGTGCTGCCCCAGTTGCGCCCATACAGCACATCCCGGCTGCGCAAATTCAGCGCCCCCGCAATCGGCCGGCCGTCGCGCTCGGCGAGCATCAACACAACGCTCTCCCCCAGCCGCTCGCCTAATAGAGTAAAGAATTCCGGCGTCAGATACGCCCCGCCCCATTTGCGGTCCACGGTCGAGGTGTAGAATTTGTAAAACGCGCGCCATACCTGCGGCGTCAGTTCCGCGCCGCTCAGCGCGCGAAATTCCAGCCCAGCTTGCGCCTCGCGCCGCTCGCGTTTTATCGCCTTGCGCTTGCGCGAGGCCAGCGCGCCCAGAAAATCCTCGAAACTCCCATAGCCCTCGTTTTCCCAATGGAACTGCGTGCCCAGCCGTTGCAGCCATCCGGCCTCGCCCAGCGCCGCATATTCCGCCTGCGTGCAGAATGTCACATGCGCGCCCGAGCAATCCAGCTCCTCCGCCAATTGCTCCAGCGCCGCCGCCAGCGCACCATAAGGCACCCCGGCGCGCACGAGCAGGCGCGGCCCCGGCACCGGCGAGAACGGCACGGCAACCTGCAATTTTGGATAATAATTCCCCCCCGCCCGCTCGAACGCCTGCGCCCAGGCATGGTCGAACACATATTCACCGTAGGAGTTGGTTTTCGCATATACCGGCGCCACCGCCACCACCGCGTCCGCCTCATCGCGCAGCGTGATATAACGCGGATGCCACCCCGTGCGCGGGCCGACCGAGCCGCTGTCCTCCAGCGCCGAGAGAAACGCATAAGACATAAACGGATTATCGCTGGCCGCGCATGCGTCCCACGCGGCTTGCCCGATCCCGGCAATCCGGGGATAAACCCGCAAGCTTAAAAGAGGTGTACCATCAGCCATGCCGCACCATATGCGACGGGCAGGGCATTTCGCTAGTAGGATAAGGAACACACATGGCCGACGGACAGATCTCACCGCGCAAGGCAATCAACCTGGCTGACTACACGCCGCCGGTGTTCCTGGTGGACGAGGTGGCGCTGGATTTCACGCTCGACCCCGCCGCCACCATCGTGCGCGCCACGCTCAACCTCCGCCGCCAGGCTCCAGGCCCGCTGGCGCTGGATGGGCGCGATCTGGAACTGCTCAGTATCAAGCTCAACGGCGAGGCATTGGGCGGCAACCGTTATGTCCTCACTGAATCCTCACTCACGCTGGATGATGTGCCCGATGTTTTCACCCTGGAAACCGAGGTGAAAATCATCCCCGAGACCAACACCGAATTATCCGGCCTCTACATGTCAGGCACCGGCTTTTTCACACAATGCGAGCCCGAGGGCTTCCGCAAGATCACCTTCTTCCCTGACCGCCCGGACGTGATGGCCCGCTACAAGGTGACCCTGCGCGCCGACCAATCCAAATACCCCGTCCTGCTCTCCAACGGCAACAACACCGCCAGCGGCGCGGCGGGCACGCAGATATGGGCCACCTGGGAAGACCCGCACCCCAAACCCTCTTATCTCTTCGCGCTGGTCGCGGCCGATCTCGTCGCGGTGAAAGACAGTTTCACCACCGCCTCGGGCCGCGAGGTGGCGCTTGGCATCTGGGTCGCCGCCGGTGATGAGACGCGCTGCGGCCACGCCATGTATGCGTTGAAAAACGCCATGAAATGGGATGAAGACACCTTTGGCCTCGAATATGACCTCGATATTTTCAACATCGCCGCGGTGAGCGACTTCAACGCCGGCGCCATGGAGAACAAAGGTCTCAACATTTTCAACACCGCCTATGTGCTGGCCAGCCCCGCCACCGCGACGGATGCCGATTTCCAGGGCGTCGAGCGCGTCATCGCGCATGAATACTTTCACAACTGGACCGGCGATCGCGTCACCTGCCGCGACTGGTTCCAGCTCTCTTTAAAAGAGGGGCTGACCGTATTCCGCGATCAGGAATACATGGCCGATCAGTTTTCCGCCGCGGTGAAACGCATCTCCGACGTGCGGTCCTTGCGCGCCACCCAGTTCCGTGACGATGCCGGCCCGCTCGCCCACCCGGTCCGCCCCGCGAGCTACCTGGAAATTAATAATTTCTACACCACGACGATCTATGAGAAAGGCGCCGAGGTGGTGCGGATGTACCGTACGCTCATCGGCCGCGAAGCTTTCCGCAAAGGCATGGACATCTACATTGCCGAAAACGACAATTCCGCCGCCACGGTCGAGGATTTTTTCGCCGCCATGCAGGCAGCAACCGCGATTGACCTGAAGCAGATCATGCGCTGGTACGAACAAGCCGGCACGCCGGAAGTCTCCTTCGACGAATCCCACGACCCCGCCGCGCAAACCTACACGCTCACCCTGCGCCAGCACACCGCCCCCACGCCCGGCCAGCCAGTGAAACAACCGTTCATGATCCCCGTCGCCATGGGCCTGCTCGACGCCACGGGGCGCGACATCCACACCGAAACATTGATTCTGGCGCAGCCGGAGCAGAGCTTCACCTTTCATAATATAAGTGAGCCGCCCACGCCCTCGCTGTTCCGCAATTTTTCGGCGCCGGTAAAGTTGCAGGGCCAGTCCCGCCAGCGTCTTGCCTTCCTCGCGGCGAAGGACACCGACCTCTTCAACCGCTGGGACGCTATGCAGCAATACGCCACGCTGGTGCTGCTCGATGCCGTGAAGGCGCATCAGGCGGGCCAGGCTTTCGCGCTTGACGCGGGGCTGCTTGAAGCCGTCACCGCGACCCTGCGCGACGCCGCGCGCGACCCCGCCTTCGCCGCCGAAGCCTTGTTGCTCCCGGCGGAAACCTTGCTTGCCGATGCGATGAGCATCGTCGATCCCGATGCCATCCGCTTTGTGCGCGAGGCGGCCCGCAAGGCCTTGGGCGAGACACTGCGCGAGGATTTCTTCGCCGCCTACGCGCAATTCGCAGCCGTCGCGGCGTCGGACGTATCGGGCCACGCCATCGCCAGCCGCGCGCTTAAAAACGCCGCGCTGGGTTATCTCTCCGCCGCGGGCGATACCACATTGGCCGGCGCGCAATTCCTCTCCGGCGAAAACATGACCGACACGCTGGCAGCCCTGGTCAATGTCGCCGAACTGGCTGACGAACGCCGCGACGATGCCTTCGCCAGCTTCTATGACCAGTGGCGCGCCAACGCGCTGGTGCTGGACAAATGGTTCTCCGTGCAGGCCCGCGCCGGCGCGCCGGACACGCTGGCGCGCGTGCAGGCGTTGACCAAGCATAAGGATTTCGACCTGCGCAACCCCAACCGCGTGCGCGCGCTCATCGGCGCGTTCGCGGCCAACCCGTCGAAATTCCATGAGGCCAGCGGTGCGGGTTATCAGTTGCTGGCGGATACCATTTTCACATTGGATGAAACCAACCCGCAGATCGCGGCAAGGCTGACCACCGCGATGGGCAGCTGGCGGCGTTATGATACCGCGCGCCAGAGCTTGATGAAGGCGCAGCTGGAGCGCATCCTCGCCAAGGAAAAACTCAGCCCGAACACCTACGAAATGGCCTCCAAGGCCCTCGCATAAGGACGCGACAGCATGATCGAACTTTCTTATTGGACCACGCCCAACGGCCACAAGATCACCATTTTCCTCGAAGAAGCCGGAACGCCCTATAAAATCATTCCGGTCAACATCTCCAAGGGTGAACAATTCTCGCCGGACTTCCTGAAGATCGCGCCCAACAACCGCATCCCCGCGATCGTGGACAGCGCCCCGGTTGACGGTGGCGCGCCGCTCAGTGTTTTCGAATCCGGCGCCATTTTGGAATATCTCGCCGAGAAGGAAGGAAAATTTCTCCCCGCCGCGCCGCGCGAAAAATACGAGGTGCTGCAATGGCTCTACTGGCAGATGGCCGGGCTGGGGCCGATGGCCGGGCAGAACCATCATTTTGTCACCTACGCGCCAGAGCGTATCCCCTACGCGATGGAGCGCTACATCAAGGAGACCAACCGGCTCTACGGTGTGCTGAACAAGCGCCTGGCAGACCGTGAATTCATCGCCGGCGCCTACTCCATTGCCGATATGGCCTGCTACCCGTGGATTGTCCCCTACGAGCGCCAGCAGCAGGACCTCAACGATTTCCCGCATCTGCAACGCTGGTTCAACGCCATGGCCGCCCGCCCGGCGGTGGTGCGCGCCTATGCGCTGGCAAAGGAGATCAACCCCGCGCCAACCGTAACGCCGGAAGCCGCGAAGATTCTCTTCGGCCAGACGGCGTTGAAATAAACCACCCCCCTCTCAAACCAAGGATCAATTCATTTTGGAAGCCACACGCAAGAACCTGGGCGAACTTACCGACATCGGCGCCGTCGCGGCGTTGCTGGCGGTGGGCGGGCTCAGCGTCGTTGATACCGGCTGCGGCCCCGGCATCGTGGCCCGCGAACTTTGCGCGCGCGGCGCAACGGTTCTGGGCGTCGAGCCGGACCCCATCCAGGCCGCGAAAAACCGCGCCGCCCCGCCGGTCGCGGGGCTAACCTTCGTTGAGGGCAAGGCGCAGACCTTGCCCCTGGCGGACCAAAGCGTTGACGGCGTGTTCTTCTTCCGCTCGCTGCATCATGTGCCCTTAGGTGAGATGGACGCCGCCCTCACCGAAGCCGCGCGCGTGCTCAAACGCGAGACGGGGTTTCTCTGCGTGGTGGAACCGGCGATGACCGGCACGCATTTCCCGGTCATGCGCCCCTTCAACGACGAGACGGTGGTGCGCAACGCGGCCCAGGCGGCGCTGGCGCGCACCGCGCGGCGGCTGTTCGCCGTTGAGTCGCTGTTCCGTTATGTGCAATATCCGCGCTACGAGAATTTCGAGGCGATGGTGGCCCGCGTGACAGGCCAGACCTTCAACAACATCCAGCGCGAAAATGTGGAGACCGAAGAGGTTCGTAAATTATTCGCCACCGGGCTGAAGGATGGCGGCTATGTCTTCGAGCAGCCACTGTTGCTGAACCTGTACCGCAACGCACTCTAACGCAGATACATCACCCGCAGCACCACGAACCAGTTCTCGCGGTTGCCGCTCAGCTCTCCCGTGGCGTTGGTGCTCAGATGCTCCATCGTCACGGCATCATCCACATTGCCGCCGATCACGCTGAGGCGCTCCACCCCGCCCGCCACAACGATGCTGCAATGCGCGGGGAAATTTTTGCCCGTTGGTAAATCCTGGAACTGTAGCTGGCTCGCCCCCTCGCGCGGGAAGCACACCAGATCCCCCAGGCGCGGCGCATAGCTGGCGGGGTTTTCGGCGATCAGCAGCGGATGTTTAACCCCGCCTTGTGCCGCGCGGGCGGCGTAGTTGATATATGTCGCGTGGTCCGGCGCGTAGGGAAACGCCGCCCCGGCCCCCGCGATGCGCATCACGTAAGATATAAACGCCGCCGACCACGCATAGGTGGCATCCTCAGCGGGGGGAAACACCTGACCCCGCGCATCATGCTTGCCGGTATAGGCCGCGTCGTAGGCGCTGGCGTTCATGCCCTCCCACCAATACTCGCCCACACGCTCCCACAGGCCGGGCTGACGCTCCGCCATGGTGGCATCCGTCTTCACGTAGTCAGCCCCGCCGGAATCGTCCACACGGCTGCCCCAGAGCCGCCATTCGTCCATCGCCACGGCCACGGCATCGGTCCGCGAAAAAGTTTCATAAGGCACCTGCGCGAAGCGCGGCGCGTGGGCATCGGGCGCCACGCAACCGGCCAGCGCCAGCAGCAGCGCCAGGGATTTACGCAATATCCCTGAACATTTCGCGCAGCGCGAACTCATTCGCATCACACAGCCCGCGCTCGGTTATCAGCCCCGAGACCAGCCGCGCCGGTGTCACATCAAACGCCGGGTTCGCCGCCGGGCTGTCCTTGGGCACCACGCGGATCGTCGCGATCGAACCATCGAGTGCGCGCCCGGTCATCGTGGTGACTTCAGATGCCGCGCGTTCCTCGATGGGAATATCGGCGAGACCATCGCTGATCGTCCAGTCGATGGTGGACGAGGGCAGGGCGACCCAGAAGGGCACGCCGTTGTCGCGCGCCGCCAGCGCCTTCAGATAAGTGCCGATCTTGTTGGCGACATCGCCCGCGCGCGTCACGCGGTCGGTGCCGACGATCACCAGATCCACATCGCCGCGCTGCATCATATGCCCGCCCGCGTTGTCGGCGATCACGGTGTGGTTGACGCCATGTTTGCCAAGCTCCCAGGCGGTGAGCGAGGCGCCCTGGTTGCGCGGGCGCGTCTCCTCCACCCACACATGCACATCAATGCCCGCATCGTGAGCCATATAGATCGGCGCCAGTGCCGTGCCCCAGTCCACCGTGGCGATCCACCCGGCGTTGCAATGGGTGAGCACATTCACCCGCCGCCCGCCGGCCGCGCGGGCGGCGATCAGTGGCAGGCCGTGTTTGCCGATGGCCTGGTTGGTCGCCACGTCCTCATCGCAAATCGCCGCCGCCTCGCCGTAGGCCGCCGCGGTGCGCGCGGCGGGGCTGAGCGGCTGCAACGCCTGCTGCATGCGCGCCAGCGCCCAGCGCAGGTTAATCGCAGTCGGCCTTGTGGCGCCTAATACGGCAATGGCATTGGCAAGGCTTGCGTCCGACGCATCAGCGCGCATCGCCAGCGCCACGCCATAAGCCGCGGAGGCGCCGATCAGCGGCGCGCCGCGCACCAGCATGGCCTTGATCGCATGCGCGACACCTTCCATCGTGGTCAGCCGTGCAAGGTCGATCGACCAGGGCAGTTTGGTCTGGTCGATTATGCGAACCGACCAGCGATCCGTGTCGTCCACCCAGATCGAGCGGAAGGGCGTGCCATCTATTTTCATCGTATCGTGTCCTAAAGCTTTTGGTGCAGTGCGCAGACCAAGGTGAATAACCGCCGGGCGGTCGGAAAATCAATCACCACCTTGCCCGCGAGCCGTTCGATCATCAGTTCCGCGCCCTCGTTATGCAGGCCGCGCCGGCCCATATCGATCGCCTGCACGCGCGCCTCGCGGCCTTCGGCGATGGCGCTGGCGTAGCTGTCGAGCAACATCTGATAATCCTTGATCAGCATTTTGAACGGCCCCATCGCGAGCATCACGGCGACCACGGGAGCATCCTGCGCATCGCGGATGTCAAAAACCAGCCTGCCTTCCTGGATTGAGAGATGCAGGATGCTTTGCAGACCCGGATGCGCGGCGGGATGGAATTCATTCTCCGCCTCCAGATCGGCGACCGCCTGCACCCGGTCAGCTTCCTGCAACGCGGAGATCCGGTGCAGTGGTCCGCCCTCCAGGATAACCCGCGTCAAATGCCCCGTTGCTTCAGCCATTGGGATCCTCCCGCTTCATACCAAGCTTCAGCATAATGCCGATCACCGCGCCTTTTGCCATGCGCAGGGCCGCCATGCAGATCAGCGCCAGCATCGCGAGCAGCACGCCCGCCATCAAAATGCCCGGATGATAGTAGCCTTTATAAAAAAATACGACAAACAGGGCGAGCACATGCAGCACGACAAGCATGGCGATATAGGGCGGCGCATCGTCGGAGGGCATGTCGCCCAGCGGCGCCGCGCAGTTCAGGCAGCGTTCATGCACCTTGAGATAGCCATCAAATATAGGCGCCGCCCCGCAACTTGGGCAGCGGCCCATGATGCCGCGGCCGATGGTGACGGGCCAGCTGTCCGCCGCCCATTCGGGTTTGGCGTGCGTCCCGGCGGGCGGCCAGCTCTCAAAATCCGGGTGGTAGTCTTGCGGTTTGTCCATGCGCCGCATTAGTCACCGCATTGCGCCCAAGTTCAAGCCGCTGGCGGACACAGGGGCGGGATCACATCGCGGGCGTGGTTTTCAGGCAACGGTTGCATTTGTGTCCGGGAGAAAAGACCGGACGCGCGCCTCCAAAAAGAGTTGCGCCGGCGCATGTTCACCAGGTGGTTCCGCCGCGCGGTTTTGTTTTTCTTGAGCAATGTGTTTTGTCGTGCCAAACCCATGAAATATGCGTTCGATTCATTTCGAAGCGATTTTTTTGCACGAACGGCAAAAAAAATGATCGAAACCGGCTATTTCGTGACGCTTTTTGTTGACAGCGAGGTGCGACGGGCAGAATAGCGATTCTTGCGTGCGTCGCGCGATTCGCGCCGCAACCGAGTCAACTTCGTATCGGTCAAGAGGCCCCGCACGCGAACAGGAAAGACGGTCACCGACCGTGATGAGAGACGATCCAGTGCCGGACGCCAAAGAACCGAACTTCATTCACCTTGATCAAGGAGCAAACCCCGTGACCATCGAAGACACCACCGAAACCATGCGTGCCCAGCCACTGGCTGTGAAGGCAACCGCCAAGAAAACCGCAGCGAAAAAACCGGCCGCTAAAAAACCGGCCGCGAAGAAGCCGGTGGCAAAAAAAGCCGCGGTGAAGAAACCGGCTGTTAAGAAAGCCGCCGTGAAGAAGGCCGCACCGAAAAAAGCCGCGCCGAAGAAAGCCGCTGCCGCCGCGAAGAAGCCGGTTGCCAAAAAAGCCGCCGCCGTGAAGAAGGCCGCGCCGAAGAAAGCCGCTGCCGCCGCGAAGAAGCCGGTTGCTAAAAAAGCCGCCGCCGTGAAGAAGGCAGCGCCGAAAAAAGCCACCACCGCCGCGAAGAAGCCGGTTGCTAAAAAAGCCGCCGCCGTGAAGAAGGCCGCGCCGAAAAAAGCCACCGCCGCCGCGAAGAAGCCGGTTGCCAAAAAAGCCGCCGCCGTGAAAAAAGCCGCGCCGAAGAAAGTTGCCGCGAAGAAAGCTGCTCCCGCCAAGAAGGCCGCGCCGAAAAAAGCCGCTGCCGTGACGAAGGCTGCGCCGAAAAAAGCCGCCACCGCGAAGAAACCGGCCGTCAAAAAAGCCGCCGCGCCGAAGGCCGAGGTGAAGAAGCCGGTCGTCCGCAAGCCGCGTAAAATGAAAGCCCCGGCGATGCCCGAGGTTGAGATGCAGGACACCGGCGTGACTGAGGTGATTACCGCTGAGTCGATCGAGAGCTGAGACCTGATACTTTTCTGAGGTAATTTTCGAGAGACAGAAATGCGGGGGCGCTTGCTCCCGCATTTTTTTTGCGGGCGCTTGTGGCGCGTGACCTGATCAGCTCGCGAGCCAGTCCTCGATCAGCCGCCGCGCGATGGAATCCTGCGGCGGCAGATTAAAGCCAAGCGCCTTGCGGTTGGCGATATCGGCGCGGCTGAACCAGCGCGCATCGCGCATCTCGGCTTCCTCCAGCACGATCTCCCCGGTCAGCGCCTCGGCATAATAGCCCAGCATCAGCGAGGCGGGGAACGGCCAGGGCTGGCTGGAATGATACGCCACCTCGCCAACCCGCACGCCGACTTCCTCAAACACCTCGCGCCGCACGGCATCCTCCAGGCTTTCCCCCGGCTCCACGAAGCCAGCCAGGGTGGAGTAGAAATTGCGGTCCACGGGAAATTTATGCGACTGCCCGAGCAGCAGATAATCGCCGCGGACCACGAGCATGATCACCGCCGGGTCGCTGCGCGGAAAATTCTCGGCGCCGCATTGCGTACACAGCAGCACCCAGCCGCCGCGGGTGGGCGCCATGGCGCCGCCGCAGGCCGGGCAGAATTTATGCGTGGCGCGCCAGTGCAGCATGCCGCGCGCGGTGGCGAGAATCGTTGCATCATCCGTGGGCAACAAGGCGGTGAGGTTGCGCAGGTCAACAAACGCGCCTGCCTCCTCCGCCAGGGCCGTGTGCGGGTCTTCATGCGCGGAGAGGTCCACGGCGAATATCGGGGTATCGTCCTGCAGGCCGAGAAACACCCAGGGCGCCTCGGTATCGGGGATGCCGGTCATCGCGGCCTGGGGGATATCGGCGCCCGTGATGAGCGCCTTGCCGTTCCAGAACACGGTGTAGCGGCTGGCCTGATGGCGGCGCATGGTGTGCATCACGGCGTCGTCGGCGCGTAAATGCCCGGCGCGGTCGAGCCTGCCGCCGGTGTAGGGATTGGGTCTGCCAGGGATAATTTGCCGCATGGGGCGAACTTGGCAGCACATGCAGAGCGAAGCAACCTTGCGCGCCGGCGCGGAAGAGGTGATAACGCGCCTGGGAGGTCGGCGGCGGACGTGAGCCTCGCCAACCCGGTCAGGGCCGGAAGGCAGCAGCCGCAACGAGTTTCCTCATGGGTCGTTGTCCGGCCTCCCACCTCCTTTTCGTAGAAGGTTATCTGCCGCGCATGGGTTTGTTCGATGATGACACAGCGGATGACACGGCGCCCCCCGCCTTCTCCGGTCCCTCGCTGTTTGGTGACGAGCCGGAAGCTCCCAGCACCGCCGCCGCCTACCGTGTGCTGGCGCGCAAATACCGGCCCACCACCTTTAATGACCTGATCGGCCAGGAGGCGCTGGTGCGCACCCTGCGCAACGCCTTCGCGATGAACCGCATCGCCCATGCCTTCATGCTCACCGGGGTGCGCGGGGTCGGCAAAACCACCACCGCGCGTATTTTGGCCCGCGCGCTCAACTGCACCGGGCCGGATGGCAACGGCGGCCCCACGCCTGACCCCTGTGGCTTATGCGAAAACTGCATCGCCATATTGGCCGACCGCCACCCCGATGTGGTGGAGATGGACGCCGCCTCCAACACCGGCGTTGACGATGTGCGCGAGATCATCGAGGCGACGCGTTTCCGCCCGCTCTCGGCGCGGACCAAAGTGTTCATCATCGATGAGGTGCACATGCTCTCCAAGCAGGCGTTCAACGCGCTGCTGAAAACGCTGGAGGAGCCGCCGCCGCATATCAAGTTCGTGCTGGCCACCACCGAGATCCGCAAGGTGCCGATCACCGTGCTCTCGCGCTGCCAGCGCTTTGACCTGCGGCGCGTGGCGGTGAGTGAGCTCTCGGCGCATTTCACCCGCATTGCGCAGAAGGAAGCGGTGGCGATTTCGCCGGGCGCCATCGAGCATATCGCCCGCGCGGCGGATGGCTCGGTGCGTGATGGTCTCTCCCTGCTGGACCAGGCGATTGCGCGCGGCAGCGAGGATGAAACCGGGATCACCGCCGAAATGGTGGCGGAAATGCTGGGGCTGGCCGACCGCTCCTATGTGTTCGAGCTGATGGACGCGCTGGTGGCGGGCGATGCCGCCAAGGCGCTGGAAATCGCCGATGGCGCCTATGCGCGCGGGGCGGACCTGGGGGTGCTGCTGGCTGATCTGCTGGGGCTGACGCATCTGCTGACGCGGATGAAGTCTGTTCCCGCGCTGACGGCCAGCACCACGCTGCCGGAGGCTGAGCGCACCCGTGGGGCGGCGCTGGCGGGGGTGTTGAGCATCCCCTTTCTGGGGCGGTTGTGGCAGATGCTGCTGAAAGGTGTGCAGGAGGTTGAGGCCGCACCCGACCGCCGGGCGGCGGCGGAGATGATCCTCATCCGCCTGTGCCATGTGGCCGATATGCCGCCGCCGGGTGAGTTGCTCAAGCGCATTACCGAGGGCGGCGCCACGGCGCAGGGTGGTGCCGGGCCGGGGCCTTCGGGCGGGGGCAGCCGGGCGGTGGCCAATGGGGCGCCGATGGTGATGCAGGCGGCGCCGCGGGCGATTACGTTCAACGATGTGGTGGCGCTGGCGGAAACAAAGCGGGATGTGACGCTGTTCGCGCATCTGCGCCAGTCGGTGCATCTGGTGCGCTTTGCGCCGCCGGTGATAGAGCTGCGGCTGGAGCCGCATGCGCCGCGCGACCTGGCGGGGAAACTGGCGGCGCTGCTGGAGGCGGAGACGCACCGGCGGTGGACCATTGCGCTCTCCAACGCGCCGGGCGCGCCGACGATTGACCAGGCGGAGGGCAAGGCCGAGAGCGAGGTGATGCAGTCAGCGGTGACGCATCCGCTGGTGCTGGCGATTCTGGCCGAATTTCCCGGTGCGAAGATCGAGAAATTGCATCCCGGGGAGGCGGCGGCAGAGCCGGAGATGCCGGCGGATTGGGCGGCGCTGGCGCCGCCGGATGAATTCTATGAAGGAGATGACGAATGAAGAATATTGCCGGGCTGATGAAACAGGCGCAGCAGATGCAGCAGAAAATGGCCGATATGCAGGCCAGGCTGGATGCCACCGAGGTTGAGGGCGTGGCCGGCGCCGGGCTGGTGCGGGTGACGCTGACCGGCAAGGGCGCGCTGAAAAAGGTGAAGGTTGACCCGAAACTCGCCGACCCGGCGGAGACGGAGATGCTGGAGGATTTGATCGTGGCGGCGCATGCCGATGCCAAGAGCAAGTTGGACGAGCTGACGGATGCTGAGATGAAGAACGCCACGGGCGGGTTGAATCTGCCGGCGGGGCTTAAGCTGCCGTTTTAATGGGTGGTCCTGAACTCGAACGGCTGATCGGATTATTTGCGAAGCTGCCGGGGCTGGGGCCCCGCAGCGCGCGGCGGATTGTGTTGAAATTGTTGCGCGAACGCGAGACGCGGTTGCTGCCGCTGGCCGAGGCGCTGGAGGCGGTGGCGGCGAGCGTGCGGACATGTTCGGTTTGCGGGAATCTGGATTCCTGCGACCCTTGCATGATTTGTGTGAACCCGGCACGCGAGAGGCGGATTTGCGTGGTGGAGAGTGTCGCCGATTTATGGGCGCTGGAGCGGGCGCTGATTTATCGCGGGACGTATCATGTGTTGGGTGGCTCGCTCTCGGCGCTGGCGGGGCGGGGGCCGGAGGATCTGGCGATCGCCTCGTTGCTGGAACGGCTGGAGCGCGACCCGCCGGAGGAGATTATTCTGGCGATGCCGGCAACCGTGGATGGCGCGGCGACGGGGCATTATCTGGCGGAAAAATTAAAGCGGTATGGTGTGCCGGTTTCGCGGCTGGCGCAGGGGGTGCCGATGGGCGGGGCGCTGGAGGTGCTGGACGAGGGGACGCTGGCAACGGCGCTGCGGGCGCGCAGGCTGGCCTGAGGCGAGGGTGCTTCACGTGAAGCGTTTGTGAGGTTTATCGCGTAACGGTCTGTTAGTGTGGCTTAATTTTTTGCTTGCACCCCAATTTGTGCGGGTTTGTGTCGGAAAAGGAATGAGTTGGAATTTTTTATTTATAAAAAGTTAACCATAAAGTGGTTAATTTTTAGTTGATGGTTTCGAAAGGGGATATTTTCTGACCCTCAAAGGTCTTAATTTTGCGTTGGTCTGAGGCTCTCATGATTTTTGCCAAACGAATAAGCAAAACTGATATGATTGAACCGACTCCAGTACGACTCATATGTTTCTCCGGTTCCACAAGGAAATTACAAATGAATTACGATTCGGCACCTAAATGCAACGCACCTAAAATTCAACGATTGGAATGGCTAGAAAAACAAGCGCAAATCTACCAAGCGATTGGGCGGCAAAATAGAAATCAAACCTTTATGTTCCGGGCGGCGCGTCTCGAAGAAGCTGTTAACGCTAAAATTATGGCTATTGTCACGTCTGATGTGAGCACTTTTTCTAATGACTAAAATTTGCGTCAAAATTTTCGGTTGATTCGAAATTCTTTATTTTGAAACTACAATATCTTCAGTTGATTCACAGCTTAAGTCTAGTCCAAATTTTTTCTGATTTATAAGAAAGTATTTTCACGAGGTCATAAGAAATTCAATGCAAAAAACGATACTTTTAGTGTTTTTTCTAACAATTTTTGGTGCATACTTTGCTCGTGCTCAGGATTATGCACCGTTCCCGCCAGATGATCCTAATTTTCCGAGTGATAGCTCGGAACTCGATAATCCAACTCCGAGTTTTTTAGCTTGGAAGCATGATATAGATTTTAGTCTGCACGCTACGGCTTATGCTGAAGCTGCAATGGATTGCGGATTCAAGTCGCCAGCTTGGTTTGAATTAATCCAGCAGGGCGAACAAAACACATATAATCGAGAGGTCTTGCTTAAAAATTTGCCGCTCCCATCTGATTTGTCCTTAGTTTCATCTTATACGGACACTATTAGTTCTGAAATAATGGCCGAATATTCACAAACTTCCTCTAACTGTGACAAACTGAAATCACGCGGCGTTATGCCAGTATTAAATCGTATAGCGGCGCAGCTTTTGGGCGATTAGCAGGTAAGATTATTTTCTAATTATTAGTAATTTATCTTCGGTGAATGTACGATCCTCGCCAGGCATGACGGTGAGGAATGTGGTCCTGACATTGCTGTTTGTGTAGGGAGTAAGATGGGTCGCTTCGCGCGCTCGCGATGACGGTTGGGGGCAGGTGGGTGGTAGGTGAGAGGTAGGTTAGTGGGTGGCGGGAAATACGGTGGTGGATAGGGGCGTGGCGCAGGATAAAAATTGGTATTTTGCGGGGGTGTAACGTGGTAGGGTGGTCTGTGGGGTGTTTTGCCCCGTTTTAAAAAATAACAGGAGGTTGGATTGCCGGAGCTTGTGAAATTTCAGGTTGACCAGATGAATGACCGGCGGGAGATTTTTATTAATCCCGCGCAGGTTTTGTTTTTGTACCGGCATGGGCATAACGACAGCCAGACGACGATTACCTTGGTTGAAGGCAAGGTCTGGACCGTTACGGGGCGGCCGGAAGATGTGGCGCTTGAGCTGAGCTATTAGAATAGGTGGTCAGGGCGAAGCACGGGTAATTGACCGTGGAGGTATGGGCTGGAGCGTTTGTTTGAAAGGCGAACGCTTCAGGGGGAATTTGGGGGTGGTGGTTTTTTGTCCGCCCGGTGGTTGATGCGTTGCGTGCGGAGGGAGATGCCAGCTTTCGCTGGCATGACGGTGGAGGTGACGGTGACGGTGGGGGTGACCGGTGGGGGCGGGGTGACAGGTGGGGTGCGGGTAATATTTTAGTTTTGGGGGCAGGAACTTAGCCCTTGCGCGCCTTGCGCCAGGCGGCGAAAGCCACTTCGCTTTGTGGGTCCGTCGGCGGATAAAGGCCCAGTACCGATGCGCCCGCGCGGACCTGTTCGGTTACGAAATCCTCGAACAGGGTCATCTCCACCGCCTCATCGGCGATCTCGTCAGCCAGATGCGCGGGGATCACCATCACGCCATCGGCGTCGCCCACCAGCACATCGCCGGGGAACACCGGCGCGTCGCCGCAGCCGATCGGCTCGTTGACGGCGATGGCGTGGTGCAGGGTGAGATTGGTCGGCGCACTCGGGCGCACATGATAGGCGGGGAAGCCGAGACCCGCGATTTCGGCGCTGTCGCGAAAACCGCCATCGGTGACAATGCCGGCGACGCCGCGCTGCATCAGCCTGGTCACCAAAATTCCTCCGGCGGAGGCGGCGCGCGCGTCCTTGCGGCTGTCGATCACTAAAATCGCGCCCGGGGGGCAGGTCTCCACCGCGACGCGCTGTTTGTGGCCGCGGTCGCGGAAGGCGCTGATGGGGTTCAGATCCTCGCGGGCGGGGATATAACGCAGGGTGAATGCCTCGCCGACCATGCTCTGCGCGGGCGGGCTGAGCGGCAGCGCGCCCTGGATGAACTGTTGACGCAACCCGCGCTTGAAGAGCGCCGTCGCGAGCGTCGCGGTGCTGATGCGGGTGAGTTTTTCGCGTGTTTCTGGCTTGAGCATCGAATTCCCCCAAAAATGCCGGACGCCAGAGGCGCCCGGCGAGCTGAATTTAGAAAGTTACTTTTGTCTCGAACCCGAACACCCATGCGTTCGGGATGTGCTTGTAGGAGAATGTACCCGGGTTGATGACATATTGCACGTTGGGGTGGATCAGCAGCCAGGGGGTTGCGGCGAGGCCGTAGCCGACTTCGACCAGTCCTTCACCCTCGGAGAGCGAGGGGTTGGTGATGTTCTGGGCGGCGAGGGCGGCCTCCTTGGCCACGAGATTGCGATGGTTGATCCCGGCGCGGACGTAGGCGGCATTCACGAAATCATGCGGGCGCGAGTCAAACGGCCCGAGCGCCACCAGCCCGGCGGCGATGGTGTTGGCGAACACGGCGGTGCGCGCATCCGAGACGGAGTATTGCGCGAAACCCACCAGCCCGCGCTTGGCCGTGCCATCGAAGCTGAAGAGCATCTGGTCGGCCAGGATATAGGCGCCGTAACGGCCCTTATCGAGCTGGTTTGGCGTCACCGCGTCGGCCACCTTCGAGGTGTCATAATACACGCCAACCTTGTAATGGCCTGGCAGTTCCGCCGCGCCGAGCGCCGTGGTGTAGCCGATTTCAGCGGGGATGAGCGCGCCGGTGGAGCCGGAGGTGCTGATCTTCAGCCCGTTGCCGCGGTTGCCGTAGGTGGGGTTCACGTCATAAACGCCAACTTCGCCATAAAGCGCGGGGGTGACATTGAGCTTCACGCGGCCGCCCCAATGCCCGGTCGGGTTATCCGCCCAGCCGGAGGAGTTGGGCAGGTTCTGCGGGTGGGCGCAGAAGCCGACGTTCTGGAAATCGCAACCGATGGGGGTGGAGCCGAAATCATTGCCCATCGGGTAGAAGCCGAGCTTGACCATCAGCATCTTGTCGAACATCGCCTGCTCGACGCTGAGTTCGGTCAAGCGCGTGGTCTCGCCCGCGCCGTAAACCTCCTGCACCGCCAGCTTGTTGCCGATGAAATCAGCCGAGGCGTTGCGGCCCTCGCGGGTGTTGAAGCTGATGTTCATCACGGTGCCGTTCAGCCCGGCCAGCTTACCGAGGTCGATGGTCATGCCGTAATAGAGCTGCTGGGCATAGCCATTGCCCTGGCGCTTGCCGCCCGACATCACATCGGCGAATTCGCCGACATGGCCGCCGTGTATGTCGATGCCGATGTCTTCAAGCTTGGTGCGCCCGCCATTCCAGTTGCCGGTCATGGTTTTTTGGTTCAGCCAGGTTTGCAGCGACTGGGCATGCGCGGCCGATGCCGCAAGCGCCGTGCAGGCCACCGAGGCTAGTGCATAACGGCGGATGGATGTAAACTTATATGTAAATTTATTGGATGAATTTTGCGTACTCATTCGGTCGCTCCCTGGTTTGTTTTGGTGTGACGGTCGTTGTCGCGTCGGGGATGGCGTACAAATCAACGCTTAAGTTGTCAAATAAAATTATAACTAAATTACAATTTTGTGCTGAACCGGGAAGCTTCCTGCGCAAAACCTACTGAAATTAGGTGGTTTTTGGGGAAATTTGTTATGTTGTTCGGATGTTTTTGCTAAATTTGTTAAAATGGTAAAAACAATTGACATCTTTGCGCCGGCGTTGTCATATGCGGCGTGGGCACGGCGCGAGGCGCGGTGGCCGTGTATAAACGAAAATCGCCCAGGATAGCGGGTACAACGGGAAACGAACGGAAATGACAATGGAAAGAATTACACGCAGGAGCGTGCTGGGTGGCGTTGCGGCGGCGGGGGCGGCTGTTGGCCTGGCCGAGATGGGCGGCGTGGCGCGCGCCGCGACCCTGGCGCTGCCCACCTCGCCGGTGAGCCTCAGCATTGTTGACGTGGCGGGAACGCTGGCGCTCACCCGCCCGGCGTTTGACGCCTATGCCGCGCAGAAGCCGCATCTGGTCTCCAGCATTGTCTACAGCGCGGCGCCAGCGCCTGAGCTGCCGGGCAAGCTGAAGGCCGAGCAATCCGCCGGGCGGCTGGATATCGATATGGTGCTGACCGGCATCGATGCGCTCTCAGCCGGCATCGCGCAGAAAATCTGGGAGCCTTTGCTGCCCAACTATGCCGCCAGCCTGCCCGACCCGGCCAGCATCTATCAGCCGAACGCGCTCAGGATGCAGGGGTTCGCGCAGAACCAGGCGCTGGAGGTGGTGTTCTGCCCCGCTGGCCCGCTGCTGGAATACAACCCCGCGATGGTCTCCACGCCGCCGACCACGGTTGAGGGTGTTCTCGCCTGGGCACAGGCGAATCCCAAGAAGTTCATCTATGCCCGCCCCGCCAACTCCGGCCCGGCGCGTATTTTCCTGATGGGGCTGCCCTATCTGCTGGGCGACTCCAACCCGCGCGATCCGCGCCACGGCTGGGACAAGACCTGGAGCTTCCTTGCCGCTCTGGGCAAGACCATTGAATATTACCCCTCCGGCACGGGTGCCGTGATGCAGGAGCTGGGCTCGGGCCTGCGCGCGATGACCCCGACGCAGACCGGCTGGGATATCAACCCCCGCGCGCTGGGTGTTGTGCCCGCGAGCGTGGAGGTGACCAAGTTTGACAATCAGATTATCGTCTGCGACGCGCAATACATGGCGATCCCCAAAGGGGTGAAACCCGGAAAACTTGCTGTTTTGCTGGATATGATGAATTTCATGCTGGCTCCGGCGCAGCAGGCTGTCACCTATGACGCGGGTTATTTCTACCCCGGCCCGGCGGTGAAGAATGTTCCCCTCTCGATGGCCCCGGCCTCCAGCCAGCAGGTCATCCAGAAATTTGGCCGCCCGTGGTACGATGAGATGATCGCCACCGCGCCGACCTACATGCCGCTTTCCGCCGCCGATCTGGTTTATGCGCTGGGCCGCTGGGATCAGCAGATCGGCGTGATTACCGCCTGAGAAAAACCAAGAGGAGTTCAAGACCAATGACAATTTCCGCAAAAAATTTCCGGGAGCTCAGGCTTGAGGGCATGCGCCGCGACTTCGGCGGCATGAACGCGCTCAAGGATATTTCGCTCACCGTGCGGCGCGGCGAGTTCATCGCGCTGCTCGGGCCCTCGGGCTGCGGCAAGTCAACGGCCTTGAACTGTCTGGCCGGCTTGTTGCCGCTCACCGGCGGCAGCATCTGGCTTGATGAGACGCGCATCGACCATCTCAAGCCCGAGGAGCGCGGGTTTGGCATGGTGTTCCAGAACTACGCGTTGTTTCCGCATATGAGCCTGCGCAAGAACATCGGCTTTGGCCTGCGCATGCAAAAACTCCCGCGTGAGGTGATTGACGCCAAGGTGGAAGAGGCGCTGGCTCTGGTGCGCCTCACCAAGCAGGCGGATAAACTGCCCGGCCAGATCTCGGGCGGGCAGCAACAGCGCGTGGCGATCGCGCGCGCGATTGTGGTGGAGCCGCCGCTGGTGCTGATGGATGAGCCGCTCTCCAACCTGGACGCCAAATTGCGTCTGGAGATGCGCGCCGAGATCCGGCGGATTCATAATATGATAGGTTGCTCCACGATCTATGTGACGCATGACCAGGATGAGGCGCTCTCGCTGGCGGACCGTATCGTGGTGCTGCGCGATGGCGAGATGCGCCAGGTCGGCACGCCCCACGAGCTTTACGCGCGCCCCGCCCATGCCGATGTCGCCGAGTTCATGGGGTATCGCAACATTCTCAAGGCGCAGGCGCAGAGCCATGATGGCGCCAGGCTGCGCATGCGCGTGGGCGGCGCCGAGATCGCGGGTTGCGCGATCGAGGCCACGCCGGGGCGCGATGTGATCGCGGCGATGCGCCCGGAGGATCTGACGCCCAGCGAGCACGGCCCCATCGCCGCTTCGGTCATTTCCGCCGAATATCGCGGCCGGGATTTCTACGGCCTGGCCCGCACGCCCGAGGGGCTGGACCTTTGGTTCCGCTCCGACATCGCGGTGCGCCCCGGTGAGGCGCTGCGCCTTGGCGCGCCTGCGGAGCGCGTGCTGGTTTATGCCGGCGGTGCGGCGTGAGCGCGGTGATGCAAAACATGGTCCTGACCCCGCCGGTGCCCGAGCGTGTGCGTCTCTCCCAGCGCCTGGCGCGGCGGGGCTTTGATGTCACCACGCTGCTGCTGCTCCCGGCGCTGCTGTTCGTGATGGTGTTGTTCGTCTATCCGGCGATCTACGGCCTGTGGCTCTCGCTCCACCCGATGAACGGCGGCGGCTGGCTCGCCAACTACACCGCCTTCTTCAGCGACCCCTACACATACGATACAATCTTTACCACGCTGAAACTGGCCATCCCGGTGACCTTGGTGAACCTGCTCATCTCGGTGCCCATCGCGCTGCGGGTGCGCCATATGCGCTATCAGCGCATGCTTACCACCATCCTCATCATCCCGGTCACGCTGGGCACGGTGCTCACCGCGCAGGGCATGCTCAACTACCTCGGCCCGCTCGGCTGGTTTAACCGGGTGCTGATGCTGCTGGGGATCATCCATGATCCGGTGCGGCTGGTGCATGATTTCACCGGCGTGTTTCTCTCGCAGATCGTCGGCGGGTTTCCGTTCTGCTTCATGCTGGTGCTCTCTTATGTCACGGGGATCGACCCTTCGCTGGAGAGTGCGGCGGCGATGCTGGGGGCGGGGCCGTTCGCGCGATTCCGCCATATCATCCTGCCGTTGCTGGGGGCGGGGCTTGCGATCACCTTCTGTCTTGCCTTCGTGCAGGCCTTCGCGGTGTTTCCCTCCGCGGTGCTGCTCGGCGCGCCCTCCGGCCCCACGCGCGTCATCGCCATCGCCGCGTTTCATGCCGCTTATGAGGAATATGATTATTCGATGGGCTCGGCGGTCGCCATTATCATGGGCGCGGTGCAGATCATCGTGGTGATGCTGGTGATGAAGGCAAGTTCGCTTCTCTATCGCGGCCCGGTGGCCGGCGGCAAAGGGTAAGACCATGACATTCAACAACGAAATGGGCGCGCGGCTGTGGCGTCTGGCGATCTGGGTTTTCATCGGCTTCTTTATCATCAACCTCGTGGGCATCATCGCCGCCGTGGTGGTGGATTCCTTTGGCACCTCCTGGTTCAATTCCTGGCTGCCCGGCGGCTTCACCACCGGCTGGTACCGCCAGGCCTGGAGCGAGTTCCAGCTTGGCGGCGTGCTGCTGGTCACTTTTGAGGTTGCGGGTGCGGTGCTGCTGGGCTCGGCGCTGCTCGGCGTGCCCGCGGCCTATGCGCTGGCGCGGCGCGATTTTCCAGGCAAGCGCTTTGTGATGCTGATCTTCGTGCTGCCGCTCATCATCCCGCCCTTCACCTACGGCATTCCGCTGGCCTCGGTGCTTTACCAGTTTGGTCTGGGCGGCACGCTGACCGGCGTTATCCTGGCGAATTTGATGCCGAGCGTGCCTTTCGTCATTTTCATCCTGGTGCCCTTCATCGAGCAGATCGACCCCAGGGTGGAGGCGGCGGCGCGTGTCTTCGGCGCGGGCACCTGGGCGCTGCTGCGCACCGTTATGGTGCCGCTGCTGGTGCCGGGTATATTGGCGGCGCTGCTGCTGGTGCTGGTGCGCACCATCGGTATGTTCGAGCTCACCTTCCTCACCGCCGGGCCGGGCAGCCAGACGCTGGTGGTCGAGCTTTATTACTCGGTCTTCGCCGCCGGGATGCGGGCCAGCCAGTCAATTGACGCGATGGCCGTGATTTATATGGCGACGAGCCTGATCTGCCTGGTCATCGCGCTGCGCTTTGTCGACCCCACGCAGATTGTGGGCCGCGCCAAGCGGACAACGCATTGATGCCCGCGCTGAAGCTGACCCTCACCGGGGCCAATGGCGCGCTGGCGCAGGTGCTGCGCCCGCGCCTGCTGGCGCGCGGCGTGGCGCTGACCTCAACGGGCATCCGCCCGCCTGAGCCGGTTGGCCCGGGGGAGCGCGTGCTGGCCGGAGATTTGCGCGACCCCGCCGCGGCCGACGCCGCGCTGGAGGGCGCCGATATGGTGCTGCATCTGGCCGGCAGCTCGGTGGAGCGCCCGCTGGCCGAGATCATCCAGAATAATCTGGTGGCGCTGCAACAGGTTTATGAGGGCGCGCGGCGGCACAAGGTGCGCCGGGTGGTGTTTGCCTCATCCAACCATACGATCGGGATGTACCCCATCGGGCAACGCCTGCAGCTCTCCGACCCGCCGCGCCCGGATGGTAATTATGGGCTCAGCAAGGT
Organism: Acidocella aquatica; assembly: GCF_030160635.1. Lineage (GTDB taxonomy): Bacteria > Pseudomonadota > Alphaproteobacteria > Acetobacterales > Acetobacteraceae > Acidocella > Acidocella aquatica. The sequence continues at coordinate 112,901 of NZ_BSOS01000073.1, read as the reverse complement.
CTGGGGCGAGGCGATGGGGCGGCTCTACTGGGACAAATTCGGCATCGAGACGGTGGCGCTGCGCATCGGCAGCGCGCTGGCCGCACCCGCCGAGCCGCGCCATTTGAGCACATGGCTCGGCCATGAGGATATGGAGGCGCTGGTCTGGCAGGCGCTGAGCGTGCCCGATACCGGCTTTCTCACCGTCTGGGGTGTCTCGGCCAATACGCGCGGCTGGTGGGACAATGCGCAGGCCGCCGCTCTTGGCTACCAGCCGCGCCAGAACGCCGAGGATTATGCCGCCGCCATTCTCGCCAGGCCAGACCCCGGCTGGCTCTGCCAGGGCGGGAGCTTCGCCACGGCGGATGTGCAATGAGCCTGACCGGCGCCTTTGCCGCGCTGGCGGATACGGGCTGCGCGGTGGGTGAATCCCCGCTGTGGGATGCCACCCGCCAGGCGCTGCTCTGGGTGGATATTCCCGTGGGGGAAATTCACGAACTCACCCCCGCCACCGGCGCGCGGCGCCTCTGGCGGCTGGAGGGGCCGGTGGGCAGCATCGGCCTGGCGGCGGATGGGCGGCTGGTGGTGGCGCGGCGCCATGAGGTTGGGCTGTTTGAGCGCGCCACCGGCGTTTATGAAACCTTGGCCCAGGTGCTGCCGCCCGACCCCGAACTGCGCCTGAACGACGGCAAAGTGGGGCCGGATGGCGCCTTCTGGGTTGGCTCCATGCATGACGCACCCCGCCGTGAGCCGCGCGGGGCGCTCTTTCGCGTCACCCCCGAGGGGCTTGTGGAGCGCCGCCGCGACGGGTTGTTCACCTCCAACGGCCTCGCCTGGTCCGCCGACGGGCGCACCATGTTTCACTCCGATTCGCGCGGCTGCTGGATCGAGCGCTGGGGTTTCGACCCCGCCACCGGCGCGATGAGCGGCCAGACCCGCATCGCCACCCCCGGCGAGGCGGAGGGCCGGCCGGATGGCGGCGCGGTTGATGCGCTGGGCTATTACTGGAGCGCCGGTGTTTCCGCCGGGTGCCTCAACCGCTACGCGCCGGATGGAAAGCTGGACCAGCGCATCCCCGTTCCGGTGCCAGCTCCCACCATGCCCTGTTTTGGCGGTGACGGGCGGCTTTATGTCACCTCCCTGCGCCCGGCGGGAGGGGCGGCGGGGCCGGTATTGGCGGCAACCGCCGCCGTGACGGGCGCCGCCTGCGCGCTCTTCGCGGCCGGAGCGCTTTGAGGTATGTTCAAGCCCGTCAACTGGGAGCGTAACGTGCCGGAGCGGCCGCTGAGAACCTTGCATGTGCCCGAGATGGCGCCGAACGGCCAAACCGGGCTGGTGCTCACCCGCCGCCAGCGCATGGGTGACCAGCTCTATGGCCAGATTTTGGAGCAGATCGTCTCCGGCCGCCTGCCTGAGGGCACGCGTCTGCCGGCTGAGCTGGACTTGTGCAAGATGTTCGGCGTCTCCCGCCCGGTGGTGCGCCAGGCCCTGCAGCGCCTGCGCGCCGATGGGCTGGTGCAGGCCCGCCAGGGTTCGGGCACCTATGTGATGGCCCGCCCCGCCGAGCGCCTGGCCGATTTCGCCGAGCCGCAGCGGGTGGCGGAGTATTTGCGGTGCATCGAGGTGCGGCTGGTGCTTGAGGGCAGCGCCGCCCGCCACGCCGCCGAGCGGCGCAACCCGGCGGAGCTGGCGGGGATAAAAGCCGCGCATGAGCGCTTCCGCGGCGAGGCGGAGCTTGGCAGCCCCAGCCCGGATGCCGATCTGGCGTTCCACATGGCCATCGCCCAGGCCTCGGGCAATAGTTTCTACCCGGCGCTGCTGGAGCATCTGCAAGAGGCGGTGGCCGGTTTCATGAACCTGTCTCTCCAGCTCACCCGCACCAGCCCGCGCGAGCGCGCCAGCCAGGTGTTGCAGGAACATGTGCTGATTTTGGAAGCCATCAGCCTGCAGGACGCGGATGCCGCCCAGGTCGCGATGCAGTTCCACCTCACGCAGGCCCGCCGGCGGATGATCGACCGCAACCGCGACTAGCCTGATCGCTTTAAGTGCGATCAGGCTCTAGCCGTTTTGCTGAGGGCGATTCACGTTTTCGGCTCGCTCGGTTGAGCGAACCTCAGACGATGGCGCTCTGGGCGCGGCAAGGCGGGGGGTTTACAATGGGCGAGGCCGGGCCAATGTTTGCTCAGAGTCCGGGGATTCAGAATAAAATCCCGGCGCGAGGAGTTTGGAGTTGATTGATCCCTTTGGCCGCCGCATTTCTTACTTGCGCCTCTCGGTCACAGACCGCTGCGATCTGCGCTGCGCCTATTGCATGGCCGAGGATACCGAGTTTTTGCCCAAGGCGGATGTGCTGGACCTTGAGGAGCTGGCGCGGCTGAGCAGCGTGTTCATCGGCCTTGGCGTGCGCAAGCTGCGGCTGACCGGCGGCGAGCCGCTGGTGCGCCGGGGCATCATGCAGCTTATCGGCGCGCTGGGTGAGCATGTGGCGGCGGGCCGCCTGGCGGAGCTGACGCTGACCACCAACGGCACCCAGCTCAGCCGTTACGCCGAGGGGCTGGCGCGGGCCGGGATGCGGCGGATCAATGTCTCAGTGGACAGTCTGGACCCCGGGCTGTTTCACAAGATCACCCGCCGGGGCGATCTGGCGCTTGTGCTGGAGGGTATCCGCGCCGCCAAGGCCGCGGGGCTGGCCGTGAAGATCAACACCGTGGTGCTGGGCGGGGTGAACGATCAGGAGATTGACCGGCTGATTGCCTGGTGCGGCGAGGAGGGGCATGATCTCTCGTTGATCGAGGCTATGCCGCTCGGCGAATTCAGCACCGGGCCGGACTTCCAGGCGCTGCCGCTGAGCGTGCTGCGCGACCAGTTGGCGCGGCGCTGGACCCTGGCCGCCACCGATTACAGCAGCGGCGGCCCGGCGCGCTATGTCACCGTTGTGGAAACCGGGCGGCGGCTTGGCTTCATCACCCCGCTCAGCCACGGGTTTTGCGAAAGCTGCAACCGCGTGCGGGTGAGTTGCACCGGCAGGCTGTTTTTATGCCTGGGTCATGAGGCCGGCACCGATCTGCGCCAGCCTTTGCGCGCCTCGGCCAGCGATGCGCCGGTGCAGGAGGCGATCCGCCGGGCCATCGGCCTGAAACCGGAAGGCCATGATTTCGTGGCCCGGCGCGCCAGCCATCAGCCGCTGGCGCGGACCATGAACCACACCGGCGGATAAATTCAGCGCTGCTGGCGGTTGCGCTCCCACCAGGCGGATAATGCCGCCGGGTCAGGGGGGAGCAGCTCGCACATGCCGCCGGTGAAGCGCAGCCAGGATTCGAGCCGGTTGACTGAAACAGTGGTCAGCAAGGGCAGCTCCGCCGCCATGGCCTGCAGCATCTCATCGGCCAGGCCGCCGCCCTCAGCCTCCAGCGGGCCGAATTTATTCACCAGGATCAGGGGACTGCGCCCGGCGATGGCGCGCCTCAGAACGGCGGAAGCGGCGGCCACGGCCGAGGGATCAACCGCGCAGGAGCCAGCGCAGGCCTCGCTGAGCATGATCGCGAAGCGCTCGCCTGTGTTCAGGCCGGTCAGCGTTATGGCATCGGGTGCATCTCCGGCGCTTTTGCTGCCCTCCTGCAGTAAACCGGCAACTTCCACATCTTGAGCCTGTTGCAGGGCCGCGAAATCCGCCAGTAGGGCATGGGCGGCGTGGCGATGCGGCAAAACCACCGCGCCCGCGCGGTATGGCCGCTGGCCTAGCTGGGCGGCGGCTTCCTCGCGCTCTTCCGGCCGGTTGATGTTGAAAAACGGGTCGCGCGGCTCGTCCGGCCATTCCACGGTTGCGGCGCCGCAGTGTTCGGCCCACAGGCCCATTTTGCGCTGCTCCTGCTCAAGCAGAAACCGCCGCAGCGGCGCGCGCAGGCTGATGGACCATAGCCCCGCCACCGGATGCCGCCGCCCGCCTGATGCCGCCACAGCGGCCAATTGCCCGCCGCACACCCCGTGGCCCAGGCGGAGCAACAGGTCAGGCGGCAAAAACGGCGTATCGGTGGGGGCGGTGAGCAGCCAGGGGAGGGCGAGGCTGTGCGCCCAGTCCAGCCCTGCCAGCAACCCTGCCAGGGGGCCGGCGTCCTCCAGCCCATCGGGCAGCACGGGCAGAGCGAGATCGGCAAAGCGCGCCGGGTCGCCATTGGCATTGAGCGCCAGCGCGCTCACCTGCGGGTGCAGCACCGCGATCAGCCGGGTCAGCATGTCCTGTCCGCCGAGGCTCTGGCGCCCCTTGTCGCCGCCGCCCATGCGCAGCGCGCGCCCGCCCGCGAGAATCACGCCCCCGGCGGCGGGCGGCGAGGTTAAGAACGGGTTCATGCGAAAAATGGCGAAAACGGGTCCGCCGGGTAGAAATCCACCAGCTCACCGGCTTGCAGGTTGCCAACCGTCTCCGGGCGCACGACCCAGCCGTTGAGGTGCAGCATGGGTTGAATCCGAAATGATTCCTGCCCCGCCAAAATAGTGGCGGCGGCCACACCATCGGCCCCGATCGCCAAATGCGCCTTCAGGAAAATCCGCAATCCCGGCCTGGCCTGATAGGTTTCAGCCAGGCGCACCCGCAACGGCGGCTCGGGCGGCAGGCCCCAGGCCGCGCGCAACAATGGGGCCACGAAAAACCGGAAGCCGGCAGCGGCGGAGGCAGGGTTGCCCGGCAGGCCGAAGAAGGGAATCCCGTTGGGCAGCATGGCGAACAGCACGGGCTTGCCCGGCCTGATGGCGACACGGTGAAACAGGATCTCGGCGTTTAGCGCCGCCAGGGCGGCTGGCACAAAGTCAAACTCGCCCTTCGAGACCGCCCCGGTGGAGAGGATGATCTGGCCCGGCCGCGCCTGCGCGATGATACCCTCCAGCGCCGCGGCGAATGCCGCCTGTGTATCGGGGATGATGCCGCTGTATTCCACCCGCGCCCCGGCCTCGCGCAGCGCGGCAGCCAGATAGGGCGAGTTGGAATTATAGATCACCGCCTCGCCCGGCGTGGCGCTGGCCTGCCCGGCGGGCACATCGCGCACTTCATTGCCGGTCGCCAGTATGCTCACATGCGGGCGCTGGCGCACTGGCACCGAGCCCACCCCCAGCGCCGCCAGCGCCATCAGGTGGCGCGAGGTCAGGCGCGTGCCTTCTCCGGTCACCACATCCTCGGGCCGAAAATCCTCGCCCTTGCCGCGGATATTGGCGCCCGGCGCGGGGGCGCTGGTGAGCGTGATGGCGGTGACCGCGCCATCGGCATCGCGGGTCACCGCCACATCCTCGATGGGACACACCGCCTCGGCCGCCGCCGGGAGCATCGCCCCGGTCATGATCTGCACCGCTTGGCCAGCGGCCAGCGGGCTCGCGTGATCGCCCGCCGCCGTTACGCCCGTAACCGGCAAAACAACCGGCGCCTGCGGCGATGCATGTTCGCAATCAGCCAGGCGCACCGCAAAACCGTCCATGGCTGAATTGTCGAACGAGGGCACCGCGAACCCCGCGCGGATTTCGCCCGCGGCGGTCCGCCCGAGGGCCTCGGCCAGCGGGGCTGTCTCGGCCTGGAGGCGCGGCGCCCGGGTGTTGAGCAGAGCGAGGGCCTGGGCGTAGGAGATCATGTTTGTTTCCGTTGATGGATGGCGTTAGGAAAGATTTGGCACGGGAGGACAGGCGATACTAGACAAGCTGGAATACCTGATTGCTTTGGCCCGTGAGCAGAATTTCGGCCGCGCGGCGGAGGTATGCCATGTCACGCAGCCTAGCTTCTCCGCCGCCATCCGGGCGCTGGAGGAAAAAATGGGCGTGCCGCTGGTCATCCGCCGCTCGCGCTTTCAGGGCTTCACGCCGGAGGGTGAGCGCGTGCTGGAATGGGCGCGGCGGATAACCGGCGATGTTCACGCCATGCGCGATGATGTGAACAGCCTGAAGCGCGGGCTTAACGGGCTGCTGCGCATCGCCGCCATCCCCACGGCGCTTGCCACCATCGCGGAACTCACCACGCCTTATCGCGCGCGCCACCCGCTGGTGCGCTTCTCGGTTCTCTCCTGCACCTCAGCGGAGGTTTTGCAGCGTCTGCACAACCAGGAGATCGAAGCGGGGATCACCTATCTGGACAATGAGCCGATCGGCAAGGCTCGCTGCATTCCGCTCTATGAGGAGCGCTACATGCTGCTCACCTCTGCCCAGGCGCCGCTGGGCGAGCGCGCGCGCGTCACCTGGGCGGAGATTGGCAAAATTCCGCTGTGCCTGCTCACGCCGGATATGCAGAACCGCCGCATCATCAACCGCCTGCTCAACAATGCCGGGCAGATCGTGGAGCCGACCCTGGAGTCCAACTCCATTGTCGTGCTGGTCTCGCATGTGCAAACCGGGCGCTGGGCCTGCGTGATGCCGGAAAAACTCGCGGAGGTTTTTGGCCTGACCGCGAAGCTGCGGGCCATCCCGATCGTGGAGCCTGAGGAGGTGCGTAAAGTGGGGCTGGTGGTGCTGGACCGCGACCCGCTCTCGCCGCTGACCGCGGCGTTGATCGCCGAAGCCACCCGGCTGCGCCGGTGATGATAGTTTTATCCTATCGTATCACTGAAATTCGATATTGTTTTCTGGGGCAATCGGCACCAGACATAGGATAGGAAATATTCAGGAGGGTCAGGGGTCGCATGCCGCACATCTGGGATTCGCTTGCCGCCGAAGACATCATCACCGCGCGCGAGGCCCTTGAAGGCCCGATGCTGCCCATTTTGCACGCCATGCAGGCGCATTTCGGCTGCATCCCCGAAGAGGCTATCCGCCTGATCGCCACGCGCCTCAACCTCACCCGCGCCGAGGTTCATGGTGTCGTCTCGTTCTATCACGATTTCCGCCGCGCGCCCGCCGGGCGCCATGTGTTGAAGCTCTGCCGGGCGGAGGCGTGCCAGTCCATGGGCAGCGAGGCCAACGCCGCCCACCTGCTGCACCGCCTGGGCCTGGGCTGGGGCGAGACCACGCCGGACGGGCGGCTGACTGTGGAGGCGGTGTATTGCCTGGGCCTTTGCGCCTGCGCGCCGAATGCGATGCTCGACGGTGAGGTGCATGGCCGGTTGGATGCCGGGGCGCTGGAATCGCTCGCGATGGAGGTGCTGTGATGCGCGTATTCATTCCCCGTGACGCCGCGGCGCTCGCGGTGGGGGCTGACCGCGTGGCGGCGGCCATTGTCTCGGAAGCACAGGCGCGCGGCGTTGCGTTGGAAATTGTGCGTACCGGTTCGCGGGGCATGTTCTGGCTGGAGCCGCTGGTGGAGGTGGAAACGCCGGGCGGGCGCATGGGCTACGGGAAGGTTGGCGTGCGCGATGTGCCGGGGCTGTTCGACGCGGATTTTCAGAGCGGCGGATGGCATGAAAAATCGACAGGCATGGTCGAGAAAATTCCGTTTTTCGCGAAACAGGACCGGCTCACCTTCGCGCGTTGCGGGGTGATTGATCCGCTGGACCTGGATGCATACCGCGCCCTTGGCGGGTATGATGGCCTGGCGCGCGCGCTGCAACTCGGCGCGGCGCAAACGGTTGCTGAGGTGAAAGCCTCCGGCCTGCGCGGGCGTGGTGGCGCTGGTTTTCCCACGGGGATAAAATGGGAGACCGTGCGGACCGCCGTGGCGGCGCAAAAATATATCGTCTGCAACGCCGATGAAGGCGACTCCGGCACATTTGCCGACCGGATGCTGATGGAGGGCGATCCGTTCACGCTCATCGAGGGCATGACGATCGCCGCCGCCGCCGTGGGGGCGACGCGGGGTTATATCTATGTCCGCTCCGAATATCCGCACGCCATACGCACTATGAACGACGCCATCGCCATCGCGTGCCGGGCGGGTCTGCTGGGCCGCGCGGTGATGGGCTCGGCGTATGATTTCGAGCTGGAAGTCCGCGTTGGCGCCGGCGCCTATGTGTGCGGCGAGGAGACGGCGCTGTTGGAAAGTCTGGAGGGCAAACGCGGGCAGGTGCGCGCCAAGCCGCCGATTCCGGCACTGGCGGGCTTGTTCGGCAAGCCGACGGTGGTGAATAATCTGGTCTCTTTCGCTACCATTCCGTTCATTCTGGAAAAAGGCGCCGCGGCCTACGCTGATTATGGCATGGGCCGCTCGCGCGGCACGATGCCGGTGCAGATCGCCGGGAATGTGAAACATGGCGGGCTGTTCGAGGTTGCGTTTGGCATCACGCTTGGCGAACTGGTCAACGAGATCGGCGGCGGCAGCGCCACCGGCCGGCCGGTGCGCGCGGTGCAGGCTGGTGGGCCTTTGGGCGCCTATTTTCCGCCGGCGCTGTTTGACACACCCTATGACTACGAAGCCTTCGCCGCGCGCGACGGGCTGATCGGCCATGGCGGGCTGGTGGTGTTTGACGACAGCGTGGACATGGCGAAAATGGCCCGCTTCGCGATGGCATTCTGCGCGCATGAATCCTGCGGAAAATGCACGCCTTGCCGCATCGGCTCCACGCGCGGCGTGGAGGTGATCGACAAAATCGTGGCGGGCCATGCGGCCGAGGAAAACATCGCCTTGGTCAAAGACCTTTGCGAGACCATGAAGTTCGGCTCGCTCTGCGCCCTGGGCGGGTTCACCCCTTATCCGGTATTGAGCGCGCTGCACCATTTCCCTGAAGATTTTGCGCCCGCCGCCATTCCCGCCGCCGCGCAATAGGAGCTGACCCATGGGCCTGATTCACGAAATAGACTATGGCACCAAACCCGGCACCGCGACACGGCTGGTGCATGTCAACATCGACGGGCAAAGCATTGCGGTGCCGGAAGGCACATCGGTGATGCGCGCGGCGATGGAGCTGGGCACGCAGATACCCAAGCTTTGCGCCACCGACATGCTGGACAGTTTCGGTTCCTGCCGCCTGTGCCTCGTGGAAATTGAAGGCCGCGCTGGCACGCCCGCCTCTTGCACGACGCCGGTTGCCGAGGGCATGGTGGTGCATACGCAAAACGCCAAGCTGGCCAAGCTGCGCCGCGGCGTGATGGAACTCTATATCTCCGACCATCCGCTCGATTGCCTGACCTGTTCGGCCAACGGCGATTGTGAATTGCAGGACGCCGCCGGGGCGGTGGGCCTGCGCGAGGTGCGCTACGGCTACGATGGTGAAAACCATCTCGATTCCGTCAAAGATGTTTCAAACCCCTACTTCCAGTTCGACCCCGCCAAATGCATCGTCTGTTCGCGCTGCGTGCGGGCCTGCGAGGAGGTGCAGGGAACTTTTGCCCTGACCATCGAAGGCTCCGGCTTCAACTCCAAGGTCTCGCCCGGCATCGGGGAGAGCTTTTTTGATTCCGAATGTGTTTCCTGCGGCGCCTGCGTGCAGGCCTGCCCGACCGCGACGCTGATGGAAAAATCAGTCATCGAAATCGGTCAGCCGGAACATTCGCAAGTTACCACCTGCGCCTATTGCGGTGTCGGCTGCACCTTCAAGGCCGAGATGCGCGGCGAGGAAGTGGTGCGCATGGTGCCCTACAAGGACGGCAAGGCCAACCACGGTCATTCCTGCGTGAAGGGCCGCTTCGCCTGGGGCTACGCCACGCATAAGGACCGCATCACCAAGCCGATGATCCGCGCCAAAATCACCGACCCCTGGCGCGAGGTGAGCTGGGACGAGGCGATTGCGCACACGGCGGCGGAATTCAAACGCATCCAGGCTAAATATGGCACGGATTCGATCGGCGGCATCACCTCTTCGCGCTGCACGAACGAGGAGACCTTTCTCGTGCAGAAACTTGTCCGCGCCGGATTTGGCAACAACAATGTGGACACCTGCGCCCGCGTCTGCCATTCGCCCACCGGCTATGGGCTGAAAAACACCTTTGGCACCTCCGCCGGCACGCAGGATTTTGACAGTGTGGATCAGGCGGATGTGATTCTGGTGATCGGCGCCAACCCGACCGATGGGCATCCGGTCTTTGCCTCGCGGATGAAAAAACGCCTGCGCGAAGGCGCGAAGCTGATCGTGGTGGACCCGCGCCGGATCGATCTGGTGCGTACGCCGCATGTAAAGGCTGATTATCATCTGCCGCTGCGCCCGGGCACCAATGTCGCGGTGATCAATGCGCTGGCGCATGTGATTGTCAGCGAGGGGCTGGTGGACGAAGCCTTTGTGCGCGAGCGTTGCGACATGGCCGATTTTGCCGAATGGGCGGCGTTTATCACCGAGGAGCAAAATAGCCCCGAGGCGGTTTCCGCACTCTGCGGCGTGCCCGCGGATTTGATCCGCAAGGCGGCACGGCTTTATGCGACCGGCGGCAACGGCGCGATTTATTACGGCCTGGGCGTGACCGAGCACAGCCAGGGTTCGACCACTGTGATCGCCATCGCCAACCTCGCCATGGCCACCGGCAACATCGGCCGGCCGGGGGTGGGGGTTAATCCGCTGCGCGGCCAGAACAATGTGCAGGGCAGTTGCGATATGGGCAGCTTCCCGCACGAGTTTTCCGGCTACCGCCATGTGTCGGACGACGCAACGCGCCAGATGTTCGAGGCTGTGTGGAACGTGCCTTTGAGCGGCGAGCCGGGCCTGCGGATTCCCAACATGCTGGATGCCGCGGTGTCAGGCACGTTCATGGGGCTCTACATTCAGGGCGAGGATATTGTGCAGTCCGATCCGGACACAAAACACATCACCGCCGGGCTCGCCGCGATGGAGTGCGTGGTGGTGCAGGATTTGTTCCTGAACGAGACAGCGAATTTTGCGCATGTGTTCCTCCCCGGTTCCACATTTTTGGAAAAGGACGGCACCTTCACCAACGCCGAGCGCCGCATCCAGCGGGTGCGCAAGGTCATGGCGCCAAAAAATGGTTATGGCGACTGGGAGGTGACGCAGCTTCTCGCCAATGCGCTGGGGATGCACATGCATTACGCGCATCCATCTGAGATCATGGATGAGATCGCGCAGCTTACGCCGACATTTGCCGGCGTCTCCTACGCGGCGCTCGATCGTCTGGGTTCCATCCAGTGGCCATGCAATGAGCAGATGCCGGAGGGAACGCCGACCATGCATGTCGGGCATTTTGTGATCGGCAAGGGCAAGTTCATTATCACTGATTACGTGGCGACCGATGAGCGCACCGGGCCGCGCTTCCCGCTGCTGCTGACCACGGGGCGGATTCTCTCGCAATATAACGTTGGCGCGCAGACGCGGCGGACGGAAAATAAACTCTGGCATGAAGAAGATTTGCTGGAAATTCATCCGCATGATGCGGAGAATCGCGGCATCAAAAACGGCGATTGGGTGAAGCTCGCAAGCCGGGCGGGCGAGACCACCTTGCGGGCGAAAATCACCGATCGCATGGCGCTGGGAGTGGTTTATACCACCTTCCACCACCCCGAGACGCAAGCCAATGTCATCACCACGGATTTTTCTGATTGGGCAACGAACTGCCCTGAATACAAGGTGACGGCGGTGCAGATATCGCCCTCGAACGGCCCGACGGATTGGCAGGTGAAATATCAACATTTGAGCGGCCAGGCACGGCGCATCGCTGTGGCGGGGGCGGCTGAATGAAACCAGCGCCGCCACCCGTTATACGTGTGGATGCGGCTGCCTGGCGTGGCGGCCAGCACAAAACCATATCCCGGGCATTGCCCGAGGAAGTGGCCGTTGCGATCACCTACGACCGCGCCACGTTCGCGGTGATGATGGCAAGCCCGCTCGACCTGGAAGACTTCGCCGTAGGTTTTTCATTGTCTGAAGGTATCATCAATCATGTTGATGAAATAACTGATTTTGAAACGGTTGTGGTTGATGACGGCATCGAATGCCGGATGACCCTGTTGCCCGAGAAGCGTGAGGCGCTGGGCGCGCGGCGCCGGCATATCGCAGGGCCGTTGGGGTGCGGCCTGTGCGGGTTGGATAGTTTGGCGCAAGCGGCCCGGGCGTCGCCGAAAGTACAGGCCGCCGCAACCATGACAGCGGCGGCGATCGCTGACGCGGTTTCCCGCATGGCGCGCCTGCAGGTTTTGAACAACGAAACCCGCGCTGTGCATGGCGCGGCGTTTTTTAATCCGGCGCGGAATGATCTGCTGCTGCGCGAAGACATCGGGCGCCATAATGCATTGGATAAACTGACCGGCGCGGTGGCGCGGCGCGGTGATCCACCAGGTGCTGGCGCTGTTCTTCTCACCAGCCGCTTGTCACTCGACCTTATTCAGAAGACAGCGGTATTTGGCGCCGGGATACTGGTGGCCATTTCCGTGCCGACGGCGCGCGCCGTGCGCGAAGCGGCGCAAGCTGGAATAACACTTGTCGCCGTGGCGCGTGATGATGGGTTTGAGGTGTTCACCCATCCGGGGCGCGTGATTTTTGGAGCGCAGAGCGATGTCGCCTGACAAACTTGTTTATATGGCCAACCAGATTGGAAAATTTTTCGCCCATAAAAGCGACGAGGAGGCCATTGCCGGTATCGCCGAGCATCTCAAGAGCTTCTGGGAGAAGCGCATGCTGGCGGAGATCTACGGGTATCTGGATGCCGGCGGCAAAGGACTGGACGACCGGCCATCGAGGGCATTGCAACAGCTTCGCCAGGCCGCGGAATGAGGTGATTTCAGCGCGCCGCCGCCCTTGTGGCGCGTCTCTACTCCCGCACCAAAATCCCCGTCATCCCCGCCGCCAGCGCGGCCAGCACATCGCGCAGTTCCAGCGCCACGCACCCAGCCGTCGGCGCAAAATCCGGGGTTGCCACATGCAGAAAAATCGCCGATCCGCGCCCCGGCACGATGGGTGAGAGATTCCACCCGAGCACGCCGATTACGTCATAAACCCCATCGGCGCGCCACAATGGCTCATGGCTGGCAGGGTAGGGCAGGGCTACCGGCCGGTTATAGGCCACATCCGCAACATCATCGCACCAGCCGTCAAACTTGCCAATCGGCTCAACCGGCACGGCGCACACCGGCGGCTTCACCCGGTCCGCCCGGTACATTACCCGCAGCAGTTCCAGCCGCCCCAGCGGCGTCGCGCCGTCGCCTTCAACCTTATGCCCGCTCACGCCGCCGCGCCCGCACACCGCGCGCAGCCGCAGGCCAGCGCCTTGCAACACGCCATCCTGGTATGAAAACTCAACCAAGATAATGCCCGAACCGCGCGGCCTTGGTTGCCAGATAAGCATCATTCACGCCGTTGGGCGCGAATTCATGCGGCACCCGCTCCACCACCTCGATCCCGCAGGCTTCCAGCGAGGCTACCTTCTCCGGGTTATTCGTCAACAAGCGTATCCGCGTCATCCCCAGTGCCCGCAGCATCGCGGCGGCAATTGAAAAATTCCGTTCATCGGCCTGCCACCCCAGCGCGCGGTTGGCGTCCAGCGTATCCAGCCCACGGTCCTGCATCGTATAGGCTCGCAATTTGTTGATCAGCCCGATCCCCCGGCCTTCCTGCGCCAGATACAGCACCGCCCCGGCCCCTTCGGCCGCCATGCGGGCGATTGCGCCGCGCAGCTGCGGTCCGCAATCACATCGTAAACTTCCCAGCAAATCGCCGGTGAAACATTCCGAATGCACCCGCACCAGCGGTGCCGTCTGCGCCGCCGGGTCGCCGACCAGAATCGCCATATGCTCAATGCCCTGGTCCAGCGCGCGGAAGGCGATCAGCCGTGCATCCTTCGCATCATCAAGTGGCACCGCCACCTCGGCCACCTTGGTCAGCGAGGCTGCCAACTCTGCCGGATACGCCAGTAAATCCTCGGCCGGCACACTCAGCAGATCATGCCCGGCGGGCAGGCTGGCCCAGCCATGCCGCACCGGCGCCGCCACCATCGCGGGCAATAAACGTGCAAGTTTCCCCAGCGCCAGCGCTGCCTCGGCCGCGGCCGGTGCGTCCACCATCTCAAATTCGGGGAGAATTTGCTCCATCGTCGGGTCCGCCGCGCGCTTGAGCGTTTCAGCGTCAATCAGCGGCCGCGCCAGTTTTAAGGCAATGGCGGGCGCGTTCGCTTCCACCTCGTGCCGTAGCACGGCGGCGGCGCGGGAGGGGGCCAGCAACAGCACAGCCTGCCCGCTGGAGAGCACGTCAATCAGCCGCAGGCCTTCAGCCCCCACGGTCTCCGCCGGCGCGATGATCAATGGCCGGCGCGCCGCCAGCACCACCGGCACGCCACGCCTGGCCTCGGCAATTGCCCGGTGTACGGCGCGTGTCCGCGGGGTGCCCAGTGTTGTTCCGGCGGATGTTAAAGCGATCTTCATGGTCTACAAATAAGCTGCCCACGGTAGTTCTACCAGAGGTACTGACACTGGCGTAAAACAACTCTATATTTAGAGTCATAATGGAGACACACATGGCCAGCGAGCACCCGATTCTTGTTGTGGATGACGATACCGCCCTGAGAACAGTGCTGGTGGAGCAACTTGTGCAAAATGGCGAGTTTGAGCCAACCGAGGCGGAAAGCCTCGCGCAGGCCGAATTAAAGCTTAACGAGGCACATGCGCGTTTCGATGTTATTCTGCTCGATGTCAGCCTGCCTGACGGCGATGGCCGGGATTATTGTAAAATGCTCCGTGCCAGGGGCATTAAAACACCGATTATCATGCTCACCGGGCATATGGAGGAAGGTGATGTCGTCAGCGGTCTCGACGCCGGGGCCAATGATTATATCGCCAAACCATTCCGGCTGAATGAGTTGCTGGCCCGTATGCGCGCCCAGATGCGCGCTTTTGAGGGGTCGGAGGATGCGGTCTTCACGATTGGGCCGTATATTTTCCGCCCGTCGGCCAAGCAATTGCAGGACCCTGAGCGGAATAAAAAAATCCGGCTCACCGATAAGGAGAGCGCGATTTTGAAGTTTCTCTACCGTGCCGCGGGCAAGTCAGTTTCGCGCCATGTCCTGCTCAACGAGGTGTGGGGCTATAATGCCGCGGTGACCACACACACGCTGGAGACTCATATCTACCGGCTGCGCCAGAAGATCGAGTCGGACCCGGCGATCTCCCGGCTGTTGCTGACGGAAGGCGGAGGCTACCGGCTGAATGCCGATGGCGGCGTGGCGGTTTCTTAATCTCGAACGGAGGGTGACGCTTACGCCGGGGGCCGCCGTCACCGCTCAGGCTTTTTTTCCGTCACCTGACCCAGCATCAATGCCCTCGACCGGTATTGCGAGGAGATCGTCCAAAAAGGCGCGCGTGACCGCGCTTATCTGGCGGCGCGGACGGGTTACGGCAAAAAAATGCGTATCATAGCATAATGTTGCCGGGTTCAATGGCGCCAGCAGCCCCTGCGCGACATAGGGGGCCGCGAAGTGCCGCGGCAGGAAGCCCAGGTGATGGCCGGAGAAAATCAGCACGGCGAGCGCCTCCATATTATCCGCCGTAGCCCCTACATGGGAAGGCAGCCCGGCCAGCCCGGTGTCGGGGAGGGGGTAGCTGCGCCAGGCCCAGTCGCACCGGTTTACGTCTTCGGCCTCGAGCGATCCGGCGCGGCTGAAAACGGGGTGTTCGCGGCTGCAATAGGCTTCCTGGCGTTCGGTGAAGAGCGGGGTAAAATGCAGGCTGGGGGCGCGGTGCCAGAAATAAGCGATGGCCAGGTCGAGCTGCCCGTTCAGCAGGCGCTCCTCCAGCTCCCCGGGTGAGCGCACCAGCAGGGTCATCCGCACAGCCTCGTCGCGCTGCCGGAAGCGGGCGATGGCCGCGCTGATCCGGCTGTTTTGTTCGGCGGGCATGTGGCCGATCATCCCGATGCGCAGGTTTCCGACCAGCTGCTTATCAAGGCTGCGCGCTCCCTGGTGAAAATCGCTGATGGCGCTCATCAGGCCATACGCCATCTCGGCGAAGACCGCGCCCTTGGGCGTAAGCTGGAAGCCGCCGCGCCCCCGTTCGCACAGGCGGAAGCCCAATCGCGTTTCCAGGGTCGAGAGCTGGGTGCTGATCGTGGATGCGCCGACATTCAAGGCTATCTGCGCCGCCGAGACCCCGCCGGCCTCAACGACGGCAAGGAAGACCCGCACAAGCCGCAGGTCCAGGTCGCTCAATCTGCCTAACAAGGCGCCTCCGATACTTCGATAAACATCAATGTAAGATTTTCTGATTTGCGATTTTTGTAATCATTCAAACATAATTACCATCAAAGTGGAAACTTTTTAAAATCGACCGGAGTGAATAAAAATGTCCGAGCCTCGCGCCCCCGCGCCATTTCCACAGCCTTTGAGCGGCAATGAGATGCCCCGTTGCGGCGGTATTGCCTCAATGATGCGCCTGCCTGTCGAGACCGACCTCTCCAAGCTCGACGCCTGTTTTGTTGGCGTGCCCTTTGACCTTGGAACCTCCAACCGCACCGGGACACGCGCCGGCCCCCGCCAGATACGCAGTGAATCGGTGATGCTGCGCCCCTACAATGTGGCCACCCGCGCCGCCCCGTTCGAGCGCATGCGCGTCGGCGATTATGGGGATATTCCCATCAATCCGTATAATCTGCTGGATTCCATAGCGATTATCGAAGCCGCGTATGACCGCATTCTCGCGGCTGACTGCCGCCCGGTCACGCTGGGCGGGGACCATACCATCGTATTGCCCATTCTGCGCGCGATGCACCGCAAGCACGGCAAGGTCGGGCTGGTGCATGTCGATGCGCATGCCGATGTGAACGACACGATGTTCGGCGAGAAAATCGCTCATGGCACGCCCTTTCGCCGGGCCGTGGAAGAAGGATTGCTCGATTGTGACCGTGTGGTGCAGATCGGCCTGCGGGGCACGGGCTATTCGGCGGAAGAATATGACTGGGGCCGCGCGCAGGGGTTTCAGGTGGTCCAGGCCGAGGAGTGCTGGCACCGATCACTGCAGCCGTTGATGCAGGGCGTGAAGGCGCGGCTCGGGGATGGCCCGGTTTATTTGAGTTTTGATATCGACGGGTTGGACCCCGCCTATGCCCCCGGCACCGGCACACCCGAGATCGGCGGGCTGACCGTGCCGCAGGGGCTGGAGATTATTCGTGGTCTCTCCGGGGTTAATCTGGTTGGCGGCGATGTTGTGGAGGTGTCTCCTCCGTTTGATCCGTTTGGGACGACGGCCTTGCTGGCCGCAAATCTCGCGTTCGAAATCCTCTGCATCATATCGGAGAGCGCATGAGCGCGCAGGGGGAGGAGGCGGCGGTGCTGCGCGCGGCCGCGCATCTGGTTGCGTGTTTTGCCGCGCATGATACGGCGGGCTATTTCGCGGCGTTCGCGCCTGAGGCCAGCTTCATCTTTCACAGCACGGCGGAGGTGTTGCCGTCGCGCGCCGCGTATGAGGCGCTGTGGCGGCGCTGGGAGCGTGAGGATGGTTTTCGGGTGCTTGCGTGCGAATCGTTTGAACAAAGGGTCAGTATTCTTTCCGGCATCGCGATTTTTACGCACCGGGTGGAGACGCGCCTTGCGTTTGGCGCGGATGAGCAGCAGAGCGCTGAGCGCGAGACCATTATATTCCAGCGCCAGCCCGGCGGCGGCTGGCTCGCCGTGCATGAGCATCTCTCTCCCTACAATTTTGTTTGAAAATACAGGCAAAAAATAAAATCACGGACGCTTCGTTGTTCATTTTCGTTACAGGAGGAAATTATGGAGACATTAGCCGACACTGAAGCTGGAGGCGTGCGAAACGGGCCCCAGCTTGGCATTGAATCGCGTTCGATCGATTATGTGCCGCAGCATGAGCGCCACGGAAAAGTTCTGAATCAGGGGCCGTTCTGGTTCCTCGGCAATTTTCAGTTCTTCACCATTGCGATTGGCTTTATCGGGCCGGGCATGGGGCTGGGCTTTGGCGCCACGGCACTGGCCAGCACGCTGGGCATTTTATTCGGCACGCTGTTCATGGCGTTTCATGCCAGCCAGGGGCCTGATCTTGGTTTGCCGCAGATGATCCAGTCGCGCGCGCAATTTGGGTATCGCGGGGTTATCCTGCCGTTGCTGGGTACGCTCTTTACGTTTGCGGGCTTTAACGTGGTTGATACAGTGTTGATCAGCCAGGGCCTCAACCATCTCTTCGGCTGGGGCATTGCCGCGATCTCCATCACCCTCGGCCTGGTCGCGGCCGTCATCGCCATTTACGGGCATGACTGGCTGCACATCATTTTCCGGATTCTCTTTTGGATCAGCCTGCCGCTTTATATCATTTTGACTTTCGCGATTTTCAACGGCACCATCAAAGCTCAGCCGCCCGGGCATATCGCGTTCACCTGGGTTGCCTTCGCGGCGCAGTTCGCGGCTGGCGCCTCCTACAACATTACATATGCGCCTTATGTATCAGACTACACGCGCTATCTGCCGCGCGGCAAATCGCGCAGCGGCTTGGTCTGGTCAGTTTATCTGGGCGCCAGCCTGGCGGCGATTTGGCTGATTGCACTGGGCGCCTGGCTTGCCACCTATTTCGGCGCGTCGGATGGCATGGTCTCCACCAATGGCGCGGGTAATTTGATCTTTCCGCATTTTGGTACGCTGACGGTGCTGGTCTCCGTCGCCGCGTTGACCGCCACCATGGGGCTGAATGCATATTCGGGGATGCTCACGATCCTGACGGGCGTGGATTCACTGGTGAAAATCAAGCCGACAAAATCCGTGCGGATCGTTGGCATTGCGGTTCTGGCGTTGATCTGGCTCGGCATCTCGCTTTCACTGACCGCCAACGCCATCAATACATTGTATGATTCGCTCTCCATCATGCTCTATCTGCTGGTGCCTTGGACGGCTGTGAATCTGACGGATTATTTCTTCGTGCGGAAAGGCCGTTATGCCATTGCTGATTTCTTCACGCCAACCGGGATTTATGGCGCGTGGGGCGGGCGCGGCATTGCGGCTTACATTATCGGCTTTATTGCCAGCGTGCCGTTCTTTAATCTTGCGGGCATGTATGAAGGGCCGATTGCCCATGCGCTGGGAGATGTTGATATCTCCTGGGCGCCTGGCCTGCTGGTTGCGGCGGGTGCCTATATTCTCTTGTCACGCAGCATCAACTTCACGAGGGAGCGTGAGGCGATGAACATCAGCGCCCATGTGCTCGAAGCGGCGCATTTATCGGATTAAGAATGTGAAGCGCCAAGGCCGCAGCGGAGTATCCGTTGCGGCCTTGGTTATGTGACGGGGGATGGCCGGGGAGATGCCAGCTTGCGCTGGCATGACGGTGGGGGCAGGCGGCGTTGTGGTGATTAGAGCCTGATCGCTTTAAGTGCGATCAGGCTCTAATCATTTTTTTGAGGGCGATTCACGCTTTCGGCTCGCTCGGTTGAGCGAACCTCAAACGATCGCACTCTAGATGCCCATTTTGTCGCGGAAGCGGTAGTACCACGAGCCCAGGACGGTGAGCGGGACGCGCAAAGTTTTGCCGCCGGGGAAAGGGTAGTAGGGCAGGCTTGCGAAAATATCGAAGCGGCTGGCCTGGCCGGCGATGGCTTCGCCGAGGATGCGCCCGAGCAGGTGGGTGGTGGTGACACCGTGGCCGCTGTCGCCGTGGGAGTAGTACACGGTGGGGGAGAGCCGGCCCATTTGCGGGAAGCGCGTAAGGGTGAGGGCAAAACTGCCGCTCCAGCTGAAGTCTATTTTCGCGTCCTTCAGGCTGGGGAAGGTTTTCAGCATGTTGGGGATGATCTTGGCGCGGATGGCCGCCGAATCCTGAGCGCCGTAGACGGTGCCGCCGCCGTAGAGGATGCGGTTGTCAGCGGTGCGGCGGAAATAGTCGAGGAAGTAGTTGCAGTCCTCGACGGCGAGGTTGGAGGGCAGCAGTTCGGCCGCGGCGGCGCCCAGGGGTTCGGTGGTGAGCACCTGGGTGGAGACGGGCATGATCTTGCCGCCGATTTCAGGCAGCAGGTTGCCGATGTAGGCGTTGGCGCAGACGATGACGAATTTGGCGTGGACCTCGCCGTTGGCGGTCTTCACCACGGGGTTGGCGCCGGTGCTGACCGAGGTGACGCGCGAGTCCTCGAAAATGCGGGCGCCGAGGGTCTCGGCGGCGGCGGCTTCGCCCTGGACCAGGTTGAGCGGGTGCAGGTGGCCGCCCTGGTGGTCAATGAGGCCGCCGATATAGCGGTCTGTCTTCACATGCGGGGCGAGGCCCGCGCGGTCCAGCAGCTCAAAATCAGAGTAGCCGTGCTGGTTCCAGATTTTAACGTGGTGTTCCAGCCCGCGCATCTGTTTGGCGGTGAAGGCGGTGAACATGTTGCCGGGGAGAAGGTCGCAGGCGATGGCGTATTTGGCGGCGCGCTCGCGGATGATCTGGCCGCCCTGCATGGCCATGGCGCCGATCTGGCGGCCGGCGGCCTCGCCGTAGCGTTTGGTGATGACATCCAGGTCGCGCGAGTAGCCGTTGACGATCTGGCCGCCGTTGCGCCCCGAGGCGCCGAAGCCGACGCGCTGATCCTCCAGCACGATGACCGAGAAGCCGCGTTCGGCCAGTTCCAGGGCGGCTGAGATGCCGGTGAAGCCGGCGCCGATGATGCAGACATCCGCGCGCTCAGTGCCCGCGAGCGGGGGGCGGGCGTTCTGCCTGTGGGCGGTGGCGGCGTAATAGGATGGGGCGTGCTGGCTCATTGTTTTCCGGGTCCAAGCAGGGCGACGCCGAAGATGGCGCCGAGGATGGTCATGGTGATGACCATGAGGCGGATTTTATAGGCCTCCGCGCGGGCCTGCGCCACCACCTCCTGGCGCATGTTGGCCTGCGCGGCGGCGATGCGGGCGGGCAGCGGGGCGGTGCCGTTGGTCACGATCGCGGCGGTGTCGGCATCAACATCGTTGGGCAGGCTGGCGATGGCCGCTGCCTGGGCGGCCGGAGTGGGGGCGTTCAGCACGGCATCGAGCGCTGCCTGCTGGTGTTGCTCATCCACCACCGGGGCGGGGATGGAGAAGCTGGCGAAGGTGCCGATGAGGCCGGGGAAGAGGAAGCAGGTGAGCAGGAAGCCGATGCGCGAATAGGAGATTTTTGCCATGGCGGAGGAATTGGCCTGATTGGCGGTGTTGTCAAATCATACCGCCTCAGCTTTTTTGGTGGCGGATGGGCGTAAACTGATGAAAGTGGCAAAAAATGCTGACGGGTAAAGTGGCGTTGATTACGGGAGCGAGCGCGGGGATCGGGATGGCGACGGCGCGGCTGTTTGCCGGGCGGGGGGCGAAAGTGATGTTGAGCGGGCGCAATGCGCAGGCGGGGGAGGCGCTGGCGGCAGAGTTGGGGGGTGAGTTTCTGGCGGTGGATGTGGCGGCGCCGGAGGCGGCGGGGCGGCTGGTGGAATGGGCCGTGCGGCGGCATGGACGGCTGGATGTGCTGGTGAACAATGCGGGGATATTGTTCCAGGGGGATGCGCAGGACTGCACCGATGCGCAATGGGATATGACGATGGCGGTTAACGTGACGGCGGTGTTCCGGCTCTCGCGCGCGGCTGTGCCGGTGATGGCGGGGCAGGGCGGCGGGGCGATTGTTAACGTGGCGTCGGACTGGGGGTTGGTCGGCGCGGACCGGGCGGTGGCCTATGGCACCAGCAAGGGGGCGGTGGTGCAGCTCACGCGCAGCATGGCGGCGGACCATGCGCGCCAGGGGATAAGGGTGAACGCCGTATGCCCGGGCGACACGGATACACCCATGTTGCGCCGCGAGGCGGGGGCGGCGGGGGAAGTGCGGCTGCGCGCGATGGCCGAGGCGATTCCAATGGGGCGGCTGGGTCAGCCGCGCGATGTGGCGGCGGCGATTGCGTTTCTGGCCTCCGAGGACGCCGCCTTCATCACCGGCGCGATGTTGCCGGTGGATGGCGGGAACTCGGCGGTTTGATGCGCCGGTGGGTTATTCGCGGATATCCTGCCAGGCTTCGGTGAAGGGTTTTTTGCGGAAGGTGGCCCAGAAGAAGTTCATGGAGTAGCGCAGCCCGATGGTGAAGACGCCCTCGCCCGCGAGGCGGCGGCCGGAGGATTGGGCGGGCAGGCGGAAGGTGAACTTCACGCCGCCGACCTTGGAGAGACGGCGGGCCATGTCGGTGTCTTCGCCGTAGAAGGAGAAGCGCAGGTCGGGGCTGCCGAGCTTGAGCATGGCGGAGCGTTTGACGATGAAATTGCCGCCCTGGAGCATGGAGCCGACGTTGAGCACGAAGCGGTTGAGCAGGTAGGCGGTGAAGGCGAGGCGGTAGTAGGCGCCGACCACCATGTTCACGCGGTTTGGCACACCGTAATAGATGTAGGGGCCGGAGAGGGCGACCAGGGCGGGGCCGCGCTCAAACTGGCGCATGACCTCGGTGAGCCAGCCGGGGGGGATGATTGTGTCGGCGTCAATATTGGCGATGAGCTCGCCGGTGGAGTGCTCAAAGCCGCACCAGCGCGCCTGGACCAGGCCTTTGCGGGGTTCATCGACCACGGTGACGCCGGGGATGCTTAAAGCGATCTCGCGCGTGCGGTCAGTGCTGGCGTTGTTGACGACGATGATTTCGGCATCCTTGCCCAGCTCCTGGCCGGCGCGGAGAATCTCGTCGCGGATGGCGGTGAGGGAACGGGTGAGGAGGGCCTGCTCGTTATACGCGGGGACGACAAAGCTGATTTTCATATCCAGGGCTCCAGGCGACTCGATGGCTTTAGCGGCTGTAACAGGCTATCAACAGAGGATCGGAGGCCAAGGCCAATGACCGTTTGGTGACAGTGTAAGTAGGCATACGGGTTGACAGGGCGGGGCAGGGGCGGCATACCGCGCCACCGATTGAACACTTTAACCCGAGAGCCTCTTATGAAGATCCGTAACTCCTTGAAATCCGCGAAGATCCGCGACAAGAACTGCCGCGTGGTCCGCCGCCGTGGCCGGGTGTACGTGATCAACAAGAAGAATCCGCGCATGAAAGCCCGTCAGGGCTGACACGGCGGCGCATTCTTGGCACCTGAACAAACCCGGCCCTTTGGCCGGGTTTTGTTTTGCGTGGCGTTCGCGGGTGGCGCAGTATGCGGGCCATGAAACAATTGGACCCAAAACCGGAGGTTATGGCGCGGCGAAGTGAGATTATCGCTGGGCTGCGGCGGATTTTGCCCGAGCGGGCGGTGATTGCGCAGGCGGTGGAGCTGAAGCCTTATGAGACGGATGCGCTGACCGCCTACCGGCAGGTGCCGCTGGCGGTGGTACTGCCCGAGGATGAGGCGCAGGTTGTTGATGTCCTGAAGTTTTGCGCGGCCGGGGGGGTGAGGGTGATCCCGCGCGGGGCGGGAACGTCGCTCTGCGGCGGGGCGCTGCCGCTGGCCGACTCCGTGGTGGTCGGGCTGATGCGGATGAACCGGATACTCGAGATCAACTACGCGGACCGCTATGCGGTGGTGCAGCCGGGGGTGACGAATATCGGCATTACGCAGGCGGTGGCGGATGCCGGGTATTTTTATGCGCCCGATCCATCGAGCCAGCTTGCCTGCATGATCGGCGGCAATGTGGGGATGAATTCCGGCGGCGCGCATTGCCTGAAATATGGGGTGACGGCGAATAACCTGCTGGGGCTGCGGCTGGTGACGGTGGCGGGCGAGGTGCTGGAGATCGGCGGGGCGCATTGCGACGCGGCGGGGTATGACTGGCTGGGGCTGATAACCGGCTCGGAAGGGCAGTTGGGGATTCTGACCGAGGTGACGGTGCGGATTCTGCATGCGCCGGAGGGAGCGCGGGCGATGCTGGCCGGATTCGCGAGCAACGAGGTGGCTGGGGAGTGCGTGGCGGCGATTATTGCCTCGGGCATTATTCCGGTGGCGCTGGAGTTCATGGATAAGCCGGCGATTCATGCGTGCGAGGCTTTTGCCCATGCGGGGTATCCGCTGGATGCGCAGGCGCTGCTGATAATCGAGGTTGAGGGATCGCAGGACGAGCAGGCGGATATGCTGGGCCGGCTGCGGGAGATTTGCGAGCGGTTTGCGCCGGTTTCGATGCGGGTGGCGCAGACGGAGGCGGAGTCGGCG
This sequence comes from Acidocella aquatica, assembly GCF_030160635.1. Lineage (GTDB taxonomy): Bacteria > Pseudomonadota > Alphaproteobacteria > Acetobacterales > Acetobacteraceae > Acidocella > Acidocella aquatica. The sequence continues at coordinate 89,066 of NZ_BSOS01000073.1, read as the reverse complement.
GCGATCTGGAAGGGACGCAAGGGGGCGTTTGGCGCGGTGGGGCGGATTTCGCCGGATTATCTGTGCATGGATGGGGTGATACCGACCAGCCGGCTGGGCGAGGTGCTGCGGCGGATTGAGGAGATGAGCGCGGCATATGATCTGCGGGTGGCGAATATTTTCCATGCCGGGGATGGGAATTTGCATCCGCTGATCATGTATGATGCGAATGATCCGGCGAGCTTTGCGAAAGCGGAACGGTTTGGCGCGGAGATTTTGACGTTGTGTGTCGAGGCGGGGGGATGTTTGACCGGCGAGCATGGCGTGGGGGTGGAGAAGCGCGAGCTGATGCGGGTGCAGTTCTCCGAGAGCGAGCTTACGCAGATGCGGGCGATGAAGGATGTTTTTGATCCGCAATGGTTGTTGAATCCGGCGAAGGTGTTTCCGTTGTGAGCGCGCGGGTTGATGCGGCGTTGCCGGGGGGCGTGATTGTGCCGCGCGATGAGGCGGAGCTGGCCGGGGTGGTGCGCGATGCATCTGCGCCGATGCTGGTGCAGGGGAATGGAACCAAGGCGGGGATGCTGCGGCCGGGGCGGGCGGCGGCGGTGTTGAGCACGGCGGGGATGAGCGGAATTACGCTGTATTCGCCAAGCGAGTTGGTGATGCGCGCGCGGGCGGGGACCGCGCTGGCGGAGATCGAGGCGGCGCTGGCGGCACATGGGCAGCAGATGATTGCCGAGCCGTCGCATTTATTTGGTGAGGCGCAGACGATTGGCGGCGTGGTGGCGGCCAATGTTTCCGGGCCGCGGCGCATTAGCGGCGGGGCGATGCGCGACCATGTGCTGGGGCTGCGCGCGGTGAACGGTAGCGGTGAGATTCTGAATTTTGGCGGGCGGGTGCTGAAAAATGTCACCGGGTTGGATTTGACGAAGCTGCTGACTGGGAGTTTTGGCACCCTGGCGGTGATTACGGAGGTGACATTCAAGGTATTGCCGGTGGCCGGGGCGGTGGGCACGATTGTGGTGCGGGTTGCGGATGCGCAGGCGGCGGTGGCGGTGATGTCGGCCGGGCTGGGGTCGCCGTTTTCGGTCTCGGGGGCGGCGTATTTGCCGGGGAGCCGGGAGGTTTATTTGCGGGTCGAGGATTTTGCTGAATCGGTGGCGTATCGCTGCGGGAGGCTGGCGGGGCAATTTGCCGGGGCGGAGATTTTGGGGAGCGGTGAGAGCAAGGCCCTGTGGCTGAGCATACGCGATTGCGAAGCGCTGCCGCCGGGTGAGGCGATGTGGCGGGTCTCGGTGCGGCCCTCGGCCGGGCCGGGGGTGTTGCGCGATGTGGCGTTTGCCGGGGTGACCGGGTTTTTGGATTGGGGCGGCGGGCTGGTCTGGCTCAGCGGACCGGCGACGCATGAGGCGCATGAGGCGGTGTGTGCCGCGGCGCGGACCGGGGGCGGTGTATGGTGGTTGATGCGCGGGCCGGAGGCGTTGCGCGCGGTGGTGGAGGTGATGCCGCCCGAGGCGCCCGCGCTGGCGGCGTTGCGGCGGCAGGTGGTGGCGAAGTTTGATCCGCGGGGGATTTTTAATCCGCTGAAGATGTGGGCGGCTTAGACATGCAAACGAATTTTACTCCGGCGCAGCTTGCTGACCCCGAAATTGCGGTGGCGAATGAGATTTTGCGGCGCTGTGTGCATTGCGGCATGTGTACCGCGACCTGCCCGACGTTCGTGACGCTGGGTGATGAGCTGGATTCACCGCGTGGGCGGATTTATCTGATTAAGGACATGCTGGAGAGCGGGCGCGATGCCGGAGCGGAGGAGGCGTTGCATATTGACCGCTGCCTCTCCTGTCTTTCCTGCGTGACGACGTGTCCTTCTGGCGTGGATTATATGCATCTGGTGGACCATGCGCGCGTGCATGTGGAAAAGACGTTTAACAGGCCGTTAGCGGACAGGTTGATGCGCGCCGGGCTGGCCTGGGTGCTGCCGCATCCGGCGCGGTTGCGGGCGGCGTTGTTGCTGGCGCGGCCGGCGCGCGGGTTGGGATTTTTATTGCCGGGGCATGGCATGTTGGCCAAGCGGTTGCGGGCGATGTTACGGCTGGCGCCAGGGGCGGTGCCGCGCGCGGCGCCGTTGGGGCGTGTGTATCAGGCGGTGGGCGCGCGCCGGGCGCGGGTGGCGTTGCTGGCGGGGTGCGCGCAGCAGGTGTTGGCGCCTTCGATTAACGCGGCGAGCATTGCGCTGCTCAACCGGCTGGGGGTTGAGGTGGTGATTCCGCCAGAGGCGGGTTGTTGCGGCGCGCTGGTGCATCACATGGGCCGGCATGAGGCGGCGCTGGCGGCCGCGCGGGCGAATGTGGCGGCGTGGATGGCGCAGGTTGAGGGCGAGGGGCTGGATGCCGTGCTGGTGAACACTTCAGGTTGCGGCACGGTGGTGAAGGATTATGGGTTTTTGCTGCGTCATGAGGATTGTGCCGCCGGTGCGGCAAAAATTTCTAGCCTCACGCAGGATATTTCTGAATTTCTGATGAAGTTTTATGAGCCGGTGCGCGCGGCGCCGGGATTGAGCGTGGCGTATCATGCCGCGTGTTCGCTGCAGCATGGGCAGCAGGTTACGGCGCAGCCTAAAACATTGCTGCGCAAGGCGGGATTTAAGGTGGTGGAGCCGAAAGACGCGCATCTATGCTGCGGCTCTGCGGGAACTTATAATCTCATGCAGCCGGAGATCGCGTCGGCGCTGCGGCGGCGCAAGCTGGATACGTTGCGGGCTTTGGGGCCGGATGTGATCGCGGCGGGGAATATCGGCTGCCTGACGCAACTCGCGGGCGATGGTGTGCCCACGGTGCATGTGGTGGAGCTGCTTGACTGGATGGCGGGCGGCGAGAAGCCGCAAGCGTTGAGGTGAGAGGGGCGGGTTAAATCCCGCCCCTTCACAGTTAGCCGGCAAGTAAGGTTGATGGCCGGGGCAGGAACATTCCGGCCTGGGCGCGGTAGGCGGCGTAGGCGCTGCTGAGGCCTGACATCGCGAATTTACGCTCCTCGCGCGTTGCGGCGTCAAAATAGAGTGCCGCCATGATGGCGGGAGCGGCCCAGGCAAGCATGGTTTGGGCGGCCAGGGCGGTTGCGAACCAGAACAGCAGATACGCCAGGTAGAAGGGGTGGCGAACATACTGGTAGGGGCCATGGTGGAGCAGGAAACTGGGCTGGTCGGTGTCGAACGCCAGGGTGGGCGGCGTGCGCCGGGTGGCGCGGATGGCCCAGGTGAAGACGCTGTAGGAGGCGGCGAACAAGGCCAGGACCAGGGGCCAGGCCTGTGAGACGCCCGAGGTGAGGTGCCAGGCGAACCAGGCGAAACCGAGCAGGCTGAGGCCGCTGGTCACTTTCATGCCAAGCGGCATGGCGCCGGTCTGGCGGAAGTGTTTTTTTACGGCCCAGGAAAAGGCGGCAAAGCAGGTGAGGCCGGCGAGGCCGGTGATGGCGGTGAATAAAATATGCATGATTAATCCTCCAGGAAAACTTTGACGGTTTCGCCGTGCAGCAGCCCGGCGTAGGTGGAGAGGGTTTTTTTGTCGGCGCCGACAATGGGAATTTCTTCCCTGATGCGGTCGAAATCTGATTCCGGGCAGGACATCAGGTTGGTTTCGAACTTCACGCCGGCGTAGCGGCGTGGGCCGTCGATATAGCCAAAGTGCATGCGCTTGTAGAACGGCGTGTGATTGCGGCGCACGCAGGAGAGCATCATGTCAGCGTTGGCTTCCGTCAGCCAGTAGGAGACGAAGCGGAAGAGTATGAACACGAGCTGGTAGTTCGTGGCGTAGTCAGGGTGGCGCACCAGCCGGTTGATTTCAGTGAGCTTGGCTGGGCGCCCGTGCGGCACGTTGGCGGCCAGATCCGCCACGGCTTCGGGGAAGATCCTGGAGGCGGGAATTTCATCCCAGCCAACGAGGCCGGGGGTTTGGTCCAGCACGCAAAGCCTGACGGATGCGACGGGCTGCCCTGATTGGTAGATGACGATCGAGCGGCTGTTTGGCTTCAGATCGTCGGCATCGGAAAACAGCCCGCCTGGCTGCGGGTCGATATAGCCGCCGGATAGATAGCTGGCGTGGCGGACGGCGTAGGCGTCGGCCTTGGTTTGGTCATCCAGGGCCATGCGGGCGGTGATGCCCGAGGTTTGTATTTGTGGTCTGGCTTTTCCGCGAATGAAGTTAGTGGTGGCAGTTTGTAAAGAACTCATTTAAATCCTCCTTGGTGCAACTCAAACAAGAAGAATTAGTAATCACTTCAGCCCCAAGATGCAGGCGAAAAATGTCTGTTTGCGGATAAAAAGTGTGATTTTTTGAAGGCGTGTCTTCCTGAATGGCCCTCACGGCAAAAAAATACATTAACAAAGCATTATAACTTACTGTGATTAAATTATAGTCGCTCTGCTGTTGGCTTGATGGTTGCGGCACGGGCGGAGTTTGATTTTTTGCAGAATTAGAAGGCCGAAGACGGTTGACCAGTGTATTTTCGTGAATTCAGGGCGGCGGCGCTTTTGAGCGCGTGAGGAGACCCGCGGGGGGGACACCCGGCGCGTGGAATAAACGCGGGCAATTAAAGATGGCCGGCCGTTAAGAAAGGCGTTACGTTAGGTTGAGCTTATGGAAGTGGCCGGTTGAGGTTGGTCCGGTTTGCCAGGAGGATTGGATTTTTAAGATCAGTGGCCATGGGTTGCGGCCGGCAACCAAGGGAAACGAGGGGGTACCCAATGAGGGAGCACTTAATGAGGGTGCACTCAACGAGGGCATGCTCCAGGAGTCCTCCCGGCTGTTGCGCCGCTTCACCAAGAGCTTTGGCAGGCTGGCTGCCGGGCTGAAGGTACCCGCTGATCTGTCCGAACGGCTGCTGCTCGATCAGGCGTCCGACTTTAGCTATATCATCCTGGCGATCTCATTGCTTGGCCTGAACCAGATCGGGCTGTTGCTGATTTATTTTTTCAGGCAACCCGGAGCGCTGTTACGCGGGCTGATGTTTTTGGCCGTGGCGGTGTGCTATTTTATCATCATGGGGAAGGCCCGTCTCTGGCTGCGGCGCGATAAGCCGCTGGGGGAAGATGCGAAGGCATACATCCGCGGCATGTCGCAGTTGCTGGCCGTGATGGGTGTTGTCTGGGCCGTGTTGTTTGTTATTCTCATGCGCCAGCATGATACGGGCCAGCTCAGCCTCCTCTACGGCGTATTTGTCGGCTGTCTGGCGACGCCGGTAATGGTTTCGCCGATTTCCTGCGCGATTTCATATTGGCTGCCGACCTGTCTCGGCATCTGCATCGCGTGTGTTTTCGCCACCACCTTTGAGCCGTTTGCCCTGGTTAATCTGATTGCTTTCATGGGGCTGACGGGTTTCTGCATTCTCTATCTCAACAGCCGGCTGAATGAACGCGCGGTCAGCTCTCTCCGGCTTGAGGAGAACGGCGAGGTTATCAAGCTGCTGCTGCGCGATTTTGAGGAAAGTGCGAGCGACTGGCTGTGGGAGACCAGCGCTGGGTTGGAGTTGAAGCCGGTGAGCCACCGGCTGGCGCAGGTGGCGCATCGCCCGGTGGAGAGTTTCCGCGGGCAGTTTCCGCGCGCGATGCTGGGGGAAATCATGAATTACGATCATCGCCCTGGCTCGCCGATCGACCGGCTGTGCCGCGTGATCGATGAGCATTCACCCTTCCGCGATATGATCGTGCCGGTATTGATTAACGGTGAGGAGCGCTATTGGTCGCTCACCGGCAAGCCCATTCTCGACAAGGACGGGCGGTTCTCGGGGTATCATGGCGTGGGCTCGGACATTACCGGGCAGCGGCGCCAGCAGGAACAGATTGCGTTTTTGGCCCGCCATGACAGCCTGACGAAGCTGGCCAACCGCGTGTTGTTCAACGAAGTATTGCATCAGGCGTGCGATAATTGCCAGCAGACGGGTTTCGCGCTGTTGTGTCTTGATCTCGACCATTTCAAGGCCGTCAACGACACGCTGGGCCATGCCACCGGCGATGGCGTGCTGGTGGCGGTGGCCGAGCGGCTGCGCGGCTGTATCCGGGAGTTTGATATCGCGGCCCGGCTGGGGGGCGATGAATTCGCCATTATCCTGGTCACCGAGGACCCGCAGGAGGCGGGGGGGATTGCGTCGCGGATTATTGAGCGGGTGTCGCGGCCTTATCATTTTGACGGGCAGATGGTGCAGATCGGCATGAGTGCCGGCATCACCATGGCGCCGCGCGACAGCCGCAACCCGAGCGGGCTGATGAAGAACGCCGACCTCGCGCTGTATAGGGCGAAGGCCGAGGGGCGGGGCACATGGCGCCTGTATGATGTGGAGATGGACGAGCGGCAGAAGGACCGCCGTATTTTGCAGTCGGCGTTGCGCCAGGCTGTGTTGCGCGACGAATTCCGCCTGGAATATCAGCCGCTGGTGAATTTGGCCGATGGGCGCATTGTTGGCGCGGAGGCGCTGCTGCGCTGGCAGCACCCCGAGCGGGGGCTGTTGCCGCCGGGTGATTTTATTGCCCTGGCGGAGGATGCCGGGTTGATCGGGCAGATCGGCGAATGGGTATTGGGGCAGGCGTGCCGGGAGGCGGCGAACTGGCCGGAGCATGTAGGGATTGCGGTTAATCTATCGCCGCTGCAGTTTCGCGACAGCGGGCTGGTCGAAATTATAGACCGTGCGCTGGCGCAGGCCGGGCTGGCGCCGGGGCGGCTGGAACTGGAGATTACCGAGACCACCATGCTGGAGACCAACAGCGAGACGGTGGATGCGCTATGGCAGTTGCACGGGCGGGGGGTGCGGGTCGCACTCGATGATTTTGGCACGGGCTATTCCTCGCTCAGCTATCTGCGGCGGTTTCCCTTCGACAAGATCAAGATCGACCGCTCCTTCATCCGCGACCTGGGCTATGAGAAGGATGACAGCTCGATTGTTCTGGCGATCATCGGCCTGGCCGAGCGCATGGGCATGGTGGTGACCGCCGAAGGGGTGGAGACGCCCAGACAGGCGGAAATTCTCAACTCCTACGGCTGCGGCCAGGCGCAGGGGTATTTGTTCAGCCGTCCGGTATCGGCCGCGGTGTTTGGTGAGCTCCTCGTTACCGGAACGCCGTTGTGCCCTTGGCAGAGCGTGGCGGAGCCGCTTGCCCGCACGGCGGCGCAGTAGGGTTTTCAGCGCGCGGGCATCAGATAGGCTGGCATTTGGCAAGCGGGCGCGGAAGCGGCATTAATGCCGGGTATGAATCCTAGCGACGCAACAGGTGCTTCTCCGGCCATGGCGCAGTGGTTCGCCATGAAGGCGGAACACGAGGACGCGCTGCTGTTCTTCCGCATGGGCGATTTCTATGAGCTGTTTTTTGCTGATGCGCAGGCGGCGTCGGCAGCGCTGGATATCGCGCTGACGGCGCGCGGCAAACACCAGGAACAGCCGGTGCCGATGTGCGGTGTGCCGGTTTCGCAGGCGGAGATGTATCTGGCGCGGTTGATCCGCCGGGGGTTCAGGGTTGCGATTGTCGAGCAGATGGAGGACCCTGCGGCGGCGAAGGCGCGCGGGGCGAAAGGGCCGCTAAGCCGCGCGGTGGTGCGGCTGGTGACGCCCGGCACGCTCACCGAGGAGTCGCTGCTGGAGGCGGGGCGGGCGAATTATCTGGTGGCGATTGCGCCTGGTGGCGGGCGGCTGGGCGTGGCCTGGGCGGATATTTCCACCGGGTTGTTCGAGACACAGGCCACCGATGCGCCAGGGCTGCTGGCGGTGCTGGGACGGCTGGACCCGGCGGAGATTCTCTGCGCCGAGGCGGTGGAGCTTGGCCCCTATGCGGCGCGGCTGGTGGCGCCCGGGCGGCTGGCGATGCAGGCGCCGGCGGGCGCGGCGGCGGCGCGGCGCGAGCTGGCGCGGGTGTTCAATGCCGCCAGCCTGGATGCGTTTGGTGTGTTCAGCGATGCCGAGGTGCTGGCGGCGGGGCAGGTGCTGGCTTATATCGCGGCGACACAGATGGGGGCGATGCCAAGGCTCTCGCATCCGGTTCCGGCGGGAGAGGCGGGGCAGCTGGAGATGGACGCGGCGACGCGGGCCAGTTTGGAGATTTTGAGCAGCCGGGGCGGCGGCGAGGCGGGCAGCCTGCTGGCGGCGGTGAAACGCACGGTGAGTGCGCCGGGGGCGCGGCTGTTGGCGGCATGGCTGGCGGCGCCGCTCAACCGGTTGGATATGTTGCAGGACCGGCAAGGCGCGTGGCTGGCGCTGCGTGATGCGGGCACGGCTGAGGGTATGCGCGGGGTTTTGCGCGGGGCGCCGGATGTGTCGCGCGCGTTGGGGCGGATTGCGCTGGGGCGGGCGGCGCCGCGCGATTTGGCGGCGATCGCGGCTGGTTTGAGCACGGCGGAGCGGCTGCGGCCGATGGTGCCGCAAGGGGGGCGGTTGCTGAATGAGGCGGTGGCGGCGCTGGACCCGGCGCCGGGGCTGGCCGAGGTGCTGGGCCGCGCGCTGGCCGAGCCGGCGCCGTTGCGGCTGGAGGATGGCGGGGCGATTGCGGCGGGGTTTGACCCGGAGCTGGATGCGCAACGGGCGCTGCGCGATAATACGCGCCAGGTGATCGCGGAATTTCAGAGTGAGCTGGCGGCGCGGTATGGCGTCGCGTCGTTGAAGATTCGTCACCACGCGCAGCTTGGGTTCGTGATCGAGGTGCCGGCGGTTGCGGTGGAGAAGCTGCGGGAGAACCCTGAGTTGATTTTACGCCAGGGGATGGCGAATGGCGCGCGGTTCACACATCCTGAACTCTCCGCGCTGGACCAGCGGATTGCGGAAGCGGCGGCGCAGGCGGCGGTGCGTGAGAAGATTGTGTTTGCGTGGCTGGTGAAGCAGGTTTTGGCCCAGGCCGAGGCGTTGGCGGCATGTGCGCAGGCGTTGGCGTTGCTCGATGTGTTGCAGTCGGCGGCGGCACTTTCGGCGACCAACCGGTTTTGTTGTCCCGAGCTTTCGGATGATGAGGAATTCGAGATAAAATCCGCGCGCCACCCTGTGGTGGAGGCGGCTTTGCCGCCGGGGGTTGGGTTTATTCCCAACCATTGCACCCTGGCGCCGGGGCAACGGCTGATGTTGCTGACCGGGCCGAACATGGCTGGTAAATCAACGTATTTACGCCAGAACGCGCTGGCGGTGATATTGGCGCAGGCGGGGATGCCGGTGCCCGCAGAGGCGATGCGGCTGGGGCTGGTGGACCGGCTGTTCTCACGCGTGGGGGCGGCGGATGATCTGGCCAGCGGGCGCTCGACATTCATGGTCGAGATGATCGAGACCGCGGCGATTTTGCATCAGGCGGGGCCGAAGAGTTTTGTGATCGTCGATGAGATCGGGCGCGGCACGGGCACGCGCGATGGGCTGGCGATCGCGCAGGCGGTGCTGGAGGCATTGCATAACGGTAATCGCTGCCGTGCCATATTTGCCACACATTTCCATGAACTATTTCAACTCGCCGAGGCTTTGCCCAGGCTGACCCCATATACGATGCGGGTGAAGGAATTTAAGGGCGAGGTGGTGTTTATGCATGAAGTGGTTCGCGGCGCGGCGCAGCGTAGCTGGGGTGTGCATGTGGCGCGCCTCGCGGGGGTGCCCGAGAGCGTGGCCAGGCGTGCGGAAATTTTATTGAAGGCGGCGGAGCGTAATGTTCCGGCAACTTCGGCGCTGCCATTATTTGCCAGTGTTGTTCAGGAGCCAGATGATGCACGGCCGGATTTGTTGAAGGAGCTTGAGGCGCTGGACCCGGACCGGATGAGCCCGCGCGAGGCGCTGGATGCGTTATATGCCCTGCGCCAGAGGTTGAGCGGGGCCGGGAATGCGTGAACATCGCGCGCGCGCGCCGGATCTGCGTAAAAATCTCGGCAAATTGTTAAAACACGGCTTTCCCATATCCGGCGGATTGATCTAGCGTGTACGATATGTTGACCACTCCCAAACAACCCGAAATCGCCGCGGCTCTGGCCGAACTTGTGCCGTTGGGCGATCCGCCGCCGCGTGATGTGGCTCTGGCCGGTTTCCGCCGCCAGCTTGGCCGGATTCAGAGCTACGTGCAGCAGCGCTTCGAGCGCGATGGATTGAACGGGCTGACAGCCGCGCGGTTGCATGCGGGGTTGATGGACGAGCTGGTGAATTCGTTGTTTGCCTATGCGCTGGCGATGTTGCCGCTGGAGGAGCGCGACAGGCTCGCGATGGCGGCCACCGGCGGTTATGGCCGCGCCACGCTGGCCCCGTTCTCCGATATCGACCTGCTGTTTCTCACCGGGGGCAAGGCCTCGCTGAAGATGGACCGGGCGGTTGAGTTTATTTTGTATTTTCTTTGGGACCTGGGCCTGAAGGTTGGCCACGCGACCCGCTCCATCCCTGATTGCCTGGATGAGGCGCGCAAGGATGTCACCATCCGGACCTCGCTGCTGGATGCGCGCTGCCTGACGGGAGACCGGGCGCTGTTCGCGGATTTCCAGAAGGCGTTTCGCGCGGATTGCGCGGCTGATGGGCCGGGCGCCTATATCATAGCCAAGCAGGCCGAGCGCGCCGCCCGCCACCGCAGGTTTGGCGAGACGCCGTTCATGGTTGAGCCCAATGTGAAAGAGGGCAAGGGCGGCCTGCGTGATTTGCAGACGCTCTACTGGCTGGCGCGCTACGTGTTTAACACTTTCGCGATGACCGAGCTGGTGGGCAAGGATGCGCCAGGCGGCGGGATTCTGACCGCGACCGAGGCGCGCTCATGCAAGCGGGCGTGGGAATATCTGTGGAGCGTGCGCTTTCATCTGCACTATGTTGCCGGGCGGGCGGAAGAGCGGTTGACGTTTGATTTCCAGCCCGTGGTTGGCGCGCGCATGGGCTATACGCGCCATGGCCGCCAGGATGGGGTGGAGCGTTTCATGCGCCATTATTTTTTGATGGTGCGCGAGGTGGCGCGGGTGACCGGCGTGCTGGAGCCTGCTCTGGTGCGCGCGGCGCTGGGCCCGCCGGCGATTGCCGCGGAGACCGATGCGGCGCTCGTGGAAGCCGGGTTCGTGCTGGCGGACGGGAAGATATTATTCGCGCCGGGGCATGACCCGGAGACTGACCCGGCCAGTATTTTCAGGATTTTGCTGTGCGCGCGCGACCGTGGGCTGGAATTGCATCCGCTGGCGCTGCGCACGTTGATCCGCTCCGCCCCGCTGGGCGCGGAGCTGCGCGGCGACAAAAAAGCCGCGGCGATGTTCATGAACCTGCTCTGCGGCCAGGAGGAGCATGACGGCGATGAGCGCACATGCGATTCCGCGCGCTGGCTGGGGCTGTTGAACGAGACCGGGGTGCTGGGGCGTTATCTGCCGGATTGGCGGCGCATTGTCGGGCAGATGCAGTTTGATACCTACCATGTGTACACCGTGGATGTGCATACGGTGCATGCGATCAGGGTGCTCAACACCATCGAGGCGGGAGAGCTGAAGGAGATCGCCCCGGTTGCGACCGACCTGATCGACCAGGTGCAGTCGCGCCGGGCGCTTTATGTGGCGCTGTTGCTGCATGATATCGCCAAGGGGCGGGGCGGGGATCATTCGGTGCTGGGGGCGGAGATCGCGCTTTATGTCGGCCCGGCGCTGGGGTTGAGCGCCGAGGAGACGGAAATGGTCTCCTGGCTGGTGCTGCATCACTTGATGCTGACGCAGACGGCGTTCTCGCGTGATATTGATGATCCGAAAACCATTCTCGACCTGGCTGATACCATTCAGAGCCCGGAGCGGCTGCGGCTGCTGCTGGTGCTCACGGTTTCGGACATGCGGGCGGTCTCGCCAAAGGTCTGGAACGGCTGGAAGGCGACGCTGCTGCGCGAGCTGTATGCGCGCGTGGCCGAAGTGCTGGAGGGGGGACTCTCCACCACCGAGCGCGATACGCGCATCAGCCGGGTGAAGGAGGTTGTGGCCTCGCTGCTTGGCGACTGGCCGGAGCTGGCGCGCGAGGAGTTTCTCTCGCTCGGCTATCCCTCATACTGGCTCGGGTTTGACCCTGAGAGCATCGAGCGGCATGCCCGCATGATCCGCGATGCCAAGCAGCGCAGCGCGCCGCTGACCGTGCATGCCGAGCCGTTGCCGGCGCGCGCGGTGACCGAGGTTGTGGTTTATACCGCCGACCATGCCGGGCTGTTCAGCCGGATCGCCGGTGCGCTGGCGATTGCGGGCGCCTCTATCGTGGATGCGCGGATTCATACGCTGACCGATGGCATGGCGCTGGATACGTTCTGGATTCAGGATGCCAACGGCGGCCCGTATGACGCGCCGCACCGGCTGGCGCGGCTCTCCTCGCTGATCGAGCAGGCGCTTTCGGGCCGGTTGCGGCTGGAGGCTGAAATCCGCAAGGCGACGCGCAGCCTGATCCCTGGGCGGATGCGCGCCATCCATGTGCCGCCGCGCGTGGTGGTGGATAACCGCGCCTCCAACCGGCATACGGTGGTGGAGGTGAACGGGCGCGACCGCCCCGGCCTGCTGCATGACGTGACCTCGGCGATTTCGGCGCAGGGGCTGCAGATCGCCTCGGCGCATGTGACCACCTATGGGGTGCGCGCGGTGGACGTGTTTTATGTGAAAGACGTTTTTGGCATGAAGGTGGAAAATGAGCGCAAGCTCAACCAGCTGCGCAATGCGCTGCTGGAAGCCTTGAGCCCCAGCGTGGATGATCCGGCGCCGCAGCCCCCGGTGAAGCGGCGCGCCGTGGCCTGAGGGCCTTGGCGTTAGAGCATGGCCGCTTTAAGTGCGGCCATGCTCGCGCATCTTTGCTGAGGGCGATTCATTCACGGTTTAGGCCGCTCAAGATGAGCGGACCTAAACCGATCGCGCTCTAGCAGGTGGATTCAGGTCTGAGATTGGATCGCGGGGCGGTTTAATCTCAGATCATCGGGCTCTGGCGCGATCTGGCCCGGCATGCGCCCAAAATTGTTTGCCGCCCGCGTTGCGGCGGGTTTTTCGGTGATGAACCAGAGGCTGAACAGCAGGTTTTCCAGCAATGTGCGGCGGCGGAAGCGCGTGCAGCGCAGGGCCGCGAGCCGGGGAATAACGCCGCCCTGCAGGGCGGATTGGATGGTTTTGAGGTCGTGGCGGGCCTGAGGGGTCAGCTGGTTGGCGCTGGAGGCCAGAATGTCGGCGTGCCGGTGCATCATGGTCATGAATATTTTCGGGCCGCGGCGGATGGCGGCAAGCGCGCGGGCGGGTAGCGGCCGGGCCGAGCCGATCAGATTGTTTTTATGCAGCCGGTAGAGCACCTGTGGCCGCTGATCGTAAATGATCCGGCCGCCACAGGCGGAAACAACGATGTAGCTCCACCAGTCATGCACCGTGCCCTCCGGCCGCCCCAGGGCGGCGACCAGGGTGGCGGCGGGGGCGTTCATTACCAGCGTGTTGCCGTTGGCGATGTTCTGCGTGAGGCTGGCGGGAAAGCCCGGCGTGTTGTCGTGCAGCGCGGAGAGTTTGGTGCCGCGCAGGGCTGCGTCCACCAGATATTGCCGGGCGCAGTAAAGGGCGGGCTCGTTGCCGGCGAAGCGCAGTGATTCCATTGCGTGTTGGAGTTTGTCGGCCAGCCAGACATCATCCTGGTCAGAAAAGGCGACCATCTCGGCGCCGTGGCTCTCGCGCAGCAGGGTCAGGAAACTCTCCGCGGCACCCAGATGCGGGCCGGAGCTGGCGGCTTGCGTGCAGCGGCCGGGGTTGCTGGCGGTGAAGTCGCGCATGATGGCGGTGGTGGCATCGCTGGAGCCATCATCACGCCAGAGCAGAACCCAGTTGGTGTAGCGCTGCGCGGTGAAGCTTTCGAGTTGCGCCTTTAGAAACTGTTCGCCGTTGTAGGTTGAAAGCAGGATGGTGATGGTTGGCCGGACAGAGGCGGGAGAGTTGCGGCTCAACAGCCGGCACCACGGCTGGCGCGTTCGGGCATGGGAGATATGGCTCTGATCATGCGCTGTTTCGTGTCCTTAATAAACCATGTCTTCGCGATTCGTTATACAGAGGCAACGCGGCTCTAGGCAATGAATCAGCCTTATCTATGTTGCATTGCCGCATGAAAGTCCCGGCGGGCGATCAGCCTGGGGGGTCAAGGGTCAGCAATTGCTGCACGATTGGTCCCAGGCTGGTGCGCCAGGGAGGCAGGGTGATGCCGAAAACCTGCGTGAGTTTGGCGCAATCAAGCCGCGAATCGGCGGGGCGGCGGGCGGGGGTTGGCCAGTCGGCGGTGGTGATGGGCTGCACCTCCGGTGGTTTTTGGCTGGCGGCGGCTTCCGCGAAGATGGCGGTGGCGAAACCGTGCCAAGTGGTCTCGCCTGATCCGGTGGCGTGGAAAATGCCGTGGTATTGCGGGCGCCAGCCGGTTTGTTGCAGGCGGGCGGCGATGGCGAGGATCGCCTGGGCGAGGTCCGGCGCGGCGGTGGGGGTGCCGCGCTGGTCGGCCACCACGCGCAGGGTGGGGAAGCGCCGCGCGGCGCCGAGCATGGTGCGGGCGAAATTTTTGCCGTGCGCGGCGTAGACCCAGGCGGTGCGCAGGATGATGGCTTTGGCAGTCGTGTTGTTCAGGATGGCGGCTTCGCCGTCGCGTTTGGTGGTGCCGTAGACGCCGGTGGGGTTGGTGGGGTCGCTCTCAACATAGGGTGCGCCTTTGGCGCCGTCGAACACATAGTCAGTTGAGACGTGGATGAAGGGGATGTTGGCGGCTTCGCACAATTGCGCGAGCTGCAGCGGGCCGGTGTGGTTGCCGGCGCGGGCGGCGTCCTGGTCGGTTTCGGCTTTGTCCACCGCGGTGTAGGCAGCGGCGTTGATGACGAGGTCAGGCTTTGCGGTGGCAAAGCAGGCCGCCACGCTTTCCGGCTGCTCAAAGTCAAACGCGGGCCGCGCCACGGCGCGGAAGGCAATGCCCCGTTCCTGGCACAGTTTTACCAATTCCTGGCCAAGCTGCCCGGTGCTGCCGGTGATGAGGATCATTTGTAATTGAACCAGGGTTCGCAATCGGCGAGGCGCGGGGCCACCATGTCTTTGTCAGAAAGCAGGGCTTTGCCGGGCTCGACGGGCCAGGGCAGGGCGAGGGTGGGGTCGTTCCAGATGACGGCGCGTTCGGCGGCGCGGTCGTAATCACCAGTGACTTTGTAGATCACCTCGGTGTTCGGCTCGATGGTGCAGAAGCCATGCAGGAAGCCGCCGGGAATCCACAGCTGCGCCCAGTTTGCCTCGCTTAAGATTGCGGCGGCGTATTTTCCGTAGGTGGGCGAGCCGTGGCGGATGTCCACCGCGACATCCCAGATCGCGCCCTTGATGACGCGGACCAGTTTGCCCTGGATGCTGGGGGCGAGCTGGCAGTGCAGGCCGCGGATGGTGCCTGGTTGCGCGGAGAGGCTGTGGTTGTCCTGCACGAAATGCTCGTTGAAGCCTTGCGCGCCGAGTTTGGCGGCACTCCAGGTTTCGGAGAAAAAGCCCCGGGAGTCGCCGAATTTGGGCGGGGTGATGAGCAGGACTTCGGGGATGTTGAGCGGTTCGATTTTCATCAGTGGTGTATTCCGTTGGCGATGTCTTGCAAAATCCGGCCAAGCTCGGTTTTGCTGATGAGCTGGGCCTGCGCTTTGAGCTGGGCGGCGTCGATGAAGCCCATGCGGAAGGCGACTTCCTCCGGGCAGCCGACCAGATTGCCTTGGCGGCTCTGGATGGTCTGCACGAAGGTGGCGGCCTGGATCAGGGAGTCTGGCGTGCCGGCGTCCAGCCAGGCGGTGCCGCGGCCCAGGCGCTCAACATGCAGCGTGCCCTCGTGCAGGTAGAGCTGGTTGAGATCGGTGATCTCGAGTTCGCCACGGGCCGAGGGTTTCACCTGGTGGGCGAATTCGGTGACGCGGTGGTCGTAGAAATACAGCCCGGTGACCGCCCAGGGGGAGGTGGGGTTTTTCGGTTTTTCGACGATCTCGATCGCTTTGCCCTGAGAGTCGAAGCTGACCACGCCGTAGCGTTCGGGGTCGCGCACCTGATAGGCGAACACGGTGGCGCCCTCGGGCCGCGCACCGGCGGCGCGCAGCAGGGTGGAGAGATGGTCGCCGTGGATCAGGTTGTCGCCCAGGGCCAGGGCGCAGGGCTGGCCGGCGATCCATTCCTCGCCGATGATGAAGGCCTGGGCGAGGCCATCCGGGGTGGGCTGTTCGGCATAGGTGATGCGCACGCCCAGATGTGAGCCATCATGGAACAGGCGCTGGAATTGCGGCAGGTCGGTGGGGGTGGAGATGATGAGCACGTCGCGGATGCCGGCCAGCAGCAGGGTGGAGAGCGGGTAGTAGATCATCGGCTTGTCGTAGACCGGCAGCAACTGTTTGGAGGTTGCCTGGGTCATGGGGTGCAGGCGCGAGCCGGAGCCGCCGGCGAGGATAATGCCCTTGGTGATCATGCTTTTTCTCCTCCCAGGCGCTGCCCGGAATATTTTTTGGCGGCAATGGCGCGCCACCAATCCTCGTGGGCCAGATACCAGTCGATGGTGGCGGCGAGGCCGCGTTCGAAATCATGCGCGGCCTTCCAGCCCAGCGCCGCTTCAGCGGTGCTGGGGTCGATCTCGTAGCGGTGGTCATGGCCGGGGCGGTCACGCACATAGGTGATGAGCCGCGCGCGCGGGCCGTTGGGGCTGGGGCGCCGCTCGTCCAGAATGGCGCAGATGGCTTTCACCACGTCGATATTTTTGCGCGGCTGGCGGGGGCCGATGCAGTAGGTCTCGCCGGGTGTCCCGGATTCCACGACCTTGAGCAAGGCCTGCGCATGGTCGTCAACGAACAGCCAGTCACGGGTGTTTTGCCCATCGCCATAAACGGGCAGGGGCTTCTCCTCGATCGCGTTGATCAGGATGAGCGGGATCAGCTTTTCGGGGAACTGCCAGGGGCCGTAGTTGTTGGTGGTGTTGGAGACGATGACGGGAAGACCATAAGTGTGGCCCCAGGCGCGGACCAGATGGTCCGACGCGGCCTTGGTGGCCGAGTAGGGGCTGCGCGGGTCATAGGGGGTGTGTTCGTTGAACGGCGGGTCTTCATCAGCCAGGGCGCCGAAAACCTCATCGGTGGAAATATGGTGGAAGCGGAAGCTTTCGCGGCGCGCTGGGGAGAGGGTTGCGTAATATTCGCGGGCGGCTTCCAGCAGGGTGAATGTGCCGGTGACGTTTGTGTGAATAAAGGCGGCGGGGCCGTCGATCGAGCGGTCGACATGGCTTTCGGCGGCCAGATGCATCACCGCGTCCGGCTGATGGGTGGCGAAGGCGGCGCGCATGGCGGCGGAGTCGGTGATGTCGGCTTTGATGAGCGTGTGGCGGGGGTGGGCCAGCGCCGCCTCCAGCGCATCTTCCGAGGCTGCGTAGGTCATTTTGTCGATATTGATGATTTCATGCTGGCTGGCGGCGATGGCGTGCCGGATGACGGCGGAGCCGATGAAGCCGCAGCCGCCGGTGAGAAGAATTTTCATGCAACATCCTGGTGTAAGGCGATCTTGACGGGGCCGTTCAATCAGACATTGCGCCTGCGCGCAACCGCTCTGGCGGGTTTTGCCGCGGTTGTGTTGAGTGCGGCGGCGTTGAGCTGGGCGGTGACGCGGGCGAGGTAGGCGGCCTGTTCCGCCTGGGTGGATTTTCCGGGTTTCAGGGTTTTCACGATGATTTTATGCATGGCGGCGATTTCGGCGGCGTGCGCCTTGGGGGAGAGGCGTTGCGTGACACCGCCGGCGTGCCGGCGGTGGGTGTTGAGTGGTTCGGCCAGATACACCACGCTGCCCGCCTGCCCGGCTAACAAAGTGAGATAGAGCAGCCAGTCCCCGGCGAGGCGCCAGGTCTCGAGTTCGGGCAGGTTATCAAGCGCTGCCAGCAGCGCCTCGCGCCGC
Organism: Acidocella aquatica; assembly: GCF_030160635.1. Classification (GTDB taxonomy): domain Bacteria; phylum Pseudomonadota; class Alphaproteobacteria; order Acetobacterales; family Acetobacteraceae; genus Acidocella; species Acidocella aquatica. The sequence continues at coordinate 71,229 of NZ_BSOS01000073.1, read as the reverse complement.
CAGAGCACGGCGCTGACATTGGGGATAAGGTTGCGCACGGTGAGGATGCGCTGCGCGAAGGCCTGCGCGTCCCATAGGCCCGAGGCTGCGAGTTCCTTCACGCCGGAATCGAAATAATAGGATTGGTAGCTGGGCATGACCTGTTTGCCGGTCTCGTCCACGGCGCGGCTGTCGGTGAAGGCGAGCAAGGGGGCTTTGGCGCCGCTCATCGCTTCCATCAGGCGCGAGAGGAAGCTGGGGGCGGCGCTGTCGTCCGCCTCGCAGAGCCAGATGAATTCGCCTTTGGCCTCGCGCGCGGCGCGGCGCCATTGCGCGAAGACGGAGCCCGCGTTTTTTTTGTTGGCGATGATGCGGATCTCGCGGTTGGCGGCCTCCGCGGTGGCCTGGGCGATGGTAAGGGAGTCGTCCGGCGAGGCGTCGTCGAGGAGGAGGATTTCCGCCAGCGGGTAGGTTTGCGCGAAAATTGAATCCAGACGCTCGGGCAGGTGGCGCGCGTAGTTGTAGTTGATGACGGCGGCGCTGACGCTTTGCAGGCCGGGTTGGCTCAGGCGCAGGAGTTTTTCCACATAGGCGGGGAAGTCAAATTTCTGCGCGGCCATGGCGGCGAGGCGCGGGCGGAGGAGTTGCAGTTTTTCATGGTCGAGCAGGCTGGTCATCTGCGCCAGGAAATCCTCGGCATCGCCGAGTTTGGCGACGCGCCCGGCTTTCTCGCGGCGCAGCAGCTCGGGGATGCCGCCGGATTCGTCGAAGGCAACGCAAGGGACGCCGCAGGCGAGGGCTTCCATCACCACGGTCGGGTAGGGGTCCTCGCGCGAGGTGAGGGCGAAGATGTCAGCGGCGGAGAAATATTCGGCGATGCGCTCGGTGAAGGGGATGTGGTGGAAACGGCCGGTGGCGATCAGCTTGTTCATTTCCGGGGCGAGATAGGTTTTCAGCACGGGCTGGATGTCGCCAACCCAGACGAAATGGACGCCGCCGCGCAAGGCTGTGAATTTACGTGCCAGTTGCAGGAAGAGATCGAACCCCTTGCGGATATGCGCGAAGCCGGCGCCAAGCACGAGGAAGTCTTCGTCCTCGATGTTGAGCTCGCGGCGGGTGCGCTCCCGCGCGGCGGCGTCGAACGTCATGTTCTGGTAATTGCCTTGTGGCAGGATGATGCTGTTCGTGGTTTGCAGATTGACCGCGGCGCTGAATGTCGCCGCGGCGTAGCTGGAGGAGAACACCAGATGGCTGGCGGCGGCGGCGCCGAGGCGGGCCTGGATTTCGAGGTTATATTCCTGCAGCAACTGCGGCATTTCATGCACCAGCAGTGTGGCGCGGATGCCGCGATGTTCCAGCCAGGGGACCACGCGCGCGGAGGCCGCGGAGTTGACGATGGCGGTGCGGATGCCGGCGGCGCGGTATTTGTCGAGCAGATTGCCGATGATGGTTTTGTCGTAGGCGACGCTGACCTCGGCTGTCTCATAATATGGGCCGAGCAGCGGGCCGACGCCGAGCAGCAGGAGGTGGATCTTGATGCCCCATTGGCGGCGCAGGCGGCGCGCGAGGTGCAGCAGCAGAAGCTGTGCGCCGTGCGGCTGCGCATCGTGGCCAATGAGCAGGATTCCGGCGGCGAATTCGGCGGTGTCTCGCTCGCAGATGGCGCGGCCGGTGGCGTTGAGGAAGGCGGCGCCGAAATGAACGTCAGGCTCCAGAAAGGCGCCCTCGGCCCATTCGTTCCAGGCGTTCACGCACAGGACCGGCTCGCCGTGGAATGGTTTTTGTGTGGTTTGGTCTATGAGTTTCTCGAGCCATGCCTGGTATTTGTCCGGCGTGGCGCCGTGCAGGACCAATCCCTTCCCCTCGCGGCGGGGGTCGTTGTCCCAGCCGGGGACGATGGTTTTGATCAGCGGGTAATCTGGCGTTTTCATCGTCAGTGAGGTTTGCGCGATGGCGTTGTAGTCATGCACGGTGGCGATGAAATCAGGGTCCAGCAGGTCGAGCGTGCCGTTGAGGCGCTCGGTTTCCTGGCTGAGCTTGTGAGGGGGGAATTCCACCGCGCCGTCCAGCCCGTAGGGCGCTGGGTCGTAATCGCCCAGGCTCTGGGCCATGACGATCAACGGGTTTTCGTTGTGCAGTTCGTGGAACATCCGGCGCCATTTTGCGATGCGCGCGGTGGCGCCGGGGATCAGGGTGACGCGGTAGATCATCCAGAGCGGGCGGCCTTGGATGCGGATGTAGCGCGGGTCGGCGAAAAGCCGCGCGTAGCAGGCGATGAGGGCGGCATCGTCGCTGTCCAGATATTCCTGCGCGATCAGCACTTCGTTTTCCAGGCCGTCCCAACGGCGGGTCCAGTTTTCGTTCGCCCACATCACGCAGAACGGAAAATCCAGGCTCGGGTCGGCGAGCAGTTGCTCCAGCGGCGCCTCGAGGAGGCGGTGGCGGTTGAACCAGTAGGTGTAGAAAACGAAGCCTGAAAGCCCGGCGCCTTTGGCCATCTCGATCTGGCGGCGCAGGGTGGCGGGATTGTCCAGCGAATAATAGCCAAGGTCGCGCGGGATGCGCGGTTGCAGATGACCAACGAAACGCGGCAGGGCGCGGCCGAGGTTGGTCCAGTCGGTGAAGCCCTTGCCCCACCAGGCGTCGTTCTCGGGGATCTGGTGGAACTGCGGCAGGTAATAGGCCAGCAGCTTGGCTTTGCGCTTGGCATGGGCGGGGAGGGGGCGCAATTCCTCGAAATGCGGCGAGGGGCGGGTGGCGTGTTTGAGGGCGGCCGGAACCAGGCCTTCGTGCTCGGGCCGGGCGGGCATGAACATCCCGCTTTCGCGGTTGGCGAGGTAGTGCAACAGCGGGTTTTGCCCGCCCAGCATGCCCGCGTAACGGTTGAGGTAGAAGGCGATGTCAAACGCGGCCGAGGGGTTGCGGCCCTCGGTGGCGCCGAAGACGAGAAAATGCTCGAACGGGTCAGCGCCGCCGGCGGCGACGTCTGGGTTATGTTCCAGGTAATGGGCGGCATCGAACAGCGGCACGGGGTTGACCTGACCGGTGAACCGGCGGTCCAGGTAGTGTTTCAGGCAGAGGTCCCGCGCGGCCAGGCCGTAGGTTTCACGGTACCAGCGCACGGAGAAATAGGGCGAGGGGTCGCGGCCCTCGGCGTCGCCGAAGGCGATGTAGTGCAGCAGCGGGTTGACATTCGCGGCGGCGATTTCAGGGTTTTGGGCGAGATACCAGCCGGGGTCGAAATACGGGTTGGGGCGCGCGCCCTGGCGCCAGCCGATCTGGCAGAAATGCGAAACGCCGTCCTCGCCGCGGGCTTCGGCCTCGCGGTGCTGCGAGAGATACCACGGCGAGAGAAACAATCCGCTCTGGCGGATCACCATGATTTCGGTCTGCAAATTATCCGCCAATGCTCGTGTCCTCCAGCGCTACCATGCGGCAGTTAAGGCTGGGTTGTCGACAGCCGCGGCGGGTGGATTATTCGAAGGCGGCGTGGTCGAGGGCGGCGGGCCGGCTGATCTCGGGGCGGCGCATCAACAGCAGGCAGGCCATCGCGGGGATGGTGCTGAACAGCATGAATTTATAGTCATCCATATACGCAATGATCTGCGCCTGGGTGTTGATCATGGAGTCGAGCAGCGCGGCGCCGCGGGGGGTGGCGGGGTTGAGCAGCTGGCTCACCGCGCCGCCGGTCTGTAGCTGCCGGCTGAACGGGGTGATGAATTGCGCCAGGTTGGCGTGGACATATTGGGTGGCGCGGCTCAGCAGCGCGGAGGTGACCGAGATGCCCACCGCGCTGCCGACGTTGCGCACCAGGCTGAGCAGGGAGGTGCCCTGGGTGCGCAGTTCGGCCGGGAGCGTGTAGAAGGCGACGACCTGTAGCGGCACGAAGACGAAGCCCAGGCCAAAACCCTGGATGCCGATGGTGAGGGCTATGTAGGATTGGGTGACATCGGGCGTCCAGCCGATCTGCATGTAGATGGAAAAGCCGAGCACGATGTAGCCAAAGAGCATGAGCAGGCGCGCGTCGGTGCGGTTGACCAGGCGCCCGGCGATGAGCATCGCGGCCATGGTGCCCGCGCCGCGCGGGGCCATGATAAGGCCCGCGGTGGCCACCGGGTAGTTGCCCAGGTTTTCCAGATAGGGCGCCAGCAGCGCGGAAGAGGCCAGCAGCACCATGCCGACCGAGCCCATGGTGATAAGGGCTGCGAGGAAATTACGGTCGTCGAACACGGCGCGGGGGATGAAGGTGTTGCGCCCGGTGAGCATATGCACGGTGAACAGATAGAAACCCAGCGCCGCGATGATGAAACAGCCGATCACGGTGGTTGAGGAGAACCAGTCCAGCTCCTGGCCGCGGTCCAGCGCGATCTGCAGCCCTGAGAGGCCGATTGAGAGCACGGTGAAGCCGGTCCAGTCGAATTTGCTGGTGCCGCGCGGCTTGACCTTGGGCATGAGCAGCGCCAGCCCGGCGATGGCGGCGATGCCGAACGGCAGGTTGACGAAGAAGACGTAACGCCAGTCAAAATTGGCGGTGAGGTAGCCGCCGAGCGTGGGGCCCAGGATCGGCCCGACCATGACGCCCATGCCCCAGACGGACATCGCGGTGCCGCGCTGGGCGGCTGGGTAGATGTCCATCATGGTGGACTGGCTGAGCGGCACCAGCGCCGCGCCAAAGGCACCTTGCAGCAGGCGGTAGACGACGATCTGGCTCAGCGACCCGGCGAGGCCGCAGAGCATCGAGGTGATGGTGAAACCCACGAGGCAGGCGATGAACAGGTTTTTTCGGCCAAAGCGCGCCGAGAGCCAGCCGACCGGGGCGGTCATGATCGCCGCCATGACGACGTAGGAGGTCAGCACCCAGGTGATCTGGTCGTAGGAGGCCGAGAGCGTGCCCTGCATATAGGGCAGGGCCACGTTGGCGATGGTGGTGTCCAGCGCCTGCATCAGCGTCGCGATCATCAGGCAGACGGTGAGCAGGGTTCGGTTTGGAATCTCCTCCCCGGCGGCGGGTTGTTCCGCGGACATCAGAAGAGGTCCGACAGATGCCTGTGATGCTGGGTGTCGATGGAGATTTCGGCGCTCATGCCATCGCGTAGCTGGAAGCCATCTGGACCGGAGGTGATTTTGACGCGCACGGGGATTCGCTGCACCACCTTGACCCAGTTGCCCGAGGAGTTCTGCGCCGGGAGAATGGAGAATTCCGAGCCGCTGGCGGGGCTGATGCTCTCTACCACGCCTTTCCAGGTCTGGCCGGGGTAGCTGTCCACGGTGATGGTGACATTCTGGCCGTCACGCACCCAGGTGAGCTGGTCTTCCTTCGGCTGGCTGGTGATGAAGACGTCGGTATCGGAGACCAGACCGAAGGCGGCGGTGCCTGCGGCGAGATACATGCCCGGCTGCAACTGCTCGACCTGGGTGACATAGCCGGAGTAGGGGGCGCGCACGACGCTGTCCTTCTGCGAGACCAGGGCGTTGTTCAGGGCTGCCTCGGCGCTCTGGTAGCCGGGGGTGTCTTCCACGGGAATGTTGGCGTTGTCGTTGAGTTTGGCGAGTTGCAGGCCGGCGGCCTGTTGCAGCTCATCGAGCTTGGCCTGATCGGCGGAAAGGGCGAACTGCGCGTCATCGAAGGTTGAGCGGGTGACGCCGCCATTGCGGACCACGGCGGCGAAGCGGGCGAGGTCGGCCTGATCCTTGGCGACCTGGATTTTTTGCTGGCCGATTTGCGCCACTGCCTGGGCATAGCCGCGCTTGGCGGCCTTCACATCCAGCACGGCCTGGGCCAGTTGCGCGCGCGCGGCGGCGACGGCGATGTTGAAGCCGGTCTGGCTCAGGCTGAACAACGGCTGGCCAGCGGTGACGTGCTGGTTGTCATGCACATAGACTTGCGCGACCAGGCCGGAGACATCGGTGGAGAGGGAGACTTTCGCGCCGTCGACATAGGTGTCGTCGGAGCTGACATAGCGCCCGCTGGTGAGCCAGAAGATAAGTGTTGCGATCACCACCACCAGCACGCCACCGAACATGAGCACCGGGCGCAGGAGCCGGTTGCGGTTGATGCGCCGGACCGCCGCGGCACCCGGCCGGTCCGGCTGGGCGGATTTTTCCCGTGCGACGGTGTTTGCCTGGGACATTATGCCGACTCCTTGAGTGTGGTGGCAGGCGGGACCTGCAATAGGTTGGTTTTCATATGTTGCAGGCCATTGATGATGGTCTCACGGGTGGAGATGGGAATGCCATCGACGATGAAGGCGGCGAGACACTCCCATTGGCGGGTGATTTCCTCCAATTTGGCGGTGGCCCTGGGGAGCAGGTGCAGGCGCCAGATCCGCCGGTCCTGCTCGTCGGCGCGGCGCTCCACCAGGCCGGCGGCTTCCAGCCGGTCCACCAGCCGGGCGACCGAGATCGGTTCGACTTCCAGCAGATCGGCGACTTCCTTCTGGCTGAGGCCGGGATTGCGGGCGAGACGCAGCAGCAGGCTCCATTGCGCGCGGGTCATGCCCATCACGCGGGCGCGCTTGTCCGCTTCGACGCGGATCAGCCGGGCCACGTCATGCAGCAGTATGAACATATCTCGATCGAATTCTGGGCTCATAGCGGACTACATTATAAGCGCGCTTATAATTTACACCAGGCTTTTGCGCCTATCTGCCCAGCGCCTCGTGCAATACGGGCACAATGCCGGAGAGGGCGATCTGTACGCCGATGCCCAGGAGCAAAAACGCCGCGATGCGGGAGGTGACCTGCCGCCCGACGGTGCCCAATATGGCGGCCATGCGGTCTGCGGTGGTGTAGGAGAGCCAGATGAGGATAGTCAGGGTGAGGACCGCGAGGCTGGCGCCGGCATAGAAAGCGGCCATGGCCGAGAGGCCGTCGGGCCGCACTGTGCCGAGGGAGACCGCGACGGCGATGGTTCCCGGCCCGGTGGTGAAGGGCAGGGTGAGCGGGAAGAAGGCGAAGCCCGCGAGATTCTGGCTATGCGCCTCGCCGACCGGGCGGGCTTCCTGCTCCTTGCGGGCCGAGGTGGTGTCGGGTGCCGAGAGCATCTCATAGGCGCGCATGGAGACGACGATGCCGCCCGCGATGCGCAGGGCGTTGAGCGAAATGCCGAAGAAGCTGAGGATATAGGTGCCGGCCCAGAGCGAGACCAGCATGACCATGGTGGAGTAAACCGCCACGCGCCGGGCCAGCGCGACACGCTGCGCGTGGGATTGCTGGGTCGTGACCTCGTTGAAGATGATGGCGCCGCCCAGCGGGTTGACGATGGAGAACAGCGCCGGAAAGGCGAGCAGGAAAGCCGCGAGCGCGCCGGTGAGGATCATGGCGGCAGGCTAGCAGCTTGCCTGGGGTAAGACCAAGGGGGTAAGCCCGGGGCCATGAACAATTTGCTTGCCCCGGCGCTGTCCGGTTTCGCCCTCATGGCCGGGTTGATCGTGGCCATTGGCGCGCAGAACGCGTTTATTCTCCGGCAGGGGCTGTTGCGGGCCAATGTGGGGCTGCTGGTGAGCATCGCCATCGGGATTGACGCCACGCTGGTGATCGCCGGGACCGCCGGATTTGGCGGATTTGTGCACGCGCATGCGGATGTGTTGAAGGTGATCTCCTGGGCCGGGGCGGCGTTTATCGCCGGGTATGGGGTGTTGGCGGTGAGGCGGGCGCTGCATCCGGAGAGTCTGATGCCCACCGACGGTGCGCGGCTAACCCCCGTGCAGGCGGCGCGCACGGTGCTCGCGGTCTCGCTGCTCAACCCGCACGTGTATCTCGATACGGTGGTGCTGGTGGGGGGGATTGCCGGGCGGTATCCAGGGATGGCGCGCGGCGCTTATACGCTGGGCGCGGTCGCGGCCTCGGCGGTTTGGTTCTCGCTGTTGGGCTTTGGCGCGCGGCTGCTGGGGCCGGTGTTTGCCCGGCCCCTGGCCTGGCGGGTGCTCGATGGCGTGATCGCGGTGATCATGTTCGCCATCGCCGCCAGCCTGGTGGCAAGCGCGGTTTAGAGCTTATGCCTGATCGCTTTAAGTGCGATCAGGCTCTGGCCATTTTCTGAGGGCGATTCACGCTTTCGGCTCGCTCGGTTGAGCGAACCTCAAACGATCGCGCTTAGAGGATGCGGCCGGCCACGGCGTCGAGGTTTGCCAGTGCGGCGGGGTCGCGGGCCTCGGGCGCGGTGATGAGCGCGTATTCCAGCGCGCGGTCGCAGCCGGCGGGGCAAAGCCCGCGCGGGGCGCCGATTTTGGGCAGCACGGATTTGACCAGGTTGCGGGCCTTCTCGGCGTTGTCGAGCAATACGCGCACCACGGCGTCAACTGTCACCGCGTCGTGGTCTTCGTGCCAGCAGTCGTAATCGGTCACCATGGCGATGCTGGCGTAGTCGATCTCGGCCTCGCGGGCGAGCTTGGCCTCGGGCATGTTGGTCATGCCGATGACCGAGCAGCCCCAGGAGCGGTAGAGGTTGCTCTCCGCCAAAGTGGAGAATTGCGGGCCTTCCATGACGAGGTAGGTGCCGCCGCGGGTGACCGGCAGGCCGAGTTCCTTAGCCGAGGCTTCCAGCGCGTCGCCCAGGCGCGGGCAGGTGGGGTGGGCCATGGAGACATGCGCGACGCAGCCGGGGCCAAAGAAGCTTTTTTCGCGCGCGAAGGAGCGGTCGATGAACTGGTCGACAATGACGAAATGGCCGGGGGGGAGTTCCTCTTTCAGCGAGCCGACGGCGGAGAGGGAAATGATGTCGGTCACGCCGGCGCGCTTCAAGGCGTCAATATTGGCGCGGTAGTTGAGGGCGCTGGGCGGGATTTTGTGGCCGCGGCCGTGGCGGGGCAAAAAAATGACCTTGGTGCCGGAGAGTTCGCCGAACAGCAGCTCGTCGGAGGCCTCGCCCCAGGGTGTGGCGATCCGCTCCCAGCGCGTGTTGGTCAGGCCTTCGATATTATACAGCCCGGACCCGCCGATGATACCGATGACGGGGGAAATTGAGTCAGCCATGCCTGCGCCCTTTATGGAGAATGAATTTGCGCCCGTTTAGGGTTTTCGCGCGGGTTTGACTATGGGCGAATAAAAAACGGCGCCTCGGGTGAGGCGCCGTTTTTGAGTGGCCAGGGGGTTGAGGCGGGGTTAGGCCGTCTCGCGCCAAATTTTGCGCTTCGCCGCGATGGCGATGATGCTCAGAAACGCCAGGAAGAGAACGGCGCGCAGACCGATCTCGTGGCGCGCGTTCAGGTTCGGGTCGGCGGACCAGGCGAGGAAGGCGGAAACGTCGGAGGCTTCCTGCGGCAGGGTGGCGGCGGTGCCGTCGGCGTAGGTGACCTCGTTACCCTTCAGCGGCTGGGGCATGGCGATCTGCTGGCCGGGGTAGGCGGTGTTGTAGAACCGGCCGGGCAGCAGGGTCACGCTCGCGGGGGCGGCGGCATAGCCGGTGAGTAGATTGTAGACATAGTTCAGCCCGTGCGTGCGGGCGCTCTCGATGGTGGAGAGGTCCGGCGGCAAGGCGCCTCCGAATGCGGCGGCGCCAACGGACGGGGCCTTGAAGGTGTCATCCAGCGTGGCGGGCGAACCGTCCGCCAGTTTCACGCTGGCGGCGATGCCGGCGGCTTGATCTGGGGAGAAGCCAAGGGCTTCAAGGTCGCGGTAGTGCAGCGCATTGGCGGCGTGGCAGCTGGCGCATACGCTCTGGTAGACCAGGAAACCGCGTTGCACGGCGGCTTTATCGTAGCTGCCGAAGGTGCCCTGCGACTGCCAGTGCGGGGGGTTCAGGGTGTCTTCGGCGTGTGCGGCGGCGCTGAACAACAGGCCGGCGGCCAGGATGGGAGCAAAAATACGGCGCATTATTTAGCCTCCAAGGCTGTGACCAGCGGGGTAAGCACCAGGAAGTGGAAAAAATACCAGATGGTGAAAACCACCGTGAGGCTGCCGGATATGGTGCAGGCGGGGTCGGATACGCTCCAGCCCAGGCCGATGACATCGAGCAGCAGTAGGCCCGTCAGCAGGCGGTAGAACAGGCCGCGCTTGCTGTTGGGGGATGAACGGTCGAGCCAGGGCAGGGCCGCGAGGACGGCCAGCATGACGATGGCGCCGAAGATGCTGCCCGCGGCGGTGGAGAACACCGAGGCCACGGCGCTGACCGGGGACAGATACCAGGGCGGGCTGAGCACGGCGGGGACGATGAGAGAGTCGGACGCGGCGCGGTTGAGGGGGTTGAGCCCATAATGTGGCGCGAAGAACATCAGCACCGCGAAGATGAGCGCGAACACCGCGAAGGCCGCGAAGGTCTGCGATGTGTAGTAAGGGTGGCAGCTCACCGGATGTTGCGGCTTGGTCTGGCGGGCCAGCGCGCGTGCGGCGCAGCGGCTTGCCCCAAGAGTGCCGAGGGCGGCCAGCGCCAGCACGGCGTGGAAAACTTCCAGCCGGGCGAGGGTGCCGGCACCGTTCGGCCCGCCGAAGAACCAGCGGCCGATGACGCCCGCCACGCCGCCCAGGGCGGTGGCGGCGGTGGTGGCATTGGTGAGGCTCCAGTAGGAGACCGCGCCGTCGCTTAAGGTATAGCCGAGCCAGCCAACGAGCAGCAGCAGGGCGAACAGCTTGACGCGCAGCAGCCAGACCAGCTCGCCGGGAGCCCGGTAGGCGCCGGTGTAGATGTCGCGAAAGAGCAGCCAGTAGACAGCGGCGAAGAGCATTGTCACGCCGGTGGTGTGGAAGCCTTGGATCAGCCAGCCGCTGTTGACGTTGCGGGCGATGAACTGGATGGAGTCAAACCCGTGCGCCGGGTTGTAATACACCGCCAGCACCAGGCCGGAGGCGAGCAGGAACAGCACCGCGCCGGTGATGAGCGCCGGCAGCGTGGCTGCATATGGCGCGCCGCGCTCCAGCGTGGGGGCGCAGCTGCCCGCTTCCTTGGCGGGGCAGGGCAGCCGGGAGGCCAGCCAGGATTTTTTAACGTCTGTGCTCATATTGCTGATCCTCAGCCGAACTGAATTTGCGCGTCGTTGATGAATTTGAAGCGCGGAATCGCCAGATTTTTGGTCGCCGGGCCGCCGCGCACGCGGCCCAGAGGGTCGTAGACGCTGCCGTCGCAAGGGGAGAGCCAGCCGTCAAAGGGGCCGCGCGGGTCGGCGGGGGCGTTGCCTTCCAGCGCGCAGGGGGAGCCGGTGTTGAGACCCACCACGACGACGAAACTGTCATAACCGGGCTTCACGCGGCTGGCGAAATCGGCGGGGTCAACCAATGTGCTGGTCACCACGGCCTGGGTGTCGGCGATTTGTTGCGCGGTGAGCTTGCGGATGTAGATCGGCAGGCCGTTCCAGGTGACGGTGATCGCGGTATTTTCAGGGATGCCGGCGACATCGACGATGAGGTGCGCCGCCGCCGTGCCATCGGCATCGGGCCCCAGAGCGTCAATGAACGGCCAGATGACCGCCCCGGCGCCCACGACCCCTGTTGCCACGGTAAGGATTTTCAAAAAATCACGCCGGGAGTCCCCGCCGTGCCCCACTGCATGTTCTGACGTACCAGCCATCTCGTCTCCTGCCGCGCAAGTTATTCTCGGACACGCATGGCGGGAACGACGGAAAATTTCAAGAGTGGATGATCGTTCATGAAGCCCGTATGATGATTTCAGCATGAATGATTTATCCGCCCCCCCCGCCCATGAAGCCCTGAAACCTGCCGCCACCGCGTGGTTTGCCGCCCTGCGGGACCGGATATGCGCGGCTTTTGAGGATATTGAGGATGCGGGCGGGGCTGATCCCGGCCGTTTCGTGCGCACCGCGTGGGAGCGGCCCGAGGGCGGCGGCGGCGTGATGAGTGTGATGCGCGGGCAGGTTTTTGAGAAGGTGGGGGTGAACATCTCCGTCGTGCAGGGGCATTTCAGCGCCGATTTTGCCAGGCAGATGCATGGCGCGGGCGAAAATGCGGCGTTCTGGGCAGCGGGGATCAGCCTGGTTGCGCATATGCGCTCGCCGAAAGTGCCGGCGGTGCATATGAACACGCGGATGATCGTGACCACCAAGGGCTGGTTCGGCGGCGGCGGGGATCTGACGCCGTTGCAGCCGGGGACGGCGGAAGCAGGCGAGGATGCGGCGTTTTTCCATGCCGCCTACAAGGCCGCGTGCGACCGGCACGGCGCGGATTATTATGAAAAATTCAAAAAATGGTGCGACGAGTATTTTTATCTGCCGCACCGCAAGGAGCCGCGCGGGGCGGGGGGGATTTTTTATGATTACCTCGATTCGGGGGATGCCGGGGCGGATTTTGCCTTCACCCGCGATGTCGGGGAGGCGTTTCTGGCGGCCTACCCGCAAATTGTGCGCCGGCGGATGGGGGAGAGCTTCACGCCCGAGGAGCGCGAGGCGCAGCTGGTGCGGCGCGGGCGGTATGTGGAGTTCAACCTGCTGTATGACCGCGGAACCATGTTCGGGCTGAAGACGGGTGGCAATACGGAAGCGATTTTGATGTCGATGCCGCCGGAAGTGAAATGGCCGTAAGCGCGCCGCCGGTTTTTTCGGCCGATGATTTTGGGTTGTCGGTTGGGGTGAACGAGGGGGTGGAGCTGGCGCATACCCAGGGCGTTTTGACCCAGGCAAGCCTGATGGTGGCGGCCCCGGCGGCGGCGGATGCGGTGCGCCGGGCGAGGGCGCTGCCGGGGTTGAAGGTGGGGCTGCATCTGGTGCTGGTGGATGGCGACTCGCTGCTGGGCCATGCGAAGCTGCCGCACATCACGGGGCCGGATGGAAGGTTCGGGCAAAACCAGGCGGCGCTGGGGGTTAAGTATTTTTTTTCAGGCGCGGCGCGGCGCGAGCTGCGGGCGGAGATACGCGCGCAGTTTAAGGCGTTCGCGGCGACGGGGCTGAAATTGCACCATGCCGATGCGCATAAGCACATGCATCTGCACCCCACCGTGGCGGCGATGATGATTGCGGTGGGCCGCGAGTTTGGCCTGACGCGGATCAGGGTTCCGGCCGAGCCGCCTTGGGTGATGAAGGCGTGCGGCGCGCGCGTGGGGTTTGGCGATTACGCGCTTTATTACTGGAGCCGGTTGTTACGCTTCCAGGCGCGCGGGTTGAAAAGCACGGCGCATGTGTTTGGCCTGAAATGGTCCGGGCATATGACCGCCGGGCGGATGCGCGGGCTGATGCAAAACCTCCCGGAAGGCAGCGCGGAGATTTATTTTCATCCGGCATCGTATCGCGATGCGCAATTGCAATTGTTGATGCCTGATTATGAGCATGAGGCGGAGCTGGCGGCGCTGTTGGCGCTGAAAAAATCGCAATAAAAAAACCCCGGATGGCTCCGGGGTTTTTCGTGAACTGGCAGAAATCAGCGCTTGCTGAACTGGAAGCTGCGGCGGGCTTTCGCCTTGCCGTATTTTTTGCGTTCCACCACGCGCGAGTCGCGGGTGAGGAAGCCGGCGACCTTCAGGATGCCGCGCAGTTCGGGCTCGTAGAGGGTGAGCGCGCGCGAAATGCCGTGGCGCACCGCGCCGGCCTGGCCGGAGAGACCGCCGCCGTTGACCGTGCAGAACACGTCAAACTGGTTGTAGCGGTCAGCCACCAGGAAGGGCTGGGTGATGAGCATGCGCAGCACCGGGCGGGCGAAATAAACCGGCGCCTTTTTGCCGTTGACCATGATCTCGCCTTTGCCGGGCTTGATCCACACGCGGGCGATCGCGTTTTTGCGGCGGCCGGTGGAGTAGGAACGGCCCTGCGCGTCGCGCTTGGGTTCACGCTTGGGCGTGGCGGCTTCGGCGGAGACGACGCTGGGGAGGTCTTTCAGGCCGGCGAAAGCATTGTTGGTATCGGACATTTTTACGCTCTCCGGTTCTTGGCGTTCAGCGCGCCGACATCGAGGGTTTTCGGCTGCTGGGCGGCGTGCTTATGCTCAGGCCCGGCATAGACGTAGAGGTTCTTCATCTGCTGGCGCTGCAGCGGGCCGCGCGTGATCATGCGCTCGATGGCTTTTTCCACCACGCGCTGCGGGTTGGCGCTGGCGAGACGGTCTTTGATGGAACGGCCCTTGATGCCGCCGGCAAAACCGGTGTGGTAGTAGAGCACGGACTGCTCAAGCTTCTTGCCGGTGAGCTTCACCTTTTCGGCGTTGACGATGATGATGTTGTCACCACAATCAACATGCGGGGTGAACTGCGGCTTGTGCTTGCCGCGCAGGCGGCTGGCCACAATCGCGGCGAGACGGCCCAGGATCAGCCCTTCGGCGTCGATCAGGACCCATTCCTTCTTCACATCCGCTGGTTTCAGCGAAATCGTCGTTTTCATATGTTTGCACCTATTTAACTAGCGTGCGGGCTTATCGGGATTTGGCGGGGTTAAGTCAAGGGGTTGGGTGTGTGGTATTATGATACCGTGCCGTCTGACGGAGGGAATCGATAAGGCTTTCCTCGGGTTTCCAGCCCAGTTGGCGCGCGGCGGCCGGGTTCGCGATGAAGTTTCCGGCCAGACTCTGCCATGATTCCGCCCGGCCAAGCAGGGCCGCGGCAAATTTAAGCAACTGGGGCGAGCAGGCGAACAGCTTGCGCTCTACGCCCAGCCCTTCGGCCAGCGCGCGGATCAGCTCCGGGGTGCTGATGGCCTCGGGGTGGGCGGCGAGCACGCTCTCAGGCGGGGTGGCGCTGCGCAGGACCGCCAGGACAATGCGGGCCAGATCGTCGCGGTGGATGAAGCTGCGCTGGTTTTCGATGGCGGCGAAGGGGAGCGGGATGCCGCGCGCGAGCAGTTTGAGCAGCAGCGCGATATTGCCGGGGCAACCGGGGCCGATGACGGCGACCGGGCGGATGATGCTCAAACCGGGGCCAAAGGCGGCGGCGACCTCGTGTTCGGCCTGTAGCTTGCTCTCCGCGTAGGCGCCTTGCGGGTTTGGGGGTGTGGTGTCGGTCACCGGGCGGTTGTGCGCGCGGCCGTGGATGTGCGCGGTGGAGATGAGGATGAAGCGGCTGGCGCCGGCGGCGCGGGCGGCGCGGGCGAGGTTCACCGCCGCATCCAGATTTGTCCGGCGCCAGGTTTTGGCGCTGACCCGGCGTTTATGGCCCAGCCCGGCGGCGTGGATCACCGCTTCCACCGGCGGCAGGCGCAAGCCTGGATTGGACAAATCCCCGGTGATGAAGGGGATGATGCCGGGCGGCAGGGGAGCCGCGGCGCGCAGGCCGCCAACGGCGGCAATGCCCTCGCCCGCCAGCGCGCGCAAAATGGCGCCGCCGATATAGCCGGTGGCGCCGGAGCAGAACACCTTGTGGGCCGTGGCGGTCAATCCAGCCGCGGTTCGGTCCGGCGGAAAGGTTTGGGCGCCGGCGCCGGAGCTGGGGCCGGCGAGGGGCTGAGGCGCTCGCGGGGGTAGACCACCGGCGCGGTCCGCGGCACCGGATCAGCCGGGCGGGGGGCGGGATGCACCGGGCGCGGCGGCGGCATCACTGGTTCCTCATGGGCGGCCGGATAGACGGTGGGGGATTTTTTAAGGCGGCTGAAATTCGGAATCTCGTCGTAGGGGCTGAATTCAGATGGCGCCGGGGGCAGGCCGCCGGAGGCGCGCAGGGTCATCATGCGCAGATCCTCGTGCAGCGAGTCGATTTGTTCCTCCAGCGATTCCAGCCGTGCCTTCACGCCAAACACGCTGAAGGGCATGAGCAGGAAGGCCAGTGCCCAGAGCAGCACGGGCAAGGCCAGCACCAGAAAAATCCAGGCCGGCATCCAGTCCGGCAGGGCGAAGGGCAGGTTGAGCAGCATGGTGCGTTTATACCTTATTAGAGCGCGGCCGGTATAGTTTTAAGCGGAATTCGTAAAACCATGCGGGCGGCTTACGAATTGTTTAAATCTAATTGTTTAAATAGAG
The DNA here is from genome assembly GCF_030160635.1 of Acidocella aquatica. Lineage (GTDB taxonomy): Bacteria > Pseudomonadota > Alphaproteobacteria > Acetobacterales > Acetobacteraceae > Acidocella > Acidocella aquatica. The sequence goes on along the minus strand of NZ_BSOS01000073.1, from coordinate 55,431 downwards.
GCTGATGCTCACCCAAGGTTGACGCGCGGGCGCACGCCAACCTTGGGTGATCGGGCTTTAATGCCGGAAATGCCGCATGTTCGTGAACACCATGGCGATACCGGCTGCATCGGCAGCCTCGATCACCTCGGCATCACGGATGGAGCCGCCGGGCTGGATGACGGCCTTGGCACCGGCGGAGATCGCGGCTTCCAGCCCGTCGGCGAAGGGGAAGAAAGCATCGGAGGCGACCACGCAGCCGGTGAAATCCAGCCCCGCCGCCGCGCCGCGCCAGGCGGCGATGCGCGCCGAGTCCACGCGGTTCATCTGCCCGGCGCCGACGCCGATGGTGGCCAGGTTCTTGGCATAAACGATGGCGTTCGATTTCACATGCTTGCAGACGCGGAAGGCGAAGATCAGATCCTCGATCTCGGCCGGGGTGGGCGCGCGTTTGGTGACGATCTTCAGGTCATGCGGCGTGATGCGCCCGGCATCGCGGGTTTGCAGCAGGAAGCCGCCGGCCAGCGATTTGAAGGTGATACCAGCCTCGGAGGGGTCCGGCAGGCCGCCGGTGAGCAGCAGGCGCAGGTTTTTCTTCGCGGCCAGAATGTCGATGGCGCCCTGGGTGGCTTCGGGGGCGATGATGACCTCGGTGAAAATGCTGGAGATTTTGGTGGCGGTGGCTTCGTCCAGCGGGCGGTTGAGGGCGACGATGCCGCCAAAGGCGGAGACCGGGTCGCAGGCGAGCGCCGCATCCCAGGCATCGGCGACGCAGGCGGCGGTGGCGATGCCGCAGGGGTTGGCGTGTTTGACGATCACCACCGTTGGTTCGGCGAATTCGGCGACGCATTCATAGGCGGCGTCGGTATCGTTGAAATTATTGTAGGAGAGTTCCTTGCCCTGCACCTGGGTAGCGGTGGCGACGCCGAAGCGGGCCGGGGCGGCGGTATAGAAGGCGGCGGACTGGTGCGGGTTCTCGCCATAACGAAGGGTTTGTTTGAGCTGCCCGGCGATGGCGAAGGTGGCGGGGTATTCCACCCCGTTCTGCGCCGCGAACCAGGTGGAGATCGCGGCGTCATAAGCAGCGGTGCGGCCGTAGGCGGATGCTGCCAGCGCGCGGCGGGTGGCCAGCCGGGTGCCGCCATGTGTGTTCAGCTCGGCGATGACGGTTGCGAAATGTTCGGGCGCGGTGAGCACGGCGACCGAGGCGTGGTTTTTGGCTGCTGAGCGGATCATCGCCGGACCGCCGATGTCAATGTTCTCGATGCAATCCTCAAACGCCGCGCCGCGCGCCACGGTGGCCTCGAAGGGGTAGAGGTTGACCGCCACGAGGTCGATGGGGGCGATGTTGTGGGCCTCCATCTGGGCCAGATGCTCGGGCAGGTCGCGCCGGCCGAGGATGCCGCCATGGACCTGGGGCACCAGGGTTTTCACCCGGCCGTCGAGGATTTCGGGGAAGCCGGTATGGTCGGAGACCTCGCGCACCGGCACGCCGGCATCGCGCAGGGCCTTGGCCGAGCCGCCGGTGGAGAGAATTTCCACGCCGTGGGCCTCCAGCGCGCGGGCGAATTCCACCAGCCCGGTTTTGTCGGAAACGGAGATGAGGGCGCGGCGGATGCGGACGATGTCAGACATTTAACTTCCTTAGTTGGAGGCGGGAACGGCGGAGAGCGCGTTGGCCGGGGAGCCGTGGATGATTTTTGTGCTGATGAGGACGTAGACCAGGGTGTTGTCCTGGGTGTCCACCATGCGGGTGATGATGAAATGCTTGAACAGGAAGGAGGCGGAGATGGCGCTCATTTCCTCTTTTTGAGGCAAATCGGCGGGGATGCTGACGGGGCCGTGGGCGATGCAGTTCAGCGCGAATTCACTGGGGTCGGTGGCGACACCAATGCCCCCCGCCACGCCGCCGGTCTGCGCGAAGGAGGCATAGCAGGAGACATTGGCGACCTTCGGGTCGTCGAAGCGCTCCACCACCACCTTGTCGTTGGGGCCGAGCAGGCGGAAATTGGTGCTCACGCTGCCGATGGTCTGTTCGGCATGCGCGGCGGTGGCGGCGAGGCACAGCAGCAGGGCGGCGAAGAGGTGTTTCATGGCGGGGCTCCTGATATGAGCGCCTCATACACCAAAAGCGTTTGCGCACAGATGCGCGGCTCGGAAAATTTCTCTGCCGCCCGTGAGCGCGCGGCGGCGCCCATGCGGGCGCGCAAGGCTGGCGAGGCGATGAGCTTTGCCAGCGCGGCGGCCAAAGCGGGGGCATCGCCGGGGGGGAAGAGAATGCCGGTTTGCCCATCCACCACCGCTTCGCGCAGGCCGGGGATGCCGCTGGCGACCAAAGGCCTGCCCGCAGCCATGGCTTCCAGCGCGGATTTGGGCAGGCCCTCGCGGTAGGTGGAGGGCTGGCAGGCGATGTGCGCGCCGCCCAGCAGGGCCGCGATGTCAGATCGCGGGCCGAGCCAGGTGAGGATGCCCTCGTTCGCCCAGGCCTGGAGCTGGGGGGCGGTGAGAGAGTCCGGGTTGCCGGGGTCCGGTGCGCCAACCAGGATGAATTCGGCCTGGCCGCGCAAGAGGCGGGCGGCCTCGCAGAATGTGGCGATGCCCTTGGCGTGGATCATGCGGGCGATGAGGATGACGCGGATGGCCCCGGGCGGCTCTGGGGCGGGGGCGAATTCATCAAGGTTCACCCCGGCGCCGGGGATGAGCACGGCGGCGCCGGGGCGGAGCATGCGCGCGGCGGTGAGCGCCTGGAGGTCGTCCGGGTTCTCGAAGATGACTTTCGCGCCCTTGGGCGAGAGGGTGAGGCGCAGGGCGAGGGTGACGAAGGGGCGGAGGATTTGCGCCAGGGGTTTGGGGGAGGAGAAGACAAAGCCCAGCCCCGTGGGGGCGTTGACGATGGCGCGCACCCCCGCGAGCCTGGCCGCCAGCCCGCCGATGACGATGGGTTTCAGCGCGATGTGATGCACCACATCGGGCTTTAACTGGCGGTAGAGCCGGGCGAGTTGCAGGGCGAGGCGGAGTTCGGCCAAGGGGTTCAACCGGCGGCGGGAGAAATCAACCGGGATGACCTCGATGCCGGCGGCGCGGATGCGCGCGGTGGCCTCGCTTGGGCTGGCCAGCACGATGACCCGCCAGCCCGCCGCCTGCGCCGCCTGCGCGCGGGCCAGAAAATGCGAGGCGAAAAACCAGTCCTCCGTGAGCAGGAAGAGAAGCGTGCGCGCGGCCGCCCGAGGGTTCAAATATCGTTGATCCCGGCGCGCCTGGCCTGCCACGCCCAAGAATCGCGGCACATGTCGTTCACGTCCAGCGCCGCCTGCCAGCCGAACACGCGCGCGGCCATGTCCGGGTTGGCGTAGTAGCTCGCGACATCGCCGGGGCGGCGCGGTGCGATGTTGAGGGGGATTTCGCGGCCCGTGGCGCGCTCGAAGGCACGCACGAGCTCGAGCACCGAAATGCCGGTGCCGGTGCCCAGGTTGACGGTGAGCGAGACATCGTTCGCGCAGATATGCTCAAGCGCCAGGGCGTGGGCGCGGGCGAGGTCAACCACGTGGATGTAGTCGCGCACGCCGGTGCCGTCGGGTGTGTCATAATCATTGCCGAAGACGTTGAGATGCGGGCGCTCGCCGGTGGCCACCTGCGTCACATAGGGCATCAAATTGTTGGGCACGCCGCGCGGGGTTTCGCCGATCATGGCCGAGGGGTGCGCGCCGACGGGGTTGAAGTAGCGCAAATTGGCGGCGGCCTGCAGCTTGCCGGTGCGGGCGAGGTCGCTGATGAGATCTTCCATCACAAGTTTCGTGCGGCCGTAAATGTTTTGCACGCGGGTGGGCGCGTCCTCCGGTATGGGCGAGGAGTCCGGCTGGCCGTAGACCGTGGCGGAGGATGAGAACACGATCCGGCGCACGTTCTGCGCCTGCATCGCCTGCAAAAGCCGGATCGTGCCGATGATGTTCATGTCGTAATACAGCAGCGGGTCGGCCTCGGATTCGCCCACCGCCTTCAGCGCCGCGAAATGGATGACCGCCTCCACCGGATGCGCCGCCAGGGCCGCGCTTACCGCCCCGGTGTCGCGGATGTCAGCCTCGATGACGGGGATGTTCGCCCGCCCGGTCAGGCGCTCCAGCCGGGCGGGGACATCGCGCTCCGAATTGGCGAAATTATCGAGGATGACGACCTCGTGCCCGCGCTCGATGAGCGCCACGGCGGTATGCGAGCCGATGTATCCGGCGCCGCCGGTCAGGAGAACGCGTGTCATCGGCTTAAACCTTCGTAATGGACCATTTTATATGCTGCGGCCCGTCCTGGTGCCCGGCGAGCACCACCTGTTCGGCACGGCGAGGCTCGGCCTGGCCGAAATAGACGCTTTCCTCGACGCTGATCGGCGCGCCCTCCGCCCGCAGCCGGAAGCCAAGCCCGCCCGGCGTGCGCAGCAGCACGGCCTCGTTATCCTGCTGGACCATCGCGGTGACATTGGGGTGCAGGTGGAAGCGGATGGTGAAGGGTTGCGGCTGTTCGGCCTCGATGAGGTCTTCGCCCAGCAGCTCTTCGCCGCTGTCGGCCAGGCCGATGCGGCGGTGGTGGATGGCGCCGAAAAGCTTGGCCCAGCCGTTATGGCTGGCCTCGATCCATTGTCCGCCGGCGATGTCCTGGCGTTCGGCGTGTACCTCGGTGGGTTTGCGGCCGAGGCCCTGTTCGCGCACTTCGGCGGAGGAGACATCGGCGATGCTCAGCGTGGAGTGCGCCGCCGTGCTGCGCAGCGCGGTTCCCCATTCCGCGGCGCTGGCCGGGGCCGCGCCGCAATTGGTGATCAGGCGTTCCTTGCCCCAGGAAAATTCGAACCCCAGCGTGCCGGCATGGGCGAAACGGTCAAACCCGGCGGGGGCGGGCAGCCCGGCGTCCATCAGGAGCAGGGCCTTGGCGGCGCTCATGCGATACAGGCCGCTGGATTTGAGCGGCGCGATGATGCCGCGCGCGCGCCCGGCCTGGGCCAGCACAAGGTCTATCAGGCTTGGCACTTCTTCCTTGCTGCCATTGAACAGCGCCAGCCCGCCATCGCCATGGCGCAGCGCGCGCAGGGCGGCGGCGGCTTTCTCGATCGCGCCCAGCAGTTCCGCCGGGGGCTCGCCGCCGCGCGCCTGCAGCAGCGCGCGAAATTCGGTCAGGTCCTGCAAAGCGGCGAGATGCGCCGCCGGGCTGCGCTCGATATGGCAGCCGTCGGCGAAAAACTGGCCCTCAAGTGCTGGGGTGAGGAACCGGAGCACGCGCGGCAGGTTGCCGACATGTTCGGGCATGGCGACGGCGGCGGCGGCGAGGCCCTTCAGCGCGGTGAGCGCCCGGCCGTCGCGGACTTCGACCGGCAGAATGGCCGAGAGGCTGCGCGCGTCCATCACCAGCCGGCTCATCAGGCGCTGGCGGAAGTCGTCATCGGCGGAGGCCGCGAAAAAATCGTAATGGCCGAGCCAGGCGGCAAGGCGCGCGCCGGTGACATCCGGGGTCAGCCCGATGGGCTCCAGCGCCTCGGTATCCATGAATTCGGAGACCAGGGTGCGCGCGCGGGTGCGCGCGGCATCGGTGCCCAGGGCCCGCAGGTCGCGCAGCCAGGTGAAGCCGTGCAGATGCGCGCGCAGAATGGCGGTGGCGCTGGTGGGCCGGAACACGCCTGGGGGCATGGGCAGCACCGCGCCGCCGAATTCCAGCTCCGCCTTGACCAGCCGCGCGCCGCGGCCGGGCTCGCCGGGCCAGGGGTCGCGCAGGCTCAGGGCCGGGGCGTCGGGCGCGTTGCGGCTGCGCAGGTTTTGCAGGCGCGCCAGGAGGGAGCGCGCGTTGCGGCCGAGTTGCCCAGGCTGATTCATCCGCCGCTGACCGTGAGTTCAGGTAGTTGCCGTGGCCGCGCGGCGCGCAAGGCGCTGATCGCCTGGGCGTAATCCGGCGCGCCGAACACCGCGGTTCCGGCGATCAGGCAATCGGCCCCGGCCTCCAGCACCTTGGGCGCGGTGGCGGGGGTGATGCCGCCGTCGATCTGTAGGATGATGTCGCGGCCGGTATCGTCGATCATCTGGCGCAATGTGGCGATTTTGCTCAGCTGGGAGGCGATGAACGCCTGCCCGCCGAAGCCGGGGTTCACGGTCATCACCATGATGATGTCGATCAGATCCATGACATGGGCAATCGCATCAACCGGGGTGGCCGGGTTGAGCACCACGCCGGCCTTTTTGCCCAGGGAGCGGATGAGTTGCAGCGTGCGGTGCAGATGCGGGCCGGATTCCGGGTGGACGCTGATATTGTCAGCACCCGCCTCGGCGAAGGCGGCGATATAGGGGTCAACCGGGGCGATCATCAGATGCACGTCCATCGGCATGGCGGTGTGTTTGCGCAGGGCTTTGACCACCAGCGGGCCAAAGGTGATGTTGGGCACGAAATGCCCGTCCATGATGTCGAGATGCAGCCAGTCCGCCCCGGCGGCTTCAACGGCTCTGGTTTCCTCGCCCAGACGGGCGAAATCAGCGGCGAGCAGGCTGGGGGCGATGATGAGTCGATTCGGAGTGGTGTTCATGGGGTGGACTTGTACCTAAGCCGGGGCATTCTTAACAAGCACCCACATGCCGCGCGCCATGACGGTATTTTTAATTGACCGCCTGGCGCCTTTCTGGCGGGATGTTTGTAACGCTGTTATAGGCGTGTTGGCGCAGTATGCCGGGGAGATTAAAAAGCATGAACAAAACGGCCGAGCGTTTGTGCGCCTATAGCGGGGTGGTGTTTTCCGCATTGCTCGGCGTGGGGCTGCTGGGTGTCACCACCTTGTGGCAGCCGCCCGCGCCGGGGCTGGGGGCAGGCCAGATCGCGCGGCTTTTTCAGCAGAATACATTGCAGATACGCCTGGGCGTCGCGGTGTTGGCGGCGGGCTCGGCGTTTTACTGGCCTTTTGCCGCCGCGATCACCACGCAGATGCGGCGCATCGAGGGTAAGGCGCATTCGCTGGCCGAAACGCAGATGGCAACGGCGACCGGCACGGTGATAGCTGTTCTGCTCGCATGTTTTCTCTGGTTCGCGGCGGCGTACCGGCCGGGGGTCATGCCGCCGGCCATTGTGCAGAGCCTGAATGATCTGGGCTGGCTTTGTTTCGTCGGGCTGTATCCGCCGGCGGTGCTGCAATGCGTTGTCATTGGCGTATGTATTTTATCGCAGCAGCCGGAGACGATGATTTATCCGCGCTGGCTTGGCTTTGTGAATTTCTGGGCCGCCATTATTTTTCTACCTGGCGCCGCCGTGCCGTTTTTTCAGAGCGGCCCGTTTGCCTGGAATGGGCTGGTGAGCTTCTGGCTGGTCGCGGGCGTTTTTTTCGGCTGGATCATTCTGATGTCATTTGCCACCGCCGCCGCGATTAAGCGTATGAATTTTGAAGGTTGATTGAAAGGCCGGAGGTCATGACATCGTTTTACGACAGGCATGTTTTGCCGCACCTGATCAGATGCGGCTGCGGCTGTGAAATGTTGACGGAGAAACGCGCGGCGTTGATCCCCGGCGCCAGCGGGCGCGTGCTGGAGCTTGGCATCGGCGGCGGGTTGAACCTGAAATTCTACAATCCGGCGCAGGTGAGCGCGGTGACCGGCATCGACCCATCGCCGGAGTTGCGGGCCTATGCGCGCAAGGCGCCAAGGCCCGAGGGGCTGGCGGTGGAGATACTGGATGCGAGCGCTGATGCCATGCCCTTCGCCGATGCGAGTTTTGACACTGTGGTGACGACTTTCACCCTTTGTACGGTGCCTGATGCCCCGCGCGCGCTGGCCGAGGCAAGGCGCGTGCTGCGCCCTGGCGGGCAGTTGCTGTTTTGCGAGCACGGCAGATCCCCCGATGCCGGTGTTGCCCTCTGGCAGCGGCGGGTGGAGCCGCTGTGGAAACGCGTTTTCGGCGGCTGTCATCTGACCCGGCCGGTGGCGGGGAATATCGCGGCGCAGTTCAGCATCGAACGGCTGGAAAGCGGCTACATGCCCAAAACACCGCGCCTGGCCGGCTGGGTGGAGTGGGGCCGCGCGGTGGCGGTGTAGCCGCAACATCTCAGGGGCCGAGAAGCCCTTTCAGCGTTCCTCCCACATTGCCGGGCAGCGCGCCTCCGGCCGCCGCCTTCACCTGCTGGGTCAGTGCCGCGGCACCTGTCTTCGCCGCCTGGCTGGTAACGGCGTTGATGATCTGGCTGGCAATCTGCGCCGGGGTGGCGCCGCCGCTGGCCCGGCCGATATTGGTGAGATGAATCGGGGGCAGCGGCACCGTGACCTTTTTGCCGTGCAATACCGTGGTGGCGATGAGGTTGACCTCGCCCCCGGTGACGTAGAGATCGTTGATGATCTCCTTGCGCGCGGGCGTGCCCCCTTGCGGCGGCGCGGCGGCCACGCGCCCGGCGTAGTTTTTCACATTGTTCTGGATGATGAGCAGATTGCTGCTGGTGCTGACCCCGGTGAGGCTGACGCCGCCGATGACCTCGTAATTCATCTGCGGCTGGGCGATGTTGATGGTCCTGACCACGATCGGCCCGTTGCCGGGCAGGGAGCTGGTATCCAGCTGCACCATGATCGCGCCCACGCCCAGCGCCTGGGGCGAGGTAAACCCCGGGGGGTTGCCGATGCTGAGGCCGGAGATGGTTCCCGCCCCCGAGCCGAGCGAGAGTTTCACGCCGCCGACGGTCACGGAGGTCTGGGTTGCGGCCGAACCATATTTCTCGATGGCGGCTTTAATGAGGGAATCGAGGTTTGAGACCAGATACCACACCGCTCCGGCGATGATTGCGAGCAGAATGATCAGGCCGATGCCAATTTTTTTCCACATTGCCGTGTTTCTCCTGGACCAACGATAACTGGCACACCCCGGAGGAGGGTCTTATTCGCCCCTTCGGGCTGATAGATAGCAAATCTGGTCAAGTTTTGGAATTTTTTTCGGCCTGGTTCTGCCCCTGGCAACCCCGCGGCTTATCCCCCAAGCCGCGCGATGGCGCCGGCCCATAGCGCGCGCGCCACAGTGGCGGCGCAATCCGTGGCGGCCATTGCGGCGGATTGCCCGGCCCAGGCCTGCATCCGTGTGATGTCACCGCCTTTGGCGGCCTTCTCGCGCATCGCCTGCGTCAGCCCGCGCTGCACGGGGTAGGGCGCGGGGGCTGGCGCGCCGGGGGCCGATGCGGCGCGCGCATAGGCATTGGCGAGGCTGCGGCCGGGGCGGCCGGAAAACGCCCTGGTCACGATGGTATCCTCCGGTTTCGCCTGCCCCAGCGCATCGGCCCAGGCGGGCGGGAGTTTCGCTTCGGGGCAGCGCAGAAACCCGGTGCCGATCTGCACGGCGCAAGCGCCCAAAATCAACGCGGCGGCCACGCCGCGCGCGTCGGCGATGCCGCCGGAGGCGATGACCGGGCGCTTCACCGCGTCGCAAACGGCGGGCAGCAGCGAAAACAGGCCAACCATGGCCGATTCCGCCGTTTGCGCATCAAACGCGCCCCGGTGGCCGCCCGCCTCCATGCCCTGCACGACGATGGCATCGGCCCCCGCCGCCTCGGCAAGCAGCGCCTCGGCAACGGTGGTTACGTTGGCAAACCATTTTATCCCAAGCGCCTTCATGCGTTCGACAAATTCAGGCGGATAGAGGCCCATGATCGAGGAAATGACAGCGGGGCGCGCCTCCAGCATCGCCTCGCACTGCGCGGCGAAATCAGGCGGGCGGGTCTCGCCGGCATCGGGCGCCACTTGCGGGCCCCATTGGTTGAGGAAGTCGCGCACCGCGTCTTCGGCGGCGGCATCGCGCGGCGGTGGCGGGCCGGGGATCCAAAGGTTGAGCTGGAAGCCGCCGTTGCTGCCAGCCCGCACCGCGGCGGCCCAGGTTTTAATGGCTTCAGGCTGCATCAGCAGCGCGCCGCAGGCGCCAAGGCCCCCGGCATTGGCGACGGCGATGGACAATGACGCGGGGCAGGCACCCGCCATCGGGGCCAGCAGGACCGGGATGGCGAGGTTGTTCTGTTCACAAAACAGTCTGGCGCGCGCCAGAGGAGCGCCAGGGCCGGTTGCTTCAGGGTTTTGAGTCATGTTTTGGCCCTTTCGACCGGAAAACCGCCCCCGCACGAGCGGGGGATAAATGGGCTGCGTTTTTGCCTAGAGCGTGATTGCCTCACGTCAATCACGCTCTAGCGTATGTTTTACGATCAACTTCATTGGTTTAACGCAACATACCGAGGCCGGGTATCCGCAGGCGTATCCCGATCAACCCCAGCAGCGCCAGCAGCGTGAAGAGCGCGCCCGCGAGGAAGGTTGCCTGTGGGCCGAGCAGCTGCCAAAGCGCGCCGGCCATTACGCTCGCGGCCAGCAGCGCCAGCCCGGAGGCAAGGTTGAACACGCCATAGGCGGTGCCGCGCAGGTCCGGCGCCGCGGTGTCGGCGACCAGAGTGTCAAGCAGGCCCTCGGTGAAACCCAGGTGCAACCCCCATAAAACGATGCCAAGCCCCACGCCGCCGAGGCCGCCCGTGAATGCCAGAACAAGATCCGCCGCGATGAGCATGGCAAAGCCGAAGATCAGCAGGGTGAGGCGGTTGACGCGGTCGGAGAGAATACCCACCGGCAGCGCCGCCAGCGCCGAGACGATGTTCATCACAACCAGCACCAGGGGGATCAGCACCAGGGGCAGGCCCTCGGCCTTCGCCCGCAGGATGAGAAACGCGGTGCTGAACTGCGCCAGGGTGAACACCGTGGCGGCGCTGACCACCAGCCAGTAGTTTTGCTGGAGGCGGGCAAGCTCGGAGGGGTTGAGGGGGAATCTGGGTTTGCGCAATGGGGCCGCGTGCGGCGGTTCGCGCACCACGAACATGATGAGGCCGAAGGAGAGAAACGCCGGGATCACCGCCACCCAGAACACCGCCCGGAAATGGTTGGACATCAGCCACATGAAGAAAATCGCCAGCAACGGCCCGGCGAAGGAGCCTGTCAGGTCAAGCGACTTGCGCAACCCGAATGCCGCGCCGCGGATATGCGCGGGCGCCAGATCGGCCAGGAGCGCATCGCGCGGCGCGCCGCGAATGCCTTTGCCAACGCGGTCAATGAAACGGGCGGCCACCACCCAGCCCAATGACGAGGCAAGGGGAAATAACGGCTTGGTCAGGGCCGCGAGACCATAGCCGGTTGCCACGATCAGCTTGCGCTTGCCCAGCCAGTCAGAGAGCGCGCCGGAGAATATTTTGACGATGGAGGCGGTGGCCTCGGCGATGCCCTCGATGGTGCCAAGCATCTCCATTGAGGCGCCCATGACGGTGACGAGATACACGGGCAGCAGCGCGTGGATCATCTCCGATGAGATGTCCATGAGCAGCGAGACAAAGCCGAGGGCCCAAATGCCGGAGGGAATGGTTTTTTTTGCGGCAGGCTCCTCCATGTGAGGTATTACCCGCCCGCGCCTGAGAACTCCGGCCCCAGCTCTCCCAGCATGCAGGGCGGGGAGCTGCATTCCACGATGTCATCGTCCTGCGTGCTGCTGCTGGTGGCATGGACCAGCCGGGCGATGAAAAACCCATCCAGCCCGCCGTGTTGCGGCCACATGCCCGGATGCGTGCGCACATCACCCTGCGGGGTCACCGCCTCGGGCAGTTCGGGCAGGCTTAAGGGGGCGCGGCGCAGGCCGAGGCGGGCGCAGGCGGCGTCGATTCGCGCCGCACCTTCCTCGGGCTGCAATGAGCATACGGCATAGATGAGCCGCCCGCCGGGGGCGAGCATTTGGGCTGCCGCGTCCAGCAATGCATCCTGCGCCTGGGTGAGGGATTGGATGTCGCGCGGCTTGCGCAGGTGCAACAGGTCCGGGTGGCGGCGGATGGTGCCGGTGGCGCTGCAGGGCGCGTCCAGCAATATGGCCGTGAATTTTTGCGCCGGGCGCCAGGTGGTGGCGTCGGCCAGCACGCAGTCCACGTTGAGGCCGAGGCGTGAGAGGTTGCCCTTGAGCGTGCCCATGCGGGCCTGGTCTCGCTCCACGGCCGTCACCAGCGCGCCGGCTGCGGCCAGTTGCGCGGTTTTGCCGCCGGGGGCTGCGCAGAGGTCAAGCACCCGCTCGCCCGGCTGGGGGGCGAGCAGTTTGGCGGGGAGTGCCGCCGCGGCGTCCTGTATCCATATATCGCCGGTGGAAAAACCGGGCAGCTCGGGCACGCTGGTGCCGGCGGGGAAGCGCACCGAGCCGGTGGGCAGGAGTTCGCCGCCCGCAAGCGTAAAGCCGGGCTTGGCCGAAACATCCAAAGGCGCCTCGGCCGCGTGCGCGGCGGCAATGGCCCGCGCGTTTTTACCCCAGCTGGCCCAGGCCCAGGCGGGGGTGTCGAGGCGGGGCATGTCCAGCCCATCCAGTGCCGCTGGTCCGGCGGCGGCGACCTTGCGCAGCACCGCGTTCACCAGCCCGGCGAAGGGCGCCAGTTTTTTGGCCCGCGCCAGATCAACCGCGGTGCCTACCGCCGCGTGCGCGGGGGCGCCGAGCAGCAGGAAAGCGGCAGCGCCGAGCCAGAGGATATGACGCACCGGCTGCGGCGGCTGGCGGAGCAGAAAGGGTTCCAGCACCGCGTCCAGCGTGCCGGCGTGGCGCAGCACGCAGGCGGCCAGACGGTGGGCGGCGGCGCGGTCGCGCGAGTCCAGCGGGGGCAGGGCATCCAGCGCCGCGTCGAGCGAGGTGTTTTTGGTCAGCACCGCCTGCAAAAGGGCAAAGGCCGATTCTCTGGTGGGATCGTTCATGAAGTTCGTGCCTCCCGATGATGAAGCGCGGCAGCGCGTAGTCTGAATCGGGCGGCTAGGAAAATTCGTGCCTCCCGATGATGAAGCGCGGCAGCGCGTAGTCTGAATCGGGCGGCTAAGGTTGGGTTCATGGTGGAGCTGTGGGGAATCGAACCCCAGACCTCGTCATTGCGAACGACGCGCTCTACCAACTGAGCTACAGCCCCGTGACCATAAATGTGAACCGGGTCCATCCGGGGGCGGCATCGCGCATTCGCGGGCGCAAGTCAACTGCCGTTAACCTTACGACGGCGAATGCCGTTAACATTGCCACGGCGTCTGCGCGCCGTTACTCATGCGCGTATGTAATCACTGGGGACCAAAAATGTTGTTCGCGATCTTCTGGCTAGCCGGCGAGCTGATCCATCTGATGGTTCTGGCCATCATCGCGGCTGCGGTAATGAGTATCCTGCTGTCTTTTGGGGTGGTTAATCACCGCAGCCAATTCGTCAACACGGTTGCCGATTTCCTCGACCGCGTCACCAACCCGGTGCTCAACCCCATCCGGCGCCATATACCGGCTTTCGGTAACGTCGATATTTCCCCGGTGATCGCCATTTTGCTGCTGCAGGCGCTGCAATTCGTGCTCTCGGATATCTACGGCCGTCTGGTCATGGCCGGGCTGGGGTTCTAGGCGGTCGATTCGGAAGGAGTAAGCCGTGCGCCCGATTGTCACCATTGTGAGCGCCGCGCGGCGGCGTGCCTGGCTTACCATCATTGCTTCGGTAATGCTGGCCGGGGCCGGTCTGGCTTATGCCGCGCAGCATCTGCGCATCGACACCGACACCGACAATCTGTTTGCCCGCTCGCTGCCCTGGCGGCAGGCGGATATCCGCGAGAGCCAGAATTTTCCGCAGTTTGACCGGCTGATCGTCGCCGTGGTGCGCGCCGCCACGCCGGAGGAGGCGAAGGAGACCGCCGCCGCGCTGAATGCCGCCCTGGCGGCGGACAAAACGAATTTCAACGACTCCAGCTATCCGGCGGGGGATGATTTCTACAGCCGCGAGGGGTTGTTACTGCTGCCGCCGGACCAATTGGCCAAGCTGCTGACCAGCATCGTCGCGGCACAGCCTTTTCTCGGCCAGCTGGCGGCCGACCCCTCGGCGCGCGGGTTGCTGAACGGGCTGGCGCTGATCGCCCAGGGTGTGCAGGCGGGGGCGAACCTGACCCCCTATGATGGCGCGCTCAAGAGTGTGCAGCGTAATTTGCAGGCGGCGGCCGCGGGGAAGCCGGTGCCGCTCTCGTGGCAGTCGCTCATTGGCGGCAATATCGGCAATGGTGACGGCGAGTTCGTGCTGGCGCATCCGGTGCTGGATCAGGGCACGTTGCAACCGGGTGGGGTGGCCACGGCGGCGCTTATGCGCATCGCCGCGACCCTGCCGGATGTGCGCGCGGGCCGCGCCACCGTGGATTATACCGGGCAAATTCCGCTTTCGGATGAAGAATTCGCCTCGCTGACGCAGGGGCTGCTCACCGGCGGCATCATCAGCGTGTTGCTGATCGCGCTCTGGCTGTTTCTGGCGGTGCGTTCGTGGCGGCTGATCGTGCCGATATTGCTGACACTGGTGCTGGGGCTGGCGCTGACCATCAGCTTCGCGGCGGTTTTCATCGGCGTGCTGAATCTGATCTCGGTGGCGTTCGCGATATTGTTCATCGGCCTGGCGGTGGATTTCGCCATTCAGTTCTGCGTGCGGCTGCGTGATGTGAACCTTGTCTCAAGCGAACTCTCCGATGCGATTCCGCGCACCGCGCGCGAGGCCGGCGGGCAGATCGCGCTTGCCGCCGTGGCTACCTCCTGCGGGTTTTTTGCCTTTGCTCCCACCTCGTTCATCGGGGTCGCGGAGCTGGGCATCATCGCCGGGGCTGGGATGCTGATCGCCCTGCTCTGCACCATCACGTTTTTGCCGGCGCTGCTGCGGGTGTTTTCGCCGCGCACGAACAAGATGCAGCTCGGCCTGCCTTATGGCGAGCAGATGGACGGGTTTTTGCAAAAACGCCGCCGTGGCGTGCTGATGGTGTTCGCGGTGCTGGGGCTGGCGGGGGCCGGGGCTGCCGCGACCATCGGGTTTGATGCCAACCCGCTGAACACCAAGGACCCGAACACCGAGAGCATGCGCACGCTGAGCACGCTGCTCGCCAACCCGGCGACCAACCCGTTCTATGCCGATGCGCTGACGCCCAACCTCGCCGCCGCGCGGGCGCTGGGGGCCAAACTCGCCGCGCTGCCGCAGGTCGCTGGCGTCATTTCGGGCGCAACCTTCGTGCCCGAGGACCAGGACCAGAAACTGGCCATGCTGGCACAGGCGCGCAATATTCTGGCGCCGACGCTGCTGGCCGCCGCCACGCCGCCGGCCACGCCGGTTGGCGCGGCGGACATTCGCGCCGCCTTGGTGAAAACGCAGCAGGCGATTGCGGGTGTGGCGCCGCAACTGCCGAAGGATTCGCCGCTGCTGGCCCTGGCCGCCACGATGGTGAAGCTGGAGGGCTGTAGCGATGCGCAGCTGATGGCGATGAACGCGGCGCTCACGCGCTTTTTGCCGGGGGAACTCGCGCAGCTGACTGCCAGCCTGAACGCGGCGCCGATTACGGTTCAGAGCCTGCCGAAATCGGTGGCGGCCGATTGGTTTCTGCCCAACGGGCAGGTGCGGGTTGAGGCGCTGCCCGATGGTGCGGCGCAAACGACCGCCGGGCTGCGGCAGTTTACCAAGGCCGTGCTGGCGATCGCGCCCGATGCCGGTGGCCCGGCGATTTCAACCATCGCCACCGCGCAGACGATCCTGAATTCGTTCCGCGAGGCGGCATTGCTGGCCTTCCTCGCCATCATGGTCATATTGCTGCTGGTGTTCCGTAATCTTCGCGGCCCGCTGCTGGTGCTGGCGACGCTGGGGATGTCCATTCTGCTGACGGCGCTGTTTGCCAAGATTATCGGCCTGTCGATCAACTATGCCAACATCATCGCGCTGCCGCTGCTGCTTGGCGTCGGCGTGTCGTTCAATGTGTATTTCGTGATGAATTTCCGCATGGGCATGCGCAAATTCCTCTCCTCGGCGACGGCCCATGCCGTGTTGTTCTCTGCCCTGACGACCGGGACCGCCTTTGGCACATTGGCCGCCTCGCATGACCGCGGCACGGCGAGCATGGGGGTTTTACTGCTCATCAGCCTGTTGGCGGTGTTGATCGCGACTTCGTTTTTTCTGCCGGCGCTGCTGTATACTGTGGTAAATGCCCTGGAAAATGCTCGAAAAAAGAAGTCTTAGCCTCTCAGGCCACCGCACCAGCATTGCGCTGGAGCCAGAATTCTGGGCGGCGCTGACGGCGCTTGCGGCGGGGGAAAACCTGACACTGGCGGCATTGGTGACGCGCATTGACGCGGCGCGCACGCCCGAGCGGCCGCTGGCCTCGGCGCTGCGGGTGTATGCGTTGCTGCGGGGAACGCTCTAACCCCGCAGCACCCCGCCGGTTTTTTTGCCGACCTCGGCGACGATTTTCGCTGAAATCGCGTCCAGCTCGGCCTCGGAGAAACTCTTCTCCACCGGCTGGATGGTCACCGCGATAGCCAGCGAGACCTGGCCCTCCGGCACGCCCTTGCCCTGGTAGCGGTCAAACAGCGCCACATGGGTGATGAGGTTGCGCTCAGCCCCCTTGGCGGCGCGCAGCAGCGTCTCGGCCGGGGTTTCGGTGCTGACCAAAAAGGCGAAGTCGCGGCGGATGGGTTGGAAGGCGGGCAGCACCGGGGCGGCTTTTTTGCGGCGCTTGGGCTCGGCGATGGCGTCGAGGAAAATCTCGAACGCGATTGCGCCCAGTGGCAGGTCGAGCCTGGCGCATAAGGCCGGGTGCAGCGTGCCGAAGGCGGCGAGGATGGTTTTAGGCCCCTGGCGCAGCGTGCCGCACTGGCCGGGGTGGTAGAAGCTGGCGCCGCCGGGGGTGGTGGTCACCCCCTCCATCGGCACGCCGAGCGCGCTCAGCACCGCGATGGCGTCGGCCTTGGCGTCCAGCGCATCGAATTTGCGCGCGGGCGCGAGGGCGGAGAGCGGGGTCTCGCCCACGCGCAGGCCGGCGGCCACCAGCGCCTGGGAGGTGTCGGCGGCATAGGCCGGGCCGATCTCGAACAGGCCGAGGTCGCCAAAGCCGCGCGCCACGTTGCGTGCGGCGGCCAGGGAGAGGGTGGCGAGCGCGGTCGGGCGCATCTGGTCGAGGTCGGCGGCGATGGGGTTGGCGAGGCGCAGGCTCTCGGGCGCGCCGCCGAACAGCGCGGCGGTCTCATGGTCGAGGAAGCTGAAGGTCACTGCCTCCAGCAGGCCGCGCGATGCCAGCACGCGGCGCGCCAAAGCGGTGCGGGCCTGTTTTGGGGTATAGATCGGCGCCTGGATGAGCCCTTCAACCGGCAGCGAGACCGGGGTGATGGCGTCCATGCCCTTCAGGCGCAGCACTTCCTCGATGAGATCCACCTCCGGCTCGATCTCGGCGGCGCCGATGGCGGCCTGCGCCGCGCCGGGGACATCCGCCTGGTCTAGCGCGGGGGGCTGCGCCACATCGTTGCGCCAGCTTGGCACGGCGAGGGTGACGCTCGCCGCATCGCGCGCGCGCACGCCAAAGCCGAGGCGTTCCAGCGAGGCGACGGCTTCATCGGGGCCGATGTCCGAGCCGCCGAAGCTGCTGATGCGCTCGAAGCGCAGTTTTGCCGTGCGCGACCAGTCCGGCCGGGCGCCGCCTTCGGAAATTTCACTGGCCTCGCCGCCGCAGAGTTCGATTATCATGGCGGTCGCGGCGTCCAGCGCCTGGGGCAGAAGCTGAGAGTCGATCCCGCGCTCAAAGCGCTGCCGCGCGTCGGAGAAGATGCCGGTGCGCTGGCCGGTTTGGGCGATTTTCACGCGGTCAAACAAGGCGCATTCGATGAACACGCTGGTGGTGGCCTCATCGCAGCCGGTGGCCTCGCCGCCGACGATGCCCGCCAGCGATTGCACGCCCGCCGCATCGGCGATGATGCAATCCTCCGCACCGGCCTTCACCTCCTTGCCGTGCAGGCCGGTGAAGCTTTCGCCATTGCCGCGGCGCAGCTCCAGGAAGCCGCCCGCGACCTTATCAGCGTCAAACACATGCAGCGGGCGGCCGAGGTCGTGCGTGAAGAAATTGGTGATGTCGGCCAGCGTGTTGATCGGGCGCAGGCCGACCGATTCCAGGCGCTGCTTCAACCAGTCAGGGCTTTCGCCGTTTTTCACATGGCGCACGGTGCGGCCCAGCACCCAGGGGCAGGCCTCGGGGAAGGCGTTGCGCCACACAACGGCGCTGGCGCCGGACCCGGCGATGGGCGCGGGCGCAAAGGGCTTGAGCACGCCAAGCCCGGCGGCGGCGAGGTCGCGCGCCACGCCGCGCACGCTCAGCGCGTCGCCACGGTTGGGGGTGACGGCGATTTCGATCACCGGCTCATCCAGCCCGGCCCATTTAGCGTAGCCGGCGCCGACCGGCGCATCGGCCGGCAGCTCGATGATGCCTTCGCCGTCGCCCTCCAGCCCCAGCTCGCTGAAGCTGGTGAGCATGCCTTCAGATTTTACCCCGCGGATTTCACCGATTTTCAGCGTGATGCCCGAGCCAGGCACGAAAGCGCCCGGCGGGGCGAACACCACGCGCAGCCCGGTGCGCGCGTTCGGCGCGCCACAGACCACGGAGCGCTCCACGCCATCGCCCACATCCACGCGGCAGGCGCGCAGGCGGTCGGCGTTGGGGTGGGGCAGGGCCTCAATCACCTGCGCGATGACGAAAGGCGCCAGCGTGGCGGCGCGGTTTTCAACACCCTCCACCTCCAGGCCGATGGCCGAGAGGGTGGTGAGGATGTCCTCCAGCGCGGCGTCGGTTTCGAGCCAGGTCTTCAACCATGACAGCGTGAATTTCATGGCTCAGATTCCTTCATGCAGCATGGCGGGGCTCAGCGCGGCAAAACCGTAATGGCGCAGCCAGCGCACATCGCTTTCATAGAACAGGCGCAGATCGGCGATGCCGTGTTTGAGCATGGTCAGTCGCTCAATGCCGACACCGAAGGCGAAGCCCTGAAATTCACGAGGGTCGATGCCGCAATTGGCCAGCACGTTGGGGTGGACCATGCCTGAGCCGCCGATCTCCAGCCAGTCGGTGCCGCCGCCGATCTCGCCGGTTTTGCGGTTCCAGCCGATGTCCACCTCCATGGAAGGCTCGGTGAAGGGGAAATAGCTGGCGCGCAGGCGCACCGGCAGGGAGGGGATATCAAAAAAGGCGCGCAGGAAGTCGATCAGGCAGCCTTTCAGGTGGCCAAGCGTGATGCCGCGCCCGATGACCAGACCCTCGGTCTGGTGGAACATCGGCGAATGGGTGGCGTCATGATCGGCGCGGAAGGTGCGGCCGGGCACGATGATGCGAATCGGTTGTGCGTCAGCCTGGGTGGAATGGCTCTTCGCCCAATCGAGCATGGTGCGAATTTGCACGGGGGAGGTATGCGTGCGCAGCACCTCGCCGCCTTGCAGGTAGAACGTATCCATCATCGCGCGGGCGGGGTGGTGGGCGGCGATGTTGAGCGCGCTGAAATTATTCCAGTCGTTTTCGATGTCCGGGCCATCCTTGATGGCAAAACCCATGGCGCTGAAGATCGCGGCGATCTCCTCGGTGGTGCGGCTGATCGGGTGAATGGCGCCGGTGAGTTCCGGGCGGACTGGGGCCGTTACGTCAATACGTTCCGCCGCGAGGCGAGCCTCCAGCGCCGCTGCGTCCAGCACCGCGCGGCGTGCCGCCAGCGCCTGGGTGAGCGCGGTTTTTACAATGTTCAGCTCTGCGCCTCGGGCTTTGCGGGCCTCGGGGTCCATCGCGCCGAGCGCTTTCAGCGCGGCGGTGAGGGTGCCGCTCTTGCCGAGGAGTGCGACGCGCAACTCCTCCAGGGCATCGCTGTCAGCCACGGCGATGCGTGATTCAGCCTGGGTCTGTAATAAGCTAAGGTCGTTTTCCGGCATTTGGTCCACCTGATCCATCCGGCCGCAGGGCAGACATTTTTGCCGCCCAAAAGTCAAGCGCCGGAGCGCGCTGGCGCCCGCTTGGTGTCACAAATTCTCCACATGGCTAAAATAAACTATCTCTACCTGTGTAATCGGGCCACAGGCGCACAAAATGCATAACTATAGTGCTTGACCCTTCACCGCATGGCAGAGTATGGCCCCTTGGGATGCGTAATCATAGGGATTCCGCAACCAAGTATTTTTAGCTCACTAATCACGGACAGGGATCGGTTTTTTAATATGAAATTCAAAGCATTGGGCGCTTTCGCCGGCCTTGCCCTGCTGGCAGCCTGCTCTTCCAACCCCACCGCCTCCAACACCGGCACTGGCGCTGGCATGGCCTCCACGGGCGCCGTTCCGGGCAGCGAACAGGACCTGGTCGCCAACGTTGGTGACCGCGTGTTCTACGCGTTCGACAAGTCGAACCTGAGCAGCGATTCCGACGCCACACTGGGCCGCCAGGCCGCTTGGCTCGCCAAGTACCCGAGCGTCAACGTTCTGGTCGCCGGTAACGCCGACGAGCGCGGCACCGAGACCTACAACTTGGCGCTGGCTCAGCGCCGCGCGAACACCGCGCGTGACTACCTGGTTGCCCAGGGCGTTGCCGCTTCGCGCCTGACCACGATTTCCTATGGCAAGGATTGCCCGGTTGCCGCTGGCAATGACGAAGCTTCCTACCAGCAGAACCGTAACGCCATCACGTCGGTTCAGGGTTTCAACCCGCAGAACTGCAAGTAATTTTAGGTTCCTCCCAACTCCGGTTGGGGCGGTCTGAAAATTAGCATCCGGCGGTGTCTCTTTGTTGAGGCGCCGCCGGTTTTGTTTTTGGGCGGTTTTGTTTTTTGAGGCGGTAGGGCTATATCGGACCAGATAAACGCCACAGTTCAGGATTATCCGCGGATATGCGCCAAAATCTCCTCGCCCTCGCTGTATTTGCTTCCATGTTGCCGATCGGCGCCGCGCAGGGCCAGCCGCTGGTGCAAAGCCAGGAAGGCATTGCCCTGGAAAACCAGATTTTGCAGCTTCAGAGCCAGGTGCAGCAGCTCCAATCGGGCGGCGGCGGCAATGGCGGTTCTGCTCTGGGCAACTCCTCCGCCCCGGTGCCGCCACCGGCTTCCGGCACCGGCGCGCCAGGCGGTGGAATTGTCGCCAGCCTGCTTAACCAGGTGAATGACCTGCAAACACAGGTGCAGCAGCTCAGCGGCAGGGTGGATACGCTGCAAAATCAGGTCGATACGCAGCATGCCGCGACCGAGAAAGAAATTGGCGACCTGAAGTTCCAGATGACCAACGGCGCCACCCCGGGTGCCACCCCGGGCACCCCGCAGGCCGCGCCAGGGCCGCAGACCAGCGCCCCCCCTGCGCCAGCCGCCCCGGCGCCACTACCACCGGCATCAGCGGTTTCCGGCTCGCCCGCGACTATGCTGCATGACGGCCTGGCCGCCTACGCCAGGCATGATTATGCAACGGCCGAGGCCGCGGCGAATGCCATTCTCTCGACCGCGAAGGGCAGCCCGCAGGCCTACCGGGCGCAATATCTGCTGGGGCAGTCCTTGTCCGCCGAGGGCAAGCCGCAGGCCGCCGCCATCGCCTATGATGATGCCTATAACCTCAACCGCACCGGGACATGGGCGCCGCAGTCACTATTCGGGCTTGCCAGTTCACTGGCGGATATCAAGCAGAACGAAGCCGCCTGCGACACGCTCTCCTCGCTCAACAGCCAGTTCCCGACACCGCCGGCGGGCATGAAGGATAAGATCGACGCGTTGAGCCACCGGGCGCATTGCTCGTAACAGCGGCGAACCTCGCCAGCACCGCGCTGGCGCAAAATTTTGCCGCCGCGATGGCCCGGCTGGGTCCGTTTGGCGCGGCGCCGCGTTTGGCCGCCGCGGTATCGGGCGGGGCGGATAGTACCGCGCTGGTGTTGCTGGCCTGCGATTGGGCGGCGCAAAACCGGGGAAGCATCCTGGCGCTGATTGTTGATCATGGCCTGCGCCCAGAGTCAGCCGCCGAGTCGGCGCTTACCGCCAGCCGGTTGGCGGCGCGGGGGATTGCAAGTAAAATCATTGTGTTGTCTGGAATTTCTGGCCCTGGAGTTCAGGAAAAAGCCCGTGACGCGCGGTATGCGGCGCTGGCTGGCGCCGCGCAGGCGGAGGGGCGGTTGCACCTGCTGCTGGGGCACCATGCAGCCGACCAGGCGGAAACCGTGGCCATGCGCGCGCGGCGCGGCCCGGGTGGGGCGGAGGGCATCGCCGCCTGGGCGGCGCGCGACAATGTTTTGCTCCTGCGCCCGTTGCTGAATGTATCCCCCGCCGCGTTGCGCGCCTACCTCATGGCGCGGGGCATGGAATGGATCGAAGACCCCTCCAACCGCAATCCTAAGTTTGAGCGTGTGCGTATCCGGCTGGAGGGGGCTGGCGTTCAACCCGCCAATGCCGGCGCCCGGCAGGAGCGCGAGCAGGAGGCCGCGCGGTTTCTCGCCCGCCATGCTGCGCTCCGGCCCGAGGGGTTCGCGCTATTGGATGCGCCCGGCGCCCCGCTGGCGGCGCTGGCGGCGCTGCTGCGCGTGGTCGGCGGCAATGTTTATCCGCCCGGCCAACAGGCCACCGCCGCCCTGGCCGCGAAGCTGCGCCCGGCAACATTGGGCGGGGTGCGTATTCTGGCGGCCGGAAGGCTTGGCCCCGGCTGGCTGCTGGCCCGCGAACCCGCCTGTGTGGCGCCGCCGGTTGCGGCGCGGCGCGGCGCGATATGGGACCGGCGGTTTACCCTGGAGGCCACGCCCCCGCCGGGGCAGAGTTTGGGCGCGCTGGGGGATGACTCTAAAAATTATAAAAATTACAATGCCTTGCCGTCAATTGTTGTGCGCACGATGCCGGCCTTGCGGGCGGTTGACGGCACGCTCAGCTTCCCCGCGCCGGTTTTGTTTACCCCGCCTGGGCCTGCCGCGCCGCATCCGTTCTTCAGCGCCGGGCAATAAATTTGTGCAATGCTACAAAATCGGTGCAGAATACCCATCTGAGATGGCGCTCTACCGCCGTGGCGGAGCGGCGTTGGCTTTTTAATAAGAGAATTGGATAAGGCTAGATGAACAATCTTGGTCGAAATATAGCGCTCTGGGTGGTCGTCGCTCTGTTTCTGGTCGTACTTTTTAACGTATTTCAGCCGTCCAGCACGTCGAGCAACCCGGTGAGCCAGCTCGCCTATTCCAGCTTCCTGGATCAGGTGAACAACAGCCAGGTGCAGGATGTTACCATCGCGGGGCATGATATCACCGGCACGACCAAGGATGGCAAGGCGTTTGAGACTTACGCGCCGGCCGACCCCTCGCTGCTCGACAAGCTGATCGCCGCCAATGTGCATGTGGACGCCAAGCCTGAAGGCGACACCATGAACCCGATTCTCAAGGTGCTGATCTCCTGGGCGCCGATGCTGCTGCTGATCGGGGTGTGGATCTTCTTCATGCGCCAGATGCAGTCCGGCGGGGGCCGCGCGATGGGCTTTGGAAAGTCGCGCGCCCGGTTGCTGACCGAGAAGCAGGGGCGGGTGACCTTTGAGGACGTGGCCGGGATTGATGAGGCGAAGAGCGAGTTGCAGGAAATTGTGGAGTTTCTGCGTGACCCGCAGAAATTTCAGCGGCTTGGGGGCAAAATCCCCAAGGGGTGCCTGCTTGTCGGCCCGCCGGGTACGGGCAAGACCTTGCTGGCGCGCGCTATCGCGGGTGAGGCCAATGTGCCGTTTTTCACCATCTCCGGGTCTGATTTCGTGGAGATGTTCGTGGGTGTGGGCGCCTCGCGGGTGCGTGACATGTTCGAGCAGGGCAAAAAGAACGCGCCGTGCATCATCTTCATTGACGAAATCGACGCTGTCGGCCGCCATCGTGGCGCGGGGCTTGGCGGCGGCAATGATGAGCGCGAGCAGACGCTGAACCAGATGCTGGTCGAGATGGACGGGTTTGAGTCCAACGAGGGTGTCATCCTTATCGCCGCCACCAACCGGCCGGACGTGTTGGACCCGGCACTGCTGCGCCCCGGCCGGTTTGACCGGCAGGTCGTGGTGCCCAACCCGGATGTGCTGGGCCGCGAGAAAATTCTCAAGGTGCATATGCGCAAGGTGCCTCTGGCCTCCGATGTGGACCCGAAGACGATTGCGCGCGGCACGCCCGGCTTCTCGGGCGCCGATCTCGCCAATCTGGTGAACGAGGCCGCTCTGCTGGCCGCGCGGATCGGCAAGCGGGTGGTTGCCATGGCGGAATTCGAGCACGCCAAAGACAAGGTGATGATGGGCGCGGAACGGCGTTCGCTCGTGATGTCCGACGATGAGAAGCGCATGACCGCCTATCATGAAGGCGGCCATGCGATTTGCTCGATCACCCTGCCGGAGTGCGACCCGGTGCATAAGGCCACCATCATTCCGCGTGGCCGCGCGCTTGGCATGGTGATGTCGCTGCCCGAAGGGGATCGCTACTCCACCAGCAAACTGAAACTGTTGCAGCAGCTCATCATGGCCATGGGCGGGCGCGCCGCCGAGGAGCTGGTGTTTGGGCCGGACAAGGTCTCCAACGGCGCCTCCGGCGACATTAAAATGGCGACGGACATGACCCGGCGGATGGTCACCGAATGGGGCATGTCCGAGAAGCTGGGCATGATCTCATACGGCGATAACGGGCAGGAGGTGTTTCTCGGCCACTCCGTGACGCAGAACAAGAACGTCTCGGAAGCCACCGCCCGCGAGATCGACACCGAGATCAAGGCGATCATCGACCATGCCTATGCCGAGGCGCGGCGTATTCTTACCGAGCGCCGGGCGGATCTGGAGTCGCTGGCGCAAGGGCTGCTGGAATACGAGACGCTTTCGGGCGACGAGATCGAGGCGGTGATCCGTGGTGAGAAAATTGTGCGCAAGGTGGTGGACGAGCCGATGCCCGACCAGCGCCGCTCCTCCGTGCCCACCGCGGCGCCGCCGCGGCCGGATGTGCCGGGGATACTCCCGGCGGCGGGCTGAAGTTTAACGCGGCACGGGTGGAAACGCCCGTGCCGTTGCCGCTTTTGCCGGACGGCGCGGGCTTGTTTATCCGCAAGCCCTTGTTTATCCGCAACGCATGGCAAAACATTATTTTACAGTTACCTGGGACCAGTTGCACCGCGACGCGAAGGCACTGGCATGGCGGTTGCACTCACTCGGGCCATGGAAGGGCATTGTCGCGATTACACGCGGCGGGCTGATCCCGGCGGCGATTATCGCGCGCGAGCTGGAATGCCGGTTGATCGAGACGGTCTCGGTTGTCACCTATGACGAGGAAAACCCCGGTGAGCCGGTGGTGACCAAGCCGCCCGCCGCCGCCGGAGACGGGGAAGGGTGGCTGATTGTGGATGATCTGGTGGATTCCGGCACAACGGCCAAACTGGTGCGCGGGCTGCTGCCCAAGGCGCATCTGGCCACGGTTTATGCCAAGGAGGCCGGCAAGCCGATGGCCGATACCTTCATCACCGAGGTCAGCCAGGATACATGGATACTCTTTCCGTGGGACACCGAGCCGCAGTTCGTCGCGCCCCTGGCGCGCCGGCCTGTATGACGCCCCTGGCGCGCCGGCCTGCATGACGGCTCTGGCGCGCAAGTCCTCCTAGCCTTGGGGGCAAAACTCCGGTAAGAGCAGCGCACACGCCATGGGGCGTGTTCGTGCGTGGGGCATTGGGCCCCGCTCATGTTGTTGAGACTAGCGGCAGAACGGGGTTTTAGGGAACCAACCGGATGATCCGCGCCGCCGCCGGTTTATTGCCCGCGGCGTTTCCGGCCACATGGTCCGTGGCTGTGATGCGTGTTTGCACCCTTCACAGCCAGACCCATGCCGCCCGAGGCGCCGCTTAACCACCGGTAGACCGCGCACTCATTCGGCGTTTCCTCCCCCCGGCTTGCCGTGTTTGTGGAGTTGTTGAAAATGTTTGATCGTTATTTCCGTAAAGAGATGGAATGGGGCGGCAAGACGCTGATCCTCGAGACCGGCAAGGTCGCGCGCCAGGCCGACGGCGCCGTGGTTGCCTCCTATGGTGACACTGTGGTGCTGGCCACCGTCGTTGGCGCGAAATCCCCCAAGCCGGGCCTGGATTTCTTCCCGCTGACCGTGAATTATCAGGAAAAATTCTTCGCCGCCGGGCGCATTCCGGGCGGTTTCTTCAAGCGTGAAGGCCGGCCGACCGAGAAGGAGACACTGGTTTCCCGCTTGATTGACCGTCCGATCCGCCCGCTGTTCCCGCAGGGTTACAAGAACGAAGTGCAGGTCATCGTGACCGTGCTGAGCCATGACCTTGAGAACGACCCGGACATTCTGGCGCTGGTGGCTGCTTCCGCCGCGCTGACCATCTCGGGCATTCCCTTCTTCGGCCCGGTCGGCGCCGCGCGTGTTGGCCTCATCAATGGCGAATATGTGCTCAACCCCACCACCTCCGAGAAGGAAGAGAGCAAGCTTGACCTGGTTCTGGCCGGTACGGTTGAGGGTGTGTTGATGGTGGAATCGGAAGCCTCCGAGCTTTCCGAGGACGTGATGCTTGGCGCTGTCACCTTCGGCCATGCCGCGTTCCAGCCGGTGATCCAGGCGATCATCGAACTGGCCGAGCATTCCGCGAAAGACCCGTGGCCGCTGCCGGAAGTCTCTGAGGAGACCAAGACCCTGGCCGCGCGCGTTGATGCGCTGGCCCGCCAGCCGCTGCGCGATGCCTATACCGAAACCGTGAAGCAGGTTCGCCAGGAAAAAATTTCCGCCGCCAAAAAAGCCGCCGCCGTGCTGCTGACCGAGGAAGGCCTGGATGCCGACAAGGCGAAGGGGCTGTTCAAGGAGCTGGAAGCCGACATCGTGCGCAACAACATCCTGGACACCGGCCTGCGCATCGATGGCCGCGACACCAAGACCGTGCGCCCGATTCTGGCGGAAGTGGGCGTGCTGCCGCGCACCCATGGCTCGGCGCTGTTCACCCGTGGCGAGACCCAGGCGCTGGTGGTGGCGACACTCGGCACCGCGCAGGATGAGCAGTTGATCGACGCCGTGGAAGGCGAGTTCAAAGAGCATTTCATGCTGCACTACAACTTCCCTCCGTACTCGGTTGGCGAGACCGGGCGCATGGGCTCGCCCGGCCGCCGCGAAATCGGCCATGGCAAGCTGGCCTGGCGCGCGGTGCATCCGCTGCTGCCGACCAAGGAGGCCTTCCCCTACACGTTGCGCATCGTCTCCGAGATCACCGAATCCAACGGCTCCTCCTCGATGGCAACCGTCTGCGGCACCTCGCTGGCGCTGATGGATGCCGGCGTGCCGCTGACGCGCCCGGTTGCGGGCATCGCCATGGGCCTGATCAAGGAAGATCGCGCGTTTGCCGTGTTGTCCGACATTCTGGGCGATGAGGATCACCTCGGCGACATGGACTTCAAGGTGGCCGGAACCGAAGCGGGTGTGACCTCGCTGCAGATGGACATCAAGATCACCTCCATCACGCCCGAGATCATGAAAATCGCGCTGGAGCAGGCCAAGGGCGGGCGTCTGCACATCCTGGGCGAAATGGCCAAGGCACTGACCTCTGGCCGCGAGGGCGTTTCCTCCAACGCGCCGAAGATCGTGACGATCCAGGTGCCCAAGGACAAGATCCGCGACATCATCGGCACCGGCGGCAAGGTGATCCGCGAGATCGTCGAGCAGACCGGCGCGAAAATCGACATCGACGATAGCGGCGCGGTTAAAGTCTCCGCTGCCGACGATACCAAAATCCAGGCGGCGATCGACAAGATCCGCGGCATCATCGCCGAACCGGAAATTGGCGTGATCTACAATGGCAAGGTTGTGAAGACCGCCGATTTCGGCGCCTTCGTGAACTTCCTCGGCGCGAAAGATGGCCTCGTGCACATCTCCGAACTGGCCGCGACCCGCGTTGCGAAAACCAACGACGTGGTCAAGCAGGGCGATAGCGTTAAAGTCAAAGTCATCGGTTTTGATGACCGCGGCAAGGTCAAGCTGTCGATGAAGCAGGTTGATCAGGCGACCGGGGAAGACATCTCCAAGCGCGAGACCGTTTCCGAGTAAAGCTTTTCGGTAAACTCTGAACATTGAAACGGCGCCCTTCACGGGGCGCCGTTTTTTATGCGGGCAGCGCGGTGGCGTGGGGCAGGTGGTATGGTATTATTGCAGAAATTTATTACGCTTGATCAGATCATAGGCCCCCCACCCGCCTCACCCCAGCAGTGCTGGCACCAGCACGGCAGCACCCTCCAGCCGCCCGGCGCGTAGATCATCCAGCGCCTGATTGGCCTGACGCAGCGGGTAGATGGTGGTTTGCGTGACGATGCCGATTTCCGGCGCCAGGCGCAGAAAATCGATGCCGTCCTGGCGGGTGAGGTTGGCCACCGAGAGCAGTTGCCGCTCCTCCCAGAGCAGCCGGTAGGGGAAGCTGGGGATGTCGCTCATGTGGATGCCCGCGCACACCACGCGCCCGCCCTTGCGCACGGCCTGCAGCGCCAGCGGCACAAGCTCGCCGGCGGGGGCGAAAATGATCGCGGCATCCAGTGGTTCGGGCGGTGCTTCATCCGAGCCGCCCACCCAGGCGGCGCCCAGGCGTTTGGCAAAGGCTTGCGCCTTGGTGTCGCCCGGCTTGGTGAAGGCGAACACCGCGCGCCCCTGCCAGCGGGCGGCCTGGGCGAGGATATGCGCGGCGGCGCCAAAGCCATACAGGCCGAGGGTTTTGCTCTTGCCGGCGATAACCAGCGCGCGCCAGCCGATCAGCCCGGCGCAGAGCAGCGGCGCCAGCGAGGCGTCGCTGCCCGCCTCGCCCAGGGGAAAGGCGTAATGCGCGTCGGCGATGCAGGCGGTGGCGTAGCCGCCGTCACGCGTGTAGCCGGTGAACAGCGGGTCGTCACACAGGTTCTCGTGCCCGCTGGTGCAATAGGGGCACACGCCGCACGTATGCCCGAGCCAGGGTATGCCAACGCGCTCGCCCAGGCGCAGACCTTCCACGCCTTCGCCCAGCACATCGATCCGCCCGACGATCTCATGCCCCGGGATGACGGGGCGTTTTGGATGCGCCAACTCGCCGTCGACCACATGCAGATCGGTGCAGCACACGCCGCAGGCGCCGATTTTCACCCTTATCTCGCCATAACCGGGCTGGCGGTCGGGCAGGTTTGTCCATTCAAGCGCCGCGCCGGGTTGCCGCAGGAGCATGGCATGCATGGTGGTTGTCTACCTTTGCAGAATATATTGCCCGGGCGCCGGTTCCAGGCATTTGTATCCGGCCTTGGCGTTGCCCATGGGGGGCGGCGCCACCGCGGGGGAGGAACGCGTGTCCAGCCAGGCCGCCCAGGCGGGCCACCAGGAGCCTTCGGTGAGGGGCGCAATCTGGAGCCAGTCATCGGGCGCGTGGTATTTACTTTCCGGCAGGTGGCGCAGGCTGCGGTAATGGCGGCGCGGGTGGCCCGGCTCGCTGATGATGCCGGCATTGTGCCCGCCGGAGGTGAGCACGAATGTGATATCCCCCGGATTGAGCAGATGCAGTTTATGGATCGAGCGCCACGGCGCAATGTGGTCGGTCTCGGTGCCGACAACAAAGAACGGCACCGAAATATCATGCATGGAGACGGGCTTGCTCCCGACCGGGAAGCGGCCCTCCGCCAGATTATTGTTCTGGAATAAATGCCAGAGATATTCTGAATGCATCCGGTACGGCATGCGGGTGGCATCGAGATTCCACGACATCATATCGGTGGTGTGTTCTTCCTCGCCCAGGTAATATCGCCGCACGAGGCGCGACCAGATCAGATCGTTGGAGCGCAGCATCTGAAATGCCCCGGCCATCTGTGAGGAGTCCAGATAGCCTTGTTGCCACATCAGGTCATCAAGAAACGCCAGTTGCGCCTCGCTGATGAAAAGCTGCAACTCCCCGGCCTCGGTAAAATCGGTTTGTGCTGCGAGCAGCGAGAGGCTGGCCAGCCGCTCGTCACCGTCGCGGGCCATGGCGGCGGCGGCGATGGTGAGCAGGGTGCCGCCCAGGCAATAGCCGGTACCATGGATTTTCGCCGCGCCGCTGATCGCCTGCACGGCATCCAGCGCGGCCTTGATCCCTTTGGTCAGGTAGTCTTCAAGGCGGAGTTCGCGCTGCGCGGCGGTGGGGTTCAGCCAGGAAATGCAGAACACAGTATAGCCCTGGTCAACCAGGTAGCGGATCATCGAATTGCCTGGCGAAAGATCAAGAATGTAATATTTCATGATCCAGGCGGGAACAATGAGGATCGGCTCGGGCCGTACGGTTTTCGTGCGTGGCGTGTACTGGATGAGTTCGATCAGCTCGTTGCGCAGCACCACCTGACCGGGCGTGATGGCGAGATCGCGTCCCGGCTGCATGGGCAATGGCGGCGGGCTCCGGCGGGCCGCCACTGCCATGTCTTCGAGAAAATTCTTAAACCCCTGCTGCAGGTTTTTACCGCCCGCCGCCCTTGTCGCGTCGATCACCTCTGGATTCAGGAACGGAATGTTCGAGGGGGCGAACATATCCAGCACCTGCCGGGTCATGAAGCTGATGATACGCTCATGGCTGCGCGTGACGCCGCTGACCCCGGTTGTCGCCAGCTTCCACCAGCGTTCGTTAAGTAAAAACCCCTGTTCGATGAAGGAAAACGGGAAATGATTCCAGCCGGGATTATCAAACCGGTGGTCATCTGGCGCCGGCATTGCCGCAGGGGGCGCGCCGAGGAGCGATTGCCCGAGCGCCACGGCATCGCGCAGCGCCTGATGGGCCAGCGCCGCCCGGCGGCCGGGTTGGTCAACCATATGGGCGGCCCAGTCCATCACCGCGCCGGTCAGCGCCGAGGGGGAGAGCCCCCCCGTCAGCTTCGCTTCCGCCGCATGCAGATTACGGTCAAACAGACGCATTTCCGCCAGATCGACCGGGGCAGGGGCCTCGTTCTTTAAATCTTCAGGCATTTGCCATCTCCAGAATTTTTCCCCAATTCTCCCCCAGGTGCTGGAGCCTGCGGTTAAGGGGCCGGGTGCTAATGATGCCAGTGTCCGCGGTAGTAGAACGTGAAGGACGGATAGAGATAGCCATAGGTGGGATAATACGCATATGGCGGCGGATAGGGGTAATAGCCGGGCGCCGGTACCATATAGCCGCTCTCGGAGGGTAGATCAGGCACCTTGTTCCCCTTGGCGGCCATGCATTGCAGATACGTCACGTCATATTGCCGTTGCAGCCCATAGGCCGAGGCCTGGGCGTTGCTGGCCCCTGAAGCGCTGCCCACCAGCAGGCCGGTGCCAGCGCCGATGGCGGCGCCAGCACCCGCATTGCCGGAGACGGAGCCAAGCGCGGCGCCAGCCACCGCGCCGATGGCGGTGCCGACGACGGCGCTGCCCACGGCGGCCTGATTGGCGGCCTGGGTGGGAGAGGCATAGCCCACGCTCTGCGCCGCGGCATCGCGGCAAGTGGCATCATCGGTCTGAAATGTTGAATAACTAACCCCTTCGCCAGGCAGCACCACAACACTTGGGCCGGTGGGCGGCGCCACGACGCATCCGCCAAGCCCGGCTAATAATAACACGCCAGCCGCGGATCTGATTACTTGCAAGTTTTTCATAATCCATATCTCCTGCATGGAAGTTTCCAGGACAAAGACCCCCGCCAGCCATACGCCGCAGTTTTTAGGGCAATGCCGGGGGCGCTGTCTTTGATTTCCATCAAGGAGACGCACGATTGATCAGGATCAAGGAGAATTGCCGGACAATGGCATAGCAAGGCAGTGCGCGGCTGGTTCCGCCTGTTACGAACGGCAGCGGATTTGTCATGGGGTCATCATGGGGTCGGTTGCATTGCGGGGAAAGGTGATCGCGGTTCGCGGCGTTGTCGTGGATGTCAGTTTTGCTGACGGCATTTTACCGGAAATTAACGCTGCCCTGGTGGTGGAATGGGACCGGCCCGAGCCGCTGGTTCTGGAAGTGCATGCGTATGCCGATGCCACCACCGTGCGGACGATTGCCTTGCAGACCACCGCGGGCCTGGCGCGCAACACCGCTGTCCGCGCCACTGGCGCGCCGGTCAGCGTGCCGGTGGGCGAGGCGGTTTTGGGGCGGCTGCTTGATGTCACCGGCAATGTGGGCGACCGTGGCCCGGCGCTGCCCGCGGATACACCCCGGCGCCCCATCCATAACCCGCCCCCCGCGCTGGGCGAGGTGGTCGCCACCAATGTGATGTTCGAGACGGGGATCAAGGTGATCGACCTGCTCGCCCCCATGGCCCAGGGCGGCAAGGCGGCGATGTTTGGCGGCGCGGGGGTCGGCAAGACCGTGCTGGTGATGGAGCTGATCCACGCCATGGTGGAGAAATACCAGGGGATTTCAGTGTTCGCGGGCGTTGGGGAGCGCTCGCGCGAGGGGCATGAGCTGCTCGATGACATGCGTCATTCCGGCGTGCTGGCGCGCACGGTTCTGGTTTATGGCCAGATGAACGAGCCGCCTGGCGCGCGCTGGCGCGTGCCGCTCACCGCGCTCACCATCGCCGAGCATTTCCGTGACAACAAGCACCAGAACGTGCTGCTGCTGATGGATAATGTGTTCCGCTTCGTGCAGGCGGGGGCGGAGGTCTCCAGCCTGCTTGGGCGGTTGCCCTCGCGCGTTGGCTACCAGCCCACTTTGGCGAGCGAGGTCGCCTCGCTGGAGGAGCGTATCGCCTCCGTCGCCGGGGCGGCGGTTACCTCCATCCAGGCCGTGTATGTTCCGGCGGATGATTTCACCGACCCGGCGGTGACGGCGATTTCCAGCCATATGGACAGCATCGTCATGCTCTCGCGCCAATTGGCGGCAGAGGCGTTCTACCCGGCGGTGGACCCGTTGGCATCCTCCTCGATATTGCTCGACCCCCTGGTGGTCGGCGAGGCGCATTACCGCGTGGCGGAGCGCGTGCGCGAGGCGCTGGCGCGGTTCAAGGACCTGCAGGACATCATCGCTCTGCTGGGCATGGAGGAATTGGGCGCGGCGGATCGCCTGATCGTGAAACGCGCGCGGCGCCTGCAACGCTTTTTGAGTCAGCCCTTCAGCGTGACCGAGGCTTTCACCGGCATGCCGGGCCGTTCGGTCAGTTGTGCCGACACCGTCGCCGGGTGCGCGGCAATTCTGGACGGCGAGGCGGATGATTGGGCGGAGGGCTCGCTCTACATGGTGGGCACGCTGGAGGAGGCGCGGGCGAAGGAAGCCGCCGCGCTGAAACCCGCATGAGGCTGCAAATCATCACCCCGCTGAGCGTTGCCGTTGACGTGCCGGACATTCGCGCCCTGCGCGCCGAGGATGCGAGCGGGCATTTCGGCATACTCCCCGGCCACGCGGAATTTCTCTCCAGCCTTGTCATCTCCGTGGTGGGCTGGACCGGCGGGGAGGGCACCGCCCATTACTGCGCGGTGCGCGGCGGCATGATTTCGGTCACCGGCGGGCAGGAGATCACCATCACCACGCGCGAGGCGGTGCCGGGCGATGACCTGGCCACCCTGGAAGCCGATGTGCTGGCCCGCTTCCACGCCGCGCTGGAGGTGGAGAAAACCGAGCGGGTGGCGAGCACCCGGTTGCAGCTGAACGCCATCAGGATGATCATGCGGCATCTGCGGCCGGATACGCGCGGCGTGGGAGAATTTTCATGAGCGAGCCGGAGGAGAGAGACCCGCTGGTGAAGGGCGTGCGTCTGCGCGGCGAGCGTCACAAACGCTGGCTGCGCGAGGGCGAGGCCTCCACCGCGCGCCGCCTGGCGCAAATCGGCGTGCTCGGCTGGATCATCGTGGTGCCGATGCTGATAGGCGTGTTCATCGGCCATTGGCTGGACCACAGATTCAACACCGGTATTTTCTGGACCGCGCCGCTGCTGTTCCTGGGGTTGGGGCTGGGCTGCTGGTCGGGGTGGAAATGGATGCAGGGCGCATGAGTGCGGCGCTTTATCTGGCCGCCGGTTTTTGTGCCGGGCTGGGGTATTTTTATGCCGTATGGCGCAGCGCGCTTCTGTTTGCGCAGGGCGGCGCGGTGGCCGCCGCCGGGCTCACGCTGGCGCGGCTCGCCCTGTTGGGCGGGCTGCTGGCGCTGGCCAGCCGGCACGGGGCGCTGGCGCTGCTGCTCACGGCGCTCGGGGTTCTGGCCGCCCGCCCGCTGGTGCTGCGCCGCTACCGGGTGGCGGCATGATCTCGCCGCTCAGCAATCCGCCGCTGTTTCATCTCGGCCCGCTGCCGGTTACGCAACCGGTTGTGGCCACCTGGGGCATCATGCTGCTGCTGGCGGGCGGCAGCGCGGTGCTAACCCGCCGGCTCCGGCTCACCCCCGGCCGCACGCAGGCGGCGCTGGAGCTGATTGTATCTACCGTGGACAGCCAGATACGCGACACCATGCGCGCGGAGCCGGGGCCTTACCGCGCCTTCATCGGCACGCTGTTCGTGTTCATTTTCGCCGCCAACTGGTCTTCGCTGCTGCCCGGCGTGGAGCCGCCCACCGCGCATCTGGAGACCGACGCGGCGCTGGCGCTGCTGGTGTTTATCGCGGTCATCTGGTTTGGCGTGCGCGCCGGGGGCGTGCGCGGGTATCTGGCCAGTTTCGCCTTCCCCAACCCCATCATGATCCCGCTTAATTTTATCGAGACCCTGACGCGCACTTTCTCGCTGCTGGTGCGCCTGTTCGGCAATGTCATGAGCGGGGTGTTCGTCATCGGCATCGTGCTCTCGCTCGCCGGGCTGCTGATCCCGATTCCCCTGATGGCGCTCGACCTGCTGACCGGCGCCGTGCAGGCCTATATTTTTGCCGTGCTGGCGATGGTGTTCATCGCCGGGGCGGTTGCCGAGGCCAAACCCGAAACCCCCAGCACAAAGGCTCCCCCATGAACTGGTTGGCGTTTGCTAGCATTATTTCCGCGGCGCTCGCGGTCTCCTTTGGCGCCATCGGCCCGGCGCTGGGCGAGGGCAGGGCGGTGGCCGCCGCGATGGATGCCATCGCCCGCCAGCCCGAGGCGGCGAACACCATCTCGCGCACGCTGTTCGTCGGTCTCGCGATGATCGAGACCATGGCGATCTACTGCCTGGTCATCGCACTGCTGCTGCTGTTCGCGAACCCGCTGCTGAAATGACGCCATGAGCATCGACTGGGCGACGCTGGGCCTGCAGGCCCTCAACGTCCTGATCCTCGTCTGGCTGCTGGCGCGCTTTTTTTGGCGCCCCGTGGCGGGCATGATCGAGCAGCGCCGCGCCGCCGCGCAGGCCCTGCTGGCGGATGCCGGCGCCAAAAACGAGGCGGCGAAGGCGGCTTTGGCGGAAATCACCCAGACGCGCGCGGGGTTTGCCCAGGAGCGGGAGGCGCTTCTTGCGCAGGCACAGGCGCAGGCCGCCGCCGCCCGCGCCGCCTTGCTGGCCGAGGCGGCGCAAGAGGCCGAGGCGCTGCGGCGGGAAGCCCGCGCGGCCATGCAAACCGAGCAGGCCGCCGCCGCCCAGGCATGGCGCGAGCGCGCCAGCCGCCTGGCGGTGGATATTGCCGCCCGCCTCGCCGCCCGGCTGCAGGGCGAGGCGGTGCAGGCGGCGTTTCTGGAGTATCTGCTTCATGAGATACAGGCATTGCCGCCGGCCGCCCGCCAGGTGGCGGCGCTGGAGGTTGCCAGCGCCACGGAAATTTCCGCCGCCGCGCAGTCCGAAATCACCGCGCGCATCAGCGCCGCTTTAGGCGCCGCGCCGCGCATCACCTTCAAAACCGAACCCGCGCTGATCGCCGGGCTGGAGCTGCGCGGCCCGCATCTGCGTATCAGTAACAGCTGGCGCGCCGATCTTGACCGCATTGAACAAGACCTCACGCATGACGGATAAATCTCCCCCCCTCCCGGACGCCTGGCTCGCCGAGGCGGATGCGAAGCTGGGCGCCGCGCAACTCGGCGCGCGGGCTGACCAGATTGGCCGTGTCGAAGAGGTGGGCGATGGCATTGCCCTCATCTCCGGCCTGCCCGATGTCCGGCTGGATGAGCTGCTGCAGTTCGAATCCGGCCCGTTCGGCTTTGCCCAGGTGCTGGAGCGCACGCGCATCGGCTGCGTGCTGTTCGACGATGCCGATACCATCCAGGCTGGGGAGGCCGTGCGCGGCACCGGCGATGTGGTGCGGGTGCCCGTTGGCCCGCACCTGCTGGGCCGCGTGGTGGACCCGCTAGGCCGCCCGCTGGACGGCAAAGGCCCGATCAAGGCTGAGCATCTCATGCCCATCGAGCGCCCGGCCCCTGCGATCATCGACCGCGAATTGGTCACCCAGCCGGTGCAGACCGGGCTTTTGGTGGTGGACACGCTGTTTGCCCTGGGGCGGGGCCAGCGCGAGCTGATCATCGGCGACCGCGCCAGCGGCAAATCCGCCATCGCGATCGACACCATCATCAGCCAGCGCGACAGCGACATGATCTGCATCTACATCGCGGTCGGCCAGAAGACCTCCGCGGTGCGCCGCGCGATCGACGCCATTCACAGCCGGGGCGCGCCCGAGCGCAGCATCGTCGTGGTCGCGGGGGCGGCCAGCGCGCCGGGGCTGCAATGGGTCGCGCCCTTCGCCGGGGTCACCATGGGGGAGTATTTCCGCGACCGGGGCCAGCATGTGCTCGTGGTGATTGACGATCTCTCCAAGCACGCCGCCAGCCACCGCGAAATCGCGCTGCTCACCCGCCAGTCGCCGGGGCGCGAGGCCTATCCGGGCGATGTGTTCCATGTCCATGCCCGCTTGCTGGAGCGCGCGGCGAAGCTGAGCGCGCAGATGGGTGGCGGCTCGCTCACGGCGCTGCCCATCGCCGAGACGGATGCGGGCAATCTCTCCGCCTATATCCCGACCAATCTGATCTCCATCACCGACGGCCAGATCGTGCTGAGCAGCAAATTGTTCCATGAAGGCCACAAGCCCGCGGTCGATGCGGCCACCAGCGTCAGCCGCGTCGGCGGCAAGACCCAGGCGCCCGCCCTGCGCGAGACGGCGGAGACGCTGCGGCTGGATTACGCGCAGTTCCTGGAGCTGGAGATGTTCTCGCGCTTCGGCGGCGTGCCGGAAGCGCGGGTGCGCGGCCAATTGACGCGCGGCGCGCGTATTCGCGCCATTTTGCGTCAACCGCAACACGCGCCGCTGCGTCTGGCCGAGGAGGTGGCGCTTGTGGCGGCCGTGCAGTCTGGCCTGCTCGATGCGCTGGAACTGCCCGCGATCGAGGATTTTCGCTCCGGGCTGCGCGCCATGCTGGACCGCGAGGCGCCGCAGGAGGTGCGGAGCCTCCAGCAGGAGGGTGTGCTGAAAAGTGATGGCAAAGCCATATTGCTCACGGCCCTGAAGGCTTACGCTCAGGGTTTCGCGAGGAAGGCATGACCGGGCGTCTGGCGGATATCAACGCGCGGATCGAGGGCATAAGCCAGCTCGGCACGGTGATGAACGCGATGCGCGGCATCGCCGGGGCGCGGGCGCAACAGGCGCGCGGCCAGCTTGCCGCCGTGGAGCGCTATGCTGCGGGCATCACCGGGGCCATCGGGCAGGCGCTCAGCTTCATGCCGGCCCGCACGGAGAATGGCCATGGCCCGCCCCGCCCGGCGCTGGTGATCTTCTGCGCCGAGCAGGGGTTTGCCGGGGCCTTCAGCGAGCATGTGCTGGCCGCCGCCGGAGCCGCGCTGCACACCGCCGGCCTTTTCCTCATCGGCACGCGCGGTCTCGCGGCGGCGCGCGAGCGTGGAGTCACCCCCGGCTGGAGCAGC
This sequence comes from Acidocella aquatica, assembly GCF_030160635.1. GTDB lineage: Bacteria > Pseudomonadota > Alphaproteobacteria > Acetobacterales > Acetobacteraceae > Acidocella > Acidocella aquatica. Next base: position 17,939 of record NZ_BSOS01000073.1, on the reverse strand, counting down.
CCGCTACCCGCCCATTCCGCCGGTATTCCCCGCCTCGCTGATGAAATCGCGCAGGCGCTCTATCAGCAAATCGCCGCCGCCGGGTTTAGCCGGGTCGATGTCTTGTTCAGCCGCTTTCAGCCCCGTCAGGGGATCACGGTTGAACGCCAGCGGCTGCTGCCGATTGATCTCGCGGCGATTCCCCGCGCGCGAAGCGGCGGCCTGCCCGTGCTCAACCTGCCCCCCGAAGAGCTTTTGCGCGGGTTGATGGCTGATTATCTCCACGCCCAGCTTTGCAGCGCCGGGCTGCATGGCTTCGCGGCGGAGAATCAGGCGCGTATGGAGGCCATGGCCGCGGCGCACCAGCAGGTTGAACGCCAGCTTGAGAGCCTGCGGTCAACCCAGCGCGTGGTCCGCCAGGAGGAGATCACCGCGGAAATCATTGAGCTTTCAGCGGGTGAAATCGCGAGCCGGGCGATTATATAGGGACGCAATGCATGCGCAGGCGGACCGATTGATATGTATCATGGCGGTTCTGGCCGCGATGTGCTTCGCGGAATGCCGGATCAAATATTTAAGCAAGGAGGATTTATGACCGCCGGGCTGGCGCCGTCACAATTGCTGCCGTGGACGAACGAGGTTTTCCTCGGCCGCGTCATCGCCGGACATGTGGTGCACGGTGCGCGCGTTTGCCCTGTGGATGAGCGCATTTTGCTGGAAACGCCGTTTTTCTCGCTGCGCCGTTTTAGCTTCGAGCGTTGGACCGCCGCGCCGAAATTGCTTGTGGTGGTGCCGCTCTCCGGTATCCGCGCGTTGGTGCTCTACGATATGTTGAGCGGCCTGCTGCCTGAGTTCGATCTGCATGCGCTGTTCTGGGCGGACCCGGTGAACATCCCGGCGGTGGAAGGCCCGTTCGGGCTGGATGACAACATTGCCGCCGTGCTGGCCGCGCTGCGCTGCCTGGGGCCGGGCACGCATGTGGCGGGGCTTTGCCAATCCGCCCTTCCGGCGCTGGCCGCCACCGCGCTGCTGGCGGCTGAAGAGGGTGGCTTGCATCCCGCCTCCCTGATGCTGCTTGGCGGCAAGATCGACACGCGGATCAGCCCCGCGCGCGTGGATATATTGATGCGCCGCTATTCGCGGGAGGAGTTCATGCGCCAGGTCATCGCCCTCGTGCCCGCGTTCCAGCCTGGCCATGGCCGGATGGTCTATCCGGCGCATTTGCAGGAGATGATGATGCTCGCCTATGTCGGCCGGCATATGCTGAACGGTGGCGAAATATTCCGAAAAATGCTGCATGATGACGGTGGCGATTTGGAGGAGCACCCGTTCGTGCGCCTGTTGCTCTCCGCGGTGGATATCCCGGGTGAGTTTTTTCTTGATACCCAGGCCGTGGTGTTTCAGGAAAATGCGTTGGCGGAAGGCCGGTTGACATGGCGGGGGAGAGCCGTGGAACCCGTGGCGATTACCCGCACCGCTCTGCTGACCATCGAGGCGGCGGAGGACGATATCGCCGGAAGTGGCCAGACCCGCGCCGCGCACGGGCTGTGCCGCGCTCTGCCGGAGGCGCTTCACGCGCATCATGTGCAGGAGGGCATCGGCCATTTCGGCCTGTTTCATGGCGCGGTGTGGCGCGGCGCCATATTGCCGCGCCTCTGCGCCTTCACGGCAGATCATCCGGGCGGGTAAGCCTCTCCCAGTCATCGCCGGTTTTGGCGTAGGAATGTTTCACCGCCGCCCAGGCGATCCTGAACGCGGCTTCCTCCTGGCGCGGGCCGCCCGCATGCGCGGCATAGGCGTGGTTGAACGCGGCCCGGAAAATATCCTGCGCGTGCTGGGGCAGGTGCTGGCGGATGGCCGGTGGAAGGTCGCTGTTGCTGGTATAGGGCATGGGCGTGGCATCCGCCTTTGATTGAAATCAATGTATAATCTTATCGTCAGTGTAACACTGCGCCATGTAAAGAGTTTGTGTTAGGCTTTTAACGAGGCCTGTCCGCCGCCGGATTTTTCCGGCGCGGGCCGGCTATATGGAGGGGATGATCATGTCCGAAAAATCTGCTGCCCCGGCCTTAATGACCGCGGCTGAAATCATGACCGGCAAGGTGATCAGCGTGCACCCGTCCGATGCTGTGTCCGTGATCGCGCGGCATCTTGCCACGCACGGCATCAGCGCCGCCCCGGTGGTGGACGCGCAAGGGAAGCTGGTGGGCATGGTGAGCGAGGGTGACATCATGCGTCCGTTCGGCGCCAAGAATCAGATGCGCCGGGCCTGGTGGCTGGAAATGCTGGCGGAAGGCGAGGATCTGGCGCCGGATTTTCTCGAATACATCAAACAGGACAACCGCAAGGCCGCGGATTTAATGTCGCGGGAGGTGGTTAGCGTGCCGGAGACGGCATCACTGGGTGAAATTGCCGATATTCTGGCTGAGCACCATATCAAGCGGGTGCCGGTGGTGAAGGATGGCCGTGTCGTTGGGATCGTCAGCCGCGCGGATATCGTGCGCGCGCTGGCGCATTTGCCACGGGCCGGCCGGGCTTGAGCAACCAAGAAAGGATCAGGAAAATGCCTCACTATTTGCGGATTTTGATTGTCGTTGCCGATGGCGAGCACGCCCGCTTCATCCGCACGAAGGAGGATAACGCGCTTTATACCGAAGTCGCCCTGAATTCGAGCGAGGCGCATAAACGCTCGTCCGATCTCGGCTCGGACCAGCCCGGCGCTTCATTCCATTCGGGCTCCTCCGCGCATCACGGCATCGCGCCGGAACATGACCTGCACGATCTGGCGAAAGAGAAATTCGCGCGGCATGTCGCGCATCAGATCAACGGCGCGGCGAAGGCGGAGACGTTCGATGAGCTGGTCATCGCCGCGCCCGCGCATACGCTGCAGGCAATCCGCGCGGCGCTTGATTCCGCGGCGTCCGGCCGGATCATCGGGACGCTGGCGAAGGATCTGGTGAAAACCCCGGATCATGAGCTGTTGCCGCACCTCACGGAATGGGTGCGCCCGGTGGATCGCAGCGGGCATTGATCAAACAAAGGGGCTGAACGCGGATTCCTGGGAATCCCGCGTTCAGCCCCTTTTCCATGCGCGACGCTTTGTTTAGGGCGTGCCGCTGTTGCTGCCGCCCGAGATTGTGGGCTTGGTGATGGTGATCTTCGGCGCCGGGCCTGATGTGCTCTTGCGGTTGCCGGTCACCCCAGGCGTCATGGTAGAGTTACCGGCGCCATTGGTCATGGAGGCGCCAGGCGATTGCTGCCGTGGCGTGCCGTTGGCGTTGATGCCGTTCACCACATTGATGTTAGGACCGTACATCGCGTGGGAATCCGAATTGAGTCCCGAATTCACATTTGAACCGGTTTGCGCCAGGGCGGCGCCGGAAAATGCCAGACTAAGCGCTGTGCCGAGTAACCAACGAGACATCGAACCACCCCTTATAAAATCAGTTGCCGGTTATTGTTACTAAACACGTTTTCCAGAACCGGCCTTGATCGGCATCAATTCCGAAAACCCCTGGACTCTATAAGGAGATCGCGCGCACCGGATCAAGAGCCGCCCGCTTGCGGAAAAATCGGTGCTAGGCCACGCCCAGGTCAAGCAGCCGGGCCAGCTTGCCGCGTTGCTTCATCAGGTCAGCCAGGGTGTAGCCGTCCAGCACGGTCATAAAGGCATACAGCGCCTTGTTCAGCGCGCCGGTCAGGCCGCAGGCGGGGGCGATGAGGCAGGAGCCGCAATCCACCAGTTGCAGGTCTTCCTCCATGCTGCGCACCACGGCGCCAATGTTGATTTCTTCGCAGGCCTGGGCCAGGCGCACGCCGCCGAGGCGCCCGCGCACGCTGCTCACATATCCGGCCCGGCCCAGGTTATGCACCACCTTCATCAGATGGTTCTGCGAAATGTCATAGGCCCGGGCGATCTCGGAGACGGAACATACACGTTCCTCATGGGTGCCCAGATAGAGCAAAACCCGCAGGGAATAATCAGTGTACCGGGTCAGGTGCATGCCGGGCCAGCATACGCCCATATGCTTGACGGGCTCAAGCGGCCATGCAAATACCGGCACGTCTAATACATGTATTTTTTATACATATATTAGGCCGCAACCCTTAAAGCCGGTTCGCATCAGCGCCCGGGGAGTTAAATCATGAGCAAGCCTTTGTCGGCCGAGACCATCGCCATCGTCAAATCCACCGCGCCTGCGCTGCAGCAGCATGGTGTTGCAATTACCACGCGGATGTATGAGCGCCTATTCGTCGACCCCGCCATCAAGGGCCTGTTCGACCAGGCGGCGCAGGTCTCGGGCGAGCAGCCCAAGCGGCTGGCGGGGGCGATCATCGCGTTTGCGAAAAATGTGGATAATCTCGGTGCGCTCACCTCGGCGGTGGAGCGTATGGCCACCCGCCATGTTGAGACCTCGATAAAGCCGGAACACTACCCGGCGGTTGCCAACGCCTTGCTGCCGGCAATCAAGGATGTGCTGGGCGATGCGGTTGATGAGCGTGTGCTCGGCGCCTGGGGTGAGGCCTATTGGTTCCTCGCGGATGTGCTGATCAACCGTGAGGCCCAGCTTTACGCCGCCGAACTGCCGGACCTCGAAACCATCTGAGCCGCTTCTCCGCTGGCGGTCTCGCGCATGGAGTCCGCCAGCTCGTCCGGCGCCGCGTAGTTTTGCAGCCGGGGAATATCATGCAGCCATACCCGCGTGCCGCTGGTCTCCACCCCTACCGTGCGCAGCACTGCAAACGCACGGGAGAGATTTTCCTGCCGGCAGCCCAGCCGCCCGGCCAGCAAGCCTTTTTCAAAAGGCAGGCGGAACTCAGCGCTGTGCGCCAGAGGGTCCGTCACCTGCGCCAGCAAGTAGCAGCCCAGCCGTTGCGCCGCGGAGCGCAGCTTCAAATCCCGCACCTGGCGCACCATGGCGCGGCAATCCAGCGCCTGATTTTGTAGCATGCTCAAGGCCAAAGCCGGTTCGCGCGCCAGCAGGCCGCGCAACGCCGCGGCATCCAGCCGCAACAATTGCACCGCCGTCAGCGCCTGCGCGGTCATCAGATAAGGCAATTGCGTCAGCACCGCCGCCAGCACGAAATGCCCTGGCGGGCTGAGGATATCCACCACCGCCGCCGCGCCATCCGGGGCGGTGCCGCTCAGCGTTATCTGGCCCGCCAGCAGAATATGCAGATATTCAGGCAGCGCGCCCTGGCGGCAAAGTTCCGCGCCCGCCGCCACCTCGCTTACCTCCGCCATGGCGGCCAGTTGTTTCAGCAGCTCCGCGCCCAGGGCGGCGAACATCGGCACCGTACGCAGCATCTCGGGCAGGGGCTGGTTCCGCATCTGTTTGATCTAGATCAAAGCCGGGCTGAATGGATACATATATTAAAAATACACCTTTTAGGGGGCCAAGGCTAGCGCACCCTGCGGAAGGCTCTTTTTCGTCCGTATTTCACGAGGAAATTTTCATGTTTTGTTTTCAATGCGAGCAGACCACGCGCGGGCCGGCCGGTGCCGGTTGCGCCACGGATAAGGGTGTATGCGGCAAGGACGAGGCAACCGCCGATCTGCAGGATGTGTTGATCCACCAGCTCAAGGGCATCGGCCAATATGTGTCGCGCCTGCGCAAGCTGGGCGTTGCCGATCAAGCGGCTGACAGCTTCATCCTCTACGGCCTGTTCACCACGCTCACCAACGTCAATTTCAACCGCGCCCGTTTTGTTGAGATGATCGCCGAGGCCGCCCGCCTGCGCGACCGTCTGCGCACCGCCTATGAGGCCGCCGCAAAGGCCGCCGGCCAGCAGCCCGAAACCCTCACCGGCGCCGCCGCTTTTGTTCCGGCCGATAACATCACCGGCCTGCTCGCCCAGGCCAATGCCGCCAGCGTCATCACCGGGCGCGATGTCGTGGGCGAGGATGTGATCGGCCTGCGCGCGCTGCTGCTCTATGGCCTGAAAGGTGTGGCCGCCTACGCGCATCACGCCGAGGTTCTGGGTGAATCGCGCGACGAAATCGCCATCGGCATCGCCCATGCGCTGGATGTTCTGGCCTCCGACCCGACCGATCTCGGGGAGATGCTGGAAGAGGCGCTCGCCCTCGGCCGTTTGAACTTCAAGGTCATGGAAACGCTGGACGCCGCCAATACCGGCAGCTTTGGCACCCCATCGCCGCATGCCGTGCGCACCACCCCGGTTGAGGGCAAGGCGATTTTGATCTCGGGGCATGATTTCCGTGACCTGCATGAATTGCTCGAAGCCACTAAGGGCACCGGCATCAATGTTTATACTCATGGCGAGATGCTGCCCGCCCACGGCTACCCCAAGCTGCGCGAATACCCGCATCTGGCCGGCAATTACGGTGGCGCCTGGCAGAACCAGCAGATCGAATTCGCATCCTTCCCCGGCCCGATCGTGATGACCTCGAACTGCCTGATTGAGCCGCAGCCGCTCTACCGCAACCGCATCTTCACCTCCGGCCCGGTGGGCTGGCCCGGCATCCGCCACATCGCCAACGGCGACTACAGCGCCGCCATCCAGGCCGCCAAGGCGCTGCCCGGTTTCACCAAAACGGTTGAAGGCCCCACTCTGACCGTCGGCTTCGGCCGCGAGGCGGTGCTGGGCGCGGCGGGCGAGGTGATAGAGGCGGTGAAATCCGGCGCGATCCGGCATTTCTTCCTCATCGGCGGCTGTGACGGCGCGGCGCCGGGCCGCAACTACTTCACCGAGTTCGCCGAACAGGCGCCAAGCGATACCATGATCCTGACCCTGGGCTGCGGCAAATACCGCTTCAACAGCCATGATTTTGGCTCCATCGGCGGCCTGCCGCGCCTGCTCGACATCGGCCAGTGCAACGACAGCTACTCAGCCCTGGTTATCGCCACGGCCCTGGCCGGCGCGTTCAATTGCGGGGTGAACGAGCTGCCGCTCTCGCTCGTCGTCTCCTGGTTCGAGCAGAAGGCCGCCGCCGTGTTCCTCACGCTGCTGGCCCTGGGCGTACGCAACGTAAGGCTCGGGCCAACGCTCCCGGCCTTCCTCACGCCCGCCATTCTGGACATTCTCGTCAACCAGTTCGGCGTGTTGCCCATCACCACCGCCGAGGCTGACATTCAGGCCGCACTCGCCCCGCGCATCGCCGCGGAGTAACGCCTGATTGCGGGCGCCGGGATGGTTCTCCCCAGTCCATCCCGGCGCCCTTTTGTCCTCAACTCAAGGATTTCCAAATGTCTGAGATCACGCTGATCACGCGCGACGGCGCGAAGCTCAACCTTGCCGCATCCGCCACCGAAACAGTGCTGGAAGCCGCCGAGGCAGCCGGGCTGTTTCTCCCCGCCATGTGCCATGAGGGCAGTTGCGGCCTGTGTTCGGCGCAGGTCACGCAAGGTGATTACACATTGCGCGGCGGCCCGCGCGCGGCGGCGGCCGATGGCGCCATCCCGCTCTGCCTGTGCATGCCGCAATCGGCGCTGACCATTGAGCTGCCATATCCGCAATCAGGCATCAGCCAGCACAGCGTCCCCACCCGCACGGCGGTCATCGCCGCCATCATCCGCGCCGGCAGCGGCGCCGTCACTCTCACGCTCAGCTTGCAGCCAGACCCTGAATTCGGCACGGCGGCGGACTTCACCCCCGGTCAGTACATGGAAGTCACCATCCCCGGCACGGAGATCAAGCGCGCCTATTCGCTCGCCAACCTGCCCAACTGGGACGGCACGCTGGAATTTCTCATCCGTCTGCAACCGGGCGGCGCGTTCTCTTCCTGGCTCGCGCATACCGCCAAACCGGGTGACATCCTTAGCCTGCGCGGCCCGGCCGGCCGCTTTGTGCTGGACGAGACCAGCCCCCGCCCGCGTATCCTGGTTGGCGGCGGCTGCGGCTTTGCGCCGCTGCTCTCCATGCTGCGCCATCTGGCCGATTTTGGGGACACGCAGCCCACGCATCTCATCTTCGGCGCCAATACCGAGGCCGAGCTTGGCGTCGCTGCCCCGCTGGAGGCGCTGGCCGCGCAATTGCCGAACCTCACCATCTGCTGCGCCGTCTGGCATCCGCAGGCAGGCTGGAATGGCTTCACCGGCACCGCGGCCGATGCGCTGGCGCAATATCTGGACGGCGCCAGCGTGCAGCCGGATATCTACCTCTGCGGCCCGCCACGGCTGATGGAGGCGGTTACCCGCGTCGCGAACGATCGCGGGATTCCGCCCGCGCGGATCTATTCCGAGCAGGTGCAGGCACGCTGACTGATTGTTAGAGTGCGATCGTTTGAGGTTCGCTCAACCGAGCGATCAGGCTATAGAGCAATATGTGTTTAGATTGACGCAGCGCGTTCAAGATAAATGCATGAAATTGCTCGCTCAAACATAAGCCTACAGTCCGCGTGCAATCAGTTCACGCATAATCTCCGAGGTGCCGCCATAAATGCGCTGCACCCGCGCGTCAGCGAACAGGCGGCAGATCTCATACTCGCGCATGAAGCCGTAGCCGCCGAAAAACTGGAGGCACTGGTCCACCACGCGGCCCTGCATTTCACTGGCCCAGAGTTTGGCGATGGAGGCGGCCTCGCTTGTTAAACCTCCCTTGACATGCTCGCCCAGGCATTGGTCGAGAAACGCCCAGCCGACGGAAATATCGGCCTTGATATCGGCCAGCTTGAACCGGGTGTTCTGCTGCTGGCCGACCGGCTTGCCGAAGGCCGAGCGCTCTTTCACATAGGCGCAGGTAATATCGAAGGCTTTCTGCGCCGAGGCGATTGATTGATACGCGATGGTTAACCGCTCCTGCGGCAACTCGCTCATCAAAATCCCCATGGCTCCCCCCTCGGCGCCAATGCGGTTGCCCACCGGCACGCGCACCTCGTCGAAAAACAATTCTGATGTGTCCGCCGAGAGATGACCGAGTTTGTGCAGATTGCGGCCACGGCGGAAGCCGGGGCGGTCGGCTTCCACCACGATCAGCGTCATGCCGCGCGAGCCGGCATCGACGGCGGTGCGCGTCACCACGATGACGGCGTCGCAATGCTGGCCGTTGGAGATGAAAGTCTTCTGCCCGGAGATGACATATTCATCCCCCTCGCGCACCGCGCGGGTGCGAATGCCCTGCAGATCGCTGCCGGTGCCGGGCTCTGTCATCGCAATGGCGAAAACTTTTTTGCCAGAGACCATCCCCGGCAGCCAGCGCTGTTTTTGCTCCTCGCTTGCCACGCTCAGGATATACCCGGAGCAAACATCGCTATGCACCGAGAAATCAGCGCCCGGCCCGGTGAACCCGGCGTAGAACAACTCCTCGACCACAATGGCATTGAACCGGAAATCACCGCCCACGCCGCCGTATTCTTCGGGAATTTGCGGGCAGAGCAGCCCTGCTTCGCCGCCTTTGTCCCAAAAGCTGCGGTCGACGATCCCGGCCTCTTCCCAACGGGCGAAATGCGGCGCCACATGCGTGGCGGCAAACCGGCGGACCGTTTCGCGGAACTGCTCGTGCTCCTCATTGTAGACGGGGCGATGCTTCAGCAAGATGAAACTCCTAAAATGCTATAAATCCCGCGCTCAGGCGGGAATTTTCTCCGCATGGGCAAGCAGGCAGAATGGCCCGCCCAGATATGCGGGGAACCCGGCCTCACTCACCAGGCCATAATCGGCGAGGCGCTGGCCATCGGCGCCAAGCCCGGGCAACAGCCGCGCGGCGGCGGCGGCAACATCGGCCAGAACTTCACGCACAATCCGCTTTGCGGAGGTTTCAGGCGCGCTGGAATGCCAGTAGCCCGCGCCGGTGAAGGCCGCGTCCGGGGCGGGGGCGGCAATGCCCTCGATCCTGAAGCCTGCCGCCGCCAGCGCCGCGCCCACATCCGCCGCCCGGCCCTGCCAGAGCGCAGGCAGTTCGCGCAGCGCGCAGGTTACGGCTGCCGGCAGGTCTCCGGCCTTCACCTTGCGCTCATATTCCGTTTTGGCGATGAACATGGTGCGGATCATGTCGCGCGCTTCCGGGCGCTGGATCAGCCCGGCGAAGATTGTCATCTCGGTGCGGATCGCCGTCTCGATATCCTGCGCGAAGCCCTGCTCCAGACACTGCAAAATCGCCAGCGGCGCCGGATAATGCCCCAGCGTTTCCGCCAGAACGGTCTTGCGCGCGGCGGCGATCAATCCGTTCATCTGGCCAGCATCGCGCGGCCGCCACGCGGCATCATCCCAAGGCTGGCGCGCGGCTTGGGATGAGAGAATCCAGCGTTCCGCCGCCGCAATCTCCTCGCCCGGCGCCACCAGCTCGCTGGCCAATCCGGCATCCAGCGCGTCCTGGCCCCAAAGCCTGCCGCCCGCCAGCAGAATCGGCAAAGTTTTCTCGAGCCCCACCACACGCGGCATGCGCTGCGTGCCGCCAGCCCCCGGCAGCAGGCCAACCAGGGATTCGGGCAGGCCCATCGCCACTTTCGGCGAATTCACCAGCACGCGATAATGTGTGCCGAGCGCCAGCTCGCAGCCGCCGCCCAGCGCCAGCCCCGCAATGGCGGTGGCCACCGGCTTGCCGCAGGCCTCCAGCGCGCGCACCGCGGCGCTGAGCTGGAAAAAATGGTCAAACGCGCGTTTGAGACGTTCCGCCTCTGGTGCGGCCATGATCATGTCATAGGCCTGCCCGAGTTCGATCAGATCCGCTCCGGCGCAGAAAGCATTGGTCTTGCCCGAGCGCACCACCACACCGCGCGCATCGCTGCGCGCCACCCAGGCGGCAAAATCCCCCAGATCCTTGATGGCGGCATTGGAGAACACGTTCATCGAACGGTCCGGCATATCAAAGATCAGATGGACAATGCCCTGCGGCGTTCTCTCGACGCGAAATTGCGTCAATCCCAGATTCGGCTGCATTTCTTAAACTCCTCCGTTACCAGGACGCTAACAAGGCAACGGATTTGGAGAACAGGTCTAAAGTGTGGCTCCATGCCTATATCCAGCTCCGCAGCGCGGCGCGTGCCGCGTCGAACTCCATCACCAGCCGGTCGATATAATCGGCGGCCGGCTCCACATGCCGCACCGCGCCGATGCCCTGGCCCGCGCTCCAGATATCGCGCCACGCCTTTGCGTTGGACCCGCCGCCGGCGATGCTGATTTTTGCCCCCTCGGGGCGGCTGAGTGCCGCCGGGTCCAGCCCGTTGGCCACAATCGAGGGCCGCAGGAAGGTGGCGTTAACCCCGGTGAAGCAGTTGGTTACCATCACATCGCGCGAGTCGGAGCGCTGGACCATCTCCTTGAAGCCTGGCGCCGTATTCGCCTCCAGGCTGGCCAGAAACGGCGAACCGATATAGGCGAAATCAGCGCCCATGGCCAAAGCGCCGAGAATGCTCTGCCCGGTGGCGATGCAGCCGGAGAGCGCCAGCGGCCCCTGCCACCATGCGCGCAATTCCTGCACCAGCGCGAACGGCGACATGTTGCCGGTATGCCCGCCAGCCCCCGCGCACACCGCGATCAATCCATCCACCCCGGCCTCGGCGCATTTCTCCGCGTGGCGGTTGCTGATGATATCATTGAAGATCAGCCCGCCATAGGCATGCACGGCGGAGACGATCTCCTGCGGCGCCGCGAGGCTGACAATCGCCAATTTCACTTTATGGGCCAGCAGGATTTCCAAATCCGCCTCCAGCCGCGGGTTGGAGGCATGCGCGACCAGGTTAAGCGAATAAGGTGCCGCCGGGCGTTCGGGGGTGGCCGCATCATGCGCCGCCAGCGCCTCCTCGATCTCGCACAGCATTTCATCCAGCGCGGTGGTCGAGCGCGCGTTCAGCGCCGGGATCGAGCCGATCACCCCGCTGGTGCATTGCGCGATCACCAGGGCAGGGGAGGTGGCGATGAACATTGGCCCGCCGATGAGCGGCAGGCGCAGGTTTGCCTTCAGGGCCGGGGCGATGCTGGTGTTGCCGATCATTACACGGGGTCCCAGGTGAACACGTCGCCGGAGCGTTGCAGCGGATAAAAATCGTTCTCGAACATCGGGAACACGCGCGCGGCGATGCTCTCGGGCGTCCAGCCTTCGGCGGTATGCGCGGTGCGGATGGGGCGCGGCTGCGAGAACAGATAAATCTCGTTGTTGCGCACGCCGAAAATCTGCCCGTTCACTTGTGCGCCCGCATCGCTGCCGAGCGCCACCACAAACGGGGCGATCTTCTCGGGGACCAGCTTCTTCAGCCCCTCCACGCGCTTCTGCTGCTCGGGTGTTTCGTTGGGGATGGAGCTGACCATCCGTGTCCATGCAAACGGCGCCACCGCGTTGGAGCGCACGTTGAAACGCTGCATGTCCAGCGCGATGGATTTTGAAAGCCCGATGATGCCCATCTTGGCGGCGGCATAATTCGCCTGGCCAAAATTGCCGACCAGGCCGGAGGTCGAGGTCATGTGAATATACGCGCCCGATGCCTGCTCCTTGAAAAACGGCGCGGCGGCCCGGCTCACGTTGAAACAGCCTTTCAGATGCACCGCGATCACCGCGTCGAACTCTTCCTCGCTCATTTTGTGGAACAGCACATCGCGCAGATTGCCCGCGTTGTTCACCACCACGTCGATCCGCCCGAACGTATCAATGGCCGCCTGCACCATCGCCTGCCCGCCGGCCCAGTCTGCCACGCTGTCGCCATTGGCAACCGCCCGCCCACCGGCGGCGATAATCTCGTTCACCACCTCCTGCGCCGGCGAGACGCTGCCGGCATCCTTCCCGGTCAGCGACACGCCGAGGTCATTCACCACCACGGCGGCTCCCGCCTTGGCGAATTCCAGCGCAATGCCACGGCCCACGCCGCGGCCGCCACCAGTTATAAGTGCAACTTTTCCGTTCATCATGCTCATCGGTAACGTCCTGAATTTAAGGAGATTATTAAATCGGCGGGTGCATCTGTACGTTTTTGTACAGCGGAAAATCCTTGCCGACGCCGTATTCGATAATGCCGTAGCCGATTTCATCGCCGTCGCGCACCTCGATCACATGGTCGGAAAGTGTACGCGCCAACCTGCGGGTTTGCGGATCGCGCAAATCCCAACGCTCATGCTCGGAATGGAATTTGCCCTTGTCATCACCCTGGAACCAGCCGTTCAACCCGCCATACAACCCGCCCTTCAGGTAGTAGCGCCCCGGCAGCGTGCGAATTTGAATCTTCCGTGATGAACCATCGGCGAAATGCAACTCAAATTCCGCGCTCTCCACTGTCTGCCCGCGCGGATCATCGGCGAAGTTGAAGTCATATTTTACATCTTCCAGCAATGATCCCGGCCTGGCCCGCTCGCCCACGGCGAAAACCTCTTCGCCGGAGAGGTAAATCTTCTCACCTGGCGCGCGTTCCTTGAAGAACACATGCAAGCCCCGCGTGGGGAACTGCACCGTCACCCAGGAGTACAGAAACGGTGGATAGAATGTCACCGGCGGATGGCTCTCATCGGTGCGCATTTCCGCGCGGATCCCCCAGCTATGGTCGCGCTGCCCCAACCAGGTCTCGGCCCCCATGTCATAGGTCTTCTCACCGATCTTCAGCCACCCGGTGTAGCGGCCCAACTGCTCGGCGCGCGCCATGTGTTCGGTCACGCGGCCCTGGCGGCGGCGGTAGTGCTGTTCTTCCTCATGCGGGTTCATCGTGGCGATGAATTCCATATCGAAGCTGACCGGCGAGTCATTCTCCGCCAGCGTCAGCCGGTGCCGCCGCAACCCCTCGATCACCTCGATTTTCAGCGGCCCGATCGTGGTCTCCAGCGGATTCGGACGCGCACGGCGTGAGACACGAAAATTGTACTGAATCCCATCAACTTCCGCGCCCGCGAACGCATCCATCACGTTGCGGTTGGGGTGGTAGCCAAGGCCGATGTCAAACACCACGTTGCCGGCGGGGACGGCATGGCCGGTGTACCACAGCCGCTCCATCCACGCGGGATCACTGGTGCCCACATGGTCGAACGTCGTGGGCGTCTGGTGGCCTAAAAGATCATCCTGTGGTGTCAGCATTTCACGCCTCCTGTTCCTTGCCGAGAGAAATTTCCGCGAACATCGGTTTCGCGCTGGTTTTCAGCTCGTGTTTCAATTGCTGGTGAATATATGTCTCCACCGCGGCATCGCCCGCCGGGTACTCATGCGCCGTCAGCCAGCCGATCAACGCGCTGACCGCCGCATCCCCCGCATCGCGCAATGCCTCCAGCTCTCGTGCATCATGCGGCAGCACCTCCGGCAGCTTTACACGCGGCGCTTCGGCAGGAAGTTCCGCCGTTGCCGCCGCCAATTCCTGCAATCGCGCAATCTGCTCGAGCAAAAACACAGGTGACCACGAGGCGCGCAACTGCAGACTTTTCAACATATATATCACGCCATAGGCCTGGCCGCGCACAAACTCGCCTTCCAGATTCGGCAGAATCTCCCGCCGCAGCGTCTCCACCATGCCCTCGATCAAACGGTCCAGTGAATTGTTCATGCGTTTGCCTCCAGCGCTTTCTCAATCTGCCGTAACACCGGGGCAATCTGCGTGCCCATCGCGGGCATCCGCATGTCGTAAAACCCCTTGCGTTCAAACGCATAAACCCCGGCCATATGCGTCGCGGCCAGCTTCACCAGATTGAAAATCTCATAAAACCGCATGGAGACTTCGCTCACCGCAAATCCTGCCTTCGCTTCATAGCGCGCATAGAATTCATCGCGCGCGATCAGCTTGCCCATCAGCTTCGTGCCGCCCCGGTATTGCGGCAGGCAGAACCACGCCAGATCCTCATGCGGATCGCCCAGATGCACCAGCTCCCAATCCAGAATCGCCGTGATCTTGCCATCAACTTCGAGAAAATTTCCCAGCCGGTAATCACCATGGATAATGCTCACGCGCGGTGCCACCGGCTGGTGCGCGCGCAGCCAGCGCAGCGCGAAATCAAACATCGGGTAGGCTTTCAGCGCCCAGCGATGATAATTGCGTTCCCACTCTTCAATCTGCAGCAGCGCCGCGTTTTGCACGCTCACATTCGCCGCCAGTTCCGCCAGCCCTGAGCGTTGCCAGTCGATATTATGCAGCGCGCCCAGCGCATCGGTGAACTGCTGCCCAAGCGACTGGCGGAATGCATCGCTCATCTCGCTCCCCGGCCCCCAGGGGATCGGCGCCTCGCCGCGCACCAGTTCGGAGATAAAAAACGGCGCGCCAAGAATCT
Source organism: Acidocella aquatica (assembly GCF_030160635.1). GTDB lineage: Bacteria > Pseudomonadota > Alphaproteobacteria > Acetobacterales > Acetobacteraceae > Acidocella > Acidocella aquatica. Next base: position 2,832 of record NZ_BSOS01000073.1, on the reverse strand, counting down.
CGGCATCATCAGACCAAAAATACGCGCGCGGCGCTGGCACATCATGCCCCTCCAGCGCCTTCAGCGACAGATACTGCGGCGCCGCGCTATAGGGTGCGAACAACCCGAGTGCGGGCCCAAGCCGCAGGATCAGCCCCGTTGCTCCTGCGATGCCGGGTGCGGGAATCGAGAACCCGTAGGTGATCCAGGAGAACCCCACGGCAAAACGCTTCAGGCCGCCAATCTCGACCGGCCGCCCCAGCGCCGCGGCAAGATACGCATTCAGCCGCCGCACCAGCCCAGGCTCGTCGTATAGATCAATCGGCTCAACCGAGCGCCCGGCAATGCTCATCAAGTTTATTTCCCCCAGCCACGTTAAGCCTCGTCCATATCGGCCGACAATAAGTCGCGCGGACCGAACTTTTGTGTGGGTCGGCCGGCCGCTCCCGCCGATAACAAGAGGGCAATCGGAGGTCCCCTCGGGGCCTCTTCATCTTATGGAGGAGAGTTTCGATGATTGAGCGTACCTTATTCCGCGAAGAGCACAACATATTCCGCGAATCGGTCCGCCGCTTCATCGAACGCGAAATCGTGCCCTTCCACGCGCAATGGGAGGAGGATGGCATCGTCCCGCGCGAACTCTGGCTGAAGGCCGGCGCCGAGGGCCTGCTGTGCTGCACAGTGCCGGAGGAATACGGCGGGCTCGGCCTGGATTATCTCTTCGACGTCGTGGTGTTCGAGGAACTCTGGCGCGTGGGCGCATCAGGCCCCGGTTTCCTGATTCATACAGACCTTGTGGCCACCTACATCCTCTCCTTCGGCACGGATGAACAAAAGCGCAAGTGGCTGCCCAAAATGGTCAGCGGCGAGGCCATCGGCTCGCTGGGTATGACCGAACCGCACGCCGGGTCTGACCTGAAGGCCATCCGCACCAAGGCCACCCGCGACGGCGATGATTTCATCATCAACGGCCAGAAAGTCTTCATCTCCAATGGCCAGATGTGCGACATCCTGGTGCTCGCCACCAAGACCGACAGCGCCGCCGGGGCACACGGCGTCACCCTCTTCCTGGTCGAGGGCGACCGCGAAGGCTTCCACCGTGGCCGCAACCTCAACAAGCTGGGCATGAAGGCACAGGACACCTCGGAGCTGTTCTTCGACAACGTCCGCATCCCCGCCACCAACATGCTGGGCCAGGAGGGCAAGGGCTTTCAGCAGATGATGACCAAACTCGCGCAGGAGCGTCTGGCCCAGGCCATCCGCTCCGCCACGGTGACTGAAACGGTGATCCAGTGGACGGTTGACTACACCTCGGAGCGCAAGGCATTCGGCCAGACCATCGCTGATTTCCAGAACACCCAGTTCGTGCTGGCGGATTTGCAGACCAAGGCCACCGTTGCCCGCGTCTATACCGACAAATGTATCGAGCTGTTCATGCAGGGCAAGCTGGACTCGGTCGACGCCGCCATGGCAAAAATGTTCGTCTGTGAATTACATTGCGAAGCCGTGGATAAATGCCTGCAACTTTTCGGCGGCTGGGGCTATATGTGGGAATACCCGATCACCCGTGCCTATGCCGACGCGCGCATTGTCAAAATCGCCGGTGGCTCAATCGAGATCATGAAGACAATCATCGCCAGACAAATGTTCGCGGGCAAGCTCACCAAACCCGCCAAAGCCAAAGAATAAAGGAAAGACAAACATGGTTTCACCGTTTCGCAGCGATGTCCTTTCGGCCAAGCGCATCCTCGTCTCCGGCGGCGGCACCGGCCTCGGCCGCGAGATCACCCGCGGCTTCGCCCAGCACGGCGCCACCGTCTACATTTGCGGCCGGCGCGAAGGCATTCTCGCTGAAACCGCGGCCGAGATCAGCGCCGAGACCGGCGGCAAGGTCATCGGCATCGGCTGCAACCTGCGTGAGCCGGACTCCATCGCCGCCATGGCCGAGCGCATCTGGCAGGATGGCGCGCTGACCGGCCTGGTCAACAACGCCGCCGCCAACTTCATCTCCCCGACCAAAGACCTCACCCCGCGCGGCTACGAGGCCATCCGCTCCACGGTCATGGACGGCAATTTCTACGCCACGCTGGAGGTCGGCAAACGCTGGATCGCGGCGGGCCAGCGCGGCTCCATCGTCAGCAACCTCGTCACCTGGGTATGGACCGGCTCGGCCTACGTCGTGCCCTCCGCCATGGCCAAAACCGCTTTGCATGCCATGACCATGTCGCTCGCCGTGGAATGGGGCCCCTACGGCATCCGCCTCAACGCGGTCGCCCCTGGCCCGTTCCCGACCGAGGGCGCGTGGGAAAAACTCAGCCCCATCCCCGAAGCCTCAATCGGCGCCAGCTCGGCGGAGGAAGTGCCGATGCGCCGTTTTGGTGAGATGCCCGAGCTGCAAAACCTCATGATCTTTCTGCAGGCCGACGGCTGCGACTACATCACCGGCCAGACCATAGGCATCGACGGCGGCCACCATCTCGCCGCCCCCAGCACCTTCGCCGGCCTCTCCAAGCTGACCGACGAACAATGGGGCCGCGCCCGCGAAGCGATCAAAGCCTCCGCCGCGAAGGAAAAATCCCAGCGCACGGTATAATTTTTTGGCTTCCACACTTTCGATAGGGTTGCGGTTTGGAATTTTAAACCAAACCGTAACTGTACGAGTTTATAGCTGTTCTCACTCGTAGATACGTTTCCTCCCTAAACTTGGCGGTGCTTGCGAGCACCGCTTTTTTTTGTCTTTTAGGCACAAGACAGAAGCTGAGGTCAGCGTTCGGCTTTGTAGGTTCCGGTAATCCCCCCGTTTTTAACGGGGCTTAATGGTAGAATTCACGCGGCGAGTTTCAGTTTCTGGGC
>NZ_BSOS01000072.1 GCF_030160635.1 Acidocella aquatica | reverse complement strand
GCAGCCCGGTAGCTCGTCAGGCTCATAACCTGAAGGTCCCTGGTTCAAATCCAGGTCCCGCAACCAGTAAATCAAACTAAATCAATAGCTTAAAGCCACCGCAAGGTGGCTTTTGGCGTTCTGACGCCCTAGGGCAGTGTTAGGGTAATTTAACTCGAAATTTCAAACCTGATGGGCTATGGTCGTCGCCTGACTAGATCCTCAACCGCAGCGCAATATGTGCCAAGGGGGGCGTCATGCCGACCATCGAGTTGCTGGGCGGAAAGGTCCAGATTTATCAGCGCGGCAATAGCCGCTTCTGGCAGGCGCGGGCGTCTGTCGGTAACAAGCAGCGCCAGTTCAGCACCAAGCAGGAGATCCAGGATCTGGCGGCCAAAGCCGCCGAGACATGGTTTTTTAGCCTGCAAGGCAAAAACCAGGCTGGCGTCCTGAATGACCGCCCGACCTTCGGTAATCCCCCCGTTTTTAACGGGGCTTAATGGTAGAATTCACGCGGCGAGTTTCAGTTTCTGGGCAGGTGTAATCCCGCCGATACCCATATTCGGTCGCTCGTTGTTATAAGTCCAGAGCCATTTCGTGGGTAACCGTCAGCTGAGTCCCACCTTGTAGGGTTTTGCGCACTCTGCCTCTGATCTTCTGATTATTG
>NZ_BSOS01000071.1 GCF_030160635.1 Acidocella aquatica | reverse complement strand
AAAAGAATCCAACCCGACCCGTGGTGTCAAGTAAAATATGTCGGGATATCTACGTACTGATTAATAGAAGTTCTCGTCGCCTCAATGTGACAGCAGAACGCACCGATTAACCTGCCGCAGCAGGTCGCGGCTAACGCCGCCGAATATCCGCTCGCGCAGACGGTTATGACTATATAGACCCGCCACGCCGAAGTCGGGCTTCTCCTCACTCGTTACCGTACGGAGCACGTCAGCGTCGCTGGTTGCTGCTTCCACAACCATTAGGTTCACCTTTACGCCATGCCGTCCCAGCCAAGCCATTACCGCCTCCATCCGCGCCGACTCCGCCGTCATTCGGTCTTGCTCAATAACTTGAACCAACGAGACGATGGAAGCGCTTTTCAGTAGCGGCAGCGCATCTGCAACTGCCCGCCGCGTTTCTAGCGTGTCCTTCCAGTAAATTATGCCACGGTCGAATTTTGGGGATGTAATCGTCGCTTTTGGAACCGCCAGAACGGGGCGCCCCGAATGCACAACAAGTTCACCCAGATCGAATGGTTGGATTTGGTAAGGCGGATTGATCGGTTGATCCGCGCATACGATCAGCAGATCCGTCCCTCTCGCCTCCTGGATCAGAGATTCGGTAATGGTCGGTCCTACGCTGACCGGCCGCCATTCAATCTCCGCTAGGCCCTGCAACGCCGCATGGAATTCCGCTTCGGCGGCAGCGAGGTGGGACTGCCACTTAGCAAAGCCCTTTTCCAACGATGCACTAACGAGATAGTATTCTTCATTGGTAAAATTTTCGGATCTATCCGTCGCGGCGATACCAATCACGGCCGCCTGATGCGTTTTTGCAAGCGCTTGGGTTACGGCCAGCACGTTATCATTTGGACGGCCGATTTGCAGATGCACCGTTAGTGTGGCGTAGCTCATGCCTCCTCCCCCCGCTTTCACCGATAAAATACAGTGGCGCATGATATCTTGGCGTAGATCATAAATACAGGAGCGCCACAAAACACTGTCTGGACGATGGATCGCACCTCCATCCTGCAGGCTGGCCAAACATCGCGCTCTGCTGCTGCAGACTAATGGCGTCAGTTGATCGAAGTTGCTGGTGATCATGGCGATGCGATTCCCGCAGGGCTAGGCTATGGTCCTGATAAGCTGGCAAGGCTATGCCTGCCGTATGGAACCGGCCGTATGATCTCGGTAACAGGGAGAATGCATGTGAACAATCTGTCCGAGCTGGCAACAGGGCGATTCATTAAACCGCTGCGATCATTTGTGTGGCTCGGCTTCGGTTGTCCTGGAAATGCTC